>NZ_QNRR01000001.1 GCF_003315205.1 Roseimicrobium gellanilyticum | reverse complement strand
CGGCCTGACACTGCCTTCCTTCGTTGAGCTTGGCTTCTCATAGCGATGACAAGCGTAACTTCGCCTGCCTTGCTTTTGAAGCACGTCACACTCCAAGACGCAAAGCGCACGCAGAATCAACCTCGAGCTTTAGCTGCTTCGTTGCTTTGCGTTTCAACGAGGGAGCGAATGCCCCCCCTCACGCTATCACCCCGCGCATCACATGCCCATGCACATCCGTGAGGCGAAGGTCGCGGCCGCTGTAGCGATACGTGAGCGCCTCGTGGTCGATGCCCATGAGGTACAGCACGGTGGCCCAGAGGTCATACACACTGCTCACCTGCTCCACGGCCTGGTAGCCGAAGTCATCGGTGGCTCCATAGACATGGCCACCTTTCACGCCACCACCGGCCATCCAGATGGAGAAGCCGTAGGGGTTGTGGTCACGGCCATTGGCACCCTGCGCGAAGGGTGTGCGTCCGAATTCACCGGCCCAGATCACCAGCGTACTGTCCAGCAGTCCGCGTGAGCGCAGGTCTTTGATAAGAGCCGCAATTGGCTGGTCCACCTGATAGCCCATTTTGCCATGACCCTTCACAAGGTCGCCGTGATGGTCCCATGGATTCGCCGCGTTGCCGCCACCGATGTTGTAGCCCAGGGTGCTCAGCTCGATGAAACGCACGCCGCGCTCCACCAACCGACGGGCCAGCAGGCACTGGCGCGCGTAGGCAGCGGTTTTCGGGTCGGCATCATTCATGCCATACATCTTCTTCGTGATCTCCGTCTCACCCGCGATGTCGCAGAGCTCCGGCACGGCAGACTGCATGCGCCAGGCCATCTCGTAGTTCTTGATGGCGGCCTCCACGTGCATGTTGTTGTCCACGCTGCGAGCGAAGTTCTTGTCCATCGCACCGATGAAGTCGAGACGCTGGCGCTGCATCGCCGCGGGCTCACGCGGCTGAATGTTATCCACCGGTTCCCCCTCATCCGCGCGCACGACGGATGCCTGATGAACCGCTGGCAGGAAGCCATTGCTGAAAAGGCCCACACCTCCGTGCGGAGCTACCGCACCCCCACTCTGCAGCACCACATACCCCGGCAAGTCACTGGAATCCGAGCCAAGGCCATAGCTCGTCCATGCACCCGCGCTGGGATAGCCCAAGAAGGGGAAGCCGGTGTGCATGAAGAAATTCCCCTGCGCATGCTCACTGAACTTCGCCGTCATGGAGCGCACCACGCACAGTTCATCCGCCACCGAGCCCATGTGCGGGAAGAGGTCACTCACCGGGATGCCGCTCTGGCCATATTGTTTGTAGGCCCAATGTGCGGGCTGCACCGTCCCGTTGTTGTTGAACTGGGTGCGCTTCACCTCGCCCGGCATCGGCTGACCCGCGTACTTCGTAAGCAGCGGCTTTGGGTCGAAGGAGTCCACGTGAGAGACGCCACCCGACATGTAGCAGAAGATGACGCTGCGCGCCCTCGAAGCAAACTTCTTCGCACGATGCGCCAGCGCTGCAGGTGAAGCTTCTGAAGCCCCAGCCTTCGCCTGCTGCTGGCTCATGAGTCCGGCCAGCGCCGCCATGCCGAAGCCAGTGGAGCCGCGTTGGAGCATCTGGCGGCGAGTGTAGGGGGTATTCATCATGCTAGACAGGGTATGGAGTTACTCTTTGACGCCGAAGAACACCAAAACGACCAGTGCAATCAGCTCAGCAATCACGACCACGGCAAGGAGCGACGACAGGGCGTTGATTCGTCTGAATTTATTGTAGGCAAGCAACGCTTCACCATCTTCACGGAGCCACGCAGGAACTCGAAACAACCAGTTCGCAAACACGGTCGTTCTAGCCATTCCAGCCCGTTCCACCTTCACATCCCGAGGCACCCAAAAGAACCCGATGGGGCGCCCACACAGTTCCCACTCAGAACGATGCTGGAGAAAGCACACGCGCAACAGCCGGTCGAAAAACACAAAACCCAAGACGCCCGCACCAAAGGCCAGGACAACCGTGCAAAGAAGGGCGGTGAACATGATGTTGAACATGCGTCAGCTTCAGACCGGGGTTGTTGTGCGGCTGCTATTCATCACTTCAGATAAATAAACTCCTTCAGATTCACCAGCGCGAGCGCCAGACTCTGCCACGCCTGCTCAGGTCCGCTGGCCTTGGCGACTTGCTCGCGGAGCACAATGAGTTTCTTGTGCAGCGCTTCGGATTCATCCTGCCACTGGCGCACATTGGCACGATTGGCCTCGGTGAGAGCATCCATCACATCACGCTCGGTCACCACGGTCTGCTCAATCTTCCGGGTCATCTCGATATCATCCGGGCGCAGCGGGCGGTCATAGAGGCGCGCGCGCAGAATCTTCCCGCGCAGCATGCGATTCCCACCGGGCGCACCATGACGGCAGCCCAGCAGCACCTCTGCGGCGTTGGGTTCGAACACCGCGACATCATCCGCCTTGTATCCGCGTCCATAGAGCTGGCCATCCCGATAGACATTCACCCGGGCATTTGCGTCCCACGAGATGGCCACATGCACAGCCCGCTGCGCAGCATCACGCTCCACATCGCCGCCTGATGGTTTCGTGCGCCTGCCAAAGTCACTGCCAGCCACCCAGCATCCCGCCTCGTGCTCGGCGAAGACGATGGAATCAAACACATTTCCCTTCAAGTCCTGCAAGGTCATCACACCGCCACCGCGCTGCTCCAGCTCATCCAGCAGTACCCAGGCCTCCAGCGTCTTCCCACGCATCCGTTGCTTGATGGGAGCGCTGCGAGCCAGGGCCTTGCCGCCATCAAGAATCAGCATGCCATGCTCGATGCGCGCCCCACCTTCCAGTGTGAGCGGGAGTTTCCCCTTCAAATCATTCGGGCCGTCTTCGAAGTCCCATTCGGCAAGCGGCTCCGGAACACCGGCCAGGTCCGGAGGAGCACCTTGGGACTTCCGCTTGTCTTCGGTGAGCTTGTTGCGCACGGGCGACAGCACGGACTCGATGCGGCTTCGGAGTTCGTCCTGTGTCTTCTCAAGTCGGGCCAACTCGGCCTGCTGCTGCTCTCCCACCTTTGAGGACGCCCCTAGAAAGGCAATGTTCTGCGCAACTTCCGTCTCCGTGGCCGCGCGACCGAATGCCTCCTGGAACATCCGCTGCACCCGGGCTTCATCCGTTGCCAGGTCCTTGTTCTTGTACGAGCGCGCGCCCCAATAGCCGGACCAGTTGATGACCTTGCGATCATTCAGAAGCGCGAGCGATTGCGCAGGCACATTGGTAGAGTCGCGCTTGCCACGAGAAGCGCTTGGCACGGGTGCGTCGAATGCGGTCAGGAAATCATCCAGGCTGTTGCGCACCACCTTCACATACACGCTGCGTCGATAGGAGCCGCCCGACTCGGACTCACCATACATCTTCTCTTCCATCTTGCCGGAGAGTGCGAGAATGCTGTCGCGGATGGATTCTGCTTCGAGTCTCCGCACGGTGAAGTGCGTGAGCAGCTTGTTCTGCGGGTCCTTTTGCGCAGCGGCAGGTGCTGCCTCCGAGTCGAGTTGGAAGGCTTTGGAGTTCAGCAGGAATTTCAGCATGCTCTTGATGCTGCCCTTTTCCGAATCGAAGCGGCTGGCCAGATAATCGAGCAGCTCGGGATGCGACGGTGGTTCGCCGAGGCGACCGAAATTGTCTGGCGTGGCCACAAGACCATTGCCAAAGACCGTCTGCCACAGGCGATTCACAACGACGCGAGAGGTCAGCGGGTTCGCGGGATCCACGATGCTCTCCGCAAGCTCCAGGCGACCACTCTTCGCGGTGTGATAGGGTGTAGGATTGATGCCGTCCAGGAATCGACGTGGCACTGGGGGGCCGGGCCGCTTGTGATCACCCTGCGCGAACATCGGCGCATCATGCCCCTCCGCCTCCAGCACACCCGGAGCACGTGTGGGCAGAGGCAGCGCGGCCTCTACTTCACGATACCTGGCCAGCAGCGCGGCGGCAGCGGGAATTTTCTTTGCATCGTTGGGAAGCTTACCCTCGGCAATCAGGGAGTCGAGCAGCTCCGCCTGCGCATCCGTCATCTTGCCGCTCTGCCAGGCCTGCACGGCCTCCGCCGGATTTCCATGGATGGACACCGCGGGTGGGGGCTCGCCTTTGGTGATGATCACATCCGTGATGCCGAACCATGAACGTGCATCCAGCTTCGCCTCGGCGGGTTGATCCGCCACCGTCGTGCACTGGATGAAGATGTCATCGCCCTTCCAATATTCGAGGTCCAGTTCACGCCAGGCGAGGCGTGCATCGCCCGGCTCATCCTTGAAGTCCTTCGCCTTGTGGATGGTGCCGGTGCGCGGATAATTCTGCACCACATAGCGTGCACGCGCCATGCCGCCGCCTGCGGAGCGCATCCAGAGCTTACCACCGGGATTTTTCAACCGCGGTGACATGAGCACACCGCGAACCTTCGTGGACAGCAGATCACTGAAGACACCAGAAGGATGGACCCCCGCGATGATGCGCTCACCTTCCGTGGCAATGCTGAACTCACCCGCCTTCGTCGGGCCTTGCTGCACGCCATGGCCATCCGTATACCACTTCTCCTTGCGAAGGTCCCAGTGCTCAATCACCCCCTCAGACATGGGAGGCACAGGCTTCTCAGGAATGGTAGGCAGGTCCTTCGCTGCGGCGAGCCATGCTTCAGCCACCACCTTCTTGATTTCGCCCTTCAGCTTGGTGAGTTCTTCGCGCTGCACCTTGCCCACCTCTGGCAGATTCACATCAATCAAGGCGGGACGTGTGCTGGTGAAGATGCCGTAGAGCGAATAGAAGTCCGCCTGGGAGATGGCATCGAACTTGTGATTGTGGCATCGCGCGCAGGAGACCGTGAGTCCGAGGAAGGCCTTCGTGACCGTATCCACCTGGTTGTCCGTGAAGGTCACCAGTTCATCCAGCGAGTCCGTGGGCGAGAATCCATGCAGCACCATGCGGAGCTGACCAATTCCCAGCGCGCTTTCATTGATGCCATTTACCGCATCCACACGCGGACTCTTCAGCATGTCACCAGCGATCGCCTCACGCACCATCTGCGGATAGGGGACATCACTGTTGAAGGCACGGATAAGATAATCGCGATAACGCCACGCGAAGGGAATGGCCGCGTCCCCTTCGCTACCGTGGGACTCCGCATAGCGCACCCAATCCATCCAGTGACGAGCCCACGCCTCGCCGTAGCGTGGTGAGGCCATCAGGCGGTCGATGAGTTCGCTGAGTGCGGCATCGGCATTCTTGGCAAATGCAGTCTTGAAGGTTTCGATTTCCTCCGGTGTGGGTGGTAGTCCCGTGAGCACATAGGAGACACGACGGATGAGCGTGGCTGCATCAGCAGCCTTCACAGGCTGCAATCCTTGCGCCTCTTGTTTTGCGAGAAGGAATCGATCCACGGGATGCTGTGACCAGGCAGCGTCCTTCACGGCGGGAGGCTCCGTGGCCTTCACCGGCAGGAAGCTCCACCACTGCTTCCGCGTGGCGAGCGCCTGCTCCCACGATTGCTCCGGGCTCATCACGGGCTCGGGTTTATCACGCGGGTCGGGCGCGCCATCGGCAATCCACTTCTTGAAGTCGGCGATGCGTCCCTCCTCCAGCTTCGCGCCATCCTTCGGCATATGCAGCTCCGTTTCCGGCGTGGTGTGCATGAGCGACTGGATGAGCAGGCTCTTCTCCGGAGCGCCGGGTACAAAGAGCGGGCCGCTATCACCGCCAGCGAGCATGGCATCGCGAGAGTCCAGACGCAGGCCGCCCTTGTCCTTCTTCGCGCCGTGACAGTCGTAGCATTCCCCCACGAGCACGGGACGAATCTTCGACTCGAAGAACTCGACTTGTGCCGGCGTGGGCTTGGCAGCAACCGTCGCGGGTGTGGATGCGGCTGGAGCGAATCCGACAAATACAAGCGCCAGGGCAAGTGCAAGAACACGAGAGAGAGCAAGACTCCTGTGGGTGATGCGCATGGGGGCTGAGTTGGATGCGTGAGAGGGGCGCATGAGAAACGTGAGCTTGAGCGTACGGGTTCTCGTTTCCAAAAAGGGAGAGGTGATATCAACCAAGATACCGAAGCGCAGCCTGTGCGGCAGCCTGCTTCATGATACGACCGTACTCATTGAAACGGCGGGCCTGGATGCGAGTGGAGGGTCCGGCAATCGTGATGGCCGCCACGGGATGTCCATGGCGATCCAGCAGCGGAGCCGCCACACAGTGGATGCCCTCGAAATGTTCCCCCTGGTCCACCGCGAAACCACGTTCGCGAATCTTCCCAAAGGACTCCACCAGCGCCTCCGCCGTAGTGAGGGTGCGTGGCGTATGCGTAGTGAAGGTGGTCGCAGCCAGCGCGGCGCCAAGCGCAGGCTCCGGAAGATATGCCAGCATCGCCTTCCCCGGCGCGCAGCAGTGTATGGGCGGACGCGAGCCGAGGTCCACGATGTACTTGAAGGGATGCGTGGAGGGCAGCTGCTCAATCATCACGCACTCATGCTCCGCGAGGCAGCAGAGCTGCACCGTCTCCCCCGTCTGCGCCAGTACCTCACGCATAGCAGGCAGGCAGCACTCCACGAGGCTGCGCCCCTCATGCTGCGGCTGGCCAAGACGCAGGAGCTTGCGAGAGAGCCGGAAGCGTCGCGAGGTCTCCTCACGCAGCACGTACCCCGAATCCTCCAGCACCCCCGTAAGGCGGAAGCTCGACGCGGGAGAGAGGCCCAGCGCGGCGCTGATTTCAGAGAGCGTCGCGCCCTCTTCACGACCGGCGAGGAACTCCAGCACAGCAAGTCCACGCTGCAGAGCAGGGGCTTGCGACTCGGACTCCACCGGCGTGACCGCTGCGGCCCCATTCCCGTTTCCGTTTCCGTTCGTCAGAGTATCGCCGTTCGAGTTGCTGCCGTTGCCAGTCGGGCCCTCCCCGGGAAGGCTCCTGTTGCTGTTGCTGGTGGTGCGCTGGATCGCGGGTGTTTTCATGGACGGAAAGCATTACGCCTGTGAAAACGGAGTCTTTCACGGCGGGCAGAAAGTTTCATGCCGCCGTCTGCACCACCCATGCCCTGATTTGCATTGCCGGGGCTGCCGCATTTTGCCAGCATGCCTCTGCCACAGCAGCGCAGCGCAGGAACCAGCTCGACCCAGCCACCGTCGTTTCTCCCATGTCGAGGAAGCTGAAGACCATCATTGCAGCGGTCCTCTTCATCCTCGTCAGCGTCCCGGCGGCTTATTACGTCCTCGCATGGACCAACCACGACCCGCTGCGCTTTGGCTTCGCGCAGCGCCACAGCCGTGAATCACTCATCGCAGTAACCAACCGGTCCTCATTCCCCGTCAGATTCCAGGGTTGCTACATCGGCAACGGTTCATCGCGCAGCTTCTTCTCGTGCCACAACAGCCAGACGGAGCGCGACCTGCAATTCCTCCGCCCCGGAGAAACGCGCACGCTCGCCCCCGCACAAGGTGACATTTCCGTGTTGGAACATTTTGGTCCGCTGACAGTCACCTACACCTGGCAGCCGCCGGGGCATCAGATGCTCCGTGATGCCTGCGTGGGGATAAAGGACCACCTACCCCCAGACATGCGGGATAGATGCCCAGTACCCCAGTATCACATCGACTCCTATGATGCTCCATTCACGGTGGAGATACTGAAGCCAGCCGAGGTGACGGCCCGGCGCTAGCGCGTTTTAATCACCTCATCAGCGGCGGCAAAGGAATCTCATAGTCCGTCGCCTCCTCTGGCAGGAAGCGTGTCTTTTGTCTGGATGTGGATGGGGATGCCGGGGACGCTTGGGCTTTCTCAGGCCCAGACTTTTCGCCGGATGCCACCGAAGCTTGACACCCGGAACTCCGAGGCTGACCCGGTTCCAGCTTGGCAGCCTCATGCCGGGCACACGACACCAGAGCGCCTGCAGCCACGACGACAGCAACAAATGCACGAATCATGGGCTACCGCCTCAATCCTTGTACCTGGTCCCGTGCAGCCTGCGGGAAGATGGCCACCAGGCGAACTCGTCACGGCGGTATTTCGTAGTTTTCGGGCCGGTGACGTGCGTGGTGTAAATCAACTCACCCGACGGCTCGAACTCAAACGTGATCGCCTTGCGCGGAATCTTCGGATGGCACTGGCAGGAACCGCAGGAGTGGCACTTGCGGGGCTCATAGCAGTTGCCCTCACAGGTGACTGGAGGCATCTCCGGCCGCTCCATTGCCACCTCGATGGTGGGCACCGTGCGGTTGTAGGGCGGGATGGCATCTGGCGCCTCGTCATCCGCCGGGCGGACGGTGGTGCGGGTATACACCTTGTCCGTGCTGACGATCGCGAAGGTGTGCGGATGGTAATCGCGGTAGATGCGTGGCGCGATGACGCGTGCCTTCTGCTGATACTCCGCCGGAGTCAGGTAGCCAGGCTCCTGCACCACGTACGGCTCCCTGTGAACACCCGCACAAGAGGCGAGCAACAATCCCGCAAGCGCGGGAACAAGGAGACGAGCACGCAGCAGCAGCGACATCATGGCCACGAACGTGCCAAAGGCGTGCCAATGCGCAAGATGGTTTTGGCAGCGCTCGGGTGAAAATTCAGACTGGATTCGCCGGGAAGCGTTGGGGTAAGATGAGGGGCACCATGACGCTGCTCATTAGGCTCCACCCGGTCGCATGCTTCGTTTTGTTTTTCCTGTTCCTGTACCTCTCGTATTGGAGCGCCAACGCGGCCCCCATGCCCTACAGCTCCACCCGGAGCGAAATGGAATACTACGTGGTGGACAACGCCGCCGTGACCGCCTCCCTGGTGCTGGCCGTGGAGTTTCTGGGACTGGCGTTTTACAACTGCCGGATTCCCTCCTCTCGGAAAACCCGAAAGAGGTGATTCGAGCGTGCAGAGACAGGGCTTGGGTAGGTTCAGTCTGGCGTAACCTCAACACTTCCGCTTAACATGGAAGTCCGTGCTGAGGAAACTTAACAAAATCCACCCTCTGGAGTGCTTGTTCTTGGGGTGCCTCTGCTTTGTGCTTGGAACACTGGGCATGAGCTCTTTCCCCACATTCACCGGCAGCTTTTGGGAGTCGACTTGGGCTATCCTCAAATACCACATCATAACCAACGCCACGGTCACTGGTCCGGTGGTGATGTCGTTTCTCTTTCTCGGGTTGGCGGTCCGCAACTGCCTGCAACCTCCTCATCGACGGTAAACTTCCTACCCGAGGTGCCCCTCCCCACCCTCAAGGTATTTGGTGTACGCGAGAGACCATGCTCAAGAACCTCGGCAAAATCAGCCCTTTAACGTGTGTGTGCCTGTGGTTCCTCTGCCTCATGGTTGCAACACTGGGAGTAACCTCCAACCCCGTATTCATCGGCGGCTTTTGGGAGTCGCACTGGGCCGCTCTCAAATACCACACCGTGGACAATGCGATTGTCACCGGGCCATTGGTACTGTCACTCTTCTTTCTCGCTTTGGGCGTTCGCAACTGCCTGCAACCTCCGCGCCAGAGGTGACTTCAGGTTGACATTCAGCCTGGATTCTTTCGGCTGCCCTCTTGTAAATTCAGGGACATGCTAACAAGACTAGCAAAAATCCAGCCTCTGAACTGCCTCTTGACGGCGTTGACACTCTGGGTCGTGGGGACGATCGGGGTAACTTCAACCCCGGTGTCTTTCCCAAGTGTTGGGGACGCAATCAAATGGCATCTGGAACATCAGATGTTCTACACTATCTTCGCGATTGGCGCGGTTGGTTTCATCTTGCTAGGCATTGTCAACTGGGTGCGCAACCTACGGAGGAGGTAGCTGCTTCTGGGCGGTTCGGTCGCCACTACTCCTCCCCACCCTGCTCGCCATCCACCCCACTTCCCGCACCCGCCTGCGCCCCCGCCGGCTGGGGTGATTGAAACTCCTCCTCACGTACTCCATCCACGCGCAGGGATACCTTCACCCCATACCTCGCGGCGGCCACGTTCACCAGGGAGCGGATGGCGCTGATGGTGAATCCATTCTTCCCCACCACCCGGCGCACATCTTCAGGGGCGAGGTGGATGCGGTAGGAGATGGCCCCTGCCTGCGTGGTTCCCACGGCAATGCTGGCCTGCTTCGGCTGCTCAATCAGGTTCGCAATGACGTACATGAGGAACTCGCGCAGGGCTTCCGGGGCATCCATGACGTCAGTATGACCGAGCCGTGGCAAAAAGACAAACCCGTTGCTGCTCCACGTGCGCAGCAACGGGTTGAAAAAGAACAAATCTGGGAGGCTGACGCCGCCGGATTAGGCGTTCGCCGCAGCGGCCTTGGCCTTCTTGACGAGGCCACGCACCGTGTCGGTGGGCTGGGCGCCCTTGGTGATCCAGGACTGCACCTTCTCCACATCGAGATTCACGCCGCCCTTTTCCTGAGCCGGGTCATACGTGCCGAGGGACTCGATGAAACGGCCGTCGCGCTTGAAACGCTGGTCAGCGGCAACAACGCGGTAAAACGGACGGTTCTTTGTGCCTTCGCGGCGGAGACGGATGACGACCATGATAAAGGGATTCGACTTGGACTAGAAATGAAGTGGACGGGCAGTCTGGCGAGCCAAGGCAAAAAATCAAGCAGGAAAATGCTTTTCATCCTTCCCGCCCGGTGTATGAGGATGGACTGGACTGGACTGGCTCCCAAGCCAAGTACCAATCAAGGAGGGATGGCTGAGTGGTTTAAGGCGGCGGTCTTGAAAACCGTTGATGCGCAAGTATCCGGGGGTTCGAATCCCTCTCCCTCCGCCACTCTGATTGCTGAGCCTCAGGCAGTTGCGGGACAGGTGAGTGGTAAGCGATGCGACGGTAACGGTGGAATGCGAGGCGGGCGATGCGAATCACGAGGGATGACAGGCCAGACGGGCGCAGTTCATTTTCCAGTCGTCCAACGTCCAGCAAAGTCCATGGTCTGACTGGACTGGAAAATGGTAAGCCACCCCGCCGGTGCTCGCTTCTCCAGTCCCTATGCCGGAAGCCCAGAAGGACAGGACATCTTTTTTTGACGGCTGGCGATTCCAGCATTCTCTCAGGACACCCTGCGCTTGGGGGACTGTGTTTCTGCGTGCCTGCAAACAATCCCTGTGTTAGGCCACTCGTTCAACGTATGCAGATATCCGAAGCGCAGCACAAGACCGCGGGAGAGCTGGTCGAACTCATCGCGGCACGACTCGGCTCAGGGCGCGCAGTGCACCCCCACACTGCCATTGCGAGTTCGGCCCGATTGGCCGGGAGCCTTCTACTCCGGTCTTTCAATCTAAACATCCATGACGTGACGCCGGGGACCGTTGTCCTGTCCAATGAGGCCAATGAGCAAGGACCGCAGCTCGTGAACATTTTCGGGTCATTGTTGCAGCACTTCGGAGTGCAGTTCGATCCTGCAAAGCTTGGTGGAGATCACAAACGTGGAGAAGACCCCGAACTCACCACTCTGCAATCGCTATCGCTGTTGCAAGACGAGGCCATGGAAATCGCCCGGAAAAACGCAGTCCCACTAAAGGAAGCTGCGCACGCAGCCGCGATGGCAACGGCGTTCATCGCAAAGGAGTGCACAAAGGATGTCGGCGCTGAGACTGCGTTCAATATTGCTGTTCACGGCTTCATTGAGGGTAGCAAGACTTCGCCTCCGCATCCTGCTTCCCCGTCGGTTTCTGGAGAGAAGAAGCCGTGGTACAAGTTGTGGTAGGAACCTAAGAGGACAGACGCGAAGGGCACTTGGATAAGTACCTTTGTCATACCCATCTCGCAGGTTATCCCCACCGAATGCCCCCAGGGGAAAGATACATTGCAAACCAGACATGGTTGCGGACTCTCTGTATGTTCGCTAAAAAGCAGCCACCATGAGAATCGTTGCGTTGTTACCGCTTCTTGTCATTCTGGCCTCATGCGCCGCACCCGTACGACACCACTTGGTCAATAGTACAGCACTTCTAGGCATCACTGCGCCGGGGGAGCCTTCGAAAGCGGAAGGTTGGTATTACGTGGGAAGCGATGAACGCTTTGATTACTTCAAGCATCAGGATTTCAAAATCCGGCACTACTACAAGACCAAGATTGGGGAGATCGACGTTGGTCGGCGATTCCCTAAAACTTCAAGGCAATCCCGGTGGACCTCGATGCCTTGGGGTGGTCGCGCACCAAGGTAATCAACCATCAAGCGAACCATCCGCTGCAGCGACAATCGCACTCGGGCTGCGTTCGTAGTGTCGCGCGAGCTGCGTCGCAGAGCTTGGGTCGTTCGCTGAGTTCCATGCATCCCCATATTCCAACAGAAGCTCGCTTAGCTTCGCGGGTGATCCTCATTGACGAGCAGGATCGCGTCTTGTTCTTCCGAGGTACAGAACCCCTGACAGGTAAGACGTTTTGGCTGATGCCCGGCGGCGGTTTGGACACCGGCGAATCATTCGAAGATGCAGCACGTAGAGAACTCTACGAGGAGACGGGCATCACCGCACCGCTGAGTACCTGCGTCTGGTTCCGTCGCCACAGGCACACGTGGAACGGACAGGATGCAGACCAGTTTGAGAGGTTCTTTGTCGCAAGAACCCGCTCCACTCAAGCCATCTCTGGAACGAATCCCGACAGCTACATGTCGGAACTCAGATGGTGGAGTCTTAGTGAACTCATCGATTCTACCGATGACTTTGCGCCTCGACGCATCGCACACCTTCTTCCAGCCATCCTTCGTGCAGACTTCCCTGAGCTTCCCATCGACTGCGGGGTCTGATAGAACCAGCAGCGAACCAGACGGTGGAGGATGGCTCTTCGGGAGGAAATCTCATGCACAAGGTGCAGTGCCATCACCACCGAACAGGCGGGCTGCCACCTGCGCCATGTCATCCATGGTGTCGTCCGACGCCACCCGTCCTTAGCCTGCCACACATCGCAGCTCCTACCCAGGATTCGCATTGCGCTTTCTTTCGGCGGCTCGGGCACGATGACTGTCCACCTCCGCGGGAGTGAGCAGCCCATCCTTGTCAGCATCGGCCACTCGAAAGCGAGTCCTCAGCAACTCGGGAGGCAGATTGCGGTGCGCATTTGCCGCGATGAACTCCTCCACGGTGAGTGTACGTCCTGCCCCCATGCCGCCACTCTGCAGGTTGTGACCTTTGCTGGCGTTGTCCTTGAAGAAGCTGATACATGCATTGATGCAGCGGCACTGGCAGACCAGAAGCGGCAGCAGCGAATACAGAAGGATGGCGCCAAATGCTCGTATCATGCGATTCCCTCGTTCTCCTTACGACAAAAAGGACGCCCCTGCACGTCCAGAAATAGGCGACCTGGCAGGGTCGCGGCGGCATGGCCGGGACGCCATTCTTGATTGCGCAGCGCGTGTACACCGTCTGCCCATGAATAGTGTACGGATAGCAATAGGTGCATGCACAGTAGTAGTAGTGTGCTCCCGCAAAGGAGCGCAGGGCATCCCCCGTTCGCAGCGGTCAACCACGCTGCGAAAGACTGGAGAAGGGGGGATGTATTTCATCGACAGGAAATGACAAGCGAGCCTCCGCACGGGCAGCGTGCATGCTGCCCCCCAACGTAGGGAATGCCGTGATGCGGGCCATTGGACCTTGGTAGTACTCACTGCGCCGGCCCCACCATCTCTTGGAAGCACCCACGCCGCGGGACTTTCGCTGGACACTCCACACATTCCGTCCAGCGTGCGGCATCTTCCTCCCAGCTCTCCATGGCCGATACGATCACCTGCCCAAACTGCCACGCTGAAATCCCCCTGAGCGATGCCGTGAGGCACAGCCTGCATGAGGAGTTCACGCGTGACTTCGCGGAGAAGCAGCGTCGCCTGGAGCAGGAAATCGCCACGCGGCAGAAGGAAGTAGAAACACAGCGTCAGAAAAACGAAGCCGCGCGTGCGGAGCTGGAGCACGAAGTGACGCAGCGCCTCGCCACTGAAAAGAAGAAACTCACCGAGCAGGCCGTCCGCGAAGCAAAGGAAGGCTTCGCGCTCGAACTCCAGGACACCCGCACGCAACTCGCCGAGCGCAGCCAGAAGCTCGAAGAAGCCCAGCGCAACGAACTCGCCCTGCGCACCAAACAGCGCGAAGTCGAAGAGCGCGCCAAGAATCTCGAACTCGAAGTCCAGCGCAAGGTGGATGAGCAGACCTCACGATTGGAAGAGGATGCCCGCAAACGCGCCACCGAGGAGCAGCATCTGCGCCTTGCGGACAAGGACAAGCTCATCAACGACCTCAAGACTCAAATCGAAACGCTGAAGCAGAAGGCCGAGCAGGGCTCGCAACAAAGCCAGGGCGAAGTGATGGAACTCGAACTGGAAGACCTGCTGAAGGAAGCATTCGTGCTGGATGAATTCCTCCCCGTCCCCCAGGGCACCCGCGGCGCTGACCTCCTGCAGAAGGTGAGGAACAATCTCGGGCACGACTGCGGCACCATCATCTGGGAAAGCAAACGCACCAAGAACTGGAGCCCCGGCTGGCTCGGCAAACTCAAGGACGACCAGCGTGCTCAAGGTGCGGAACTGGCCATCCTCGTGAGCCAGGTCCTGCCGGATGGTGTATCACATGGTGGCCACGTCGATGGCGTGTGGATTTGCAATTTCCCCTTCGCCCTCGCCCTCGCCGCCGCACTGCGCAATGGCCTGCTGCAAGTCGCCACGGCGAAGCGCGCCGAGTCCGGCAAGGAGGAAAAGATGGCCGTTCTCTACCAGTTCCTCACCAGCCCCCAGTTCAAGCACCAGATTGAAGGCGTCGTGGAGTCCTTCGTAGAAATGAAGAAGGACCTCGATGGCGAACGCCGCGCCATGGAGCGCCTCTGGAAAAAACGCGAGATGCAACTCACCCGCGTTCTCAATGGCACCAGCGGACTCTATGGCAGCCTGCAGGGCATCATGGGCAGCGCCGCGCTACCGGAGATCAAGGCGCTGGAGCTGGGTGGTGAGGAGGAAGCTGCTGCGCCCGGAACCTGACTCTGAGTGTAGTTCAAAACGCAGCGGCCCTGGGAGCGCTGGCCTCCGGCCGGCGTATTTTGGGTCTACTGCGTACCCTTTCCGTTGCTCACCCGTCTCCCTTGCGTGCTCTCACAGAGAAGGGCACTCGCCGAAGTACCGTCGTGTGCGTTGCTCGCGTGAAATGTAAAATCACTATATTACATGCCCCCACGCCGGCCAGAGGCCAGCGCTCCCAGGGCCGCGTCCGGCAATGCTCCTCACAAGCCCTTTTTCACTTGTGGGCGAGTTCGTCCGTCCAAAACTTCGTATCCAGACCTTGGGTTGTTGCGCCATCCACCCTCCTCACTCCCGCCATGAAGCTCCGCCGCCGACTCCTCCTTGCCACGCTGCTGGCCGCTCTCACGTCTCCGCTCTCTGCGCAGAAGCCGGAGAACCCCAAGCCAGAATCCTACGACGTGGTCGTCTACGGTGCCGTCCCCTGCGGCATCGCCGCTGCCATCACGGCGAAGCGTGAAGGCGCCAGCGTTCTCCTCATCGAGCCCACCAAACACATCGGTGGCCTGAGCACCAGCGGCATCAACACCGCCGAGAGCGAGCACATGCTGAAGTGGACCATCGGCGGCTTCGCGGATGAATTCTACAAGCGGCTGGGAAAACACTACGGCACGAACCAGCCGGAGTACTACTTCGAATCCAGTGTGGCAGAAGCGGTGTATCAGGACATGCTACAGGAAGCTGGCATCACCCCGCGCTACGGAGTGGTCGTGGCAAAGGTGCAGAAGGACGGCGCAAAGATCACCAGTATCACCCTCAGCAATGGCCTCGAAGTAAAGGGCAAGGTCTTCATTGATGCCGGGTACGAGGGCGACCTCATGGCCCGTGCCGGAGTGGATTACACCTTCGGGCGCGACAGCAAGGCGGAGTACGGCGAAGAAGCCGCCGGCATCCGCTTCGACAAGACCGTGCGCCAGGCAAAGACCGTGGATGAAAACGGCAAGCTCCTCCCCGGCATCAGCGGTTGGGCCAAAGACTTGAAGGAAGGCGATGCCCACCCCGGCACCATGAACTACAACTTCCGCCCCACCTTCGCCAATGACCCCGCCCTGCGCGTGCCCATTACCGAGCCGAAGAATTATGACCGCTCAAGATACAAGCTGCTGGAGAACTGGCTGCTCGAAAAAGCCTCCCGCAAGGAAGCGGTGAAGCGCACGGACATCCTCGACTTCTACAAACGCCGCAATGGCAAGTTCGAAGGGAACAACAAACAAGCCGCCATCTTCTCCCTCGGCCACTTCGGTGGCCAGATTGGTTTTCCGGATGCGGACTATGCGAAACGCGAGGTCATGTACCAGGACCACCTGGACTACACGCTGGGCCTCCTGAAGTTTCTCCGCAGTGATGAAAGCGTGCCCAAGGAAGTGCGTGATGACATGGCCACGTGGGGCTTCCACAAGGATGAGTTCAAGGACACCAGCAACTTCCCCCCGCAGCTCTACGTACGCGAAGCCCGCCGCATGAAAGGAGCCTACGTCGTGAGGCAACAGGACGTACAAACCGAACGGCGCAAGGAAGACAGCATCGGCATGAGCAGCCACTTCATTGACAGCCACCACGTGCAGCGCCTCGCGGTGTCCCCCACCGAGTTCCTCAATGAAGGCCGCATCTGGCGCATGGGCTATGCCTACCAAATCCCCTACCGCTCACTCACGCCGACACCCGAACAAGCCACCAATCTCCTCGTCCCCGGCGCTGCCAGCTTCACCCACGTCGCCTTCTGCACCTACCGCCTGGAAAGCGTGTGGATGATTGGCGGTCACGCCGCAGGCATCGCTGCCGCCATGGCCGTGAAGTCCGATGTGCCAGTGCAGAAAGTGTCCGTGCCCGAACTGCAGAAGAAGCTCGAAGCACAGGGCCAAGTCGTGCAGTTCATCCCCGGCAAGCCGGAGAAATGCGAGCACCTGAATGGGCCGCCGGAGTTCTAGTCGTTCTCCCAATTTAAACGAGTGACCGTCCCGCAGGGAGCGGCACTAGCCTTAGTGCCGGTGGTGGGCAAATCAGGGTGCGGAGCCTCTTCTTCCGAAGCTTCACAGACACTTCCTCACTCACCAGTGTAGCCACGCCACATGACGGCACTAGGCTAGTGCCGCTTCCTGCGAACCCTTGCCTCCAGTCGCGTGAAATGGTGCACGAATGAGGGTTTCACCGGGCAGAATGGGGGCAGGAATGCCCCCACTCCTTGAGGAGATACGCACCACGCGTGCGGCTTGGTCCATCGTCAGCTCCGCAAATACCTCTCCCGCCCCTGCGCCAGCGCAGCCATCTTGCGATCCGCGACACTGCGCTTGAGCATCCAGAAGCCACAATCGGGATGGATGTACTTCAGACGTTCCGCGCCGAGCTTCTTCGCCGCGGCATCGATACGCCCTGCAATCTCATCCGCCGTCTCCACGTGGTTCACTTTGATATCCACCACCCCAACACCGATGCCCACATGCGGCGCGAGTTCTTTGAGCGCATCGAGATCTGAGGAAGGGCGATGCGCGAGTTCCAGTACCACGTGATCCGCATGCAGGTCATTGAGGAAGGCGAGCAGCGCCTCCCACGTCCCCCTCTGCACCGTCTGCCCTCCATAGTTTCCAAAGCACAAGTGCACCGCGCGCTGTACGCACTTCGGCACCGCATCCAGCACGCGATTGATGGCCTGCGCAGCCAGCGGCGCATCAGCTGGATTGCCGGGGATGTTCGCCTCATCCACCTGAATGCATGTCGCATTGAGAGATGATACCTGTGCAGCCAGGGCATTCGCAATCGAGAGCGTCAGCGCCGCGAAGTCGTGGTAATGCTTGTCGAGCAGCGTGCGCGCCAGCATGTACGGACTGGTAAGCGTGAACTTGAAATCGCCCCGCGCCACCGCCGCCGCACGTGCGCAGTCTTCCGGCAGATTCATTACGCCTTCCGTGATGGCCTCACGCACCACGCCGGCGGGCTTGGCGCGGAATTTCATCTCATGTTTCGCGCGGAAGGCCTCCGTCTCCGGACGTCCCGCGGGCGAGATGCCACCCAGCTTGCCCGTGAAGTAGTCAATCATCCCGTTCGTATCCGGGTGATTGATGTCGAAGCGGTACAGCTCACCGTCCGTCGGCAGGTCGATGCCCGCCTCACGCTGGATGTCGAAGACCACCCGCGTGGCATCCAGCAGCGCCTGCGAACTCGGCAGGGCGGGAAGCCAATCTGGAACAGGATACGAGCCGACAGTGGTCGTGAGAAGTGCAGGCGTGCCCATGGTGCGAGTGTGAAGAACGCCGGCCCGGAGGGCAATGTTGCGCCGCAGGATGGGATGGAGAATCTGACCTGCCCTGTGGACTCATGCTGCCAGCACCTGCAGCAGCGTCTCCGTGTCCTCCAGGCTCTCCAGCACCTGCCACGCCGCAAAGGGCAGCAGGCTCGCGTGGGCAAAGACACCCGTGGCCACCGCCAGGCAGCGCGCCCCCATGGCATGCGCGCAGGCAATGTCCTTGGGTGTATCACCAATCACGATGACCTGATGCGGTGCGAAGCTGCGCCCCGTCGCCGTCTCCATGCGACGCACCGCCACGGGACCGAGGTCGTTGCGCTGCTCGCCATCATCCCCGAAGCCGCCATCCACGAAATGGCCGTGAATGCCAAAGCGCTCCAGCTTCAGCCGCGCACCGGCACGCCAGTTCCCCGTGAGGAGGCCGAGGGAGAAGTGGGTTTCATCCACCAGACGCGTGAGCAGGGTCGTCACGCCATTGAGCAAGCGACCGGGAAATTCATCGTGATGCAGGCGCTCCTCCAGACGGGCGAGGTAGTACTTCTGAAAGGCCTCCACGCGGGAGGGCTCCAGCGGCTGACTGGCATCGGCAAAGAGCTTGCGCACCACCGCGCCATCCGTGGCTCCGGCGAGGTCGAGCGGCGGAATCTTTTCCCGGGCAAGACCAAGCACCTCCTCCGTGGCATCCAGCAGCGCTCCAGCTCCGGCCCCACGAGTGTCTAACAGGGTGCCGTCGATGTCAAAAAGCAGGAGGATGTCAGGGCGGGAATGCATGGATGGATGACTCGTTAGCAATGGAGAAGGCCTACTGTACCAGTGCCACTCCCACACTCAAGGATGGCGCGCCTCACCTCCCCGCCCACGCCACCATCGTCGGAACTACGCCAATTCATTAGCCGCAAAAAAACGCAAAAGGCACAAGAAGTGAGTGCCCTTGGGGTTGAGCTATCACAAAGGGAGGTAGCATCACCCAGCATCAACCTCTTTTGAGTTTTTTGCGCCTTTTTGCGGCTAATTCAATCTCGTCACCCCTCCGTGTGCAGGTGAAATCAGCAGGGAAGGAAACCCACCGGTCACCGTCAGGCCAGAGGCCTAACGCCCACTGTCAGGGGGACGCCTAACCTCCTTCAGTTTCTTTGCTGCTTAGCTGCTTTGCGACCAATCCTCACCCCGCCCACAACGATACCTGCGCGTCTCTGCCTCCTCCGCAACGAGACGCACCATGCCTCAACACGCTGCATACCCAGCACCAAACCCTTCCCATCCTCTGCGTCCTTTGCCTCTCTGCCCCTTTGCGGTTAATCGAAACGTCCTCGCGACATGACCTCACCCCACGGAAAGGGCAGGCAATAAAACCCGCCAGACACTGTCCCCTCGGTAGAGCCGGCTTCCCTCCTACTTTCTCTCTCCTTTGCTGCTTTCGCTGCTTTGCGTTTCCCCCCACTCCCAAGCCCCTTCCCTTTCCAATCCACGCAGGCACAAAAAAAGTGGAGGCACGGATGCCCCCACTCCTGAAGTTGCTTAAACTGTTCCAGCCTGGTCCAGCCTTAGCCCCGGGCGTTGTCCGCAGCGGGAGCGCTCTCCCCCTTCGGCTTGGCGGCACCATTTCCAGCGCCGTTCCCGTTCACGCTGCCATTGCCATTCTGCTGCATGGCTTCGGCGGCGAGTTCGGACTCGTGATCGGACTCGTGCGTGTTGTCCTCTTCTTCCGGGTTGATGAACTTCCCGTGCTTGAAGTTGGCAAACTTGCGCACGCGCTGACGCTCCGGATGCGGCGAGATCTGCATGTTGATGTTACGACCGGCCATCTTCGGTTCCTGGTCCACATGTCCCATGCCTTCCAAGTCGGTACGGATACGGCGGGCCAGCTCGTAGCCCAGCTCCTGGTGCGCCATCTGGCGGCCCTTGAACTGGAGCTGCACACGCACCTTGTCCCCATGCGCGAGGAACTCCTCCGCGTGGGCGATCTTGATGGTGTAGTCGTGCGGGTCGATGCCGATGCGGAATTTCATTTCCTTCAGCTTCCCGCCCTTCTGGCTCTTGGCGGCCTCCTTCTTCTTCTTCTCCTGCTCGTACTTGTACTTGCCGTAGTCGACGATTTTGCACACCGGCGGGTCGGCCGAGGCGGAGATTTCGATGAGATCCAGGCCGCGCTCACGCGCCATGCGGATGGCCTGTCCAGTGGGAAGCACCCCGATTTGCTGTCCGGATACACCGTCAATCACGCGCACCTTCGGTGCCCGAATGCGGTCATTGACGCGGGTTTGGTCTTGGTAACGGCCTCCACGCTGGAAGCCGGGTCGGGGACGATTGTTGAAGCTAGGGTTTATAGGTTAACCTCCAATGGTTTCGGATGACGTGATCCCGCAAAGGATCGAAAAACAGGGACGGAACATGGCAGCAGCAGTCACCATACGGGACACACTTAACTCGCAAGCACGCTCCACTCTTTCACGACCGTTTCGAAACGGGTGATGGCGCTGTTCGCAGTTGTCGCTGGCATGCAGTAGAAATCTCATTCCGGCAGTCTGAATCGTGTCAGAAGGGCTGCTGGTTCTGTTAAATTTGCCGAAATCGCCTGAATCGCAAGGTAAAAATTGGTTGCGATTTCTACGACGACGACGGGGGAGATGCGTATCAGCATTGCAAAGTACCCTTTTTCCCTCCCTCCCACCCTCCATGACGGACACCCCTTCCAACAAGACCCACAGCAAGACCATCGGCTACCTGCTCTGGATTTTCGGGTTCACCGGCGCCCACCGTTTCTATTTCGGCAAGCCGGTGACCGGCGCCATCTGGTTCTTCACCCTCGGCCTTCTGGGCATCGGCTGGCTCATCGACCTCTTCCTGATTCCCGGCATGGACGAAAAAGCGGACCGGAAATACACCTCTGGCCCCATCGACTACTCCGTGGCCTGGATTCTGCAGACCTTCCTGGGTGTCTTCGGCGTCCACCGCTTTTACATGGGGAAGGTCCTCACCGGCCTGCTCTGGCTCGTCACCGGGGGCCTCTTCCTCGTCGGCTGGGTGTACGACTATTGCACTTTGAACGGCCAAATCGACGAAATCAACCGCCGGACCCGGGGCTAGCCTGCCGCGTAAGGGCGGAACGCCGGACAGCAAAGAAACTGAAGGAGGTTAGGCGTCCCGCCTGACAGTGGGCGTGGGGTCTTCTGACCCGACAGCAGTGACTCAGCTTAACCCGGAGTGTCTTCCCGCCCACCACACTACGGGAGGTGCATCAATAGTGGCCGATTCTCTCCGAGAATCGATGCGGGTGAAAACCACCTCCATGGGTGACTTCCAGACGCAGCGACTTTCGGAGAAAGTCGGCCACTATCCGTTTGGAACATCATCCATGACGGGCGCAGTTCGCCTGGAAGTCGGGTCTCCTGACCGGACAGCGTCCGGCGGGTTTTCCTACCCGCCATTCCGGCACGACGACAAAACGGCCACCTCGATGCTGTCGGGTCAGAAGACCCAACGCCCGCTGTCAGGCCGGAAGGCCTAACCTCCTTCAGTACCTCTGCTGCTTCGCTGCTTTGCGTTTCCCCCTACCCCACCAAAACCAAAGCCGCACCCGGTGAAGGCGCGGCTTTGGCCCGCTAACGAAGCGCTAAGAACGAAGAACAAATCCCAAATCACGGCTCCGTGGCCGGCAGCGTGACTTGCACGCCATTTAGGAAGAAGCTGCCGCTCACCGAGCCACTGCTCTCGAGCTTGTTGCCGCTCTCGTTGTCCACCTGATTGCCCAAGGCAGCGTCCAGGGCCCCATTCACACTGATGGTACCACTCGACCCTTCATTGATGATCATGCCCACGGGCCCGGTTCCCAGAATGCTGTTCCCATTAAACCCGGTGATCGTGATGCTGCCTGCTGTGCCAGTACTGAAAACGATGCCGCCAGTCGTGTAGCTTGAGCCCGTGGCGAGGGTATTGTTGCTGACCACGCCACTGACATTCTCGTTCCCACGCACATCATACCAGATGCCACGAAGGAAGCTCCCGGTAAGGAGGTTATCCGTGATATTCACCGTTGCCGGAAGAGGCGTGGGAGCCCCTTGCATGGGAAGGTAAATGCCGTTCGCAGTGAACGTTCCAGAGAGCGTATTCCCGGTGACATTCACGGTGTAGGCACCCAGCGCTTGCCCAGCTTTGGCCAGGTAGATACCGCTGGCAAACGTGCCGCTCAGGATGTTGTCCGCCACGGTGACATCCAGCGAGGCATCGACGCTGGTCGACCCTGCCTGGACGCGGATGCCCGCTGGTCCCCCAAAGGTGCCGCTCAACTCATTGCCCCGCATGGTGCCGGTCAATTCGCCGCCCACCGCAGGCTGGGAGAAGTACCAGATACCTCCGAAGGTGAAATTGCCGCTGAGTTGGTTATTGAGGGTATCCACCGCGACTGTGGAGGTGCCGGCCTGGTTGTTCATGATGCCACGCTGGTAGGTGCCCTCCAGGGTATTCCCCTCGATGGTGCCGGTGAGGGCGGAGCCGTCATTGGCGTCGGTGGAGATGCCAAAGTTGAAAGTGCCATCCAGCTCGTTCTGCGCGATGGTGAGCCTCATGTCCGAAGTGCCATTGCTTATGGCATCGACGGGACGGGCGATGGTACCGAAGAACTGATTGCCGGTGACCGTCGCATCCAGCACGGAGTCATCCAGGGAAGAGAGCTGCACCCCGGCATCGGTGGCATCTTGGAAGATGTTCCCAGACACGGTGATGTCGAGCAGGGTGGTGTTGTCCCCGTCGCTCTCACCCCGCACACCAATAACTCCCGAGGTGATGTCGTTCTGTGAAATGGTCGCGAGGGTCGTGATACCTCCCGTGTTGCGGACGGTCACACCATTGGACTCCACGTTCACGATGTTGTCGTTCACCAGCAGCTCACGCACGTTCTCCGCGTAGATGCCACCGCCTTCGGTCCCGCCCTGGATGTCATAGCCTGTCACCTGCATGAAGGGAATGTCGATGGCATAGAGACCGCCATCCACCACCGGGCGGGCGGTATTGCCACCGAAGGTTTTGCCGTTCGGTGCGACGATGGCCGTAAAGGAACTGATGAACTTCGTGCTGCCAATGGCTTCCGCGATGTCATTGTAAGTCGTGCCGGTGGCCTGCGTGTACACGGACCAGGTTCTGCCGCTGGTGTTGGCATTCGTGCCCGCCGTGGTCGCGCCTTCGGTGACGGTATCATAAGGACGCTCCGCCGTGCCGTTCGCGCCGAGCTGTGCGCTCGTGCCCGCCTGGATGCCATTGCCCACCGCATCGCCGTTGTTCACGAACACGATGTCATCCGCAATGACGATCTGTCCCTGACGATTGGAGACGACCTTCGTCACGCGCTTCACGCTGGTGGTCGTCTCGGTTTCTTCCTCTTCCACACTGTTGGCAATCTTCACCGCCGCATTCTGGCGATGCACCGGTTCCGCGAGACGCTCGACGAGGTGACGGCGACGCGGGGTGAAGGCATCACCGATGCGGTCCCAGAAGCCCTTGCCATCGCCGAGGTCGCCCATTTCGAAGGGGACTTGAAGCTGCACACCCGCTGTCCAGTCACTGCCGGTCAGGCGCTCATCTTCATACCACGTGCCGGTAAGAATCACTGCAGGCACCGGGCGGATTTCCACGCCCGCCTTCCAGCCTTCCACATTCCCCGTGCCACCTTCCTGCGGTCCGAAGGGTTGATTGTCGAAGCTGTAGTAGCCGCCGATGAAACGGAGGTCGAAGTACTTGTCCAATCCTGGCACGAGAAGCGCCAGCTCCGCGTCCCAGCCTTCCATACCTTCTTCATAACGACGGAAGAGGCGCTCGATGGTCGTGGTACGCGTGGTGGTGGTCACGCTGGTGGCGAAAGCGGCATCCTGCACAATCGCATTGCCCGTCGCATAGAGATTGCCGCCGCTCGTCGGCGTCACCGTTTGGTGCGCCTGGCTGCTGGTGCTCTGGAAAGTCTCGCGAGTGCGGAATTCATCCGCCACCTGCTTGTCGGAGAGCGGGATGTAGTAGTTCCCGCGCACTTCAAGATAACGCGTGCCCGCCTCCAGACCCACGCCGAGCTGCCAGAACTGGTTGTTCGCCTCGGTGTCGAGCATGTCCACAAACATGTTCGCGCCGATGAAGACTCCTTCTTCCAGGAAACCCGCCTGGTGGCCATCATGGTTTGTCAATGCGCTCACCGACTGCGTACCAAACAGATGCCGGTACCCAAGGCCAAATGAAGCGGCAACCTCCCCGCCCTCACCGTAGGAGACATACGGCTCCAAAAACAGAACGCCTCCACTCAGCGTGGAGTCCGCCCCCAGCGTGCTCCAGATGGGCGCCACAATGCTGAAGTTCCCATCCGTGTAGGCGTCGTTGGTCTTGATGCCGCTATTGATGGTGCCGAGGTACATCGGGTGAGCTTCCGCCACTTGGACGGTGCCTTTGCCGACGGGGTTCTTTTCAACCGGGCCCGCTGAGCTCAAAAGAGGCAGCAGGAGGGAGGCCGCGAGGGCCAGGGGAGCAGCGACGCGTCGCGAGGGTTTGGGAGCCATGGGAGTGACCAAGATTTAGGGTATTTTACCGTCACAAATAAGGAGTGACCGCATCTTCTTCCTGTGATGGGAAGGCCAAAAATTACGAAGGCGTGTGGAGTAAGTTCAAATTCTATAATTATAATCACCACTTTTAAATCAACATTCAGCCCGGATTAGCAACTCAGCGTGAACTATTTGTCAGACAGACCGTGCATCTCGCCTGAGGCTGGAAGGCTTGCTCAGGCGAAAATCTGCAACTCAGGGCAAAATCAATGTCCTACGTACCCCTGCGTACGATGCAGGCAGCGAGAAAAGCCTCAGGAGCAAACCCAGGTTTTTCCATTTAGCAGAAAACCCTATGCCTTCGGAGTGCAAAGAACTGAAGGAGGTTAGGGGTCCCGCCTGACACTGGGCGTTAGGCCTCTGACGGTGACAGAAGAGTTCTCCTGTCCGCTGGTCTCGCCGACGCAGGTGGAGACGAGTTCGGATTCGCCGCAAAAAGACGCAAAAAACTCAAAATGGTTTGGTCGCTGGGTGATACTACCCGTCCTGTGGTAGCTGCGTCCACGGGCCCTCACTTCTTGTGCTTTTTGCGTTTTTTTGCGGCTAAGAAATCAGCATGATTCTCGCACTGCGGGTCATGACCAAATGCTGTCGGGTCAGAAGACCCAACGCCCACTGTCAGGCCAGAAGGCCCAACCTCCTTCAGTTTCTTTGCTGCTTGGCTGCTTTCGCTGCTTTGCGACCAGTCCACTCCTCACCCACGACGATACCTGCGCGCCTCTGCCTCCTTCGCAACGAAACGCACCACCTCACGCAGGCCGCCATACCTCATCCTCTGCGTCCTTTGCTTCTCTGCCCCTTTGCGGTTAACCGGAAGCGTCCTCGCAGCCTGATAGGCACGGAGAGGAGTTGCTGGTCAGGCCAGAGGCCTAACGCCCACTGTCAGGCGGGACGCCTAACCTCCTTTGGCTTCATCGCTGCTTTGCGACCAAACCCCACCTCACCCACGACGATACCTGCGCGCCTCTGCCTCCTTCGCAACGAAACGCACCACCTCACGCAGGCCGCCATACCTCACATCCTCTGCGTCCTTTGCTTCTCTGCCCCTTTGCGATTAACCGGAAGCGTCCCTGTAGCGAAAGAAACCCACATGACCTGAGTCTCTGTCGGGTCAGAAGACCCAACGCCCACTGTCAGGCCAGAAGGCCTAACCTCCGTGAGTATCTTTGCTGCTTGGCTGCTTTGCGTTTCACCTTCCCACCAAAACCAAAGCCGCACCCAATGAAGGTGCGGCTTTGTTTCAGTAACCAAGAACGAGGAACAAAGAACCAACAACTAAAATCAGTCCACCACCATCGGGAGATTCACCTGGCTGCCATTCAAGATGAAGCTGCCGGAAATCGGCTCGACGTTCGGGTTGATGATGTCCACCTTGTTGCCGAGTTCGCCACTCACCTCGTTGTTGGAAGCTGCATTGAGCGAGCCATTCACCGTCAAGGCACCGCCCACGCCGGGCGAACCGCGCTGCACGGTGATGCCACTAAACCACGGTCCGGTGATGACGTTTCCGTTGAATCCTGAAACATCCAGGACGCTCGCGTCTCCCGAGAGGAAGTAAATGGCGACGGTATTCGACGTGTTGCCCGCGTCGATGAGGTTACCGCCCACCGTTACGTCGAGATGGCTCCCCCCGATCGCTGACACGCGGATGCCTTCAAGGTAGTTGCCGGTCAGCACGTTGTTGCTCAAATCCACGTCCCCAATCAAGGTGGTATCTCCTCCGGGTGCCGTGCCCCGGTGGTCCACGAGAATACCAATATTCGAGAAGTTGCCACTGAGCTGATTGCCCAGGATGTCGCTGCTCAGTTTGGCCTGCCCCACCGAGGCCAGGAAATTGCGCCGCACGACGATGCCGGTCGAGAAGCTGCCGGAGAGTTGGTTGTTGATGATATCTACATCCGTGATGCCGGCGCTGCGGGCATCCACGCCTATCCCAAACCCAAACGTTCCGCTCAACACGTTGTCCTGCACCGTACCGTAGATGTTCCCAGTACCCGTGGCAGAATTGGCGAAATAGATGCCCGTCGTGGTGAACGATCCGGAGAACGTATTGCCCAGCACACCCACATCCGTCGTGCCATTCCCGTTCTGCTTGAAAGCGTTGATGCCAAGGTCGAAGTTGCCTGAGAAGGTATTGCCCTGCACCGTGCCTTTCGCCGTGCTGGTGCCGTTCGCGAGGAATTGCACGCCGATATCGAACGTACCGCCGAAGGTGTTGTTCAGAATGCTCACATCCGTGCTCCCCGTCGTGGTCGTCGTCAGAACCACGCCGGCGGTTGTGAAGGTGCCATTAAATTGGCTGCCTTCGACGGTCGAAGTATTGCGTGCCGCGTTTCCGCCTACAATGCCTACCCCGTTGGTATAGGTTCCATTGAAGATGTTGCCCCGCGCGCTCGCGTTGAGCACAGTCGCGTTGGTCGCACCTGACGCGGACAGACGCAGCCCGGTGAGGAACGTACCGGTAAGGGTGTTGTTCACCACTTCCACCGTGTTTTCGTTGGCGGCGTTGTGGTCGATATCAATGCCGTTGAACTGGTAGGCACCACTCAGGACGTTGTTCGCCACGGTCCCGTCGATGACCGCAGTATCCTCATCGCGCAGGCTGATGCCGTCGCTGAAGCCACCAGCAAGCTGATTGTCCCTGATGTCCACATTGATGGTGGAGGCACCCGAGCTGATGAGTTCCATGGCATCGCCAGTCGGACCTGGGAGGCCAGTCATCTGGTTCTGCGAGGCGTTCACCGTGGACGTACTGCCGTTGTTCGTGACGGCACGGAGGCCGCGTCCCCCGGAGGTGATGTTGCTCGTGACCAGAAGCTCTCCGACGTTCGTTACGTCGATGGTTGGCGTGGCCGCTACCGGTGTCCGCAGATCATACCCGGTCACCTGCATGTAGCCGATGCCGCTGGCCGAGATGTTGCCATTCAAGACCGGGCGGTTTGTGCCGCCGCCGAAGTTGGTATTCCCCAGCGCCACGAGCGGCGTGAAGGAGCTGATGAACTTCGTGCTGCCCGTGGTCTCCACTGCGCCGCTGTAATCGATGCCGGTGCCGCCCTGCGTGTACACCTTCCACACCCTGCCAGTGCCGTTCGACATCGTGCCCGCCTTGGCCGCGCCTTCCACCATATTATTGTACGCCAGCTCCGCCGTACCGTCCGCGCCATTGGCCTGCGTGTCACCCGCCACGATGCCATTGCCCACATCGCCGCCGTTGTTCACAAACACGATGTCATCCGCGAGCACCACGCGCTGCGCCGTTTGGGAGACCACGCGTGTGCTGCGTGCCACCTTGGTGCTGCTGGTGCGGGAGACAACCTTTTGCGATTCCTCGAAGCTGTTGGCGATTTTCACTGCGGCGTTCTGACGGCCCACCGGCTCTGCCAGGCGCTCCATCAGATGACGACGGCGCGGGGTGAAGGCATCACCGATGCGATCCCAGAAGCCCTTGCCATCGCCCAGGTCTCCCGCTTCAAACGGAACCTGAATCTGCACACCCGCCGTCCAGTCACTGCCGGTGAGGCGTTCGTCCTCATACCACGTGCCGCTGAGAATGAGCGCCGGCACGGGGCGCACTTCAATGCCAGCCTTCCAGCCTTCCACATTGCCCGTGCCGCCGAGCTGCGGACCAAAGGGTTGATTGTCGAAGCTGTAGTACCCGCCAATCAGCATCACATCCATATACCGGTCGAGCCCTGGCACCAGCACCGCCACCTCGGCGTCCCAACCTTCCATGCCTTCTTCGAAGCGCTGGAAGAGTCGCTCAATCGTGGTGGTGGTCGTCGTGGTGCGCGTGATGCGTGAGCTGGTGGTGGTGAACAGGCCGTCCTGCGAAACCGTATTCCCTGTGGCGAAGGGGTCGCCCAAGGGCGTGACCGAAGTCGAAGTGCCTCCGCCCGTGCTGCTGCTCGTGCTGCGGAAGGTCTCCCGCGAGCGACGCTCCTCTGCGAGCTGACGGTCGGAGAGGGGGATGTAGTAGTTCCCCCGGAACTCCACATACCGCGTGCCCGCTTCCAGGCCCACGCCCAGCTGCCAGAACTGGTTGTCCGAATCCGTGTCCAGCATGTCCACAAAGACGTTCGCACCGATGAAGGCACCCTCTTCGAAGAAGCCCGCCTGGTGACCATCATGATTCGTCAGCGCGCTCACCGACTGCGTGCCAAACAGATGCCGGTAGCCCAGTCCAAGTGACGCGGCCACTTCCCCACCCTCACCATAGGAGACATACGGCTCCAGGAAGAGCAGGCCACCATTCAGCGTCGAGTCGGCCCCGAGCGAGCTCCAGAGAGGTGCCACAATGCTGAAATTCCCATCCGTGTAGGCATCATTCGTCTTGATGCCACTGTTGATGGTGCCGAGGTACATCGGATGGGCTTCCGCCACCTGGACGGTCCCTTTGCCGATGGGGTTTTTCTCAACAGGACCTGCCTCGGCATGGGACGGCAGGAACAGGAGTGAACCGGCTAAAGCCAGCGTGGGCAGGAGCCCGAGACGCGTACGCGCAGTTTGGGAGAACATGACGTGGGGGTTGTTGTGATTGATACGCAATCCCCCATGTCGCAATACGGATTATCCGCATCGACTGTCGCTGTCTTGGGGGTCCCGAAATCTACAAGGTCCAACCACCTGATCGCAAAAATAATGTTATAAGAACCACAAAATTAAATACTCATTTAGACACCTGAATCCCTCATCGTGAACATTTTGTCAACTCGCAACTAAAGGGATGACTTACAATTTCCTAAGCCTCACCGGATGTCGCATTCCTCCAACCCTCGCGAAATTTCGCGTTTCCACTCGACGTCATCGTGCAATTTGCAACCGAACGCCTTTGCTAGCTGGAGCAGGGAAATGCCTATATCCGAAGGGCCGCGTCACGGGGCTCAAGGACACCTCCGTTCCCTCCAAAATCGCCCTGACAGGGACGCGTCAGCCGCGAAGCGCCGCGTCCTTGGCCTGCGCGCAGCCCTGCTCTGAGGCCGCTTCCTTGAGGTGCCACCTGTTGGACACGTCACGCCAACCCACGGCACATCGCTAAGCAAGAATCTTAGCTTTTCTCCACTCGACTTGCCTATTGACTCCCGGCAGACTGGCCACCTTGCGCGACGTCGTTTTGATATCTCTGGCCGTCCTCCGTACACCCTCGCGCCTGCCCGTCTGCGATTCCCATCATGTCCGCCACCGCATCCGCGACGCGAATCGAACCCAACCCGTTTGCCTCCATTCAGCCACCAAACGGCAACAGCATGCTACCGAGGGCATGCGACCCACCACAAAATCCAAAATCACCACCGGCCAAGGTTTGATTTAGCCCATGTTCCGCAGAGGCGCGCTTCCACAATTTCCCTCGCCATCCGTGCATCTTGTTGTTGAATTGCCGAATCAATTTTCGGTAAACTCGCGAAATTCGAAAACCATCACCAGCCTGCCAATACCATGAGCGACAATTCCATTGATCCCACATTCGGGGCCCCGTCGGGAACGGATCCGTTCGCGACAGCCAAGGCCAGCGCCATGAAGGCCGCCGAGGATCTGCGCACCGCCGCCACCGCCAAGGCACAGGAGTTTCGCCAGGCAGCGGAATCCCGTGCACAGCAGTGGAAGCACTCCGCCGAGGAAGCTTCCCACCACGCGCGCGAGTACGCGGACAAGGCCTGGACTGAAACACGAGCCAAGACCAAGGACCTCGCCACCGAGGCGGAGAACTTCACCCGGGAGAAGCCCCTGCAGGCACTGCTTGCCGCCTTTGGCGTGGGATTTCTCGTGGGCCTGATCCTGAAGCGCTAGTCCGCATCACCGACATTTCGCCGCACTGTTCCCCTTGGGCGCACACTCCTGAACATATTGCCCTGCGCAGACGCCCATGGATGCGGCTTCGCCCGAACCTGATTCCCCCAAAGCTCCCCCCATGCCCTCCCATGGGCTCTCTGAGCCCCTGCTCCGCTATCTGGAAGCGCGAGGCATCCTGCTGACGCTGGAGGCACAGGAGGCGCTGGGCCAGGTGGTGCGGGTCCTCATCTTTGTGGGACTCGCGGGCTTTGCCGTCCTCGTCGGATGGCTGCTGCTCGCGAGCGTGGTCGCCGACCTCCTCATGACCCAGGCCCGCTGGCCCTGGCAGGCGGCGGCAGGCGCACTCGCCGGGTTTCACCTTGTCCTCGCCGTCATCTTCCTCCTGGCCACGAGAAACCGTCTTGCCTCGATGCGCTGGTTTGGAGACACTATTAACGAATTCAGGAAGGATCGCGCATGGCTCTCCAGCCAGACAGGCAAACGCTGAAGCTACAGGCCATCAATGCCCTGGACCAGGCCCGTGCCAATCTGCGCGGCGGCTGGGCGGAGGCACGTGAGCACTGGCGGCCCCGGAACATCATCCGCGATCGCGTGGAAAAACACCACATCGCCATCGCGGTGGGCTCTGTCATTGCAGGTTTCCTTGCCTTCCGCTGGCTCTTCTCTGACCGGACCCCGTCCTCACCTGCCGCGCCGCGCCGGCGCTCGCTCTCCGGTTTTCTTCTCAATGGTTTGTGGGGCATGGCCCGCGAGCCTCTCCTCGCCCTGGCCACACAGCAGCTGTTGCCTGTCATCATGCCCCTAGTCTCGAAGTACGTGTCCCAATTTCAAGCCCCCCACCGCACCTCCACCCCCGAATGAGCCAGACCCAGACAGAAGAAGAAGCAGTCGCCGTAGCAGTAGCCGTGGAAGAAGACAATTCCGCTCCCGCGGTCACCGCGCTCAACTCCGTGGATCAGTACCTGCAGCTCGCCCAGGAGTACGGGTGCTCGGACCTCCACCTCGCGACTGGCGCCCCTCCCATGTGGCGCCGCTATGGCGTGCTCCAGCCCATCTGGAACGACGCAGCCCTGCTCACTCCAGAAGATACCCGTCGTCTGGCGTACAACTTCCTCCCGGACGTCCACGTGAAAACGCTGGAGAAACGCGGTGACGTGGACTTCGCCTACTCCCCGACGTTCGGCCGCTTCCGCTGCTCCGTGGTCGTCCAGCGCCTCGGCATCGACATGGTGTTCCGTGTCATCGACAGCCGCATCCGCACCATTGACGAACTGTCCCTTCCGGAAACAGCCCGCACCCTCACCCGCTATCACAACGGCCTCGTCCTCGTGACCGGCGCCACCGGCTCCGGCAAATCCACCACCCTCGCCGCTCTCGTGGACGAGGTGAACCAGGAACGTGAAGACCACATCATCACGCTGGAAGACCCGATTGAGTACGTCTTCACGCCCAAGGGCTGCCACGTAAACCAGCGCGAAGTGGGCTCCCACACCGCCTCCTTCGCCGCAGCGTTGCGCGGCGCTCTCCGTGAAGACCCGGACGTCATCATGGTCGGTGAAATGCGCGACCTGGAAACCATCTCCCTCGCCATCACCGCCGCGGAAACGGGCCACTTGGTGCTGGGTACGCTCCACACAGGCAATGCCCCGCGTACCCTGGACCGTGTGCTGGACGTCTTCCCCAGCGACCAGCGCGACCAGATCCGCATCATGGTGAGCGAATCCCTCCGAGGCATCATCTCCCAGCAGCTCATCCCGCGACAGGACGGCCACGGCCGTATCATGGCCCTGGAGATCCTGGTGAACACGCCCGCTGTGGCGAACTGTATTCGTGAAGGCAAGACCTTCATGCTCCCCGGCATCATGCAGACCGGCAAGTCCGTGGGCATGATCACCATGGATGACTCGCTCAAGAGCCTCTACGCCGAGGGATACATCAGCCGTGAAGAAACCCTGTCCCGCTCCGAAGATAAGGGCAGCATGCTGAAGTTCCTCGAATCCTGATTCTTCTCCCGCGCCACCGCACCCCCACTTTCTCTTTCATCATGGCCATCATTGACAGTCTCTTCAAGCGCCTCATCGAGCTGGGCGGCTCTGACCTTCACCTCTCCCAGGGCAATCCGCCCAAGGTCCGCGTGCACGGCAGCATCAAGCCCATCTCGGACACCGTCATGTCTGACGCGGACATGGAAACGATGATGCGCGAGATCTGCGAACCCCGCGCCTGGGACCGCTACAAGGAAAAGGGCGATCTGGACTTCGCCTACGAGATGGACAGCGACTCGCGCTTCCGTTGCAACTACCTCCGCCAGCTCAATGGCTACGCCGCCGTGTTCCGTATCATTCCCACGAAAATTGCCTCGCTGGAGCAGCTCGGCATTCCTCCGGTGGTGAAGGAATTCGGCCACATGCGCAGCGGCCTCGTGCTGGTGACGGGCCCCACCGGCTCCGGCAAGTCCACCACGCTCGCGGCGCTGATTGACTACATCAACACGAACTTCAACCGCCACATCATCACGGTGGAGGAGCCCATTGAATTCGTGCACCGGAACAAGAAGAGCATCATCACCCAGCGTGAAGTGCCCATCCAGACCCCGACCTTCTCTGACGGTCTCCGCTCCGCCCTGCGTGAAGATGCGGACATCGTGCTGGTGGGGGAAATGCGAGACCACGAAACCATCTCCCTCGCGCTGACCGCTGCTGAGACGGGTCTGCTTGTCTTCGGCACCCTGCACACGAACAACGCGCGCAAGACCTGCGACCGTATCGTGGACGTATTCCCCGCTGACCAGCAGAGCCAGGTGCGCACCATGCTCGCCGCCTCCCTGCGCGGCGTCGTCGCCCAGCTCCTCGTGAAGAAAGCCGATGGCAAGGGCCGTGCCGCCGTGAATGAAATCATGGTCGCCACCCCCGCCGTGGGCGCCATCATCCGTGAAGGTGCCACGCAGAAGCTGTATGACGTGATCATCGGCGGCAAGGCACAAGGCATGCAGTTCATGGACGAAGCCATCTGGGAAAAACTCCGCGACGGCTACATCAGCCCCATGGAGGCCTACATGAAGGCCATCGACAAAAACCGCTTCAAAGCCTTCCTGCCCCCCGATGAAGCCGGCGTCGCCGTGGCCAGCGGTGCGGAGCAGGATAAGTAGGGTTCGGAAACGCCTACTCGAATCCGCAACTTCAAAACTTGAAAGCTGGAGCTCGCTCCAGCTTTTTTGTTGAAGCGTCATCGCTCCACCCGGCAATAAAACGAACACATTTGCGGTCGAAAAAGGAGACGCATACGCCTCCGGTCTATGACACGGCCCACCTGTTGACCGGTAGGGGGCTGCTGCGTCGGCCTCCTAATTTTCGTGGGCGGAGGCGGCGCGGAGCTGCCGGGTCAAAGCAGCTTGGCACACACCAGTTCCACACCACCTCCGCCCTCCTGTACGCATTCTCCCCACCCCACAGTTGCATTCCACCGCCTGCTCTCGAAATACCCGCACACCACTCACCTCTCATGACCTTCATCGCCAGACTTGGCCTTGTTTCCCTGGTTACCGCAGCTCTCACCACCGCGCTGCACGCCCAATCCCCCACTCCCACCCAAGCCAACGTCCCCTACGGCAAACACACGCGCCAGGTTCTGGACTTCTACCAGACCAAATCTCCCAAGGAACCCGGCAAGCCCGCGCCTCTCATGTTCTTCGTCCACGGTGGCGGCTGGATGAATGGCGACAAGGCGAATCCCGACTTCCTCGCGAAGTGCCTGGAGTCCGGCATCTCCGTCGTCTCCATCAACTACCGCCTCATCCCAAATGCCATCGAGGAAAAAATCGACCCACCGGTGAAGGCCTGCCTCGATGACGCCGCACGCGCGCTGCAGTTCGTCCGCAGCAAGGCCACCGAATGGAACATCGACAAGAAACGCATCATGGGCTGCGGCGGCTCCGCCGGCGGCTTCACCACACTCTGGCTCGCGTACCATCCCGACATGGCCGACCCGAAGAGCACGGACCCCATCGCACGCGAATCCACCCGCCTGCTCTGCGCCATCACCTTCGTGCCCCAGACCTCCCTGGACCCAAAGCAAATGCGCGACTGGATTCCCAACAACGAATACGGCAACCACGCCTTTTCACTCCCGAGCTACCAGGCCTTCCTCGACAAACGCGAAGCCCTCATGCCGTGGATTGAAAAATTCTCACCCTACCTGCTCGCCACCTCGGACGACCCGCCCGTGTATCTTTTCTACGATTCCGTGCCCGCCATGGGCCAACCCGCCAAAGACCCACCCCACTCCGCGAACTTCGGCGCGGGTCTGGTGGAAAAACTCAAGAGCGTCGGCGCACCCTATGAGTTCAACTACACCGGTGCGAAGGACGTGAAGCACCCGGACATCTTTGGGTTCTTCCTGGAGTATCTAAAGTAGCTCCCATCTCAGACGGAGGTTAGGCCTTCCGGCCTGACAGGGATGTTGGGTCTTCTGACCCGACATTGAGAAACAATCACTGCTGCTGTCGGGTCAGAAGACCCAACGCCCACCGTCAGGCCAGAAGGCCTAACCTCCAAACCTGCCCGCCTACCTCCTCTTCCCGATCTTCTTCGCCACCTCCCCCTCCGCCTGCTCCACTTCAAACCGCAGCATATCCGGCGAGATCCAGTGCGCGCCGGAGGCACGTACACCATCCCAAATCATCCTGTCCGCCGTGCACACCCGGATGGCATAGGTGCCCGCATACTTCGCCGCGAGCTGCTCGATGAGCGCATCCGCCGTGTGGCCGGCATCCGCGTAGAAAACCTGCACATCATCCTTCTCCCGGCTGTCCGAGATCACGCTGCCGATGCCGTCAAAGACCACCACCACACGCTCACCGCGCATGTCCTGCAGTGTACGCATGCGCTTCAGCAGTTCCTCCCTCGCAAGATAGCGCTTGTCCGCCTTCAGGTGCAGCTTGCGCAGGTCCTCCCACGCGTAGATCACGCTGTGGCCATCGAGGATGAGGAACTTGAGCGTTTCGGGCATGGGTCTCTGCAATGGAAGCAGGATGACCCATGCAGGCACTTTGCCAAGCATCCATCGCAATGTGGCAAAGTTCTTGCCTGCCAGATGCGATTCTGGTCTGCTCTGTGCATCATCCTCCTATGACTCGCCCTGTCATGCGCACCTTGCTTCTGGCTGCCTGCTTTGGTTTTCTCACGAACTGCGCTGGCCCCGGTATCGGGAAATACAAGGATGCTGTCGTGGCGGATGTCCCCGTGTCGCCGGAGTCCGGCGTGCGCGTGACCTACCTCGGCGTGAATGGTTACCTGCTCCAGAGCAGTGACGCCACCGTGCTGGTGGACCCCTTCTTCTCCCGCCCGCCCCTGCGCAACTACCTGGTCGGTGAGGTGAAGCCCAACAAGGACCGCATCGACTGGGGCATGCGCTCCTTCCCCGCCACCGTGGATCTCATCCTGGTGACGCATGGTCATATCGACCACCTCCTTGATGTCCCCATCATCGCGCAGCGCACTGGCGCGAAAATCGTGGCCTCGCACACGAGTTGCAACCTCGTGAAATCACTCAACCAGGTGCCCGAATGGCAGCTGGCGCCCATGCTCAAAATGAAGCCCGGTGGAAAACTCGATCTCTCCTTGCAGGAGACAAAGAACTTCGAAAACGTCACCGTGCAGGCCCTCTACACAGAGCATGACCGGCTCTGCGGGATCGAGCTCAATCCAGGTACCGAAGACAATCCCCCCGCGACGCCACCCAAGAGCGCTCATGACTGGGTGGCAGGCGAGCCCCTCGCCTTCATCATCACCATGGGTGGCAAGCGTATTTTCATCTCTGCCGGCATGGTGCACGCGCCACGGCAGAAGAATCTCGCACCAGTCGATCTCGCCATCACCGGTGTGGCGCTCAATGATCCGCGCTCGTGCCTTGCAGAAACCGTCCGGATTCTGAAACCCAAGTACGTGCTCCCCAGCCACCAGGACAACTTCTTCATCCCCGCAGAACGCGGCTTCCGCTTCAGCGTGCAGTCAGACTTCGAAGAAGTGAAAAGAGAACTTCCGCCGCCCACCTGGGAACTTGGGAAGAATCTCATCCTGCTCGACTACTTCCGTCCCTGGACGCTGTATTGAGCGTGAGTTGATGGTCTAAGGTTGATGGTTGATAGCCTGAAGTGGCTGAGCGGTGAAGCCTCGGCGGTGGCGACGAGATGATTGTCTCAAGACCACTCCAAATACCAGCCCCGCTTTCCTATCTGGCGTGGCACTTTCTCAGGCTATCAACCATCAACAATAAACTATCAACCCTTCCCCTCACTTCACAAACCTCTCCACCGCTGCCTTCGCGAATCCCGCATCCGCAGCATCCACGAACAGCACGCCATACCCCTTGTTGGTACGCTGCATAATCACCGTGCGCTCACCCGTCTCCAGCATGAAGACACCCGAGGGAGCATTCGTCGCAGGCTTGCTGCCTTTGTAGCGGCTGAGTTGGGCTTCACGCATCGCGGAGAAGAAGGCGTCTGCCGCATTGCTATCACGCCACAGCGTCTGCCACACCGCATGACCGCGCGGCTTATCACCGGCAGCATAAGTGAAGAGCCTGTCATTCGCCCAGCCGGGCGCCGTGTCCGCGGCAATGGGCTCCGGTGCATGAGCACGCAGGAAAATCACCGTGGCCATCGGGCCCATCGTATCCTGCCAGAAGGGCGCCGCATCATTCACCTTCAGGTCTGCAAAGTCGATGGGCTGCAGAGCGAAGGGCGTTTCATTGAGATACAACTGCGGGTCCAGCACTTCCGCACCCGTCTTGGGCAGGCGGTTGTAGGTGGCATTTACTTGCTCCCACTCGCCGATGCTGTGCAGGGCCTGCATGAAGTCGAATCCACCCAGGAAGGCTGCCAGCTCAAGCTGCCGCAGGAAGTTGGGAATCGGCACTGAGCGCGATGGGTCATCGGGGTCCTCTCCCACGCCGCCACCGCCGCCGGATGCAGGATGCTTCAACGCATGCAGGAAGCGCGTGAGCGAGGCATCACCCGCCAGCACACAATCATGCGCGAGCCGTGCATCCAGTGTCAGTGGCTTCGAGCCGGATGGAAACAGCTTGCTGCCGAATCGCTTGAAGAGATAACCATAGCTCAGGCCGAGCGCATTCTCCTTCCGCTCCATGCCCACGGGCAGCTCCCCCTCGGAAGCGAGATACAGCGATTGCTCCTCCGGCACATACCAGGCCCCAATCTGATGGGAGAGAAACTGCGCCTTCAGCGCCACGGTATCGACCGGCTCCGGGATGGCTCCCAGCGCCACGAGTGCGCGCCCCTGCAGCTTGCCATGGTCCGCGGGGAATTGCGTTTCCAGCCACTTCGCGATGTGTTTCTGCACCACGGCGCGATCCACGCTGATGGTGGGAATGGGCACATCCTTCAACTCACGTGTCCTCACGATCTCTATACCCACACCGACAAAATCCGGTGCCTCCTTTTCGGACTCAGGCTTGGGCGGTTCACACGCCGCGGGATTCTGACTCTGCGGAGACTGCGGCGGCATCGCACCCGTTCCCTTGGCGGGAGCCGTCAGGGTGGCCAGCCTGTCCAGAAGTGTTGAGTTCTCCTTGCGCAGAATGTCCACCTGCCCCTGCAGGTATTCGATCTGCTCCTCCAGAACCTTCACCGACTTGCCTCCTTCCACCGCACCGGTGGTCGTTTGAGTGACGTTCCCTTTGGATGCGAGATTCTGCATCGCGGACGCCGCTTCCGCGAGATCCGTCTGCGCAGTCACCGGTGGCAGGGGCGCTTTGGCAGGGGGCAGTGCAGATGAAGGCTCGGGCACGGGAGCCGTTTGTACTGCTGGAGCAGGAGCAACATTTGAGGAAGGCGAAAACGAAAACGCCGGTGCTGCCTTCTTGCCGCCATTGTCCTTCAGCATCAGACCGAGTCCGACACCCAATACAAGAAGGACAAGCAGCAGAGCAGAAGCGCGTGACATGGAGGTAATGGTAGGCAACGCCTTCGCGATGTCGAATGGCGAATGTCAGTTCGTCATTCCTGAAGCCGAATACCATCCCCACGGGCGACCGCGAGCCATGACGGCCCTGGGAGCGCTGGCCTCTGGCCGGCGTGATGCGCATCAGGCCCGCTTGAATGAACCGCGGAGACTGCTACGGAAGCCCATGTCCCGCATCTGGCGTATCCGAGGAAAAGATCACGATCTCAGCAAGCGAGGTTTGATCATGGGCGTGCTGAATGTGACGCCGGACTCCTTCTCCGACGGGGGGAAATATTTCGATCTCGAAAGCGCGGTGGCACACGGCTTGGAAATGGTGGCCCAAGGCGCAAACATCCTCGATGTGGGTGGGGAATCCACCCGTCCTGGTGCAGACCCCGTAGACGCCTCCGAGGAAATCCGGCGTGTGGTTCCCGCCATTCAGAGCCTTCGCGCGAAAACGTCGGCCCTCATATCCGTGGACACCATGAAGGCCGATGTCGCCCTTGCGGCGATCACTGCCGGTGCAGACATCATCAATGACGTGACCGGCTTCTCCGACCCCGCCATGATCCAGGCCGCCGCGGAGACTGGCGCAGGGCTCATCGTCATGCACATGCAGGGCACTCCTCGCACCATGCAGACGCATCCCGAGTATGAGGACGTGGTGCGGGATGTGCGTGACTTCTTCGTTAGAAGGCTCGAAAAACTGGCTGCCGCCGGCATCCCTCCCGCGAGCGTGGCATTGGACCCCGGCTTCGGCTTCGGGAAAACCCACGAGCACAATCTTGCCCTCCTGCGCTCCTTCTCCCGGCTGCGCGTGAATGACGGTGTTCTCGCAGTCGGAGTGTCCCGCAAGTCCATGATTGCACGGCTGTTACAGAATACAGACCCCGCCAGCCGGTACTGGCCCACCGTAGCGCTCACGTCCTGGCTGCGAGATGCCGGGGCCGAGGTCATCCGCGTGCACGACGTGAAGCCGAATGCCGAAGCCATGCGTATGATAGAAGCCATCCAGAATGGCTGACCGGGCAGCCCCGCCACCTGCTGGCATGAAACACGCTGCATTTGACTCCCCCGGCATTTCAGGATAAGTCCCTCTCCCCCGCGCCTGACACGCGTACTCTTTCAAAACACCACTACACACTCCTAGAACATGATCAAAATCGGCATCAACGGTTTCGGACGCATCGGGCGTCTTGTCTTTCGCGCCATCTGTGACCAGGGCCTGCTCGGCAAGGAAATCGACGTCGTCGCCGTCAACGACCTCGTGCCTGCCGACAACCTCGCCTACCTCGTGAAGTACGACTCCACGCAGGGCAAGGCCAAGGAAGAAGTGTACAGCAAGAAGTCCAGCGACAGCGTCGCCGAAGACGACGTGCTCGTGGTCGATGGACATGAAATCAAGTGCCTCGCCGTGAAGGAAGGCCCTGCCGCCCTCCCCTGGAAGGAACTCGGCGTGGACATCGTCATCGAGTCCACCGGTCTCTTCACCGAAGCTGAGAAGGCCGCTGGCCACCTCAAGGCTGGTGCCAAGAAGGTGATCATCTCTGCTCCTGGCAAGAACGAAGACATCACCGTGGTCATGGGCGTGAACCACGAGAAGTACGACGCGCAGAAGCACAACATCATCTCCAACGCGAGCTGCACCACGAACTGCCTCGCCCCCATCGTGCACGTGCTGCTGAAGGAAGGCTTCGGCGTGGAAGAAGGTCTCATGACCACCGTCCACAGCTACACCGCCACGCAGAAGACCGTGGACGGCCCGAGCAAGAAGGACTGGAAGGGTGGCCGCAGCGCAGCCATCAACATCATCCCCTCCACCACCGGCGCCGCCAAGGCTGTGGGTCTCGCCATTCCCGAAGTGAAGGGCAAGCTCACCGGCATGTCCTTCCGCGTCCCCACCCCGACCGTCTCCGTCGTGGACCTCACCGTGAAGACCGTGAAGGAAACCTCCTACAAGGAAATCTGCGCTGCCATGAAGAAGGCCAGCGAGACCTACCTCAAGGGCATCCTCAACTACACCGCGGACGAAGTGGTGAGCACCGACTTCATCCACGACAGCCACAGCTCCATCTTCGACGCCGGCTCCGGCCTCGAGCTGAACAGCCGCTTCTTCAAGCTCGTGAGCTGGTACGACAACGAATGGGGCTACAGCAACCGCTGCGTGGACCTCGTGAAGTACATCGCAGCCAAGTAAGACCGCGACACTCGCGCTAAAGCATTCAACAAAGAAGCCACTCGGGAGACCGCGTGGCTTTTTTGTTTTGCTTCACGAACTCCCCAAGCTTTGCCCTCAGTCACTCCTGCTCCCCCTCAGTCTCCGAAGTTCCTCTGCGTCTCTGCGTCTCTGTGTTGAACTCACTGCACGTGAACAACCCATCTGTCCTCGCCATCCACCTCCCCAGGCGAATTCGATTTCATCTTGCACGACTCCCGTCACGAAAGGCAAATTCCCTACAATCACCGGAAAGCCCCACGCTTACCCATGAAGACGAAACTTCTTCTCCTCTGCTGCTGCGCGCTCGCGCTTCCCGCTTTCGCTCTCGATGACACGCCCGAAAACCGTGCCAAGGAAGCCGACCGTTACTTCGAAGCAGCCGCCCCCAAGGAAATGCTCGATGAAATGACCACGCAGATGGCCGCCGCCGTGCCGGATGCGGAGAAGGCCAAGTTCAAAGAACTGCTCACCAAGCACTTCAACTACGAGTCCTTCGTGAAGTCGATGAAGGACGCCATGGTGCGCCACTTCACCGCCACGGAACTGGCTGCACTGGCCGATTTCTACAGCTCAGACGTGGGCAAGTCCGCCATGAAGAAGATGGGCGCCTACACAGCGGAAATCATGCCGCTGGTGCAGACCGAGATTCTCAAGGCCCAGCAGAAGGCTATGAACGACCAGGGTGGCCTCGCCGCCATGCCACCCGGGGCTGCTGCCCCCCAGACTCCCAGCACCACCGTTCCTGTAGCGCCAGGCGCACCCGCCTCGACCATTCCCTCACCTCCCGGGCAACCCACCGCTGGACAGCCTGCCCAGCCAGGCTTCGGCCAGCCGGCCCAAGGACAGCCGCAGCCCCAGCCGCAGCCACAACCGTTCCCGGCTGCTCCCGGACCGGTGGGTGGCATTCCGTCCTCCCCCCCGGAAGTGATCTCGGCCACCAAGGGCTGAGCCGCATACCCGCCACACCCTGCTGCCAGGCATTCTAACCTGCCGATTAGCACAAGTTTTTCTTTAAAATCACAAAGCCGCCCCCTTTGTTCGCCATCGAGGTAACACCTTCACCAGTAGCCCGATGGATCCGGAATTGCAGCTTGTTCTCTCGCACGAGGTGAAACTCGAATCATCCGGATGAATCACACTGAGAAACGGCCTTGGCATTTCTCTTAGAAGTTCTTTTCCGCTTGCTCACAGGGCTCCTGTGTCCACTTTGGCCATTCCCAAAATGGCAGACGGCGGCAGGGTTCTTATCATCGGTGCAGGGGGGCGCATGGGCGCGGCTCTCGCGCGGCAATTTGGCCACACACGTAGCGTGTTGGGCTGGAAGCGCGCCGATCTGGACATCTCGAAGCCGGCCCTCGTACGCGAAGCTGTGCGACGCCAGGACTTCACCACGGTGATCTACACCGCAGGCACCACGAACGTGGACCGCTGCGAAGAGTATCCCGAGGAATCCCACGCCACGAACACCGAGACCCCTCGCGTGCTCGCGGAAGTGTGCCGCGAGAAGGGCGCGCGCCTCATCCACGTGAGCACAGACTACGTGTTTGACGGCAACAGTCCTGCCCTGCGCAAGGAAACGGATCTCGCGGAGCCCATTTGCAAATACGGCCTGCACAAGCTCGAGGGGGAGCACGCGGTGCTGGATGTCTCACCCGGGTTCCTCGTCCTTCGCGTGTCCTGGCTCTTTGGTCCGGACAGGAAGAGCTTCGTGGACATGATCCTCGAACGTGCGCTGGAGCATGACCGCGTGGAAGCCATCGCAGACAAGGTGTCCTCCCCCACCTACAGCATCGACCTCGCCCAGTGGATCGAGCCCATGGTGGACGACCAGAGATATCACGGCCTGCTTCACTTGAGCAATGCCGGCGCCACCTCATGGCGTGAATACGGGCAGAAGTGCCTGGACATTGCCTCCGAGCTGGGACTCCCGCTGAAAACCCACACGGTCCACGGTGTATCGAGAAAAGATTTCCCCACCTTCAAGGCACAGCGCCCAGAATACACCGCCTTTGACACCACCAAATTCCGTCAACTCTCCGGCACAGAACCTCGCTCTTGGGAAGACGCTCTGCAGGAGTATCTCCGCGAGCACGTGGTGGGTGAACTAAGCTCCAAGCTGGCCGCCGCTGCCGGCACGTGATGACTTGCGCATCCGCGCGCAGGGCGTCTCAACCACCCGCGGCAAACGGTTGGAGGCCGGGCGAAGTATCCGTCCCCTGGCCATCCGTGGGGCGTCTACGATACTCACTGGGCGTCATTCCCATCTCCCGCGAGAAGGCACGGGAAAAGGCACTGATGCTGTAGTACCCCACCGCAAAAGCGACATCACCGATATTGTGACCGGTAGAGCGCAGCAGCTCTGCGGCGCGATGCATGCGCCGTTCCCTGAGAAGAGCTGGCATCGATTTTCCTACGACCCTGCCGAATAACCGGCTCAACTGGAACGTGGTGAGACCCACATCTTTGGCCATGGTCTCCAAACTCGGAGGATGCTGCAAATCACGCAACAGCATCGCCGAGGTGCGCCCCGCGATGTCCTGGTTTCTTGAGTCTTGAACGTCCGCCGTCACCACCTGATAGGCAATTCCAGCTCAAACCTTTGTTCAACAGAAAGGGTGCACCTGGGATGTGCAAGCTCAGGCTAAATAGCCTCGAAAACACGTCTTTGGACAAAAAACACCCATTCCCAAGCCATCCAAGGTCACAAATTAGCCAACGCCAACTGCCCTTGCGTACCGGATTGCTCCATGCCTGAGCCTACTGCTCTGGGTTGCATCGCCCCCTGTTTCAATGACGGATGGTTGCTCAGGTGTCGAGCGGAAATTCATGGTTCCTCACCCCTCCGACCTATTTTTTGAGTCCCGAGCTCTCCGCAAACTATCTCCGTTTCACCCAATTCAAAAAAATCTGATCGAAATTTCAAAGAAATAGGGCCAGCAATTCCCTACGACAAGCAATTGATAACGAGCGTTTTACAGCATTCAAAATCACTTCAACGGTAAACTTAAGACCTAAAATATTTTAGGTTTCCGTAAATTATTCTTGCGAGATAGTTATAAAAATTATAGTATGTCTCTGAAATTTCAAATCAGTCACCGCTATGAAACGGCTCATCCTCATCCAGAACGACTATGCTGGCGCAGGCAAGACCACACTGGCGCAGTGCTTTGAACAGTACCTCAGCCTCCACCGCGTCCCCCACCACAGCGTGGTCGTCGCGGAATCCGTCGTGACCGACTCCACCCGTCCCCAATTGGACGGAAACGATCTCGGTGTGCCTGAGTTCCTCACGCAGCTCGACCAGAGTGATCTGGTCATCATGGAAATTGAAACCGGCATGACGGAAGCGTTCCAGCGCTTCTTTGAAAAGTGCCAGCTCGATGCCGTGCTCGCTGAGGTGGGGTATGACCTCACGGTTGCCGTCCCGGTGACCGGTGAAGAGGAAAGCTTCGATGGGGTCATGGTTGCCTCCGAGGTGTACGCCGACGCGGCGCAGTACCTGATCGTCCACACGCCCACGGGCAGTTCGTACGATCGCGAAAGCCGTCTCTGGGAGCGCAGCCATGCGGCCCGGGTGATGGACATGTTCGAGGCGGTGGACATGATGATGCCTCCCGCAGCAGACGCACTTGAGTTCCAGCTCAAGGTGCGCCACGCGGACCTGCATGAGGTGATTCACACCGATGCCTCGGATGCCACGCTGCACGCAGAACTCGCCAAGTGGTTGCGCAAAATCGACGCCCAGCTTGATGTGGTTAAGAAGTATGCCTTCGGCGATGCCTTCCGTCCGGAAGTGCATGTGATCACCGTGGAAGAGAAGACAAAGAAGCGGCGCGGCCGCAAGCCCAAGGGCGCCCTCATGGAAGCGCTCGCGGCTGCGTAACGCCACAAGAAAGAGTTTGGTTTGGTTGGCAATGGAATAGGCAAAAAAGAAGACAGTAGTGATCATCAATCGAGACACGGGAATGCGGGCTCCGGCCCGCATTTTCGTTTTCCGAACCGGGAGAGGTCGTTCATCTTCCCCTCATGAAGGCAATCAAGGTCGAACTGTCCGGCGAAACACCCGTACTCAAACCGGACCTGAGCGTGCCCGAGCCCATGCTTGGCCCGGGAGAGATGCTCATCCACATTCGCGCAGCCGGTGTCACTCCCACGGAGCTACTCTGGTACCCGACCTACCACCAAAAGGATGGCTCACCTCGCGAGGGCGCCATTCCCGGCCATGAGTTCTCCGGAGTAGTCGCTGCCCTTGGCGAAGGGGTGGATGCCTTCTCCGTCGGAGAGGAGGTCTATGGCTTGAATGACTGGTTCGAGCAGGGTGCGACGGCGGAAGCATGTCTGACGCTCCCGGCCTACATTGCGACCAAGCCAAGACGCCTCAGCCACGAAGAGGCCGCTGCGGTGCCGATTGGGGCTCTCACCGCATGGCAGGGCCTGCATGACAGGACACAGCTCAAGACGGGGGAGCGCGTGCTCATTCACGGTGGTTCTGGAGCCGTGGGTGTGTTTGCCATCCAGCTCGCGAAGTCCATCGGCGCGGAGGTCATCACCACCGCGTCCAAAAGAAATGAGGCATTCCTCAAGGATCTCGGTGCGACCCTGGTCATCGATTACAAAGAGGAGGACTTCACCAAGGTCATTGATGGTCCTGTGGATGTGATTTTCGATGGTGTGGGTGGTGAGACGCTGGATCGTTCATGGTCGCTGCTGAAACCCGGTGGACGCCTGGCAACCATCGCCGCATCCAGCGAGGAAACCACGGAGCAACGCGTGAAAGACGCCTTCTTCATCGTCGAGCCCAGCCACAATCAGCTCGCCAGGATCGCACAGCAATTGGATGCAGGTACGTTGAGGGTGTTTGTCGATGCCGTAGTCCCGTTTGAAGACGCTCCCGATGCCTATGCTGGCAAGGTGAAATCCCGAACTGGTCGCGGCAAGGTCGTGGTGTCGATGTCCGCCTGACTGGGCCCTACTCCTCCAAAATCTCCGGATAGTGGTGCAGCGCGAATTCCAGCGCGCGCTCGTGAATGGTCTCTGCCTCACTCTCCAGCAGGCTCTCCTGCACGAGCCGCGCACACTCTCCGGCATCCAGCTGACGGATGGCATGCTTCACCCGGGCCACCTGACCGCTGGAAGCGCTGAGTTCATCCAGGCCCAGACCCACCAGCAGCGGCGTCGCGGCGACGTCTCCGGCCATTTCACCGCAGATGCCCACCCACACGCCCTTCTGGTGCGCGGCCTCCACCACATTTCGGATGAGGCGGAGCACGGCCGGGTGTGTAGGCTGGTACAGATCGCCCACTCGCTCATTTACACGGTCCACGGCGAGCGTGTACTGCACGAGGTCATTCGTGCCGATGCTGAAGAAATCGACATGCGGCGCGAGCAGGTCCGCGATGGTGGCGGCACTGGGAATCTCAATCATGGCGCCGCGCTGCACGGGATGCGTGAAGACGAGGCCCTCTTCCTCCAGCTCCCGGCGGCATTCCGCGAGATGCGCATTGGCCTCCACCACCTCGCGCACGCTGCAGACCATGGGGTACATGATGCCCACCGGCCCGTGCAGACTGGCACGCAGCATGGCGCGCAACTGCTCGCGGAACATCTTGGGACGCGCCAGACTCACGCGGATACCGCGCCAGCCGAGGAAGGGATTCTGCTCGTCCTCGCCCTTGTACGCGGGATCGAGCTTGTCCCCGCCAATGTCCAACGTGCGGAAGACCACGAGGTTGGGCGAGGCCGCCTTCACCACCTGGATGTAAGCATCGGTGAGGCGATCTTCCGGAGCCTCGGGATCCTCCAGATACAGGAACTCCGTGCGGAACAATCCCACACCCTCCGCGCCGCATTCACGGATGTGCGGCAGCTCTTCCACGAACTCTGCATTGGCGCCCACGGTAATGCGTCGGCCATCCTTCGTGATGGCAGGTGCAGCGCTGCCTGCCAGGAGCTTGGCCTCCTTTTTCTCAGCTTCCAGCTCGCGGGCTCGATACAGGGCTAGCGTGGCCTCGCTGGGATTCAGGATGAGCAGACCATCGTCCCCATCCAGCAGCACCTTGTCGCCATTGTGCAGTTCTTCCAGCAGGTCGTGCAGGCGCACCACCGCGGGGAGGTTCAGTGAACGGGCCACGATGGCCGTGTGCGAAGTGCGGCTGCCGAGTTCCACGGCGAAGCCCAGCACCTTCTGCCGGTCGAGCTGGGCGGTCTCGCTCGGAGTGAGATCATGGGCAATGCAGATGGCCGGTTCGTCGCCAGCGCCATCGTCCCGGCAGTCTCCGGTCAAGTGCTGCAGCACCCGCTGGGCCACGTCCTTGATGTCCAGAGCGCGCTCGCGCAGGTAGGCATCCGGGATGCGGGCAAAGGAGTCCATGCAGTCCTTCGCCACCCGGTAGTAGGCGAACTCGGCGCACATGCGTTCCTCGCGGATGAGCTTTTTCGCCTGGTCATTGATGAGGCCGTCATCCAGCACCATGAGGTGCATTTCGATGATCTCGCGCGATTGCTTGTCGGCCTCGGAGTCGAGCCGGCGAATCAAGCCCTCCAGCTCCCGCCGGGTGGTCTGCAGGGCGGCGTCAAAGGCGGCCAGCTCCTCGTCGACCTTGTCCTTGGCAATGACCCGGAACCGCGGCTCCTCGAACCTCCCGCCGATGACACGCACCACCCCTCTGGCCACCCCGCCAGAGACGGGCGTGCCATGAAAAACCCGCTCGTTGTGCGCAGTCGTATCCTCCATGTGCCTGAAATATGGTGCCTGAGGTGGCGAGCCGACGCCCGGCCCAAGCCGGAATCGTGCCACTCATGCACCGCGCATGCTGGCAGGGTCAATCCCCGTCGTCAAACCCGCTTTGAATCAGGGTGCCCAGTTCTTTCAGCGCGGCCTCCGCATCGGCCCCCTCCGCGGTGATGATGAGCTTCGCCCCGTGGCCTGCGGCCAGCATCATGAGACCCATGATGCTCTTTCCGTTCACCTGCTCGTCATCCTTCTCCACCCAGATATCACACGCATATTTGCTGGCGCGTTTGACGAACTGGGCCGCGGGTCGCGCGTGCATGCCCAGTTTATTGCAGATGGTGAATTCTTGGGTGAGGCTGCTCATGCGTCAACAACGGGTGGCGCAGAATGGGTGAGTGAAGGGGTGAATGATCGAATGACGATACGATTGGACGGCGGAAATGTGCTACGCACTTTGCTCATCCGCCATCTTTTTCAAGAGCCTTTGGTCAAATTCGGCGGCGCTGTTGTAGCCGAAGGTGCGGAGCTTGTGATTCAGGGCGGCGATTTCGATGAGCCCGGCGACGTCGCGGCCCACGATTACGGGCACCTGCAGGATGGGAATGTCGATGCCGAGAACCGAGACGGTGTGTGAAGTCGTGTCGAACCGCTCCACCTCGGCAAGATCTGGATTGGGCACCAGCTTGATGACAAGGTCGAGCCGCTTGCTCAGGCGCACGGCACCTACGCCGAAGATGGCAGCCACATTCAGCAGACCGATCCCGCGGACCTCAATCATGTTTCTGGTGAGGTCGGGGGCACGGCCCTGCACCTCGCGCTCCTCAATGAGACGGAAGTGCACCGCGTCATCTGCAACCATGCTGGCACCGCGCTCCAGCAGGCCCAGCACGGCCTCACTCTTGCCGCTCCCACTCGGTCCCTGAATGAAGACACCCATGCCCTGCACATCCACCAGACACCCGTGGATCACGGTCGTGGGAGCAAAAGCCCAGTCCAGGCGGATGGTCGCCGCATTCAGAAACTTCATGGTCACCATGGCGGACTGGAACACCGAGATCCCGCATTCGTTCGCAATGTCCAGCAGGTTGGAGGGCAGCCGCTTCTCACGGGCCACCACCAGGCAGGGAATGTCCGCTTCACAAAGCTGGCGGAAGCGCTGCTCAGCCACTTCCGGGTCGAGCTGGTTGAGGTAGGAGACCTCGGAATTGCCGATGACCTGGACCCGCTTGTAGGCGAAATAGGTGAAGAAACCGCTCAAGGCCAGACCCGGGCGGTTTACGGAGGGCTCATGAATCTTCCGGCTGTATCCGGCATCTGTGCCGAGCAATTTCATCTTCAGCGCATCGTGGTTGCGCTCAAAGAAATCCCCCACGGTGATGGAGGTAGGTCGCTTGATTTTGTGCTGAAGACTGAAGCCGGGCATGGAGGGAAAATTAAGCAGGTTATGCCGCAAACGGCAAAGGATGGATCCGTCATGAGGGTGGTTCGCGTGTCACAGGCCGAGCCCAGAAGCCTCCTTCCCCCTTCACAGCCCCCCTTTTAGCAGGAGGCTAAAGCATCTTTCCGCCAGAAAATCTCCACCCCCATTTTTTGTTTCCTCACTGGAAAGTTCCGTTCATACTCGCGCGGCTTCTACTACCTCAACTCTCCCGAATCCGACATGAGCGACACCTCCTCCTCCCCGCACACCAAGAAACTTTTCCTCATGATGGTCCTGGAGTTCCTCATCTGGGGAGCCTGGCTGCCGCTGATCTGGGGCTACATGGGGAAAGATGGTCTGGGATTCACCGACCTGCAGATCACCTGGGTGGGCAGTGCCTTCGCCATCGCCTCCATCGTGGGCATCTTTTTCAGCAACCAGTTCGCGGACCGGAATTTCTCTGCTGAGAAGTTCCTGGCCTTCAGCCACCTGGTGGGAGGCATGGCCATTCTCGCCCTGTATTGGGTGCGGGATTTCCCCACCTTCTTCACGCTGATGCTGATTCACTCGCTGCTCTACGTGCCCACCATCTCCGTCGCGAACTCCATTGCCTTCTCCAACCTCAAGAACGCGCAGAAGGAATTTGGCATTGTCCGCATGGGCGGCACCATCGGCTGGATTCTGGCAGCATGGCCCTTCTACTTCATCCTCGGCACGAAGACCGGCACCGAGGCGATTCTCGCACGCGACAGCATTTTCCTGGTGTCTGGCATTGCCTCGCTGGCTCTGGCTGCCTTCTGCCTGACCCTTCCGCATACGCCGCCAAACAAGGCGGCTGCCGGAGAGAGCAGCTTCGCCTGGGTGCGCTCCGTGAAGTTCCTCGCGCTGCCGTACCTGCTGGTCCTCTTCATCGTGACCTTCATTGACTCCACCATTCACAATGGCTACTTCCTCATGGCGGACGGTTTCCTGCGTCACGTGGGCATCGCGGACAAGTGGATCATGCCGGTGATGAGCATCGGCCAGGTGGCGGAAATCGTGACCATGGCCATCCTCGGCCTCGTGTTGGTACGCCTGGGATGGAAGACCACCATGATTCTGGGCATCCTGGGTCACGCAGCTCGCTTCGCGGTATTCGCCTTTATGCCGGAAAGCCAGATCATGATCATCCTGGTGCAGGTGCTTCACGGCATTTGCTACGCCTTCTTCTTCGCCACGTTGTACATCTTCATCGACGCGGCCTTCCCGAAGGACGTGCGCTCCAGCGCACAGGGTCTCTTCAATCTGCTGGTGCTTGGCCTTGGTGACCTTGCCGCGAAATGGCTCTTCATCCCGCTGCAAGGCAGCCTGACCGTGAATGGTGTGACGGACTTCAAAACCCTGTTCCTCTGGCCTACAGGGCTGGCCCTTGGCGCGGCAGCGCTCCTGTTCATCGCCTTCTTCCCACCGAAATCGCTGGGCGCACCTCCGGAAGATGTGAAGCACTAGAGCTTCAGCCAGCACTCACATGCTCCGCCTCCGCCAGGCCACGGCTTCGGATCACGACGCTGTCTGGGCGATGTTCCAAACTGTGGTGGCAGGAGGTGATGCGTATGTCTTCGAAGCGGACATGACGCGTGAAGACGCCCTTGCGTACTGGTTCCACCCCAAAACGCACACCTACGTGGCCGAGCATGAAGGCCGCGTGGTGGGCAGCTACATTCTCAAAGCAAATCATCCCGGGCGTGGCGCCCACGTGGCGAATGGCTCCTACATGGTCGCGCCGGATGCGCGAGGCCTCGGTGTGGGTCAGTCCATGGGCGAGCACTCGATTGCGGAGGCTCGCCGGCTGGGCTACCGGGCCATCCAGTTCAACATCGTCGTGGCCACCAATGAGGCGGCTGTGAAGCTCTGGCAGAAGGTCGGATTCACCATTGTGGGTACGTTGCCGGGTGCGTTCCGTCATGCAACACTCGGCTACGTGGATGCCTATGTCATGTACCTGACGCTGGACGATTCCCTGCTTCCGCATCCCCATTGAAACCGGCGCAATAGACTGACAGATGGACATGACTTGCCAGATTTATCCGTTCCCGAAGTTGCAGCCTGAAGGGCTGCGGGAGTCCAGCCCAGGGTTAGGGAGTCTTGACGACCGACACCCTGGGTTCGAATTAAGAAAATCTTCCGACCCTGAAGGGGTCGCGGAGGATGTCGCAGGGTCTGGAATGTGGCGGATTGATGACAACGACTCCGCGACCCTTTCAGGGTCGAATGATATTTCATATCACACCCAGGGTGTCGGTCGCCAAGGCTCCCTAACCCTGGGCTGGGCTCCTGCGCCCCTTCAGGGCGCGGCTGCGGCGCTCACTACGTCATCATAGCGAGCAACTCCGCCGCTCATTTTTACGAGCTTCAATAGTCATCTCACACCACCCATCACCTCTTTCTCTTCTCATGAAAAAATGGCGCATCGCTGGCATCAACTTTGATCACTTCCACATGGGCGATCTGCTGCGGCAGGCGTCAGAGCATCCGAATGCGGAGATTGTGGGCATCAGTGATGAGCAGCCGGAGCGCATGGTGAGTGCCACGAAGAACTTCAGCCTCGGAGCCGACCAGGTCTTCACGGACTACCGCGCGTGCCTTGAAAGGACCAAGCCGGATCTCGTGGTGCTCTGTCCCGCCGCCTCACGCCATGGCGAGTGGGTGGAGAAGGTCGCCCCCTTCGGCACGCACATCATCATGGAGAAGCCTTTCGCCGGCACGCTGCAGGAGGCCGATGCGATGGTCGCGGCGATGAAACCCACGGGCAAGCTCCTTGCCGTAAACTGGCCGCTCGTGTGGATTGCCTGTCAGCAGACGGCGCATCGTCTCATCCAGGAAGGACTCATTGGAGAAGTCCGTGAGTTTCACCACTACGGTGGCAACCGCGGCCCGCTCTACCACGGCGCGGACAAGATCGAAGTGGAGCCCACCTCCGCGGAGAAGGACGCGAGCTGGTTCTACAAGAAGTCGCAGGGTGGCGGCTCGCTGCTGGACTACATGGGCTACGGCACCACGCTCGGCACCTGGCACCTCGGTGGTCGCAAGCCGATTGAAGTCACCGGCGTATGTGATGAACCTCAGGGACTCGAAGTGGACGAGCACGCCATCGCCATCATCCGATATTCCTTTGGCCTGAGCAAAACCGAAACCCGCTGGGGCACCTTCACCGACCCGTGGACGCACCAACCGCAGCCGAAGTGCGGTTTTGTCATCAAAGGCACGGATGGCACCATCTCCTGCTATGACTATGCGGAGACCGTCTTCGTGCAGACCCGGCAGAAACCGGAGGGCTATGAAGTCCCCGTGGATGAACTGAAGTCACCCAACCGCAATCCCATCGAGCACGTCATCCATCATCTGGAAACAGGTACGCCGTTGATTGGCCCCCTCACCGTGGAGATCTCGCGTATTGGCCAGCAAATTGTGGATACGGCCTATCTCAGTGCGCAGCAGAAGAGGACGCTGAAGCTGGTGGAGTAGAAGCCTAATCGCTGTGAACACCAACGATACAGAGAAAATCGAGACCCGGGAGCAACTCGCGGATTTCATCAAGCGTATCGCGGAAGACTATTCTGTGAACGGGCAGAGCTGGGAGAACTCTGACCTGCCCAGGTATCTTGACGCGCTTCAAAGGTGGCTCAGGGACAGTGATGGATTGTATCGCAATCTGGGAATGGACAAAGACTCCATATCACCTTGGAGATGGCTCGCACACGGGTTTTCCGCTGCCAGGATCTACGAATAGACCGCGCTTAGCGATGGTCGTGCTCAGTTGATGTGAAAGAAGCTACTTCTCCACCGCCTTCGGTCGCAGAAGCAGCGCGTGTTGCCCTGCGACTACTTCCAGACCTGCCAGGTCAGCAACGTATCGCACCGCTTCGCTCAGAGGTACATCGACCAGGTCCAAGGTCACTTGGGGGTTCTTGCCAGAGCCCTCTGGAGCGAGAATGACTGTCGAGCCAGGCTTTCCAGGTTCCGCCTTCTTGGGCTCTTGAGAGGGTGCTCCGTAGGAGAAGGTTGTTCGCAACGTGGTCTTCCCATCTTTCCCAAGGCCAGCCTGCTCCTGGACCACGAGGATGTTGACCCCCTGTTTTTCAGGATCCATCTCCTTTCCTTTTGTGTTGAGGAACTCGACTGCTTCAGAAAGCTGCGCGTAGGAGAATTTCACCCTGGGCAAGATGATCTTTTGGGCCCTTTCCAAAACAGCAGACTTCGCAGGCGCCGCGGGTTCCTGCTTGGACTTTACTTCAACCTCTTTCTTTTTGAGGAACAACGTAAACTCATCGGCTGTAAGTTCCATGTTGGACAGTTCCGCTGTGTAGCGCAGAGCTTCACTGAGGGGCACGTCCTTGAGGCTAAGCGTCAGCCTGACGGTGGAGTCGGCAGCATCCGCGCTCAGCGTGATATTCACTCCCTTTCCACTGCTGTCGTGGGCGCGGCCCTTCACGCGGAAGAACTCGACCGCTTCCTTCAGCGTGGCGTCCTTGAACTCCACCGAGGGAATGATGATGCCCTCCGCGTGTTGGAGCAGCGCGGGCTTGGGCGGCACCTTGGAGGGAACGAACGAGGGATCCTTCTCGGTAGCCATTTGCACACGACCCGTGCCGTGTGCTGAGAATGTCCCGGTCCGCGTGCTTGTGTCCAAGCTGGCCGATACAAGGAGGATGAGGTGCCGCTGCGCTCCGCCAATTTTGGTAATGCCGCCATCCAACGCCGCGGTCTCACCAGGTTTCAATGTGACCTTGGCGTCGATTTTGCGTTCCTTCACGACGGGTTGATTGACGCCATCCTTCATCTCGACCCCTTCAAAATCCTTGATGGTCGGCGTGATCTCCAGGGTGATGTTCCCACCACTCACCGTAGGCAGGAGATCCATCCACACGCCACTGGTGAATGTGCCGGATTTGGCTCCCGTCTTGTCCGCCGCGTAGATGTTGTTGGTCTCCAGCTTGATGACAGCGTTGGTCCCCGAAGAGGTGATTACCTGGGGAGCGCTGAGCAGCGTGACGCCATCGAGGGCCGTCAGTTCTTTGATGAACGCCTCGGATTCCGCAGGTGCGAATTGCGGAGGCTTTTTATTATCGATCTTCAACCCGGCGATCTTTTGCTTCCCTGCATTGCTGGAGCTTTCGTAGATACGGCACGTGATGCTGATGGGTTGTTTGGTCTTCTCAGGCTCCGCCGCATGAAGTTGAAGTCCCGCACAAAGTGCAAGCAGGGCCAGCGCACCGATGCCACCCAGGCACACCGCGGCACGGCTGACCGACGCACGGTTCTTGCGCGCATCCATGATCGCACTGAGACGAAGCTCCAGCGTGGAAGGCTGGGCCATCGTCATGACAGGCAGCTTCAGCAGGCCCTGGGACTGGGTGCGACGTGCCGCATTCAGCAACTGCATGGCATACGATTCTGCGCGGTGGTCCTCCTGAGCGACCACCAGATCGTCACTAGCCTGCTCTTGGGCCGTACGCCAGCGCCTGGCAGCGGCCCAGACGAGAGGGTTGAACCAGTACACCGCACACACGACGGACATGAGGAGACGCGCAGGATGATCCCAATGTTTGATGTGCCCCATCTCATGCCTCACGGCAGCCAGGACTTCCTCTTCCGACCAGGACAACGCCTCCTCCGGCAACAGGACGACTGGTCTCAGGCTGCCCCAGGTCATGGGCACGGAAACTTGCTCACTCGTATGAAGCTCCACAGGACGGCGCAAGCATACCTCTTCCGAGACTCGACCAAACAAGCCTCGCATTCTCGCATCGTCACAGCGCTGCGTGCGGGCACTCAGCAGCCGAAGACGGATGCTGCCCATGAACTGCCAGCCCAGCACCAGAGCTACGCCCACAACCCACACTACTGCAGCGACCTGAAGCAGGGTCCATTGCGGCAGGATGCTTTCTTCCCTCGCGACCTCCAACGGAGCCACCGTTCCGGTCACCTCGGCGGCCGTAGCGACTGGTATCGCGGTTGCGGGAAGCTGCACAACCGTTGCTGTCTCGGTAACAGGCACCTTCCACCATGGCTGAACCAGCGAGGTGATCGGCAACAACATCAGCGCGCCAAAACACAGCAGCCACACGAGGCTGCGCTGCGAAGCGGAGGCACCTCGCCACAGGCTCAGCACACCCATGGCCAGCAACAACACCGCAACGCTCTTCGCGATCACATCTACAACGGGAATGAGGGATGGATTCATGACACAGAAGTAAAATGAGAATTCTGCTTAACGCTTCCTGGCCTGGTGAATGATGTCCTCGAGCCTGCTCAGCTAAGGCTTCGGAGTGTAGCGCTGGGCCTCGAGTTCCTTTTGAGTCGATATCTTGAAGCTGTTGTCCTCCTGATGAAGGCGCATATCAACGAGATGTGCAGCTGTGCCGAGCGTTCTCGTCAAAGTCGCGTTCTTAAGGGACAGTGTCACCCGGGCTTGCGACTTCGCTGCGCCTGCTGAGAGGTGAAGAGTCATTCCCTGTCCGGTGGGATCATGTTGCTTCGCTTTCGCACGACAGAACTCAACCACTTCCGTCATGGTCGCATTGTTGAACTCAACGGACGGAATGACGACCTTTGTGGCCCGCTCCTTGAGTGAGGGCTTCCCTTCAAGACCATCGGGCCCTCCAATCACCCCCGGTGCTGAACCAGGCGACGGGATGTTCCCACTTGCATCCGCCTGAACCGCAACTGCGGAAAGCAGGTAAATATACCTGCGCCGCGGCAGCTCCCTCCCTTCATAACCATCGAGCACCACCAGGCCATTAGGGCTGAGATTGACCACCGTCTCGTTCGATTCAGACTTTACATTGCCTCCGCTGTTGGCAGTGGCGCCTCGGATCTCTTTCAACGGGCGCCTGATGATCAAGGTCACGCCGTCTGGAGTGACCACGGGAAAGGTGTTGAAGTGATACGTCAATCCCCCACCCTCTGCCACCGGGCGGGTCGCACCGACCTTCGACTCCGTCTCAAGCGGCGCATACGTCCTTCCCGAAGCAAACAAGCGTACCCCTGGCAGCATCGCAAGTTCACCCGGGACGCTTTGCGAACCCTTACGCGCATCACTGTTTTTCACACCCATGGCAACAACCTTCTCGATGGCCTCCGTGCTCGCGCACTCCACGAGAATGCAGTCGATAACGACGTACTTACCTCCCGCTTGCACTGACGGAGGCGGTGCAGCTTGGAGTTGAAGACAAGCGCAGGTGAGGAAAATCCCAGCGGCAACAACTCCACCAGCCAGCTGTGCAGCACGACACATAGGAATGAAAGACGGATTCATGTCACGGAGGAATGATGAAAGGTTTCTGCCTAGCGCTTCTTGGCCTTCTGAATGATTTCCTCGAGGCGTTTGAGTTCCTCGTCTGAAATCTTCTCCCGGCCATCCACCAGGGCAGCCACAGCACTCGCGAGCGAGCCATCAAAAAAGGTTTGCACCACCTGCTTCAGTGCGGACTTGCTTGCTTTCTCACGGGGCTCCGTGGGTAGAAAAACATACCGCTTTCCGTCTTCACGGTGTTTGAGAAAACCTTTCTCTTCAAGGATGCGCAAAAAGGCGCGCACGGCGGAATAGCTCGGCGCATCTGTCATGGACTCCACCACCTCCGCCGCCGTGGCTTCTCCACGGACATAGATGATATCCATGATCTGCCTCTCGCGCCGGCTCAATTGGCTGGATTTCGTTGGCATGCTAATTTTTTAGCATGAACAACCAACTGGCAGCAAGACTTTTCTGCTAATTTTTTAGCACGAATCGGCGCTACAGTTGAAACCGGGACGTCTCGGGACATGGAAAACACACAGCATTGCTGAGGCAACGACTCAAGCCACCACCTTGCGCGAAGCGCTTTGGAGTGCGGTGCGAAGCACCGCTTTGAACGAAGGAACATCACGGAAGGGCACCACCAAAAGCTGCAAACCACAAACAGCGGTATGCCATGCGTTCATGCCATCCGAGGCTTCAAGGAAGGCATGACGAAATCGCTCCGCTCAAAGCGGTGCTTCGCACACGCACTCCAAAGCGCTTCGCGCAAGGTAGTACATGTTGCGATAGATCTTCCTCATTCGGGTCTGCCTTCTCACGAGACGTTTCTTCGAAGTATCCCTGCCTCCCTACTTCGCCAGATCAATCTTCAGCACAATCGGCCGGTGATCGCTGGCTTCATCGAAGTTCTCCGTGTCGTAGATGTAGGACTCCTTGTGATTCACGTGCTGCTGGAGTTCACGGCTCACGAAGAAGTAGTCGAAGCGAGAATACACATCGGCAAACTCCCAGTAGTGCGTCCAGGTGAGGCCGTGGCGATCGCGCAGGCGCACGTCGCGCATGGAGAGCTCCATGCCCGGCACGCCTTCGATTTCCACCATGGCGGCTTCATGCGCATGCGCATTGAAGTCACCATAGCAGACCACCTTTGTTTCGGGCTTTGCTTTGAGGACGCCTTCCAGATGCGTGCGCAGGAGATGAGCTTCATTGCGTCGCATCAGTGCCTGATCGCCCTCCGGCACTTCGCGCCTGGACTTCAGGTGCACACCCACACAGCGCAGCTCCCAGCCCGGGCGCAGCAAAACCGTCGCATCCAAGAAGCCACGCGAGACCGGAAAAATGTGCTGTCCGATCTGATACGAGAGCTTCGTCTGCGAATGGCGCGCCACAATTGGAAGGTGGGTCAGCAGCGCCAACTTGCGTGTGGCATCCCCTCCCCCGGCCATCTCCACATGGGGCAAGTCGAGCCCTGCCTCTTTCAAACGCCGCTGGAGGCCCTGCACATCCTCCATCGTCCCGATTTCACAAAGTCCAAGGATGTCCGGCTGGATGGCCACGATGCTCTTTACCACGGCCTCCTTCTCGTTCTCCGGTTTGTCGATACCCTCCGTGCGCACGCCCTTCACGAAGCGCTCCATCTTGAGGTAGTTCTTCAAGTTGTAGGAGCACATGGTGACCTGCCGCCTCGGCACCACCTTCGGCGTTTCCTGAGCCGGCAGGATGGCGGCAGTCGCCAGCCACACCACCCATGCGACAAGGATAAAAGAAAACCGCTTCATGCTGCGGCGAGGCAACATGAAGCGGTGCGAATTGGCAAGAATGGATATCCCGTCCTTACACCTCCGTCGTAGTCGGGATGCGTTTCTGCTCCGGCTGCTTTGTGGGGGTGTTCAAAACGTCATCCTGGGCGGAAGTAAGTTCGTGTTCGAACTCCTCACGCGCCTTCTTGAATTCACCCATGCTCTTGCCGAGGCTACGGGCGAAGGTCGGAAGCTTTTTGGCTCCGAAAAGCACCAGCACGAGAATGGCGACGATGATCATCTCAGTCGTGCCAAACGGGCCGATGCCTGCGAGGATTGGATGGTTCATGAATGTAAGCATACTCCCCTAACGTGGGGCTGCAATGGGAACTTTCACAGCGCCAGGACCACTTTCCCACTGCGTCCGTCCTGAGCGGCAAGGCGTACGGCCTCCGCAAAATCCTCAATGGGAAAGACTTTCTCCACAGGCAATTTGAGCGCCCCCTCGATCATCATCTCCGCCAGGGGGCGGAGCACGTTCCCGATCTCGATGTGGGACGCCTGCTCGATCCACCGGGTCAGCCAGTACCCGCGAATTTCAAGATTCTTGAAAATGAGAAACTTGTTCGGAATTTTCAGGCTGCGCCGGCTCATGGCCCCATAGGTCACATGGGCTCCGCCAGTGGAAAGCAGGTCCATCAGCCGCAGCGCACTGTCCCCACCCACAGCATTCAAGGCAAGACGCAAGGGCTGGTCTCCTACGGCACTCCGAGCCGCCGCCTCGTCTGATCCGCCATCAATCAGCACCGAGTCGGCTCCCAGCACGGTGAGTTCCTCGATGACCGACTCCCGTCGCACGAAGTTCACCGTCCGCAGCCCCATGTGTTTTGCGATCTGAATTACGGCCCGGCCCACACCGGAGTTCGCTGCATTTTGCGCGACCACCTCACCCTTCCGCAGCTCGCGGAACTCATGAAGCATCTGCCAGGCGGTGGTGGGATTCACCCGAAGCATGCTGGCCTGCACGGGCTCCAAGTCCGAGGGCAGCTTCGCAAATTGGTTCTCCGCCGCCAGAAGATGCCTCGACCAGGTGCCAATGGGGTGCAGGGGAATCACCAGATCCCCCACCTCCAGGGACTCCACCTCATCCCCCACTGCTTCGATGCGACCACAGCCTTCATTTCCGGGCAGCGCGGGGAAGCTCGGCTTTTTGCCGTACGTGCCCTCAATGAAGTTCAGGTCTGCCGGATTGATGGGCGCATACAACATACGCACCAGCACCTCATGCCGTTGTGGCGCCGGCGGATCATACGGCTCCAGTTTGAGAACTTCGGAAGGCAGGCCGGCTTGGTGGAAGATGAGGCGCATGGGAGCCAGTAAACAGTAAATTAGTAAGCAGTAAGTAGTCGAACCTGAGACGACCGGTCAAGAGTCAACGGTCATCGAACGCTGAGTCTCGCTACAGATGAATCGCGCATGCCGCGCCAATCCAGACTCAGTTCCACCTGCTACTTACCACTCACTACTCACTGCTTACTGAACTACCGCTCACTTCGCTCACCACCCCCCAATCACCTCCAACGCATACCCACGGAGATATTCGGTCTCCGGGATGCCGGTGATGACGGGATGGTCGGCGCGCTGAGTGTAAGTGTCGAGATAGCGCAGGGTGCGGCGGGTATCGACGGCCGCGGAATTGATCATCATGCGGAAGTCGCCCATGCTCACGTGGTGTGAGCAGGTGAAGGTGGCGAGAATGCCGCCGGGCTGGAGCATCTTCATGGCGCGTAGGTGGATTTCCTTGTATCCGCGCATGGCATCGGTGAGGGACTGCTTGGACTTGGTGAAGCTCGGCGGATCCAGCACAATGAGGTCATACTGCTCGCCCGCCTTCTCCGCGGTCTTCAAGTAGTCGAAGACATTGTCTGCGCGCGCACCAATGGCCACGCCAGCACTGCGGGCGTTGCGCAGGCACATCTCCACCGCGCTCTCGCTCACATCCACGGCAATGACTTCACGCGCACCGGCAAGAGCCGCCGCCTGGGCGAAGCCACCCTGGTTGGTGAAGCAATCCAGCACGCGCTTGCCCTTCGCGTGACGGGCGACGAGGGAATAGTTGTCAATCTGGTCCAGGTACATCCCGGTCTTCTGACCTTCCATCAGGTCGATCTGGAAGACCATGCCATTCGTCTTGTACTCGAAGGGCTCAGGCGCCGCGCCGTGCAGCAGCTTCTTTTCCAGCTCCAGCCCCTCTGCCTTGCGCACGGGCGAGTCATTGCGGGCGGTGATGGACTTGGGTTGCAACAGTTCCACCAGGGCAGCCACAATCAGGTTCTGCCTGGCGGACATCGCGAAAGTCAGCGTCTGCATTACCAGGTGGTCACCATAACGGTCCACGATGAGGCCGGGCAGGCCGTCCGATTCACTCCACACGATGCGGCAGAGATTCTGGTCGAGCGGCAGGGTCTTGCGATAGTTCAGCGCACGCTCAATGCGGCGGACGAAGAATTCCTGGTCGAGGTCCTGCTTCCGGTAGGAGAAGCGGCGGGCGACGATCTGCGACTTCGGATTGTAGATCGCACTGCCCAGCGGCTTGCCCTTTACATCCTTCAGCGCTACCACATCTCCTGGCTCAGCACTGCCGGTGATATTCTGGACATCACTGGCGTAGACCCACTCGTGGCCGTGAAAGAGACGTGAGCGGGGTTTGACGGTAAGGGCGGTCATGGAAGGATGAAGACAGGGATGGAGTTTGAAGACAGGAAAGCACCTTCCCGGGACAGGCCCGGAAAAGTGCAGCCTGCACCCTTAGCCGAAAAAGACCGGATGTCACCTCCGGTGTGGGGTTTTCTTGAGCCTCAGTCCTCCACGAGTTCCACCCGATGCCCATCTGGATCCACGATCACCGCACGGCGTCCCCACGCGGAGTCCTTCGGCGGCGACAGGACGGCATCTGGATACGGCCCGCTGACCGCTGCAATTGCCGCCTCCAACGACGGAACCCTGAACCCCACACGCGTTCCCAAGGTGGATGGACCCTCCGGTACGAGGGGATACAGCTCGAAAACACTCCCGCCCACTTCCGCCGAGAAATGCTCCGGACCATTCCCGTGCCGGTGTTTCACAAACTCCAGCCCGAGCAGTCGCGTGTAGAAATCCGCCGCTCGCGCGAGGTCAGAAGAGCGGAGCACCACGAGATTGAGGGAAGCTGATCTCATACGGTTTCACTACTACAAGACAGACTCGTACTCCTTGGAAACGCGCCTGTCTCCCCCATCATCCTCGCTACTTCGAACGCAACGACGACAGAAGGGATGTCACCTCCTCCGTCTCAAAGTCCTCGTCGCCTTGTGGGCAATTGTAGGAAATGAAAAGTAGACTGCGCCCCCGGGCCACGAACCACTTCTTCCAGAAGGTGCCTTCCTGCCAGTCGACGTACTCCGCAACGTAGCCAGCAAACGCTCCGCACCGCACTTTCTCCGGTTCGGCGTCGTCAGAACAGTGCTCGGTGACCTGGGACAACATTTCTGTTTCTGAAACGACACCATTGCTTTTCCATGCACCGCTAATGTGGACTGCGCCCGCGCTCTCCGGTTGGGTGAATTCAAGGCAGTGCTCACAGTCTTCAACGCGCCAGGGCGGAACGACGTCCAATTCCCACGTGTAGTCTCTGAAGATAGGGTGTGACATGTCCAGTTGGGGGAAGGACATAAATTTGGACAAAGGAACTTTCGGAATCAACGAGATGTAGAGAGAACGTCATCGGTTTCCGGGGCTTGCGGCCCGAACCCTTCCCACATTCCAGCCTTGCATCTTGCCGCAGCCCCGGCTTTTTTCATGGGAATGGCAGCGAGACAGGTTTTTTACAAGGGCAAGGTGCAGGGCGTGGGATTCCGCTACACGGTGAAACGCATCGCGGGCGGATTTGAGGTGCTGGGCTGGGTGAAGAACCTGCCGGATGGCCGGGTCGAGCTCCAGGCCATGTCCCACGACTCCGAGGAGCTCGAAGCGTTTCTGGAGGAAATCGAAAACAGCTCGCTGGGCGGAAACATCAAAAATGTGGAGTCTCATGACATTCCGGACCTCACGGGTGTCAGAGGATTCAGCATCGTCCACTGACCCACGCACCCGCCCCCATGGAATCACCCTCGCAAGCATCTCCCTTCGCAGTGGAGGTGGAGCACCTGACCAAGACCTTCAAAACTGGCTTCCGCAACAAGCCGCTCGTGGCCGTACGGGACCTCTCCTTCAGCGTGCATCAGGGTGAGGTCTACGGACTCATCGGCCCCAACGGCTGTGGCAAGTCCACCACCATGAAGGTCATGCTCGGCTTGTTGCGCGCCACGCAGGGGACGGTGCGCGTCTTTGGCGAGAGCAGCGAGCAGGTGGCTGGCAGGGCGGACATCGGATTCCTCCCGGAGAATCCCTACTTCTACAAGCACCTGAATGGGCGTGAAACTCTCCTCTTCTACGGCAAGCTCTGCGGACTGCGCGGCTCTGAGCTGAAGGACCGCACGGAGGAAATGCTGAAACTCACCGGCCTCCAACACGCGGCAGACCGCCGTGTAGGCGGCTACTCGAAGGGAATGCTACAGCGTGTAGGCCTCGGTCAGGCGCTCATCCACGGGCCACGCCTTCTCATTTTGGACGAACCTACCGCAGGTGTCGACCCGGTCGCGTCACGGCGCATCCGCGATCTGATTCTGGAGCTGAAGGAGCGTGGCATCACCATTGTGGTCACTTCCCACCTGCTGGAGCAGATGCAGCAGGTGTGCGACCGTGTGGGCATCATGTCGAACGGCTCCATGGTACGCGAAGGCAACCTGGACGACCTCATCTCCGTGGAGAACCAGACAGAGATCCTTCTGGAAAATGCCTCCCCCCAGACCCTGGCCGCCATCCGTGAACTGGTGGCAAAGGAGGGCGCCAAAGCCCGCATCGTCTCCATGGAAAAGCCCCGAACCACCTTGGAAAAACTCTTCCTCGAATGCACCACCCAAACCGGTGAGGAGGACAAATCATGAGCACCGTGATTGCCACTCCTGTGAAAACGCGCGCGCACAAGGGATTCTCCCCAGGCCGCATATGGACACTCGCCACCCACACGGCGACCCAACTCCTGCGCATGCGCATTGTGGCGTTTCTCGCCGTCTTCTGCCTGGTGGCCCTGGGTGCCGCCTTCTTCTTCCCACAGTTGAGTCCCGAACAGCAGCTTAAGCAGCTCAAGGACTGGTCCATGGGTTCCATGCTGGTCGCTTCCGTCGTGTTCTCCATCACTGCCACGGCACTCCTGCTCCCCAAGGATCTGGAGGACCGGACGCTCTACACGATTCTGAGCAAGCCCGTCCCGCGCTACGAGTACCTGCTGGGCAAGCTGCTCGGCATGCTACTGCTTCTCTTCTGCGGCCTGCTGTTGATGGACCTCATCTTCTCCGTGGTGCTGTGGCTCAAACAGCAGGCCTTGCTGTCCGCCATGATTGCCATGCTGGAGCAGCAGCAGGCAGCCACCCCGGAGAATGTCGCCTATGTGGAAGCGAGCATTCGCAAGTATGGCCTGAACAGCGGCGTGCACGTGGAGGTGTGGATGGTATTCCTGCGAGCCTCCGTGGTCACGGCGATGACATTGCTCATCTCCACCTTCGCCAGCACGACTCTCTTCACCATCATCACCTCCATGGCTTTCACCATCGCGGGGTTCGGTGTGGCGCTCATGAGGGAGTGGGTGCTCAAGGGGCTCTACGGCTGGACGGAAAAGACCGTGGGAGCGCTTCTTGCAATTCTCTGCCCGGATCTGGGCATGTTCGACCTGTCCACAGCGGCCATTCGTGGAGAAGTGACGCTCGGTGTGGTGGGCCAGCTCACCGGCTACGCCGCGATGTATGTGGCGGCCTACATGGTCGTCTCCCACCTCTTCTTCGTGGAGAAAGAGCTCTGATCTTCTGCGCCTCACTTCCATGAACAAACGTGTCCTCGGTGTGCTCCTCTTCCTGGCCTTCGGCCTGGCGCGCCTCCCGCTGGACCACGCCATGACCATGAACCTGCGGGAGAAGGGCCTGAAGGAAGCCCCGCCCACGGTGAGCTGGCAGGAAGATTTCGGCCAGATGTTCCTGGCCACACTGGGCGGGCTGCGTTCCCTCGTGGCCAGCGTCGGGTTTCTGGAAGCCTATTCTGCCTGGGAAAGGAACGACTGGGGTGCGGTGGACAACCGCATGACCCTGGTGACGCGCATGCAGCCCTACGAGCCCACGTATTGGGATGAGGCCTCCTGGCACATGGCGTACAACGCCGCCTCCTACTTCAAGCGGGACAAGAGCCTTCGTGCGGCCATCCAGAACAAGCTCTTCAAGGATCACGTGCAGCGCGGCCTTGAAATCCTCAACGAAGGCCTCCGCTACCTTCCGGAAAACCGGCGTCTCCTTGAGGCCCTCGGCTACATCTACAAGGACCGGCAGCCAGACCCGGAGCGGGCGGCCACCGCTTTTATTGAGGCCCATAAGAACGGATCGCTGGACTTCATCGAGCGGCTGGGCGCCTACGAACTGGTGAAGGTGGGGGATCGTGCATCCTCTGCCCAGGCCTATGAGATTCTGAAGCGCTACTACGACCGGGGCCCCCCCTTCACCAAGATGGAGAGCATCCAGCGGGACCTGAGGATTCTGGAGAACCGGCTGAATATCCCGGCAGACAAACGCATCCCCGCCGCCCCGGCCCCCGCATCCACCACCTCCCCGCGGCCTATGTTGCGGAATACGAACCCTTAAGCACCGGTTTTCCTCGACAGACCACTTCCTGCGCTTGACCTGTCCCGCGTCCACGCCAACGTTAAGCCTTCGCCGTTTTCATGCGCTACGCCATCTTTGGAGACATACACGCTAATTGGGAAGCTCTCATGACTGTCATGGGAGATTCCCAAGAGCAGGGATGCACTCACTATGTCTGCGTGGGAGACATTGTCGGATACAATGCCGACCCCGGCGAATGCCTCGACTACGTCCGCTCCCTCAACTGCCCGGTCGTGAAGGGCAACCACGATGAGGAAGCCACTCAGGAGCGCACCCTCGACGAACTGAACCCCCTGGCGGAGAGCGCCCTCCTCTGGACCCGGCAAAAGCTGACCGAAGACCAGAAGCAGTGGCTGCGCGAGCTCAAGCTGGTGCGCCAAGTGCGGGATTTCACCATCGTCCACGCCACCCTCGACTCCCCCGGAAGCTGGGCCTACGTGGCCAACCGGTTCGATGCCATGGCGAGCTTCAGCTACCAGTTCACCCAGCTCTGCTTCTACGGGCACACCCATGCCCCGCGCATCTACGAAAAGGATGACACGGTCCGCTGCCTCCGGGACACGGACACCACCCTGCGTCGTGGCGTGAAGTACTTCATCAATGTCGGCAGTGTGGGCCAGCCCCGTGATGGCGACTGGCGCGCCTCCTACGCCATCTATGACGTGGAGAAGCAGACGGTGAACATCCGCAGGCTGGAGTACGACCTGCGCACCACACAGCAGAAAATCCGCGACGCCGGCCTGCCCACGATACTGGCCGAGCGGCTTGCCCTGGGACGATGAGCAGCAGCAACGGGCTGGTCGCCGATCTCGCACAGTTTCGTTCTGTGTTCCTCGTGAAGCCCAGCTCCTTGGGCGACATTGTTCACACCCTGCCCGCCGCGCATTTCATCAAGCGCGCCTATCCACACCTCGAGCTGCGCTGGATGTGCAACCCGGAGTGGATGCCCCTGCTCGAGGGCAACCCTGACCTCACGGAAATTGTTCCCTTCCCCCGCGGTGAATTCAAGGGGCTGACCGCTCTCCCGAAGCTTTACCAGTGGGCCCGCGCGCTGAACGCCGCCCCACGCACGATGCCGGAGATCACCCTCGACTTTCAAGGGCTCATGCGCAGCGCGCTCACCAGCCTGGCGCGGGGCACAGATCCCGTCATCGGCATGTCCGACGCACGCGAAGGTGCCTCCCTGCTCTACCGGAAGGTCGTTCCGGTGAACAAGCAGGATCACGCCGTGGACCGGTACCTCACGCTAGTGCGAGCCCTGGGCATCGACACGGCGCCTGCCGGCGTCGAGTTCCCACTTCCCGAGGGAACCTGCCCGGAGGGCGAGACTCTTCCAGAAGACTTCATCCTGCTTCATCCCTATTCCCGTGGCGCAGGAAAATCACTCTCCGCAGAGGTGCTGCAGACCTTGTGCGACTGCTTTGCGCCGAGACCTGTGGTCATTGCCGGGAAGTCTTCCACCCCGCATGAGATCACCGGCGCCCACGTCATCTCGCTGATGAACCGGACCAGCCTCTCCGGCCTCGTGTGGCTCATCCGGCAATCGCGGGCATGCATCAGCGTGGACAGTGGCCCGATGCACATCTCTTCCGCGTTGCAGCCGCGCACACTCGGGATTCACACCTGGAGCAATCCCCGCCGCGTGGGCCCGTACAACCATGCCGCGTATGTGTGGAAAGCCGGACGTATTGCACATCGGAGTGAATTTTCAGATGAAGAAGTGCGCTCCCGGCAGATGATGGACGCCAGCGCGGCGCGACGCACCGCGGACTTCGTCCTTCAGAATTGGTGCTAACCCCTCCTCTCTCATGTCCCAGTGGCGCTCCCGTGCGTTTCAACTGACGCGTGATCGCACGTTCCTGCTGCGTGTGGCCTCAGGGATCATCGCTGTGTGCACCCTCATCTCCGTCTCTGTGCTGATCATTCGTGGAAAGCAGTGGCCCCCGCCCAAGATGCCTTCCTTGAGTGCAGACGAAATCGCCGCGAGCAATGAAATGGTGCTGGGTGAAGAATATCAACTGCTTCGGCAGGCCCCGGCAAAGGAGCCTGCCAGGGTCATGAAGTGGCTGATGGAGATGCAAATCCCAAAAGGGCAGTCTTTTGATCCTGTGTCCCTGAAATGTGGCGAGATGGATCTGGCGGCGCTCTTCCGCCAGCACGCTGGAGATGCCGAGCTCTACGAGGCGCTGGCTGCTTACGCGCGTTTCCGATTTGACCCGGACGAAGCAGCGAGGGAGAAGGCGCAGGCTGACCTTGCACAAATCAGCCTCCGTGAGAACGCTCCCCGCCATGCAAACGAGTTGTATGCTGAAAGCCTGCTGCGGCAGAAGCGCATGAAGGAGGTGCTCGGCGCGTGGATGCGGGAGTGGACCCGCTTTCCAGACGCCACCCTCTCGCGGAGGTATGCCTTCGAGCTCGCTCTGCAGCTCAAGGATGCGTCAGCGCTGCAACAACTCTGCAGCGACAAGTCCTTCCTGCGAACCGTCGATGCCCTCGGGCTGCGTGATGCAGCACAGATCATGTCCGATCGGCAAATGCTTTTCCAGGCCATGGCCCGCATGACTTGGGAACGCTGGATGCAAGGCGCATCCCTCTTCATCGCGCTGTTCACTGCTGGCATCTGGTATGTCATCCTGGTGTACACGGCCAGCCGCGAGCGTTTCCGCTGGTTTCGTTTCCTGCCGGCGGTCTTTGCAGGCATCGTCAGCGTGACGGTGCTCCTCTGGTTCCAGGAGACAGTCGACTACCGTACCCCCTCTGACGCAGGAAGTGAGGCGCCAACCCTCACCCATGCCATGATGGACTGGATCCTCAATGTCGGCCTGCCGGAGGAGGCGGTGAAGGCGCTTCTATTCGCCTTCTTCCTCCCCGTGCTTCTGCACAATGGCTCTCCGACGAAAGCTGCTCTCGTGGGAGGATGCGTGGGACTTGGGTTCGCGCTGGATGAGAATCTTCTCTACTTCTCCACACACGGCAGCTCACTTGCTCTGGGCAGGTTTCTCACTGCCAATTTCCTCCACATCGGTCTGACGGGAATCTTGGGCTGGGGAACGTATGAACTGTTCCGTTCGCGCTTTCACAAAGCGACCGAGTTTCTCACAGCCTTCCTCGGAGTGACGCTGGCACATGGTCTCTATGACTTCACTGCGGTCATCGCAGGCGACGAGTGGGGCATGGACATCATGCACGTCGTGATCCTGGCTGCTGTCGCGGCATTCTATCTGAGACTGCTTCACTCCGGGACGGAGCGCCCTGCGGGGTGGGTCTTCTCCCGAACCTCGATCTTCATCTGGGGCATTTCCCTTCTCGTTGGTGTGCTGATGATCGCAGCCACCTACCAAATGCAGAATATCAAGGGCATCACGGAAACCCTCTCCACAGCGCTGAGCCTCGCGGTCATCGGCTTCATCTTCCTGCGGGAGTTCCGGGAGGTGTGAGAGGTGGGCATGGGCGCATGCGGGAAGCGTCAACGTCCACCACATCACCATTGCATAGACATCGTTGCAGCAGCAATGCCGTGAAGGGACACGCTGTGCTTTCTTGTGCCGTGACGCCTGTCAGGCCTTGCAGCTAGCCCAGCGATGCGAAGCACGTGAAGGATGTAGAGAGTGATCCGCAGCCCGGCCCCTGTGGCCTCACACCAGCCCACCCCCTTCCCTTCTCGTTTGCTTTGCGCTCATCCCTCATTCCATCACCTCACGGGCAGCACCAAACGACAAAGTCCTGCGAGGATGCACCCCGCAGGACTTCGTTCTTGACGGACTATTGTTTCGTTCGTCTGCGTTTGTCAGGCCTGTGAAGGCCCCGCGTTACTTCTTCTTCGCCTTCTTGGCGGCTTTCTTCGCGGGCTTCTTGGCGGCTTTCTTAGCGGCTTTCTTGGCCATAGGTTTGTTCCTCGTTTTAGTTTTGTTGGTTGCTGTTTTCTTGTCAGCCGTGGCCTTGCCTCCCGAGCGCGCCGTCACGGCGGGCTTGGATCCAGCACTGCTACGGACATCTTTCTGCGAGGCGGCCGCTTCTTCGAGCGCTGCCTGTGCTGCTGCCAACCGCGCGATCGGAACGCGGTACGGGCTGCAGCTCACGTAGTTCAAACCAAGGCGGTGACAGAACTTCACGCTGTCAGGATCACCACCGTGCTCACCGCAGATACCGAGCTTGAGGTCGGACTTGGTGGAACGGCCTTTCTCCACGGCAATCTTCATCAGAGAGCCGACGCCAACCTGGTCGAGGGTCGCAAAAGGATTCTTCTTGAACACCTCGTTCTCCTGATACGGAGTGAGGAACGCACCCATGTCGTCACGGCTGATGCCAAGGGCAGTCTGCGTGAGGTCGTTGGTACCGAAGCTGAAGAACTGTGCCGTCTCAGCGATCTCGTCAGCGGTGATGGCTCCGCGCGGCACTTCAATCATCGTGCCGACCTGGTAGTCGATCTTCGCCTTACGCTCTTTCATGACCGCTTTCGCGACAGCATGCACGATCTCGACCTGCAAGTCGAGTTCCTTCTTGAAGCCAACAAGAGGAATCATTACTTCGGGCTTCACTTTGACGCCAGATTTCTGAACGTCAACAGCTGCTTCAAAAATTGCACGGGCCTGCATTTCCGTGATTTCCGGATATGCAATGCCAAGGCGACAACCGCGGTGACCAAGCATCGGGTTGAATTCATGAAGCTGATGGATGCGCTGCACGATGAACTCGCGAGTCATGCCCGTCTTCTTCACCGTGTCGCTCATCTCGTTCTCCTGGTCTTCCTTCGGGAGGAATTCATGGAGGGGAGGATCGAGCAGACGGATGGTTGCGGGAAGACCCTTGAGAGCCTTGAAGATGCCGGTGAAGTCTTCGCGCTGATACGGAAGAAGCTTCGCAAGCGCCTTCTTGCGGCCTTCGAGGTCGGTGGACATGATCATCTCACGCACTGCGTAGATGCGGTCACCTTCGAAGAACATGTGCTCCGTACGGCAGAGACCGATGCCGGTGGCGCCGAACGCGAGCGCGTTCTCCACCTGGTCGGGGCTGTCCGCATTGGTGCGCACCGCAAGGCGGGTCACCTTCGAGCACCAGTTCATGAGCTTCTGGAAGTTCTGGAAGGTGCGACCTTCCTTCGCTTCCGCGCTGCCCTCGACGAGTGCCTGGGTGATTTCGGAAGCTGCGGTCGGCAGGCTGCCTTCATACACCACACCGGAGGAACCATCGATCGAGAGGAAGTCACCTTCCTTGTAAGTCGTACCGGCCACGGTCAGCGTGCGCTTTTCGTAGTCGATGCTCATGTCCGGCGTCTTGTCAGCCGCGCCGCAGACGCAGACCTTGCCCATCTGACGGGCCACCAGTGCTGCGTGGGAGGACACACCACCACGGAGGGTGAGGATGCCTTCGGAGGCCAGCATGCCGCGAATGTCTTCCGGGGAGGTTTCGTTACGCACGAGGAGGACCTTCTCACCCTTGTCGCCAGCGGCTGCCGCACGATCGGAGTTGAAGTAGATCTTGCCGCTGGCAGCGCCAGGACCGGCGTTCAGACCACTGGCGATCGACTTGGCAGCCTTCACCGCCTTGGAGTCGAAGATGGGAGCCAGCACCTGCTCAAGCTGGTCGGCGGGCACGCGACGGATCGCTGTCTGCCAGTCGATGAGCTTTTCCTTCTCCATTTCCACTGCGAAGCGGACAGCGGCCACGCCGGTACGCTTGCCGTTGCGGGTCTGGAGCATGAACACCTTGCCGTCCTGGATGGTGAACTCAAAGTCCTGCACATCCTTGAAGTGGGACTCCAGCACGCCGCGGATGCGGTCGAGCTCTTTGTAGGGAGCAGGCATCACAGCGGCGAGCTCGGCCACGGGGCTCGGAGTGCGCACGCCGGCGACGACGTCTTCACCCTGGGCGTTGATGAGGAACTCACCGTAGAATACCTTCTCGCCAGTGGCGGGGTCGCGGGTGAAGGCCACACCGGAACCGGAGTTTTCACCCGTGTTGCCGAAGACCATGGCCTGCACGTTCACGGCAGTGCCCCACTCGTGCGGGATGTTGTACTTGCGGCGATACACGATCGCGCGGTCGTTGTTCCAGGAGCCGAACACAGCGCCCACGGCGCCCTTCAGCTGGTCCCAGGGATTGGTCGGGAACTCCTTCTTGGTGCGCTCCTTCACCAGCTTCTTGAAGCGGGCGACGAGTTCCTTGTAGTCGTCCACGGTCAGGTGGGCGTCATCCACGTCGTCTTCGTGGTGGTCATGCTTGAGCTTGTGGATGACGAGTTCGAAGGGATCTTCGTCTTCATCAGGGCGCTTCTGCACGCCCATCACCACGTCACCGTACATCTGGATGAAGCGGCGGTAGCAGTCCCAGGCGAAACGCTCGTTGCCCGTGGCCTTCACCAACGCAAGCACCGTCTGGTCGTTCAGACCCAGGTTGAGGATGGTGTCCATCATGCCCGGCATGGAGTCACGAGCGCCGGAGCGCACCGCGAGCAGGAGCGGCATACCCTTGGTATCGCCGAACTTGCAGCCCATGATCTTTTCCATGCCTGCCACACCCTTTTCCACTTCACCCTGGAGGGAGGCGGGGTAGGTGTGCTTGTTGTCGTAATAATACGTGCAGACGTCCGTGCTGATCGTGTATCCGGGAGGCACCGGAAGACCGATACGGCTCATTTCCGCAAGGTTCGCACCCTTGCCGCCCAACAGGGCCTTCATGCTTCCATTACCATCCGCTTTGCCCGCTCCGAAGAAATATACGTATTTGGTTTTGCTTGCGCTACCTTTGGATGCTTTTTTTGCCATGGTTTGGTTGCCCGAGTACGGACTTTGACGTGTGTTGCGTTGTTGTGAATGAGCCCTGCGCAGGGAAGTCGCAGATCATTTTCGCAGAGAGTATTTCGTTCAAAATGGCTGTCAATACATTTGCGGCATTGTTGCATTACCGTCTCATCACGGAGGGAATGACAGGGCCCTCGCCCTTCCTGCACCAGCGGCACGCCTTGCATTGAGATGCATGAGTTAGTGCGAAGCTTCGACAAGGCGAGGCTCTCTGCACGGTGCCGCCGAGTTTGACCTCACGGCAATGGCATCCGCAGGAAGGCTCTCCGGTTGAACGCCAGACTCTCCCCCCTGTTCCCGCCGCGCCTCCCCGGCACCCTACGAACCATCTTGACGGTTTTGGCGAAAGTCCGCTATTCTTGGAAATATCCGACGGGCTGCCGTCCCAACCCACTGCGTTGCCCAAATCCCCCCAAGTTCCTACCTTCCATGAAGCACCATAAGTCCACTCCTCTGCTCTCGCAGGGATTCACCTTGATCGAAATGCTGGTCGTCATCGGCATCATCGCCATCTTGGCCACCATCGCTGTCCCCGCAGGACAGGCCGTGCTCAAAAAGGCCCGCGAACTTCAAGCCAAGGCACAGATGAAAGGCCTTGAGATCGCCATCAAGAGCTATCAGACCGAATACAATCGCCTTCCTTCCATCGACTCCCCCCCTCCTGCAGAGGACAATGTCGATGGCTATGACACTGCTGCGGAAGACGGTCGCGCCATCATTGAGATCCTCACGGGAGCTGACACTTCGAAGAATCCCCGTTCCATTGGATTCTACGAACCCCCTCCCGCCAAAAAGGGAGCTGGCGGCTATTCTCAGACGGATGGTCTGCTCGATATCTGGGGCACCAATGGCTACACGATTGTCTTCGACTACAACGGTGACCGCAAGATCGCAGATCCCTACGCCTCCTCGGAAGACTCGGACATTTCAGGTTCGGTCATCATCTATTGCGCTGGTGCTGACAAGAAATACGATGCTGGCAGCGGCGAAGCCAGGACCGACGACCTGAAGAGCTGGCAGTAAGCTCCGTTTCCATTTTTTACGCTGCAAAGCCCCGTGGTTCGCCCCGGGGCTTTTTTGTGCCTGGAACTTGAGCCGGTTTCAAAGTTTCTGTTGCACCTCAACTGCAAACAGGCATGATGCCCGCTCGCCAGATATGACGGGCTGTAGCGCAGTCTGGTAGCGCGCTTCGTTCGGGACGAAGAGGTCGTGGGTTCGAATCCCGCCAGCCCGACCATGTTGAGTATCAGCAGGTTAGATCGCTCGCGATTCACGGGTAATACCGTAGCTGATGCAATGTGCGCCGTTGCTCGCACAATCTGCGACTGTGTGTCATCGCATGGTCGCCACGAAGTTGCAGGTCCATGGAACTGCAAAGGCAATCTGGCGCACCTCGCTACCCATCGGGAGTGCATCCCTTGGGTGGGAAAGCCATTCGTTCATTCAATGGATCACAGCACGCGGGCCTTGAGGAACTTTGTGTTCAGCTCGCCCAGAGTGCAGCAGCGCCTCAATGCCCCCTCTCTCGCGATGGTACTCCTGATGGCGGAGTCGATTTGCCATCCCGGATGGTGAAGCGCTGTCGCCAGGGGAGGAGCCCTCTTTCGCCAGCGACCTTTTGAAGCGGCTTGTTACGTTCTGCTACTGCAACCGCCATCCGCGGAACAAGGCGCTGGCGGAGTGTCATCAGAAGGAAGCACTTCCCTGCTGTAGTAGCTCCAAAGGCTTGGTGCTTCCGAGTCTGAATGCAGGCCATGCAGCGGCCAGTGAGGACAAGACGATGACGCCAAAGATGCTGGCAAGCACCTCGGGCCACGGAATCACGAGATCGGTGTTCATGCCGCCGAAGAAGCTGATGTACTTGGACATGCCGGCTCCACACCAGCCAGACAGGATTCCGAACCCAAGGCTGAGAAGGCAAGCCACGAGACTGATGAGGATGCCTTCGGCAATGATGAGACGGACCAGCACTCCTCGCGTGATGCCCATGGCTCGCAGGACTCCGAACTCCCAACGACGCGCCTGGACGGAAGCCAAAAGGGCATTCAGCACGCCCACGGTGGTGATGATCAGGATTACGACTGGCAAACGGCTCAGCACCCAGAGCCACTGACGCGAATGGGAGAGAACAATGGAACGTATTTCTTCGACGTCGTGGACCTGCACGTGCGGTCCTCCCGGGGAAGCTTCTCCTACGGTTACTGGCTTCTGCGTGGTGCTCGCCAGAAGCTGCTGTGCAGACAATCCGAGAGTCTCAACGTCTGTCTGACTGCGGTCGTAGTTCAGCCAGAGGTAGGGAGCACCGTGGAACTGAAAGTCGGCAGCCACATTGCCGTAGTCCGCGAACACCAATGCGGCAGCGCGATGGGTGCGCGTCCGCATGCCGGTGGGCTTGGTCTGCCAGTGCCAGCCCGGCATCTTTACGGCACCCGCGATCACGTAGGAAACGACACCTCCCGGATTCTCTGGTGGAACGAGTTCGAAGGAATCTCCCACCTTCAGTCCTGTCTCGGTGAGGAAGTGATCCGGCACAAGACAACCTCTGCCATCCCTCATGGCGGCGATGGCACTCGAGGGATTACCACTGACCCACTGGAATGAAAAAAGAGGATGGCTTGAACCAAGCGCCTTCTCTGGGTCCAGGCCCACAATGACTACGCTGTCCTGGCGTACTACGGTGGCTCGTGTGGCGCTGTTGGTCAGGTCCTGCTTCAGGCGAGGCTGTTCCACGACGACCGGCAACGCAGTGGTCACACCCTTCCACGTTGATGCTTCCAGTGCCTTCTCCTTTGGAATCCCGTCGGGACGGAAGGAAATCATGGCATCCGGGCACCAAGCCCCAGGCATGAATCCTCCAAGCATCGTGTGTCCCCACACGTGGATGCCCACAAGCAATCCAAGTCCCACGGTAAGGGCAACTGCCGTAGCAACCGTGCGCAGAATATTTGAAGAAAGCTGGCTCTCCAGCAAGCGCGGCGGTACACGCAGCAGTCCAGCGAGGACGGGACTGAGCCATCGATCCACAAGAATGGTGGCCGCAGGGCTAAGCAGGATGAATCCCACCGCCAGGGTGGCAACTCCCACAAGCATGTACATGACCATGGGTGAGTCATCGCCATGAGGAAACACACGAGACGTCAGTGGATACAGGAGCAACAGCACAAGTCCTGTGACTGTGAGCCATGGATTCCATCGAGAAGGTCGCGTCAATCCTCCCATGACATCCATGGGCCGCACGCGCATGGCGCGAATCGCAGGCCAGATGCTCGCCAGGAGCGCTCCACCAAACGCGCACAGGGCGGCCAGCAGCAGGCTGAAACGGCCCACTCGCGCACCATCTTCCAAAAGCTCTGGCGCATTGGCCACGGCGATTTTCAACATGCTCCAGCCCACCACGCTTCCCACCACAAAACCTACCGCTCCGAGAATCAGCGCCTCCACGATGACCAGCATGGCAACCTGTCCGCGAGTCAATGTCACCGCTCTCAGGATGGCAAGCTGGCGGATGCGTTCAGTGACTCCCATGTTGAGTGTGCTCAGGATGATGAACAACGCCGCGAGCATGGAAACCACGGCGGCCATGTGCCCTTGGAACTCCAGATTCTCCGCGGACGCACTCTCATCCAGAGCTTCCTCTACATCGTGCGCCTCCTGAAACTGGCATGGTGTGGATAGCGCGCTTAGCTGCGGCGACCACCTGAATCGGAAAGAAGTGATGTCCGCATCAGGTTTCATGCCCACACCCACAAAGCTGATTCGCCTCCCCTGCCCCGTGACCTTTTCCAAGAGCCCTGTTGAAACGAAGAGTCCTCCAATAGCAGGTGTCCTGGACTGGGCACGGGCCACGGAAGCACTCCACCCCTCCACATCTGGTGTATCCACCAATCCTACGATGGTGATCGTTGTCTGCCTGCTTCCGGCCCCCAAGAGCAGCCGGTCACCGGGCTTCAGTCCAAAGGCCCTCGCAGCAGAGGCGCTCATCGCGGCTTCTGCTTCGCTGCCTGCGCTGGCTTCAGGCTTGAGCCATCTACCCTCGACCAAGTCAAAAGGAGCAGCAGCGCCCTCCGTCCCGATAACCATGTCAGGCAGCCAACCCTTTCTCGAAGCAGGTGCCGTGGACTCGTGGAATGCCACTTCGACTTGCACAGCCCAAAGGGGCTCCACTACGTTCACCGCCGCATCACTCCGCAGCAGCTCGACAGCTTCCTCCGGCACATACTTCTGAGCGGGGGCTGGTATCACCCCGGGCGCGACTTGGGTTAAGTGACTGATGGGAGCCACGGACAGCTCATAGCGGCCCAAGGCGAGGTTTGCATATTCATCAAACGTACCCAGCAGCGCATCGTAGCTGCTCACCACCCAGATGACCATGGCAGCAGCTGCGGCCGTCGCCAGAGAAGTGAGTGCCAGCCGCAGAGGGTGGTCGCGTAGATGCGCGATAACAATCCACAAGACTGCCTTCATGCTCCGACCTCCAGCGCATGTTCATACGCAAGTGCTACGTCTTCCGCGCTGCCGCCACTCTTTGGGGTGAACTGGGAGAGGGTTTTCCCATCTTTGAAGACCAGCACGCGGTCTGCCCACATGGCCACACGAGGCTCATGAGTCACCAAAATGATGGTCCGCCCCTCTTCGCAGCACAGGGTTTGCAAGAGCCTGCAAAGCTCCTGCCCCGTTCTGGAATCAAGACTGCCGGTGGGTTCATCCGCCAGCAGGATCGCAGGGTTCATGATGAGTGCTCGTGCAATCGCAACCCGCTGCTGCTCGCCGCCAGACATCGCATCCGGTCGATGCATGCGCCTGTCCAGAATTCCGAGTCGCTGCATCACACGTTCGGCGCGAGCTGCCGCATCCGGCAGTTCCAGAGCAGGGAGTTGAACGTTCTGCTCCGCACTGAGGCTGGGCAACAAGTTGAATGCCTGAAAGACCATTCCGATTTTGGCCCGGCGAAAACGAGTCAGCGCGGAATCACTCATGCCAGCCAGGTTCTGGCCCTCGACTGAGACGGATCCAGCGTCCACGTCGGTGAGCCCCGCCATGACATGCAAGAGGGTGCTCTTGCCCGAACCCGAGGCTCCCATGATGGCGAGAAATTCGCCCTTGTTCACTTCCAGCGACACGCCATCCAAGGCAGTCACTTTCTTGGCTCCTTGCGAAAAGGTTTTTACCACACACTCCACCCTGAGGGGGTTACCAGATTCCTTGGTCATGATTGGCCAATCAAAAAACCCGGCTCTCACCCACGCAATGAGAAACAGTGTGCACGCATTGCTCCGCGTTCACCCATCCTTGCACCAGATACCCGTGTGGTCTTCCTATGTTACCACTACTTTGTGCATAGACTTCCAGACGGAATAGAAAAGTCGCTGGGGTAATCGTACAGAATCCAGCCATGCGATACGACCATACAAACCAGTCACGTATCCCGCGGCGACGTGTGGTGGAACCTTGCGGATTCTCATCAACTGGCATCAAGTGCGATGCTCAAGTCGCTGGCGGAATAGCGGTCTTCCAAGATTTCTGATTGAGTCGTTCACTCGGCAAAAGCTCACCTGACCGCTCTTCCGGCTGATCACCACTCATATGGGGAGGTACAGCCCGCGGGAAACGTCGCCGAACCATGGAGGAGTCGAAACAACGCCACATCGACCGGCAATCTACAGACGGTCTTTAGTCCCCCGGTGCCAAGCAAGATGCCGATTGACATCCGGTGCATTACTGAGATTTAGTCTCAAACTCAATTTGAGCCCTCCTTCTCTTTCCTCGGATTTCCCGGCATGACTGGCATTTCGGAACCTCACAAAAAACGGCTCAAAACCCTCCTCACGAGGCAGTTCTACCTGTGGCACTGGGTCTCTTCCGCCATCTGCCTGGCGTCCATGCTGCTGTTCACCTTCACGGGAATCACGCTCAATCACGCGGCAGACATTCCGGCAAAGCCGGTCACCAAGGAACAGACCTATACCCTGCCCGCGTCCTATATGGAACAGCTCCAGGCCGCATCCGAGGAGGAGGCGAAGGAAGCTCCCGCCGAGGTGAAAAAGCCTCTGCCAGGCAAGCTGGCCGCCCATCTCGGCAGCCAATTCGAAGAAAACCTGCGCAACAAGTCTGCAGAATGGAGCGAAGACGAGATCTACCTCTCCCTCCCGCGCCCGGGGGGAGACGCATGGCTGAGCATCGAGCGCGCGAGTGGCGTGGTGACCTATGAGCGCACTACGCGAGGCGTGATCTCCTTCCTCAACGACCTGCATAAAGGCCGCCACACCGGTCCAGTATGGAGCTGGTTTATCGATATTTTCTCCATTGCCGCGTTCATCTTTACCCTCACGGGTTTGGGTCTGCTTTGGGTGCATGCACGACGTCGTCCGTCCACGTGGCCGGTGGTCCTGCTCGGAGTGCTTTTGCCCATCATTCTGGTGCTGTTCTTCATCCACTGATCACACGTCTTCCAAATAAGCCATTACATGAAATCCCCCCTTCCACTTGTCGTTCTCACCCTCGCAGGAGCGCCGCTTGCGGCTCCGGCCGCCGATGTCACGCTTGAGATCGAAATCCCCCGCCTTGAAGTGGCGGAGTATCATCGTCCCTACGTCGCCGCGTGGATCGAGAACGACCAGAAGAAGTTCGTCAGCAACCTCTTCGTCTGGTACCAGGTGGAAGCCACACGTCCCGGAGGTGACCACGGAGACCATGGAGAAAAATGGCTCAAGGATCTGCGCAAGTGGTGGCGTGTCTCCGGTCGCGATCTCAAGATGCCCGTGGACGGCCTCGCCAGCCCCACCAAACCCGCTGGCAAACATCAAGTCAGTCTCACCAAGGCCTTCCAGAATCTGCCCGGCGGCACTTACACGCTTCTGGTGGAAGCCTCACGTGAAGTGGGCGGCCGGGAACTCCTCTCCGTGCCCTTCACCTGGGATGGCTCTGCGCTCAAGGCCGAGAAGGTTCAAGGCTCCGGAGAACTCGGCTCCATCATCCTGAAATGACACTGCTGCACAACCTTCCAAATCCCACACAACTACCATGAAAAAAACCATCTTGTTCGCCACACTCGCAGCCTTCGGCCTTCAGCTTGCCCAAGCCCACCGCACGTGGGTTCTGCCTTCGTCCACGGTCCTCTCCGGCGACAAAGTCTGGGTCACCTTCGACGCCTGCGCATCGAACAACATCTTCTTTGTAAACCATCGTCCGTTGCAACCAAACACCCTCTCGGCAATTGGCCCGGATGGCAAAGAAGTGGAATTGAATAACGTCTCCAAGGGAGCCATGCGCACCACCTTCGACGTCGAGCTGAAGCAGGAAGGCACCTATCGGGTCGGTGTCGTTCGTGCCGGTCACATGGCCTTCTGGCGCGAGGGAGAAGAACGTAAAAGCTGGACCGGCACCAAGGAGGAGATGATCAAGCAGGGTATCCATAAGAAGCCAGACGTGCATCTCTCCGTAGGAGGCTATTCCATCCTCAGCTATGTGACCTTGGGCAAGCCCAGTAAGGAAGTGCTGGCTCCGACGGGCAAAGGATTGGAAGTGACCTTCAAAGACAGCCACCCCAACGACCTGATTGCCAAAGAGACCACTCAACTGGTCTTTCAACTCAACGGAAAACCCGCCTCCGATCTTGAAGTCACCGTCGTTCCTGAAGGCGACCGCTTCCGCAACGAAGTGGGCGAGATCAAGGTGAAGACCAATGCCAGAGGTGAATGCTCGGTGACTTGGCCGACCGCAGGCCGCTACTGGCTGGAAGCCCTGGTAGAAGGCACGGCAGAGCCCGTCGAGGGTGTGGAGTTGGAAGAGCACTCCTCGGTGTCCCTGACGCTGGAAGTCTTCCCGGAGTAATCACTGTCTCGACTGCATCGTAATGCCACTGGAGGCACATACCATCCTGCCAGATGACATCAGTCTAGAAGATATGCGTGGCGCCGGGTCCGGCGCCACGCTTTCCAGTCTCCATGGACAAACCATGGGCACGCATTGGAAGCTCCACTGGCAGGACGGAAATCGGCGCTCTCATGAGACCGTTCACGCGGCCCTCCAGCGTGCCTTCGACCTCGTCATCGCGCAGATGTCCCACTATGATCCCGGCTCAGTACTCAGCCGGATCAATCGTTGCCCGCCGGGCAAACCACAGACACTCCCTGAGGAGTTCCTCTTCGTGCTTCAACAGGCGCTACACCTCTCTGAGTTGACGCAAGGGGCCTACAATCCCAATCTCGGTGCGCTCAGTTCCGCCTGCGGATTCGGTCCGCAGTCCGGCCAGCCTTTCCCTGAACGTGCAAGCTACGAGAGTCCCTGGCAGCACATTCACCTCTGCCCCACGCAGCGGACTCTGACTCACGAGCTGGAGAGGCTTCACCTTGACCTCTCCTCCATTGGAAAGGGTTATGCCCTCGACCTCGCAGGACAGTACCTGGGCGAGATCGGTATCGATGATTTCCTGCTGGAAATTGGTGGTGAATTCCTGGCACGAGGGTGCAAACCCAATGCTCATCCTTGGTGGGTGGAACTGAGTTGCCATCCCTTGATCTCTCCACTCCGCTTTGGACTTACTCGGCACGCGCTCGCCACCTCTGGAATCCTCCACCCCATGGATTCTTCGCACCATCATCTGCTGGATCCCGCAACGGGCCGCCCCACCCAGCACGCACTGCACACCGTCACCGTCTTGGCACCCACCTGCCTGCAAGCGGACGCTTGGGCCACAGCCCTATTCATTTTGGGTCCCGAGAAAGGTCCGACATACGCGAAGGCCCATGAGGTCGCCGCCACCTTCACGGACCGCCACTCCCACTGCCACAGCCCGCGCATGCTAGCGTGGCTGGACAGCGACTGAATAGACAACGGGAGGAATGAGCGGTGGTACGCTTGGCTTCGTAACGTGCCGTTTAACCAAAACGACTGACAATTCGGAGCAAACGCCCGGTGTTGAGGGAAGCTCTCCCGGCCTTGCGGCGCACTGCAAATGGCGCACAGAAAATCACAACGTTAACCACGCTTAATACTCTTATTTTCAAAGGATTGAGTCAATTGTGCGACACACCATACAGCAGAATTCAGCCCCGAATCTCAAGTTGACTTAGATACTGACTCTCAATATCAACAACACAATTCGGGATCTGCCGCACGCGTTCGGAGCGTGCCGAATGGCGCTGGCACCGCAAGAACCATCAAAATACTAGAAGGACGTTTGTAGATGAGAGTTTGTGTTGTTGGAGCGGGTCCGTGCGGACTGACTACGATCAAGCAGTTGCGCGATGAGGGGCACGAGGTCGTCTGCTATGACAAGTACTCCGGGCTCGGAGGCATCTGGCTTCGTGACGGAGACGACGGCACAAAGACGAAGGCATTCGACCACCTGAAACTGACCATCTCCATGCGGCTGATGGCCTTCTCGGACGCTCCGTACAAGGGTGGGCGGAAGTTCTATTCCCGGCAGGAGTATTTCGATTACCTCACCGAGTACGCCAACCGGTACAAACTCACGGGCTGCATTCAATCCAACACGGAGGTCACCGATGTCAAAAAGACCACCCAGGGCTACCTCGTCACCTCGGTGTGCCGTGGAGTCGAGTCCCGCGAGAAGTTCGACGCGGTCGCGATGTGCTCGGGTCCTTTCAAGACTCCGCACCGCCAGTTCCCCGAGCTGGCTGGCTTCACCGGCGAGGTCGTGCACTCCGCGGAGTATCGCAACGCTGAGCGCTTCCGCGGCAAGCGCGTGCTGATCGTCGGCCTGGCGGAGTCCGGAGCCGACATCGTGCGGGAGATCAGCGAGACCGCAGCCAAGACCACCCTGTCCATCCGCTCCTACACGTTTCTGCTGGCTCGTATCGTGGATGACCATCGCAGCACCGACAGCCGCACCGTACGCGCGCACCACCACGAGATGTATGACCGCGCCACCAAGCGCCCGGTGCCGTACAAGACCTTCTGGGGCACCAGCCGGCTGGCCAAGACAGCCTTCGGTGCTGTGTCCGTAGGCCTCGGGCTCATCTCGTCGATCGGGGGCATCGTGCAGGCGATCCGTGAACGCATCAAACCGCGCACTTATGCGGACGTCAACCTGCTCGGTGAGCCCATGGAGCCCTACAAGATGGACGTGGGCTGCGAGGAGGAAAAGGCCAACTGGGACCTGATCAAAAAGTGGAATGAGAAGTCTCACCCGGAAGGAAGCTGGAGCCCCCGCGGCATCTTCTGCAAGAACGTGAGCTTCATTCCCAGTATTGTGAAGGGCAAGGTGAACGTGAATGACACCGGGATGGCACGCTCCGAAGGCGCGACTGTCCACTTCAAGGATGGTGCGTCTGCCGAGTACGATGCGGTGGTGCTCTGCACCGGCTACGAGCGTGATCTGAAACTGGGTGACCTGAGTGTCGCAGACGGCAATGTCCGCAACCTCTACCGGCACTTCCTGCACCCCGAGCACGACGGCAGGGTCGCCTTCATCGGCTTCCTGCGCCCCTTCTCAGGTGGCATCCCGATCTGCGCGGAGATGCAGGCCCGCTACTTCGCACGCGTGCTCAGCGGGAAGCTGCAGCCGCCAAAAAATCTCGCCGAGGTCATCGCCGAGGAGAAGAGCTGGGAAGAGTACTGGACCGAGCTCAGTCCCCGGCACACCGAGTCCCATCCCTCCCAGGTGCTCTACCTTGACGCGCTCGCGCGGGAGATCGGCTGCCTGCTGCCACTCCGTAAGTTGTTCCTGAACCCAAAGCTGTTCATCCAGATCTGGTTCGGCAGCTTCAATCCTTCCGCCTATCGTATTGTAGGCCCGCACAGCTTCCCCAAGGCGGCCCTGGCCGACCTGTACGCTGAGCCCGTCGAGGACCGTGGCAACATGTGCTACCACATGTCGGTGCTGCGGATGATGCCCACCTCGGTGCACCCAAAGCATATGATGCCCTAGTGACAGCCATCAGGAGATATCCCACCCTATGACCACTCTCACACGCAGCGGCTGGGCCGAGGTCCAAAACGGCCAGCGCTATGTCAACACTCTCTGCAAGCACTGGGCGCGCAAATTCGATATCCAGGTCAATGACCATGGCGCCAGGGTCGTCTTCCCAAAAGAAGAAGATGACCCAGACTATCCCGAGGAAGCGATCGCGATCTTCCACACGACAGAGTCCCGGCTCGACGTCCAGCTCACAGCGGCCACGCCGACCCAACTCGACGCCTACTGGGGTGCGATCGATAGCCACCTCGACCGCTTCGCGACCCGTGAAGGCGGCCTACGCCTGACGTGGGCGCCAGCCTGAAGCGCACACCAAGCCAAGATAGGGACGCTGCAGGGAGCAGGGGTGGACACCGTTCCGCACCTGAGTCCTTGCGGCGCTCCATGCTCTCGCATCCAGCCGCATGTCCGCTCATTTCTTTCTCGTGATCACCAGCTTCCTGGCCGTGCCAGCCTTGATCGGCAGGTTGCCGGTCGTGAGCAAGGTATTGCCACTGGTCTTCATCCAGCTCCTGTGTGGCGTGGCTCTGCAGCTCAGCGGTGGCCAGGCATGGCTGCTTCATCATGGGGTGGATCTTCTCGACGGTCCGCTGGCATCATCCGTGCAAGGCATCGGGTGGCTGGGCGTGGTCCTGCTGGTGGCCCTTTCCAGCGTACACCCGAAGTCAGACCATCAGAACGAAGCCCCCCTTCGCTTTGTCGCCGTCAGCGTCATGGGCTTTGGTGTCACCCTGCTTGTCGGTGGACTCGTGGGCTGGGGCCTTGTCCAGGCGTATCCGCAGCTCATTGGTGAGCGCGGCACCCCGCTGCTGTTCGGAGCATCTGTGGGTATCTGTCTCGCCGTGACAGCCCTGCCGGTGCTGGTGGCCATCCTCAAGGAGACCGGCCTTCAGGAAACCCGCGTGGGCAGGCTCGCCCTGATGAGCGCACTGCTCGACGATCTCTGGCTCTGGCTGGGACTGATTACGGTGCTATCGCTGGCTGGAGTGCATTCGGGCGGTCCGCTTGCCACTCTGCTGCCGGTGGTGGCGTTTGCTCTGGCGATGGCGTTCGTGGCCAGGCCCCTGCTTGATGGCCTTTTCCGAAAAGTGGATGCCTTGCACGAGGGCGCGCTGCTGGGTGTGTGCGTCATTCTTCTTTCCGCCGCAGTAACGGACCTGCTCGGCGTTCACGCGATGCTGGGTGCTTTTATCGGCGGAGCCATCCTGCCGCAGAGGGCCGTACGGCAGTGGGGACCTGGCATCTCAGAGACGGTCAAGTGGCTGCTGCTTCCCGTCTTCTTCGTCTCGACCGGGCTGCGACTGCACATCGAATGGGGTGATGCGCGGTTCTGGACGCTCGCGGCGCTGTTCTCCTTCACCGCCATGGCGACGAAGATGCTAGTCGTGGCCTGCACGGCGAGATTGGGCGGCCTGCCCTGGTCGCGTTCGTTCCTGCTGGGCACACTCATGCAGTGCAAGGGACTGATGGAGCTGGTCGCGATCAACATCCTGCTCGAGGCGCGCATCATCTCCGTGGAAGTCTATTCCGCCCTCGCGGTCATGGCGCTGTTCAGCACCTTCATGACGGCGCCACTGCTCCGGCTGTGGCGTAGTCGACATGACTCTCAGGAATCCAGGACGGCTGATGAATCCAGAGCCGGTTAGATGCGGCTCAGCGCAACTCAGAAGACCGCGTTCTCATTTGGCGAGTTCGCCTTCGAGAAACTTGCGGACGGCGGGGAACAGTTTCGTTTCGTCGTGGTCGGCAGCCGGGACGGTGTCCATGGAGACCTTGATGCCGTGCTGCTCATAGTTCGTCTTCAGCGTGGCAAGGCGCTCGATGCGGTTCTTTCCAGTCGTGTTGTAATCGGCTCCTTTTACACCCTCGCCCATCCAGTATTCGGAATCGCGGGTGATGGGCTCGTTCCATTCATCCGTGTCTTCGGCACCAACGACCATGTGGACGCTCACACCACGCATGGCGTCGAGGTTCATTTTCACGTTGAAGCGTCGGTAGAGATCCCTGGTACCCACCCACCAGTCGGAGGTGTTATCAATAAGGGTGACCAATCCAGGGGCACCGATGGAAACGGCACGGAGGCGGTGGGGATGGAGATAGAAGAACCGGTGCGTGAAGTGGCCGCCACCTGAAAAGCCATGCATGAAAAAGGTATTTCCCGCGAGACGGTATTTCGAAGCAGTCTCATCCGCCATGCTGAGCAGGATGAGATCGTAGCGGGTGGCTTTGTATTCGACGAGCTTGTAATTTTCGAGATCCTGCCGGCCGTGGGTGTTGATCGGGAAGAGCGGAGCGAGAAGGATGACACGGTTCTTATCCGCAAACTCCCGCATGTGCTCAATGTACACATCGGGCCGGCGCTCGGTGCCGTGGACGAGGACAAGAAGCTCACACTTCTCTGTGCCGTTCTCCTGGTAGCCCTTGGGAATGTAGAGCATGAAGGAGAAGCGAGGATCCAGCTGACTGGCGATGTAGGGCGTCACACTCTTGTCATGCCATCCAAACTCCTTCACCTGCGCAGAGGCTCCGGTGAAGCTGGAAGCGAACAAAGCGGCGACGAACAAGAAGGTGGATTTGATCAGGACATTCATTGGCGCGTAGATGACTAAGTGGCAGGACTTCACCCTCTCCCCTTTCCGTTTCCAAGATTCTTGGTTCTTCGTTTCAGAACGAACCAACTCGGTGCATCAACATGCTTTCTCAAACCGCCTCCACCAGCTCAAGCGCAGATATCTCCACCTCCCCGCTCATGCGTGCCAGCGGGTTGACAACCGATGAATAAACGGCGAGCTCGCATTCGGACTCGAGTTCATCGCGGTCCTCAATGCGAGTGAGGAGGTTTGCTTTACAGGGCAAGGATTCGCTTTGCAGGAGGACGTCGATGAGAGCAGCGCCGGGGCCGTCCATGGTAGCGCGCAGGGCGACGAGTTTGGCTTCGATGTGGCGGAGGAGATCCTGCTCCTCGATCAAGCTATCAGCACCGAAACGATGGACGATGGCGTAGAGGTGATTAAAGAAGAGATAGTAGCCGAGGCCGTTGCGGACGATGTCGTCGGGCTCGAAGACTTTGGGAAGGTCGCCGAGTTCCGGCACAAGTTCGATAAGAGGCTCGCGTCTGCTTTCACATAGTGCGATGCCCTGGATGTCGCGGTAGTATGAGGCCTCAGGGGCTCCGTCATCAGTAAATCCGATAACGACATTCTGCTGGTGCGCCTCAAGGGCGATGCCATGACGATCGTAAACACCGAGGACAGGGGCGATGGCCACGCTCCAGTAGGCATGGAACCAACGCTCCGCAGCATGGGCCAGGGAGATGCCCTGCCGCTCAGCCATGTGCCAAACCAAGTCAGCGAGCCTCGAACGCCCCGCATAATTCAGTGGTTCCTCGGTGAGTGCGGCGATGGAGTGCACCGTTTGGTGGCACTCGGAACCACGGAAGGGATTGGTGCGAAAGATAGCCTCGAAACCCGTTTCCTCCATCTCAGGAAGGTCCAGTCCCAGATAAGCGGGATCCTCAAGAATGAAGAAGCCGGGAAACTCGTCCTCGACACGGCACTCCAGCAGCAGCTTGCTGATCCAGACGCTATCACCAAGTTCACTCTTGAGGTTGAGCCGGAGAGAGTTGGTGAGTTTCACTGGAATGGAGAGCTTGAGCATCCAGTCGAGCTCCTCAGAGTACACAGTGCGCACTGAGGAAGTCGGAGTGAAGTGAGGACCGAGCTCGCCAAGGGCGATCAGCGACTCCGACTCAGCTGCGAGCAGGTCCCGCACGTGGGGCTGGTGGTGAAGCCAGTGGGCCTGCAATGGATGGACGGGAAGCAGCGAGTAGCCGGAGGCAGCGAGATCGGCGAGACGTCGCCGACCTTTTTCGTCGAGCCCATGGCACGCCATTTCAAAGGCGAGGGTCTCAGCGGATGAGTCGAGCAGGGATTCCTGGATGACCATCTCGTGCCGGGCCGCGAAGAATTGCAGTCGAAAACGCCCGTTGAGCTCGGGAGTGTAAACGGGATGCTGCCAGGCATGCATGCCCTGCCGCGACTTCGGCGTGGGATGGAGCCAGTGACCAGTGACGACGGCTTGTTCGGATTCAATGAACGACATCTCGTGCGGCGGTTTCTCCATACCATTCCGGTCGCGGCGGAGCGCGAGATAACGCTCCATCACTTGATGGCTCTCGACAACACGGGAGAGTAGTTCGAGGCGCTGTGGGCCGCCCGGATGCTTCGCGTAGATTTCGTCGATGAGCCGGAGCTGGGCCGTAAGTGCATCAAGCTTCCGCCACACTGATGAACCAGCAAGACGCTCGTGGACTTCAGCGATGCTATGCCGTCCCACAAGGGAACGGTAGCGAACGAAGATAGCGAGAGTCGCGCCGCAGCGCGGAAGCGACAACTCGACGACATCCCTGATGCCAGCTCCGGCGGCGAGGTCGAAGCGGACAGCGAAAAGTGCGGGGACATGCCACAGTCCTTCATCAACTTCGCGGAGGTAGCAGTTGCAGAAAGCCTGGAGCGAGGCGTCAGCGGCGGTGAGATGCATGGGGGAAATCAGTCCTCGACGGGTTGGAGCGGGAGTGCAGGTTCGAATCGGTCGGGGCGACGGCGGAGGCAAAGGGTGATGGCTACTATGAAGGTGATCCATTCGGCGAGTGGCAGAGCCCAGAGGAAGGACCACTGCGAGAATCTGTCTCGGAACACCGCCTGATCGAAGAGGTGGGCGAGGCCCAGGAGGAAGCAGGCGGGCAAGATAAGACCGCGTAGAGTCGCGACGATGGCCGACGGTGTCGGTTGGTGGATGGCAGTGAGGTAGCAACTCAAAATGACGTTGATCCCGTTGACGAGAAACACCGGCCAGATCGCGTAAGCAAGGCGCCCCGCCTCGGCGACGATGGCGGCGTCCTCGCCGCTAAGGAACCAGCCGGTGAGCTGGTCACGGAACAACAAGAGGGAGGTGGCAAGGATGAGCCCGATGCCCCCGGTGCATGCCAAAGCTGTGGAGAGGAACTGCCTGATGCGCTGGTGGTTTCCCGCCCCGTAATTCTGACTCACAAGCAGGTGGAGCGCGTCGGCGATCCCGTAGGTCAGCATGAGGCTGAGATAGATGAAATAGCTGACGACGCTGAAAGCCGCGACGCCATCAACCCCAAGGCGGGCGATGAGCAGGAAGTTCAGTACCCAGATGATGACGCCGGCAGAGATTTCGTTGATGAATTCTGAGACGCCGTTGTAGCAGGCCCGGAAGAGATGGGACCACTGGCTCTGCCGCCAGACAAAGTGCAGAGTCCGCCTACGGCTGGAGAAATAAGTGCAAAGTACCGCTGCCTGCACCAGCTGGGCGATGACAGTAGACCACGCAGCTCCGGCAAGGCCCCACTTCCACTGCCAGACGAAAAGCAGATCGAGGCCAATATTTCCCAGCGAACCGATGAGCAGCGAGACCGTGGCGAGAATCGGATGGCCGTCCGCGCGCACGAAGTAGTAGAGCACCATCGTGGTGAGCTGCACGACGAGTGCCCAACGGAGGATGCCGAAATATTCGCCAACCATGGGCACCAGCTCGGACGGGACATTGAGCAAACGGAAGAGCCAGGGCTCGAAGACCATGCTGGCGAGGGCGAAAAGCGTGGTAGTCGCGACGGTGGCAATGAGCATCTGGCTGAACACCGAAGAAGCCGTCCTGGCATCCCCAGCCCCGATGTGCGCGCCCGCGCCCACCGATCCGCCGATGGAAAACATCAGGGCGAGGGCGTAGAGCACGGTGAGGAGCGGGACAAGAAGGTTCACCGAGGCAAGTGCCTCTGAACCCACGAAATTGCCGACGAACATGCCATCGACCAGGCTCATGGTGGTGAGCGCGATGAGTCCCACCATCGAGGGGATGGCGTAGTAGAAGAACGTGGGCAGCACCGCACCGGTCAGCGCGCGATTTTTCTCGGAGGACATCAGTTGGACTTGGGGGATCAGGCGCAGATGAGTTCGCTGGGTGCAGACGCGTCCGCCTTCGTGTCCTTGCGGATGACCATCGGAAGCCCGAGGCGCGAAAGCAATTTCAGGAATGGGAGCGGGGGCAGTTCCTCGACATTGGCCATGCCCTTCACATCCCAATCGCCCTGGGCCACGAGCATGGCGGCGGCCACGGGTGGTACACCTGCAGTGAAGGCGATGGCCTGGGAGCCAACATCGGCAAAAGTCTCCTCGTGGCTGCAGACGTTGTAGATGAAGACTTCCTTGTTCTCTCCCTTGGAGCGACCCTTGATGAGGGTGCCGATACAAGTTTTGCCCGTATAGTCCGGCGCGAGGCTGGCAGGGTTGGGCAGGCAGGCCTTCAGCACACGCAGGGGGACAACACTCTGGCCACAGGAGGTAGTAACTTGCTCGTGGTTTAGCAGCCCGGTTTTTTCGAAGACTTCAAGGCAGCGCAGGTAGTGATCGTCGAAGCCCATCCAGAAGCGCACAGTCTCGACTCCCTTGATGTGCTTCGAGAGGGAGTGAACCTCGTCGTGCCCCATCAGATAGAGCTTCTTCTCTCCCACTTCAGGGAAGACGTAGTCAGTGGTGCGGGAGTGATGGGGAAAGGTGCGCCATTCACCGTCCTCAAGGCAGCCGGCGTCCTCAATGATCTCTCGCAGGTTGATTTCAGGATCGAAGTTGGTGGAGAAGAATCGACCGTGACTTCCGTCGTTCACGTCCATGATGTCGATGGAGGTGATGGAGTCGAATTCGTAGCGCGCGGCATAGGCGCAATAAGCGTTGACGACACCGGGGTCGAAGCCCGCGCCGAGAATTGCGGTTACGCCTTTTTGGGCGCACTGCTCACGCTTCTTCCACTCGAAGTTCGCATACCAGGGATAGGGCGCATTCATCACCGAGGAGTCCTCGTGGACGGCGGTATCGATGTACGCTGCGCCGGTCTCAAGGCAGGCATCCATGACCGACATATTGACGAAGGCGGTGCAGACATTGATGACGATGTGGGAGCCAGTCTCACGGATGAGGTTCGCGACTTGCGCGGAATCGGAAGCATCCACGGTGCGGGCAAAGATCTGAAAGGATTCTTCACGACGGTAGTTTCTGGCCTCGATGGACCGGATCACCGACTGGCAATTTTCGAGATTTCGCGAACTCAGGCAGATCGAGCCGAACACCTGGCTGTTTTGGGCGCACTTGTGTGCGACGACCGCGCCCACGGCGCCGGCTCCAATGATGAGAACGTTCTTTTTCATGATGGTTGGCTGTGGATAAGGGGGCTGGATGGGCTAGACGAGGTGCGTGTTTGTCAGGGCTTCACGGAAGTCCTCGTAAGTCGATTGCTGAACGAGGCGCAGTTCGCCGGAGAGGTTCCGGTGGTAGATGGCGGGCATGCGGATGCCATTGAAAAAGTTTTTCTTCACCATTGAGTAGCCGCCCACGTTGGAAAAACAGACCTCGTCGCCGATAGCAACAAGATGGGGAAAGAGGTAGTTACCGAAGTGGTCGCCCGCGAGGCAGGTGCGTCCGCAAATTCGATAGACGTGGCCGGTGTTCCCGCTGAAGTCCTTCGCGTCCTTGGTCAGGGGCTCGACACCGTCGACTTCCGGCGTGTAGTTGTAAGTCAGCACATCGAGCAGGTGCGTTTCCACACCTGCATCGACGACGAGCGTAGGAACTTCATTTTCGACGATGTCGAGAACTGTGACCACGAGCGTGGTGGAATTGGTGACGGCTGCCTCACCGGGTTCCAGATAGATCTGCAGTGAATGACGCTTGGACAATTCACGAAGGCGGTCGCAGAAGTCATCAACCGGATAGTCTTCCTCGGTGAAGGCGATGCCGCCCCCGAAGCTGAGCCAGTCGAGCTGGGGAAGGAGTTTGCCGAAGCGGTCCTCGATGATGTCGATCTGCGAGGAGAAGCTGGCAAAGTCGTCGTTGTCGCAGTTGACGTGGATCATCGCACCCTGGATGCGCGACCCGATGTCTGCCGGCAGATCCTCTGCGCGTGCGCCAAGGCGGGAGTACTGGCAGACAGGATTGCTCAGTTCGTAGCCGGAATGTCCGACTCCCGGATTGAGGCGCAGGCCCACAGAGATGCCAGCAGCGTGGTGGCCGAGGCGATCCAGCTGACTGAGGGAGTTGAAGATGATCTTGTCGCAGCAACGTACGACCTCGGTGATTTCATCATCGGCAAAGGCGACGGAGTAACCGTGTGTCTCGCCACCGAACTTCTCATGCCCCAGCCGCGTCTCCCAGAGACTGCTGCTCGTCGTACCAACGAGATACTGCTTCATGAAATCGAAGGCGCACCAGCTTGAGAAGCATTTCAGAGCGAGCACGCACTTGGCTCCTGAACGCTCCTGCACCAAGCGGATGCGTTCCATGGCCGGAAGCATCCGGGCCTCGTCGATCAGGTAATAAGGTGTGGAAAGACGCATGCGTGTACCTACCGTTAGAGCGCAGCAGTGGTCAGGGTCTGAAGGCCGAGCGTCTCCTCTTCCAGCAGAGAGAGCAGCTCCGCGTCCCGCTCGAGTGTTCCAAGGACATTGGGGCCAAACCATTCGAGCGAGGCGTCGAGCGATGGCCAGAGGGAGGTTTCGGTCATCACAAAGGTGAGGAACCTTCGATAGTCGAAGGCACCTTCAAAAAGGCTGACCATACCGGCGCGGCTGCCAGCGGGGGCATAGACATTGCCCGGGGCGAACTCATGCAGGAGGGAGCGGGATCTCACGTTCTTCAGATGCATGTGGGCAACGAGCGGTTCGAACTCGCGGATGACCTCGAAGGGGTCATCACCCGCCTCCCACAAATGGAGGACATCGAAGTTGATGCGCAGTGCTGGGTGGTTGATTTCCTCGATGAGGCGGCGCGTCGATTCCCGCGTGTCTGCCAGGGTGGCGGGATGCGTCTCGACCACCAGATTGATACCGTGGTCCTCGGCGAGTTCGCAGAGTTCATGCATCCGCCGCGTCCAATCACGGCGCTCTTCACTGGATACCTCGTGGCTGGCTTTGTTGCCTGCGAAGGTGCGGAGTTTCGACGCACCCCAGCTGTGGGCAAGCGTACACAGATCGACGGTCTTGTCGATCATGGCCTGGCGTTCTCCCTGCACGGGCAGGTAGTCGCTCACCATCGGCACGCGGAGGCCGTGCGACCGGAGCCAGCCGACATCGTGTTCGGACCGATCGCGCAGATTCCTGGCGTGCACACCCCAAAGTTCGATGCCCGAGAAGCCGCGCGGCGCGGCCCATTTCACCACCTGTTCGAGTGAGATCAGGTGATGACGGAAGGAGATTGTGCAGAGGGATAGGTTCATCGTACGGCCTCCAGTTCGGCAAGGGGTGCCTCATCCCGTGAGAAGCTCCGCTCACACCAGATTTCGAAGACTTCCTGCATCCGCGCCTTGATGCGGTTCTCGCGTTCCACCTGCTTGTCGAGCAGTTCGAAGATCTTGTCGCCAATGCGGCGGTCACCAGTGGTGGCCAGCTTGATGGCGTGGAATTGGATGAGGGTGCAAGTCTTTGCCAGCTCGTCGATGACCTCGCACCAGTGGTCGAACTCAGCCTCCTCCAGCTCCAACTCGCGCCAGAAGAATGCGAAGCCGTGCTCGTAGGAGTACTTGCGGATGGAAAGGATGGGCACCTCGTCGAAGGCGCTTCGCAGGTTGGAGAGCGGCAGTTCGTCACCATTCTTGTCACAGCCTCCGAGATGGGCCTCGACGATCTCGCGCATCGCATCGGTCATGAGATGGCGATCAAGGAGCATGCAGTGCTCGAAGTAGGCCCGGATGTCGGCGGGATGCGGTTCGTGCGCGTTCTTGTCTGAAAAGACGTAACCGCCCCCCACGGAAGGATGACGTGCTGCGTGGAGGAGCCGCTCTTTGGTGGTGACACCCTCCCAGCGGTAGTCGGGATCGTACACGAACCAGATGTCAGACTTCTCGGTCGGTCCCAGCATCAGGTAGTGCGGGAAAGGATCCTTGTTGAACTCGTTCACGCGCTCGGGAAGACGGTGCATATCAAGCATCACCATGATGTGCTGGTCTGGCGTGCGGTTCTCGACGAGCGAGACGAGCCGGCGGACGTTTTCCTCGCGGTCGACATCGTGGTCGAACCAGTCCTCGACCTTGATGCCGAAGAGCCTTTCATACCAGTCGAGGAAGAACTGATGGCTGATCCGCTCGCTGTGGTAGGAGATCTGGCACTTCTCAGTGACGACGATTTGCGAATCCCAGACACCAAAGTACAAGGTGCGCTGGTCGAAATCGAAGCGCTTGATGACTTCGCTGAGGCAACTGACGAAGCAGTGGAGCTTGATGTCCTCCTCATACTCCAGCAGCTTCGATGGATTGGGGCGCGGCTGGGCGTCGAAAAAAAGTTTGGCCACCGCGCGCACCGTAGAGAAGTCCTTGTCCATGATGGCAGACTCGGGCAGGGAGAGGTCATACTTCACCTCCAGGCTGACGAGGAGCTCGAGCGTGTCAGCCGAGTCAAGTCCGAGGTCCTCGCGCAGCCGCGCGTCGCTTTGGAAGCCGCTCAGGTTGATGTGGGGCATGTTGCTCGCGAGCGTCTGATAGATACTCTCGACGATTTGTTCTCTCGTTTTCATGTCAGAAGGTCAGGGCGGGTGCGGAAGGAGCCTCGGCAAGTGCCTTGCGGCTGATTTTTCCGTTGGGCAGGCGCGGGATGGCTTCCACGCGAGCGATGTTCATGGGAATCTGGTGGGCAGCGAGGCGACCAGCGCAGAAGTCGCGCACGGCATCCGCAGAGATTTCTTCGTCCGAGACGAAGTGGAGGCAGACCTGGTCGCCGCCGAAGCCGCGGCTCTTCTTGAAGACAACGGCATCCCGGATGCCGGGCATCGCGAGAATGACCTCCTCGACTTCGCCGGGATACACATTGAATCCCGCGACGTTGATCATCTCATCGAGCCGCGAGACGAAGTACAGCCGACCGTTCTCGAAATAACCAAGGTCGCGTGTCTCGACCTTCCTGCCATCGGGCAGCGTGACGATGATGTCGGCGGGTTCCGCAGTATTGGCTCCCGCAGTGATCGTGACATGCGGAAGCGGTTTCCCCTGGTCAATTGCTGCCAGAAGGCCAGTGCCGAGGGAAAGGCAGCCCGCCTCGGAACAGCCATATTGTTGGTAGAGATGGCGCACCTTTTTCCCGAGGCTTTCAAAGGTCGCCTTCTGCAGAACCGTCCCCGAGGTCATCACCGCCCAGAGCGGCTCCTCTTGCTTCACGAGCATGGCCAGCGTGGCGATCATGGCCGGAGACGAGTAGAGAATGGAGGTCGGTGTCTCGCGTAGCTTCCGGAGGATGTACTTCGGATTGAAGTTCCGGACGATGACCGGCTGTTGCCCCCGCCGTAACGCGACAAGCACTCCACAGATCAGTCCGTAAGAATGTGTCACCGGGCAGGCCACGATGGGCGTCCACGCATTCGCGTCAGGAAAGTGGCTCACATAGCTTTCAATCTCCGTATCGATGCTGGCCCAAGTCCGTTCGATGAATTTGGGTTCGCCGGTCGTTCCGGAACTCGTCTGAATGAGCCCGTCGGGGATGTCTGGCCGAGCTTTTATCGAATTGGCTTCTTCGACCCCAAGTTCCCCATCATCTGAGGCGACAATGAGAACCTCACAGCCACTGCGTTCAGCACGGCGGCGCGCGCCTTCCAGCGGCGTGTCGATGGGCAGGGGAAAAACTGTGCCGCCTTCTTCTTTGACGTAGAGGCAGAGGGCAATCCACAGGGCGGTGTCTTGTAGGCACACTGCGAGGCGGCGTCCGGTGCATCTGGAAAGCACGGGATGCGCATCGAACTGCGCGAAGCGCTTCTCGAAGTATCCCCGGTCGTAAGCTTGGTCGTCAACGTAGATCATGGCGCTTCGCGGCTCAGAGTGTTGCGGACTTCGTGCTCGTAGTAGTCGAGCGTGCCCCCGCGGTGGATGGTTTTGGTCAGAAGCGACTCCACAATGATCCTGGGCTTGTCCGCTTCGAGGCTCGCGATGCGCGAGGCTTCGGTGACTTCGGAAGCGGCATAAGCGTCCAGCTTCGCTCTCACCAGCTTCCAGAATTCCGTCTCGGTGAAGTCGTGGAAGCGCTCCAGCAGGAAGGACACATCGGCGAGGTTGAAGACATAGACTGTGTCCACGTAGAGTTGCCGCAGGGACTCGACCAGTTCCATGCGATAGCCGTCATCGAGCGGAATCGTCTCGAAGAAGGGATCGACCGAGGTGAGATCCGGCTCGGTCTCGGGCCGACCGAGGAACTCGGGAACGAATTCGGTGTCTTCGTGGAAATCACGGAGCACGACGCGTTTTGGCCAACCGTTCTCGTGTACCAGAATAAGGTTCTGCGCGTGCGCCTCGAAGGCGATGCCGTGATGAACGAGCATATGCCAGATCGGAATCACGACGACCTCGATGAGTCGTTCAGCCCAGCGTTCAGCACTGTAGTTTTTTATCCAGTCGGCAATGAAGGCGCGGCCATCTGACTCAACCAAGGTCAGTGCGGTAAATGGGATTGCGGTCTCGCCCTCTGCAAGTCGGCCGACAATGCTCTCGCGAAAGATCACGCCAAGCAGTCCCGCCGTGTCCTCGTCTTCCTCAGGCTCGTAGGAGACGGCGGCATACTCGCTGAGGAGTTGCAGGCGGTTGCCGTCCTGGAGGAAGCGATCTTCCTCCACAAGGGAGACGATCCATTTCGAAAGGAGCGGAGCCGTGCAGACGAAGTGCGGCTCCAGATTGCGGCGCGACGAGGTGCAGACGATGTCGAGCGGCAGCTTGATGTTCGCCTTCTCCGGATGGGTGGCGTTGACCAGCGTTCGCAGGGATTGGGAAGCATGATAGAAATCGCCAGCCGCACCCAGGGGAATCAGGTCGCCCGAGTCGAGGACTTCTCCGAACCCGCGCTCACGCAGGTCCTTCGCCTGCCATGGATGAATTGGAACGAGGGCGAAACGCTCAAAGTCTCCACCGAGTTCCTTGAGTCGCCCAGCGAGCCCTTCGCAGGTGCCATCGCCCAATTCGCGCTTCCAGAAGTCGGCCTCGCTCCCGGGCAGCGCCGAGCGCAGGAGTTCGCGGTTCACCGCCGCGAAGTGCAGTTGAAAGGTGTTCCCCGTTTCCGAGCCGTAGGATTGATGGTCGGCGAGTGAAAAACCCGTTCGTGTCTTGAAACTCGGATGGTACTGGTGGCCTTCAACGATGGCTGATTCCAGCTCTTGGAAACCGTGTGTCCGGCGTGAATGCAGGTGGTGGTCGAGGTGGACCCGGTTCCACCGATGGAGCTCGATCGTTTGCGCCAGTTCTTCGAGCAAGCGTTGTTTTCCCGCCAGCGGCACCTCCATGGCGCGAAGCAGTTCAGCCATGCGAAAAGGTGTCGGCTTGCCTTCCACCATCCGGACCACACTGCCTTGCGCGATTCGGACGCGGTCGTAGGAAGAGAAGGTCGCCAAGCACTGAAAACGCAGATCCCCTACCGGGAAATCCACCTGCGAGCCATAGATGGGCTCGGCATCGGATGCTCCTGAGCCGACAGCCGTTCGAGGCCTTATTTTGTAATCTACCAGCCGCTCGAACAGCAGGGCTTCAACGAACTGGCGGATGACGCGTTGCTCGGCCTCGTCCGGAATGAATCGGACGCTATCGTGCAGCCTTTCGAGGCAAAGAGAATGCTGAGTGTCCAAGAAACTCAAAGGGGTGAAATTAGTGAAAAGGGGGCGCCGCAAATGTGCGCCACCGCTAGAAAGCGACGGCTAGCTTGATGCTGATCAACCAAGTGTGGTCCTGACCATTCTCAGCCGTCGTGATCTTGCCGAAGTCGTAGTAGAGGCACTCCGCATAGACAGTCCAACTTCCGGCTGAGGGATCGATAAAGCCGAGCGGAACTGACATCTGCGGGCCGATGGCGAAGTAGCCGTAGTCCACACCGAAGTATCCACGCCCCAGTCCAGCCATCACCAGCAGGCCCGCATTCACGGGGCTGTCGCTTTCCGGGAAGAACGTCACATTGGGACGGATGCCGGGTTCAAAACTCAACCCAGGCGCGAGGTCGCTGCCAAATTCGTGCGCTATCTGGAGAAATGGCTCCAGGGAAAAGGTCGCTGGAAATAGTCCGTGATCATCAAACTCAAGCGTCGCATTGATCCAGTGGCCGTCATTGTAGGCCCCGGCAGGACTGGTCCAGCGATTGTAGTAGCTGGAAATCATCCAGCGTTCGGCGAAGCTGATGGAGACACCGAGACCGTAGTCGAATTCTGTGTGTCGACTGCCATCTCTGCCAACGCTTTCGTAAGGAGTCGAACCGATAGCCGACCAAAGACCGATGAAGGCCGAGGCGGAGTTGAAGAAACCGTCCCCATCGAAGAAGGTAACGCTGAGATCCAGATGAGGCTGGAAGGAGGTGCCGTCATCCTGCACGACAAATCCGCGAGTGATGTATTGGTTCGCCACCGCAATGCCAACTTCCCCATGCACGATGGATGCAGCTTCGGGTTCAGCTATCTCCTGAACCCCCGCATGAAGGCAGGTCATGGAGGCGCAAAGAATCGCCAGACAAGTGAGATGATGGGCAGACATGGCCAGCTATCAGAATCACAACACTGCATAGGTTTCCCACGCGTCTATCCAATGTCGGGATAGCCACAAGGCCACGTGGAACAGCCACGTCTTTTTGGGAATGCGTTCCGGAAATAAGCTGCGGCACCTGGGTTGTCCGGGTGCCGCAGCAAATGCGGCAAAGGTCAGTCCTGAAACGAATCAGAAATCAACCTGAATGGAGAACACCGCCGACACAGGTGATCCGTAAGCCAGATAGCCAGCGTCTCCCGGATAGTACTCGCCGGATTCGAAGTAGCGCTCATCCAGCAGGTTCCGAACACCCACGCGGAACGTCCAGTCAGCATCGGCGATTCTGCGCCGGTAGCTCGCTCCCACGTCCACCACGACATAGGAATCCGTGGCGAACTCCTCGCCCTGATCGAGGTATTGCTTGTCCACAAAACGGGCATTCGCGTTCAGAGAGAGGCCAGGCACCTGCGGGATGTCCAGCGACGCCCAGACGTTGGCCTGATACGACGGGACATACTGGGGACGGCGTCCATCGTATTCGGCAACTCCAGTGTCCTCCTGCTCGGCATCCAGGAACATCACGGCGACACCTGTCTGCAGATGATCCGTGACTTTGCCTCGAAGGGTGAATTCAAGGCCCCGATGACGTTGGTTGCCGGAAAACGACTCGATGCCAGTCGTGGGATTCATCGTGGGGAGATCCTGCTCGATTTGGAACAGGGCCAACTCGCCCGCAAGACGTCCGTCCAGCCATTCAGTCTTCACGCCAAGTTCGAACTGTTCGGACCGCTGCACACCGAGGGGCTCGAAGGCATTCGTTGCAGCACGACTCGCAGTTCCACCGTCCTGCACACCCTGGGTGTAGGTGAAGTAGGCGTGCACATTCTCGACCGGCGAGAACATCAATGCTGCAGTCGGGGTCCATGCATCCACCGTATCGTTGGAGGCGGGGTCATCCGGATAGGTGTTCTCAAACCGGCCAAAGCGGCCACCAAGCAAGATCGACCAATGCTCGTTGAATTCGATGATGTCGGTCGCGAAGACGCCGAATTCATCATACTCGAAATCAAGCGCCGTCCAACCGCCTGCCGACGGGATGGGGAGCGGGTTCAACTTATAGGCGTTGTTTGGACCCACGTCAGGGAAGCTGCGCTCGCCGCTGCTGTCGTAGGCGCGCCACTCGGCGCCAAACACGGTCTTATGCTTCAGGGGGCCGGTTTCGAAGTTGCCTTCGATGTGGCCATGAATGCCCCAGGACTGCCATTCGAAGGGTCCATTGGTGAGCAAGGCACCTTCCGTGAAGTCACCGTTCTCCTGAACCGAATACGGATAGCTCAGACGGGAATCGCGTTGGGCATCCTGGTAGCTCACGTAGAAGCGCATCTTCCAATCGTCGTTGAACTCGGCATCGATGCCGACCGCTGCGTCGAAGGTCTCGTGCTCGTTGCGCGCCCAGTCCTGCATGATGTTGGTCTTCACGCCGGTATCCAGCAGACGTCCATTGGCAGTGATCATCGGACCGTAGTAGCCGCTGCGCTCAAGGTTCTGGCCCCCGATCGTACTCCAGATCTTCACCGCATCTGTTGGCTTCCACTCGGTGTACAGTGAACCCATGAAGCGGTCGCCATCGGAATTGTCGTAGAAGCTTTCGAACTCGTCGGCAGCAAGTACCAGGCGGTAGCCAAACTTGCCGTCAGCCACGATGTCACTCACATCGATCTGGCCATACAAACTTCCGAAGGTATCGATATCGAACTGGAGGCTGGTCGAGAAGTCTTCCAGCGGGTGTTTGCGCACGAGGTTGATCGCGCCGCCAGGAGGCATGAACCCGTATTGCAGTGCGGCAGGCCCTTTGAGCAGTTCCACCTGGGCCTTGTCATCGAGGGAGGGAGCAACGGTATTGATCACCGGGAGGCCGTCGACACGGTAGCCGTTGAAATTGTCCACCCGAAAACCGCGCAGGCCGAAGTTTTGAAAACCGTAGTACCCGCCAGGCATCTGAATCGCGATGCTCGGATCATTCTGCAGAACTTCTTTGAGAGTGAACGCGCGCTGATCCTCGATTAGCTCCTCGTTGTAAACGCTCACGCTAAAGGGTGTCTCAATCAGCGGAAGGTCCGTGAGCAGCGCGGTCGAAGTGGAGGTCACCAGATAGCGAATAGGATGGTTTCCAGTGATCACGACATCGGGCAGCAAGACAGTGCCCTCAGGCGCTGGCGCCTCGGGTTTTGGCGCCTCGGGCTTCGGAGCGTTTTGCGCCACGACGTTGGAACCGGCCAGGAGGCAGCTGGCAACTAGGGAGGTTAGTCGCTGGTATGGGTGCGTTGAGTTGTGTTTCATGAGGAATAGAAATTCTGCTTCGCACCCGCCACACACCGGATGGGAGTTCCGTTCGAGTTGGAGGCAGGATTGAGAGTCGGCTACTTTCACTAGGTGAATGCAACCCACTCATCTGGTTTTGCGATTCGCTGTCCCCACTTTGAGCTAAATCTTCGTTCGCGAAGGATTCCGTTCCAGACGTCGCTGCAATCTCCGCACAATTGTGAGAGGCAACGCAGGAGCGAGAGAGATACCCAGTAGAAATGGCCAATACTCGGCGCACTAATATCACGCCTCATCGTCAACCATCATCGTCTTTGCGATGGTCACGACCATCGAGGGCGTCGTAATGTTGCTCCAGCTTCTCGATTTGCAGCATCCGAATATGGTGCCGCACGAGTTTGAGAGCGGTCCGAACAAAATCGGTTCGGATGCGCTGACGTTCGAGCAACCCGTGGCCCATGTTCGTCAACAAGCAGATGAGCGGGGTGGATCTCTCCTGCGCTTCAGTTGCGGATGAAATACGACCACAGATCGAGGCGCTCCTGACAAAAATTGTCCCGATTTGACTGGGATTATCAGCGGCTCAGGGCCCTGCTTCTAGAACAGCACGACAGCGGTTCCAGTTGATCCGCATACGGTTCGTTTTGCGAGCAAAGCGCCTTCCCATGGAACCACCAAGGCAATCTGGTAGACCAATAGGCTTTCCCTATCCTACCCCAATCTTAGGCGAAGGGCATGTGAAGGGGAGCTATTGATTAGGTCCGGCGTCGCCAAATTTCGCCTCTTCGAGTTTTCATTCCTCCATCGCGGGCTTCTCTTTTCTCTTCGCTGGCAACACTAAAGCCTTTGGGAATAAGTCCCGAGGAACATTCTCCGCGGGGAAACATTTCTGCCCGGTCCAACGAGACGGGTTTGGAAAAAAACAAAGCAACGTTCATCCGACTCTCTGAGTCCTGCTCAGACTTGCAGATGTCTTCGATTGCACCCATCCGGATGTCTTGAGTATGGGTACCGCAGACACTGAATCCATATCGTCCTTATGGATTCAATGTGCACCGAACGCCACTGCGATAGGTGCCTGCGGCGTTGTCGATGACGAATTTCACACGCACGGTACCGCTGGCGGAGTCGGTGACGGAGCTGATGAATTCCACCTTTGCTGGAGCCGTGGTGCTTTGGCCTTCGAGCAAGAGCAAGTTTACGGTGGAGCCGGTTTCTAGAGCATTTTAAATGGAGCTACAGCCAGTTCGAATTGAGTTGTGGCCGCTCGTCCCGAAGGGACGAATACGCCTTTGTTCTCGTTATCTACGGCTACAGTTTCAATGAAATGCTCTGGCGGGACCGGACAAGGCGGCACGTGGTAGTACTGCAGAGGAGGGAGAGCGAAGGTGCGTGCTGTTGTAACCCTACTTTGACGGCGGGGTGGTGGGTGCTTTCACCTCCGGTGTGGTGGCAGTCTTCTTCACTTCCGGCGGCTTGCCACTGAGCTCCGGAATGTTCATGGGCTGTCCAGACTGCGCGGGCTCAGGAATGCGGACAAGGAGCCAGGTCTGCGTTTGGCTCTTCCCAAAATGGACCGCCACCGGCGAGACATCCTGCGTCAAGTTGCCGAGGCTGGTCTCGAAGATCGTTTGGGTGTTGTCACCGATGCGCCACGCGGCGCGCTGGGTGGCCTTGTCGATTTTTCCGGCAATCTGCCGATTGTCAGAGCTGAGCAGGTTGCTGTAGGCGCCGCTGATCGTGCCCTCGCGATTCACCGAGAGCTGGAAGAACATGATGGGATTCCCCTTTTCTTCCTGGGCGAGCGCAAACACACCGAGAGGCATCCATTCTGCAGGGTGCCCTTCAGCAGGCGGCATGGGAGGCGGTGGTTGCTCGATGGTCGCAGCCACCTCGATGACCACCGGCGCAGACTGCGGCGTGACCGGGACAGTCTCGTTGTTGATTACAATCGTCTGCGGAGCAGCGCTCGTCGTGGTACCATAGGTCTGCGCAGGGGCACCGTAGTAGTAGCCTCCACTGCTCGCCCCATAGTCCACATACACCGGGTCGGGAATCACAGCGTCGATGAACGCAGCGGTGGTGCCAATGGCAGCAGGCGCCCACCACCACCACGGATTGCCGTGGTAGTGACCGTGGCCCCAGCCCCAGCCATGACCATGCCACCAATGATCGTCGAAGCAGTCGTAGATGTTGTCGCCCACGTTGTCCCAGATTTCCTCAGCACGGTCGTGGCGGTAGTCCCACATTTCCTCGCGATGGTTCTGCCAGTCACCGGAGTGGCTCTCGATGTTGTTCCACCGCTGCTCGGCGTTAACGTTAAACTGGTTGAGGTTGGTCTGTTTCTGCTGCTTCCAGCTATTCCAAGTGTTTTGTGCGTTGTCCACGCGGCCCTGCCATTGATCACCACGATTCGGGCGCTCCGGAAGCTGGCCAGGACGTTCACCCATCCCGGGACGTTCACCCATCCCGGGACGTTCACCCATGCCAGGGCGCTCAGGGAGCCCTTGCGAAGGCCGGTTGGCAATGCCTGAACCATCACCAATGCCGGGCCGCTGTGCTGGAAGTTGCGAAGGACGGTCTGCGATACCAGGCCGGTCGCCAGCACCGGGACGCTCCGCAGGAAGTTGCGAAGGACGGTCTGCGATGCCCGGACGGTCGCCAGCACCGGGACGCTCCGCGGGAAGCTGCGAGGGCCGGTCCGCGATGCCGGGTCGGTCACCCGCACCGGGCCGCTCTGCCGGAAGTTGCGAGGGGCGATTGGCAATCGCATCACCGAGTGCGATGCCTCCGGCCACACCACCTGCGAGTCCGAGGAAATTCCCGAGGTCCTCCTTGCTGGGACGCTGACTGGGCAAGGTGCCAGGACGTGCCCCACCTCCCGCGTTCGGCCTGTTGGGGAGCTGCGATGGTCCTGCTCCTCCCGCGATGCCACTACCACCACCAGGACGCTGACTGGGCAAGTTCCCAGGGCGTGCTCCGGAACCAGTTCCTGCTCCTGCTCCCGTTCCCGGTCTTGATGGGAGCTGCGACGGACGCCCGTCGGCAACACCGCCACCCGGACGCGACGGCAATTGCGAGGGACGGTTAGCTCCACCGCTTCCACTTCCAGGCCGATTCCCTGAGGGCAATTGTGAAATGCTGTTCCCTCGAGATGGCAGGTTCCCGCCAGACGGCCGCTGAGACGGAGAGGAAGGCACTCGGCCACCACCACCACCACTGACTCTGGAACCACCACCTGAGGGCAACTGCGAGGGACGGGAGCCACTACCTCCACCCGAGGGACGGGCGTAGTCACCCGAAGGACGCGAAGAGCCCCCACCTGAAGGACGTGAACCACCGCCTGAGGGACGTGAGAAACTGCCTCCGCCCGAGGGCTTGGAAGGCTTGCTTCCGCCTGACGGCTTCGAGGGCTTGCTGCCGCCACCCGATGGCTTTGATGGCTTCGGCTTTGGCTTCGGTGCCGGTCGAGCTCCGCCTCCTCCCCCACCCGAGGGCCGTCCACCACCTCCTCCGCGTCCTCCACGTGCAAATGCGTCCGTGTAGAAGAGCACTACCGTGAGCGCGAGCACGACTGAGAAAATGAAATGCAGTCTTGAGCGCATAACATCAGTCTCCTTTCACGCGGTTGACTTCGATGGGACGAATGCCTGGCTGCGGCTCGCCATCGAGCGTGCGGTTGGCGGATTCCCAGGTGAATCGAGTATCACTGGCTTTTGTGATGGTGCTGTCACCTGTGGTGCGGTGGCCATCTGGAGTGACTCCCGTTTCACGGAGCAGCCAGCGGTTCCCTTCGCTGGTGAAGGTCCCCTGTGAGAAACCGCCTTCGCTATCAAAAGTCCACGAGCGGACTTTCTGCTCCACGGCATCCCAGCCGATGATCTGCCAGCCTTCCATCGTGACCTCGCCTCCCTGCTTGACGCTCACATTGCGTGTGATGAACTTGTTACCACGAGACCAGGAATACTGGCTGCGGACAGTCACGTCATCTCCCTTGTCCGTATCCTCCCACACGCCAATCAGCCAGGAGAGTTCCTCCAGTTGATGCTCTACTGCATCGTCGTCAGGCAGCGGGCTCTCCACCAGGTTGGTGATGCGCCATTTGCCATCCTTCTTCACATGAATTGCCGTGTAGAGCGCACCGCTGGTGTCACCATTCTTCTCCGTGACGGTGGTCGAGCCCTTTTCCACGACGACATCCGGACTCAGCACCTTCACGGAATCCACGCTGATGGCGAGCTTGGAGCCCTTGTCGGTGAGGAACTGCGCGCGGAGGCTCTCCTCGATCTCAGCGCGGCCACTGAGAGTGCTGCCATCCTCCGAGTTGTATTCCGCATCATCGGTGAAGAAGTCCGCAAGGGCCTTGGCATCCCCCTTTGCGTAAGCTGCCTCGTAAGCCCGGTCATTGGCGATGACAGCGGCCATCTCCGGAGTGGTGCCTTCTGGAGCCGCCGGAGTTTGGGTGAAACAAGCACCGGCGAGTGCAATGACCGGCAGGACAATCGAAATGACGGGTTTCATGCGTGGATGATTCTGGTTTGCCCACCAGCCTCGACGTTCCTGCCGTGTTGGGAAATAGGACTTAAGGGCAACACCTTCCGCAGCCCGATGGGTACCGCGGCATAGGACCAAAGGGCTACTTACGCAGAACTTCGCCCGGTAGTAGCGTGCCACAGTGCACGCGCGCTTGGACACGCGCAGCCCCCAGTGCAACTGCGTTCATACCACACCGCACTTGCCTGTCATGAAATCGAAACTGCCCATACTATCCAAAGCAGTCCGCATCACCGCCCTTGTGCTCCTGACGACGCTTCTTGCTTCTTGCTACGGAACCACACGCAGGGTGGACCGTCGGGACGACCGCCGTGACATCCGATATGATCGCCGCGACGACCGATGGGATCGCAGAGGATATTAATCAGATAGAGCATTTGATAGTGAAGTGATGCAGCCGCTCACGGGCTCGCATGAGGTGCCGTGAGGAGGGGAGATGCACGTGCTCATCAGCAAGGCAGGGGTGAGCCTGATACAGAGCAGTGCCCTGGTTCCAACGCATACCACAGCAGTGGCCTATCCATACCACTGAGGCCACTCGCCTGGATAGGCATGCTACTCAGCATCGTCATCATCTCTTCCGCGGAGGATGCCCTTCCTGTGGTCCTCCCATTTCACCGCAGTCAGCGGCCCCGTGCCCGTGATTTCAGTCATGGACTTGAGGGGCCGGGTGGCCAGTCCCACCAGTCCTTTCAGGTTCAAGTCTCCGGTGAAATCTGCATACCTTCGTTTGAGATCGATGGTCCCATCTCCTTCAATGCGCATCTGCTGCGTCTCAAGCTCCACGTCGTCCAGGCCCACCACGCCCTTGCCAATGCGATGCTCCACCTTCACACGCGTGGAGATGTCCCTGCCAAATCCAGGCGTCAACTTGTCCAACAAGCGGCCCATGGTGCCAAACACAGGAAGACGACCGAACTCGGCATCCTCAACGGTCAACTGACCGGCACCGGCAAAGGCGTCGAGGTCGAACTCCCCGCCACCTCTCCAGTCAAACTGGACGGTCCCCGGCTGCTTTTGCAACGGCTGCCCGAAGCCAACGAGGACGGATTCCAGTCGAGCATCCTTGAGCACAAGCTGGGTCGCGAAGCGTGACTTCTTTTTCCCTGACGGGAAATGGAATTGAAGGTCGGGCACATCAAGCTCCCCTCCCCAGAGCTGCCCCTTCAATCCGGTGAAGTACCAGTCGTCCCCCTGCACGCGGAGTGCGGCGGTTGGTTTTTCCATCACTGCGCGAAATTTCCCGTTCGTATAGATAAGCGCCCCACCAATCGTCACATCCGCATCCCAGCGCATGTCTCCGGGTCGCTCCAGCGGGATCGCACCTTTGCCGAGGATACGGCAGGCCCCGGTGGTGGTGAGCCCCTGCAGGGACGGCATGGCCTTCGGCGCCAGGGTGCGCACGAGCACCAGGTAATCCAGGCCGCTCTCCAGCTTGTCGATGCGCATCACCCCCTTGGTGGAATCGAGCTCTCCGCTCATTTCCACCGCGTCTCCTGCCTGGACCAGGCGAAGCTCACAGGTCTGCACTGGTGCTTTCCTTTTCCCCGCAGCCGTCTTCATGGTTGCCCGGAGGGTATCCCACTTCTGACCACGCCACTGGAACTTCTTTGCTTCCAGCAAGGCATCGAAGCCCAGGCCGCGCCTGTCCGCGAGCGACTGGAACTGAAGCTTCAGCACGGGTGCGCTCCCCTCCGGCTTGAAGGTTGTCCATGCCTTCAGAGACTTCAGGCCATCCAGATTCCAATCGACAAACCGACTCCCCTCTTTGGCAGCAGGTGTTGCAGGGGCATTGGCTTTGGCACTGGTGGTCCCCTTCGTTGATGTGGCATCGGCATCCACCGCTTTCCCATGGATGCCCTTCGCTTCGATTTGGAAACCATGCGCTCTCGCCTGGAACTCCTGCAGCTCAGTGACTCCCGACTTGATGAAAAGGCGCAACGTCATGTCGTCCATGGTGGTCTCCTCATCCCCGCTGCCGAGCGAGAGCTGGGCGTCTGCCAGGCTCACGTGAAGTCCATCGTCGTCATCCGGGGACTTGCGGTCGCCGTCATCCGCCTTGCCCTTCGTCAGCGTCATGTGGCCGGTGAGTGCCACGCGGTCTTGTTTCGGTACACTGAAGAGCCCCGCCTGCTCGATGCTCAGCGTGCCGGTGCCGGCAACGGAAGCGAGATCGATTTCTCCTCCGCCTTTCCAGTCGAGATGGAAGGTGCCAGGCTGCGTGTACAACGCGCCGAAACTGCCGAGAAACGATTCCAACTGCGCCTGTTGCAGCACCACCTGGATATCGACGCGCGGCTTCGCCTTTCCCTGGGACGGGTGCACCTGCATCATCGGCACACGGAACTGGCCGCCCCACACCCCCGCCGTGAAATTGGAAACAGACCACTCACCCTCCTGCACCCGGAACGTGCATGCAGGTTTTTGCATCTTCACATGAAATGGATGACTCGCAAAGTCGAGCTCTCCCTCCAGAGCCAGGGTGGCATTCCAGCGAAGCTTGTCCGGCTGCTCCAGGGGGATTTCCCCCTCTCCACTCACCTGCCACGCCCCGGTTGAGGCCACGTTGGTGAGGACGGTGCTGCCCTTCGGCACCATGGCTCGCGCCAGGGTCAGCAGGCCCACGCCGGACTCCAGCCTGCCAATGCGGATGGTCCTGCTCGCATGATCGAACTGCCCATCGAACTCGGCAGTGCGACCTTCCAGTCCCACGCGCAGCCTGCCACTCTCGACCGGAGGTTTCCCTGTCCCAAGCACGGTCTTCATCGCTGCTTCCAGGAAGTCCCACTTCTGCCCACGCCACACAAAATCCCGCCCCTCCAACGTCGCCACGAGCTCCACACCACCTCCACTGACCGCTGGATGAAACTCCAGCTTCAGCACCGGCTTTCCCTTTTCGGGTTTCAGTTTCATCCATTCCTTCACCACTCTGAGCGGGGCGAGATCGACTTCACTTAACACACCTCGCGTCCGGGTTGTGGGCTTGGGAGCTTTGTCTCCCGGTGCCGATTCGGAAGTGGAGGCAGCTGGTCGCACATAGTTGCCCGCGGCCTCGATTCCCAGGTTGTAGAGCTCCGTGCGGCACTCCTGGAGCGTCACGCTTCCCGGTTGAATCTGGAGCATCACCGTGAGGTGTTCCAAGATGATTTCGCTCTCCCCATTCCCCAGCGTGAGGCTCGCGTCAGCAGCATGCGCGGCGACTGTGTCCCAACGGGTCCACTCTGGCTCTCCCTTGACCAGAGTCACCTCACTGAGAAGAGCAAGGCGTTCGCGCTTCTCCACATCACGATACAGGGCCAGGTCCCGTACCTTGACTCCGGAACCAGGATTCCAGCCGGCAGATTTCCAATCCACGTAAATCCCCTCTGAGGACAACCGTTCCCGCAGCTTGCCTGCCAGGACATCTCCCAGCTCGCGCCGCATGATGAAGATGCCGCCCACCAGGAGCACCGTGACGATGCCTCCATAGCGAAGAACGCTCCGCCAGCGACTGCGCGGGGCTGCCTCCGACGGAGGTGGACCTTGGCTCATGGATGCAGATGCCTTTCACTTGGATTCAAGCACGCAATGCCTGCCGGAGAAACAAGCAGGCATGGGAACCGCAGCAAGGCACACGCCAAGTACCAGCGGATGCGATGCCCAGCAGTTCCATCGGAACGATGGATGTCATGTGTGATTGCGGTGCTGCTGTTGGTCTTTCCACCAGCCTCGACGTTCCTGCCGTGTTGGGAAATAGGACTTAAGGGCAACGCAGCCGTCCCTGCCCGGCCCCCATCACCTTTGATACAGCAGGCTCCTGCACGGGAAGAGCTGCGTGCGCCGAGACCTGAACTCAGAGCCAGCACTACGCCGTCCGAAGTTCAACATCAGAGGCCTCGCCAATGGGCAATTCAAACTGGAAACAAGCGCCCACCCCGGCGTTTCGGGCGGTGATCACGCCGCCATGGGCTTCCACAATGGAGCGCACAATGGGTAGTCCCATTCCCAAGCCGTCCTTCTTGGTGGTGTAGAATTGTTCGAACAAGCGCTCCTGCAGTTCTTTGGAAATACCGACGCCGTAGTCGCGGACGGTGACGCGAATGGACGCATCGCCGTTGCGTATGGTCGCAATCTCCACCTTGCGCCTGGCGGGCGGCATCCCGGACGATGCATGAAACGCGTTGGTCACAAGATTGATGAGCACCTGCTGCATCTGGAGCGGGTCTGCCTGGATGAGAGGGAGCCCCTCCTCCAGGGAAGTGTGTACCTCGCATGCATAAGCAGCAGCGTCCGGCCGGAGCATGAGTGCCACGGTCTCCACCACCTGATTGAGATCTACCCGGCCATGGATGCTGCTGCCTGTCTTGATGGTGCTCCGCACATTTTGAATGATGTCCCGGGCCCGCCGTCCGTCCGAGCCCACGGCGTCAAAGATTTCGCGCAGGGTTTCAGGCTCAGCATCGCCTCTGTCAATGAAGCGCACACCGGCACTTGCGGAGGCAAGGATGGCCGTGAGTGGCTGACCCAGTTCATGCGCGAGAGAGGCCGTCATTTCGCCCAGGAGACTCGCGCGTCCAAGAGCTTCGATTTGTTCGCGCTGCCGCCGCGCCTCCTCCTCGGCGCGCTTGCGTGGCGAGATGTCCACAATCGTCATCAGAACCAGCACGCCACGAGGCATCCGGACCGGATTCAGCCCCACTTCGATGGGAAACTCGCTTCCATCCTTGCGACGGGCGCACAGTTCGCGGTCCGTGCCTTCGAGGACCCTATCGCGCAGAATGGCAAGGAAGTTTGCTCGATCCGCTGTTATTTCTTCCGCGACCTTCCCGCCCAGCAGAGTTTCAATCGGTCTTCCCAGCACTTCGTCACGCTCATAGCCGAAGAGCTCCACGATATGTGCATTCACGAGCGCGATAAGACCGCGATCGTCCACCAGCAGCGTGCCACTCGGCGAGGCTTCCGTCGCCAGCCGGAAGAGCTCCTGCGCCTCCTTCCGCTCCGTCACATCCATCGAGATGCCGATGAGACGGCCCGACCGGTCTCCCTCATCCGCCATCCAACGACCACGTCCGCTGACCCAGCGAATGGCTCCACTTTTGAGCACAATGCGATACTCGACCTCGTATTCCCCCCTGGTCTTGATGGCTTGGTCGATGGCAGTCTCCCGCACATCGCGATCCTCGGGGTGCACATGGTCACAAATCGTCGCGCGATGGAGGGCAACCTTTTCGCCAATCTCAAACAATTCGCGAGTCTTGTCAGAGGCCCACAATTCATCTGTGGCGGGGTCGAGTTCCCACACCCCCAGGCGGGCCGCTTCCGTGGCGAGGGTCACCCGCTGCTCACTCTGGCCCAGTGACCGCTCTGCGCGACGGCGGCGCATGAGATTCGCAATGAGGGCAGCGATGAGCAGCAGCTGCGCGGCACACACTGACACCACTCCAAGGATGAGCGCCCGATGCTGCTGCCAGAAGGTGGGCGTGCGGAAGAGGATAGTGCTCCCCTTGGGCAGGGTCGTTTCATCGATGTTCCATTTCTCCAGTTCCCGGGCGTCATACCGGGGCGGAAGCGGCCCGATGATGGTGGGAGGAAAACTGGACGCGGGTTCTCCACGCAGGATGCGAATGGCGATGCGGGCGGCCGCCACCCCTTCCGCCTCCGCCTGGTAGAGTCTTCCACCCACGATGCCGAGCCCCAGTTGGTGTTGGAAAATGCTGTTGATGGGTGCGTTGGCGCTGGCGTGGATTTGCTGCAGCACCTCATCCGCATTGTGCGTCACCCCTGAGGCATCCCGCATCATCAGGATGAGAAAGATGAAGGAACGGGGAGGCAGGTTTTTCGTTTTCTCCACGATTCCGCCCAACGAAAGGTCATTCACCCACGTGAAGCGCAGACGATTCTCATACGGCTGGAATTCCTTGCGGAAAGCGTCGGCCCAGTACTGCTCCAGTGGTGACGCGCCGATGACGACGACGATATTCTCCGTCTCCGGAGCAATCTCCAGGATGTCATCCACCATGCCTCGCACATCGAATGCCTCTCCCACAAAGGTGGCATTCTGCTTGAGCGCTCCCTCAGGCAGCCGCCGCCTGTCCATGCCCGCATAGATAACCGGCGTCGAGGCAGGAAAGATGCGGTCGCGATGCCGGGCCACAAACATGCCTGCGGGCGAACCGATTGGAACTACGAGGTCCGGCTGCCACTTGGTCTGGCGCTTGCGCATGAGATCGACCAGCGCTTCCTCCATATCGAGCGAGGCATAGCGAGCCACGTCGAGCGACACTTCGTCGAGATCCACCGGCTCCCCCATTTTTTCGGCAAGCTCCTGCTCGAAGGCAATGGAATGCGTGGTGAAAGGCGGCGCCGCATTGACAAAAGAATGGACGACAAGAACCCGCTTGGGCGTGGCTGCCGCCGCCGAAGCCACCGGCAACATGAGCCCGAGGCAAGCAAGCCCCACCACGATACTGCGGCCGCAATGGATGCTGATGGGCATGCTCTAATTTTCCTGTGCAGTGGCAAACGTCAATGCCTTCTATTCAAGGGCTTCCGGCACAGTTCCGCCCGCTACTTCCGCGCCAACCCAGCAGGCAGTTGCATCATTCGGGAAACACTCCCACCTGGGCCAGCCCTTCGAATTCGATGGATTCTTAATGCTGACTTAAGGTTCCCGGTGGCAACCTCTTCACACGCTCGCGGAGAACCCTTTTTGATGAAAAAGCCAACGCCATCCTCCCCCTTGGTCAATCTGGCATGGCCAACGATGGCTGCGCTTTTCCTGAGTTCCTGTGCCGGAATGACGCCTGGGGCGAACGATGAAAGCGGAGCCCCGGTCCCAGCGAAATGGAATGCAGGAGGCATGAAGGGAATGGCCCTGGACACGGCGGCGCTGCCGAAATGGTGGGAGCGCTTTCCTGACCCCGCCATGAGCCAGGTCATCGCGGAGGCGCTCCGTGCGAGTCCGGACATTCGTACGGCGCTCTCGAAGATAAGGGAGGCGCGGGCGACGCGCGGTGTGGAGCGTGCGGCGCTCTTCCCTCAGCTCGATGCGGGCCTCAGCGCGCAGGCTTCGCGAGAAGACAGGCGCGGCAGTCCTGCCACCACCAGTGAGAACTACGGTGCCTCTCTCGATGCGAGCTGGGAGGTGGACCTCTTCGGAAAGCAGCGGCAGAATGTGCGCGCGGCGACGGCGGACCTCGCGCAGTCCCATGAGAACTTCCATGCCGTCCAGGTCTCGCTCGCGGCAGAGACGGCGACGGCGTACATCGACCTGCGCACGGCGGAGGCACAACTCGCCGTGCTGGAGAGCAGCATCGCCACCCGTGAGCAGACAGTGCAACTCACCCAGTGGAGGGAGCAGGCAGGCCAGGGCAACGCACTGGAAACGCAGCAGGCCATCACCAGTCTGGAGCAGGCACGGACGGCTGTACCGTCCTTGAAGCAGACCATCGCGCAGACCAAGAACCAGCTGGCTCTCTTAGCCAGTAAACCCCCAGGCGCGCTGGACAAACTGCTGGCAAGGACGCGTCCTGTGCCTGCTCCTCCTTCCCGCATCGCGCTGGGCATTCCCGCGGAGACTCTGCGTCAGCGACCGGATGTGCGGGCGGCGGAGCATGCGGTGAATGCAGCCTTCTTCCGGACGAAGGCTGCTCAGGCGGAGCGTTACCCTTCGCTGAATCTCTCCGGCTCCATCGGTGTGGAGGCGTTGAAGGCAGGGCGCATTTTCTCCCCCGAGAGTACGGCCGCTTCCATCCTCGGCAGTCTGGCCGCTCCCATCTTCGATGCGGGACGTATCAAGCAGAACATCAATATCCAAAACGAGCGCCAGAAGCAGGCGCTCATCACCTATGAGTCGACCGTGCTGACTGCCCTGTCTGAGGTGGAGAATTCCCTCATCGCCATCCAGCGCACGTCTGAGACGCTGGAGGTGGTGAATCGCGCGGTGGTCGCGGCGCGTGAGGCGGCGAAGCTGGCCTCGCAACGTTATGAGGCGGGCGATGTTGATCTTCTCAATGTGCTCGATGCCCAACGCACCCTCTTAAGCCTGGAAGAGCAGCAAGTGAACAATGCGGGCAACCGCGCCTCCGCCCACATCCAGCTCTACCGCGCTCTCGGCGGCGGCTGGGGTCCGGGCTTCTGAACCTCAAGTCATTTTCTCTATGTCCACGAAAACCATCACCGCACCTGCGGACTTGGAAGAGGCAATCCGGCCCAAGGGCGCTCGCCGTGCCCGCTGGATTCGTTACGTGCTCCTGCTGGCCCTCGCGGCAGGCGCGGTCTTCGCCTGGAACTGGTGGTCGCAGCGTGAAGCGGCGGCGAATCACATCAATCCGTATGTCACGGAGCCGCTCCAGCGTGGGGACATCAGCATCTCCGTCACGGCCACGGGCAACCTGGAACCCACCAATGAAGTCACCATCGGCAGTGAACTCTCCGGCACGGTGCAGGAAGTGTATGTGGACATCAATGACCGTGTGAAGAAAGGCCAGCCGCTCGCCCGGCTGGACACCAGCAAACTCACCCAGACCACGCAGAGCTCGCGTGCCTCCGTGACGGCGGCGAAGGCCAAAGTGCTGCAGGCGGAGGCCACCCTTCGTGAAGGTGAGGCATCACTTCAGCGGCAGCAGGAGCTCCAGCGCATCAGCGGTGGGAAGCTGCCTTCGAAGTCAGAAATGGATACCGCCAAGGCTACCGCAGACCGCGCCGGGGCAGACCTGGAGAGTGCGAAGGCCTCGGTGCTGCAGGCAGAAGCGCAGCTCAAATCCAATGAGACCGACCTGGAGAAGGCCATCATCAAATCGCCCATCGATGGCATCGTCCTCACACGCACGGTGGAGCCGGGGCAGACGGTGGCCGCGAGCTTCACGGCTCCGGAGTTGTTCATCCTCGCGGAGAGCCTGGAGCAGATGGAACTCAAAGTGTCCGTCGCGGAAATGGACATCGCCCGCGTGGAGCCGGGACTGACGGCAGATTTCACCGTGGATGCATGGCCTGAGCGCTCCTTCGTGGCCACGGTGAAGAAGGTGGCCTACGGCTCTGCGGTCGTGGACAACGTGGTGACTTACGAAACCCAGCTCGAAGTCACCAACAAGGACCTGAGCCTGCGGCCCGGCATGACGGCGGTGGCAGACATCCACGTGGCGAAGGGCTCGAATGTGTTCCTCGTGCCCAACACCGCCCTGCGGTTTGACCCTGAGGCCGCGCAGGCCCAGGCGAATGCGGCACCGGGACAGCAAAAGACCTTCGTCCAAAGCCTGATGCCCGGACCCCCTCGCGGCATGGGTGGCCGACGCTCATCCTCCAGTGAGGACTCCAAGAAGCCCCACCGCGTGAAAAAGAGTGGCGAGTCCCGCATCTGGGTTTTGCAGAATGGAGAAGCCGTGCCCATCACCGTGAAGGTCGGCCTCACGGATGGACGCCGCACCGAAGTCTCGGGCGATGGACTCAGCGAAGGCATGAATGTCATCACACGTGCGAACACGACTCCACGTCCATGAGCGTTGCTCCGCCCAGTTCACTCATCCAGCTCAAAAAGCTCACCAAGACCTATGGTCGTGGTGATGCCGCCTTCCAGGCGCTGCGTGGGGTGGACCTTGCCATCAACAAGGGTGAGTTCGTGGCCATCATGGGACCCAGCGGCTCCGGCAAGTCCACACTCATGAATGTACTCGGCTGCCTGGATACACCCACGACGGGAAATTACCTGTACCAAGGCATCGGTGTTGAGGAGTTGAGCCCTGACCAGCGCTCGCTCCTGCGCCGTCATGCCCTGGGTTTCATCTTCCAGGGGTTCAATCTGCTCGCACGCACCAGTGCACTGGAGAATGTGGAGCTGCCGCTGCTGTATCGCGGCATCTCGACGCGTGAGCGGCATGCTCTCGCGAGAGAAGCACTCGCCGCCGTGGGCCTGCCCACCAAGGAGCGCAATACCCCGGCGGAGCTCTCCGGTGGCCAGCAACAACGCGTCGCCATTGCCCGGGCCATCGTCACGAATCCCAGCACGCTCTTCGCGGATGAACCCACGGGGAACCTGGACTCCCATACCACGGAGGACGTCATGCACCTGCTCACGCGCCTGAATGCAGAGCGCGGCATCACCATCCTGCTCGTGACGCACGAGGATGATGTGGCGGCCTATGCCCAGCGCGTGGTGCGGGTGAAGGACGGGCTCATTGAGTCAGACATCATCAACCCGAAGAGAACGCCATGACGATGCTGTGGAATACCTTGGCCATCGCGCTCCGGGAAATCCGCCGCAATCTCACGCGGTCCTTCCTCACGGTGCTGGGCATCATCATCGGCGTGGCCGCCGTGATCACCATGGTCACGCTCGGTCAGGGCACCACGCAGATGGTGAAGAGCCAGATATCCAATCTCGGGAGCAATCTCATCATGCTGCGCCCGGGCTCCGGCTTCGGACCGAGGTCGTCCTCCGCAGGCGTGCCGAACTTCACCATCAAGGACGCCACCGCCGTGGGTGACCAGGTGCCCGGCATCGCCGCCGTGGCGCCCGTGCGCACCATGACACTGAGCACCATCTATTTTGAGAATGCACGCAGCACTTCCATCACCGGAAGCACGTCGGATTATTTCTCCATCAACAAGTGGACCCTTGCGGAGGGCCGCCTCTTCGGGGATGTGGACTACCGCTCTGCCAAGGCGGTGGCGGTCATCGGCGCCACGGTGCGGCGAGAACTCTTCGGCAATGCCAATCCCATCGGCCAGAAGATTCGCATTGGAAAAACTTCCGTGGAGGTCATCGGACTGCTCGCTGCGAAAGGGCAGATGGGCATGGGCGACCAGGATGACACCATCATCATTCCCCTCTCCAGCCTCCAGAGACGTCTGCTCGGACGCACCTCGGCCCGGGACATCACGCAGATTGTCATCTCCGCGGAGGACGACACGGACAGCAATGTCATCATTGCGGCCATCACCTCGCTCATGCGTGAGCGGCGCAATCTCCAGCCGAATGAGAATGACAATTTCTTCGTCATGGACACGCGCCAGATTGCGGAGACGCTGAGCTCCTCCACCGCCATGATGACCACGCTGCTCGCGGCCGTGGCCGGAGTGAGCCTGCTGGTGGGTGGTATTGGCATCATGAACATCATGCTCGTGTCGGTGACGGAGCGCACGCGGGAGATTGGCATTCGCATGGCCATCGGCGCACGGGCACGCGAGGTGCTGCTGCAGTTCCTTGTGGAAGCCATCACGCTGTCTTCCATCGGCGGTGTCGTGGGGATTCTGCTGGCGCTGGGCCTTTGCTACGGGCTGGCGCAGCTCATCCAGGTGCCTTTCATGTTCAACACGAAAATCAACTTCATCGCCTTCCTCTTCTCCGCTGCGGTGGGCATCCTCTTTGGGTTTACTCCGGCTCGCAGGGCGGCGAAGCTCAATCCCATCGACGCCCTGCGGCACGAGTGATTTTCTGAACTCTGGACAAAAGCCATCCGCCCTCCCCCTCTCATGCGTGTGCTCATCATCGAGGATGACCCGGTCCTGCAGCGTAGTCTTGCCGCCACCCTGCGTGAGGAAGACTACGCTGTCGATGTGGCCTCTGACGGTGTGGAAGGGCTCTCCAAGGCAGAGGATGGGGTGTATGATGCCGTGTTGCTCGATGTCATGATTCCAAAGCTCGATGGCTGGGCCGTGCTGGAGCGGCTCCGCGCACGCAGGAATACTCCCGTGCTCATGCTGACAGCCCGCGATGCCGTGCGTGATCGCGTGAAGGGACTCGATAGCGGTGCGGATGACTACCTGACCAAGCCCTTCGAAATCGAGGAGCTGCTGGCCCGGCTCCGTTCGCTGATACGCCGCGCCGCAGGCCACTCCAATGCCGTGCTGGAGATTGGCCCGCTGACGATTGATACCACTTCGCGTGAGGTCGAAATCTCCGGGAAGAAGATTGGCCTCACCGCGCGGGAGTACACACTGCTGGAGTATCTGGCCCTGCATCGAGGTGTGGTGGTCTCGCGCACCTCCCTCTACGAGCACTTGTTTGACGAGGAAGACAGCACCCTTTCGAACCTGCTTGATGTCCACGTTTCGAATCTCCGGAGGAAGCTGGGCCACGAGGTCATCACCACGCGCCGGGGTCACGGCTACTGCATCCCATGAGATTCCCGCTGAGATCCATCCGCTGGCGCTTGCAGATATGGCATGGGCTGATTCTGCTGCTCGTGGTGCTGGGCTTCTGCATGCCGGCGTACCAACTGGCTCATGACAACCAGCTCCAGCGCATCGACAAAGACCTGACGATGCGGGAGCGCACGCTTATACGCTCGCTGATGGACATCCTGCGTCCCGCTGCACCGGGAGAGAATGCGAACGACAAGCGGCTGCTTTCATTTTCGGAATTCGTGGAAAAACTCCGTACAGGTCCCATCACCCTGCCGCCGAATGTGGCCGCACTTTTCCACGGCACCGAGCCCGGCCATGCCTACTTCAGCATCCGGGACAAGGAAGGCAGGGTCCTGTTGCAAAGTGACAACGTCCCGGGCGACCTTGAGTTTCTACCTGTGACTCGGGAGGAGATGGTGGAGCGCTCGGTGACCGTGGGCAGCAGGAGGGAGCTGCACCGCAGCAGCGCCATCGGCTTTCGCGTGGTGGTGGGGAGGGACATCACGCCTGACCTTGAGGAAATGCGACGACTCGGTCTCTCCGTGCTCACAGCCGTGGGTGGTGTGAGCCTTCTGGCTTTGGTGGGAGGCTCGTGGCTCGTCGGCAGAGCCATCCGCCCCATCAAGGACATCAGCCACACCGCGACGCGCATTGCCGAGGGCAATCTGGAAGAGCGCATCAACATCGCCGATACCGCGAGCGAACTGGGCAAACTGAGCGAGGTGCTCAATGGAACCTTCGAGCGGCTGCATGAGGCCTTCGAGCGGCAGAAGCAATTCACTGCGGATGCCTCGCATGAGCTGCGCACGCCCATCACCATCTTGATCACGGAGTCCCAGCGCATCCTGAAGCGCGAGCGAACCCCGGAAGAGTATCGCGAGGTGATACACACGTGTCTGGACACCTCCCAGCGCATGTCTGCCCTGGTGGAAGCGCTGCTGGTGCTGGCACGGCAGGACTCCAGCGAAACCTCCACCTACCGCGAGCTTTGCAATCTGGCGGACATCACAGGCGATATCGTGCGGAGGCAGATGCCCCTGGCAAAGGAGCTGGGCGTGGAACTCTCCTGCACCCTCGACCCGGCCTGTTGCGAAGGCATCAGCACCGAGCTTTCCATCTTGATCTCCAATCTCGTGAACAACGCCCTCCACCACCATCACGCCGGCGGCGGCCATGTCTGGGTGACCACGGGCGAGCGCGACGGCCATGCCTGCGTGACCGTGCGCGACGATGGCCCCGGCATCCCCGCGGAAGACCTGCCACACCTCTTCGAACGTTTCTACCGCGTGGACAAAGCCCGCTCCCGCGAACTCGGTCGCAGCGGCCTCGGCCTCGCCATTGCGAAGGCGATTGCAGACAACCACCAGGCAAAAATCACCGCCACGAGTGAGCACGGGAAAGGTGCGACCTTTGAGCTGAAGATGCGCGCGGCCAAGACGGGGTCGCGGGATGGGAACAAGGAGCTGTGATAGGATGAACAAGAACATGGGACACCGCTCACCGACTCAACACACCAGGTCGCATGGGTTCGTGGGTTGCGGTGGCCGGGGCCTCCATCGCCTTGCCACCACCCATGAAGATGCCACCCCAAGGAGCGGCGTGCTTTATTGAGCCTTGTGCAATAGACTGACTTCGAATGCACATCCGCGAGGCAGTTCCAGGCCGAAGGCCTGAGATATGCCAGCCCAGGGCAACGCCCTGGGAAAACGGCCCAGACATCCAAGCCCTGAAAGGGCGTGACAGAGCGTCCGCCTGAGGTGCGCCCATATTTCGCCCTTTCAGGGCTCTGTTCATTTGCCACTTATCCCAGGGCGTTGCCTTGGGCTGGCATATCGCAGACCTTCGGTCTTCAGGAAGGCAGAACATCCCACCCAACGTCAGTCTATTGAGCAAGCCTCAATAAGTTGAACGATGGCCGCTCACCCAAGCAAAAGGCGCTTGTTGTTTGTCCCTCCGGGACAAATGCACCATTCCTAAACGCATCGTTGGCTACAGTCTTAGATAATGCTCTGGCCGGAAGTACTGGGCAGGGACTGGTTGGGAACCTCTCCCGTGACGACGGTGATGAATCTGACGCCGTTCCAAAAACTTTTTCTACAGCATTTCTCCGGGAGAAGTTTTTATACCACGGTCACATTTATCACTCCCGTCACTCACTCAAAAGGGTCTTGGGTGAAGGGGTCCAGTTCACTGCGTAAACGGAGTCCGCAAATGGCCTTGCCCTTGTTCGTGTGCTTCACGACATACCCACGGTCCTCCATCCGTTTGCGGAGAGATTGTTTGTTGAGCTGGGTGCGCCTGCCACTGTCGTCAGCCCACGTCTGGTACTTCTCATACAGCCCACTCAGCAGCACCTTCTCGTCGAGGTCCTGCACACGCACCGTCGCCTCCTGGAGGAACTCACCGAGCACGTCCGAATCCTCACGATAGGTCTCCGTGGCCTCCTGCACGGCGGGTGGCATGGGCAGGCCATGGGCGTGGTAGTGGGCCAGTCCACGCAGGCACCAGTTCAGGATGCCGGGGAGCTCCGTGAGCAGCTCCTCCGGGAGATTGTCGTTCTGCTGCTCTTTGGGGATGATGGTGGTGAAGGGCACCAGGCGCACGCGACGCCAGATGCCGCCGTCCGTCCCGGAGATGGTGGGGCGGTGATTGCCGAACATGACCAGCTTGCACGAAGGACGGAACTCAAAGAAGGGCTTGTAGAGATGCCGGGCACCGATGGTTTCCCCACCTGTGATGTCCTTCACGAGAGATTCATTGAGCCGCATGCTGTCGCTGACTTCCTGCCCCACCAACAGGCGCACACCGGGCAGTTTCGCGAGTTCACCCAGGGTGTTGTTGTCCGTGGGTTTTTCCGCGAGCATGCCATTCGCCTTCTGGCTGTAGCTGCTGCTGAGTGCGTAGAGCGTCTCCAGGAAGGTGGTCTTGCCATTCGCGCCGGAACCGTAGAGAAACCAGAAGCACTGCGCCTTGGTACTGCCGGTGAGCCAGTAGCCCGCGCTCACCTGCATGAAGTGGCGTACCTCCGGGTCGGGCAATACCCTCTCCACAAACGCCTCCCACTTCGGGCACGTCGCCGCAGCATCGTAGGAAACGCCGGCAGACTTCGTGATCATCATGTCGCGCTCGGCAGGATGGAAGGAGCAGTCGCGCAGATTCACCACGCCATTCTTCACACCGAGCAGGAAAAGGTCCGCATCCCACACGCTCATGTCGTCCAGGGACACACGCGGGTCTGAGCGGGCTGTCTTCAGCAGAGCGGTGAATCCCGCAAGCTCTCCCAGCTCCCGGCCGCGCTTCATGAGCTCCTTGCCCGTGGGGTAGCTGCACTCGGCCGCCTGCTGAAGGATTGTCTCGGAGAAATGCCGCGCCCGCTCCTGCATGCCTGCGCCCATGTCCGGCTCCCAGCGGGTGCCATCCCACTCAACCCACTGCCTCCTGCACCAGCAGAAGCGCACGTTTTCATGATGCAGGCTCAGAAACTCCAGCGCATTGCGATGGTCATTATACACGCCATCCGCAGCGTTGACGACGACCACACTTACGGCTCCATCGTTTTCCTCCGTGACTGGCACTGGCACCGGCACGGGCTCGGTGATGGTGAGCTTCTGTTGCTCACGTTCGCGGCGCTCCATTTCCTTCCCCCGTCGATAGGCGCGTGTGTTGCGCAGGTCGCGGGGATTGTTGGGGTCGGGCGGTGGGAGAGGGTCTGGTGTCGGAGGTGTCGTCATGGGAATGCGATGGGAAAAGGGGTGTGGGGAGTAGCACGTGAACGTCAGGAGAAAGATAGGGAAGCCGTGCCGAAGGCCTTGGACTGCGCGCAGCCTGCTGCCGCTTTCCAGAGTCCACAGCCTGCTGTGGCGATGGTGACATACGCTCGTGGCATGGCATCACCAGGAGAGCTTGGCGACTTCGTCGCGATGGATTGTGCAGCAGGCTGCACTTCAGAAAAGCGGCAGCAGGCTGCACGCAGTCCAGGGACGCTGCGCGTCACAGCGCCTGGATCATTCGCGTAAATTCCGCCTCTTAATGATGAGCACGACATCATGAGAGCAGGAAAATCGCATCGAGATACTCGCGCAAATCATCCGGTGCACGACGCACGCAGCCCTGGAAATGGATGTCATCATCAGGTGATGCATGCTGATATACCATGGAAACCACGTCTCCGAGGTCCTTGCAGGCGACGGGCAGGGGTATGGGCTCCAGTTGCACCTGCGCTCCGGCCCGCTCCAGCTCCAGCAGCCAGGCTCCCGCAGACTCCCACCCGGTGCTCCCGGCATCTGGGATGATGTGCACGCGTCTTCCCTGCAGCGCATGCAAGAGCTCTGCATCCCGCGCAAAGCGTGAGCTCGCACTCACCGCTGCGAGGCACGTCCAGTCCAGCGCATCCCGCGCCATCATGATGGAGGCGATGCCTTCCACCAACCCAATCACACCCTCCACGAGCAGCACGGGGCACGTGCTTCCGATGGCCCATTTCCTGCCGATGAAGGCGCCTTCGGAACCGGGAAGATTCTTTGCCTTGCTCTGCTGCCTGCCGCCCTGCACGGGGAGCAGACCACCATCGAAGCGTCGCGCCTGGGCGAATCTCCCCTCACCCATGATGAAGCAGTCGTGCCCCTCATAGTGCGCCTTCCCCAGCATCCCGGCACGTCTCACGAGCTCCACGGCGGCACACGGCACCTTGCGAAGGATGGCGATGCGGTCGCGGTCTTCATCCATGAGCGGAGAGATGGCGGGCCATGGGGGCGTGGGGCGCTCCTTTCTCGGGAGCGGCACCAGCTTGGTGCCCTCGGAAGCGTGGCTGGCTGCTGGCGTACGGCCATACGACTGAGGCTCCGCCCCTTTGGCTCCCGCCACCGGCACTGGGCCAGTGCCGCTCCTTGGACTGTCGGCCGTTTGGTGTGATGGGGTGTGATATTGCTCGCGGTCCCGGTCCCGGTTCAGCAAGTACCCCTCCGGCCGGTCCGCCTTCGCGCCATCCAGAATCTTGTGCCGCATCTCCTGCTGCGACCAGCGGGGGCGGGCATGCTTTTCGTTCCACTCTGCCAGCAGCTCCATGCCATCCGCCTCGCCCAGCGAGAATCCACGCATGAGGACCACCGCCACCTTGAACAGGGCTGCACTCCCTCCCTCCCCCTGCACCGAGTCCGGCATCCGGTCGATGTACATCCGCGCCCGTTCCTTCACTTTCCACTTCGGTTCCATAAGATGAAATAGGATGTTCTATCAGTTCTGGATATACCCATGCAGACATAGCTCCGCCCCGATGAGCTCCCGGCCCTTTTCACTTATCCCTTTTCACTTCCCCTCACCTCCACCACGGGCCTCAGCGCAGGCACTTCAGACTCGCGCAGCACCCGCTCCACCTCCTCTGGCGCATAGAGGATGCGGCCTCCACGCTTGAAATAGCTGATGCGCCGCGAGGTCCTCAGGCGGGCGAGCTGATTCTCACTCATGCCCAGCCGGGACATCGCCTGCGTCGTATCCAGCAGGTCCCGCGTTTCCTGCACACCGTGCTTCATCGTCTTCATCGCCATCGTGGAATCGTCAGCCTTGATTTGGTGACTATACACCATAACCCAAAGCCTCCCCGCGTCCAGTGTTTTACTCTCCAGACGCGAAAAAACACACTCCCGTCGAAACCCTGCTCCCAATAAAAACATTGGTACAACGGCCTCGATGCCGTACAAGATACCTCCACCGGCTCGCGACGCGTTGCCGGTGAACGCATGAAGATACTGATTGTGGAAGATGACCGACGCAGTCGCGATGCCCTCGCGAAGGGCCTGCGGGAGTCCGGCTACGTGGTGAACACCGCTGACAATGGGGATGCCGGTCTGCATGCGGCCCTGGACGGCGCGCACGATCTAATCGTGCTGGATGTCATGCTGCCCCAGATGGATGGCTGGCAGGTGCTGGAAAGAGTGCGCTCCAGGGGAATCAATGTCCCCGTCCTCTTCCTCACGGCGCGGGATGCCGTGCCTGACCGCGTGCGTGGACTGGAGCTGGGTGCGGATGACTACATGGTGAAACCCTTCGCATGGGTCGAGTTCCTGGCACGCGTCCGAACGCTCCTGCGCCGCTCGCCTGTCACCCGCTCGGAAATCATCAAGGTGGCCGACCTGGAACTGGACCTGCCACGCATGAAGGCCAAGCGTGAGGGGCACCTGATTGATCTCACGGCAAAGGAGTTCCAGCTCCTCAGCCTCCTCGCGAGGCGCATGGGGGAGGTCCTCTCCCGCACCACCATCGCAGAGCTGGTGTGGGACATCAATTTCACCACCGACTCCAATGCGGTGGACGTGGCCATGGGACGTCTCCGGCGCAAGGTGGATGAACCCTTCAAGAATCGCCTCATCCACACGCATCGCGGCTTGGGATACAGTCTGGAGGACCGTGGAGATGCCTGACCCGCCAGCGCCATCATCGCGGCCCAAGCGTGCCATTGGCCTGACCACGCGCCTTGTCGCAGGCTACATGCTGGTGGCACTCATCACCACCACCGCAGGCGCCATCTTCCTGTATCACGGCTTGCATGAAAGCTATGCGGAAGAGGACACCGAGTTTCTCAATACGCATATCAAGAGCCTGCGCGAGGAACTGGCCAAGCGTCCCACACCTCCGATGACGAAGGACATGATCGTCAACTCGTACAGCCATCGCAACATGGAGGCACAGTACGGTCAGATATCCACGCGGAGAGGGCAGGTCATGATGCAGTCACCCGGCTTCACGGACATCGTACCGGATGTCACCGCCTTCCCACCGCCTGTTTCGGAGCATGAGGACATCAAGGAAGCCAGATACTACCGGAAGTCGCCCACCTCTCCCCTGATGATGCTCACCTCTGCCATGGTGAGACGTGAGCAGACGGATGCGCTTTTCATTTACAGGGTGGCCCTGGACGTGAGTCACATCGAGGGATGGATGGCCGAATTCCGCAATCAGCTCATCGGCGTGGTGCTGGCTGGGACCACACTCTCCGGTCTGCTGGCATGGGTGCTGACCAGGCAGGGCCTGCGTCCGCTGCAGGATATCACGGCGGCCATGAGGCGCGTGGGAGCGAGCGGTCTGGATGGGCGTCTCGGGCACAATCCCTGGCCCAAGGAACTGGCAGCGACCGCAGACGAATTTGACCTCATGCTGGAGCGCCTGCGTGACTCCTTCATGCGGCTCTCCCGCTTCTCCGCCGATGCCGCTCACGAGTTCCGCACCCCGCTGAACAGCCTCATGATTTCCACCAGCCTCATGCTGTCCCACGACCGGGACAGCGAGGAATACCGCCAGGCGCTCACGGCAAACCTTGAACAGTATGAGCGGCTCAAGAGCATGGTGGACAGCCTGCTCTTCATCGCCCGTGCGGACAATGCCGAGACCGTACTCACCAAGTCGGACATCAACATGGTCACCCTCGGCACTGAGGTGCTGGATTTCTTCTCCGCACTGGCGGAAGATCGCGGCATCACGACCGAGGTCATTGGCAACGGTACCGCTTACGGCGATGCCACGCTGCTGAGGCTGGCCATTTCCAATCTGGTCTCCAATGCGTTGCGCCACACCGCAGCGGGTGGCCGGGTAAGCATCACCGTGGAGGAGTCTGCTGACACTTGCAGCATCGAAGTCTCCGACACCGGAGTAGGCATCGCGCCGGAGCATCTGCCGCGCTTGTTTGACCGGTTCTACCGGGTGGATGCCGCGCGCACGGCAGACGATGGGGAGAAAGGCGTGGGCCTCGGCCTCCCTCTCGTGAAGACCATCGCACAGTTGCACGGCGGCCTCGTGACCGCCAGCAGCACGCCAGGCAAGGGCACCACGATGCGCCTCACTGTGCCGAGGGCGCTGCGGGTGGAGGCGTAGAAGCATTCGCTTCGCTGGTGGGCGAGCTTGCATGCAGGCTGCTCGTTCTCCAAAAATCCGTCCCCGCCCATGACAGCTTTGTTACCCTGAGGTCACCTTTCAGTTAAATGACCCCGGTAGCGTGACTGGCGATTGCGAGATGTATCCGTCCGCATCCCCAGCCCTGAGCCATGTCTGCCCTGACGAATCTCGACGCGGTTATTTTCCACCTCATCAATCACACAGCGGCCAATGGCTTCCTGGATGCGGTGATGACCTTCATGAGTGGCAATGCCGCATTCTTCCCACTGCTGCTCGTGCTCAGCGTCTGCATCGTGCGCCAGGGAGGAGCGCGGGGGCTCGCCCTCGTTCTGGTCGCGGCGGCAGCCGTCCTCGCCGCGAGCAGTCTGGTGTGCGAACCCATGAAGGAGTACTTCGCCAGGCCGCGACCGGCGATGGTCCTTGCCGATGTGCGCATCGTTCATGGCAATGGCAGCGGCATGCACTCGATGCCTTCCTGCCACTCCATGAACTGGGGCGCGCTGGCGATGGTGGCATGGCTCTTCTGGAGGCGCTCGTGGATGTTCATGGTGCCGCTGGCCTTCCTTGTAGGCGTATCCCGAGTGTACCTCGGCGTGCACTATCCCTCGGATGTCGTGGTGGGCTGGCTCACGGGTGGCGCAATCGGAGCCGTAGTCACGGGGATGGCTCTGGGCATGTGGAGAGCGCTGGGACCCATTGCATTCCCTGCATGGTGGGCACACTCTCCTTCACTGTTGAAGCACAAAGAGCCCATCGTACTCGCGGAACCCAGACGCGCCTCCGCCATCACGTGGCGGAATGCGACCTTCCTGTTGCTCCTGTCACTGCTCGCCGGACGGCTTGCCTACATCGCCAGCGGCATCATCGAACTGAGCGAAGATGAAGCCTACCAGTGGATGTGGAGCCAGCGCCTGGACTGGGCCTACTACAGCAAGCCACCCTTGATCGCATGGGTGCAGTGGCTGGGCACCCATCTCTGGGGCAGCACGGCCTTTGGCGTGCGCTTCTTCTCTCCGGTGTTCGCGTTCATCTTCGGCGTGGTGGTGTGGCTCTTCCTGCGCAAGCGGACGGACGAACGCACGGCCTTCTGGGCCACGATGGTATTCGCTGCCACTCCCCTGTTCGCAGTGGGCGCCACGCTGCTCACCGTCGATGCACCCACAGTCTTCTTCTACACCACGTCCATCCTCGCCATGTGGATGGCGATGGAGGAGGACAGCACTGCATGGTGGGTCATGGCCGGAAGCGGCATGGCACTGGGGTTCCTGAGCAAGTTCTTCTCACCCTTTCTGTGGGTGGGTTTCTGCCTCTTCCTCGTGTGGACACCATCGTATCGCACACAACTCAAGCGGCCCGGTCCCTGGCTCGCCCTGTGCCTCATGGCGCTGGGAGTCGTGCCTGTCCTCATCTGGAACTCGGCGCACGGGTGGATCACCCTGACGCATCTGCAGGAGCGCGGTGGGCTTGACCGTCCCGCGTCGTTCAACCCGGCAAGCCTCACGGAGTTTGCAGGCGCAGTGACCGTGTTGCTCAATCCCGTGTTCTTCCTCTCCGTCCTCGCCGCCTTGTGGGGATTCATCCGGCTCAAGGACAAGCCTGCGCTGTGGAAGTTCCTCTTCTGCGCCAGCGTCCCTGTCTTCGTCTTCTACCTTTTCCTGGCATGCCGGGCCAAGGCCCAGCCAAACTGGATTGCACCCGCCGCGCCTGCGCTGTTCCTGCTGGCCATCCTGTGGTGGCATCACCGTTCGCTGGGCAATCCAAAGGTGGCGCAACGCTGGCTGGCAGCAGGCGTTGTCCTCGGCCTGCCCGTGGTGGCCATCCTTCATGAGACGCACCTTCTGCACAAGGCCTTTGGAGTGACGCTCAATGCCAAAAATGACCCACTCGTGCGTGTACGAGGCGGCTCGGATCTCGCTCACCTCGTGGAGGACCAGCGGGCCAGGCTGGAGAAGGATGGCGCTCCAGTCTTCATCATTGCCGACCACTACGGCCGCGCCAGCCTGCTGAACTTCTACCTGCCTGAAGCCCGCCATATGCTGCCGGATGGGCAGTTGGTCTATGTGCAGAGCTCAGAGCGCCCGCAGAACCAGTACTGGTTCTGGCCGTCCTACGAACATCTCACGGGAGAGAATGCGCTCTTTGTCATGCACTCATCGAACGAGCGCAGGGCTCCGAAGCGATTGCGCGCAGAGTTTGAATCCGTCGAGAGCCTTGGCGTGTTCAAGGTCCATTGGGGCAAGGAAGTCTGCGACCACGTGCAGCTCTTCGCATGCCATAAGAAGCGAGCCATCGAAGACCACGCAGCACATCTCGCGGGGAAAGCGTCGGGTGCCGACCACAGCTGAGATAGCCCGCCGCTATCATATCACCAAGACCACACCGGTGACCGCCAGAGACTCCCTCGGTTCCACACTCTCACTGGTGGGACAACGAGCGAATTTGTGCACTGACAAGCTCCTGACAAGAACATGACAAAATGGTTAGTGTTCCTGCCGCGCGTCCATCCTCGGACGCTTATCCTTTCATACAGGATACTCCTATTGAGCCCTTGTGCAATAGACTGACTTCGAATGCACATCCGCGAGGCAGTTCCAGGCCGAAGGTCTTCAGGAAGGCAGAACATTCCACCCCACGTCAGTCTACTGAGCAAGCCTCAATAGATGCATCGCCATGCTCAGGCGGATTCTTTGAGATTCTGCAGGTCTCGCGCCAGCTTCACCACTTCGTTGCTGTCCTCCGCCCTCAGCTTCCGCTTGATGTGAGCACGATGGGTCTCAATGGTTTTGATACTGAGACAAAGCCGTTCGGCGATTTCCCGCGTGCCCAATCCCTGGCCAATGGCACGGAACACTTCCAGCTCGCGGTCTGACAGCATACGCAGATAGGAATCTCCCAGGTCTTCGCCGGAGTGAATCGCCTTGAACACAAGCCGGTCGCTGAAGCGCTGGCTGACATACAGGCCGTGGCTGGAGATGCGCTGCAAGGCAGTCCCCAGCTCGGTGATGCTCTCATCCTTGCGGAGGTATCCCTTGGCCCCGGCACGCAGTGCGCGAAGGGCGTAGTTGGACTCATCGTACATGGACACCACCAGCACCGTCAGCCCCGGTTCCTCACTCAACATCATCTTGGTGAGTTCCACCCCATCGCATCCCGGCAGGGAGATATCCATGAGCACAATGTCCGGTTTGGTGCGTCGGAAAATCTCCAGTGCCGTCATGCCGTCTCCTGCCTCTCCGCTGACTTCGAACCCTCCCAGCTGCTTCAGCAGCCGGACCATGCCGTAGCGGAAAGCAGGGTGATCGTCGACAATCAGCACCTTCCGAACGCTGACGGGGTTCGTCACAGGAGGAGAAATCGTCTCAAAGGTCATACGGAATGCGTGTCAGGCCAGATACTGAGTCGCTGTTCCGGTCCATCTTGCGTGCATCCGGTCACGTCACTTTCACCGACAAAAACCGACGTGCATTTTGCACTTTCAGTGCATCCGAAGCATCGGGAGCCATAAACCATGGTTTCTCGATAAGGACCTGTTTTTCACCATCGATATCCCGATGCGTGCAATTTCGATACGGGGACATCGTTCTGCATTTTTCCACACTTCTCCATCCCCGAGTCAGCCATCCTCCGCCCGTCCCCACTAAGGAGTCGGCATCCCACTGGCCTTGCAAAGGACTCCGGGGCGGCATGCAAGCGTTTGATTTGTCACATCCTGCAAAGAATTAATCCCAACTCATCCGTGCATTTCCTCCAAATTTGGCGCAGGGATTGCACCGTGGCCAAATTTCTCTTATAACTGGCTTCTCAGCCACCCCACGGTCTCCGTATGACGAAGTCAGAAGCCGAAATCGCTCTCTCCCAGGTCACCGAAAAGCCAGCGGCGCAAGGGGGCAAAAGCATGCCCGAAACCCGCTGGAGCCTGGTGCAAAAGGTGAAGGAGCAGGATGACCAGAAGGCCAAGGTCGCACTGGGTGAACTCATGAAAATCTACTGGGACCCCCTTCGCGCCTTTGCCTTGGGCCGGGGTGAATCCCTCTCCGATGTGGATGATGCGGTGCAGGGCTTCTACGAGATGCTCATCACCCGTGGCTCCATGCTGACGGTGAATCAAGACCGCGGCCGCCTCCGTTCGTTCCTGCGGGCCTCGTTCGAGCGCTATCTCATTGACCAGTGGGACAAGCGTTCTGCAGCGAAGCGCGGCGGTGGACGCCATCACCTCTCCCTGGAACAGGAGGAGGAAGAGCACCACCAGATCAAGGAGCTCTCCCACGACATGACGCCGGAGCGCATCTTCGAGCGCCGGTGGGTGCTCACCCTTCTCGCGCGCGTGATGGAGGCCCTGCGGGCAAACTATGCCAGCCGTGGCAAGGAGGACATCTACGAGGCTCTCAAGGGCGCACTCGAATGGCAGAGCACCGACTTCAGCTATGCCGAGGCCGGTGGGAAAATCGGCATGAACGAGAATGCGGTGAAGCAGGCCGTCTTTCGCATGCGCAAGAAATTCGGAGAACTGCTGCGGTGGGAGGTGGCCGAGACGGTGAGCGACCCTGCCGATGTGGATGCGGAACTGCGTGAACTTCTCAATGCCTTGGGCAACTGACCCGGGGCACCCTCGACACACCTCCCCTTTCTCCCTCCCGAGCCGGTAATGGCAAGCTGCAGCAAGTGCGACTTCAACTATGACCCGGCTACAGTCCCTGGAGGACTGTGCCCCCGGTGTCTGCTGTTGGGCATGCACGATTCGCGCTTCGAGTCTCCCCCGGACCTCGATGAGGACGAGGACATCCCGCCCCCTCAGCAGGGCAAAGGACCCGCCAAGTCCCTGGAAGATGACGAACTGGCCGCCGAGCTGCCCAACTTCGAACTCGTGGAGCGCCTGGGAAAGGGCGGCATGGGCGTGGTGTGGAAGGCGCGGGAACGTGTGCTGAACCGCCACGTGGCCATCAAGCTGCTGCACAATGTGAAGAACGACGCAGCCTTCGTGGAGCGCTTCACCCGCGAGGCCTGCGTCATGGCGCAGCTCAATCATCCGAACATTGTCACGCTTTACAGCTTCGGCCGCACCCGCTCGAATCACTGCTACCTCGTCATGGAGATGGTGGATGGCGCGGACCTCGCGGACCTGATGTCCCACCACCGCCTGGATGTCCCCACAGCACTCACGATTGTCCACGACATCTGCGGAGCACTGGGCCATGCGCATGAGGCTGGCTTCGTGCATCGTGACATCAAGCCCGGCAACGTGCTCATTGACATGCATGGCCGCGTCAAGGTCGCGGACTTCGGTCTCGCCAGGCTCACACGTCTGGAAAACAAGGACACTCTCGCCATCACGAAGCAGGGTTGGGCGGTGGGCACACCCCACTACACCGCACCTGAGCAGGCCAATGGACGCGGCGATGAAGACCATCGTGCCGACATCTACAGCCTTGGCGTGATGCTTTACCAGATGCTCACGGGCGAGTTGCCCATCGGCATCTTTCGTCCCCCATCCCTCAAGGAGAAAATCGACAGGCGGCTCGACAAGGTGGTGCTGCGTGCACTGCAAGAGGAGCCGGAGAAGCGCTATCAGGACATCGAGGAATTCAGCGCCGAAGTGCAGACCATTCGCGAGGACGTGGACCCCGTGTTGTTGGAGGAGCGCAAGGAGGCACGCTACGCCACGCGGTGGAAGCAGCGCCTGGAAATGGCCCTCGCCATCTCCCTCTCCCTCGTGCTGGGTACCATGGGCGCCTGGTTCGTCAGGGACTGGATGGAATCGCCGGGGCAGAAGAAAGCTGATACGACTGGCGCACCACTGCCAGATGGCGGCGTGACCACCATGCGCTTCACGCCTGAAAACGGAAGCACCGGCCCCGCTATCACGCGTGAAGTGCGCATCCAGCCGCCCTCCTTGTCCAAGGGCAGCCTCTTCGGACGCAGCGTGAGTGTGAAGGAGGACTGGCTCGCCGTGGGTGCTCCGAATGATGTCTCCCAAAGCGGCCGCGACTATGGCGCCGTCTATCTCTACAAGCGGGATGAGCAGGGCGAATGGTCCCTGAAGCAGTGCCTGCCCAATCCCCATCCCGGACTTGGCTGCCGCTTCGGTCATGAGGTCGCGCTTTGCAGCGGCCGTCTCGTGGTGGCCTCCCCCCGCCACCCCAAGGCTTCCAAAGGCATGGGCACGGTCGACATGTATGAGTACCATGTACCTTCGGGACGCTGGCGCCCGGCGGGCAATGAAATCCCCCTGCTCGAATCCCCTGCACTGGGTGTGGAGGTCCTGGCGTGCAAGGGCCGCTACCTCGCCATGGAATCCCAAGGCGGATTCCATGCCGACTCCCCCGCCACCAAGGTCCATCTCTACTCCCCTGCTCCAGGAGCTCTCACCGCCGGTCACACGGAAATCACCGGCCTGAGTGACCTCTCCGCGTCCACCGACGCAGCGCTGATCAACGAGAGGGAATTCATCACCAGCCAGATGCCCTCAGAGCACAACTCCGGCTCCCCCACCCTGCTGCATGTCATGCAGAAAGACGGCGCCTGGCAGTCCCAGCCCTTGATGGGTCCCATGCCTGAATCCGGGGCCCCACCTCCGGGGAACTTCCAGAGCGTGGCCGCCACGGATTCGCTGGTCGTTGCCGGCAGCCCCAAGTGGAATCATCTCACCGGCCTTGTCTGGGTGCTGCGCAGGGATGCCACAGGCGGATTCACCCACGAGGCCTACATCCGCCCAGAGGCCTCGCAGGGGTCGGGAGAGTTTGGCAAATCCGTGGCGGCAACCGGCCAATGGCTCGCCGTGGGGGCTGACCATTGCGTGGTGGCGGACGCGCACCGGGGGGCCGTGAGCATCTTCAAGAAAGGCGAAGGTGCTGGGAGTGGCTGGGACAGGCATTTCTACATCCCCGCCGCTTCACGCAGTGGGGCTGCTGCCTTTGGCTACAGTCTCGCCCTCACACCACAATGGGTTGCCGTGGGCGCGCCCAACTCAGGCATGGCAGAATCCATGGACCCCGCAGACATGGACACCGCCACGGGCGCCGTCTTTGTCTACGAATTCTCGCAGCCGCTGCCGTGAACCCAAAGGCATCGAAGGGATGTCACAGGCCTAGGAGCACAGGAGCGAGCCATGCTCCATGCGGCTATGGCAATAGTTTCACACCTACACCCACATCCTCAAGTGCCTCTCAGGCGCAGTCTCCGAATCTCCGAATCTCCGAATCTCCGAATCTCCGAATCTCCGAATCTCCGAATCTCCGAATCTCCGAATCTCCGTGTCTCCGTGTCTCCGTGTCTCCGTGTCTCCGTGTCTTCCTCCCCGCCCCTACACCATGTCCACGTACTTCTGGTTCAGTTGACGCAGGCGCTTGGCCAGCACCTCACAGATGCGCGTGACGAGACGATAGGCCACCTTGGGCCGCACTTCGTGCATGCGCTCCAGATTCTCCTGCGTCGCGCGCCACACCTCCACATCCGTCAGCGCCTTCACTGTGGCGCTGGAAGGACCCGGATCAAAGATGCTCATCTCACCGATGGAACCGGTCTGGGGAATTTCCGCAATGAGACGCGGACCGTGGTCACCCTTCTTGGTCACCTCCACTGAACCCTTCAGAACCAGGTACAGGTATTTGTTCGCCTCGTTTTCCTCGATGATGACCTCACCCGCCACGTAGTGCCGGGCCTCTCCAAAGATGGAAAGCTGGGCGACGTCTTCCGGAGGGAAATTGCTGAGCAGTGGAGAGAGGGAGGCCATGATGGGAATGAGTTGTAGAGAGCAGAATCTCCGGGTTCAATGAATCGATTCCACTGGATACTTGCCTTGGGATTCTTTTCGTCAACTGGCAGCATCGTTGGAAGCCATGCGCCGGTCAGTCAATTCATGCCACAAAAAGCAGGTTTCGGGAATACACCTGTCCGCGCCAGTTTCACACGAACGTCTGAAACTGGGACGCACAGAGTGCTGTCTGCACACTGATTCGGCAAATACTGCGGGCAGGTTACGCTGCCGGGCATGAAGCAGGAAATCTTTACCTCGCTCCACGTGCACCGGCCTCTTACTTCCACCAATCCGGAATCTTGCCCGCACCGTCCATCGGGGGAATGCGCATTTTCACCTTGTCCTTGGACGGATGCACAATCCACGCAGTCGCATCCCCCATCTTCATGAGTTCGCCGGGCTGCACTTCATAGTCCCATTCCTTGTTCACGGTCTTGCTGGCGTTGCTGCCAAACAAGCCTGAACTCTTCGACACCTTCTTCTGCTCCACCTTGGCGATGAACTCTGCCACGGCCAGGGCGCCCTCAGGGTCGGGTTGACGGAAGGCAATACGCGAACGGCAGTTCAGCGTGAGCACCTGCGCCTTCTCCTTGGTCAGCACAGGGAAGAGCGAGGCATCCGACTGCATGCCCAGGATGAGGCAGCAGTTCGCGGCACGCAGACGGTCAATCACGTTGTGGTCAGAGATACCATCTTCGTTCGCCGTGGCCAGCGCCTGGAATTCGTCCAGCACCGCCAGCAACAGGTTCTCGCCCTTGCGCTGCGCCTTCGGCTTGTCGAAGCGCATCATCGCATGCGTGTAGAAGAGCAGCTTGATGTAGGTATTGATGTAACGACGCTCCGTCTGGAAGGTCTGCGGCATGGCAGTGCAGAGCACCCGCCCCTTGTCCACGTCCGAAATCTCAATCGTATTCGGTTCATCGGAACAGAAGACCTCAGCCACGTCCGCGTCCATGAAGAATCCGAGATACACCTTGATGGTACCGATGATACCTTCCTTCTGCTCAGCCGCGGCAGCGGAGAGGAAGGTCTGGTCAAAGTACTTCGCAAGACGGATGCGGTCTTCATTGCTGTCAGCATCCAGCAATTCTTCGAACAAGCTCTCCATGGTCCCCTTGTCGCACAAGCACAGGTACACACGCTTGAGGTTTACAGGCTTGCCAAGCGTCTCAAGCAATTCACACGCGGAGGTGATGGCCTGTTGCGCCGCGGGTTTGAAGAAGGAGCTCTGCTCACCACCCGTTACCGAGGCACCCGTGTCCACCAGGTTCTTGGCATGCGTGTTGTAGGGCAGTCGCTTGTCTGAGATGAGGTTGTAGCGCTGCTTGGGTTTCCAGTCCGTCATCCCACGCTCAGGTCGCACTTCCAGCACGCAGATGGCCTCCGGTCTGCCGTGACCCTTCGCGTGCTCGATGGCGGTGAAATGTTCGTCACCCTTTGCACCCAGCACCAGGCCACCCCAGTTGGGCCGGGCCACGCTGATTTGGTGCAGCAGTGGATTGAATCCGGAGGTCGTCTTACCCACCCCCGTGTCCCCCGTAATGAGCCAGTGACGTGTAAACTCGCCCGGCTTCCACTTGAGGTGCTTGTACCTCACAATGTACTCCTCCTTTTTGAAGAATCCGGGGTTCCACCGCAAAACCACCAACGCAAGAAGAAGAGCCCCCGCAGCCGCACCCACCGGCTGCGCCACGGACACCACCTTCGCAGTGGCCACTTCTCTCACGTACATCGATTTGCCATCCACGACGCCTTGATAACCTTCGAACTGCAGGGCGTACCAAAAGCCGGCGAGGGCGATTGCGGCGGCGATGAGGAGACGGAATAGTGCTAACATGGGATGTTCAGGGAAGACGCAAGTTGCTGAAGTGAAATGAGGTGACTAGCCATTCTTATTCCACGGGGCACCGAAATCGCGCTGTGCTCATTGGGCTTTCAATGCCGTGGGACGTGTGAGTCCGTCCGGCATGGGGAGAGGCATCCATCATGGATGTATCGGCGAAATCCGGCAAGATCCTGCTGGAAAAATCGGCAGACAGGCAGGCGTGCCCAGCCCGCTTTTCTCCAGCCGGACACGGTGAAAAATAAGTGACGAATGGTGTCATCGCGGTACGGAATGGATGTTGGTTCCTGCAGAGATTCCCAGCGTGGCCGACTTGCCTGCATTCAGCACGACGGGAAGCGTGTCATAGTCCACCAGCTCACCTTTCAGGTTCCTTAGCAACCTCGGACCCGGACGGAACTGCGGGCTCGCCGCGCTCAATCGCAGGTCCAGCGCATCACATTGCAACGCCGCGGCATCCACCATGGTATGGAATACCGCCGAACCAGTGAAGGGCGTGCCCACATGGGACTCCATCTGCATCGTCTGCTCCTGCCGCTGCGCGCGGTACTCGGGCGACAGCCACACCAGCATGGGAATGTGCATCACCTCCGGCGTGAGGTTTCCGTGGGCAAAGGGAAGCGTCTCCGCATCCCCCTTGTTCTGCCCGTGGTCGGACACATACAGCATCATGGAGACCGCGTTTGCCTGCTTCAGCGTTTCGATGACCTGGGCCAGAAACCAGTCCGTGTAGCGGATGGAGTTGTCATACGCATTGGAAAGATGCTCTCGCTGCTCCCCAGTCAGGGCCCGCACAAAGGGACGCGAAGCGATGTCCTGACGCTCGGCCGGGAAATGGTTGAACTCAGCCGGATAGCGATCCGCGTAGTTCTGGTGGCTGCCCATGGTGTGCAGCACGATGAAAAGACGGCGGTGTCCCGTCGCGAGCAGCTCCTTGAGCGGCTGCAGCAAGTTGCCATCATACGCAGAGGCATAGCGCGCATTCCCGGGAGCGAAGGTACCGCTGAGGAATCTTGATTCTTCAGCGTCGCGGGCAAACACGGACGAGGCTGTGTCATACATGCCATGCTTTCTCTGCGTGGAATACCATGCGGTGTGGAATCCCGCCCGCCGGAAGATGCTCACCACACTTGGCAGGGACGCAGCTGCACGCAGATGCTCTGGGTTCGCCGGCGTCAGCAGCAAAGGGACGCTCATCGAGGTGACCGGCGCAGGCGCCACGACATCTTGAAAGCTCAACAGCCCCGACATCTTCGCCAGAAGGGGTGTCGTCTCCCGCGCATACCCGTGGATTTGAAAGCTGTCGAACCGCGCGGATTCGCCCAGCACCAGGACATAGATCTCACGGTCACCCAGCGGCGCGGACTTCACCTCCATGCGCTCAGCCACAGCAGTCCTTCCCGCGAAGTCATCGTGAATCTCCCAGGCACGCCAGGCAGAAACCGGAAGATTGGCAGGGAAGGTCGTAGCCAGTCGCTTCACGGCCACCTGTCCGCCCAACCCCCATCCGCCAAACACCATCTGGCCAAGCGGCATGACCACGAGGCAAACCATCACCACACCACGTGCAAGCCACCCCAGGCGGTGCCCTGCCGGAACGTGCCGCCCGGTGAACCACCAGAGAAACGCCATCGCACAGGGAGCTGCCAGCACGGCCAGCACCGCCGGTGCCCAGAACCTCTCCAGCTCACTCGCATCTGTCTCGCCCAGCACCACGAAGGCCCACTCCCGCACCGGCTCGCCCGTCACGAAATGATACGCCATCAATGCAGGCAGGAAGGCCGCCAGCGGCAGCCACAGCCGCAAGGCCGTCCGCACACTCACGGAAAAAAGACACGGCGCAAGCAGGATGCCCACGCCCAGCCAGAAGTTCTCCACATGATGCTGGTCCACCCGCGGCCAGAACACGGCCACCAGATTCGGCAGCGACAGAAAAAGCACCGTCATCACGAGGCCGGGAAGACACGGCCGCTCGTGTTGGATGCTTTTCTTCAGGAGGGAAATCATATTCAGAAGGACTGCCACGCGATGCGCGGACGAAACCGTCAATCAAAGGGGTGACCCGGAATTCAACATCAGAGGCTTCGTGGTTTATCTGTGCCGTGGTGAGATGCGCGCCCGTGCCTCCATGCCTTCATCCCCGCCCAGCTTGGGACCACCCGTGGGGCCGCCCAGCTTGTCACGGACACTTTGCCCACCAAGGTCCATGCTGCCATCCTTGGAATCCTGACGCAGGCTGCTGGTAAGGTCTGTGTTTTGTTTGGCTTCATTCGCGCGGGAGAACTCCGCCTTCGCTTCGTTCAGGCGCTGGGTGGCCTGATCAATGTCATCCGTGAGACGTCCCGGAGGCAGACCTTGCTTGGTCAGTTCCTTCAACTGGTCCTGCAATTGCTCCAGGTGTTGTTCCTGTTTTTTCATCTCCGCCTGGGCGAGCGCCACACGCTGCTCCGCGACCATTTTCATGCGTGCCGCCAGCAGGTCCTGCCCCTGTCCCTGGCCTTGCTCGGCAGCCAGAGATTCATCGGTCTTGGTCGCCAGAGGGTCGGGCCCGCCCTCGCCTTGCTGCACACCCTGCTGCTGCTCCTGCTGGCCCTTCCGGCCAGCGAGCATGCTCTTCAGGGTATCCCGTACGCTAGGCATGATCCATACCTCCCAACATCACCAGTTCCGAAAAAGACCAGAAGTCGCCACAGCACGTGCGCACTCAGCCGCCCTTCATTCTCATGACCTGTTGCTTGGGCTGGCCTTGTTTCAGGCCCATCTTTTCCAGTTCATAACCGGTGGTTTCTCCTCGTCTGGCCAGCTCTTCTCTCACGGACAGCGGCTTGCCATTGTCGGGCTTGTCGCCCACTGATTTGGCACGCTGCCGCCCTTCTCCCACCTTGGGAGCTTCTTTGCCAACAGAAGATCCGCCCACGCCGACGCCATCAAGGGTGAGATCCGGAGTCTGCGAAATGGACGGGCTCGTCAACACCTGCTTGGGCGCAGACTCAAGCTCCATGGGCACACCCGGGGAAGTGATTCCACCACCGGGTCCCTGGACCATCTTGCCCGTGCCTTCCATTTTGGGACCCTCCGTCTTCGGAGCATCCACCTTCGCTCCTTCCACCTTGGGACCATTCTTGACCCCGTCGAGCTCCTCCTGGAGTTTGACGACATCCTTTTGGGCAGCCGCCTTCTCGTCTTCAAATGGCTTCATCTTGGCGCGGATTTTCGACAGCTCGTCGTAGTCCGACTGCTCCAAGTTCTTGCCTGGCGTCTTGAGGATCTCCTTGTGCTTGTCGAGAATTGCCGCTTCGTTCTTCTTGTACCCCTGGAGCACGTTGTCGATGCCTTGCACCTTCTCCTGGGCCTGGCGGATCTGGCCTTCCAACTTGGCGGCCTTCTCAAGCTGTTCCAGGCTCTTGCCCTCCTTCAGTCCCTTGAGCTGATCCTGCTTTTGGGCAAGTCCCTTCTGAAGTCCCTCCTTCTCCTTCTGCAAATCCAGCTTTTCAGCCTGCAGCTTCTCCCACGCATCCATTTTGGGCAGAGAACCGTCGGAAGGATTCAACGCCTTCTTCTGCGCATCCTCGATTTCCGAGAGACGTCCGTTGACCCTGTTGAGGTTCTTGTTGTCGAGCGCGATACCTGCATTGACCTGATCAAGCTGCTTCGCAAGGTTCTGCCGGACGGATTGGTCAGTCTCAAGCCCTTCCAATCCCTTGCCGTTCTTGAGCATGATGTTGCTCGCCTCCAGCTCCCGGTTTTTCTGCCCCAGATCGGTGTTCTTCTTCGCGAGATCCGTGTTCTGCTGCATCAGCTCCGAGTTCATCGAAGTCAACTCAGTCCGCATCTTCGTGAACTGGTCGATCGACCCTTGATCCTTGGGTCCCGTACCGATGCCTTTAATCTGATCGTCCAGCCTTCCGATGGCCTTGTTGTTGGCATCAATCTTGGAGAGATTGGCGTCGATCTGGGACTGGTTGGCATCGATCTGAGACAAGTTGGAGTCGATCTGGGACTGGTTGTCCTTCATCTTCTCCGCCACTCCCTGGGCGAGATCGACATTCTTGTCAGAAGTCTCCATCCCATTGGCCTTGAGAATGTCGCGCAATTCGGAGCGCATCTTCTCATTCTCGGACTTCAAGAACTCACGGTCCTCCATGCGGCGTTGCTCCGCCATTTCCTCCGAGCGCCGGTCTTTCTCCATGGCGGCCTTCTGCGCCTCTCTCCTCTTGTTTTCCTCTCTGATCGTCCTGACCAGGGCAAGCACGTTCTGCCCAATTGTGGAGAGCATTTCCGTGAATTCTTCGCCGGCGTCTTCTGCTGCCATAGTGCTGGAAAATCTAAAGTTTTACTTGGGGGGGTGCTAGAGCTGCACGTGATTGCGTCTCTGCCACAATATGATCGGCTTTTCGCCAGGGGCAGTTACGCGAAAGAGGTAATCTTTCCATTTATCTCCAAGGCGCTGCTGGGCGGCGCTGAGGGCCCACTGCTGCGCTTCCTTCACCGGCATGGGACTTGGGATGCTGGTCTGCACCATCGTGGGCAGCCACGTATCTCCATGAATCTGGCCGTAATACTCAATTCGGGAACCAGCCGGAATGACGTCTGTGATGATGGACGTGCGGTTCGTCTTGGAGGTGCCACAGGAGGCCAGCAACAGGCAGGCAGTGAGGGTAAGAAAAGTTCTGGGAGTCATGAGGCGTCGTTGTCAGTCTTTTTTCCAGCCGCTGCAAGAACCCGGTCGGCCCACGGCTTCCACCAGCGGTCGTAGCAGTACATCACCGCCGCGGCGCCGAGAGCTCCCCACGCGAGAAACCATTTCTCGCGAACCACGCCGATGATCAAAACCCAGGCACAGATGCCATATCGCTTGATCTCGCGCTTGTGGAGTTCCCATAGCTCACGTGCTCTGTATGACCAGTTTCCCATTGACTACAGTGAGTTCGCCTGAGGTGGCGTTGCCTTGGAGCATCGCCTCGCGTACTGCGTGGCGGCAGTGACTTTCAACCGTGGTGCGCATGCGTCGGGCGCCCAGCCGGGGCTCCACGCCCTCCGCCACCAGCAATTCCAGCACCCCTTTTCCGAAGGTGAGGTTGTGGCCCTTGGAGGCGAGCAGCTTCAATTCCTTGTTCAGCATGATCCCGGCAATCTGCTTCTGCGCGTTGTAACTGAGGCGTTGGAAAACACAACGCACATTGAATCGCGCCAGCACTTCAGGACGGAGCTCTGCCGCAGCGAGATCTTCGATGAATCGCTCAATCGTCGTGATGCTGCTGCTCTTCACGTCCATCAGCACGTCGGCGCCGATGTTCGTGGTCGCCACGATGTAGAACTCGGAAAGGTTCAGCGTTTCACCATTGGCCACGGTGATGCGGGCGGCATCCAGCACTTGCAGGAAGATGTCCAGCACCCGGGGGTGCGCCTTTTCAATTTCGTCGAACAGGATGAATCCCCTGCCCTCCGCACGATCAAAGAACCGGCCCATGTTGCCACGGCTGTTCTCACCTTGTCCGAGCAGAAGCTGCAGGGACTCCTGGTTCTGATACTCGGACATGTCCAGGCGGATGCAGTGCTTCTCCACATCGCCGAAAAGATACTGGCACATCAAGAGGGTGATTTCCGTCTTGCCCACACCGGTGGGTCCCAGGAAAAGGAAGGTACCCTTGGGACGACCGGGATCCGAAAGGCCCAGCTCCCCATTTTGCAGGGTGGGGACGACCTTGGGAATGACGTGGTCCTGGCCAATGATCCTGCCTTCCAAATAGGCAGGCAGATCACGAAGACGGCTCTTGTGATCTGTGGTGGGGGGCAATGTGATGTGCCACTTCATGGTTTCTTTGTCGCGTCTTTGATGCTCCTGTTCAGAGCTTCTTCCATAGCCTGGCGTTCTTTGATTTCACGCAGTTCATCCTGCGCTTTGCGATGTTCTTCCTTCAGGGCACTGAGATCCGACTGGGCCTTGGCATTCTGCTGCTGGAGTTCGGCGATGGTCTTGTTCTTGTCCGGCGCAGTAGCCAGGAAGGCCTCAATCTGTTCCTGCTTGTCCCTGAGCAGGGCCACGCGCTTCTCCAGCTGGGCGCTCAGCTCGATCTGGCGCACGCGCTCCGCATTCACCACGGTATCCTTGGGCACAGGATCATGCTCGGGCTCACGAATGCCCAGCACCACGCCACGGGAGGCCATGGGCGTGGCAGGCAGGCGCTGATCCCACCGTGCGTCCTGCTCCACCCGATAAACCGTGTGCGCCTCGTGCATTTCACGACGATCACGGCTGGGAAGGCGCCCGATGTGATAGGTGTGCACCTCCTCAGGATGGCGCACGCGGGAGACATCATAGGGATCAATCTGGCGCCCCTTCGGCCAGCCATCCAGCGCAGTGCGGGTGTAGCTCGGAATCTGCAAGGTGTTCTCCAGATCTTCGTCGTAGGCCACGTCCTCGGGCTTCTCCGGTTTTGTGGCGCACGAAGACAAGGCCGCCAGGAGTAGCAGAGCCAGGGGAGCAAAGGTTGTTTTCATGGATGATGCAAAATGGGTCATTACCGGGTGGCGGGAGGCGTGCCGAACGGGAGGCGGGACTGCAGAGGGGCCGCCCCTCCTGAGCCCACAGGGGGAGAGTTATTGGTGGGAACCATCAGCGCCTTGGTGCGCTCGACGAGAGATTCATGTCGCGCCGCAGCCGCCTGCTCCTCCGTGGCCGCCTTCTTGCCGGCCAGGCCCGCCTGGAATTCCGCAGCCTTTGCCGCAGCGGCGGCGGCCATCTGCTCGTATGCGTTCTGCTGCAACTGCACGCCGGATACGGCTGTGTTCCCCTGTCGATAACCACCGATGCTGCGCAGCTCTGGTTCGAAGACATCCAACGTGTAGATGTAGAAGGAGGTACCCGCAGGCACCTGCACATAGTTCGTATCCTTCTCCATCTTCTGCACCATCAGGTTCGAGTAGGCGGACGCGCCGCCCGTACCCGCGCCCAAAGCCGCGTTCTTGGAGCTGTTGGTGGGCACCAGGCCATAGATCGACTGGAACTGGTCCTGCTGGGACCTCATGATGCCCTGCAGAGCTTCGCTGACGAGAATCTTCAACTCGATGTACTCATCCGACTTCAGGATGCGACCGCGGATGCCGGGCGATCCATCGAGCAGACCAAAGGTGCCGTCAGAAAGCGGCTGATGATCGAGGGCAATGCCGTTGATCACATACTCAGAGCCATCCGCCCAGACGAAGGTGAAGGCACCGCGAATATCCACGCGATCACGGATCTTGCTGTCCTGCGCAGAGGCGGCCAGTACCTGCGTGCCGGCGGGCACGATGAGATTGCCCTGGAAATACACGTCCTCCGTCACCATGCCCAGCACCGGGGTCCCGTTGTTGTTGCTCTCCAGGGTGATGACCAGTGCCGCCTTGATCAGCGTGCCGCGAGGCGCGAAGACCTTGGGAGGCGCCGCCGAAAAGGGTCTCATGCTGGGATGGCTCTGCACCTGTACAAGCTCAGGGAAGGCCGGCTTTTTCGGCTGCTCCTGCCTTTTGGGTTCCTCTTTCTGCACCACCACCACAGGCTGCTCCGGCTTCAACGGGGGCAGCACCAGTTTGTCCAGACGGTTGTTTTCGGCAACTTCACTGCCAGTCAGGTCACGACGTCCCACATCCACCTGCTCCGAGGAGGCCTGCCCCATGCCTGCCGGCGGAGGCTTCGGCGCGGCCTTCGGAGCCGTGCGCTGCTGGCTCTGGTACCAGAAAAAGCCGCCGCCCACCGCCACAGCGACGATGAACAGGGCAATCTGAACCCCCGGTTTCTGTAAGTAAGACAGCATGGGTCTGCGTGTGTGTTGAGCTCGAGGTTACTTGCCGCCGTAGAAATTTGGGAGAGGCAGCCGGATTTCGTCCTTGGAGGGCGCGGAAACTTCAGGAAGCGGGAGCGCCATGCCACCCTTCTCCAAGGCGGGGAGAAGCGGATTGGGCGGCGGAAGCAAATCGTTGGGCGGGGGCGGAGGTTGGGTCGCAACGGCCACTTCAAGACGGAAGTCATTGCTGATGGACAGGTGTTCCTTCCCCCCGGAGGAATTCCCCTGCACCACGAGATCCAGCAAGGTCACGCGTCCAGGCTCGACCACGCCACTGCTGTCCGCGAGCTGCGCCGTGTAGCTGGCATCCCCTGCCCTCACCTTCACATCGGAAGGATTGAAGCGCAGGCGGTGCGCCCCCTTGTTCTCAATCTTGGTGCGGAAGACGAGCGCATCCTTCTGCGGCCACTGCTGGATTTCCGTGATGGTGGAAACCAGCCCGCCGTTTTCCGAACTCAGCGAAATGCCCCGCCGCTCATGCCATCCCTCATAGAGGGCGGGATTCACCGACTCCAGGAAGTCACGCTGCTTGGCCCGCGAGAGAATCCCAATCAACTCCGTGGAATTGTAGTTGGTGCGTGATTTGACGATGTCTTCCTTGGCCACTTCCACGGCAGTACCGGAGCCGATGGCATCCGTCACGAGCACAGCCACATTGGCACGGTCTCCCGCACTCACCTTGAAGAGATAGATCTGCTCTCCGCACCGCACGGTGAGGTAGCAGGGCGTGCCCCGCCGGATGGCGCGCATCACCAGGGTATCGCGTGCCGCCAGTGCGTAGTGCACAATCGTGACCGGTTGGGGCGCGAGATCCTTCAGCGTGGCCGCAGCCACCGCCTCCGCATCCATCAGTCCCTGGGCCGCCGCGGCATCAAGCACCAGGCCATAACCGATGACCAGGGTGATGTCCGCAGGAAAGGTCACCGAGGTGGCCACCTGCGTGTTCAGCGTGAGGTCATGGATGGTATCCCGTCCCGGCAACGTGATCAGTTCCTGCCCTTGGGCAATCTGCCCTTGCAAAGACGCCGGCGGGAGAACGGCGCCCAGCACGAGGCTGGAAAAGATGAATGCAGCGCGTCGGAGATCCATCAGGGGAATGTCCTTTCCATACTGAATAAATTAACCTTGTTGCAAAGCGTGGGGTACAGGGGGCGCTCTTCGATGTCGGGGTTGATGCGCCATTCAAAGAAAATTTTCACCGACCAGGTTTCATTGATCATCGTCTGCTCCGGCGTCACTCCGGCTCGCACGAGCTGCGCAGTCGCCACCGTCGTGGCCTCACCCTGGCCCTCCTGGATGTTCACGATGATCTCTCCGATCTCCACTTTTTGGTGGAGCTTGTTCTCATGGAAGTTTTTGGCCTGCGGAACAATCAGGCCCTTGATGATGTCCTGCGTGGCCTCGTAGCTGAAAAGTTTGGGCAGCCTCTCCTGGTGATCCAGCCGTGAGGGAGCCCGGTTGAACATGGTCTCCATGGCCAATCGGGTCTGCGCCTGGTGCATCTTCGTCGGCGTCTCGATGTCCAGGCTCGGCGTGAGGTAATACATGTCCGGCGAACCCGTGTACACGTACTGGGGCAGGGTGCGCACATCCGCGATGCGCGACTGCAGATAGTACCCGCTGCCACCAATCGTGGCGCAAGTCACCAGGAACCAAAATACCGCGGCCCTGCTTCGTGCCAGAAACAGATGGGAGACGGCTCTCATGGGGTGGACTTCGCGGATGAGGATGAGTTTTTGGCAGACGAGGAAGAGGCGGTCGCGGCCGCCGCGTCAACCTCGCCAGGCCGCTTCGGATCAGACGCCTTGAACTTGGTGCATACCGTGGGAAACAAGCCGTTGTCCGCCATGCGGGTGTTGATGCGCCACCAGAAATACACCTCCACGTCCAGCACCTCCGTCTTGGACTGCCCCTTGAACGTGATTTCACGCGTCAGCTTTCCCTTGGCAAACGTGACCGCCTGACCACGGGGATCGATGAGATTCTTGTACACGCCCGCCTGCTCGATTTGGATGCTCTGGTGGATCTGCTGTTCACGGAAGGGCTTCTCATCCGGGTTCAGGAGGTCCTTGCGAATCTGGGTGTTGGCCTCCTGCGTGAAGAGTTTTTTCAACCGGGACTCGAACGTGAGCATTTCCGGGCCGCGGGTGTACAGCGTCTCCATGGCCAGGCGCGTCTGCGCGGCGTGGAGCTCAAGCGCCTTCTCAAACTCCACACTCGGCGCCAGGTAGTAGCTGCCGGTGGAGTCCATGATGACGTACTGCGGCTTCACCTGCACGGCGGTGATCACCCTCTGCACGAAGATGGCGCTGCAGACGATGCTGACACACGCCACAGTAAACCAAAAAATGGCGGTGCGGTCTTTGACTACGAAGAGATCGACAACGGACTTCATGGATCAGTTGGGCGCGGCGTCTGGAGCTGGAGTGCTGGTTGAAGGTGGCAGCGGAGGTGCGCCCTCCTGAGTCCGCCGTAGCGTGGATGCGACGGGAGTTTCCCGACAGGTGAACCGGTGGCAGATAATCGGAATGCGTCCATGCTCCAACAGTGACGTATTGGGCAGCCAGAGGATGTCCGCCTTCACCGCCCAGACTTCATTGAAGAGTCTCCCCTCGTGAATACCGGTGCGGAGCAACTGTCCGCTCACCATGGCCAGGGTGGCGCCCTGCTCCGGCAGCCTGCGAAGATCAATCCTCTCCACCTCAATCTTCTGGTGCATCTGTCCGTCCCGGAAAGCGTCATTCTGCTTGTCCAGCAACTCGGTCTGCACCCATTTCCACGCCGTGCCAGACATCATGCGCCGGCAACGATCAGCAGCATCCAGCCCGGAAGGAGACTTGTTGAATACGGAGTCCAGCAGCAGCCGTGTCTGGTCCCGGTCCCGGACCTCCAGCTTCGCCGGATCGAGCTCAAAGCTCAGCGGCTTCACATCCGGGTTGGTCATGATGATGTACTGCGGGCGCAGCGCCGTCTTGTTGATAAGACGGTACACATAGAAGGCAGCCCCCACCACAGCACCTGCGGCAAGCAGGAACCAGAAGGTCGCGAGACCATCTTTGCTGATGAAAAGTGCGGAGGAGGATTTCATTCAGAATATTTCCATCATCATTTGGCGCCACCGCCACTACCGATCGAAGCTCCACCCTTGGCTGCGGATCCGGCAGATGCCGGTGCAGAAGCCCCACTTGTCGCCACCATCATGCCAACTTGCGCAGCGCCTGAAGCAGCCCCTGAGGTGAAACCCATCATCGTCGAGCCACCCGCGGACACCATGGCCGAGCCAATCTGTGAGCCGGAGACAATGGCTGCCGAGATGATCTTGGGCGCCTTGGTGAGCACCGCCCACATCAGAAGCGCCTGGGTCAGGCAAAGCGCTGCACTCACGATGCCGCCGAACACGAAGTTGATGGCCCCCAGCGTGGATACACTGGTAACAGAGTCGTTCAGCGAGCCAATCGTTTCATTGATCACGAAGAAACCCAAACCCCAACCCAACTGCCAGAAAAGAACGCCAACCATGCCCATGATATACTTGAAGCCCGTCTCCCGCGTCTTGTCGAAGAGCAGCATGCCCAGGAAAATCGGCATGATGGTCAAGCCAAGATAGACAGCCGCGATCTGGCACAGGTAGGCAACAATCACCAGCACGTAGATGATGATGGCAATGACGAAGGCAATGATGATGATGATGATGGCAATGAAGCCGATGAACATCAGCCCCAGGAATAGGAAACCTAACATCATCTTCGCCACCTGGGACCCGATGGAAACCGCCAGGCTCTCCCCAATCATCCGGAGGAAATCATTCATCACCCCCTCGACATCTACCCCGATCTCTTGCGCCAGAGTGGGCCCAAGCAAAATGTAGCCGTCCAGAATCCAACGAGGCACGAGCGCCAGGGTCGCCGCCACCACCACCGTCATGATCAACTGGGTGCCCAAGCCGGACAGGTCGCCGCCCATCTGCACTTTGTATGCAGCCTGGAGCAACCCTGCGAAGGCAAGCGCCACGGTGAACAGACGCAGCACATAATAAATCTGCTCGCATGGCGTCGCGAGCGCGGCGGCGAAGTTGTTCTTCACGTCGTCGTTCGACATCCCATAAGGGATGATGTCGACGGCAAGTACAAACAGGTTCATGTCAGTTGGGGGAGTTTTGTGAACAGAAGTGGCTTACCTGCGCACAGGCCAGGGCAGGAAACCTTCCAACGCAGGTGCAGCGCCCGAGGGCTGGGCAGGAATTGCCGGTCCGCCACCTGAGATGCCGGTCATAATTTCATCTAGCTTGTCCTTCTGCTCTTCCGCTTCCAGAAGGGCGGGTTCAGCATCCCCCTTCGACCTGACCTGGCTGTAGGCATACACCTGAAGTCCTTTCACCGCCGTGTCGTTGAAGGCGTTGTTGATGTCATCGCTGCAAACTTGAAGCTGCCCCTGAATGACCTCTACTAGAGCCGTCTTTTTTGCGAGATTGGCAAAGTCATCGGTATTGTCCTTCATGTCATCAAGAACGTCAGCCAGGATGTCCAGAAGCGCGGCACGGCGCTCCACGGCAGCATCACGGACTTCATAGTACTGCCTGATCGCCTTGAGCTGCTCCGCCTCCCCGATGTACCTTGTGCGATCACGCTGCTCGGTCCGCTTATCGCCACCACCGGGCGGCTGATATTCATACTCGGTGCCAATGGACTTGATCATCCCGTCTCCGTCGTCATTGAAGAATTCATCATCGGGATCTTCCACAGGCGGGCGGGGAAACTCGAGACCTTTGTCCCTGGCGTTGTTCACGTGCTCAATGAGCTCGTCCGTCCTGTCTCCGATGTCCACATCCGCGGGATTGCCGATGCGCTCCAGGAGATCGTCCAGGCGTTCCGTGGTTTTCTTGGCTTCCTCTTTGATGTCCTCCAGAAGCCCCTTGGTCTCGTCCTTCTGCTGGCCGATGGCCGTGTTGATGGAATCCAGGAGTGTATCGATGTTCGTCAAACTCTTATTGGCATCGATCAATTGCCGTTCCACGGCAGCGTCATAGACAGCCTCGGCAAACCCGAGACCGGGCAGAGCCAGCATGGCGCTCAATGTAAGAATGGACGTTTTCATGGCTTGGTTTTTGAACAGTTGACTGAACAGCACGCACTGTCCTGCCCTACTCAACCACCTCGATGACGCGACGATGTTTGTCGATCAAGACACCATCGCTCGTGGTATGGGCCGGAACTTCAACTTCGTAGTAGCGATATTGGACGGGCGGCTCCTGATCCTTCATGGTCTTCTGCAGGTCGCGCTTCAGCCAGTAGAACTCCTTGATGGAGTCACTCTTGGCCTTCGCATAGCCCTCGTCATACTTTTTCTGGATTTCCTTTTTGCGGAAGGAATCGGTGATGGCTCCCGCGGCCGCACCTGCGATGGCGCCGGTGATCAGGCCGCCATGCTTGTCAAAGAGGTCATCGTCGTTGTTGTTGCCGTTCCCGTTGTTGTTGACCAGCGTCGTCGTGGTGGACGCATCGTTTTCATCGATGACACCGTCACCATTCGTATCGGTCTTGCTGCCCGTGACCGTCGTCACCGAACCATTGCCGGAACCGTTGTTGTTGTTGTTCCCGTTATTGCTGCTGTTGTTATTGTTGTTGTCGCCGAAGAAGCCGCTGGAGTTGCCGTTCTCATCGTCGTCATTGCGCAGTTCATCGCCCACGGCTCCGAGCACACCGCCCGTCAGCAGGCCTACCAGAGCGCCGGAAGGCCCCCCATCAGCAGAGCAGGAGATGAAATAAAAGGGCATTATGAGAAGCAGGACTCGGGCGGTGCCTTTCATGTGTGGAGTGGTTGATGTTGAATTCGGAAACAGGGAGTTTTGGTTACGATTTGGGAGCGAATCGGCCTCTTTTACAGGCGGGCTTGGGCGGTGATCATCTTGAAAGCGTTGCCGTCGTACTGCTTGAGCTGCTGGTTCTGGCGTTCGAAGGCCTCGCCCGAGGTGGCACTGGCCAGAATCATCTCCTTGGAAGCATAGTGCTTACCGATGGCAATGCGGGGCCGGCCAGTGGATTCGTGGTAGTACACGAAGGAGCCAAACGGGTCCGACTTCATTTCCGAGGGATCGGGGAAAGCCGCAACCTGCCGCTTCGTGATCGACGGCACGCGGAATCCCTGGGACATCGCCTCCACGTCGCGCTGATCCGGCTGCTTCAGCATGAACATGATGCGCGAGTTGCCGATCACCGAAGAACGAACGGGGTGGTCCTTGATGCGCTGGAACTGCTGGATGATGGAGAACACCCAGGTGGAGTACTTACGCATACGTTCGTAGTACTCACGCGTGATGCGCTCGCCATCCGGCATGGCCAGGAAGGCAGAAAGTTCCTCCAGAATCACGCGCTTCCGGATGTTACGCGGACGGCGCATGATCTCCTTGCGCACGTCGTTGGTGATCATGAAGGCCGCGACATCCCGCAGTTCCTTCGCGGATTCGGGAATGAACGAGAGTTCGAAATGCACGACCTTCTTGGTGAGGTCCACATTGTTGACGCCATCCAGGATGGCTCCGTAACGTCCGTTTCTCCCCCACGGTTCCAGCAGCGTGCGCAGCAATGCCAGATCCTCATGAGCGCGACGTTGGCGGCTCTCCAGATTGAGCATTTCCACAAACTGACCGTGCGTCGGCATGTCCTCCGCAGACATCATGGTGTACGCCAGCGACATCAACTCCGTGCGCTGGCCCGGATCATTCATGAGATCCTCCACCTTGGCAGGATCGAAATTGAACTCCTTCAGCCCGGCGGCTTCGCTGTCACCTTCAATGCAGGCATTCGTGTAATCCAGCCAGCAATCCGCGAGCGTCGTGCCACGAGGAAGATGCTTGAGCCCCCACTCCTGGGCGACCATGCACCGGCGCGCCGCTTCGTAGCGTTCATTGGGATGACGCATGGCCCACGATTCAAACTGATCCTGATACAGGCGCTCCACCTGCTTCGCCAAAAGGGCCTGTCTGATTCTGTCCTTGTCGAGATCCTTGGGCGGTCCCGCCATGAGGTGCGCCACCGCCGTGGCCCCCCCAAGCTGGTCTGGACTCAGGGGCAGCCCTCGCGTGTCCAGATAGTTGAACGTGAGGTTGCCGTTCGGCTGCACGATGATCGGTTCACAACCGTAGAGCCTCGTGAACAGATTGTACGACAGGCCCTCCTCCACGATGGCGGTGAAGTCATAATAAGGCGCCGTCTGCGTGAGCAGGTCGATGGTGAATACGCTCTTGCCCGCACCGGATGCACCAAACATGATACCGTGCTCAGGGCGCTGAGCGCCTTTTTTGCCTACGAAGGTCACGCAGCCCATGAGAGCACCGCGCGGACCGTCATAGATTGCTTCCGCTTCCTCCAGGTCACCCGTGGGTGTGCTGGAAATCGGCAGCAAATCCGCAAGGTTCACATCCTCGACGTACAGCTTGAAGTCATTGTACGGTGACCACGCCCAGCCGGGCATGGTGAGCTGCCAGTAGTTCTTCACCGAAGTGGGCAGCGTGGGCTCATACGCCTGGGCGCCACCGAGCTTCAGGATGGAACTCTTCACCGCCGCGAGCTTGCCATTGCAGCCGTCCTCCGTGCGGTCCCACACCCGCACCAGCAGATGCACGCGGTAGGGCACCACCTCATTGGTCGCCAGTCGGCGGACGCGCGTGCGGAGCTTGGCAATCGTGGCCTCAATGGAGGCAGTGATCTTCCCACGCTCATACTTGGCGAGTCGGGATTCGGTCTCCACACGATCCTTCTCCACGTCGCCCGCCTCGATGTTCACGGAGATCTGGTAGTCCATGATGTCGAGCTGCGTCAGCAGCCGCATCATGCCGATGTAGGTGAATTTCGGCAGAGTCTTCAGCACGCAGACGCCCTGATAAAAGCCGTCCAGCTTGAACATGGAAGACTTCATGCTCAGCGGAGCGGCATCGCCGTTGAAGCACATGTCACAGACCGACTGCGAGGGATCATACAGATCATCCAGCACCACGGCCTCGTTCTCAAATGCACTCGGATTGAAGAAGCGGTAGAACTCCTGGAAGTGATCCATGTTTGTCATGGGCGTCACCACTCCACCCAGAGGCGTAAGCTGACCGCGCAAAGCGGCCTCCAGCTCAGACTGCTCGCGTGTCGCCGCCTGCAGCACTTCATCATAATAAGCCCTGCCCGCCCCCCCCACCTTGCCGGCGATCTTCGAGGTGAAGTAAAAATTCAGGTGCTCGCGACGGAGCTGGCGGGTCTTGATCTTTTTGTCGTACCGGTTGTAGCGCTCTTCACGGGCTTTGATGGACCAGTTGTCCCCACCCAGGCGTTCGGTCTCCTCCTTGTATCGCTCAATCTCGTGGCGGTAGTCGCTATCCACGCTCCAGGTTACCTGAAGACGGAGGTCCGGGTGCACCAGACGCAGCAACACACGGAGATTGTCCTCCAGGGACATCAACCACTCCGGATCGGTGTTTTCCGTGTCCGGCAATTCCACGGAGTATCCACGACCGATGGCGCCGCCCTTCTGCAGCCCCCGGTAGATGACGAGGTTGCGGTCCAAATACGCGTCAACTATCTTTGCCATCGCTGCTGGTCTTCCTGGTCGGCGCTTTGATGTTTTCCAGCCAGGGGAGCTTCATTTGCTCCACCTGTTTGGGAGAAAAGTAATTCAGACCGGTGAGCTTGATGATGAGCCACTCGGCCAGTTCAATATCATAGGAGACGGGCTTGCCCTGCTTCAAGCCAAAAACGTAGGCGGAGACGACCACCACAGGGAGACTCATGATGATGATATTCACCACCATGGGGTAACCGAGGTTGTCCACGCCTTGGGAAAGAATCAGCGAGAGCCCGACAGCACCGAGCAGCAGGAGAACATTGTTCCCCTGAAAGCCGGCGAAACCCTGACTGACCTCCCGGCCCTCGTTCGTTTCGTAATAGCGGACCTTGGCCTCTTCTTCCATGCGACTCAGGACAAACTGCAGTGACTAGCGGACACCTTCCAGCAGAGTCCACGCCATGAATGACGCGGACTCTGGCTGGCGAACCACCCTGGAACCGATTAGGACCCGAGTTCGAGGTCGTTCACGTTGGCATCGGAACTGCCGAACATGGCTTTCACGATGAGGAACGCGAGGCCGCCGATCAGGGCACCGACCAGTCCGTAAATCATGCGCTCGGTCTGTCCCATCATGAACATCACCGCGGCAAAGAGAAGACCGCCGAAGGCCAGTACCAGGCCGACGAGGTTCAGAATGCCGAGGGCACCAGACATCTGGTCCTTCAGGTCACCCTGCGCAAGGAAGGGAGCCGTGACGGCCATCAGCTTGACGCCGATCTGGGAAAGGTTGGTTGCCTGGACTGCAAGGGTGGCTGCAAGGGTGGTTGACATGGATATGGGATTTCAGGTTGTTCGTTTTCTCGATTGCGACTTTTCGTTGGGGAGGGGCGGATTGCAAATTCTCGCCCGCAACGAAGATTTCGGAATGGAGCACGTTGAGTTACGAAAATACACGAGAATTTTTTTGGATTCATAGCTTCCTGTACCTAATCTTCGTTTTATCCACCCCGGCACGCCCAGCCCCCCCCTCTCCCCATTACTGAAAAGCCGTTCACATGAGCCATCCCGTCCAGCCCGGAGCCAAAAAGAAGAGATGGCCCTGGTGGGTCCGGTTGCTGGGATGGCTGTCTGTCCCAGTCTTGGTGATGACCGCCATCGCCTGGGTTTTCATGAACAGGCAGGCAGCCCAGCACACCGGCGGCAAGGAGAGCTACCAGAAGGACTGGCAGGCAAAAGCCCAGTTGGAGGAACTGAAGTTCAGCCTCTGGCTCGCCAGACGTTCGAATGGCAAGTACCCCTCTGAAAAAGATGGCGGTCTGGGCTCCGTGGTCCTACGAAGACATAAGGATGAGGACAAAGAGGAGATAGGCGAGCCCGAAGAGGTGACGGAGAAGCTCAAGGACCCCTGGGGGCGCCGCTTCCGTTACCGTTTCCCCGGCGTGCACAAGAAGGATAGCTACGATCTCTACTCCTTGGGCGCTGATGGCATTGAGGATACCGAGGACGATATCAAGAATTGGTAAAAGCTTGCTTACAACGGGTCGAAGAACCCTTGCGCATGTCACAAAAAACTTCCATCATGCCCTCCGCATCTACCTATGGCCTGGTCGGCAAAGGGTGTGCGATTGGACCGTGAAGCGTCCATCAAATGGGAGTCCCTGTCATTTATCTCAGCGCAGCGCCTACGGATTTGCGCACCCACCGTGCCCGGGCGGAAAAGATCCTGACCAGCTCGGGATTGCAGGTGATCACGCTGGAGGCCGTCCGCTCCAAAGATTGGAGCCAGATTCGCAAAAGCCTCCGCCAGGAACTGCGCAACTGCTCGGCCGTGGTCCACTTTGCCGGTCTTTGCCACGGCTCTGAACCTTCAGGAAGGCCCCCGGGAGCTCCCCGGCGTTCCCACGCCCAGATGGAGTACCATCTGGCCCGCGATCTCCGGATACCCACGTACCCGTTTGTGCTCCCGGGTGTTTTCCCTTTTGACGCCCACTCTCCCGAGCCTGTCGAGGAACAGCTCCTTCAGGAGGAACACCGGCAATTTCTGATCAATCAGATGCGGGCCAGCGACCACGTGGAAACCGCGGCCCAACTGGACCAGCGCCTCTACACTCTGGCCCACGATCTACTTCAGAAAGGGCAGGCCACCTCTTCAAAAGCACCATCACCACGCCGCTCCCGAAGTGCGGTGTGGTTCATGAGGCTGCCGCTGCTGGCCTTGGTCGCTTCCTCGGGCATGTATTTCTGGAACACCTGGCGCGACGGCTCCCCACAGGTGCTCATCCATCCGCCTGGAGCCCTGTTGGCTGGTCTCTCCCCGGATGAGATCGCCGCAGAACAGGAGCGGGTGGTTTTGGGCGCTCTCGAGACCACGCGCCTGGCGAGAGAGGTGGCTCAAATCACTCCCCAGCAAGGAACAGCGCGAGAACAGTATGATTCACGAACCAAGCAGGAACTGGCCATCGCGTCTGTAGCAGCACGCTACGGAAAGGAGCCCGGCGCTTTGCAGGCCAGCATCGAAGGATGGGCACGCTCCACCCGGACCTCCACCACCGCCACGCCTCTTGACAAAGCTCTCGCTGTCTACTTCCTGGCGGACTATGAGACTGCCGCGGAGGAGGCAGGCCGGGTCGCGGCAGCGGCGGAGAGTTCCTCATCTCCCAATCACGCTCTGGCATTGAGCGGCTGGTTCCTACAGGGACACTGCCGCCTGCAGCAGCTCAAGTTTCATGGAGCGCTCGATTCTTACCGCCACGCCTTTGCCCATACCAGCGTGGAAGGCCAGCCTCTGATATGGAGTGACCTGGTGCTCGCTGAGGGGCTGGCTCTGATGCAGCTCGGTCGATGGAACGAAGCCCTCCCCTCCTTCAACACGGCGCTCAAACTCAGAAACTCCCACCTCCCACCGGATGCTCCTGAGCTGGCATGGGCCATGACCGCCCTCGCCCCGCTCCACGCGGCGATGGACAAGGCGGAGGAGGCGGAATCCCTGCTGGCGCAGTCGTGCCAGATTCTTGAGAAGCGCTTGGGCCCCGAGCACCCGGAGGTGGCCATCGCCGTGGCAAACCTGGGCGAAGTCCTCAGGTTGTCTGGCAGGGCTCCGGAAGCTGAGACGACCCTGTGCCGGGCCATCGCCATGCATGAAAAGCTCCAGGGAAAAGACGCTCCCGAAATCGCCCGGATCCTCGGGAGCCTTGCACGCCTCGTGGCAGGTGCTGGTCGACAGAGCGAAGCCATCCTTCTGGGAGAAAAAGCCCTCTCCATAGACGAGCGCAAATTCGGACCTGACCACCCGAGAGTGGCCCGCGACCTGACCAACCTGGCCCTGCTCCTGGCATCGCAAGACCATCCCCGTGCCGTGGAGTTGCAGCGCAGGGCACTTGCGATCATGGAGAAGCAGTTCGGCCCGGCGCATGCGGACACTGCAAGCGCCCTCAACAATCTCGCGGGATTGCTCCAGGACGGACCGCAAGGCGATGAAGCGGAGCTAATGTTCCGGACCGCCATGAAGACGGACGAGGCCCTCTTTGGCAGGAGCCACCCCAATCTCCTGCGAGACCTGCGGAACCTCGCCGGGCTGCTGAGGAACTCCGGCCGCCGCGATGAGTCGATCGCCTACTATCTGCAAGCGCTCGGTCTCGCGGAAGTGCATTTCGGCAAGGAGCATTCCGAGACCGTAACCAGCCTGCGCCAGCTATCCCTTCAACTGGCGGAGGCACGACGCTTCACGGAGGCGGAACCTTTTGCACGCCGGGCCCTGGCATCCGCCACCAAACTCTACGGCCCAGATCACATGGAGGTGGCGCAATGCTCCCGTGACCTCGCCTTCTGCCTGGCCGTCTCCGGAAAGCTTGAAGAGGCTGCCACCCTCTATGCCAATGCCCAGATCATCGCGGAGACACACCTGGGCTCCGACCACATCAGTGTATTCCATGACGTGCGGAACCAGGCCGCTGTGCTGCGGGACCTCGGAGACAAGCCGAAGGCGCTCGAGGCCTACCGGCGCGCCTACACCATGGCCCGCAGAATCCTCGGGCATGAACACCCCCAGACACTGGTGGCGATGGACAACCTCGCCTGCATGCTGCGCGACACCAAGCACTACGACGATGCGGAATACATGTTCCGCGATCTGCTGACCGTACGGGAAAAGCTGTGGGGACCTGACCGGGTAGACCTGGCGAATGACCTCAGCGACCTGGCGGGTGTGTTGTTCCTTGAATCACGTCATGCTGAGGCGGAGCCACTGTACAGGCGAGCCTTGAAACTGGTGGCGAAGGCGCCGAAGGAAGCAACCGGAACTCCTTCCCTCATCAACACGGCGAGACAGAACTACAGCGCGAACCTGCGACGCCTGAGCATCTCCGAAGAAGAAACCGCCATGCGCATGCGCCAGATCGAGTCTGGTGAAACGGTCGACGATCTCGCAGCAACCTCACGAACCCCCTGACATATTCTGGAGCAGTTCACGCCTGAGCACAAGCCTCTGCACCAATGCCACACGACCCGCTCTTTCAATAGAGCATGGTCTTGAGAATGTAGTCCCAGAACGCAAAAACGGCCCAGGTGCCTGAGGCGGCGACGAGCGCGTCCACGATGGTGGGCCGGAGCACCCATCTGGGCAGACGAGGACCACTCTCGACCGGTTCCGCCCCCCTTTTGACAGTCGGATCGTGCCCCATGGCCCAGCCACTGACAGCCATGCGTGGAAAAGCCGGGCCTGACACGGCTACTGCCGGAGGCAAAAACTCAGGAATGAGCCGGATGGGCGGCTGCAAAGCACGTACCGGCGGCCTCAGGCTTTGGTCCACCGTCTTCACTTCCTCAACCTCCTCTGGTTTCCGCAGCAGATAGAGACGGTGGAAGGCGCTCGTCCCCGCCATGAAAAAGAAGAACTCCGTATGATAGGCACGGTCGATCATCCAGTTGGAGATGGCGTACGCCACCACCAGGCCAAAGAGACACTTGCGACATCGTTCACCTTCTTCATCGAGGGCTTTGCATCGGATCAAGGACTTCAATCCAAGCCAGATCAGTCCCATGTAGAGAAAGATGCCCCCCCTCCCCAGCTCCGCGCCCACCTGCACATAGGAACTGTGGGTCGCTTTCGGAATCGACATCTTTTCCCAGCGAATGGTCGCCTTGAAGGTCTTCCACCCTTGTCCGGAGAAGAGATGCTGGCGGCTGGCGGTACGGGCAATTTCCCAAGCCAGCAAGCGGCCCTGGACCCCTTCATCCGACTTGAGGCTCCCCATTTCCGCCATGCGCGGCATGATGCTGAGCACCGCACCACTGCCAGCCACAGCGGCGGACACCAGAAGGATCTGAAAAATCTTGGAGCGCCCGAAAGCGTAAGCCAGCACGAAGACGATGAATCCCGCCAGGAACGCCCCCTTCGACTCGGTCTTCATGACGCAGTGAAATGCCAGTGAGGAAAGCCCAGAGGCAATCAGCCGGTTCGTCATGGAGCTTCGCCAGAAGAACAGGAAATAGGACATCGGCAAGACCAGGATGACAGAATGCCCAAGCGCATTGGGGTTGTTGTGCATCCAGGTGCCGATCGCGAGGCGGCCCTTGTTTGCCGCCGTCATGCCGGCAGCACCGGTAATGTCCCATCCATAAAGGCTGCCCACACCAAAGGCTGCAAGGACCACCAGCGCCGCCAGCCAGTATTTCATGTACTTGTGCAACCGCCCCGGTGTATCCAGAGCCTGCACCGTGACGAAATAGAAGGCAAAGAGGGGGAATGCACCTTTGAGAGCTCCGGTGGGATCCGGAGAGGTCCACACGATAAACGCGTAGTAGGCCAGCATGGCCCAGTCCTGCGGAGTCACGATGAACTTCAGGGGCCGGTTCAAGTTCCTGGCTCGAACCACCATGGTTGCCATGGCCAGGATCATGACCGGCGTCACGATGCCCATGCCTATAATCCCAGGCATCCAGTCTTGGGGCCTGATGAAGTAAATCAGGAGAACCAATACTATGGCAAAAAAGTCCATGCGAAATCAACGGAGACGCCGGCCTCGCCCAGCGAGCCGACTGCGGCCAGTCCCATCCGTCACTTGAAAGCACATACAACTACATTGTTCAGGAACTTTCTGGCAACACGGGTCCGCAGGGAGGCTGGCATCATGCACAATGCTCGCTCAATGACCCTGAATCCCGGAAGAAGCAGGCGGTATGCCGGGCCTGTCTTGCCCCTCAAGAATGGCTGGATACGGGTAAATCCGCAACGGCGCATCAGCGGAGCCATCTCGCCGTAGGTCCACTCCTTCAAATGAAAGGTCTCAAGCTTCTCACTGAAATAGCGCGACACATCATGGGGACCGGAGAGCGCGTGCGGGGTACTGAGAATGTAAGTCCCGCCGGGCTTCAACACGCGAGCAATCTCCTGGAAGTGTAACTCAACATCATCCGGGTGGAGATGCTCCAGCACCTGATAGCTGAAGGCCACATCAATGCCGCCATCCGGAAGGGGGATCACCAATCCGTCATGCATCTGCATGCGGTAGTTTGCCGGGGCCTTGTCGGCGGCACTCCCCTGCGCGCAGACTTCGAGGGCAATCGCCTCCTTCACCTTCGGCGCGACATGTTTGGAGAACGTGCCCGTGCCGGCACCAAATTCGAGAAAACGAACTTCTGGAGCAAGCGCGTGACGCACCAGCCTCAACTGCGCGGCAATGGAACGCTCCTCAGCGTCCTTTTCCTTGGAACGCGCCACACGGGGATGGTTGGGAACCCGGCGATAAAGTTCGGAGTACAGCTCGGCAGCCAGACCCTTCCGCTCCTCCCGGGTGCTGTTGCGTAGCCGGGTCGCGAGCTCCTTCTCAACTTCAAAATGATGGCGGCGAGCCTCCGATGAATCCATGGCCGCAGTCATACCACACTCGGAGCCAGTTGCTCTTGCGCTTCCTCATTATCCGCTTCAGGACGGCTCACAAACGCTTCACGGGAAGCGGCATCGTCCAGAGCACGCTGGGAGACTCCTCCAGTGAGCACAATCCGCACCGTGTCCAACAGCACGAACATGTCGAGCGTCAGCGTCATGTGCTTCATGTAGTAGAGATCGTACTCCAGCTTGCGCCGTGCATCCTGCGTCGTGGCTCCATACGGGTAGTTCACCTGTGCCCAGCCCGTGAGCCCGGGGGCCACCAGAAGGCGTTCCCTGAAATAGGGGATCTCAGTCGAGAGTTGTTCAATGAAGTCCGGACGCTCCGGACGAGGACCGACAAAGCTCATGTCGCCGCGGAGGATGTTCCAAAGCTGCGGAATTTCATCGATGCGGAACTTGCGCAGAAACCCACCCCCCAGAAACACACGCGGATCGTTCTTCGAGGCCCACTTCGGTCCATCGGACTCCGCGTCCACTCTCATGGTCCGCAGCTTCAACACCTCGAACTTGCGTCCCAAACGGCCACAGCGAATCTGCCTGAAGAACACCGGCCCCTCAGGCGAGACAATGCGAACCCAGGCCATCGCCACAAGGAGAAACGGAAAGAGAAACAGGCCAACGATCGCGGAGGCAGCGATATCAAAGAGGCGCTTCCACTTCCGCACGTAACCGCGGTGAGGCAGAGAACTGGCACTCAGCAACCAATCCAGATCGATGAGCCACACGGGCACCGTGTGATAGTTCTCCTCAAAGAAATCCACGATGCGACACAGGCGCACGCCGCCGAAACACACCTCTCTGAGTTTTGAAACCAGATGCGCATCCTTCAGGTGGCGGCCGGAACAGAGGACCGTGTCGATGTTGTTGTCCTCCACCACCGTCATGAGATCATCCCGGGCTCCCAGAAGGTTGCTCTCCAGAGGATGGTCACGCCGTTCCTGTGGGCTGCGGACGTCGATGATGCCGATCAGTTGCGCTGCGCTGCCGCGAAGCAGCTGCAGTTGTTGCCAGCTTTCATAGTCCTGCTTACCAGTGACCAGCACCGCCACCCTCTCGCGATAGCCCAACGTCAACCTCGCCAGGAAGGCGTGGTGGGCCATGAGCAACGCAAACGTGATCGGGAAGCTGATGGCCAGCACCCCGCGTCCTACCCGCGAACTGAAATCAAGCGAACCAAACGTCAGCATCACCACCACACCGGCGAGATAGCAGAGTCCCAGCAGGAAATAGCGGTGCCGCTTCTTCAGGTGCACGGCACGCACCGAGTACAATCCTGCACCATATAGAATGGCGGGCACTGCAATCGAGGCAATGAGCAGGATGGGCAGGTAACGCAACACCACCGGAGGTGTGAAGTCCTGGAAGCGCACCGCAGACGCAGCCACCATCCCAGCAAAGACGATCGCGGCGTCCAGGATGAAATGATTGCGGGTGGCATTCCACCGCTCTTTGCCTTTGACGCTATGAATCATGCCCGGGCTGCTTTGCGAAGTTCAGTTGACCGACCGGCAATTCATCTTGCCTATCACGGCAGTGGCAGCCACTTCCAGCCCTGGAGCCACTTTTGGCCTTTCCCATGCTGGTGCTGATCCACGGTAGACTCATGCAATTGTGTATGGCGAAACCTAACTCTATAACAGTTAGAAGCAATCTTTTAGCCAGGTAAAGTTTTATTTGTTTTGCCAATGGACTGACAAAACAAGTCAAAATATTTGCCCACCGTTGCATCCATGGAGAATTGGTTTTGCACATGCAGCCGCGCCGCACGACCCCGGCTCGCCAGTTCCTGCTCCGCTGCTACTGCCGCCAGCCTCAGTCCAGCTTCCAGCTTTGGAACGCTGCCCAAATCCATGATCCAACCGTGCTTCTCATCCTCAGCAATTTCCCGCACACCGCACACATCATTGGCCATCATCGGCAGCCCGCAGGACATCGCCTCCAGAACAGCATTGGGCATACCTTCGTTCGACGAGGATACCACCAGCGCGTCCATGGCCTGGTACCACGGCACCGGGTCCAGTTGGAATCCTGCCCAATGGATCCGGTCACGGAAGCGACTCGTCTCCAGCCGTGCCAACACCCGCTCCTTTTCAGGCCCTCCATCCCCCACGAGAAGCAAGTTCACGTGGGATTGGTCTTGCGCCATGCCTTCAAACGCCTCGATCAAATCCAGGTGACGCTTCCATGGACCAAACCTCGCCACCATTCCCAGCCATCGCGCTTGCGGATTGAGGTTTAACTGGCGTCTCACAGCCACCTTGTCCACCGCGGGGCAAAATCGTGCAGAATCCACTCCATTCACGATGGGAAACATCTGCCGGTGGCGAAATCCCAGAGCCTGCATCTGGTCCACCTGCTGCTGCGACACCGTGGTGACCGCCGAGGCGATGGGATACAGCATACGACGCTGCCAGCGCTTCTTCCGCGAGAGATCCGAGCCGGTCCAGATCGTGTGCTCGGAGTGAATCAGCACCGGCCTCTTTCTCATGCCGCAGGCGAGTGAAAAGAAAATGAGCCCGCCGAGGTGGTGGGTGTGCACGACATCATAGCCCCCACGACGGATGAGCTCGCGCATGCTGCTCACGGTCTTCCAGTCGAATCCATCCTTCTTCCCAATCACATGCACTTTCGTACGGGATGGCAGCCGCTCTTCAAACGGACCGCTCCGCACGAGACACACCACATCCGCAGAGACTTGCTCGGGGGCATACCGCGACAACACCTGGACGAGCACGTTCTCCATGCCGCCGGGTTGCAAACTATCCACGACCTCCAGCAGTCGCACAGGTCTAGCCATGGGCCGGTTTTCTCAAGGTGGTGATGATGTCCTCGTAAAGGCCGGCATCATGACGCACGTCGCCATCCTGCCAGCCATCCACCTGGGAAATGACCTCAAGTCCTGCTTCTGCTGCCAGCTCGCGCATTTTTGTCGTGGTCAGATTGCTTCTCCAGCCACCGAGCTCGCCACCCTTGGAGCCATGATGCAGCACCGCCTGTCCACCCGGCTTCAGCACGCGGTGGATCTCCTTCAAATAGGCAGCCACGTCTTCTGCATTGATATGCACGAAGACGTCGAAGGACCACACCACGTCAGTGGCGGCATCCTGGGCGCCTGGCAAAGAGCATCCATCCGTCACGACAAAGCTGGCATGCTTTTGATCCGCGAACTGCTTGCTGCAAAGTTCCACGCACGTGCGGGAGATATCGTAGCCGGTGTAGGTGGCGCAGCTCTTCAGAATCTCTCCCGTCCAGCGTCCGGCGCCGGGCCCTATCTCCAGCACTGCGGAACCTTTAGGGATGGCGGGGGCCAGCACGCAGCGCATGAGGCTGTCTTTCCATTCAGGGCTGGGGGTCCACTCATCGCCGCCTCCGTCCCAGTTCCAGCTCTCCCAGATGGTACGGTTCATGTCGCGGCTGTTCATGCCGGGAATGTGCTTGCCGGCGCGGAGGCGTTGCATGCCACCAAAGGCCCTGTCCGCCACCGCACTCGCTGCTCCGTATACGCCGAGCAACAAGGTCCATTGCACTCCATTCTCTTTCACGGCAAGCGTTGCCAGCTTGAGCTTTTGCCCCAGGGTCATGCGCTGCCTGTTCTGTACGAGGTCCTTCATCGTGTCTTCAAATTCATCGGCGTCCAATTGCCCGCGCTTCCTTCAGGCCTGTTCGCAGCAGGGCTCCTGCCAATGCCGATCAGCCGGCCCAGTTCCAAGAGGAGAAAGCGAATACGAAATCCAGTGGGATATCCTACATTCCCGGCAGAGGCCAGCCACCAGGCCCGGCCCATCGACCGCAAGCACTGCGAGATCGCCGTTTTTCTCTCCCCTGCCGCAAGATACATGCGTGCCGACTGGAAGAGGCACACCGCCTCCGCTTCCGCCCAAATCTGTGATGTGAGGTGGATGTCAGGATGCTGTCTGGCTTTCTCAAGAACTCGCAAAATGCAGGAGGTCTGCCGTTCCGCGTGACGCGACATATTGGATCCATGGTCACGCTTGCGATGCAGCGCACCATGCACCAACAGCACCGGTGCAGAGGTCGCGGCACGAATCCACATATCCCGATCCTCGGATGCGGCGAGCTTTGGATCAAAGCCATCCAGTCCTAGCAAAATGCGACGATCCGCCAGCACGATGGGAGCAAAACGATTGCGCAACACGAAGTCCGCGATGTCGAGCTTCTCCACACGCCCATCGAGATCGGCAGCGAGCTCCGAAGTGAAAGCACCATCCGCATCGATCATGCGGCCACGAGAGCCGATCACCGCGGGCTTCACCTCCTCCTTTTGCCAGGCCTGCACCAGCATCTGGAGGCACGAGGTCTCCAGAAGATCGTCCGCATCAAGGAAAACGACCAGGTCGTGCCTGGCGAGTTCCATGCCGGTATTGCGTGCGGCGGAGAGACCAGCATTCGCTTTCCGATGACTGGAAATAGCCGCTCCGAATCCTGCGAGCACTGCCGGACTTTCATCGGTGGAACCGTCATCAATTGCCAGCACTTCCACTGCCCCGGCATAGTCCTGAGCCAGGGCTGACTGAATCGCCTCCGCCAGGTATCTGGCGTAGTTGTAGACCGGTATCACCACGGTCACCCCGGGCAATGGACTGTCAGCCACTGGCATGAAGCCGGAACTTTTGGCCCAATGGACCAAGCGTGCAAGACGAATGATGCAACAGCTTCGAAAAACGGCGTGCATTTTGAGGCATGTTTACACGAGGGACAGACAAAAAAGTTTCTCATCGCGCTTGCGTTTCCGTCGGATCGTTTAGATTTTGCTAAACCGTTTAGAAATCGCTAAACAATGAAGTCCCCTTCTCCTGCCTCGCCTCCACTCTCGTGGGAGTCTGAGCGGCGCCACTTCATCGAGGCCGGCGGCAACAGCACGCACGCCTTCGGACTGGGCCGAATGATTGGCCGGGTATATGCCCTGCTCTACCTGACCCCTGAGCCCCTGTCCCTGGAAGAAGTGGCGGACCAATTGCAAGTCAGCAAAGCGAGCGCCAGCATCACCCTGCGCCAGCTGGAATCCTGGCAGGCCGTGCTCCCTCTTAATATAGAAGGGGATCGGCGCGACTTCTACGTGGCCCAGACCGACTTCTCAATCCTCCTGCGCAAAGGCATCATGCCCGGCGTGCGGAAGAAACTCCGCTCCGCAGGAGTGCAAATTGAGCGAACGCTCGTGACCACCACTTCCGATGCGGGCGCCACGTCCTCCAACGGCGGCGGTGCAAGCTCCAAGCTCACTCGTGAACAGATGACCGAGCTCCGGCGCCGCCTCAAGGCCGCACAGTCCTTTCACAAGCGCGTGGACAACATTCTGGGCAGCAAACTGCTGTCCCGTTTCCTCTGATTGCCCTCTCCCGCCTCACCGCATGGTGATGCAGGCTGACATCCTCTACTCACCCGTCAACGACGCCACTTCGGCGACCGGTGGCGGCAGCATGGAGACGAAAGGCGGCGACACCGCTCGCGCCAGCGTCACCGTGATCATCCCCACCTACCGGCGCCCGGACGTGCTGCCCCGCGCCATCTCCAGCGCTCAGCGACAGACACTGAAGCCCGCGCAGATTCTGGTGGTGGACGATGGCTCGGGCGACCACTCAGCTGAGGTGGCAGCCAGCTTCCCTACCGTCACGGTGCTGCAGCAGCCCAATGCGGGCGCAGCGAACGCGCGCAACCTTGGTCTTCGCTCCTGCACCAGCGACTACGTCGCCTCGCTTGACCATGATGACGCATGGGATGAAGGATTTCTCCAGGCTGCGGTCGATGCTTTGAAGGCTCATCAGGCAGACGTGGCTTGGGTGAACTTCCGTCAGAAGGGAAAGGCATCCTTCCGCAACTACCTCCGGAAGCACAGGCACCTTGCCAGGCTGCTCGGCTCCAGCGCCCATGAGGGCACGACAGTTGTGGATCATGGCACGGCCGTCGAGTTCTTCCTTTTCTCCAACGGGGCGGCGTCCAACAGCGCCCTCGTCTATCGGCGGGAGGCACTCGGCAGCGGATGGGATCCGGATACGGAAGTAGCCGATGATCTACGCTTGTTAGCACGCCTCCTCTTAAAAAAGCGTCCGAGATGCGTCTTTCTTTGGCATCCCCTGTGGACCAAACATGAAGATGACGGCGGCTTCTCATTGAGTTCCGAATCGACCGTACGCAAGTGCTTGAGGGACCATCTGGCGATAGCGCAACTGGTCGAAAGCAATCTCCCGGCTCAAGCAGCCAGACGCTGGAGCTATAAGACAGGCGATCTCCGCTACAAGCTTGCCTACCATTGCCTCTGGGACTCGAACGCCAGGACCGCCCTAGAGGAAGCTCGTGGAGCATTCCGTGAAGTCGGCGTCACAAATCACCTCCTCCAGCTTCTGGCACTCGCCTTCCTTCGAAAGAGCGCCCGCGTGCTACGTCTGCGTGGCAAGAACCGGGGAGCGTCCGCACCTCACCTCATACTGCAGCACAACGAGGAAACACTGACACCTGCTACCAGCGACAGTCCTTGGCTTAGCATCATCATTCCGGTCTTTGAGGCGGCGGCGAAACTCTCCGGCACGCTCCAGTCTATCCGGCTCCACGAAGCTCCGGGAGTGGAGATCATTATTGTGGATGGAAGCTCCTGCCCCAAAACAGCGGCCGTCGCCGGCACCTATCAAGTGGCCCACCCCAACTCCCTGCGCCTCATCGCGGAGCCGGACACGGGCATCTACGACGCGATGAACAAGGGCATCCGGCAATCCCGCGGTGATTGGCTGTACTTCTTGGGAGCCGGAGATCACCTGCTACCGGGCTCACTCATGGAGATCCAGCGACATCTGCCGCAGAACAAGCGGGCGCTGTGCTATGGCAGCGTGCTGTGGAGTGGAAAAATCTATGACGGACCTTTCACAGCCGCAAAGCTGTGTTGGTATAACATCTGTCATCAGGCCATCTTTTATAGCCGCCAGCTCTTCGAATCACTGGGGCACTATGACCTCCGCTATCCCGCCTGTGCCGATTGGGAATTCAATCTGCGTTGCTACGGCACATCAAATATCCCCAAAGTTTACATTCCCGTCACCGTGGCAGAATACGAGAGCGGCGGCAGAAGCAGCTTGGGAGATGCAGCATTCGAGCGTGACCGCTGGAAACTCGCACTCAAGCATCTCGGCGTGATCACGACGGCAAAAATGCTCGTGCGCACCGGTCGGCACAAGCTTGGCGCCGTGCTGCGCAAACTCCTTGCGCGCAATCGCGAGCATATATCTCGCGCTAGTTATCACAACTGCGCATCTATCTAAGCAAAATGCCTAGCAGCATTTATAACGCTTTTACGTATGCATTGCTGTAGCGATTGTGGCATCGCTGAGGCTGAGTGTATCGCGCACCCCATCACGGAATAGACTTCATGGCCGACGACATCGTGCTATCCGTACGCGACCTCAGCAAGAGTTACAATCTTGGGCAAATAAGCACCGGGACACTGGTGCATGACCTCAATCGTTGGATGCACCGCATGCTGGGACAGCCCGACCCTTATGAGAAGGTGGGCGTACATACGCAATCGGGAGCAGATGGCCGCTCGGGCAAAGTGCAAGCCCTGCAAGACGTGTCTTTCGATGTCGAGCGTGGTGACGTGGTCGGCATTATCGGTGGGAATGGAGCTGGAAAGAGCACCCTCTTGAAGATTCTCTCCCGCGTCACCGCCCCCAGTTCGGGGCACGCCAGTGTCAAAGGCCGCATAGCGTCCCTTCTTGAAGTCGGTACTGGGTTTCACCCGGAGCTCACTGGCGAGGAGAATATTTTCCTCAATGGCGCAATGATGGGCATGACCACCCGCCAGACACGGGGAAGACTCGACGAGATTGTTGCATTCTCCGGCATCGAGCCTTTTCTCCGCACCCCGGTAAAGCGTTATTCAAGCGGTATGTATGTGAAGCTTGCCTTCGCCGTCGCCGCCCACCTGGACGCAGATATCCTGATCGTCGACGAAGTGCTGGCAGTGGGAGATGCAGAGTTTCAGAAAAAGTGCCTTGGCAAGATGCAATCCGTTGCCGAAACAGGAAGGACTGTCCTGTTTGTAACGCACGGCATGGATTCTGTGAGGCGACTGTGCAACCGGGCCATCTGGTTTGAAAAAGGCCGCGTTCTGCAAGATTCCACGGATGCGACAGCTGTGGTGCAGGAATATCTGCGCAAAAGCATTTCCTCCACGGGAGAGACGGAGTGGCTCTCGCAGGAACCGCGGAACGAGCGGGCCTTGCTGCAACCGCGCCGTCTCGCGCTTACTTGTGACGACGGTGCCACACTGCGCCTGCCTGTGCCCAATACACAGGCGATCAATATTGAGATCGACGCCAGCTGCTGTGCTCCGGAGAACATCTCTCATCTGGGCGTGGTAGTATCCACGGAAGATGGCACGGTAGTCTTTCAATCCTTTTTTGGCGATACAGCACCGGACACCTGGCCGCGTTTGCATAATGAATTTAGGCTTATAATGCGCCTGCCGCCTCGCTATTTAAATGCGGGTCGTTATACTGTCGAGCTTGCTTCAGGCACATCGCTAGAGTGGATCCACAAGCCGGGCTTCGGTAATCCGTCCGTCAACCTGGAGATACAAGGCGGACTGAGTGACTCCCCTCGCTGGCGGGGACGCAGGCCAGGAGTGCTGGCCCCCGTGTTTCAGTGGCATAGCCAATCTCAGTACACACTCCCCCCAAACCCCAGTTGAACACCCCCTGTTCATCCATTGGCTCATGGTTCAACCACGCAAAAATGTCGTTTTCAGCACCACGCGCCAATGGAACCCTGGCGACGAGATCATCTTATTGGGTATCCTGAATCTGTTCCGCTCGATCGGTGCGGACTTCAATCCGATCATCTTCAACCGGCACCCGGACATCACACCTCCGAACGCATGGCAAAACCCGTTCCGCAAAATCAAGCAAACCACGGGAATGTTTCGCGACATGCTGGCTCCATGGCTGCGCCTCGGGCACCACGACAACTCCTGGAAGTTTGATATGGATCCGGAGCTCTGCGATCTGTTTGTGTTCGCAGGGACTCCAGAATGGTCGGGAAGGCGCCTGACAAAGATATACGACATGCTGGATCGTCACTCCATCCCTGCGGCCTACGTCGGCATTGGATGCGGCTCTGCCCGGACCATCGATTCATTGAAACCGATCTTCGCCCGCGTGGCCAGCCATGCCATTTCGATCACGGCGCGTGATTCCTTCACCCAGCAGTTGTTTTCGCCCTTTGGTTCTGTTCAGCTCCCCTGCCCCTCCCTGTTTGCCGTGAGGCCTGGAGAAGAACGCACGGTCACTGGTCTGAAACGCATCTGCCTCATTCATGCCTCGGACAGTGGTCTGAAGTGGCAGCGCATCTCCCCCGGTGCCTCCAAGTTCATCACCCACCTGTATAAGGGGCTCATTGAGGAATTCGGGCAACGTTGCGAAGTCGAGGTCGTGTGCCACTACATTGACGAACTGCCGGAAGCTCAGCGTTTGTTCCCCGGTTGCGCGATTCGCTACGACTACGACGCAGCGCGCTACCTGGACCTCTATCGCTCCTACGATCTCGTCATCGGACCCCGTGTGCACGGAATCGGCGCGGCTGCCAGCGCCGGCGTTCCCGGCATCCTGATTGCCCACGATGGCCGGGCGGACACCGCTCATGGATTCCAAGCGCACGTCCTCCGTGCCTCGGACGACCTCATCATGGTGAACGAAGCCATCGATGAGATCACTGCGACCGCCGTCTCTCTCCTCGAACGCGCCTCCAAACTGCGTCGCCACAAGGCCGACTCGTGGGTACGTTACCGGGATTTTCTTGCGCCGAAGATCGCCCCTTATTTGGGTCGCGTCAGCGCACCCTGCGCCATTCCGTCCCGTGTGGCTGCTTGATCACGTGCCGGACTCTGGCACGTTCTGTTTTTCTCCGACCCTGAATGTCCGCTCAGTCCGACACCCCTCCCTCCGTCCAGACATCCACTGAAGATTGGGATCTCGTCATCCGCCCGCGCTCGGGCTGGTTTGAACTGCACCTGGAGGACCTGTGGCGCTACCGCGACCTGGTACGGATGTTTGTGCGACGCGATTTCGTGGCCCAGTACAAGCAGACCATCCTGGGCCCGCTGTGGTTCATCATCCAGCCGCTCCTCACCACTCTCACCTTCACGGTTATTTTCAGCGGTGTGGCAAAATTATCGACGGACGGACTGCCCCCCCTCCTGTTCTATCTCGCCGGCACGACTCCGTGGAATTACTTCTCCACCTGCGTGACGAAGACCTCCACGACGTTCACGGCGAACGCCAACATCTTCGGCAAGGTCTACTTCCCCCGGCTGGTCACTCCGCTCTCCATCGTCATCTCCACTTTGATTCAATTTGGAATCCAGTTCGCGCTGCTCCTTGGCATGCTCGGCTGGTATCTGCTCCAGGGAACTCCGCTGAACCCGAACTGGCTCGCCATTGTGGGCATGACCCCCCTGCTCATTCTCCTGATGGGCAGTCTGGGCCTCGGATTCGGCATCATCGTCTCCTCGCTCACCACCAAGTACCGCGACCTTTCCTTCCTGGTGACCTTCGGAATCCAGCTCGCGATGTACGCTACACCCGTGGTGTATCCGCTTTCGACCGTGAGTGAGAAGTACCGCACGTGGCTGGAGCTGAACCCCATGACAGCCATCGTGGAAGCCTTTCGCGCCGTCTATCTTGGCGCGGGCACCTTCTCGTGGCCGGATCTCGGCTACAGCGCCATCTTCACCGTTGTTACGCTTGCTCTCGGCGTCCTGATCTTCAATCGCGTAGAGAAGACATTCATGGATACGGTGTAGCACCGCAAGTCTGCGGATTGTGCGAACTCCCCCTTCTTTCGCTTAAGGCCATCTGGTGACCGCTGTTCCACCGACCCTCAAAACCATCTTGCGTCCAGCATGGCGTGCCATGCGGCGCTTCCTGTCGGCGTTCAAAAAGCGCCAGCCGCGGCGCGTGCCATGGATTGATGATCTGAAGAGAATGGCGCGAGGCCGGGAGCTTCGCCTCCTCTTTGATGTCGGGGCCAACAATGGACTGACCACGAGCTTGTTTGTCGAGAACTTCCCTGATGCCAGCGTCTGCGCCTTCGAGCCCATTCCCGAGGTGGCCGATGTCGCCAGGACGAGGCATGCCAGCAACCCGCGCGTGAAAGTGGAATGCCTGGCACTCGACGAAGTCTCCGGCAAGCGCGTGTTCCACGTCAATTCCTTCAGCGAGACCTCATCATTTCTGCATTCCAACGAGGACCTGAAGGAGCGCGCTTACCTGAACACCTGTCGCGAAATCGAAGTGACCGTGTCATCAATGGATGACTACTGCGACACCAGGAATATCACCTCGATCGACCTTTTGAAGCTCGATGTGCAGGGGTGCGAACTGCCGGTCCTCAAGGGGAGCACGCAAATGCTGCGCAAGGTGGGCGCCGTGTTCGCTGAGGTGCTGTTCGTGAAATACTACGAAGGCCAGTGCAGCTTCTCCCAGGTGGATGATCTGCTCCGGCAGCATGGCTTCTGGCTCTACCGCTTCTATGATCCCGCCCACGCCGATGATGGCAGATTGCTGCAATCAAACGGCCTCTGGCTGAACGAAGCCTTCTTCCCCCAGACCGGTCGGCCTCTCGACGGTTGGGAGAAGCAATTGAATTCAAGAGTTTCTGGCGCCGCCCAGCCGGCCAGATAACGCCGTGTCCCCAGACAAATTGTGAGTCATCCCGTCATTCGAGTAGAGCGCCTGTCCAAGTGTTACAGGCTTGGAGAAGTCAGCACCGGCACCCTCGTGCATGATGCCAACCGCTGGTGGCACCGATTGCGGGGAAAGCCTGATCCCTATGCCAAAATCGGCGCCAACAACAAACCCACCGTCACGGACACCGATCTCTGGGCGCTGGATGATGTGAACTTCGAGGTGAATCAGGGCGAGATCGTTGGCATCCTGGGGCGCAACGGAGCAGGCAAAAGCACCTTGCTCAAGATTCTCTCACGCATCACCACCCCGACCCACGGAGTCGCCAAAGTCAGGGGCCGGCTGGCAAGCCTGCTGGAAGTCGGCACTGGCTTTCACCCTGAACTTACGGGAAGGGAGAACATCTTCTTGAATGGCGCCATTCTCGGCATGTCGCACGCCGAGGTGGCGGCGAAGTTCGATGAGATTGCCGCCTTTGCCGGTGTGGAGCAGTTTCTCGGTACGCCGGTCAAGCGCTACAGCTCTGGCATGTATGTGCGGCTGGCATTCTCCGTGGCCGCCCACCTGGAGCCAGACGTACTCGTGGTGGATGAAGTGCTGGCTGTCGGTGATGCGGACTTCCAGAAGCGATGCATCGATCGCATGGACGCCGTGGCAAAGACAGGACGCACGGTGCTCTTCGTAAGCCACAATCTCGGAGCCGTGGAGGCCCTGTGCAATACGGTCATCCGCTTGTCCGGCGGAAAGCTGGCCGCCCACAGTCATGATGTCGCAGGTGAGATTGCGCGCTATCTTGCGGCCACGGACAGGGACAGCGGTACAGACCTTCCCCTGGCGCTCTCCCACGAGATCACGCTTGAGAAGTTTGAGGCCTCACCCAGCCAGGTCCGCCAGGGGAAACCGGTGAGGATTGATGTCACCCTGAACTCCAACCGCGCCACCCGGCTCACGGACTGCGCCCTCATCATACTGGATCTCAAAGGCACACGCATCGCCGTGGTGGATCCTCGCATGGACGGCTCCGTGCCCGTGAAGCTATCCGAGGGCAAGTTCCACCTCTCCTTCGATATCAAGTCCGTGCCTTTTGTGCCTGGCACCTACAAGATTGGAATCTATGTCGTGGCAGACATGACCCGCCACAGCACCATGAATCTGGTGGAAGTCACCGTGCTCGAAGACTCCGTCAGCAACTTCGTCCCCTACCCCGTGGAACACCGCGGCCTCGTGAATCTGGACTTCGAAGTCCATCAGGGCTTGTAGCCCGCTTCCATCGACTCATGCAACGAATCAAGGACCACATCGCCCATCTGCGCCTTCGTGCGAAAGGATACTTCCCCTACTTTGGAGCGAAGATCTTCAGCCCACCCAACAGCATCCTCTTCCAGCGCGTGCGGAGGGAGGGTGTGTTTGAGCGCGTCGTCTCCCAGCGCATGCAGCACCTGGCGAGGCCGGACACCTGGTTCTTTGACGTGGGGGCAAACTTGGGACTGATGTCCGTGCCCGTTCTGGCAAACAATCCAAGAGTGAAGGCCGTTTCCATCGAGCCCTCGCCCAACTCATTCCCCTACCTGAGCAAAACCCGGGAGGCCTCGGCTTTCCGGGACAGATGGAATGTGGTGTCGAAAGCTGTGAGCAATACGAAGGGTGTCGTGGATTTCGTCCTCGCCGATTCTGGCAACAGCGCCTTCGAAGGCATGAAGAACACTGGCCGGGTGGACATGACCCGCACCATCTCAGTTGAAACCATCCCGCTCGACGACATCTGGGTGGAGTTTGGACGTCCTGAGGTTTCCCTGATCAAGATCGATGTGGAGGGTGCCGAATGTCTGGTGCTGCAAGGAGCGGAAGCACTGCTGAAGCAATGCCGCCCCATGATCATTCTTGAATGGACGCCGGCAAACCTGGGCGCCTATGGATTGGCCGTTGAGGATCTCCTGACGTTTGCCACCGAGCGCGGGTACCGCCTGTTCGACCTCGAAAACATCTTGCCCATTCCGGACGCGGCACACCTGCGCCTGCTCTGCCAGGTGAGGCAGGAGAACTTCCTCCTTGTACCGCTCGATCGCGCACTCTGATCCGCCCCGCCCATGAAATCCCTCCTCGTAAAAGCAGCGAAGCGGCTGGCTCCCAAGTTCGGCCTGCAGGCCACGGAAGCCTCCGATCCCAGGAACTATTTCCACGCGTTTTTCTATCTGCGTCATACCGGCTGCCGTCTTGAGCATCTTGCGAGTCTACGGCTTCCCGTCCGGGGACAGCGTGTACTGGAAGTGGGCGCGGGCATCGGCGACCACTCGCGCTACTACCGTGATCGCGACTGCCAGATTACGATCACTGAGCCGCGTGAGGACAACCTTGCGGTCCTTCGTCGCCGGTTTCCTGACGCAGACATTCGCAAGCACGATCTAGAAGCTCCCGGTCCGGAACTGGACAACGAGAAATTCGACATCACCCACTGCTACGGAACCTTGTATCACCTGGGGAATCCCGCTGCCACACTTGAGTACCTGGCAAAGTTGACCCGGGGCATGCTCCTTCTTGAGACCTGCGTTTCTTTTGGCGACGGTCTGGAGATCAACATTGTTCCCGAAAAACGTGAAGACCCCACGCAGGCCACGTCAGGCTCCGGCTGCAGGCCCACACGACGCTGGCTCTTCGAGCAACTGAAACAGTCCTTCCCTCATGTGTACGTGCCGGTGACGCAGCCAAATCATCCGGAGTTCCCCACCGACTGGACCCAACCAGACCAGCATGCGGCACCGCTCAGCCGCGCCATCTTCATCGCATCAAGAACTCCGCTGACGAATGACCAGCTGGTGACCGGTCTGCCTTCCGTTCAGGAGCGCCATCCTTGAGCACCATCTTGAAACCAGACACCATGGCATCGTTCCGAGGCGTGATATCTCGCCACCTCTTCACCAGATCGGCTGAACACGGCCATGACAACATCCGTCCTGCCGACCTGTAAGTGGCCATGGTCGAGTCTCTCCTAATGCCGGCACTCAACACATCTTCGGCCCCAAGCCCGAAGCATCCTTCGACCACGCTGCGGGTCTCCATCCTGCTTCCGACGCGCAATGCGCGAGACTTTCTGAGCGAGCGGATGGAGAGCATCATCCGGCAGTCCGTTGCGGATTGGGAATTGATTGCCTGCGACAGCCATTCGGACGATGGAACTTGGGAGTATCTCGAAACCTTCACAAGCGATCCTCGCGTCCACCTCCACCGGGTCCCTATGGAAGGTTTGTACGCGGGCTGGAATGAATGCCTGAGGCGAGCCTCGGGCGACTACATCTACATCGCGACGGCTGACGATACGATGAATGAGGACTGCCTGGAGAAACTCTCCCGTGCCCTGGACGAGACTCCTGATGCCGACCTCGCGCTCTGCCCGGTCGACTGGATCGACGAAGAAGGCCATCCCATTCCCGGCAGCCAGAGGGAGATCCACCGGTTTCTTGATTCTCACCTGAGTCCGGGCAGGACTCGGATTTCGAAGGAGTCGATGTTCCTCATGCTGGCCAGCTTTTCCTGGGGCGTGGGAAGCGTTACCGGGTTGTTGTTTCGCCGGGGGCTATTGAAACGCACCGGACTGTTTCCCACGGACCTTTCGTTCCTCGGAGATGCCGAGTGGTCTTTGAGGGCGAGCCTTGCCACGGATTTCATCTGGGTCGCAGACACCGGAGCCACGTGGCGCGTGCACTCCACCCAGGCGTCCAAGAGATTCTCCCTCCGGGATGCATGGCACTTCAGACAGGCTCTGCGGCGAGTCCTGGATGACCCCACCTCTCCCATTCCTGACCGTTGGAAGGAAGTGCCAGGCTGGCGGAAGCAGTTGCTGCGTCCGCGCACGCTACAGGCGGAAATGACCACCAACTTGACCCTGGCGAATATCGTCAATCATCGATCAAGGTCTCTCGGGTGGTGCATCGAAGCCTGGAAGGTGTCCCCCACCATCCTGCTGCGTCGCATTGCCTCTGGATTCAGCATCGGTTCAGACTGGTCGCGCTCAGCCACATCCATCTTCAGCGAATGGCTGACCACGTTCAATCCTCCCTGGCCTCCGGCACACCTGCAACCGGAAGGGACCCCAACGAGTGCTGCCTACAGGACGGGCGACCACCCTGCGAAACTGGAAGCGGTCCATGCACCGGCAACCAGCAACGCCGCGGACAAAGTCACCCCTCCGGAGTCCCGGGCATGCAACGCTCCTCATTTGCTGATGGTGTGCACTGACTTCCAGGAGGGTGGTGGTGGGCACTTGTGTCTGCTGCGCCACGCCAGACGTTTGAATGCATCTGGCATTCCCACGAGCCTCCTGGCGCAGGAACTGCAGCCTCTGCGTGTGAAGCACACATTCATTGGGGCATCTGACTTCGACTCCGTGCACCTCATCCCGCGCGGCAGGTGGTTCTGGCCTCCGCTGATCTACCGGCTCTCGTGGACCATCGCACTCAGGAGATTTCTGGTGATCCTTGAAGGGGTAATCAAAATCCTCTGTGTGAGACCAGATGGCATCCTCATGGTCTTCAATGGGAGCCGGCTCTCGCACTGGTCCTGGGTGGCGAACAAGCTGCGCATTCCCATGGGGGTCATCGTCTACGACCTGCGTGAATTATGGGCGGACACGCCCAAGGAACGGCGGCGCATGCATGCGGACACCCGCGGCACATTGAAGCGCGCCTCCATACTCTGGTTCGTTTCCGAAGAACTTCGGGCGGAATACCTGAGACGCGTTCCCGAGCTGGATCCCGCTCTCTGCCACATCCTGCCTCCCATTCCGGGCCGCATTGAGGTGCCTACGCCGGGGTGGCGGCAGGAATTCACCGACTGCACCACCATCACTTTTGCCGGTGGCCTGAAGTCCTCCAACCACGATGTCTTCCGCGCGCTGATGTCTGAAATGCGCACCTCAGCGGGGCGGCTGGTAATCATCACCCAGGAGAAACGTCTGGCATCGCTCAGGCAGGAATTGCAGGACTATCATGATGTGTTGGAACTGCGCGCCATCCCCCAAAATCCTCCGGATGGCATCAAGTGGGCCGCGGCCAATTCCACCTGCCTCCTGGTGCATTACAGCTTTGACACCAGTGCGGAAGAGCTTTCCCTGACCAGCTTCCCCAGCAAACTTCTGGAGTACTCCCACCTGGGTTTACCCATCCTCATTGCCGCACCTGCGAATACCACCGTGGGTAAATGGGCGAAAAAAGTGAACTGGCCTTTGTGGCTTGATTCTCTGGAGTCTGCCCGGATCCAGGAGGCACTTGAGCGCCTCAAACATGAGGATTTCTGGCACTTCTGCGTCAGCAAAAGCCGGCAGTACGCCGAAGGGGATTTCTGTCCGGACGTGATCCATGAGAACTTCACGACGGAAGTCGGTGAAATGCTTGGAAGACCAGCAAGCTCACTCGGGCGGGAAGCCTGAGTCCACCAGGAAAAATACAATCCAGTAGAGATGGGTCATTTCCGATTGCTGCTCGCGCTCCTGGTGGTCGTGGCTCATACAGTGCCACCCAAAGGCCTCACTGTGATTCATGGCGAAGTGGCCGTGAGACTCTTCTTCGCGGTGTCAGGCTTCTACATGGCCATGATCCTCGCGGAGAAATATCGAGAGGGACTTCCCGGTCGCCTGTGGCTTTTCTATTCCAACCGCGCGCTCCGCATCTTTCCTCTGCTCTGGGTGGCACTCCTTGTGGAAGTGGTGCTTGGTTTCATCCTGCTCAGCTCGGATTCCCTTCCCAGCGGGCATTGGCTGGCCGATCTCCGCCGGCTTTCGCAGGAGGGACATTGGGGTCTGCTGAGTGCCTATGCCGGCACGCAGCTTTCCGGATTTGGCGTGGACAGCTTCTTTCTATTCTCCCTGTCTCCTGACCTCGTCCCCTCGCTCTATACTGGGAAGGTTGAGGGATTCATCCGCGGATGGAGACCTCTTCCCCTGGCCCACGCATGGAGCATCTCGTGCGAATTGTGTTTCTATCTCGCCGCACCGCTTCTGACCCGCCTGCGCACCTGGGGTCTTGCCCTCGTGCTGCTCGGGAGCATGCTGCTCGTCGTGGCATTGCCAAAGCTGACGTCTCCTTCCTTCGCCACCGTTGCAGGCAGTTTCTGGTTTCCGATGCAGTTTGGGTATTTCGTGTTGGGAATCCTCTCCTACCGGCTGTACCGTGGGGTGCAGAACTTCAGCCCCTCGGCAGGATGGACGTTCGTGCAGATTGGGATCGTTACCGCGTTGGGACTGTCCATCGCATTCTATACCCTGATTGCCTCCGTGAGCCATACCCTGAGCCAGGTGTTGCTCTATGGGCTTGCAGCGCTTGCCATTCCCTCCCTGTTCCAGTGGAGTGCCCGTTCAAAGTGGGACCGCGCTGTGGGCGAGTTGTCGTACCCGGTATATTTGCTGCACATTACAGTCAAAACGGCACTCCTCGCCCCCTGGACCAAGTCACTCTTCGGCACCTCTATTCAGAACTCCTTTGTTTTCATGTTGACCACGATGGCCATTTCATGCGGAATGAGCTGGCTCGTGCTGCGCCTCATTGATCTCCCAATCAATCAATGGCGGCAATCACGAGTGCTCGATGCCCACCCCCGGCGTAGTGGCTAGGAATCCATCCCCATAGTCCCGCGACCACTTGCACCAACACACCACATCCCAGCAACGGCTGCTGTCGAATTCGGTCAGGCTTTGCTTTCGCTCCAAACGGCTGCCCGCTCTGGCCAAGTTTTATCAATACGTCTACCACCACGGACGGCGTTCCCACCTCGGTATCGCGCAAAGTTTTGCGCTGCGGCGGATTTACTCCGCAGTCCTGGCTTTGCATCGCCGCCCGGCGCTGGGGTTGTTCGACTACCTTCCCGGTGGCAAGCCGATCGAAATCCAGTTCGATGCGAGGAACACCCAGTTCCACGCGGTCTACCTTCCAAAATTCGCCGAGGGATACGAACCTGAGACCTCCGTATTGCTGGACGCCTTTCTCCGTGAGTCCGGTGTGTTCTGGGACATCGGCAGCAACTGGGGATACTTCCCCCTCTATGCCTGCGCGCGCCCGGAGTTCACCGGGGAAATTCATGCGTTTGAGCCCACACCTTCATCGTTTCGTGATCTCGCATCCGTTGTGAAGCAGGCAGGTTTGAGCGAGCGCGTGCACTGTCACCAACTGGCTCTCGGTGATGTGAATGGAACATCCTGCATGGCGGTTCCGGACGGTGTCCACAGTGGTCTCGCATCTCTCGATGCAAACGCTTCCGGTGAACGGGTGAAGGTGATGACGGCAGACTCGATGGACCTTCCGGATCCCTCCGTCATCAAGCTGGACGTGGAAGGTCATGAAGCGGCCGTGCTGAGGGGAGCACAAAAGGTGCTCAATCGTGCGAAGCCTGTAATCATCATGGAGAACTGGGCAGCGGATTCGGTGAGCAGCCTGGAACCCCTGCGCCTGTTGGAGTCCCTGGGTTATCACCTTTACCAGCCGGCGTGGGCCTTTGAGCAAAACGGGGTCAGATGCCTGATGCAGACTTCCAAGCTCCCCCGGGACCACCGGAGGCTGGGACTAGCCCTTGTGCCCATGCCATCCGAGGAACGGAACCTGCGACGCGAGTACGCCAATCTGCTGGCCCTTCCGGCTTCACACGAGTCCGCCACATCGCGGGGCGGCCTGCTGCCAGAAGAGCAATTCGTCGGATGACCCTTCTTTCGAAGTTCCGGGCTCTCGCCCGTCGGCGCCGTACTGAACTGAGTTGGGCGCTTCGGCTGAAGATGCCCCCTTGGCGGCGCCGCTCTCTGGATGTCTGGTCTGTGGCCGGTGGTCTGGGGGACGAGTTGATGGCTCTTTCCGTGGTGCAAGCCGCGTCCCAAAAGGCACCCTCGTGCAAGCTCACCTTCCATGCGAGGCACATGTCCCTCATGCCTGCGTCGACCGACGGCCTGCTTATTGTCCCCTATCAGCAGGAAACCATTCCGGCGGGAAGCATTGGGTTGATGTATCTCCAGCGCCACCGGCTTGCGATCGTCGAGCAGATGGCTTTGCAAATGGGCCTGCGCCTGAGCGAGCATACCACCTCCCTCCCCCGCAGGCCACCAGAGGAACTCCCCTCGTCCTTTCCCAAAGACGCCCCGGCAGTGGTGATGCAAACGGTGGCCAGTGCATGGACTCCGAACAAGCAGTGGCCCAAAGAGTACTGGCAGCAAATGATTGAACTGTTGGCTCCCGATATCGCTGTCTTGGAGGTCGGCACGGAGAGTGTGTTTGATCAGCCGCCGGCGCATCCCCGCTTTCGCTCGCTGGTGGGTCGTACGACCATGCCCCAGTTCGCCGCGTGCATCCAGGAGGCGGCAGTGTTTGTGGGGCCTCCGTCCGGAGGCATGCATGTCGCCCACGCCTATCAGGTGCCGTCAGTCGTCGTCATTGGCGGTTACGAAGGCACCTACCCCTATCCGCTTGCCCGGCAGTTCTACTCCCCCGTTCCATGCGCCCCGTGCTGGCTGCGCACTGACTGCCCGTATGACAAAAAATGCCTTCGGCAAATCACCCCGGCCATGGTACGGGACGCCATCAAGAAGACTCTGGACGCCATCTCATGATTCGGTACCTGCGACAACCCATTGAACTCAAACGCGCTCTCCAGGCGATTTGGGCATTTCCATTCCCCAAGGATCTTCGCCGCCGACTGTGCCGGGAATATGTGAATCTGTTTGTCCTGGGTCGTGTCGACAAGACTCGCAAGACGGCAAGCCTCGCCGGCATGGAGATGAGCTACTGCAGCCTGGAAACGCTGAAATATCTCTTCTACGAGATCTTCATGCGCCAGAGCTACTACTTCAAGGCGCACCGCGAAGATCCTGTGATCCTCGACTGCGGCAGCAACATCGGGATGGCACTCGTCTATTTCAAATGCCTCTATCCCAAGGCGCGCATCACCGCCTTCGAGCCCCAGCCTTCCGCCTTCCAGTGCCTGGAGGAAACCATCCGGCGCAACAACCTCGCGGATGTCACCGCACATGCCAAGGCTCTAGCCAATGAGACAGGAGAAATTGCCTTCTACACCAAGGACGAGAGCCCCGGCTCCCTGCTCGCCAGCCGCATGAAGGAGCGAACCTCCGAGCGCTGCCAGATGGTGCCGGCCGCAAAACTCTCCGACCACATGAGTGGCCCGGTCGATTTCCTGAAGCTCGACATTGAAGGCGGTGAGCAGGACGTGCTGGTGGATCTGGTAGAGTCTGGGAAGATCCAACTCATCGAGCAGATGGTGATCGAGTACCACCATCACATTGTTCCGGAACAGGATACCATGACGGCCTTCTTGGGGATGCTGGAGTCGGCCGGATTTGGCTATCAAATCGAGGGCAAGCTGCAGCGCCCCTTCCGCCGCGGCCATTTTCAGGACGTTTGCATCTACGCCTATCGGAAATCCGCCACGCGTGCGGCTTGAGAGAGAGCATGCGCTTCCGCCCGACTCCTGCGTCCTCCTGACCCATTGCCATGTCCCGGCCCAAGGTAGAAGTGCGCATCATCACCTACAAGCGCCCCGCGCTGCTGCGCCGGGCGCTGGCAGGACTCTACAGCCAGACGTACACCGACTGGCGGGCCGTGGTGTATGACGACTCACCGGATCAAGAGTCCCTTGCCATCGTCAACGAGCTTGGTGATGCCCGTATCGAGTGCCGACCGAACGCAAAGAACCTGGGAGCCGCGCTGAACCTTTGCAAGGCGTTCGCGCCTGAGCCGGTGTTCGACGACACGGAATTCGCCTGTGTGCTCGAAGATGACAATCTCTTCCAACCGACACTGCTCGAAGAAAACGTGAAGAGTCTGCAGGCCAACAAAGAACCGGTATTGGCGCGAAACTTCCTCATGGTGGACATCGAGGAAGATGGTTCCTTCACGTCCAATCCGGATGAACCCATGCGCTCCCTTTACGGCAGTGAGTCGCGCGTCATCACATATCGCGACCGTGTACTGGAGGCATTCTTCACCTACACCATTGGAAACCTGAGCTATTTCTGGCGTCTGCACCGCGGGGTCAACCTCTCCGCGCTCGAACCCTACAACGCCTCACTCTCCGAGCCACGACGTGCCGTCAGTTTTCAGGATGACTGCCGGTATGAGCCAGAGCCGCTTGCGGTGTTTGGGCGCTTCGTTTGCAAGAAGCAGAGTCCCCGCAGTGGATCGGCGGGTGGGGTTTTGCGCCATCGCCTCGCCCATCTCAGCGAAGTTTATTTCACCCGGGATCAGGTAAGACGGTGGACTCGTGACGTGCGCGAATCCATGGACGCAGTGCTCAAGCAGGCTCGTGAGCGGTCTGAAGGCGCCACGGCCATCTTCCACCTTGCCGAAGCCGGAGTGCCGGCCGCCATCCTTGCGCTCCGCAGTGGCAGGCAGTGGCTCAACCTGCTGAAGACGATCCCCTTGCGCATCACCTACTCTCCACAATACAAGCAGGGATTCCATGCGCTGGTACAGGAAACGGAGCGCTCATCCGCTTCCGCTTCTCAGAAACCGGACCTCGCCAGATCCAAGTGAACGTACCCGCCTGAATCCAAGTGAAGGGCTTCAGAAATACATGACAAAGACTCGAGGCATCATCTACGTGGCTACAGGACCCAAGTACCTGGCTGAGGCAGTGATCTCGGCAAAGTCCGTGCAGGCAGTAATGCCGGGCTTTCCCATGACACTCTTTACGGATCAAACACCGCCACCGGGACTCTTTGAGCAGGTCATTCCGGTTGAGGGTGGCAACATGGGGCGCCCCGGAAAGATCCGCTCCATGGCAGCGACTCCATACGACGAGACGTTGTTCCTCGACTCAGATACCTGGATGTGCCAGCCCTGCGAGGATATCTTCCTGCCGCTTGAGAAGTACGATCTCGCCATCGCTCATGAGGTGTATCGCAATGAGTATGCCTTCGAGGAATTTCCGGATTCGTTCCCCGCGTTGAACACCGGGGTGGTGGTGTATCGGCGGGAACCGCGGACCATTGCCTTCTTCAAAGCCTGGGAGGAAAACTACCTGAACGTCTTCCAGCACAAGCGGCCGGCTGACCAGCCCGCCTTCCGCCACACTCTGTTTCACTCGGATCTGCGCCACTACATCCTGCCGGCGGAATTCAATTTCCGCACCAACTATCCCGTGGTGCTCGGCGGCTTTGCTCGCGCCAAGATCATTCATGATCGCAATCCCTTCGTCGAAGAATACGCGGCTCTGCTGGGTCATGACACGGGGCATCCGCCCGTGTACTTCGGGCCAGTCAACATGCGCCTGTTTCTTCGTTGGTGCTGGTTCCGAAGCCGAACCCTCTACAAGCGCGCGCGGGCTGCTGGTCCTCGCGGCATTTTGAAGCGGCTGACCCGCCGCTGACTAATTCTTCACATGTCCGCTTCCTCGACCTGGCGCAAAAAGATCACGCAAACCTGTCGTGGTGCAGCCAAAGCTGCATTCCCGAAGGTGTATCAGTTCCTGAGTTCCTATCGCTTCCGTCAGCATTGCAAGAAGAGGTACGGGAAGTTTCAAAACCAGGTGCGCCCCCTATTGTACGGGGGCGCGCCTCCCACGGTTCTCTCCGGCCCCTTCCAAGGTCTGCCTTATCTGGACGAAGTGGGCCTGTGGGGGCCCATTCTTCCTAAGTGGATCGGCAGCTACGAAGATGAACTGCATCCGTTTCTGGAAAGGCTTTTCCAATCACCACCCAGTGTCATCGTGGATGTGGGGGCAGCCGAAGGGTACTACGCCGTGCTGCTGGCGGCCCGCCTCCCTGACACTGTCGTGCATGCGTTCGACATCGACCCCTTCGCCCGACGCGCGCAGGCACGGCTCGCGCGGCTCAATCAGATTTCAAATCTTCGCATCAACCTGCTGTGCACCTTCGAAGAACTAGGGAAGCTTCTTGGCCCTGCCAAAAGCAAGGGGCTGCTCTTTTGTGACATCGAAGGCGGGGAAACTTTTTTGATCGACCCCATGAAATGCCCGGCGCTTCGCGACTCCGTCATCGTGGTGGAACTGCACGAGACCAAGGACTCTCCCGGAGAATCCACACGCAATCTCCTGCAGAGCCGTTTTCAGGACTCGCACGACATTGAGTACGTGTCCCATGCTCCCAAGAGCATTCCCCACTATCTTGAGATAACTCGCAACGTCCTGTCGCCTGCGGATTTGTCGACCGCCCTGAACGAAGTACGCGGGGCCTCGCGTGGGTATCTGATCATGCATCCCCGGCAAAGCGCATGAGGCCGGCACCTCAGAGCCCCTGGCTACGGCAGCGCGTGCAGTCACTCTTTGAAACAGTCGATTGATGGCAACCTTCATCTCCAAACTCCAAACCCTGGTTGAACGCCGGGCTCCCAGGCTCGCGGTCCTCTGGCGTTGCCGCCATCTCATCCGGCACTCCAGCTCTTACCTTCTGCAGACAGGTTACCTGAGATCGTTGGAAAAAAATCTTCCTGTCGATGCCCAGGGAAAACCTCTCGCCTATCTCAACTACCCCATTCTGGCACTGCTGGAAGAGAGATTGAAACCCGACCACCGTGTGCTGGAGTTCGGCAGCGGCTTTTCCACGGTTTTCTGGAGCTCACGCGTGAAGGAGGTGGTCGCCGTGGAGCACGAAGAGCAATGGCTCCAGCGTGTGAAGGAGATGATTCCCGCATCTTCAAACGTCCGCATCCTCCTCGTGCCTCTCGGGGACAACTACCCCCGCGCCGCATCGCAGGCTGTGGGCGAGTTTCAGATCATTCTCATTGATGGCAGGATGCGTGTCGATTGTGCACGCCATTGCCTTCCGCGCCTGGCTTCCGATGGTGTGATTCTCTGGGATGACTCCTCAAGGCCCCGCTATCAGGAAGGCATCGCGGAACTGGAACAAAAAGGCTTCCGGAAGCTTCGACTCCAAGGCCTCAAGCCTGCGGGGCTTGGAGTCGACGAGACCACGATTTTTTATCGAGATGGCAATTGCCTCGGTCTGTGATGCCATTCCTGCGCGCAGCAGACCTCACCCTCCTTCTTTCTACATCAGCTAATCTGTCATGAACCGTCTCATTCCCATTCCGGAATCGCCTTCTCTCTGGCGGAATCGCTCGCGCTGGAACGTCGCAAGATTCTGGAACTGGACGGTTCGGAGGAGACTCCATGAATTCACTTCACGGAAGACCCACCGTTCGCTGGTACCAGTCTTTACGGGGGCCGGAGCCCGCGTGACACAGGAAGCCGGCACAGGATTGCCTCACACCGCAGTGACTCAGGGTCAGCTTGAGGTGCTGCTCGCAGCAGTGGCCGAATCTGAAACCATGGACAGCCCCATCGTGGAAATCGGCAGCTTCCGCGGCGTCACAACCCGTGCTTTGGCTGCGGCCACCAAGCGGACAGTGGTCGCCGTCGACCCCTATCTTGGAGAGGGTGGTCATGAGAAGGATCTCGCCCTCTTCCGCGAGCACACCGATGGCATGACCAATATTCGACACGTCAGGGACGTCTCGGATGCCGCTTTCACCTCATGGAGCGGAGAGGCCATCAGCATGGTGTTCATTGATGCCATCCATGAGTATCTCCATGCGTGGTATGACTTCGCAGCATGGGGCAGCCTGGTGGCGCCCTCGGGTTTTGTCGCCTTCCACGATGTCGACGCATTTCCCGGAGTGAATCGTGTCTGCCAGCGGGTGCTCAAGGAGTGCCCCCAGTGGAAGCCGTGGGCCTATGCTCCGAATATCGCCATCTTCCAGCGTCGCGATTGACCTCCTGCAACGATGTCCATGAGACACGGCGCCATCACCATCCCGTCCCTTCATTCACTCCCACTTCATGGAACAAATGCGTACAGCGGCACGACGACTTGGCATCCGGCTCAAAGATGATCTGAAGCACAGCCAGGCCCTCCGAAACGCACAGGCCCTGGCGCTTCAAACAGCATCCTGGCTCTCGCCAAACACAGTGACCGCCCAACTCCGGGCGGTCACTGCGTTTCAACGTTCCGAGTCCGCGCAACTGTGGAGATGGCTGGGAGATGCTCGCAAGAATCACCAGGAAGCTGAAGCGAGCACGTCACCTCCTCCCTCACCATCAAGTTCGAGATACCGCAGCTACCTCACCCAACAAAGCCAGTTGACGAGGAGCATCATTCTCAAGGCACCGGGTGACCATGGTGAACGCGGTGTGCTGATGGTGCAGTTTGAGTACAACTGGTATCGACTGCTCAATGGTCTCAACGACCTCGATGCCCTTGCCAGCCAGTATGACATCCTTTGGGGCACCAGCTGGTCCCCCACCGACTACCTGCTCCTCGAAGCCATCCTCTCGAAGACAACGGGAGAAATCCATGTGCTGCCCAGCCATGCCTCCGAGGCTGCGAAACTGCAGGCTTTCCACCCGCGGATTCAGTGTCCACCTGTGCTCTCTGCAAGCGATTGGGTGAATCCGAAATTCTTTACTCCGAAGCCGCACAGCGAACGGAGCACAGACATCCTCATGGTTGCCAATTGGGCTCCATTCAAGAGGCACTTCGAACTGTTCTCTGCACTTCGCAAAATGCCGGCGGATCTCCGGGTGACGCTCATCGGACAAACCGAGGCGGGGTATACGGCGGAGCACATCAGGAAAATGATGTGCCTGTATCGCGTGCCTCAGCAGGTGACCTTGCTTGAGAGCCTTCCTATCGACGAAGTCACCCGGCATCAATGCGACTCCAAGGTAGCACTGCTCCTGTCTCGTCGTGAGGGCAGTTGCGTGGCTGCCGTGGAAGCGCTTTTCGCTGGAGCTGCACTGGGCATGCGAGACGGTGCGCACGTCGGCAGTGTGCAATACATCCATGAAGAGACCGGGGCGCTGCTCTCTGGCACACAGACCGCCACCGACCTCATGGCACTGCTGGAAAACTCCGCGAAACTCCGGCCTCATGAATGGGCTGCAAAAAATATCTCGTGCCACGTGAGTCTGGGCAAACTCAATGGCTTCCTTCGCGATCGATCCTCCGCGCGGGGCCTTCCGTGGACGGTCGACCTGGCGCCATTTCACTGGCGCCCCTATCCCACCTACAGCGAGCCGAATGCCATGGAACGATTGCAGTCTGCTTACGACGCTCTGCATCGGAGATTTCCTGAAGTCTTCTCTCATGACCTCGGCACGACCAGCCATCGCTGAGCCGGCTTCTCGGAGGACATTGCCTGCGGGGGCACGCCTTCTCGCAGTTGGGATCGTAGCGTTAGCTCTCCTATTGTGGCCCGCCAAGCCTCCCACTTTGGGATGGTGGCCACTCTGGTGGAACTGGATGCACACACCGCTCTTTGCGTGGCTCACTTGGGAGGCGGCGCGCTTCGCCCAAACTCGTGGATGGCATGGCTGGCGTGCGGCCACCGTTCTGATCACGAGTGCAGCCATGCTGGCAATCGGAGTTGAGTATCTTCAGCACTTTTTCGGCCGACAGGCGGACTGGGAGGATGTTGTCAGATCTCTAGCAGGAACTGTCGGAACATTGTCCTTTCTGAAATCGGCGAGGTCTTCGAGCTTTGCCAGGTTCGGGCTCCTCGCTCTCACCCTGGTCTGTCTCCTGGGAAGCGCCAACGCCTTGCTTCAGCGCGCGCTGCTGATGCGTGAAAAGGCAACGGCATTCCCACTGCTGGAGGATTTCGAAGCCCCTTCATCCCTTTCCCTCTGGTCGCTGGAGCATGCGGGGGTGCCTCAGCGCCTCGTTCGAAGGCACGAGAACGGGAGTTGGAGCCTCGAAATGCCAATCGCCAAAGATGGCTATTCGAGCCTGCGCTATGACGCGCAATCGCGCGACTGGACACACTACCGCTCACTCGTCCTGCACTACCGGCTCGATGGCACACCCACGCTGCATCTCGGCGTCAGGTTGGATGGAAGCACTGATGGCAAGGCCCGCAGTAATCTCGAGACCTACCTGCAGTCTGGAAGGCATACCACAGCCATCCCACTGCCTTCGCACCAGCAAGAGAGCTCCGACATCCTTTCCGCGCTCCATACACTGACGCTTTTCTCCAGTGGAGGAATGGAAGGAGTTCTGACTATCGAGGAACTGCGCCTGGAATGAGTTCCATGCAGTATCCACGGAAGATTTCCGCGGCCCTGCGCCATCCGAATTCGGCCTCCACCAGCTCACGGCCCCGGCGCGCCATCGTTTGCCGGGCTTCGGGCTTCGCGAGCAAATGAAGGACTCCCTCGGTAAACGAAGTCCCTGTCGAGGCAATCCAGGCGTGCTCTTCGTGGACCACAGGAAGTCCTTCCACACCGGTGGGTGTTGAGACCACGGCTAGCCCCGCAGCCATCGCTTCGAAGACCTTGATCCGTGTGCCGCCACCTACGGAAAGGGGCAGCACCATGATGGCTGCGCGCGCCAGATACGGGCGCACATCATCCACGGTCCCCGTCACCTCAATCGACGGATCGTTGGCGGCAGTTTCCCGCAGCCACCCAGGTGGATTGCGACCGATTACAAGGAACTTCGCCTCGGGGAAACGCGCCTTGATAGCGGGGAAGCTCTCCGTGATGAAGCCCTGCACTGCCAGCACATTGGCCTCCCAATCCATCGACCCCAGGAAGGCCATGGTATAGGGCTCGGTCTTCTCAGGCGTCGGCTGGAAGTGCTCGCAGTCCACACCGGTCGGCACGCTTCCCAGCACATTTTTCATGCCCCGCTCGTCACGGAAGTATTGCGTCTCCAGCGGTGACACCGTCACCTGGCCTGCGGCAAGCGTTGCGCAACTTTCCTCCATGCGCAGGGTGAGGTCCCGCTCACGGCGGAAGATCATTCTTTTCACAGGATTCCCCGCCGCCGCGGCGTGCCGTTGCCAGATGAGGGACTCCACATTGTGCTGGAATACGAGCACGGGTGGCATTTTGGAAACCCGGAGTTCCAGCACGTGCACCAGCGAAACCAGATAGTCGCACACCACCAAATCGTAGCGTGTCTCGCGCAGTTCCTTCTCCAACCATTCACCAGCGCGTCTGGAGCGATACTTTTTGGCCATGTATGGCACCGCGCCTGCAATGCAATTTGCAATCACCTCGGCAAAAAAACGCGGCGATCCTTTGGGCGTAAAGCGGTGGGGATAAGTCACGCAGGCATCCGAATATTCCGCAGCACGCGCCACGGCTTCCGCACCATCCTCGGCCGTCCTCGGACAGAAATAAGTGATCTCAAACCACTCCTTCAAGATACGGAGCATGTGATAGGTGCGTAGCCGGTCTCCTCCAATCAAGGGGTGCAGAAGCCGGCAGTTGATCCAGAGAATGCGCGGGCGGTGAGCGCCCTCCTTTTCCGCGTGTGGATTGTGCTGGTTCTCGTGCTCTTTGGTCTGTTCCATTATGGCGAAAATGCAAGTTGTGCGAAGACCGCGCGATGTTGGGATGCGCGATCCGGCTCGGTCACATGCGAAATAATCTTCCAGTGACGCTTATCCGCGAATACATAATCCAGCCTCAACCACGGTTGTTGGAAGGCCACAGGGTTTCTCGTGACTCCGGGGAACGTATATCCGTAGCCACTGCCAGCCACCTGATGACTGTCCTGCAGGCTGCGCACGAACGCGCGATAGACGGTGCCCATGGAGGGAGTGTTGAAGTCGCCGACAACAATGCAAGGGAGGCTTTCCTTTGCGACAGTTTCCGCCAGTTGAGTGGCTAGGCTCAACTTCCCATCCCAGTATGCCTGCCTGGAGTGGCGCTTCCTTGCCAAATCGGTCCCTGGCAACCCCAAAATCCCCCATAAGAATCCTCCCCAGCGCTCGGACTCAAGCATGGGACGAGGCGTGGGAAGATGCACACTGTAGATGGCCACTCGACGAGTGGCCATTTCGATTTCAAACCGCGCCGCCACCGGCACCTGCCGGCTCGTGTCTCCATTCTGCACATAGATGAGCAAGTCCTTGCGCACGATGGGATGCTTGCTCAGGAGCGTGAACTCACCCACACCATCGACGTGAGTGAACTCCCGGTAGCCATCCGCATTCTGGTAGGATGCGAGACGCCGCCCCGCATCCTGGAGGGCGAGCACGTCTGGCTGGTGCTCCAGCTTGAATGGCTGCAGGCTCGTTTTCTGCGCCTGCCCGCGATTGTACGTCATCACGCGCAAGACATCGGCAGAATGCTCTGCGTCTCCTGGTGGCGATGCACTTCCCTGCCATCCCAGCAAGGGGCCCAAGTAGAGGAGACCAACCACGAGAGTGAGGATGCCCGACTTCTTGGGATCGAAGAGCAGCGCCAGCGGAAGTGCCAGCCACACCGGAATCGACCAAAGCCATGCTGGGAGGAAAAGCAGGAAGGCGCTGGCAGGATTGTGATACCCCACGAAATTCAGGAAGAGCCACATGCCCACGGTGAATGCCACCGCCAGCAGCGAAAGCACCTGGCTGGCTCGTCTGGCAAGCTTCAAAAGGATGGTCGAAAGCGGCTTGTTCTCCTTCGGCATGCGACGCGTCTTGCGCGTAGTTAGAAACACCCGTCACTTCATGATGAACACATGTGCTCGCTACCGTCCGGCGGTGCCACTGGGAGACGGACTGGCAGGAGCCTCCTCCACTTTCTTGGAGCCTGGAGGTTTCACTTCGGGGATCCCGCGTTGCTCGGGGGGACGTGACTTCAGTTCCGACATGGAGGCCGGATTGCGAAATGCAAACGAATAGGCCAGCACCACAAAGACGATCAGCACCACGAAGGCGATGAGGGTTTCGAGAAGAGTGTAGCCACCTGCACGGTGGAAAGACACCGGCTTGTGATGTGGGAGTGCTTCAGAAAAAGTCATCGAAAAAGGGAGATGCCTGCACCAAACGGCAGGCCGAATTAGCAAGCAAGGTGTCACTCACCACGACTGATTCCTGCATGCCGCGGAGGTGAGGCATTGAGGCGCGGTTTGCCGAAGTACAGATCGCTGGGATCCGGACCGGTGCTGCAACTTGTGCCTCCGGCGAGCATTCCCGTGGCGAGCAACAAAACTTTCAACCGCTTGAGCAATCGAATCATGGCGGAGCAAAGCCCTTCTCTTTGCAAAATCAATGAGTAAATCCAGCACCGCAGGACCTCATCATTTTTTCTCGACATTTAGCCCAAATACACCCTGGTCGTGCATCATGCCTGCAATATCGAGCAAAGTTTTGTGTGCGCTGCATTGCCTAGAAGAATCTCACTTTTGGTAGGGTGATTTTGCTCCATGCAAGCAACCACTTACACACGCAATCTCTCTGCAAATTCACTTTGCGTATTTATAAGTCCTCGTTTACCAAGTTGCTCGACGGTGTAGGGCAACCGCTAGTGCAAGCGTTTGCGGAACGTTTTCGGAGATGAGAGACGCATTGTTCAACTTTATTGGTCTAAAGCCACAAAACGTCATCGAGCCACTCTACTGGCTGTTGGCAGTTGGATGGGTGATTTTTGTTTTCACGACAATTCAAAGCATTTTGAGTCGGCGCATGGGCGCGTTGTGGAAGGCATTTTGGATCCTGATGGTCGCTGCGGTTCCCGGAGCAGGATTGTTCGCCTATTTGGTGTTTTGCCTCTTCACGGCTGACTACTCCTTTCTTGAACGATTTGGCCTGTCGCTCAGCCGGCCGAAACGGTGACATCACTCCCCCTCCCTCGACACCTCGCAGATGCCCGGCGTTCGTCTAAGCCACTTCACTCCCGCCATTTTCTCACGGCCCTTTCGCTGGGCCTGGTATTTGGTCGCATTTGGCATAGCTGCTGGAACTTCATCCCAAGCCCAGCACGAAGTGCTGCCTACGGAAGTTCCCTCGCAGCAACCCCAAGCAGCGGGCTCCTCTGGTTTCCTCGATACAGTGCTCTACTACCGGCCCTCTGCCCGGAAGATGGGTGGCCCCGGGCGCATGATTGGCTCGCGCTACGACTACCAGAATGAGGAGGCAGGTTCGCCGGAGTATGCTGACTACACCGGAGAAGGAGACACCGCCAACAGCAGTTCCACCGGCGGCTACTTTCCAACGCAAACCGAAGCGCAATATCTGCCACCGAACAATCCGGACTATGCGCGCTCCAGAGGTGACCGCGGATACTGGGCCTATTCCGGGATCTGGCCGGTGCGTCCTGCCAGTGACAACTTCTACCAGCGCAATGGCGCCTTCTATGAACGCGTGGAACGCGGTCTGGGACTTTTCGTTCCCGATGAAGAATTGCTCGCGCATTCATCCGAGCCGAACGCCTGGAGTGTAGATCTCGATTACGGACTCCCCTTTCTCACTCGCGACGTGGCGCCCGACCGCGCGATGATCAAACTCGGCCCTCTGTTCATCGACATCTGGGGCATCAGTTTCTCCGCGCTTTACACCCAATACAGTGGAGATGCCCCCCTGGATCCAGATGCGCCGGATGAAGGCTGGATTGGTGTGGTGGGAATGCCCCTCTCGGCAAGCCTCCGTCTGACCGATTCCATCTACCTGCAAGCAACCGGTTTCCTCTACTTCCTGCCCCTCGAAGGCGAAGTGGGCCTAAACTCTGGATTTGGATCAGGATGGGGCCTTGGAACCAATGCCCGATTGAACTTCGAGTGGCAATGGGGCGCTTGGAATCTCCGGTTCTATGACTACTTCGGTGTCGTCAGCAGTCTTGCCGATGTAAACGAGTCCTGGCAGGTAGACGAAATCGATATGGTGGGCCGTTATCGTTTTGGCGCCTTGGATAGTGCATCCGAAGCCAACGAGTTCTGGGATCCCCGTTTTGGAGGCTACCGCAACGACGTCGGGTTCGAAGCTCAGCGACCGATGCCCAACGAATGGTGGTTCCTGGGCAGCGTCCAGCACAGCGACTACTGGTCTGAGGAAGACTTTGATGAGCATCGCGAGTATGACCAGATGTCACTTGCCTACCGGTACATGGGTGACGACTGGATGTTTGCCCCCTCGTTCATGTACACGCTGGGAAGTTCCGATCGCTTCGACAACATCACCCACCGCGCTGAGGCACGTGTGAATGGCCGCCTGACGGAGTACCTCTCGACCTTCGCCTCTCTCGGCTATCTCTGGCAGACCGGAGATGATGATGCGGACTTCGACAGCCTCTTGTGGGAAGTTGGCTTTGTCCACGATCTGACGCCGTATACACGCCACTCCATCTCTGCCGGCCAGACTTACGAACTGTCCGAAACCCTTGAGGAATATGTAGGCGACTACGCCAGATACACCATTGCCCATCAGTTCTCCGACCGTTTGTCTGCCTCTGCCTATGCTCAATGGCAGGACGCGGATAATCTAACGGACGACACCAAGTCGACTGGATGGATCACCGGTGCCAGGGCCAGCTACAAACTGGGCTATGACACGAATATCACCGCAGGCGTCACCTATACTCTGCGTGAGTCCACCATTGATGATGGGCCAAACCCGGCCGACGAGGAGACCTGGGTGTACTTTGCCATGCTTCAGAAGCCCCTGTTTTCGCGCATCCACGGAACCGCCACCTACCAATACATTGACCAGACCGGTCCCATCGGCAGCAACCTGGAGGAACACTTGCTGATATTGAGCCTTTATCTGACGTTCTGATCCATAGAGCGCACGCATCTGCAGCCGACTCCGCACCTGGCCACATCACAGACTCTCAACCACACCTCATCCCATGTACCACATCACCTCGCATAAAATGCATGCGGCCCTTGTAGGCCTGCTGGGCTTGGCAGCCCTCGCTCCCGCCTGGAGTGAAGACGCCCCGGTGATCACAGACCGCGGCGGGCGAGTCCGGGGGAATGAAACTCTGCAGGATCTGCCTTCGGACTTTCATCCCTACTATGGTCAGAAGCTCAACCGCTATCGTGACCTCAACCGCCGCATTGCCAAGCTGGACTTGGATGCGGATCTCAACATGGATGGCGTGATCCGGCAGGGTGACCCGCGGGACTCTGGCGCCTTTGAGTCCACGCCTCCCGGACTGATTCTCGGTGTTGGCGAACTGACCAAGGTGGTGGTGAACCTGATTCCCTATCGCATCGACTTCGCTGGTGATGTCGTCATCGGCTTTGAAGTAGGCGGCATCAATCGCAACTCCCCTGAAGGGGTCTTCTCCTCTTTTGAAGAGGAGCAACGTGCCGTGGGCCGCATCCGCGTGTGGAGGGACTCCACCAAGAAAGAACTCCTCCTGGACTCCGCGGATCCTGCACGCCGTATCTATGAGTTTAGCGTGGATGCCATGCGTTATCCGGCCAACCTGCCCGACGCCATTCCCCGGACCATCTTCGTGGAGGGAGTCAAGACTTCCGGCGCTTATTTGGGCGACATGCGCTTGCTGGCCACCGTGAGCCACCGGGAAAAAGGCCAGGGCCCCAGCACGACCCCAACTGCGGACAAGGCCCAGAATCCTCCCTTCAAGAGATTCCGCACGGCATTCGATCATATCCTTATCACTGTTGAGCCCCAGCCTGCCAAAAAGGAATACGTCAATAACAATGCTGAAGGCGTGTGGGTCACTCCTTCCAAAAAGTCCAAATGAATAAGGCTGGAAGTTATGGCAGTTCTTTGTAAGTTCCGCTTCCTTTGATGAGCCGCTTTCCATTCACCCCCTTGGCCTCTCGCAAACCGGCACTCCGCACATATCAGCCACGAAAAGATCTCGCCCTGGCTGCGGGAGAAATAATGCATCGCCAATTGCATTTTGCAGCACTTCCACTGTTGGCAGTGTTTGGCTTTGCGTTGGTTGGATGCAAAAGTGACTCAGGTTTTGAGCAGCCGCGGCCCGACGATTACGCGACTCTTCCCCGTGCCGCAGCGTCGAATCCGTTACACCAACCCATTCGTCCGGGAGACGTCCTTGAGATCACTGTCCAGGAGGACCCCTCCCTCGGAGGAAGTTTCACGGTGCGAGCCGAAGGCCATATCCTGATGCCCAGCGTGGGTCCTCGCGTATCCGTGGCCGGACTGAGTGTTCCCGGTGCCGAGCAGCATATCAAGCGACTGCTGGAACAGAAAAAGCTTCGTACCGCCACCGTGACGTTGGACCGCGTTTTCATCGCTCCTGTCTCCGCCATGGCAGACAAGGAGCAGATGCTGGTCTACCTCACCGGGAAAGTTGCACGTCCGGGCCAGCATATGCTATCCACGGAAATTGGCTCTCCCCTCGGTGCGTATGAAGCCATTATGATTGCTGGTGGTCTTGGTCGTTTTGCCGATGGCAAGAATGCTCATGTCCTGCGCCAGGGTCCAGGGGGATCCAGACGGAAGCTCGGTCTCAATCTAGATGCCATCGCCAAGGGTGAAGAACGTGACCTGCCCCTGCGCAAAGGCGACATCGTTGTAGTGCCGGAAAAAGTATTTGGTTTCTAACTCAATCATTCCCAAGGCGGCCATGCAGGCCGCTTTCTTGCTGCCAATCCAACTATCATTCTCATGTCTGCTCCAATCAAGAAGGGTGCCCCTGGCGTGGATATGCTGCACTATGCCGTCGGATACCTGAAGTATGGGCGAATGATGATTCTGCTCCTGCTTTTGGGTGTGCTTGCCGGTGTCTGTTACTACACCTACTCGCCTGCCGTTTATCACTCGCGCTCTCTGATCGACTATAAGTTCTTCGCCCTGCCTGTCGCGGCGGACGGTGTGGATGGCAGTTCGGTGGCTCGTGCCGTGCGCTCGGTTCAAGGCCAATTGAGTTCCCGCCAGATGATCGCGTGGACTGCCCACTCGCTGGGAGTCGGCCGTGCGAACGCCAGCTTTGAAGAGCTGCGTTCAGGCCCGCTCAGAAAAATCGAGTTGGGTCTGCTCGATGGTGCAACGATGCAGCTGGACGTGTTTTCGACCAATCCCAACGTCGTACGCGAGTTTCCCCAGGCGCTGATCAACCAATACGACTCCTATACCCGCGAGAAGCGCTTCGAGTTTTTCGAGGTCGCTCTCAAGCGCTACAATGAGGAGTTGGGCCTGCTGAAGAAGAAGATTGACGAGTCCCTTCAGGTCAAAACCAGCTTCGAAAGAGATAACGAGATCAATGAGTTGCTGATCAAGCAGAATTCACTGGCCCAGATACCTCTCGATATCCTCAGGGTTCAGCACAGAATGCGGCAGTATGATGAAGTGCGTGGCATTGTGCAGTCCCGGAGTCAGAACAGTGTCATTGCCCCATTGGAACACCTTTCCCTGCTCGAGAGCGCCAAAAAATCCTCCCTGGATGAGAATCCAGTGGGTCAGCTTGTAGTGCCAGCATCAGGTGACCTCAAGGACGCGCTCCTCGTTCCCAGCAACTCCCCGGCTCCTCTCGCCGCTCCCAGCATCGTTGTTCAACCTTCCATGGTGGAAGGGTTGAACTCCTGGCAAATGCTGGAGCGCGACAAGCGGAAAGTGGAGACCGAGATTGCCGAGGCCTCCCGGGTGTACTTGGAAGATCACGAGATCCTGAAGGCCCTTCGCACGAAGCAGCGCCAGATCGATGAGTCATTGACCACGGAGCTCGAGGTCGAGCGCAAGCGGTTCGAAGTCGAACGACTCCGCTTGGGAGACCAGCTCAAGGAACTTGAAGCGAAGCTTCCCGAATACAGTGAGATGACCGAGAAGCTGAACAAGCTGCGTCAGGACTACAAGCTCGGTCATGAAGGTGACCTTGCCTGGACCAAGGCGTATACGGACCTGTCCAAGATGATTGCCACCATCAATTTCGGTGGTGACAAGGATCGCGTGGACCTTCAGTTCCGTGAGTTCGCCCTGCTTCGCGACGTCGATCCCGTGAGCCCCACCAAGAGCAAGCTTGCGATCCTGGCGGCCGTGCTCGGACTCGGTCTTGCCATCGGGGTTCCGCTGGGCCTTGAACAGCTCAATGACAAGATTACCAGCCTCGCTGCACTGGAGAAACTTACCGGCCTGAAGGGGCTTGGCATCGTGCCAACCTCGAGCTCCACCTTCCTGGAGAGCGTTACCCGTGGGATCGAGTCCGACCCGCGGAAGCCCAACCACGTGCTGGAATGCTACCGCGTACTCCGCGCACATCTGGGCCTGCAGCTGGGCAATCGCGAAGGTGCGAAGGTTGTGATGTTTACCAGTGCCCGCCCATCCGAAGGCAAGACGGTCACGGCCGCCAACCTCGCTTGGACGCTGCAGTCCATCGGCGCGAAGACGCTTCTGGTGGACCTCGACTTCCGCAAGGGACGTGTGCACAACCTCTTCGGCGTGGATCGTTATCCCGGCTTCTGCCAGGCGCTGACTGGTGAACTGGTGCTGGAGGACGTAGTTCGCCATACGCACCTCGCCAACTTTCACTACTGCACCCGTGGCAATACCTCCGCTGGTTCCGCTGAGTTGCTCTGCCGGTTGAGTCTTGAAGAGAACGTCGCCATCTGGCGCCAGCAGTACGACTGGATCATTCTCGATACACCGCCTGTCCTCGGCCTGAGCGAAACGACCAACCTGCAGCGCGTGGCGGATGCAGTGGTACTGGTGGTGAAGGCTGAAAAGACCCACGGCAGGGATGTGACGGAGGCCGTTGAGCAGTTGATGAGAGCGGGAGCCCCGATGGCAGGCTTCGTGCTCAACAACATCGACATGTCGAAGGTCAGCAACTACTACTACTACTACTATTCCTCTTCGTACTATTACCAGGCCTTCGAGGAGGATGATGTTGCGGGCAGGTCCGCGCCGGTATCGGCCTAGCCGGCGTTGTTTGAGTTGCTTCGGAAAAGATAATGCCGGAAGTCCCCAGGGCTTCCGGTTTTTCCGTCTTCAGCCGCATGGATCATGTTGGTCATCTCGCGCGCTGTCGCATAGTGGAAGTTCATTCCCGGAATGGCAGAGGCCCATTCGCGCAACTGTTGATGGAACTGATGCATCGGCCTCCCCAGCAACATGTCATAGTTTCGGGAGATGCCACCATGGGTGTGCAACTTCACGAAAACCCACGCAGGTCCGCCCTGCACCGAAGGGCAGAACTTTTCCCATAGCTCGAGGCGCATCACGGTGGGAGGATTTGCTCCCGACAGCTCGCCGTTTTCCACCTTGGGCATGAAGCCCCATTTGCGCTTCTTCCAGTTCAAAGCCAGCGGCCCCTGCACCATCAAGAGGTGATTCCCTTGATCGCGCAGAGATGCTGTGGCGTTTGCCTTCATGGGCAGACCCATGTCATGGGACTTCGGCGCTGCCGTATCCTCGGCATAGTAGATGCTGTTCACCGTCCGGGTTTGCGTCCGGTGAGGAGCGGAAGGCATGGTGAAGTCCGCATAGCATCCTGCAGATCGCAGGAGGCCGAGTTCGTTATTCACGCCGCAGTTGCAGCCCCTCGGGTCGGAATTATCCAGAGCCCAGTTGCCGTGGATGAAGCCAAAACGGAGCTTCCCTTCAGCATCGCGTGAAAGGAGGCCATGCTCAGCAAACTGGCGCGTGCCCTCCTCCAGGGATTGGAGCAGTCCCTGAGGGGTATCATCATGGTGATGAAGATGGACTTCCGTCTCTGAGCTCGTCTGGTGACAGAGCCGCGCAAGAGAATCCACGACCTGTGGCTCGTACTGCTCGATGGGGTAAAAGAACGTGTGACGCGGAGCATTCCCTCCGCTGTCCCGGTATTGGGAGGCAATCTTCGTCCAGCCCTCGTGCCAGTCATGCATGGCCTTGAGCGCTCCGGCCTGATCCGTGTCGTGGAACGGCTCAAAGTGATCGCACACCGTCAGGACGAGGTGGGTTTCTTGTCTCTCACGCGGCTGCTGGCGCAGGTACGCCGGCAGCCAGATGTCCATGGCACGAATCATCGACTGAGTTACTCTTTAGCCCCAGATACCCCAGTGTGTCCACTTTTCCAGATATCGAGCATGTTCTTTTTGTAGCGCATATAGGTCGCAAGCCCCCTGACGATGGTGACCTGCATGGACAGAAACGCACCGAGAATTCTGGCTCCGGGGATGCGTCGCGCCAGCGCGGGGCATTCCATGGCAAGCCATCCCAGTCCGATGAAGGCGAGCTCCCCGACCAGCAATAGCAAAAACAGCGGATGTCTTGCCAAAACCACCGTGCAAAGCAGCGCTGCAGCGAGGACGAATGGTGAGGCGATTCGCAGGTACTTGTGTGAAATCAACTGCCACCATGTGCGATTCTGAAATGGGTTCAGCCAGCCTGGATGGCGGAACAGCATCTGAAAGTTTCCTGCCAGGGTGCGCAGCTTGCGACGGTGTTCCGCCTGGGGAGCGAGAGGCTGCGGATCCCAGGCAATGGCCTCCACGGAGTATCCCACCCTCCTACCTTGCATCACCGCCTGCATGGGGATGACCACATCGTCCAAAATGGTGTCTGGCGGGAGCTCAACAAAACACTCCCGTCGCAGGGCATAAATGGCCCCGGTGCAACCGATCGCAGAGTCCCAATCGCTCTCCCACTTGCGCAGCTTGGTTTCCAGAGACCAGTAGCGATCAAAGCCGCCGCTGGAACCATCGGATGATTTGGCAATGCGAAGGAGCCCGCTTACCGCACCCGTATTCTCTTCCCTGAGTTCGGCAACCAGATGCCGGAGCGCGGAGGATTCGAACTCCTGCCTCGCGTCGCAAAAGATCAACACGTCTCCCGAGGCCTGCTCCACACCGGCATTGATGCCTGAGGGTTTGCCGGACTTCTGCGAAAGTTCCACCACACGCACGCGCTCCTGCCCCACTTGCCTTGCCACCTCGGCAGAGTTGTCTGTGCAACCGTCACAGACCACCACCACCTCACCTTCCATTGGCCAATCGAGAGACAGGAGGTTTTCCAAGCGGGACGCAAGGCGCGCCTCCTCATTGTGCACACAGAGGATGACGGAGATTCGGTTCATGGGAGAACCGGACTCTTGTTTCCGGTTCTTTGAGTTGGACGTCAGCCGTGACAAGAATCCCATCAACAGCGGAAACCCTGCATAGGTATAAAACAACAGCACCAGAGCGGCGACCAATCCTCCCAGCGCGATCCATTCCCAAGAGGCAAGGTCCGACCATCCCCATGACGGCTCCCGCTCCACGATTACCAGCATCGACGAATGTGCCGCCGACATGCTCCAATTACTCGCGGTCGGCGGTCTTCACCGCTCCCGCAGACAGGGGTTTGCGAGCCAGGATTTGATACTGCCCACCGGTCGGCAGACGGCACAACCAATTCTCGACCGGGCGCAGGGATGCCAGGGACGCCGGGAAAATGAACTTGTAGCTGTGCTCGAGAATCTCAAAGCCCGCCGACCTCAGCAACCGTCTGGCCGCTGCGGGAAAGAGCATTTGGGCATCCTTGTCGAAAGCCACCTTGCTCATGAGGTAGTGCACCAGTGGATTCCATGGATTGTTTTCCCAGAAGGCAAAGACACATCCCGGCTTGAGGCTCGCAAACACGGCCGCCACTGCCTCCTCACGATGCTCGGGTGGGATATGGTGGAAGACACCATTGCAGAAAGCGAGATCAAATGCACCAGCCTTCGCTGTTGAGAGATCTGCGGTGAAGGAAACACCTTCTTGAGGATTGATGATACCAGCGACCTTCACCGATTCGGCGGAAGGATCGTACCCCACATACTTCAGTGCCCCCAAAACGCCCGTGAGATAAGGCGCGCTGCCACCCGTGCCGCACCCGAAGTCAAAGCAGGTCGCGGGCAATGGCAGGCCCAGCTTTGCCAGACGGCCCTTCAGCCAGTGCACACGCCCCTCGGCATAGTAGGACTTGTCCTCGCCTGTCAGGTCCAGGGCGCGGCCAAGCTCCTCATCATAGTTCGTGGCGAAGGAGTCGAACTCCGCCGGATTCGTTGCGGTGGATGACTCAGGAGCGCTCATAACGCTTCAGAATATGCAGACCAAGCAGACCCATGCTGCCCAAGATGGGAAGGCTGAGGAAGTGCACGAGGGCGAGCAGCAGGTGCACGAGATTGATGCCACCAAAGCTGGACTGGGCCCACACCACGATCACGCCGCCGATCACCACGCCGATCGCGGTCAACGCGCCGACGAGCAGGAAGAAAAGCTGCCCCTCATCCATGTTCAACAAGGACCGTGTGAGATTGCTGGGCGTGTCCTGCGCGCGCAGGTAACACATGCACCCGTAGACATAGAATTGCGCGCCCACGAGTCCTGCCAGGAGGAGCAGGGCCTGGCTGTGGACATCGAAGATATTCAACCCCAAAACTTTGATGGGTCCGGTGATGCAGGCGATGATCTGCATCAGTGTCGCCAGCACCGTCACATACAAGCCCAGCTTCTCGAAGAGCTGGGGGCGCTCGGAGAGGATGAAAAGCAAATGCCTCATCCCGTCTCTCCAGGTGCGCAGATGCGGCACACGGTCAGGTGCCGCAGCCCGCAAACCGGAAGGGATCTCCACGCATGTCGCTTTGTGCTTCAGCGCCTTGATGAGCAACTCTGAGGCAAACTCCATGCCCGGAGATCTCACGCTCCACTCCATGTACGCCTTCTTGCGAATGCAACGGAAGCCCGAATTGCAATCCGAGAGCTTGCCGCGAAACAGAAGGTTGATCAGTCCGGTGAGGACAGGAGTGCCGAGGTAGCGATGCAAGAAGGGCATGGCTCCATCCTCAATCTTACCCTTCATCCGCGAGGCAATGCCCATGTCCACCTTGTCCTTGATGGTTGCCTGGTAGAGCGGCAGCGCATCTTCATACAGATACGTGGCATCAGCATCCGCGAACATCACATACTCCCCTTGAGCAGCCTCGATGCCGCCCTTCAGCGCAGCTCCGTAGCCTCTGGTGGAAACCGGCACGACACGTGCACCGCATTCCACCGCGATCTCCCGGGAGCGATCCTTGCTCCCGTTGTCCGCCACGAGGATCTCGTACTTCAGATTGGGATCCTGCGAGAGAGATTTCCGCACGCCTTCAATACACGCCGCGAGTGAGCGTTCCTCGTTGAGACAGGGGAATACAAAGGTCAAATCCACAGACGGGAAATATGGACGGTGCGGTGGATGAGACGAATGATTTTTTCCAAATTATGAGTCATTTCCCGAGCCACGCACTGCACCCTGCAAGACCTCGAAATAGCGCTCGGCGGCGGATTGCCATGTCCTGGTGGCTCCAAGCCCGGCAATCCGGAGTTTATCCATCGGACCAAGCAAGACACGGCCGGCTTCGCCCACCCATCCATCCACATCTTCTGATGCTGCGAGCCCGCCTTTCCACGGTTCGTCCACCAGTTCAGGAATGCTCCCAACTGCGGTGGCCACCACCGGAAGCCCGCAAGCTTGCGCCTCCAGGATGACATTGGGCAAACCTTCGTTCCGGCTCGTCATGCAAAACACATCGGCGGCCTGCATCCACTCGGCGACTTTGGCAGACGAGAGGGGTCCCGTCAGGTGGACCCGCTCTGCCAGGCCAGCCCTGGCGACGGCGGCCTGCACCTCGCCTTGCAGGGGGCCTTTTCCCACCATGACCAGCCGGAGGTGCTCATTTCCCCGTTGGGCGCACAGCTTCTCGAACGCCTTCACGAGCATCAGAGGATTTTTCACCGGCAGGAAGTTCCCCACGTACAAGAGCACGCGCGCCTCGGGTGGCACATTCAATGTCTGGCGCGCGGTTCCTTTGTCCACGAATTTGAAAACCGCGGTGTCGATTCCGTTTGTGATGGGCACCAGCTTGGCACGATCGGCGCCAGCATCTGCCAGCAGCGTTGCCAGGCTCTTGCTTCTCGTGATGACTCCCGCGGATTCCGCGACGGCATCGAGGATGCAAGTGCGCCGCGCCGGCATGTGGAGGTAGCGATGCACATCGCTCCCCTGAGCAATCAGCACAACCGGCGCTTTATATCGAGTACAGGCATTGACTGCGGCCCACCCATCCGGATACAGCCAGCTCGCAAGGACCACGTCCCAAGGGAATCGACGATGCGTTTCGGCCAGGGGACGTGACAAAGAAGCCTTCATCCAGCGGTGATTGATGAGGCTGCCGACTTTGGGAACATATCCTGTGCGGACAAATCGGGGACCCATGTCGAGATCCTCCACCCGTGCGCGCCATTCTTTGGCGGGAAGCAGCGGCAAAGAAGGGCGTGGCGAAAGGACTCTCACTTCACAGCCCTTCCACTGTTGGAGCGCCTTCAACACCGTCGCATTGTCCAATCCACGATAAGGCTCCCGCTCATCAGGAAATAGATTGGAGACAAAGAGAATGCGCAACCCGCTGGGGTTTTCGCGTGATGGAGTCAAGTCGGTGGCCATCAGGACGAGCGGTGCAATCAGGAATCCCGTTTTGGCTCCGGAGAGGCCACGGAGGCGTTGGACTCGACCCGGCGGAACAACTTGATCTGCCCCTTCTGCCCCAGCCCCCGGTCCGCGGTCACCGTTTTTGCAAGGCTCCATGCAGAAGAGTTCGAGAGAGCCTCCACCACCTTTGCGTGATGCGCCTGAGCATGGCTGGCAGGTACCGATTCGTCCGCAATCACGCAATCCACCTTGAGTTTATCCAGGCGCTGACGCAGTTCCTCCGCGGACTTGAATTGCGTCTCGTAGCCGCGCCCCATCCAGTCGCTGGAGGACAGTTCCTTGCTGGCGCGCAGGATGGTGAGAGGCCAGTCTTTCCGGGACGGAAGGCCGAACGCCGCAGCCGCAATCACAGCGCCCTCCCCGCGCGCGTCGGAGGATACCAACCAGGCACCGTGCTCCGAGGCTGCTTCTCGGGTCCCTGCTTCGAGTTGCGTGACCGCTTCACCAAATCCCGAGGCTACTTTGGGCGCGGACCATCCGACAGTAGCGACGGTGACACCGGCGACCACAACAGCTCCCACCGCACCGGCCCATCCCCCACTTACATTGGCAGATTCGCTGGAGCGCCTTTGCAGAAAGGCCAGCCAGTACCGGCACTCAGCAAAGGCAAGCAAAAGGAATGCCCCGCCCGCTGGCACCAGATAGCGCGTGCTCAGGCCTGCTGGCACCACAAGCGCCACGGCGAGAGTGCCTGCGATCAGCGCCCACAACACTGCGGTGTCAACAGGAGCAGGACACCTCCTCAGCAATGACACGAGAACCCTGAGCAAGCTGATCACCATCAGTGCTGCGACCAGCAGCCCAAACACCTGCACGATCCCACTGCCATAAAACGGAGCCGCCTTCATCACATAGGCCAGGCCTCTCACACTGGACATGCCTTCTTGCGTGAAACGAACGGAGTAGAGCATCCAGGGCGCGGCCAGTACGATCACCGGCAGCGGGGCCAGCCAAAAGCTCCATTTCTTCAGCAGACGGAATTCCCCAGCGAGGACGAGACTCACGGGAGGCACCAGGGCAAGCAACAAGCCAGCGCCCTTGGTGAGAATGGCCGCTGCTGCCATGAAGCCAAAAAGCAATGCCATCCACGCACCGGGCCGTCGCAAGTATTCCAGCCAAGCCTGCACCGCAGCGAGACAGAAGATGGACAGAAGGAGGTCCGACATGACGCAGGACGACACCTTTTGCACCATCGGAAGTGCCACGAACACCATGGCGACCAGCCAGGCTCCGAATGCTCCGGTCAACCGATGGCCGAGCAGAAAAATCTGCCAACCCAAGATACCGCAGAACACCGCCTGCAAAGCGATCAAGGCGGCAATCTCAGCACCGGGCAGGAGCGCCAGTGCGGTGATGAGGTAGTAGCCCGGAGGGTAGTGTCCGAGAGCCACCTTGGGAAAATGCTCGTAGTAGTCCTGCGCATAATGCAGCGGATTCCCCGGAAGCGCATCGGTGAGATAGTCCCGCACCATCAGACTGGTGACCGCGTGGGCGGCCTCATCCGGATCCCCAGCAAGGTCCGCATTCCATGCGTCATTTGACCACTGCAAGACCAGTGCAAAAAGCAGGCAGGCAAGCCCCGTGCCCAGGGCCACCCACGGCTTGGGCCGCGGACTCTCTACTGCCTCCTGCTCCTTCGATTCTGACATGCTGTCGAACTAGCCCGGTGCGGCAGCGCTTGCAAGAAAGCATGGCGCAACAGGCAAAGGTTTCTCCGGATGGGACAAATCCCCACAACACCTTGCGCCGCTGCCTCCCCCTGTGCTACAGGTACCGATCCGCCGTTTTTTCCGAGTCCCCCTCCTGTAGACCCATGCCAAGCGCCAGCGAAGTCGAAGCTTTCATATCCGCGTTCGATGAGGCTACTGTTACCGCCGCCCGCTCCCTCGTGGAGGAAGGCAAGGTACGGATGCTGCAATTCAGCGAGGAGACGGTAGAGGCGGAGGTGGCTCTGGAAGAGGAGATTGTGCGAGTCTTCCTAGCCAAGACAGCCCGTGGCTGGAAGGGGCGCACCAATGCCCCGACCGTCGAGCCGGAGGGTGCTGGCATCGCCCAGTGCGCTGCCATGCTGGAGACGGAAGCCAAGGAGGAAGCTACGCCCACCCAAGTCCAGCGGAGCCTGCAGGATGTGATTGAGGAGCGGCTCGCCCGCCAGCTCACCGCCTCCGAGGAGCAGTACGTGGCCAAGGTAGAGAAGCGCTATGAACGCTACCGTGCACTCGGCGAAATCTACGACCACGATCTGGTCCGCCTGAACTCGCGCTGGCCTGTGCAAAGCTACGATCCCCTCCGCCTGTGGCCCGAGCCACCTCGCGAAGTGGTGGATTTCTGGAACTACCTCGCCGCAGCCCTCATCGAGCGGAAGCTGACCTATCCCTCGTTCCTGGACAGCATCACAGACCTCCCAGGGGTGCAGGCCAAGCTCGCTTCGTGGCATCAGCAGGAGGACCTGCCGCGCTGGGCCAGCATCATCCGCGAGTTTGGCCAGCGGGAGATTCCAGGCGCACTCGACGTGCAACTGCGTCTGCTCGTCACGCCGAACGAAGCGCGCTTCCAAGTTCGGAATGACTCTGCCTCGCCGTGGCGCAATCTCGCCGATCCCGAACTGGATCAACTCCTGATGCTGGAGCAGCAGAATGCGTTGCGACTTCCCCTGCCCTCACGGCTCATGCTCGAGTCCGCGTCGCGTGCATTGCGCGATCAGATTCGTCCGATTGTGAGGCTCGATGATGTCGCCGCTGCGCGCTGGCTCGCTTCGCTTTTCAATCAGAATGAGCTGTCAGACGCGCTCATCACACTCGACGAAACGCCCTTTGCCCGTGCAGAAGATCCGCTCCGATGGTCCGCCCGTGAAATCCTCCGCAGTGATGGCAATCTGCATGCCGTCCTGCTGGTCCTCACGGATGCCTCCGGTCACGAGCCGCCGAAGCCTCTGCGCAGCCTGCCAGCGGCGGAGCCCCTGTACCTGAGCAGCGACACGGTATTCCGCGGCCCCGCCTCCTTTGAGGAAGGCACCTCCGCACACACCAGCATCGAGATCCCCGTCGCCGCACTGGCCACCGAAGATGGTGTGCGTTTCCTGAAGCGTCTCGGAGTGGAACTCCCGCCGTCCCTCGCCAAGAAGGTGCGGCACGAAACTTTTCAAGTACACCTGAAGGCCCACTGCCTGCCGAAGGTGGACCAGGGGGGCACGGAACATATCGCGGTCTCCGCCAGCGCCATCAGCTCGAACGGCCTGCTGGAGCAGACACTACGCGGACGCCGCTGGGAAGTCGCGGAACTGCAACGCGATGAGGAAGGCTGCATCCCCTGCTACGACCGCACTGCGCTTGAAGCTGTGCCACCAATGCTGGACCAGCTCAAAGCCACCTATGATCCGGAGCTGGACGCCTTCCGTGTGCGCATCACCAAGACATTCCCGGAACAATTCCATGCGTGGGCTGCTGGCCTGCCGAATGGGATGACCCTGGAGACGGACACCAAACTGGAGACCATTCTCGCGGATCCATTGAAGGCCACCGTGCGGCTGGAGGTGAATGAGGCAGGCATCGACTGGTTCGACCTGCGCCTGGTCTTCGACATTGAAGGTCTGGAGTTGAAGCCTGCTGAAATCCGCAAACTTATCGCAGCTCGGGGTGGATTCGTGCGACTGGCGGATGGCACCTGGCGCAGCGTGAAGCTGGAACTCACGGAGGAGCAGCAGAACACCATCGCGGCACTCGGCCTCGACATCAACGAGCTCTCGGATGAGGCGCACCCCATCCACGCACGTCAGCTTGCCGCGCAGCAGAAGAAGGATTTCCTGCCACCGGAGTTGTGGGAACGCATCCGCGATCGTCTCGCCCGCCTCGATCTGGAAACCAAGGCTCCGGTCCCAGACGCACTCACAATTACCCTGCGTCCCTATCAAGTGGATGGCTTCCATTTCCTGTCCTACCTGACCATCAATCGCTTCGGTGGCGTGCTCGCGGATGACATGGGCCTCGGCAAAACGGTGCAAAGCATCGCGTGGGTCCTGTGGCTGCGTCAGCGTGCCGCGGAGAACAACGGAGACAAGCTCGCTCCATGCCTCGTGGTGTGCCCGAAGTCGGTGCTGGATGTGTGGGCCATTGAGTTTGGCAAGGCGGCCCCGGCGTTGCGTGTGGAAGTGCTTCGCGAAAAGGACACACTCGACCTCCGACGTCTGCAACAGGAAGCCGATGTGCTGGTGCTGAACTACGCACAACTCCGCGCCTGCATCGAGGAACTGCAGAAGGTGAACTGGCTCGCAGCCATTCTGGACGAAGGCCAGCAGATCAAAAATCCTGACTCGAAGGTGGCGCAGGCAGCGAGACAACTCCACGCGCAGAATCGTTTGGTGCTCACCGGCACGCCGTTGGAGAATCGCCTGCTGGATCTCTGGAGCCTCATGACCTTCGCCACGCCTGGGGCGCTGGGCGATCGTGCGTATTTCCAGCGTCACTTTGATCGTCGCAAGGACGACCGCGCGGCAGAGCGTCTCAGCGCACGACTGCGCCCCTTCATCCTCCGCCGTACCAAGGGTCAGGTGGCCCGCGAGCTGCCGCCGCGCACGGAAGAGAACATGTTCTGTGAACTGAGTGGCCTGCAGGAGAAACTCTACCGCGACCAGCTTGCGCAAGCTCAGCACATGATCCTCACTGCCACCGGTGCGGATCTCCTGAACAAGCGTCGCTTTGCCATCCTTCAGGCCATCACCCGCCTGCGTCAGATCTGCTGCCATCCTGCACTCGTGCAGCCCGGTGCGGAGAATGAGGAAAGCGCCAAGCTCAATGCACTGCTCGAATTGCTTGATCAGTTGCACGACGAAGGGCACAAAGTGCTGGTCTTCTCGCAGTTCGTCTCGATGCTGAAGATCATCCGGGACAAGCTCATCGCATTGGGCCGCCCCTACCACTGGCTGACGGGAGCCACGCAGAATCGCGCCGAAATCGTGCAAGCCTTCCAGACGGATCCGCAGCCTTCCGTATTCCTGCTTTCGCTCAAGGCGGGCGGCAGCGGTCTGAACCTGACAGCTGCCAGCTACGTGATCCTCTACGATCCCTGGTGGAACCCTGCCGTGGAAAATCAGGCGATTGACCGTGCCCACCGCATCGGCCAGACCCAGCCGGTGATGGCCTATCGCCTTCTTGCCAAGGACACCATCGAGCAAAAGATCCGCCTTCTGCAACAGCAGAAGCAGCTTATGAGCAACGATGTACTGGGTGAGGAAAGCTTCGCCCGCAATCTGGGCCGCGAGGACCTGGAATACCTTTTCGGACTCGCCGACCCGGTGGAGGTGGAAGAAGATTGAGAGGGCACCCGCGCCCCACCCTCGTCTTGAAGTGTCCCGGCCGGCGTATTAGGGTGTAACCACACCAGATGAAACACATCCTCCTCGGCGTCGCCGGCTCCATCGCCGCGTACAAGGCAGCGGACCTCGCCAGCCAGCTTGTAAAGCAGGGCTGCAAGGTCACCTGCGTGATGACGAAGGACGCGCAGCAGTTCATCACTCCCCTCACCCTGCAAGTGCTCTCGAAGCAACCCGTGGTGACGGACCTTTTTGATGAAAAGGAAAGCTGGCGGCCCACGCACATCGGGCTCGCGGACAGCGCGGATCTGCTGCTGATCGCGCCAGCTTCGGCGAATGTCATGGCAGCGATGGCTCATGGCCTTGCGAACGATGCGCTCACGACGATTGCCCTGGCCACGCGCGCACCCGTGCTTGTTGCGCCTGCGATGAATGGCAAGATGTGGTCGCACCCCGCCACGCAGAAGAATGTGGAGACACTGAAATCCTGGGGCCATCACTTCATCGGTCCCGATGATGGTATGCTCGCCTGCGGTTATGAAGGCAGTGGCCGTCTCTGGCCCGTCGAGGGCGTGGTGGCGAGGGCGATGGAGGTGTTGGAAGGAAGGGCGGCGTAAGCCGCTAACGTAGCTCGCGAGTCCCTTCGCGAGTCAGTGACAGAATGCACTCGCGAAGGGACTCGCGAGCTACGTTTTCAGCATGCGCATCCTCATCACCGCAGGACCCACCCGGGAAGCACTCGACCCCGTACGGTTCCTTTCCAATCGCTCCTCTGGCAAGATGGGCTATGCGCTCGCAGAGGCCGCAAAGGAGGAGGGCTACGAGGTTACCTTGGTGAGTGGTCCTGTGACGCCTATCTCGCCAGAGGGAGTGAACCTCGTGAAGGTGGAATCCGCGCAGCAGATGTGGGAGGCCGTGCAGTCCCTCTGCAAATCTGCCGCACCAGACATCGCCATCCATGCCGCTGCTGTGGCCGACTACCGTCCCAAGATCGTGCAAAGCCAGAAGATCAAAAAGCGTGACGAAGCCCTCACCCTGGAGCTGGAGCGCACGCCGGATGTGCTCGGCTCCATGCGCACAGTGTTTGGTTATCAGGGCTTTCTGGTCGGCTTTGCCGCGGAGACGGAGCACCTCGTGGAGAACGCCATGACCAAGCTCCAGCGCAAGAGCTGCGACCTCGTGATTGCCAACGATGTCAGCCGGGCAGACACAGGGTTTGACAGCGAGGAAAACGAAGTCATTCTCTGCTTCCCTTCCGGGAATACCGAACCGCTTCCCAAGCAATCCAAACGTTCGCTGGCCCGCGAAATCATCCGGAGGGTCGCGACGCTGGCAGCGGAGAAAGAGCATCCATGAGTTCCCTGTTAAGTGTCGCCATCGAAGCCGCGCAAGCCGCCGGCGAACTCCAACGCGAGCACTTTGGCTCGGACCTCTCGGTCAATGAAATGCTGCAGTACGACATCAAGCTCGAGCTCGATGTGCGCAGCCAACAGATCATCACCGACATCATTCTGAAGCACTTCCCCGATCACGCCGTACTGGGTGAGGAAGGCAGCGATGGCAACCTACAGAGCACCACCGAGTGGATTGTGGATCCCATCGATGGCACGGTGAATTTCTTCTACGGCATCCCGCACTTCTGCGTCTCCATCGGCGTGAAGGAGAAGGGTGAGCTCGTGGCGGGCGTCATTTACGACCCCATCCAGAAGGAAACCTGGGCCGTGGAAAAGGGCAAAACGCCCACACTCAATGGCAAGCCCATCCGCACCAGCTCACGCGCACACCTTTCGGATGCCGTGGTAACCGTCGGCTTCTCCAAGAGCCGCGAAGCCCTGGAAGCCAGCTTCGACCGCTACAAGCGCATCTCCGTGGAAGTGCGCAAGACCCGCATGCTCGGCAGCGCCGCTTTGGCCCTGGCCTACATTGCCTGCGGACGTCTCGATGCCTACATCGAAGAACAGCTCAGCGAGTGGGACATCGCCGCTGGCAAGCTGTTGCTGCTGGAAGCGGGAGGTGAGTTCCTCGAACAGCCCAGCCGCACGCATGAGGGCAAGCTCTTCATCTGCGCCACAAACGGCAAGATCGATCTCACGGAATATCTGTGAGATGAATCGGTAGTTTTCACTCCTTGTCATTCATGACCCGCGTAGGCATCGGTTACGACGTTCATCAATATGCAGAAGGCCGCGCCTTCATCCTCGGTGGTGTGGAGATTCCACACGCCAAAGGCTTGAAGGGCCACTCGGATGCGGATGTGCTCAGCCATGCCATCGCGGATGCTGTTCTCGGTGCCCTGGGTGAACCGGACATCGGTTATTGGTTTCCGCCATCCGATGCCAGCATTGAGGGCATCAGCAGCCTGAAGATTCTGGAGAAAGTCGCGGAGATCGCCCGGAGCAAAGGCGCCAGCATCGAGAACGTGGACAGCACCGTGATTGCTGAGGCTCCCAAGGTGAAGCCTCACGCGGCGGCGATGAAGGAACGCATCGGCGCGGCGCTCGGCATCTCACCGGATCGGGTAGGCATCAAGGCCACCACAAATGAGCGGCTTGGCTTCGTAGGACGCGAGGAAGGCGTGGCCGCCATGGCGGTGGCCTGCATCTCCCTCGCGCCAGCGGCAGAGTAGCGCGCTCTGGTTGGCTTCTACCGTCCCGGAGTCGCGCCTGGGAGCAACCGCACCTGCTGCTGAGGGAAGGGAAGGATTTTGTCCTTCGCCACGAACAAGGGCTCATCACCATCATCCCACCTGATGAGGCACGAGTCGCCACGCACTTCAGCGATGACACCCGGATACTTGTGACCATCTTTCCAGGAGGCCAGGACATGATCACCCACGTTCAATGATGCTGACGGAGTATTTGGCAGCGCGCGAATGTGCTCCTGAAGGACAAAGAGAGGCTCGTCGCCATCATCCCATTTGATGAGGCACTGGCTGCCGCGAACCTCGGTCACGACGCCGGGATAGTAGCGGGAGTCCCTCCACTGTGCGGCCACATGCTCGCCCACGTTGAAGGTAGTTGCGGTAGTTACACGCGCCCCTTCTAGAGATGAGATTCCCTCTTTAGCTACCCACAGCGGAGTATCTCCATCATCCCAGCGAATTAGAAAGTGATTACCTTCGACCTGGGAGATGACACCTGGAAACTTGTGCCCGTTTTTCCACACGGCCATAACGTGATCACCCACCTTGAAAGTCTGGTCACTGACAGTGGGAATCATCGTCACTGCCGTCGTCGCCACGACCGCCTTGTCCGCATGGAAGATCTTGTCCTTCGCCACCAGCAGGGGTGCATCGCCGTCGTCCCATTTCACCATGCAGGACTTCGCATGCACCTTGGTCACGACTCCCGGATACATGGAGATGCCCTTCCATGCTGCCATCACACGCTCCCCCACAGCGAAAGCAGTGTCTTCACGAAGAGCGACCACCCTTGAAGAATCCACGGCCAGCCGGTCGCCATCTTCAAAGAGAATGTTGAAGCGTTCGCCTTCGATCTCCGTCACTGTGCCGAGAAAGTAGCCGCCATTGCTCCACATCGCGGCCACCCGATTCCCGACGCCAATCTGGCTTCCGGGCCCCGCCAGCAATTGGCTGGCGAACGTCACTGAAACTGCCATCAAGGTCGCTCCTAGCACCCGGATCGTTTTCATGAAATCGAGGGTAAAGGGCTCGATAAAAAGTGTCAAGCCAGCCTCGGAACCTCCTGGCTGGCAGATTTCTTTCGAATGTTCCCCGCAGATGCAAAAACGGCCAAACAAACTATCTCGCTAAACCATTCATTTTGTGCGGCATGTAAATCAATCCCCCAAATGGGGGAGCCAAAATTCCCCTCTTTGCGGTGTTGGAATAACGGGCCGGATCTCGTTATCATCGACCTACCTCACCATGAAGCATTTCCGGTTACTCCCCTTCGCACTCGCCATGGCTGCTGCACCGCTGCTCGCGCAGAATGATGCAGGCAACAACGATGCTGCGAACGATGCGCAGAATGATTCGAAGGAGAATCCAAAAGCGGCGGACTACAAGCCCATCGTAAAATGGAGCTTCGATGCGAAGGAGGCCGGCAAGTGGAAGGGCAAGGAGCAGCTTGAGGATGGTCCTTTGCCGCCCACTTTTCCCGCGTTTCAACCTGGCAACAAGGCGGCATACTTTGGTGGTACGAACACAGCCATCGTGGTGAAGGAGTCGGATCTGCCTGACACCAATGTGCGATTCGGCATGGATGACTCCATCACACTCGAGGCCTGGGTGAATGTGGAAGAGATCCGCAACGGCGCATACAGCTACCTCATCGGCAAAGGGCGCAACAAGAACAAGGATTTCACGCCAGAGAACCAGAACTACGCCCTGCGTTTGAAGGGTGAGGGCGGTGAGGCGCGGCCTACGTTTTTGTTCCGCAGTCTTCCGGACAAGCCCGATGCCAAGGAAGGGTACCATCGTTGGGTGGCCACCGAAGGCCTCACACCCGGCAGCGGCTGGCACCACATCGCCGTGACCTACACCTTCGGCAAGGGCTCCAGCATTCGCAGCTTTGTCGATGGCAAGGAAGTGAAGGGCACCTGGGATCTGGATGGCAAGACGGATCGCGCGCCTGTGCAGGATGGTGACGACATCATGATCGGCACCGGCTATGGCGGTGGCGAAGGCAATACGCTGCGTGGCTGGCTCGATGAAGTCGCCATCTATCGCAAAGCAGTGCCGGAGACATTGCTCGCCCAGCGTTTCCAATTCATTCCTCCGCCTCCAGTCGTGAATCCTGACACTCTGCCGAAGGGTTTGGTGCGGGTGGAGATTTGTGAAAGTGGCGTGCCTGCGAAAAACGCCTGGCCAACCATTCCTCCCAAGGCTGATGAGTCCTACAACGTCGGGGCCTTTGGCATCAGCGACATTCCACAGAAGTATGTGGATACCGGTGTACGCGGTGACCGCGCCAATCCGCTCGTGCTGCGCGCCGCTGCGAAGGTGACCCTGCCTGCGGGCAAGCACCGCCTGCTCCTCCGCGGACGCAGTGCCTCACAGCTGTACGTCGATGGCAAGCTGATCATGAAGCTCGCCTTTGCGAAGCCTGATAGCGGTGGTCACGGTTATGTCGCCGAGCAGGCCACGTATCTCGACCTTGGTCCTGACTTCCGCTTTGCACCTCCGGGAACGCAGGAAGCTGTGGTCGAGTTCGAATCCAAGGGCGGCGAACACGTGGTGATGCTCGAGCAGATGGTGGGTGGTGTGCTTGGCGCGAAGAACCGCCGTCGTCCGGAAACAGGTGAAATGGTCGTGGCGTGGTCCAAGCAGGGTACGGAATCATGGGAGTTGCTCACCCCTGGCAAGGAGCCCATCGCCTACAATGACCAGTCCTGGGCTGCATACGAAGCGAAGCAGAGCATGAAGCTCTCCGCCATGGATGCGGAAGCCCGCGCCGCTCTCCGTGGCGAGCAGGCCGCCTATTGGACGAAGCGTCGTGAAGCTGCCACGAAGTGGCTGGCAGAAACTCCTGAAGTGAAAGTACCCGCCGCTGCCGAGGGCTATCCTGCACTGAATGCGATCGACAACTTCCTCGCACAGAAGATTGCCCGCGTAGCAGCGCAGAACACAGCAGCACAAAGCGGCACCGTAGACTACTACCGTGACATCCAACCCATTTTGGAAACCAAGTGCTACGATTGCCATCAAGGCACCAAGACGAAGGGCGATCTCCGTCTGGACGATTTCGCGGCAGCCTTGCGCGGGGGTGAGTCCGATGGCGCCGGCATCACACCGAAGCATCCTGAGAAGAGCTCCATCATCGCTCGCGTGTCCACGGATGATGAAGAGCTCATCATGCCGCCCAAGGGCAAGCCGCTGACAAAGGAACAGATCGACCTCCTCTCCCGCTGGATCAAAGAAGGCGCGACCTGGCCCGAGCTGAAGGTCGCTCATGTGAACCTCACTCCGCTCACGGATGACCTCACGTTCCTGCGTCGTGTGACGCTGGACACCGTGGGTGTTGCCCCCTCGCTGGCCGAGATCGAAGCCTTCGTGAAGGACACAAGCAAGGACAAGCGCGCCAAGGCCATCGACCGCCTTCTCGCCGATCCTCGCTGGGCAGACAACTGGGTCGGTTACTGGCAAGATGTGCTTGCGGAGAATCCGAACATTCTCAATCCCACGCTGAACAACACCGGTCCCTTCCGCTGGTGGATCTATGAATCGATGCTGGATGACAAGCCCATGGATCTCTTCGTCACCGAGCTGGTGCGCCTGCGTGGCAGCGTGCGTTTCGGTGGGCCAGCGGGATTTGGCGTGGCTTCCCAGAATGACGTGCCGATGGCAGCCAAGGGCACCATCGTCACCACCGCATTCCTTGGGGTGGAAACCAAGTGCGCCCGATGCCATGACTCCCCTGCCCACGAGAGCACCCAGCAGGATCTCTTTGAAATCGCCGCCATGATGGCCAGGGAGCCACTCAACGTGCCCGCCACGAGCAGTGTCCCCATGGACAAGCTGCATGCGGGTGGTCGCAAGCCGTTGATCCAGGTCACCCTGCAGCCCGGCACCAAGGTGCAACCGAAGTGGCCGTTCCCGGAGTTCTGCCCGGAAGACGTGGCGGACAAGCTGGCACAGGATGTGAAGGACGATCGCGATCGGCTTGCGTCACTCATCACCGCACCGCAGAATGAGCGCTTTGCCCAGGTCATCGTGAATCGCGTGTGGGCCCGCCTCATGGGTCGCGGCATCGTGGAGCCCGTGGCAGACTGGGAAAAGGGCAAGGCCACGCATCCCGAGCTTCTGCAGTACCTGGGTCGTGAGTTTGTGCGGTCCGGCTACAGCTTGAAGAAGCTCACCTCGCTGGTCATGAATTCGCACGCGTATCAACGCGCCACCGATTCCACACTGAAGGCACCAAGCCCCCTCTTCACCTCACCTGCCCCACGCCGGTTGAATGCGGAGCAGATCGTCGATGCTCTCTTCGCAGCGACTGGCAAGCCCTTCCGCACGGAGGAAGTGAGCCTCGACATTGATGGCCGTCGCGATTTGAACAACTCCATCAGCCTCGGCCAGCCGCGCCGCTCCTGGATGCTCGCATCGACGTCCAACGAGCGTGACCGTCCCAGCCTGAGCCTTCCACGCATCCAGGCCATGTGCGACGTGCTCACTGCCTTCGGCTGGCGTGGTGCGCGCCAAGACCCGAGCAGTGTGCGTGAAACAGATCCCAATGCGCTGCAACCTGCCATCATCTCGAATGGTACTGTGGGCGTCTGGCTTACCCGTCTGAGCGATGACCACGGCGTGACCCAGCTCGCTTTACGGGACATGCCGGTGGAAAAACTGGTGGACACGCTCTTCCTCAAGCTCCTCACCCGCAATCCCACCGCGGAAGAACGCGAGCGCTACACATCTTATCTCTCGGAGGGCTATGCCACTCGCGTGAAGACCGGTGCTCCTGCAAAGGTTGCGGAAATCAGCCGCAAACCCGCGAAGTATGTCTCCTGGTCCAACCACCTCGACCCTGAAGCCACCACGGTGCGCATGCAGGAAGAGGTCGATGCCCGCAAGGGTGATACTCCCACCGAGAAGCTCGATGCCACCTGGCGAGGCAAACTCGAAGACGTGCTCTGGGCCATGCTGAACGCTCCTGAGTGGGTCTACGCTCCCTGAAGAATCCTCCTTTTCCTACGTCATTTCATCTTCACCTCTTCCGTTCCACTGTCATGAATCGCCGCAACTTCCTCCGCTCCACCGCCGCGCTGGCCGCTGCTCCGCTCTTTGGTCATGCGTCCAGCACGAACGCACTGAACATTCCCAAGGGGAAAGCCGAACACTGCATCTTCATCTGGCTCGGGGGTGGCATGGCGCAGATTGATACCTTCGACCCCAAAGCGCTCGGAGATCCCCAGGCGAATCCGAAGAAGGCGGGCAGCGCCTATCCGGCCATCGATACTTCCGTGCCGGGCGTGCAGGTGTGCGAGCACCTCCCCCGCACAGCAAAGCTCATGGAGCATGTCACGGCGATGCGCACGGTGAATCACAAGGTGGTGGATGAGCACGCCTTCGCGACGAACATCGTGCACACCGGCCGCATGATCAGCGGCAATGTGACCTACCCCTCCATTGGTTCCATCGTGGCGCATGAGCGTGGTGCGGCGGATCCGTCAGTGCCGGCGTACATGCTCATCGGCTATCCCAATGTGAGCCGCGGCCCGGGATTCCTCGGCACGAAGCATGGCTACATCTATCTCACGGACACCCAACAAGGACCTGCGGGCTTCACCCGCCCGGAGTTTGTAACGCAGCAGCGCATGGATGCACGGCAGAAGCTTCTCCAGCCCCTGCAGCACCGCATCCCGGATGACTCGCTGATGGCCGACTACGAGACCGCCCAGCGTGAAGCCCTGCGTCTCGCCGGCCCTGATTTCATGCGTAACTTCAAGCTGGACGAAGAGCCCGCAGAACTGCGCAATGCCTACGGCGGTGAGTTCGGCCAGCGCTGCCTCCTTTCACGCCGCCTCGTACAGGCAGGGGTGCGTTTCATTGAAGTCTCACACAACCTGAACTTCATGAACGGCACCGGCTGGGACACGCACAATGAGGGCCAGGCGGCGCAGCATCTTCTCATCAAGGAGCTTGATGCCGCGTTCTCCGCACTCATCACCGACTTGCGCGACAAAAAGCTGCTCGACAAAACCTTGATTGCAATCGGCACGGAATTCGGTCGTCCGGCGCAATTCGATGGTCGCGGCGGCCGCGGCCACCAGGGCACCTGCTTCAGCATGGTGCTTGCGGGTGGCGGGCTGAAGCACTGCGGCGCCTATGGCGTCACGGATGAACTCTCCAAGCAGGTCCTTGAGAACCCGGTGAGCCTGCCGGACTTCCATGCGACGATTCATGCTGCCTTGGGGGTTGACCCGACCAAGGAATTGATGGATGGCTCACGTCCGGTGCCCATCACGGATGGCGGCACGCCGGTGCGCGCGTTGTTTTCATGAGATTAATCTCTCAACCCAGACGCTGTTCCGGCGCGTAATCCACGGGTAACCGCACGGTGTTGATTCACCTGCCCATGGATTCCAGCTCGAAAACCTTTGATCCCAATCCCCCAGAAGACCGCACCCTGCCAGACAGGCTGCCGGTCATGGTGCTGACGGACTGCCATCTCTTCCCTGGCTGCCTGCTTCCTCTTTATATCTTTGAGGAACGCTACCGCCAGATGTTGAGTCATGTTCTGGATACCAATCGCATGTTCTGCGTGGGATCACGGGAGAGCACATCCGAGTCGGCACCCGTGCAGCCCTACACCACCGCGGGGCTCGTTCGTGCCTGTGTGAAGCAGTCGGACGGCACGTCCCAGCTTTTGCTCCTGGGCCTGCGCCGCATCAAGCTCACAGGTTGGGTTCAGGAGAAGCCCTTCAAGATTGCCACCATCGAGCCCGTAGCAACGATCGCGGACGACCTGAATCGTGCCCGTGAACTGAAACAGCAGGTGCTGGAGCTCTTTGCCAATGCGTGTATTGAGGAGGCCAAGCAACTGCGTGCCGCCCTGGAAGGGACGGAGGATCCGGAGCTCGTTTGTGATGTGCTGAGCTACCACTTCACCCGCTGTCCGAAGCTTCAGCAAAAGCTCCTCGCCGAAGTTTCCCTCATCAGGCGCTACGAAATGCTGCTGCAGGCGCTGCAAAAGAAGAAGTGCAGTTGAGCGCAGCCGCAAATGCACTTCCTCATCACGAACGACGACGGCGTCCACGCCCCCGGCATCGCAGCCATGGCGGATGCGGTATCCCTCATTCCTGGCGCCACCTTCACCATTGTAGCGCCTTCCAGCGAGCGCTCCCAGTGTGGCCACAGCCTCACCACACACCATTTGCTGACCACAGTGCAGGAATCCGACAACCGCTACCACACCAGCGGCACACCGGCTGACTGTGTGCGCATCGGGCTTTTCGCCCTGGGCATCAGGCCCGACTTCGTGCTCTCTGGAGTGAATGCCGGGGGAAATATGGGCCAGGATATCCCGATCTCCGGCACCCTGGCCGGGGCTCGCGAGGCTGCGTACCACGGCGTTCCCGCCATCGCTGTCTCCCACTATCTCATCTCGGGCATCGCCCTCGACTGGCCCCGTGTGGCCCGCTGGACAGCACAGCTTCTGGGAGAACTCATCACGCAGCCATTGGCGGATGGAGAGCTCTGGAACGTAAATCTCCCGCACCTGCCACCCGGGGAACGGGAACTGCCTGAGCGCATCACCACCACGCCCTGCCGCCTCCCGCTCAATGTAGCCTATGAGGAGGTGATGGTAGATGATACATCTCCGGGGCACCGCAGACTCAAGTATACCGCGCGCTACGCAGACCGCCCGGTGCAGCCGGGCTCGGACGTGGAAGCATGCTTCGGCGGGAGGATTTCTGTCTCGCGCCTGAAGCTGTAGGCTTTGCGGGTGCCGGTGCTACCGGCCCAAATACTCCAGTGCATTCTTCAGCAGCGTGAGCCCCGCCTTCTGGCTCTTCTCCGGGTGAAACTGCACAGCCAGCAGGTTCTTCGCCGCGATGCCACTGACGAATTCTCCGCTGTAGTCGGTCGTACAAGCCGCCAGTGAGGCATCCTTCGGCTGCGGGAAATAGGAGTGCACGAAATAGAAGGTCTCATCATCTCCCATGCCCTTCCACGCGGGATGAGCGGCGTCCGTAAAACGCGCCTTGTTCCACCCCATATGCGGAATCTTCAGGCCTGGTTGCGCTGGGAAGCGGACGACGGAACCTTCGAACTTGGCCAGGCCCTCCACCCCCGGATTCTCCTCCCCGTTCTGGAAGAGAAGCTGGTACCCGAGGCAGATGCCGAAGTACGGGCGCTCCTCGGCCAGCCATTTCTTCAGCGGGTCCCACAACCCCGTCTCCTGAAGCTGGCGCACGCAGTCGCCAAACGCTCCCTGGCCCGGAAAGACGAGCATGTCCAACGCATCAAAATGCTCCGGCGCGGAGACGAAGGTGGCAGGCTGTTCTACCGCAAGGAAGGCATTGCGCACGCTGCGCAAGTTTCCGGCGCCATAATCGAGGATTCCGAGATTCAAGGGAGGAAAGAGTAAGCAGTAATCAGTGGTCGGTATTCATTACGAACGGCCGGACCACGGGGACCAAGCCGTTCGCTGTAGGCGCCTCGGGAACATTTGAAATTTGAAATCTCAAATTTCAAATCCCTAGAGCACATCCTTCGTACTCGGCACGCCGGTGACGCGGGGATCCACCTTGGTGGCATGGTCGAGCGACCGGGCGAGTCCTTTGAAGATGGCCTCGGCCATGTGGTGCGCATCTTTGCCGTACTGGATCTCCACGTGGACATTCGCGAGGATGGCGTTGGCAAAGCCGCGCACGAACTCCTCCACCAGTTGGAAATGGAACCCAATGCCGATGGTATCCACCCGCTCGGGAGCGCGGAAGACGGTGAAAGCACGGCCGCTCAGGTCCACAGCCACCTGAGCCAGGGTTTCATCCATGGGCAGAAGCATGTGGCCGTACCGGGTGATGCCCGTCTTGGCACCGAGAGCCTCACGAAAGGCATTCCCCAGCACAATGCCGGTGTCCTCCACCGTGTGGTGGAAGTCCACCTCCGTGTCCCCCTTGGCATGAATCTTCAAATCGAAAAGCCCATGCTTCGCGAAGAGGGTGAGCATGTGATCAAAGAAGCCGATGCCGGTTTTGATTTCCGACACACCGGTCCCGTCGACATTCAGTTCCAGCCGGATGTCGGTTTCTGCGGTTTTTCGATGTTGTTTGGACGTGCGGGGAGCGCTCATGAGAGGTTGGACCCGCAATTACCGCCAAAGGGAAGGGCGCGTCAACCACGCTCGCAAGCGGGTGACGCGCCCTGGATAGACTGGGAGACCCAGACCGCCGGCCCTAAATCAGGCGTCGGCCTTCTTCTTCTTTCCGAATACCATGGCCAGAATCAGGATGAGCAGCAGGCCACCGCCAATGAAGGGGATGTAGTCATTGAGCTGGGCAAGGAGGCCGGGCTCAGGCTCAGGGGTGGACGTAGAGCTGGACTTCTCCGAGGAAGAGGTCTTGGCCTTGGTGGTCTTTTTCTCGTCCTTCTTGTCGTCTGCAGCATCCTTGTCATCGGACTCCTTCTTGCTGCTCTTGGAGCTGCTCTTGCCGGAAGCTTTTTCCTGCTTCTCCTTTTCACGCTGCTTCATGGCTTCCTCGATGGGATTGGCTGAGGGAGCCTCTTCGTCGGCACCCGTCGCCGCTGCCACCGGCATCGCTCCGGCACCCTTCTGCTGGGTCCTCATCCGATCCTTCAGGGCACGGACTTCTTTCTCCACTCGCGCCATTTCAGTCCTGTTGATCAGGGTCGCTCTCGCCGCACGCAGTTTGTCCAGCTCAGCATCGGCCTCAGCCGGCTTTTCGTCCGCCACATAACGGAGCGCAGAACCCAGAGTCTCATTTTCCTTCCGGAGGGCGATCAGGTCGAGCGCCTTGAGACCCGCCGCTTCCTTCATCGCGGTGTCCTGGGCGCTCTGGATCGACTTCAGATCGAATTTGTAGACATCGCGCCACTTCACCTTCTGTTTGATTTGGGCGTCGAGGACAGTCTTGAATGCACGGGCCTCCTGCTCGATGGAATTTCTCGTCAGCTGCAGATCGCCGCCGGTGAGCGTCTTCATGCCATCATCACGCTGCTTTTGAATCACCGGATATTCCGCGGCCATGGCAGCAAGCTGCTTCTGGTAGCCGGCAAGGATTTCCAAAGCCTCAGGAATGGAATCCACATATTGGGCGGAAGCTCCGTACTGGGTGCGCAGCGTATCAAAATGCCGCAACGCCTCACGGAAACGTTTCTCGTCCGTGCCTGCTGTGGCTGCCTTCATGGCAACACGCGTGCGGTAGGCTTCGATGTTGTAGGCTTCCCGCTTGGCGGTTGCAGGATCCAGCCACTTGCCTTCCATCTTCACCTCGCCGGCAACCACCTTCCCTTTTTCTTCGGAAAGGGTGGAGATCATCTTCTCCACTTCGCCGGCTTCCTTGGTACCGGGATACTTCGCCACGAAGGTACGCAGCTTGTCCTGGATGATGCGCTCGTAGTCGCCCCCGGTCATCAGGTCCTGCGTGGGCAGCACTTCGCTCATCTTCTCCTCAACGAAGGCGAGCTCTGAGGGGGACAGCTTGACCATGTCCTGGATGTCGGACTTCTTGATCGTCTTCTTGTCCTTGATCTTGGGAGTCAGGTTGTACTCCAAGACCACTTCGGTATCCGTGTCGCTGAGGATTTTCCCCTCAAACTTCTCTCCGGTTTTGAGAGTGACAGAGTCCGCGTGGGCAATGCCGACGGCCAAAAGCAGGCTCGCAAACAGGGGGGTGAACTTGAACTTCAGTTTCATGTAGTGGCGCTTGGTCTCGTGATTTTTGGGGGAAAGTCCCTCGATCCTATTAAACTGCCCCCCTTGAGTAAAGACTTTTGCCGATAGGCCTCATCTGGAGCGAACATTTCGCTGCAAAACTGGGGATCTTCGCTAACCTCCCCGGCGTGATAGCTCTCGCCACTGCAAGTCAGAAAGGAGGCGTCGGAAAGACGACCGTCTGCATCAATCTCGGCCACGCGCTTGCCCGGCGTGGATGGAATACTCTCCTCATCGATACGGATCCCCAAGGGGGCATCGGCCTCTCCTTGAGCAGGAATACGCGCAAGAAGCGCGGCTTTTATGATTTCCTGATGGCGGGGGGCAATGTGCGTCCGTACATCCTCCCCACGCGCCTCCCGGAATTCAGCATCCTGCCCTGTGGAGTTCCGGACGCCTTCCTGAAAGCGGGCCGGGTGGATGATGCCCCGCAGAAAATCCAGGACCTGCTGCGGCAGTGCGACATCCTCGGGTATGACGTGGTGCTGATGGACACCGCGGCAGGCCTGACCGGCATCACGGAAGTGGCCGTGCGCACCGCAGACTGGGTGCTCATTCCCCAGCAAGCGGAGCCACTGGCGGTGCGCAGCGTCCCCCTGCTGCTGGAAACGTTGGCACGCTTCCGCTCTGAGGGATCCCAGGTACGGGTGGCCGGCATCCTGCTCACCATGCTCCTCGCCAGTCACGAGGCCAGCCTGAAAGTGGCCCGCGAACTCCGCGAGATGCTCCCTGCCTCCTTCCTCTTCAATCAGGCGATCCCGCGTGATCCCCTCTTCCTTGAAGCGAGCGCGCACGGCCTGCCGCTCGGTCTGCTTCGGAAGAATCCGCCAGCTACCGCCCTCCTGTTTGATCAACTCGCTGCCGATATCGAGGAGCGCACTGGACTCAACACTCGCAAAGATCAGCTTCAAAGCCATGCAAGTCTCCTGGATTGAACCCGACGAAGTCCGGGCACTGGCCGCCCTGCTGCATGGCACCACTTCAACCGGCACGGGCGGTGGCTGGGACGTGCAGACTCTGCCCGATGCCTCCCAAGGCCCGCAGCAACCCCTCCTGCCCCAAGCTCCCGAGCCGGTGGGCAGCCAGGCCGCACCCGCCCAAGCCCCGGCAGCCGCCCAGCCTCAGGCCCCCAGCGCTGACGTGGTGCTCATCCGGGAAAAACTGCGCGTCATTCGGGACAGGGCAAAGCAGGCAGGATTGATTCAGGATGAACCGCCTGTGGTGCAGACATCCCCTCCCGCTACTGCGCCGCTGGATGCCCCCATGGCTCCACCGGCACCCTCGCCGCTCAGCCAGCTCCCGCCCCTCGCCAGCCTGCGTCCGGAGCCGACGGCTCCAGCGGTGCAAGCCCCTGATGTGGACCCGAGCCCTGCTCCTCCTGAGCCAATCGTTTCCGCGCCCGCTCCAGCCGCCTCGCGATCTTCCGGTGCTCCCGCTTTCCTACCCCTGGAGGGGCCTATCACCGAGCGCCTGGAAAATTTCGCGCGGTGGGCCAGCCGATTCTCCGGTGCCACAGAAGTGCTCCTGGCTGACGACCACGGTGACATGCTCTGGGGTGTGCCCAGCCATTCGTCGCTCATCGTTTCCGCCATACTCGCCGTGCAACAGGCGCTCCGTGCCAGTGCCGGCAGCCTGCAACAACCACCGAACGTGCTGTGGGTCCCTGACACGGAAGCGGGGGATGTGCAAGTGCTCCCCTGCTCCACCCGCTTTGGGCTGGTGACCATCATCCTCGTCAGCGCGCCCGAGCTGGAAGGGACCTCGGTGGCAGCGCTGCGGGAGGCCCTGGTGCTTTCCGTCGAGGCCGGGGGAAGCTAACGAACCTTCGCCCGCCTGGCCCCGTCTCGTCTTCGGCTCACCAGCCTGGAGAGGACACGCCCGGCCTCACAACTACGCCTCCAGCGCATCCGCGATTGCCACTGCGGCCTTGGGATGCGCCATCCCACGAGCGGCGGCTTCCATCTTGTCGTGATGCTCCTTGTCCTGAATGAGCCTGCGCACTTGCTCTGTCAGCTCTTCCGGTGAGAGATCCGTTTCCTTGATCATCATCCCCGCACCTGCCTTGTCAAAGATGGCAGCGTTTTTCGTCTGGTGATCGTCGGCAGCGTAGGGATACGGGACAAGAATGCTGGGCACGCCGAAGGTAGCGAGCTCCGCGAGTGTGGAGGCGCCACTGCGGGCGAGTGCGACATCCGCCACACGATATGCGAGATCCATGCGATGGCAGAAAGCAGCGACGTGCGAGCGAAGGCGAATCTCCTTGGGAGCATATGCATCCCGCATCTCCTGATAGTCTCCCGGGCCCGTGATGTGCAGGATCTGCACACCGATGGCATCGAGCTGATCGAGTGAGTGCGCCACGGCGTTATTCACACCACGCGCCCCCTGGCTGCCACCGATGACCAGCAATGTAGGCAGCTCCCTGTTCAGATTGAAGAAGGCATACGGATCTTCCGAGGTTTCCGTGGCTGCCCACAGCAGCGCGCTACGCACGGGTGTGCCCACGGTGCGCTTCGCCTTCTTCTCAGGGAAGAACTGGCCGCACTCCTCGAAACCCAGGAGGATCTCGTCGCAGAACCTGGCAGTGAGTTTGTTGGCCTTTCCGGGAACGGCGTTGGAGTCGTGGATGAAAGTCTTCACCTTGCATTGCTTTCCGGCGAGGACCGGCGCGAAAGAGGTGAATCCGCCCATCCCCAGTACGGCGGAGGTCTGGTGCTTGCGGATGAGATCCTTGCACCGCTTGAGTCCGCTCCACACCCCCATGACAAAGCCCGCCATCTTCGGTGACCATGGTTTGGGCATGGCGAGGAAGGGCATCTTCTCGAAGGTCAGCGTGCTGTGATTACTGGCGGCCAGCGCATCGATCTTCTTCTCACTGATCAGCAAGGTCACATCGTGCCCCCGTCCCTGGAGAATTTCCGCCACGGCAATGCCGGGGAACAAATGTCCGCCCGTGCCGCCGCACGCGATGAGGTAATGCCTTTTCCCAGGGGGCTTCGAGAGGGCGGCTTCACCCTGCTGCTTCTGCCTTTGCTCCACCGGCTTCCCGTGGGAGGCTGCCTGGTTGCTTTTCTGCTGCTTCTGGTGCTGGGAGTGCTGGCGTTGTTGCTTGTTCTTTTTGCGCGGATTCTTCATCGAGCAGAAAGGGTTGGCCCTGCACTGGACGTGGCTCCGGGGGCGGAATGGAGCCGGCAGGTGGGCGATTGCGAAAGGGGTGGATGGCAGGCGCTGGAATCAACGATCTGATATCGCTGCACGTCAGCTTTCCTTGCGACAGAAATACCGAGGCCCCCTTCGTTTTTTCGAAGAACTAGCAGAACATGGGATGCCCCGGCCTCGTGTGATGAGCGCGTGCAACCGGAACCCGTCTCGGCGAGTGGGCTGCGGCTGTCGAATCTAGAGCGCTCCATGCGTGGCGGGTCTCATACCGCCCCGCCGCGTATCCAGCAAGTCCTTCCTTGCACCCGATCCGAACGACTTCCTGTGGATGGCCACAAGGATGCCCACACTGATCATCGCGAAGAGAAGATTCGTACCCCCATAGCTGACGAAGGGAAGTGGCAATCCCTTATTGGGCAGCAGGGCCGTGGTGACGCCCATGTTGATCAACGCCTCAAGAGCAAGCGTGACCGTGATGCCCAGAGCCACCAGCCGCATGAAACGAGTCGGAGCATGGTGGGCAATGACCATGCCCGCGATGAGCACACTGACAAACAAGCCGACAATCAACATGGTACCGTAAAACCCGTGCTCCTCACCCACATTTGGGAAGATGAAGTCCGTCTCTGATTCCGGAAGGAATCCACGCTTCAGGCGTCCGTCGCCAGCGCCCACGCCTTCATAGGAGCCGCTGCCAAGCGCCATGAGCGCGCGCCACTGCTGCAGACCGATCTCGTCCTTGTACTTCTCCAGATCGAGGAAGGCCATGATACGCGCCACGCGGTTCGGCGTGAGGCGGATGGCGAGCCCAAGGGCGCTGCCTGCGGCCACCACGACTGTGGTAAGGTAGTACCACCGCGTCCCGGCGACATACATCAATGAAACACCCACGGCAGTGACGAGCGCCGCCGTGCCCAAGTCCACTTCACCCGCGATCAAAAGCACCGTGACAATCAGCAAACAGCCGGGCTTCAGGAAGCCTCCCACAAACTCGCGCGTGAGTGGTTCATACCGTGCGAACCAACCCGCGAGCACAATGATGATGGCGAGTTTCGCCACTTCGGAAGGCTGGAAGCTGGGCCTGTCCAATCCAAACGAGTGCAAGCTCACCCAGCGGCGGGCGCCATTGATCTCCTTGGCGAAGAAGGGCACGTAGCACATGAGCAGCCCCACCAGCGCCACACCAAAGATCCACCAGCGGTACTCATACAGCTTCTCGGGATTTACGAAGGCGACCACCGTTGCCGCCACCAGGGCCAACCCGAGCCACGTGGCCTGGTTGTTCATCGTGGCGTAGGTTTGCTTCTCCCCTTCCTCAAGGTAGTAGCCCGTGCTGGCCAGCATCACGATGCCGAACGCCGAGAGCAGGGCCACGGAGAAGAGCAGGATGTAGAGACTGGCGCGATGCATGGAAAGTTCTCAGGAAGCAGTGGAAGTTTTCAGCAGGACCGTTCCCAGTCTGAAAACTGGGAACGCGAGACTGAACACTTCTTACTGCTTCGGCGGCACCTTCAGCACCGTGCCGATCTTCAGCTTGCTTGCGTCCTTGATGCCGTTGTAGCGCATGATTTGATCTGGAGTGACTCCATACTTCCTCGCGATGGCATACGGCGTCTCGCCAGACTTCACGGTGTGAGTCGCGGCATTGGAAGGCTTGGCGGCGGCAGGTTTTGCGGCAGCGGGTTTCGCTTCCGCAGGCTTGGCAACAGCAGGCTTGGCTTCTGCCGGCTTCGCGGCGGCAGGTTTCGCCACGGCAGGCTCTGGTGCGGGAGTCTTTTTGGTTTCCGCCACCTTCGCCACCGGCTTGGGCTCAGCCGGCTTGGCGGGTGCAGGCTTCGCTTCCGGGAGTGAATCCTCGACATTCTTTTTCACCGGCTTCGGCTCTTCAGGAAGTTTGTCTTCCACTTTCATGGGACGATGCTGCGCCACGGCCTCCACCTTCTCCGGAGGAGAATCCTGAATCGCCATCTTCGCCGTTGAGCCAGCCTTGGACTCGGTCTTTTGCGGCTCCACGGCACGGAATGTTTCCATCACGCCGGGTTTGGTAGTGTGCTGTACGGCCACCACGACTTCCTGCGGAGGAGGTCCGGGTTGAGGCACCTGCGGAGGAGCCACTTCTTTGGCCTTCGGAGGCGCACGATCCGGCACCAGCAGCTTCTTGCCCACGGCGATCGAATTGCCCCGATCCAGGCCGTTGAGCAAAACAATCTCATCCTGCGAAGCGCCGGTCTTGTCCGCGATGGTCTTGAGCGAGTCGCCCGTGGCCACGGTGTATTCCGTGGTCTTTCCCTGAACCGAAGGGATGGGCGAGGACTGTGTGTCTCCAGCTTTCTTCGACGGTGCCGTACCATCTACAAAGGCCGGCTTCGGACGCTCCGCGACAAGATTGTAGAGCACCACGGCTCCGATGAAGAACGCGTGCAGCAGCAGCAGGAAGATGAAGATGCGGCTGGCGTTTCCGGTTTTCTTTTCGTCTTCGAGCATGTCGGCATCAGTCGCGTCCGTGGCGACGTAGTGCCGCCAGAACTTGTCCGAGTTGAAGTCCTCTGGGTTCTTGGGAGTCGTCTTGGGTTTCATGACTGCGTCTCCTTCGTGTTGGTTGGTTGCTGGGTGCTGGAAAGGTTGAGCACGGCATCGCGGAAGACATTTCCCCGCTCCGCGTAGCCGCTGAACATGTCGAACGATGAAGTGCCCGGGCTGAACACAATGCTCTGCCCTGGGCGTGCCATTTCGGTGGCGGCGATGACGGCGTCCTGAACGGTGGCGACCCGTTTGCAGGGCACCAGATCGGAAAACTGCGCCGCAAGCTTGTCTCCAATCTCGCCCAAGGTCACCAATGCGGTGACCTTCTCCTGGAGGAGCGGACGGAACGGAGTGTAATCCAATCCCTTCTCTTTGCCACCAACAATTAACACTACCGGATCATCTTGTGACTTTAAGCAAGTTTCCAGCGCATGAAGGTTCGTGGCCTTGGAGTCATTGATGTAGCGGTGCCCGTCAATCTCCGCGACAAACTCGCAGCGATGCCTCGCGGGTTCGTAGCCTGCGAGCGCCGGCACGAGTTCTTCAAACTTCAATCCCATGGCCCAACCGGCGCCAAGCGCTGCCATCTGGTTTTCAATGTTGTGCCGCTCGCGCAAGGGCAGATCTGAGACGCGGGCGATCCGCTGGCCACGGAACAGAACGCTGTCATTCAGAAGCTGGAAGTCCGCGTCCACACCCGGCTCCGTGGTGAAGGTGATCACCTTGGATTTCAGTTCACCGAGTGGCTCGCCTGCTCGGATCACCGCGAAGTCATCCTCCGTCATGTAGTCGAAGATGCGCTTCTTCGCCGCAAAGTAGGCCTCATTGTCCGGATAACGGTCGAGATGGTCCGGCGCAAAATTCAGCCAGAGCGCCACGGTGGGACGGAAGCTGGTGATGGTCTCCACCTGGAAGGAACTCACCTCCACCGTGAGCACATCGTATTCGGCCTCCGCAACCGCCACCTCGCTAAGCGCATGGCCATAGTTGCCACACGCAATGGTGCGACGACCGCACACATTGAACATACGCTCGACGATCTCCGTGGTGGTGGTCTTGCCGTTCGTGCCGGTGATGCCCACCACAGGGATGCGGCTGAGTGCGCGCCACGCGTATTCCATTTCCCCGATCAGAGGCACCCCCGCATCGGTGAATGCCTTCGGCAAGGGCCAACTGGCATCGAGACCGGGACTGGTGACCACCAGATCAAACTTCGTGGCCGCGCATTCACTCTTCGCGCCATCGAGCCCCAGCACCACCCGGAAGCCCTCACGCTCCAAATCGTCCACCGCCTTCTTCAGCTTCACCGGATCGCCTTCATCAAACACCACCGGCACCGCTCCCTGCTTGCGGGCAAGGCGCGCCGATCCGAGGCCGCTGCGTCCGGCACCGAGAATGGCGATGTGCTGCTGTGGAGTTGAAGCCATGTGACAGGACTAGCGGAGTTTCAGCGTGGAAAGCGCAATGAGAGCGAAGATGATGGAGAGCATCCAGAAGCGCACGACCACCTGGCTCTCCTTCCAGCCACCGAGCTCGAAATGGTGGTGGATGGGCGACATGCGAAACACGCGCACTCCGCGCGTCTTGAAGCTCGCCACCTGGATCATCACCGAGCCAGCTTCCATGACGAACACGCCACCGACGATCAGCAGCAGGATCTCCTGCTTGCAAGCAATGGCGAGGGTAGCAATGGCGCCACCAAGCGCGAGTGAGCCCGTATCCCCCATGAACATGCGGGCGGGCTGGCAGTTGTACCAAAGGAACCCGAAACACGCTCCCACCATGGCCATGGCCACAATGGTCATCTCATCCGCGAGACGGAAGTAGGGAATGAACAGAAAGTTTGAGAAGGTGACATTGCTCGTCAAATAGCAGAATGCGGCATAAGCCAGCCCGGTACTGATGGAGCATCCGGTAGCGAGACCATCGAGGCCATCGGTCAGGTTCACCGCATTGGAGAAGCCAACGATGATGAAGGCAAAGAGAACCACGGCAAAAACACCCATGTCCTCGATGAGAGGTTCCTTGAAGCCGGGAAGCACGAGGCCGCGGTAGCTGACCGGCAGCTTCACTTCATTCAGCACCGCTGCGCCAGCCGGAGCGGCAGAAGTAACTGTGTCGGTAACGGGTGTGAAGGTGGTGCGACTGGTGGTGACGGTGCCATCCGGCATGGCGTACGCGAGCAGGTACGCAGCAACGATGGCGACGCTGAACTGCCAGATGAGTTTCGCGCGAGCGCTCACTCCCTTGGAATTCTTCTTCGCCACCTTTTCATAGTCATCCCAGAAACCGAGGAGCCCGAGCAGCAGCGTAGTAACCAGGCAGATCCACACAAGGCGATTGTGCCAGTCCGTCCATAGCAATACCGCGGCTACAAAGGTGCCCAGCATCAGCACGCCACCCATGGTGGGAGTGCCGGCCTTCTTGCCATGGAGATCAAACAACTTCTGCACCTCTTCCTTGCTGCGGATGGGCTGGCCCACCTTCAGCGATATCAGCTTGCGGATGACCCGCTCACCGAACATCAGCGACAGCAGGAATGCGGTAAGGAAGGCCGCGCCGGCACGGAACGTGTGGTAATGAAAGACATTCAACAGCTTCGCAATGAAGCTGTCCGCATCGAGATGCTCTCGCAGTTCTGTTAGCCAATGAATCATGGGGAGGTTTCCAGGTGATTGAGAACCTGCTCCATCGCCGTGGAGCGGCTCCCTTTCAACAAGACAGCATCACCTTCCTGAAGCCATGCGCGGAGATGCGCGGCGCACTCGTCGTGTGAAGCGAAGTTTCTGCTTTCACCCTGTCCGCCGCTGGCGGTGAAAGCATTGGAGATCAACGCTGCTTCCGGGCCCACGGTGTACACCGCGCCCATGCCGCAGCGCGCGGCAAATTCACCCACCTCGCGGTGGCCCTGCTCGGCATGCGGCCCAAGCTCACCCATGCGGCCAAGCACCGCCACCCGGCGACCCTTCACCTGCATGGTCTGCAAGGTCTTGAGCCCCGCTTTCATGGAATCGGGATTGGCGTTGTAGGAGTCATCAAGGAATACCACCCCGCGCCAGGACTTCACCTGCAGGCGGCCCTTGGTAAGCGACGCGGCGCCGAGAGCGGCCGCGATATCTTCAGGTGATACACCATGATGCCAGGCACAGGCGGCGGCCAGCGCTGCATTTCCCACCATGTGCTCTCCCGGGACCGCGATCTGAATCTGGACTTGCGCTGTTCCAGCAAAGTCGAGGGTGAACCGCGTACCCTGGGCGCCACTTTCATGGATGGTCGCACGCACGTCGCCAGCATTCACGCCCGCGGTGATGACACGGGCCTTGCAACGTGCGGCGATGGCCGGGGTGAATTCATCATTCGCGTTCAGCACCACAACGCCTTTCTCATGCACGGCCTCCGCGAGCGTCCCCTTCTCCAGAGCAATGGCTTCGCGTGAGCCCATGTACTCGATGTGGGCAATGCCGATATTCGTGATGATGGCAGCATCCGGACGGGCGATTTCGGCCAGTGGAGCAATCTCCCCAGGATGGTTCATGCCCATCTCCACCACCCCGCAATTCTGGGGTTCCTCCATGCTGAGCAGCGTAAGGGGCACACCGATGTGGTTGTTCAGGTTCCCGGCGGTGGCCATGGCCTCGTACTTCTTTCGCAGCACGGCAAGCGTGAGGTCCTTGGTGGAGGTCTTCCCATTGCTGCCAGTGATACCAACGATGAGTGGCTTGAGAAGCTGGCGATGGCGCGCGGCGAGCTTCTGCAGCGCGACCAATGTGTCCGGCACTTCGATCACGGCACAGCTCAGTGAGCCTGCATCCGCGGGCAGCTTGCTTACCACCACTGCGGTGGCGGCAGCTTGCGAGGCTTGATTCACAAAGTCATGACCATCGAACTTGTCCCCCACAAGAGCGATGAAAAGCTGACCCGCCACGAGTTTGCGCGAGTCTGTGCTGACACTACGGCAGATGCGCTGGGTATCGCCTTTGATGAGCTTGCCCTCACAGAACTCGACCACCATCTGGACGGTGAGCGGGATCATGGGCGCCCCCCCTCCTGCTGTTTCTTCAGGCGGATCTCACCCTTGATGCGCGTATTGCGATCAAGAAGCTGGCGGGCAATCTTCCGGTCATCGAAGTCATGCTTCACGCCCTGGATGTCCTGATAGGGCTCATGGCCCTTGCCTGCGATGACGATGATGTCCCCATCCCGCGCCCCTTGCAGTGCGGTGTCGATGGCCTTCTTGCGCTCCACGACGAGCACATGGCTTTCGCGGGTGAAGCCCTTGCGAGCATCTTCCATGATACGCTGCGGATCCTCCGTACGGGGATTGTCGCTGGTAAGGATGCACACGTCGCTGCTGTCCTCCACGGCCTTGGCCATGAGGGGACGCTTGAGGCGATCGCGATCGCCACCACAGCCGAAGACCGTAATGATGCGCGAAGGACGAAGCGCACGTGCTGTGGAGAGCGCATTGACCAAGCCGTCCGGCGTATGAGCGTAGTCCACGAAGACGTGAAAGCGGCTGTTATCTGGAGACACACGCTCCATGCGCCCTGGAATCTGCGGTGCCTGCGCCATGGCGCGAACGGCCTCACGCAGGTTGCAACCCGCGGCATACGCGCCTGCGACCGCAGCCACAGTGTTGTACACGTTGAACTGGCCAATCAACGGCGTGCGCACGAGGAACTGGCGCCCCTTGTGATGCAGCTCAAACGTCGTGCCGGTGAGTTCATACCGGGGATCTCCCACCCGGAAGTTTGCCAGCGGACCGAAGCCGTACGTCACCAGCCCGGGATGCGACTGGAACTTATCTGCCAGCAGACGCCCCCACTTGTCATCGATGTTGATGATGAGCTTGCCCTTGGGATGGGCCGCGGTCATCTCGAAGAGTTTCATCTTCGCGATGAAGTAGTCCTCCATCGTGCCGTGATAGTCGAGGTGGTCCTGGGTGAGATTTGAAAAGATGGCCACCTCGTACGGCACACCATGCACACGATGCTGATGCAAGGCGTGCGAGGAGACCTCCATGGCCACGGCGCGGCAGCCATTCTGCACCATCTCCGACAGCAGTCCCTGGAGTTCCAGGGACTCCGGCGTGGTGTGCGTCGCAGGCTTCAGATTGCCCCCGGTATCAAAGACCACCGTACCGAGAAGACCGCAGCGGATCTGCGCGTGATTCATCAGGTGATGCAGGAGAAAGGCCGTTGTAGTCTTCCCATTGGTGCCAGTCACGCCTACTGGCTTGAGCTTCTTCTCGGGATGATCATAGAACGCCTCGGCCATCTCCGCGAGGGCGATGCGGCTGTTCTTCACGTGGAGCCACACGGCATTGCAGTCATCGGGTGGCGCAGTCTCAGCCACAATGGCGGAAGCGCCCTGCTCCAGAGCCTTGCCCGTGAAGTCATGGCCGTCCGTCTTGCTGCCACGCAGGGCGAAAAACACGGCACCGGCCTTCGCCTTGCGTGAATCATAGGTGAGCGATTCCACCTCGGTATCGAGGCTGCCGCTCACGACGGGTTTTTCCAGGTTTTTGATTAGGTCACGAATCTTCACTGTCCTTCTCCTTTGCGATCGGATGCGGTTACGGTCTTGCCGTTGTAAGCGATGGCCATGGTCCGCAAGCAGCGATCCATGAGCTGGGCAAAGATGGGTGCGGCGAGCTTGCCGCCGCTCACGGTCTCCTCCGACTCGGAGGGATCGTCCACCACGATGATGGCGCACAAGCTGGGATTGTCCGCTGGGGCAAACCCGGCAAAGGACACGCAGTAGTGACCTTCATGCACACCTCCACGACCGACTGACTTGTAGAGCTGAGAGGTCCCGGTCTTTCCGGCCACCATGATTTCATCAACGGCCGCGCGAGCACCGGTACCCTTGGGATTCTCCACGACACCCACCATGGCCTGTGTCATGAGTTTCGCGGTCTTATCGCTGCACACACGGCGCACCACCTGAGGCTCAAACTGACGCACCAGATCCCCTTTCTCATCGCGAATCTCCTTCACGATTTGCGGCTTCATCAGTTTGCCTCCATTCGCAATCGCCGCCACGGCCATGCACATCTGCAAAGGCGTGACCGTCATGGCGTGTCCGTAGGCCATGCGCGAGAAGGTAAGGCCATCCCACGTCGGTGTGCCAGGCTTGTGCACCACACCGCCTGATTCATTCGTGAGATCAATTCCCGTCGGTGCGCCGAAGCCGAAGTCCCGCACGCTCTTGAGGAAGCGCTTTTCTCCAAGCCGGGCAGCAAGCAGATAGGCGGCGCGGTTGCTCGACTGCGCAAAGGCCTGCATCACGCTGACATTGCTCTGGCAATGATCGCTGATGTTCAGCTTCGCAAAGGTGCGCAGTGAAGGATCGATGTTCAGCATCTCATTGGGCCAGGCCAGCTTTGCATCGAAGGCCGCCGCATAAGTCACCACCTTGAACACGGAACCTGGCTCATACGGGGTGCTCACGGCGAGATTCGGCGTCACGCCATTCGCCGCATCGCGACGAATATGCGGACGGCTCGCCATCGCGAGGACTTCGCCGCTGTTTGGCTCCACCAGCACGGCGATGATGCGCTTCGGCCGGTAGTAGTCATTGGCCTCCTCCAGCACTTCTTCCAGGGCGTCCTGCAAGTGCAGGTCGATGGTGAGCATGACATCATGCCCATGGGCGGGCTGCGCCGTTTCACCGCGGAAGGCGGTAAGTTCCCGCCCCTTGCGATCGCGCTCGATCCACTGGTAGCCATCGCTGCCGGTCAACTCGGCATTGAACACCGCCTCGATGCCTTCCAAGCCTACCTGCAAACGGCGAGCTTGGGGATGCAAGGCGAGCGCATCATTGCTGATGAGATCTCCTGTCGTTGGATCCGCGTACCGGTCATTCACATAACCCAGCACATGCGTAAGCCGATCTTCCGAAGGATAGCAACGGCGGACGAATGGACGCATGGTGACGGCCACGATGCGATTCTGCTCCAGCATCGTGCGCCAGTTCGCCGCCTGGTCCTCTGTCATGGGCTCAAGCCAGGCGAACTCCTTGCGGTCTTCACGGGTCAGCACGCGCTCCATCTCCGCCAACGCTCCCTGCGATGGCTCAGTCGTATTCTCCACCGTGCACGCCAGCAACCGGGCAATGTGCTGACGATAGCGCGTGAAGATCTCCTCCGGTTCCATCTCGCGGGAGATGGCCTTGGGTGCGCGCTTCTCGAGAATGGCGAGGCGGGCGGTGACGTCATTGATGTCACGCATGCGATGCGTGTGCACCCAGAGCTGGTGCAGCACCTTGTCATGCGCCAGCAGTTCACCATTGCGATCACGGATGGGGCCGCGCATCGCGGGCAGCACGCGCTTGGTACGGAGCATCGCCTCCGTGCGAGCGAGCCACAGCTTGTGCTCCTTCACCTGAACCTGATGCAACCTCCAGGCAACAGCGCCGAAGCAGCCCAGCAACACCACCGTCACCAGCACGAGACGTGCGGGCAACCAGCGGTTGGTATCTGGAGGGGCTTTTTGCGAATTCTTCATGGATTGTCCGTGCCCTCCTTCCGTTCAGGTTCCGGCACCTTGGCCACCGGCACGGCGGGTATGGTGACAATGTTCTTCTTCTCGATCTCCTTGAGCTGTGTGCGCTGCGCAGCAAGGCGATCCTTGAGATGCTTCGGCGCAAGCACTTCCTTGATGTTCAATTCCAGCGCGCGGATCTCCTGCTGGAGCGACGCGATCTGGCGCTCCACGGCCTGCTGGTCGCGACCGATGGCGTGCGTCTTGTTTTTCACAAGCGTCTTCGCCAGCGCAGCACCACCCACGGTCACTGCAATGAACATGAGCACAATGCCAAGACCGAACTGCGACGGCTGGACCGTACGCGGCTCGTTGCGGCGGCGGGGCATGTTGATCTCCTCGCGCTTCATGCGGACTGGGGCAGGCGTTCCGCCGCACGCAGCTTGGCACTGCGTGCGCGGGGATTGCGTTTCAATTCGGCTTCCGTGGCCTCGACGGGCTTGCGTGTCAGCAAGCGCATGCAAAAATCCGGATTGCGCCTCGGCTCCGGCCACTCGGGGCGATCCAGCCACTCAGTCGAGTAGCGAGCCAGCGCCTGCTTCACCGGGCGGTCCTCTCCCGAGTGGAACGAGATCAACGCAACACGTCCGCCGGGCTTCACCCAGCGTGGCACCTGCGCGAGGAACTCATCCAGCACAGTCATTTCATCATTCACCGCAAGGCGCAGTGCCTGGAAGGTCAACGTGGCAGGATGCGTCTTCTTCCCATGCCGTGGGATGACGGACTCAATCACCTGCGCCAGATCCAACGTGGTCTCAAAGAGGCGCTGCTCACGGCGTTTGACGATGGCGCGCACGATGCGTGGCGCCTGCCGCTCCTCGCCATACTCACGCAGGATGCGCACGAGTTCCCCGGGCTCCGCATGATTGACCAGGTCGGCTGCCGTCTGGCCATCTTCCCGATTCATACGCATATCAAGGGGACCCTCCCGAATGAAGGAGAAGCCACGCGGTGCATCATCAAGTTGATGGGAAGAAACGCCGAAGTCAGCCAAGATGCCATCTACCGCCGAGATGCCCGCCTCTTCCAGCACATGGGGGAAGTAGCGGAAGTTCGACTGGTAGGAGCGGAAGCGTGAGCCGTACTGCTGCAGGCGCAGCCGGGCATGCGCCAGCGCTTCTGAATCCTGATCGAGGGCGATGACCTCAGCACCCGCCGCCAGGAGCAGTTCGCTATGACCGCCCCCCCCAAGAGTGCAGTCGAGGAAGAGCTTGCCAGGAGAAGGTTGCAGGAAGTGCAGAACCTCCTCCGGAAGGACGGGTGCGTGATAGGCAAGGGGATCGAAGACCGGCTCAGGGGACCGCGATGCACCAGCGCCGCCAGACTCCCACTGGGGCAGGGCTGGCATGGATGCCAGGACTCCCATTGCAGGCATAGCGGCCTCCAGTGGCCATCGATTCAAGCCCCCCACAAGGCCCCGCAGGGCGCTCCTACCCCAAGCCGCGAGGCTAACCTGCACTCCCGGATTCGTCCTCCAGAGTGGGGCGGGCAGGGTCACGGGGTATGGCATTGCGGTCAAAAAGAAGCAGAAACAACGACGGAACTTGCCAGAGACACCCAAAAAATCAGCACTTCTTAAGTATCAAGAATTTTGTCCTTTGGCAATCATGGAAAATTGAAAATGCTGTGATGGGAATGTGGCTTCCCGCACAGGCGTGGGACGGCTGTCCTTAGGGCTGATTCCCCCCAAGTCAACGCCCCTTGCCCGGCAATTTTATAAGGGAGCCCGGGCGGAATGGAACAAGGACCGGTCCGGCCCGGGCGGGCACCCGACGTGCCGGCTAAAAATCCCAATCCAAAGGCCGAAGGTGGCGCGAAGTTTTGCAAAAATGTGTCTCTTTTGCCCAGCGATGCATGCTCTCCACCATACTGAAGAGCAAAAACACCTCCTCGATATGCATGGAAATTTTAATAAATGCATCCACATCAGGAATGCTTTATAAATATCAACAAAAATTTATAGACTGCTTTTGCGGCTCTCTTAGACTTCCAAGGCAGTTGCCTTGGTGCCCACCAGCCTCATGAAGCTCTCCCAGAATCCCTTTTCGCGCCCCAACGCGATTGACCGCTCCCTGCAGGCGGAGGTGGAGAATTTGCGCCTGGGCCTCGCGTCACTCACTTCCGAGCCAGAACTGTTGAATGAGGTGGCCTTATGCCTGGCCTATCTCTCACTAGGTGAGCATGGGCGCGCCAGTCTTGCCCTCGACTTGGTTCACGAATACCGGACCCAACTCGACGACGCCTCCCAGCATCTCAATGCAGTCCGGAAAGCATCCTTCGACTCGCTGCTGCGTCGCATTGAGGCCATTGCTCAAATCCAGGCGACGCGCACAGCCCTTCAAACGGGGATGCAATTCCACACGTCCCACTACGATCGCCCGATGGACTTGGGCGAGGGCTCCAGGATTTCATCGGCCGCTTGAGCCGTTCGCAGGGCCCTGAACCATGTCAGGCTTGACGCTGTGCATGGCCCAACCTTCCGTGGCTGCAACGTATGCGCATCCCGGACGAGTCCCCCACCCTGCTCCTGATCGGCGGATGCAATGGCACGGGCAAGACAACCTTTGCACGACGGCTGCTACCAGCAGAAGGTATTGAGCGCTTCCTGAATGCGGATGAACTGGCTCGAGGTCTTTCCCCCCTCAAACCGGAACTGACGGCTCTCCGCGCAGGCAGGCTCCTTCTGGAAGAGGCGCGGCGACTGATCGATGCCAGATCCTCGTTCGGCTTGGAAAGCACTCTGAGCGGCAAGACTTATGCACGCCTCTTGGAGGAGGCCAAGACAGCCGGATTTGTCATCATGCTGCACTTTCTCGTGGTACCCTCACCGGAAGTTGCTATCGAGCGCGTGGCGCAACGGGTGCAGAAGGGCGGACATCATGTGCCTGATGCAGACATTCGTCGGCGTTTCCGGCGGAGTGTGGAGAACTTTCTGCATACCTACGTGTCACTCGCGGATGCGTGGAAGGTGTGGGACAATGAGCTCAATACCTTTACTCCGATTGCCGATAGCGAAAATCACTCGTATGATGAGGTGAGTGACCTTCTGACTCGTATGACACTCAAGGAAGACAAACCGCGGATAGTCACCCCGTCCACCGAGCGGGCGATGCGAGCCATGCAACTCGCCTACGAGGACGCGAAAGCAGAAAACGCCCGCTGGGGCCTACCAATGATCCCGCAAGAGTGGGATCCGCGCATCGAGCCCGTTTACACCGGCAAGAAGAAAGCCACGAGCACGAACACCACCTAAGAGGCATCGCTACTCAAGGAGTGAGAGTATTCCTTGAAGCGACGAACCGCTCAATCGCCACCAGTTCCTATCTGCGCCTTTTGCGTCTCTCTGCGGCTCATCCAGCAAATGAACCACGCCGCAACGCGCGACTTAGCATACCGTATTCTCTACTTCATCGCCGCGAACACGCTGCGGAACATATAGTAACCCCAGCCGTGCTCAGCACCGCTCCAGTCGGCATCATAGTGATGCTGCTTCCAGAGGAAACGCTCGGGGTGTGGCATGAGGCCGAAGACGCGACCGGTTTCATCCTGGAGGCCAGCGATCTGATGGGTGCTGCCGTTCACATCGCTGGTGTAGAGCAACGCGGCGCGGCCGTTCTTCACGTAGTCACCTGCGGCATCTTCGATGCCCACGAAGCGACCTTCCGCGTGTGCGACAGGAAGCTCGAATTCATCCGGCACTTCGCTGAGATAGGGGCTGGCGCTGTTCTTCTTCAGGCCCGCCCAGCGGCAGAGGAAGCGGCCGCTGGTGTTGTGAATGAGGCTGCCTTCAGGCAGCAGATGAAGCTGCGTGAGGATCTGGAAGCCGTTGCAGATGCCCATGGCATAGCCGCCCTTGTCCACGAACTTGCGCAGGCCATCACCCAGCTTGGAAAGCGTCGTAAGCTTCGCAAAGCGACCTGACATCACATAGTCCCCGTAGCTGAAGCCACCGGAGAAGACGACCATCTGCACATCATCAAGCGCATGAGGCTCCAGCAAGGCACTGGGCAGCACCTGCGTCTTGAAACCCACGGACTGAAGTGCGCGGGCTGTTTCAGCATCGCAATTGGTGCCGGGGAACTTGAGGAGGAGTGCTTTCGGAGTAGCGGCCATTGAAGGAGGAGAAGAGAGAAAGGATACGTGGGGCGGAGAAACGGGAGATGAGGATCAATAGTAGTTCACCAGACCCTCTTTCCAAATCGGCTTGAGCTCAGCGATAGAGGCATTGATGAGCGGCTCGCCACCCTTGGTGATGTTGAGCTTTCCATCCGCCGTGGTTTCACCGATGACCGGGAAGCCCAGCGCCTCTGCGAGGTGGGCGTTCTCAGGAGCAACTTCTAGCACGATACGACCGGGCGTTTCACCGAAGAGGAGTTCCGCGGTCTCGCAGGCACCCTTCGTCGGCAGCTTCGCGAGATCCACACTGAGGCCCGCCTTACCGGAGAAGCCCATCTCAGCAAGCGCGACGCCGAGACCGCCTTCGCTGATGTCATGCGCGGAGAGCACCACGCCCTTTTCCACGAGCGTGTAGTACGCGCGGTAGTTTTCGAGCGCCTTGGCCTCGTCGAAGTTCGCCGGCTGTCCCGCCTGGGATTGCATCCCCTTCACCAGCACCGCGCCGCGAAGGCCGGGAGTGGTATCACCCACGAGGCAGAGCTTGCTGCCTGTGCGGCGCACGCTGGCACCCACGATGTGCTTGGCATCTTCCACCACGCCAAAGCCGCTCACGAGCAACGTGCACGGGATGGATACGGGACCTTCGTCCGTCTTGAAGTAGTTGTAGAAGCTGTCCTTGCCGGAGACGAAGGGCGTGCCGTAGGTCTCGGCGGTCTGCGCCATGCCCTTGCAAGTTTCCACGAGAGCGCCGAGTTCACGGTGGTCGTCAGGATTGCCAAGGCAGAAGTTGTCGAGGATGGCGATGCGCTCGGGATTCGCGCCCATGGCCACGAGCTGGCGCACGCACTCATCCACACACGCGCGCCCCATCGCAAACGGATCGTTCTTGCCCCACTCAGGAAGCAGCGCGAGACCGAGAGCCACGCACTGCTGGCTGCCATCCACGCGGATGACGGAGCCATCCTGTGGTGCGTCACCTTGTGCGCCGGCGAGCGGCTTCAGCAAGGTGTTGCCCTGCACTTCGTGATCGTATTCACGAATGATGGGCTCGCGGGAGACGATGGTGAAGTCCGCGAGCAATCCACGCAGCAGATCTTCCCAGCCTTCTTCGAAGGTGAACCCGGCAGTTTCATCCGTGGACTCCGTCCATTCGCCCTTCATGTGGCGGCGAGGTGCCTCGTGAAGCTTGCGGCAATCGAGTTCGCACACCATTTCGCCGTGGTGCTTCACTTTGAGAATGCCGGTGCCGTCGGCCTTGGCCAGCACGCACAGTTCGGTCTCGTAGACAGCTGCGAGCTTCTGCATCGCTTCGAGGTCTTTCTCCTCAATGGCGATGACCATGCGTTCCTGGCTCTCGCTGATGAAGACCTGCCAGCTTTCCAAACCTGGCTCCTTGAGCGGGGCATGGTCCAGCCACACTTCCCCACCGACTTCGCTGAGCATTTCACCAGCCGCGCTGCTGAAGCCACCGGCGCCACAGTCCGTGACAAACTGAATCAATCCCTGCGCACGTGCCGCGAGGATGAAATCAGCCGCTTTCTTCTCTTCGATCGGATTGCCAATCTGCACCGCTGTCTGGTCTTCCTCGTGGCTCGCCGTGGTCAGCGAGACACTGGAGAACGTCGCGCCCTTCAAGCCATCGCGCCCCGTACGCCCGCCCGCTGCAATGAGCAGGTGGCCCGGCTTCACTTCCTTGTCGATGTCGCCAATCGGGATGACGCCCATCGTGCCGCAGAACACGAGCGGATTGTAGATGTAGGTATCGTCGAACTGGATGGCGCCGGCCACCGTGGGGATACCCATGCGGTTACCGTAGTCGCGCACGCCGCGCACCACGCCACGCATGACGCCGAGCGGGTGGATCACATCCTTGGCCTTGATGTCTTCCTGCTTCGTATCAGGCGGGCCAAAGCAGAACACGTCGAGCGAGGCGATGGGTTTGGCACCCTTCCCTGCGCCTAGAATGTCACGAATCACACCGCCAAGGCCGGTGTTCGCACCTGCGTAGGGTTCGATGGCGCTGGGGTGATTGTGCGTCTCCACCTTGAGACACACCGCCAACTTCTCATCCAGCTTCACAAAGCCGGCATTGTCCGTGAAGGCGCTGAGCACGAAGCCCGGCTTCTTTGCCATGATGCGAGCCGTCACCGCCTTGACATAGGTCTTGTAGAGGCTGTCGATGACTTCTGCCTTCCCGTTCACACTGTGCTCGATACGCGCGCCAAAGATGCGGTGCTTGCAGTGCTCGCTCCATGTCTGGGCGATGACCTCCAGTTCCACGTCCGTGGGTTCGCGCTTCTCCTCCTGGAAGATTTTCTGCACCGCGAGCATGTCCTCGCGGGAGAGGGAGAGCTTGTGTTTCTGACTCAGTGCGAGCAGTTCATCCCCAGAAAGCGAGGTGATGGGGATGTGACGGAAAACGGCGCGGCCGGTGGCGGTAGGATGAGTTTGCAAGGCGCGGGAAGCAGCTTGTGGTGGACCCATGCTTTGCCCCCGGATCCGGGCCGGGTCAATGGCGGGGGTGGAGAAAGTGGCGAGACCGTCCCAGGCTTGATGTGAGCTCCTGAGACCGGCCATGGAAATGAACTTGTCCTTTCCGGAGATGAAATGCTATTCCAAGCGATCGTAGCGTTGGATACGCTACCTTACGGGATCGCCCGGCCTTTCTCCACCACATGCAAAACGAGCTTTCATCGCAACAGCGGACCAGCGGCACCCCGCCCATGAGCGTACGATTCACCATCACCTACTGGGACTATCTGGCGTTCAGCGCTTATCACTATCTGCACTCGCCTCTGATCCTGGGGATCTACGGCATTTGCTTCGCGTTGGTCACTTACGTGAATGTGGGGGTGGTGTCCGAGGTGAACACGACAGCGGGAAAGCTCATCACATTCGTCATCCTGGAGACGGTAGTCTTTGGCTTTCTGGTTCTCGTTCTCGGGATCACCACTGTGTTGGGGATCATTTCCCGCCGGAACAAGACCGTCCTGACCGAGCACACCATCACCGTCACGGATGATTTCCTGGCGGAGGAAACCGTCTACAACAAGACAGAACAGAAATGGGCAGGCGTCCAAAAAATCGCCCGTACCAACCGCCACCTGATCATCTATATCGCCCAGCATCTGGCCCACATCATTCCGCTTCGCGCCTTTGCAGACAAGGCTTCATCGGATGCATTCGATGAGTTCTGCAGGAAAAAGGTCGAAAGTGCACGGCGATAGCTGCCATGTTTCGCCTTGTCCCCAAGTCCCAAAGGAGCTAGGGACATCTGCCACTTTCAGTTCCATGGCGGCGATCCAGAGACGGCATTCTCCAACACGCGTGAGTACATTTCTCCTCGCGGGTTCATTGCTGCTGACATTCAGTGCAGGCTGCACGGCATCCAAGAAAAACGCGTCCCTCACGACCGGGGTACAACGTGGTGCGGCAATCAAATTTCCGACCGGGGTGAGCAGCAAACTGGCCCGCCACGAGGAACCTGTATTCCCTTCCTATGAGGAAGCCCTGGTCCTGATGAAGAATCCCGAGCCGCAGGGCAGGCTCAAGTCTAAACTCGACACGCTCTGGCGCACTCCCATCATCGACAACAGCGCCTATCTCTCGGGCAAGCGCCCACTACAGGCCAGCACACCGACCCTTGGCAACTTTCTGCGTGTAGCGAGCTGGAACATCGAGAAGTCACTGCACATCACCAGCGCCGCGGAAGCCCTCGGTTCCCAGTCTTCTTACGAGAGCATGCTGCGTGAGCAAGAGCGCACGCCGGGAAAACGCACGCTCGCCGAGCTGCTACGCCAGCGGGAGCGCCTCGCCACGGCAGACGTCATCTTCCTCCAGGAAATGGACATTGGCGTGAGCCGCTCTGGCTACGTGGACGCTGCGCGCACCCTGGCGAAGGCGCTTGGCATGAACTACGCCTACGCCGTGCAAGCGGTGGAGGTGGATCCCGTGATGCTTGGTCTGGAGCCAGCGGCCATCGACAGGGATGGTACGAAACACTTCCTGCCCATCGACAAGGCACGCTACAAGGGAGGCTTCGGCTCCGCGATTCTTTCTCGCTACCCCATCGTGAATGCCCAGGTGGTGCCCCTGAAAAAAAGTGTACGACTGGTATGAAGGGGAACGGAAGATCGCAGACCCCGTCGAGCATGGTCGTCGCATCGGAAGCAAGATCGCCTTCGACTCCGAGATACGCCGTGAATTGAAAGTAGGCGGCCGCTGTTTCTTCCGCGTGGACATCGCAGTGCCACAGGTGCCCGGTGGTGTGGTGACTCTGGTGAACAATCACCTGGAGATCAAAACGACCCCCAAAGGCCGCGAAGAACAAATGGTGGAGATTCTTGGCCGCATCAAAAATGTGCCCCACCCCGTGATCATGGCAGGCGACCACAACTCCGCGCCCGAAGATCTCAGCGCCACCTCCCTGGTAAGGGTGGTGTGGCGTCAGGTGAACACGCCAGAAGCGTTGCTCGACACAGCCGCGAGAGTTTCTGACCTCGTCACCGGCACCGTAGTACCGGGCTACCGCGAGCGCAGTATCGTGAATGTGCTGAAGAACTTCCAAAATCCTCTCGCTCCAGACATTCCCATTCTCCTCCCCAATCCGGTGCGCGGCATGTTTGAGCAGGTGCGGGATCATCGGTTCGCGGATGGAACTTCTTTCGACTTCAGGGGGGATGCGGATCGCTCCATCAACCGGAACTCGCGCACGCTCGCAAACAGCAACGAGCACCGTCGCTGGGGACACCGCACTACCTTCAGCGTGCGCCGTCCCATTGGCCCCGTTGGGCGGTACCGGCTGGACTGGTTCTTCGTTCGCTCGGGTCACCTCAAGGATCCCAACGATGACAACGCCCCTTATGTGCTGGCGCCTCACTACGGAGAAACCCTCGCGGAATTCAACGACAGTGTGAAACCCAAGTTCTCAGACCACCGCCCGATCGTGGTGGATATTCCGCTGCAGGAACCACCTGCTGCTGCGAAGCTGGATACCCATTGAAGGAAGCTGAGCAACTCAGCACTTATCTCTGGGGGTTGGCCAGGGCATTCATCCCCGCGGCATCCAGCATCGTCTTTGTCATCTGAGCCATGGGGCTGTCTTTACCCATGATGGCGACGGCGCTTTCGTGAGCCTGTTTGGCAGCCTGGAAGGCCTCCATGTTGCGATTGAGTGAAAGATAGGCATGGGCCATGCTCGCCCGTACTTCGATCATCACGGGATGCTTCTCTGTGCCAGGGTGCTTGAGAATTTTCTCGTTGATCAAGTGAAGCTGCAAGGCCTCCTCCCACTGCCCACCCCGTGCATGCATGAGCGCAAGACGGTGACGCGTGAGCACGGTCGCCACGGCTTCCGCTCCGGCAATACGCTCGCTGTCCGCCAGGATGATCTTGGTTTCTGCGACAGCGAGATTCCTCAGGCCCTGGCCTTCCAGAGCAGCGGCAATGCCTTCACGCACATACAGGGCGGACTCTGAGAACTCCCCGAAAAGACGCTTCACCGGTGTTTCGATGCGGAACGCCAGGGTGTGGGCAGCGTGAAAATCATTCTTCTGCAGATACCAGCGCAGAAGCTTCACCTTCAGAAGCAGCGTGTTGCCTTCTTCCTCGCCGTATTTCTCGGCCATCCGCTTGGTGAGTGCCTGAAGGGCTTCGCCCGTATCGGGAGCGTTGGCCACGATCTTCAGTTCCAGCAGGATGTTCTCCAAATGAAGCGTGGTGTGGTTCGCAGGACCAACCGCCGCCGTACTCGCCTCCACCAAGAGATTTCCCAAGGTGGTGGCCGCCTGCACATTGCCACGCTCCGTTTGCACTGCCACGACCTTCTGCAGGAAGCGTGGCACGACACGACCTTGATCTTCACCGAGCTTCTTGAGCACCTCGGCGGCTTGTTTCGTGTGCTCACGCGCGGCATCGATGCGATTGCAAAGCACGGCCTCCCGCGCCAGGCTAAGATGGCCACTCAGGGAACTCACCGTGCCCTCGCCGGTCACCTCGGTGACGACCTTCAGGTAGATGGCAAACTTCTCGAGTGCCTTTTCGTGTTCCTTGCTGTCAGCCAGGGTCTGCGCTTCATCAAAGGCGTCGTAGACACGCCTCTTCTGCGCGAGGGAGGTGTTCGGAGGGAAGAAGATGCCCGCCTTCTCCTGCTGTTCTGAAAGTTGGTTCTGGGGTTTGATGCGGGAAAACTGCACCGCATGCATGAGCGCAGGAATCGGCAGCGGTCCCTTCCGCTTCAAGCTCTGCGACAGGAGGCGAATGGGCTCGTCATCATAGAAAAACTCCTTCAGACGAGGCTCCAGCGCTTCCAGCACCTTGCCTTCCTCCTCGTCATTGCCGGTCAAATGCAGCAGCACTGCCTCCAGGCAGCGCATGCGGACAAAGGGCACGTCCGTTTCGCTGGCACCCATGGCTCGCATCTGCGTCAAGTTCCGGGACAGGAGATCCCGCGCCTCCGCCTGCTTTCCGTTGGCCAGATTCACCCACACCACCATGTTCGCCAGAGAGAGCTGGTGCCAGTCCATCATGCCCTGCCTCCGCTGTAGCAAAAGATCAAAGTCCGCAGCGACGGCCTCTGCATCCTTGGCGCGATTTTGCAGAATCAGACTGAGCCCCAGAAGCGACTTGAATTGCAAGGCGTCCATGTCGTCTTCGCTGAAACCCGTGGTACTGCGCATACCCTGTCGCGCAACAGTCTCCGCCTCAGAACTCCTGCGGACATACGCCAGCATTTCACCGTACCCCAGCAGGGACTTCAGCGTCAGCGTATGCGTCACCCCCAGCGTCTTCTCCGCAGTCAGCAATGCCTCAATGTAGTTGCGCTCCGCATCTTGATACTTCCGGGCATCGGCATAGTTGAAGGCGAGATTGATCCGGCTCTTCAATGTGTCCGGATGATCCGGACCCATGACGCGGATACGCTGTTTCAACAGCTTGCTCTGGATGTTGAAGGACTCCTCCACCTTGCCCATTTGGAACAGGGTGATGGCCACGTTATTGACGGCCTTCAAGGTGTAGGGATGCAGCGGACCGAGGGTCGCGGAATTGTATCTCCATACGCCTTCAAAGAGGGGAAGCGCCTCCACCGCATTGCCGCTCTGCCTCAGCACGTCCGCAAGGTAGATCCGGGAAAACCACGTCGCTGGGTGATTGTGGCCCTGCAACTCCTCACGGAGATCCACCAGATTGCGCAGGTGAAGCTCCGCGCCACGCAGGTCACCGCGGGCGATTTTGCACGCAGCCAGGTCATTCACCGAGTCCAGCACGATGGGATGATTGGTCCCCAATGCCTTGGTCCTCTGATCCAGGGCGGCATTGAAGAGCCGCTCAGCTTCATCCAGCTTGCGCTCCTCCATCAGGATGTGGGCGAGGTTCGCCCGCAGATCCTGCATGAGCCGTGAGCTCTCCCCCGGATCTTTGGCACAGCGCTCCACCGCATCCCGCAATACCTGCTCCGCCTCCGCCAGCTTCCCTCGTGCACTCAGGCAGTCCGCGATGCCCTCCCGGAACGGAAGAATCTCCGGACTGTCCGGCCCAAGGAAGTCTTCAAGGGATTTGGCCAGATCGCGAAAGTCCTGCTCCGCATGCTCATGCTTACCCTGATCATACATGATGGACGCAAGCTGGTGCTGGGCCCGGAAGGTGAGCGGATGCCGGGGACCGAACTCATCCATGACAATCATCATCACCGCACGGAACTCCGCCAGCGCCTCGTCGAACTTGCTCTGCTTCTGGAAGCAATGTCCCAACCGCTCACGTGTCGCACAGGTCTGGAGTGACAACGGGCCAAACGTCAGCATGTCCGCCGCGAGAATGACCCTGAGCTGCTCCTCAGCCCCCTGATAGTTGAGCATCATGGTGTACACGTAGGCCAGGTTCTCCCGGCTCGTGAGGGTATCCGAGTGACCCGGGCCAAGCCTCTTTGCCCGCAGGGCGATGATGGCCTTCAGCTCCTTCTCGGCTTCCGGAAGTTTCCACCGCGCAATCAACAGACTCGCAAGAAGATGGCACGTACGGAGAATGTCCGGATCATCCTTCTCCAGATGCTCGCGCTGTAGCGCATAGGCCTCATGCAGCTTCTTTTCCCCATCGGGTTTTCCCAGACGAAGCAGCGCATCCGCAAGGTCCACCTGATTTCTCAAAGTGTCGGGATGGGACTTCCCCTTGAGTCGGATCAGCACGGCGTCGGCAAATCCGTAAGCCGTTGCCGCTCGTTCATAAAGCCCCCAGCCCATGAGACTGTCCGCCTGCTCCCGGAGCTGCCTCCAGTAAGGCACGGAAGACCAGCCTTGGGTCCGGATGATGTCCCGTCCGGTGTGCCGGTGCTCTACGGAAGGTCCCGCCTGTACCCAGGACCCGGCACCACACGCGGCCATGGCAGACGCGACCAGCACCGCAACCCACCGGCTGCGCATACACGACTGAAACCGCAACCTCCTGGAGCCGTTCTGTTTCATAGGAACCCGCCTCTTGAGCAAAGTATGGCGGGAAAAAACGCGGGCTGGCTAGGCGGCTTTCAGCACTTCGTGCGTATGAATCGCCGGATTCACGATATCCCGCACAAAAATGGAGGGTTCGGCACCCTGGCCGAACACATAGAGGCGCGTCTTGAGGGTGAGCTTCTTCAGCGTGAATGCAGGCTGGGACAGCGTGCGGTAGTAGCTGAGGATGGCCTCCTTCTCGAGGTCCAAGGCACCGCCCTTCATACCGTAGTCGAGGATGAGGTTCGCATTCGGCCAGAGCGGAGTTCCGTCATGATGTTCCTCCTGGCTGATGGCATCCACCAGCACCTTGCTCACGAAGGCATCCAGCGCGGATTCATCCCCCTCATAATCAAAGATGTAGCGCATCGTCTTGCGAAACGTCAGCGGCTTCGCGGGAGGTGCGTACAACAGGGAGGCGGCATTGGCTTCGTGCTCAAATTTGCCAGCAATTTCGTAGGTCTTGATCAAGGGAGGTGGGGGTGAGTGGGGCGGAAAAGCCGTAAGGTGGCGACGGTATATGGGTGCTCGAAGAAGGGGTGGTGTCAAGGTGGAGGTTGGGCTCCGGAAGAGTCATTGGCCTCCACGCGGGTATGATACCAAGTGTGGTTGCAGGAGGGGCAAAGACAGGCCTTGGGAGTACGGCAGAGAGCGCCACACTTCGGACACAGGTTCAGGTCGGCGCAGCGTTCTTCGTAGAGTCGATGGATCACACGGCGATAAAAGGACTCTGGGCCGTCTGCCAGCAACGCATCCACCTCGGGAGAATGGTTCAGCCAGGTCGCAAGCCCCTTCTTCGTGGCATCATTGTCCGAGTGGTGCTGCTTGAAGCGTACCTGGAGATTCTTCCAGGCAAGCCTTTCCGTCTCTGTCAGGAGATGGCGGAAACCATTGAAGACAAAGTGTGCTTCGGCACTGATGTCACCAGGGAGAATCATACGATATGAATTGCGCTCTAGGATTGGGAACCCGTCGCCGGACTACCATCCTCATTTTTCAATCGCGCCCCGTGGTGAATGTAGAAATGCAGGTGCTTCGTGGACTGGTAGTCGCCACTGTTCGTGGAGAGACGGCAGCCGCCATGCTCCCCTGTCACCTGCCGGCAAAGGTCCGCAGCCACACGCAGCATCTCGTCCACGATGGGAAAGTCACTCCCTTCCACGGTGGCCAGTGAGCCGATGTGCTTCTTCGGAATGATCACCAGGTGCACCGGCCAGTAGGGCTGCGTGTGGTGAAAGGCGAGCACGTGCTCGGTCTCCACGAGCTTCTGCACCGACACCTTGCCGCTCAACACCTGGTCGCAATAAAAATCCACGACCTGCATCCAAGCAGAATCCGTAGGGCGGCGGAACCAAAACTCGCACATTCTTTCCTCCGGTCGGCCTCTGTTTGGCGATTCCATTGCAAAGGCAACACACCACCACCGTTCACCGGCTCCCACTCCCGATGACTCCCGACATTGCCATCCTGCTGGCGCTCACGGCCACGGCCCTGGTCTTCTTCTCCTTTGAATGGATCTCTGCCGATGTGGTGGCGCTGGGACTTTTACTCTCCCTTACGCTGCTGGGGCTCGTGCCTTTGGATCGGGCATTTGCGGGTTTCGGCAGTGATACTTTCATCCTCATCCTCGGCCTGCTCATCATGACGGCGGCCTTGGTGCGCACGGGTGTGGTGGACTTGCTGGGGCGCACCATCCTGCGACACTCGGGAACCAATCCCAAGGTGTTGTACATTGTGCTGCTCGTCGCAGCGGCGGGGCTCAGCGCCTTCATGAGCAATACTGCCGCGGCGGCTCTCTTCATTCCCGTGGTGTTTGGCATCGCCAAGCGCGCGAAGATCAGCCCGGGCAAGCTGCTCATGCCGCTGGCGTTCGCGTCCATCGTGTCCAGTTCCGTATCCCTCATCAGCACGTCCACAAACATCGTGGTGAGTGGGCTCATGCAGCAGCACAAGATGGCACCCATGGGCATGTTCGAAATGGCGCCGGTGGGTGTGCCCATTGCGGCACTCGGGGTGCTCTACATGATCTTCGTGGGAAGGAAGCTGGTACCTGACCGCTTTGGCGCCTCCTCGGAGGAAGATTCCACGCTCGTGGTGCGCCCCTACCTCTTCGAGCTTCTCATACACGATGACTCCCCTCTCGCAGGCAAGACCGTGGCCAAGTCCGGCCTCGGGCGCGACATGGAGCTAACGCTCGTGCGCATCATTCGGAACAAGGATGAATACTATGAGCCACGTGCCGGCTCCATGCTGCGCGGTGGTGATGTCATCATCGTGGAAGGCAGTTCGGATGACATCGTACGCATCAAGGACATTCCCGGCATCGACATCAAGGCGGATGTGAAGCTCTCCGATCCCGCCATCACGCCGGATGAACAGGAACTCGCCGAGGTACTGGTGCTTCCCGGTTCCCGATTGATTGGCCGCACGCTGAAGAACGCCGGATTCCGCGAGCGCTACGACCTGCAGGTGCTGGGCCTCAGTCGCCATGGTGAGACCATGCACAAGAAGATGAGCACCATCCCCATCAAGGTGGGAGACATCCTGCTCGTCCAGGGCCGGCGAGAGCAAATGATTCGTGTGAGTGACCAGCGCATCTTCAGCATCCTCGGCATGCTGGAGGGAGAACGCCCCAAAGTGAAACACGCCCCCTGGGCCATGGCCATCTTCGCACTGGTCATCCTGTTGCCCACCTTCAAGCTGGTCACGCTTCCCGTGGCCGTGATGCTGGGTGTCTTCGCTGTGTTCATCACGCGATGTCTCAGCTCTGAGGAGGCCTACCAAGCCGTGGAGTGGAAAGTCCTCGTGCTCGTGGCTTCCATGCTCTCCCTCGGTGTCGCCATGGAGCACACCGGTACCGCCGTGTATCTCGCGGATCTCATCGTGGACTGGGTGGGCCATGCCGGGCCATTCTGGCTGCTCAGCGCCTTCTTCGTTCTCACCGTGTTGCTCACCCAACCCATGTCCAACCAGGCCGCCGCCGTGGTGGTGTTACCCGTGGCCATTCAAACCGCCCTGCAACTCGGCGTGAATCCCCGCACCTTTTCCATGATGGTCGCCGTCGCCGCGAGCTGCTCCTACCTCACACCCCTGGAGCCCGCGTGCCTCATGGTGTACGGGCCGGGGCGTTACCGGTTCTTTGACTACCTCCGCGTGGGTGGGCCGCTCACGCTGGTCATCTTTGTCGTGGCGATTGTGCTCGTGCCGAGGGTGTGGCCGTTGTGAAAGGGCAAATCACGAGGAATGGTATTGCCGAGCGCTTACACTACATAGATCTTTCCAGGATCAGGCGGTGGTTCCTCGACGGGCCAATCGAACGCCCTCAAAGCTTCTTGAGCCAATGCGCGGAACTCAAACCAAACATGGTGAGAGTCCAGCGCCGCATCCTCCCAGACATCAGGATGCTGAATACCGCTCCAATGATTAATTACCTCATCCAAGCGAACCAAGGCATTCATCTGGTCTTGCGCCAAATCATCGACATGATGCCAATGCTCATCAAAATTTAGAACCAGCTCGTCTGGCACACACACCTCAGGTGGAAACAGCCGCCGCTGTGCTTGCGCGGGCAGCGCCAGAGCTTGTAAGGCCCATTGAAGACGTTCTCGATGGTATTCCATGTTCATGCCGGATTTTTTTACCACAACACAACGCAGCGTATCCATCCCAAACAAAGCGGGCTCCCATACCGGGAGCCCGCTCAAATTAGCGTTCGTTAGCGAAGATTAGCGGTCCGAAAAGCCAACCATTGCACCACTACGCCACCGCATTCGCCTTGGCATATTCATCGAACAGACCACGCGCGCGGTAGAACTCGACTTCGGCCACGCCCACGTCCTTCAATGCGGCCTTCACCTTGGCGGTGTCGCCGCCGCCGAGCACGTGCTGGCGGATGAGGTCCATCTTCTTCGCCTGGAGGCCGAGGAACTCGGGATCCACCACGGGGGTGTTTGGCCACTTACCGGCGGCCTGGCCTTCCTTGAGTACCTGCTTGAAGGGCACGCCGCTCTTGTTGGCTTCCTTCTTGGCTTCGTTCACGCCATTGAACCAGTCGGCGTGCACGATCTTGTAGTAGTCGCGCATGGCCTGCTTGTTGTAGTGCAGCACAAGCTTCTTGCCGTCCGTCTCAAGGAAGCTGGTGGCGCGGAAGCTGTCGGTATCGATGGTGTCCACGTAGTAGAAGTCGCCATTATCCACGGCGAACTCCCACTTGATGTCCCAGAGCAGCAGCCCGATTTCATCGAGGAGCTGACGCACGGCCCAAGCGCCAAGGATGGTCATCTTGATCACGGAGACGAAGGCCTCTGCCTCCAGGCCGCTCATGAGCAGCGCTTCCTGCTTGGAGACGTTGCGGTCTTCCGGCTCGTGCTTGCTGGTAAGGTCAAAGATGGGCTTCTCGAGGAACTGCCAGGCCTGCATGGGCTTGGTGAGGCCGAGCTCGGCTTCATAGGCGCGCTTGCCGGAGTCCGTGAGGCTGCCGTACTTCTTCAGCACGGAGGAGCCTCCGGTGATGCCGAAGCGTACGATGCTCTCGAGCGGGATCACATAGGTGCCCGCCTGGTGGAACATGGCGTAGTCATACACGTAGGTGCCGAGGAAGGTCTTTTGCACCGGCTTCATGATCGGGAAGCGGCGGACCACGTTGTAGGTGCTGGGCTTCGCGGGCATGCCCTCGGTCGCAATCACGCCCGTGTCTCCATCGAGCATACCCACGTGGTGGGTCTTCGCGCCCTCGCGCAGCATCGTTTCGAGCGGTCCCTTCTGGATGTCCTCCTTGAAGTAGGCAGGCAGGTCGGGGTCGGCCACGATGGCGTCACGCACCTTGGCCCAGGTCTCGGGCTTGCCCATGCGGGTGTAGAGCGCATGGCGGAAGGTGGCGCGGGCGACGTCACTGCCGGGGATGTCGAAAATGCTGCCCACATCGAATACGCTGCCGGCGTTCGTCGTTTCGCAGACCATGAGGTCATCACGTCCCGGCACGGCATACAGGTGCTGCACGGAGCCGACGTAGATGGGCTTGCCGAGTTCGGAAGGGCGGACGGAGGGGAGGCTGGTCTGGGACATGTGCGGGAATGAAAACAGGACCGGATGACTCAGACAAATTGCCCCCGGGCGCAAGGAGTTTCCTCCGCCCTTCGCTGACGGCCGGGGGAACGGACGCGACTTGGGGAATTCATGAATTGCGGCCCGCACTCGTACTGGCTAGCGTGCACGCATGCACGAGCATCTCCTTCGTATTGAGCAACTGGGCGTGGTGCCCGCCGTCATCCTGGAAAACGTGTCCCACGCTGAGCCTCTGGCCAATGCGCTGCTGGACGGCGGCCTTCCCTGCGCGGAAATCACCCTGCGCACCCCTGCCGCCCTGGAGATTCTCAAACGCATGGCCGCCTTTGCGAAGGACGGGCTGCTCGTGGGTGCCGGCACGGTGCTCACCCCGGCTCAAGCAGATGAGGCCATCGCCGCCGGGGCGAAATTCATCGTCACGCCGGGCATCGATGCCGACCTCGTGCGCCACTGCCAGGCAAAACAGGTGCTTATCATCCCCGGCGCCACGACCGCCACGGAAGTCATGCTCGCCGCCAATCTTGGCCTGGAGTGCGTGAAGTTCTTCCCGGCTGAAGCCAGCGGCGGCATCAAGATACTGAAGGCGCTCAATGGACCTTTCCCCAACATGCGCTTCATGCCCACTGGTGGCATCACGCTGGAGACCTTCTCGGAGTACCTCCCCTTCAAACCCGTCATCGCCGTGGGCGGCACCTGGATGCTGAAGAAGGAATGGATCGCCACCGAGCGCTTCGACATCATCGCCGATGCCTGCGAAGCCACCATGCTCGCCGTCGCCGACGCCCGCCGAGGCAACCGCCTGGGCAAGTCCAAGAGCGCAGGCACAGCAGCGGACTGGCAGGAGTGACACTGTGTGCAGCGGGTGGCAGGTGCTGGTAATGGCCGCAAAAGAACGCAAAGAACGCAAAAGTTTACTGACCGGCCGAGAAAGTTTGGGGGGCATTTGTCACGGCCTAATGGCTGGGCATACATGGTTGCTCCATGCATCCTATAAATGATCTGTGCAATCTTGTGCGGCAGACGGCCTATGATATCCATTTGTATCATGGGCACGGACACCTGGAGAAGGTGTATGAGAATACTCTGGTGCACCGGCTTCGGAAGCAGGGGCTCATGGTTGGTCAGCAGCAGCCGGTTTCTGTGTTAGATGAAGACGGCACTGTAGTTGGGGAGTACTTCACGGACCTTCTCATCGAAGGTGTTATCCTAGTGGAACTGAAGGCAGTAAGCACCTTGCTTCAACAGCATGCGGCTCAATTGCTCGGCTATCTGAAGTCCACACGCACCGAGCACGGCCTGCTCATGAACTTCGGTTCCTACAAATTCCAAATCAAAAAGTACGCCCTGTCGCAGAACCCACCCCGGAGCGGTTCTCTGGGTGCTTAGCTGGTTACCTGCAGCGCTCCACCCTCCAAAGTGCTGCACCACCCACCGCTCATCACTTTTTGCGCTCTTTGCGTTCTTTTGCGGCCATTCCGATCACGCTGCCTCACATCTGACACTACCCCACCACTTGCATTGTGCCCGCCGCTCGTGATGTTGGCGGCTCGCACGCACGCACGTTCGCTTTCCACCTCACTCCACGACCATGTCCAAGCGCCGCTCCGCCGCCGAGGCCTACGAGAAGATCCCCACCATCATTCATGACAGTTCGGCGGCGGCTGCTGCCGCCCTCGCCCAGGAGGTGAAGGAACTTATCACCTCCCGCGCGGCAAAGAAGAAGACCGCCGTGCTCGGCTTGGCCACCGGTTCCACGCCCGTTTCTTTTTATCGTGAACTCATCCGCCTTCATCGTGAGGAGGGATTGAGCTTTAAGAATGTGGTGACCTTCAATCTGGACGAGTACTACGGCCTGACCCCGGAGCACCCGGAGAGCTACCATCGCTTCATGTGTGATCAGCTCTTTGATCACATCGATATCCCGAAGGAGAACATCCACCTCCCCAGCGGTCTTGTCCCCAGTGATCAGGTCTTTGAACACTGCCGTGCGTATGAAGAAATGATCGACGCCGCCGGCGGTGTGGACTTCCAGATTTTGGGCATCGGTCGTACGGGCCACATCGGCTTCAACGAACCCGGGTCCTCCCGCGAATCTCTCACTCGCCGCATCACCCTGGACCGCATCACGCGTCAGGACGCCGCGGCGGACTTCCGCGGTGAAGAGAATGTGCCGCGCTTCGCCATCACGATGGGTGTCTCCACCATCCTGCGTGCGAAAAAGATTGTGCTCATGGCGTGGGGTGAAAACAAGGCCGGTGTCGTGACGAAAGCCGTCGAAGGCCCGGTGACGGACGCCGTGTCTGCCTCCTTCCTTCAGGAGCACGCCGAGGCCCGTTTCTTCATCGACAAGGGCGCCGCACGTGAGCTCACCCGTGTGAAGCTGCCATGGCTCGTCGGCCCGGTGAAGTGGTCCCCCAGCGAGACTCGCCGCGCCGTGTGCTGGCTCTCCTCCAGCATGGACCGCCCCGTGCTGAAGCTCATCGACGAGGACTACAACGAGCACGGTCTCTCCGATCTGCTGAGCGAACAAGGTCCGGCGTACAAGCTGAACATCAATATCTTCAACCAGCTCCAGCACACCATCTCTGGATGGCCCGGCGGCAAACCCAACGCGGACGACACCTTCCGCCCGGAGCGCGCCAAGCCGTATCCGAAGCGCTCTCTCGTACTGAGCCCCGAGCCGCAGGACGCTGTGGTGAGCCTCGGGAGCACCATTGATCGCCTCGTGGAGCAGGGCCATGACATCCGCGTCGTCGCCATGACGAGCGGCAGCCTGCGCGTGGCGGACAGCGAGGCGGACAAGTTCGCCAGCATCCTCCAGGAAATCGCCACGCTCTCACCCGAAGGCTGGGACGAGCAGACCGACTACGCCCGCCACATCCTGCGCCTGCTCGAGGAGAAGGGTGAGTTCGGGGAAGACCAGCCCGCCCTCCGCCAGCTCAAGAGCCTCATCCTTCGCGGTGAGCTGCGTGATGCCGCCCATGCGCTGGGCATCCCGCAGGAGAAAGTCCAATTCCTCAATCTCCCCTTCTACGAACGCGGTCGCTATCGCCGCTTCAAGCTGACCCCGGAGGACACCTCGGAAGTGGTGAAGCTGCTGCAGGAGTTCCGCCCGCATCAGATCTACATCACAGGTGACGCGGCGGATCCCTCCAGTGTGGCCGCGCTGAGCTTCCGTGCGTTGGAGCAGGCGCTTGCCGAGCTTCAGCATGAGGACTGGTCCTCCGCCTGCTCGGTTTGGCTCTACCGCGGTCGCGAGAAGGCCTTGGAACCTTGGGAAATCGACATGGCCGTGCCCGCCAGCCCCATGCAGCTCGAGCGCAAAGCCCGCGCTCTCACGCGCTACCAGTCACTGACCACCCTGGAAATGGATGTCACCAAGGTGAACCAGGGCACCGCCCAGCAATACGACGCCCTCGGTCTCGCCAACTACGAGGCCATCGAGAGCTTCCAGCGGTGGCGCAAGGTATAAGCCGGTGAAGTGAATTTCACCGGTCAGTCTCGCCTCTCCACCTCGCCATCATGAGCCTCACAAATGTCGTCTTGGGAGAGGCGGGCTGCGATAACACCCTCTTCCTGCGCATCGACAGCGGCAAGTCACTCGAACGACTGCTCTTCGATTGCGGGGAAAACTGCGCCTCCACGCTTCCCTTCGCGGAAGTGAGCAACGTGGATCAGCTCTTCTTCTCCCACCTCCACATGGATCATGTGGCGGGCTTCGATTCGTTCTTCCGCTGCACTTACGACAGGCTCACCAAACCCAACCACATTTGGGGACCTCCCGGCACCGCACAGATTCTACAGCATCGCTTTCAGGGCTTTCTCTGGAACCTGCAAGGTGGTCAGCCCGGGGAATGGCGCGTCTCGGAAATCCACGAGTCAGAAATCCGCACCACCCGTTTTGATCTCGGCGAAGCCTTCAGCGTGGCGCATGAGGAATCATCGCAGCCGCATCAGGGCATCGTGTGGAACGGCGCCGGCGGCATCGTGAAGGCCTTCACCATGGAGCACAAGACGCCTTCCATCGCCTATCTCGTGGAGGAGCACCTACGTCGGAACGTCGACACCTCAAAGCTGGACTCACTGGGCTTGAAGCCGGGTCCCTGGCTGAAGCAGCTCAAGGATGCCGCTCCAGACTCACCACCGCTTCTGATTGATGGCGTGCGTCATGAAATCAAATCCCTGCAGGAAGCGTTGATGACGAAATCCCAGGGAACCGCCACCGCCTACCTCACGGATTTCCTCCTTGATGACTCCGCCATGGAGCGCCTGGCAGAGACGCTTCACGGCTGCCAGACGATCATTTGCGAAGGCCAGTACCGGCATGCGGACATCGAACTTGCCCGGAAGAATTATCACATGACCACAGTGCAGGCTGCCGAGTTGGCAAGGCAAGCGGGCGCGGACAAGCTCATCTTGTTTCACGTCTCGGATCGCTACGAGCGGGCGGAGTGGCTGGAGATGCTGCGCGAGGCACGGGAGGTATTCCCAAACACGCACTATCCGGAGCACTGGGAGCTCGACCTGCTTCAGTGAGCCTCGCTCGCAGACGCACTCCGCCAGCTCTTCATCCCCCTGCGCGTTGCACACCCTTCGTTTCGCGGCTATTGGAATCAGTCGCGATTGCGGCATCCCTTCATGCCTCTGTTCTCCTGCATACACTGTGGACGGCCGATCAATGCTGATGCTGCTCAGATGGGAACGGAGGCAAAGTGCCCTTTCTGCAACAGCCCTGTTCTTGTTCCTTTCACGCCTGCTGGTTCGGGAGCCCTGCGCCAGTCTGGGCAAACACCACCGGCTATTCCGGGAGCACCACGAAGCTCCAGTCCCAGCAATGTCCGGACCGCGATCATCATTTCCGTGTGCGTCGCTGGCTTTTTCTTCATGATCGTGGGTGGTGGCGCATACACGGCATGGGAGCTCACCGAAAAAAGAAAAGCCGCTGCCCGCGCGGAGAAAAATTCCGCAAAAGAGGTGCGGGCCAAGATGGGCAAGGACATGGAGAAATTGATGACCGAACGACTGGATGCGGATGGGCGCCCCCGCAGGACGGACTTCCGCCTGGAGACAGGCAAATCGGCGACCACGCACGCCGAGCGCGCCCGTGAATTCTTAAACGGCTACGCCAATGACGTCGTCGCGGTACAGAATGAATACCTCGCCAGCGTCGAAAAGGCGGGACTGGACAACGTATTCGATCTCAATCGAATGGCAGCAGACCCCACATTCCAGGAGACTGACAGGATCCTGGAGGAATCGCGGGCGGCCACAGTCACGTGCCTCAGGAAACTTCTGGCCCTCGCTGACAACCTCCCGAAGCGGCTCGATGAGCATGGTTTCGATGAGGCCATCAAGCGGGATATTCTTCAGGGATACAATGAGGGAAAGGAAAGCCCGAACTCCATGCTCACCGAGACGTGGAATCTCGAACTCTCATTGCTGGATGAGATGAAGAAACTCTGTGACCACCTCCATGCCACCAGAAGCGTCTGGACCTTGGAGGACGGCCAGTTCGTCTTTCAGACGGAGGAAGCCCGGAAGAAGTACATCGAAATCCAGGAAAGGATCGATGCAATTGACGCGCAGAAGTCGCAGATACAGCAAGAAGCCCAGAACAAGGCCATGAAACGCTTCAAGGCCATGCAGCAGTAGCAAAGGCAGACGCGCTCCAGCTGCCTTTCGCCTCTACCGCTCCGCCGTCTGTTCAATCAACGCATACGCGTTGTGATTGTGGATGCTCCCGAAGTTCTCCGCCTCAATCTTGAGGCGGGTGATCTACGAGTACAATGAGGTAAGATACGCCCTTCCGTTATTGATCCACAGGTCACGGATAGCGCGAATATACGCACCTATTTGAATGACATAGCAACGCATCAAAATACTGGCGCGAAGGACGCATAGACATGTTTCGCGGCGGAATTGTGGCACGATTAATATCCGTTCAATATGATACCCTAAAGAAGGGAATGCTTGTCCCCCACGGACGTGTTCTGTATTTTGAATTCGCGCAATAGTGACCGGCCCAATTTGCCCAGGCTCGTGTTGAAACGTCGCACGACTTCGTTTCCACCAACACGCACATCACAACCCTCAACCTGAATCCATATGGATAACATGAGCTGGCATGCCAAACTGCGGTTCCCCATTGTTATTCTTCCTTTTTTGTACCTTTGTCCTGCGGCAACCGTGGGACAGGTAATTGTGCCGCCGTCCACGGTGTTATTGCCCACTCAGATTCAGAAAAACCCGTCATTGGGCCGACTCATCTTCCTTGGCAAGACATCGGACTCCTCGCGATCTGTCTGGCTTTCATTCACCAACGTCACGGGGGAATTCCAACTGCAGACCCAAGGTCAGCAGGTCGTGGATGCCTGGATGGAGGCCAGCCCAGCAAAGCATCTATCCCAGTCCCCGTTCGTCTCCACCGGAAGCGGAGGCACACATTTCCTTATGGAGGTGAGCGGTGAGAAGCCTGTCCAGATAGACAGCCAGAACCAGAAGGGTGGCTTTATTTTTCCGCCAGATTTTCCCTTCCCTCCTTGGCGCCGCCCAAACGGATACATTCCCTTACCAGATGTCCCAAGGCGTCACCCGACTGGATACATCCCGCTGCCGGACATCCCAAGGCGTCACCCGACTGGATACATCCCGCTGCCGGACATCCCAAGGCGTCACCCGACTGGATACATCCCGCTGCCGGACATCCCAGAGCGTCACCCAACGGGATACATCCCCCTGCCTGACATCCCACAACGCCACCCAACCGGGTACATCCCGTTACCGGATTGGCCCTTTCCTCGCCCTCCCAGGCCTGTGCCCCCCAGTCCACCAGGTCCGGTACCACCTACACCAGTGCCTGACCTCCCACCGGACGGAACCCACTTTTACGTGCCGGGTCATGGCTATTACTACTATGTGCCCCGTTCAGGCGCCTACTACTACCTCGCAGGCAGAGATGCCGCCATGGAGTTGTCCGGAATGCATGCCTACCACAATCTCTGGTTTGACGGTCGCTACACCCACAGCAATGACGAGCGGAAAGGACTGCAACGCGAGGGCGACGGCCACACCATGACGTTCGGCTTTGACCGGCGCCTCGGAAGCGCATTCACGCTGGGAGTGATGGGTTCCTTCGAAGATTACCAGTCCACAGCTTTGACTGGCATTGTGGAGACCGATTCAGAGGGATTTAGCGTAGGCCCTTATCTGACCTGTCAGGTCTCACCGAGGTGGACACTCGATGCATCCTTTGGTTACGGGCGCTCGGAGAACGAAATCCGGTTGTTGCAGTTGGAGGGTGACTACACGACCGAGCGCTATTCCGGTTCATTGAGCGCGACGGGAAACTTCAAAGCCGGAACCCTAAACCTGCGACCGAGGGCGACAGTCTCCTACACCCACTATGAAAGCGGGGGCTATGACCTGGAAGGGCTGATCGGACCATTTGACATCAAGCTACCACGGGGCGCGGACCGCTTCGACTATGGAGCGGCAGAGGTGACGGTGGAAATCAACAGGCCGATCTCCACCCGGCACGGCATGATCTTGGTGCCCTATGTGGAACTGGGCGTCACGTATGAGTTCGAGCGACCCGGCGATGGCGTGATCCTCACCAGTGATTTCACCACTGCCTCCACGTCACCATGGCGTGGTTCGGTGCGCGCAGGAGCACGGGTGCTAATCACAAGATCCGTCGTCATCGAGGCCAGCGCAGGCTACCTGAGTATCGGACAGCAAGACCTCGATCTCTGGGAAGGGCGCGTGTTTGCATCGTGGGCGTTTTAGGTCCCACTGCGCGGCCCATGGCGTCAGCCACACAGTCGCGCGCAAAGCCCCCTCCTTCTACCGCTCCACCGTCTGCTCAATCAACGCATACGCGTTGTGATTGTGGATACTCTCGAAGTTCTCCGCCTCCACCTTGAACCAGGTGATCTGCGGATGCTGCTTCGCACGGAGAGCCACGTTGCGCACCAAGTCCTCCACGAAGACAGGATTCTCATAGGCACGCTCGGTGACGACCTTCTCGTCAGGACGCTTGAGCAGGCTGTAAAGTTCGCTGCTGGCGCTGGCTTCCACGAGTTCCACCAGTTCCTCAATCCACACGGGCTTCGTGAAGCGCACAGAGAAAGTGACCACTCCGCGCTGGTTGTGCGCTCCATGCACGCTGATGGCCTTGCTGCAGGGGCACAGAGTCGTGACGGCCACTTCCACGGTAACCACGAAGTCCACCTTCTCACCCTCGGCATTGACCTCGAAGATGATGCCATAGTCCATGAGGCCTTCCGCCTTGGTGGCGGGAGCCTTCTTCATGCGGAACCATGGGAAACGAAACTCCACGTGCGCCTTGTCCGCGTGGAGCTTCTTGAGCAGCTCGCGCGGCATGCCAGCGATGTCTGCCACCGTGAGCACCTGCCCGTGGGAGTGCAGCACCTCGACAAAGCGGGACATGTGCGTACCCTTGAAATGGTGCGGCAGATCCACGGCAAGCGACACCACGGCCACGGTGCTCTGCTCTGCCTGATCCCGGTCCCGGATTTTGAGCGGGAACCTCAGTCCTTTCACACCGACACGATCAATCGGGATACCCCGAGCATCGCTCTGGTTTTGGGTGTCATGCAGCTTGGAAGCAGGCATCTGAATCGAATGGCGTCTCGTCGTGGAACAAAAAACGTTCCAGCCATGAGACCGGAACGTTTTTCAAAAGCAAAGGGACTTTGCGAAGCCGCAGTCGACTACTTCAGGAGGTTCACGGCGCGGGCGCGCTTGATTTCCTTGGTAATCTTGCGGTGCACCCATGCAGCCACGCCAGTGACGCGGCGAGGAAGGATCTTACCGGTCTCCGTACAGAACTTGGCGAGAAGCTCAGGATTCTTGTAAGTGATCTGTTCCGCGGGGAGGTCGATGCGGCGACGGGGCAGCTTGCGATTGTGCCTGCGGAAGGCGATCAGGCGTTCTTTGGTCTTCGGTTGCATGAGGTTCTACGGGAAAGAGAGAAATCGACGGCCCACGCTTAGCGAACTTCGCGATGCAGGGTGCGCTTGCGCATGAAGGGATTGAACTTCACCTTCTCCAGACGGCCAGGTGTGTTCGGGCTCTTCTTGTTGCGCGTGGTCACGTAACGGGAGGGAGGCATCCCTGCCGGACGAGCTTCAGTGCATTCGAGGGTGATGATATCGCGAGGCATAAAAAGTGGGCGCGTAGAGTGGACTACTCTTTCATGAAGTCAAGCGAGGATTCAGTCGGGCTGGACTCCTTGGTTTCACCCTCTTCATCGTCCTCATCTCCTTCTCCTTCGTCATCAAGGCCAAACACCGAGCGGACGATGGGACGACGGAATTTTCCACCCATCTGATCGCGCTCGATTTGTTCCTGCATTTCACGCGTGTAGCGGGTGTAGGGCAGGGCTTCGAGGCGTTCCTCGGGGATTTTCTTGCCGGAGAGCTCACACAGGCCATAGACACCGCGGTCCATGCGCTCAAGCGCTTCGTTGATTTCGTACAGAGCGTCCTGTTCCTTGGTGAGCATGCTCAGGGCGAAGTCGCGGTCATACGCGTCGCTGCCAGCATCACCCATGTGCATGCCGCCCACGGAGGCGTCGCTGCCCTCCGGACGGGAGCGGAGGGTTTCCTTGGCCATGCCTTCCATGAGGTCGGAGAGGGCGCTGCGGAGCTCAATGAGGCGCTGATGCTGTTTCTTGAAGAAAGGAGGCAGCTTCTTCGGATTGTAGGCAGGCTTGAGCACCAGGTCAGCGGAAGCCTCAAGCGGGCTTTGCTTGATGACCTTGGGCAGGGGGGAATACTGGGGAGCCGGGGCCGGAGCCTTGGCAGGAGCGGCGGACTTGCTGGCGCTCTTGGTGTTGCCGTTCGTCTTGGCCGCAGGAGCGGGAGCCGGCGCGGGCGCAGGCTTGGCGGCGGGAGTAGGAGTCTTGGCGGCTTTGGTCGTCTTGCTGCTGCTGCTGCTGCTGCTGGAGCTGGACTTGCTGGCGGGCGCGGCTGGCTTGGCGGGTTCTTTCTTTTTGGATTTCACGTCAGGGGATTGGGGTTTGCCCTTCACCGTTGGGTGCTTGGCCGATGTCGCGGACTTTTTCGGTGCCGTAGCGGCCTTCTTTGGGGCAGGAGCGGGTTTCTTGGCGGAAGCTTTGGGGACAGTCTTTTTCACCACGGCCTTCTTGGCAGGCGCTTTCGGCTTGGCAGCCTTCGCGGACTTGGAAGGTTTGGCTGTAGTCTTTGCAGGTTTCTTGGCCATGGCAGGAAGGGGAAAAGGATTGCACACCGAAAGCCGACACAATTTCCACTCAATGCCTGAGCATCAGATCGGAAAAAGTGGCGCGAAGTCTAGCGTCTGGGCGGTGGGGTGCAACAATATTTCGTCGAGTTTGTTCCACAGCGGCAGACGAGAATCGTTCAAAATCACCCTGAAAAATCATCCCCCCACAGGGATTGCGCATCTGTTGGCCCAAGACCCTGCAATTGGCCCCCAAGGGACTTGCCAGGGTTTGACGACACCGCATCAAGAAACAGCGACCATTGGTCCATCGTCCTCCGCACCCCTGCAGGGTCATAAATTCTGGCGTCGAACCTGGCCAGGAGGAGCTGGGCCTTCCCCTCCTCTTTGAACGCAGCTGTGAACCCCCACGGCATGGCTGGCAGCACGGTCCGCAGACCCTCTGGCGGTACCCGTGAAACATCCAGCTCACCCATGCTCAGACGGTCCTCTTCATTGTCGTCTTTCACAATCAGGTTGATCGCAGGGGTCCCGATGCCGCGCCTCTGCAACTCCTCGCACACGTCTTCGAAGGCGAGTCCGGAACACGCCTGCACGTCACTCACCGCCTGCTGGACCCGACTCACCCAATCCCGAAACGTCTCAGCCGCATCAAACCGCAACCGAAGCGCCGCCAGGCTGGCCATGAATCCGAACATGCCCTGCGCGGCCAGACTGTCCCGGTCGGTGATGTACACACCCACCACCAGTTCCTCCTGCCACCCGTCCATGGCGATCACTGCCACGAATGCCGCCAGGCGCAACACATAGGAGGTGGTTCGCCATTCCATCGCCATCGCTTCCAGATTTCGCGAACATGCGTCGGACAGCGTCACCGAAAGAAATCCATCGCGCGGGTCGGCATAGGGCTCCGGCTCCATGCGGCGGAATGACAGCGTTGGCGCGGGTGGCGCACCACTCAGCAAGGTTGTCCATTTCTCCACCAGCCCCTCCCATGCAGGCGAGCCTTTCTGAAAATGGCTCCGCTGCCACACCGCGTAGTCCGCATACTGGAGGGTTTTGGCGGGCAAGGCAGGCTCCTCATTCTGGCTCAACTGCCCAAAGACGACCTTGAACTCCCTCATGAAAATATCCCAGGAGGGACCATCTGAGATGATGTGGTGATTCACCCTCAGCAGCCAGTGCTCCTGCTCTCCCAGCCGGATCAAGGTGAACCTCAACAAGGGCCCGGTAGCAAAACCAAACGGTCGATGCCTCTCCCGGGTCACGATGTCGCTCGCCGCAGCGTGCGCATCCGCGCTGCCGCTGACATCTTCAAGCGGGAGCGGCACTCTGGAAGGCGGCCGAATGATCTGCATGGGCATTCCATCTACCAGCTCGATGGTCGTCCGCAGAATTTCATGCCGCCGCACCAGGTACGTGAGGCTGTCCTGCAAGACCAGGGCATTCAGCGGACCAGTCAGTCGATAGCACGCTCGCAAGACGTATCCCAAGGCCCCTTCCGGAGTCTGGGAAAAACGCCAGGCACGCTCCTGCTGGAATGAAAGTGGCAGCGGCCCATCTCTTCGAACCCGCACGGGACCCGATGGCTCCGCAGACTCGGCACCCACTGCCCGCCGACGCTCTATCTCAGCCGCCAGCGCAGCCAGGGTCGGATGTTCGGAAAAGACCTTCAACTCCAGCCTCACTCGCAACGCGCCATCCACTCTGGCAGCAATCACCGTCGCCGTAAGGGAGTCGCCGCCCATTCGGAAAAAGTCCGCTTCCCGACCCACCGCCTTCACCTCAAAGACTTCCTCCCAGATGCGGGCGAGGGCTTTCTCCGCTTCTGTCGCTGGCGCCTCAATGTCCCCAGCCTCCCACCTCGTCCCTGCTCGCACCATCGCTGCCAGCGAGGAACGATCGACTTTCCCATGCGACGTGAGCGGCAGGCTCTCCATGAGCACGATGATCGAGGGAATCATCGGACCGGGCAGCCGGTTTGCCAGGGCCCGGCGCAGTCCATCTTCGGTGCATGCGGCCTCCGCAGAGGGGACCACAAAAGCCACCAGCCCCGTTTCCCCGAAGTTCAAAACTTCTGGACGCACTACGGCCTCTGCTACGCCAGGCTCGCGCAGCAATTCCGCTTCGACCTCCGCAAGCTCGACACGGAATCCATGAATCTTCACCTGATGGTCCTGACGCCCCAGGAACACGAGATTGCCCTCAGCATCCCACCTGCCGCGGTCACCTCCACGAAACTCCCGCAGACCTCCTGCGGCTGTGGAAAAACATTTTGCGGTCAGGCCCGCATCACCCCAATAGCCCGGTGAGAGGCGGCGGCTCTGCACCACGATCTCACCGTCCTTTCCTCGCGGCACTTCGCGGCCCTGTTCGTCCACCACCAGCAGACCGACCCCATTCGCAGGCCGCCCTACTGGCAGGGGACCATCGGTCACGACATCGTTTTTTCGGAACATCATCTGCGTGATGTTCCCAGTTTCCGAAGAGGAAAGCGTGTGAAGCAGCAGGCACTCATCCGCAAAGTGTCGGCGGAACAAGGCGAAGTCCTCGGAGGTCGCCCGTTCAGAGGCGATGCGCACCATCCTCACCTGCGGAAAGGCCGCTCCCTCCGCGAGCGTGCGCATGAAACTCCGGAAAATGGAAGCGGATGAGACATAGACCGTGATGGATTGCAGCTTCATCCATGCCTCCAGTCCCGTCACGCCCACGATGGCCGTGGGAAAGGGGCACACACAGGCACCATGCAGCAGGCCACACCACGCTGTGCTCAGTCCCAATCCTCCACTCAGTGAGGCCAGCAGCAGCACCCTCTCCCCCGGCCCCAACCCCATGGTCCGCGAGAGCCTCTGCGCGTTGTGGACGATATTGGCATGCGTCTGCATCACGCCCTTCGGGCGGCCTGTAGTTCCCGATGTGTAGATGATGAACGCGACGTCATCGGGTGAAATGAGCATCTCCGGAGCAGGTGCCGGCGGTCCGGCAAGTTGCTCCTGCACGAGCAGCACACTCTTCGGATGATGCGCCAATGCGACTGCTCCAGCATGGTGATCCGCATCCGTGATGATGCACGCGGGAGCACAGTCTGCACATACCTGCGCATGACGGGCGGTTGGCTCTGCGGGATTCAACACCACCACAATCCGGCCCGCCTTGAGCACGCCCAGCACAGCAGCGGCGAGGGGCGCATCATGGTTCATCAGGATTGCCACCCGATCCCCAGGCGAACCTCCCATGCCCAGCAACTCCGCGGCCAGGCGGTTCGCGGCATGGTCCAGCTTTTCATAATCAAACGACCAAGTGTCTGATGAAAGCGCCGGGTAATTCGGATGCACCGCCACCATCTGCTCAAACAGTCCCACCAGCGTCTCTCGCGAGTCATCGACGGCATCGAAGGTATCTGCCCACTCCTGTGGCGGCTTGGCCTCCTTCTGCAGCCGATCCAGGCCCACGAAATCGAAGAGCACCCTCTGCTCATCCAGCGGCAGCATGGCACCATGATAGCGGGCGGAACTCACGGCAAATCCCTTCGGCGAAGTCAACTCATAGACCTCTTCCTTGAACCCGGTGGAGCGCAGCAAATCGCGGAGCAGAGACACATGCTCGCTGCCACGATTCAGCACTAGATGCCGGTTCCATATCAGCCAGCCACCCGTTTGCAGGAGCATGGGCAGGCTTTGGATGAGGCCCGGAATGCTGGCCTCGCTCACGTGTGCCAGGACACCGGAGACGAGAACAATGTCCGCATGAGTCACACCACGGTAGTTCGCCCCTGAAGTGGCATCGGCACAAAGGGTCTGGATTCTCCCACCCATGCCAGCCTCCACGGCCCATGTTTCCGCGCGCTGGAGACCCGCCGCATCCGTATCGATGAGCACCGCATGGACATCCTGGCTGCGAGGATGTCCGGCAAAGGCTCCGAAGATGTCCCGTCCGTCACCCGCGCAGATGCTGAGGATTCGCACAGGGCCCGGTTGGCAGGCTTCCACAGCGGCGCGAAGCTGTTCCTCCACCAGACGCAATCGCGCCGAGATGCCCATGCCCGCATCGTAGAGTTGGTGCCAGTTCGTCCAATCCATCCGGAATGCGCCACGTGCGCATGGCCAAACTGGCTGGCCCAAGTCAGGTGGTCAAGTCATCCTCCGAGATGAGACATCTCTGCCTTCGCCGTCTGAGGCGGCAGGTGAGCGCGCAGCTCGCTGTAGCGGTCATCCCTCACCCGCCAGACACCGCGCACGAAGTCCGCCAGCTCCAGATCCGTAGCGCCGTCCCGCAGGAGGCTCCTCAGGTCATGTCCATGGCCATTGAACAGACAGGTGTACAGTTTCCCATCTGAGGAGACCCGCGCACGCGTGCAACCACGACAGAACGGCGCGGTGACCGAGGCAATCACACCAATCTCGCCTCCCCCGTCCAGGTGCCGGTAGCGCCGTGCCACTTCGGACGGAGCATGCGCAGGAAGCGTCTCCAGCGGAAATTCCCGCTCTATGCGCTCCAGAATCTCGCGTGCAGGCACCACGTGCTCCATGCGCCAGCCGTTTGAGTTGCCCACATCCATGTACTCAATAAAGCGGAGCACGTACTGGGGTCCGCGGAAGCGGCGCACGAGGGGAAGAATCTCCTGCTCATTCACGCCACGTTTCACTACGGTGTTGATCTTGATGGGGCCAAAACCCGCCTCCAGCGCTGCGTCAATACCTGCCAGCACGCGGTCCACGGGGAAATCCACGTCATTCATCGCGCGGAATACCACATCATCCAGCGCGTCCACACTCACGGTGAGCCGGCTCAATCCGGCCGCACGCAGGGCGGGTGCCAGACTCACCAGCGCGGAACCATTCGTCGTAAGCGTGAGATCCTGCAGACCCGGAATGGAGGCCAGGTTCGCAATCAGCACATCCAGCTCGCGACGCAGCAGGGGCTCTCCACCCGTGAGCCGTATCTTCTCCACGCCCAGGCCCACAAACACACGGGCAATGCGGGTCAGCTCTTCAAACGAGAGAATCTCAGACTTCGGAAGGAATGCATGCGAAGCGCCAAAGAGCTCCTTCGGCATGCAGTAGGTACAGCGGAAGTTGCACCGGTCGGTCACAGAGAGGCGCAGGTCTGTCAGCGCACGGCCAAGCCCATCCCGCACCACGGGGGATGCCATGGTGGCGACGGAAGCGATGCCTGACTCGGAATACATCTATCCCAAGGATACGCACGGTATGGCCTTCCGGCAAAGTCCTTGTGACACGCGGCCAAACACCATCTCCGGCCCTCCAAACAAAAGCAGCATGCCCCGCCGCTCACCAGCGCGACGGGGCATGCTGAGAACACCAACACCAGACCAGTGCCGGCAGAAGGTCAGGTTACTTCACCTTGCTCTCGGTGGTCTCCGCGGGCAGAGACTTGTCCTTGAGCCACACGTATTCCTTCCAGGCACCTTCGTAGAGGCCCACCTTGGGATAGCCGGCCACGTATTTCAGGTAGAAGCGCAGCAAGCTGCCCTCTCGCGAAGTGCCGCAGTAGCAGAGGATTTCCTTGTCCTTGGTGATGCCGGCCGCTTCGAGTTCGGCCTTCACGTCCTCGTACTTCTTGAACTTGTGCGTGTTGTCCTTCTCCATGAGCTTCGCCCAGTGGAAGCTGATCGCGCCGGGGATGTGCCCTTTGCGCAGCCACACTTCATCCTGGCCGAGGTATTCATTCATGGGACGCGCATCCACGAGGATGTGGCCGGGTTTGTCCTTCTTCGCCAGCACATCCTCGACAGTCAGGGCCACTTCAGGATTGCCCTTCTTGGGCAGCTTGCCTGCGGGATTGCCGTAGTAGTCCTGGATGGCCTGGAAACCCGCCGCCTTCCAGGCAGGAAGGCCACCGTCCACGATCTTGATGTCGTCGATGCCGTACTTCTCCAGCACGAAGGCGACCATGCTGGCGCTCAGGATCTCATCGTTCGGAAGCTGCTCGCCCGTGGCGTAGATGATATGGGTGCGGCCCGCCGTCGCGCCCGCTCGGAGCAGCAGTGCCTTGGTGATGTCCGCCGGAAGATACTGCACCGGCACCGCGTGGTCCGTGCCACGCAGGGTGTCGAAGTTGATGTGATGCGCCGTAGGCAGGTGGCCGCGGAAGTAATCCTTGTAACCGCCGCGGGTGTCCAGCACGATGGGGCGCTTGGCCGCGTCGGAGGTCTCAATGAGCTTCTTGGCTTCTTCCGGCGAGATGATGCCGATTTCAGCCGAGGCGCTGCCGGCAAAGCCTGCGAAAAGGGCTGTGGCAGCCAGAAGAGCGAGTGTCTTGGGTCTGGGTTTCATGGGTTCAATCGATGGCAATGACTGTCTGTTTTTTCGGGGGTGGGCGGATGTCAGAATTTCAGGACGAAATTCAGCTTCACGGTGAAGATGGGATCCCCATCGTCGAAGGGCTGGCTCATCCAGGACTCCAGCACCACGTGCTCGTGAAGGGCATACAGGAAGCCGAAGCTGGCCATCCAGTCGGACTCATCCTGGATCTGAATCAGGTCCGTGCGCAGCACGAGGTCGCGCTCCAGCACCTTGAAAGTCTTGTCCAGACCGAGCAGCACAGAGTTGTTGTCCGTCTGGAAGCCGTAACCGGCGTGAGCCCGGAACATCCCATCAAAATCATGGGAGAGGACCACGTATGTGAAGGGATCGCCTGCGCGATCGCGGTCATCACTGCCGAGGGCGATATTCGCCACACCGACGCCGAGCGTGGGCAGCCCTTCACCAAAAGGAAGCGAGTACTTCGCCTGGAACACCACCGGGCCGCCCTTGTCCGGAAGGATGTGGGAGTCGCCGCCGATTTCGAACTTCTGGCCAAAGATGTCCAGACCCGTCTTGAAGCCCAGGTTGAAATCCGAATCGACATCATTGCCGAAGTTCGAGAATGCCTGGATGACGCCCACGCCCATGGGGGTGACGTCGGCTGTCGGGATGTTGTTCAGACCGCTGGGGGTGGCGGAGAGGGAGCCGCAAAGGACGGCGAGAGCCAGGGAGGCACAGGCGAGATGCTGTTTCATGAGGGAGCGTGTGATGCAATGATGTGACGTGTGCACGACAGGCAGGTTCAGGCCACATGGGGAGAGCCTTAATATGCCTATCTGCGCATATAAATAAATACGCACTGGTGCGGCAAGCTGTTTCGAGACTTTCAGAACATTTTCGTTTCCCGCCATTGCACGCACCGACGGACTTGCCGATTTCCCGCAATTGCGTTAGAAGTCCCCCTGTGAAAAAGTTCGACTGCATTCACGCCCTCAAAGCGCTCGGTGAGGAAAACAGGATGCGCATGGTGCGCATGCTTCTGAAAAAGGAGCGAAGTGTGAATGAAATCGCAGAATCGCTGGATATCACGCAGTACAATGTCTCCAAGCACCTCCGTGTGCTCCGCGAGGCCGGCCTGCTCCAGACAGAGAAGCAGGGCCAGCAGCGTCTCTACTCCCTGGCGGAGGATTTCCGCAGCCACTTGAGCGATCACAACAACGTGCTGGACCTCGGCTGCTGCACCTTTGATTTCAACAAGCTGCCAAAGTAGCCGGATATCAGGCCGCTACCTGCCCCCCTTACCCAAGTCCCGTGGCTGCCGCAAAGAAATCCGCCTCCGTCTCCAAGAAACCGCGGCTCTACCCGCGCTTCCGCATGTACCGTGGGGATGACCTCGTGCTCGGTCCGGGCAAGGCGGAGTTGCTGGGCCACATTGCCGAGACCGGTTCCATTTCAGAAGCCGCGCGACGCATGGACATGTCCTACAATCGGGCCTGGCTCCATGTGAAGGCCATGAACGAAGGTTTCCGCGAACCGCTCGTGTCATCCTCCCGCGGTGGCAGCGAAAAGGGAGGCGCCACGCTCACGGAGACTGGGCAGGAAGTGCTCAGCCTCTATCAGAAACTGGAAGCAGAAACCCTGGCGGCTACGCGCACCACGTGGGACAAGCTCAGGAAGCGGCTGCGGAACGCTCTTTGAATCTTCCTGAGCTTGCCAGGCTGCGGCCCTCATGGAATGCGCTCTCTCAAAGGCGGTCCCATCCCTGTCGCCCGTCTCCTAACACTTCCAGAGTGACTCATGTTTGGAAAAATCTCATCCAAGCCAGCAGACGACAAGCGCCCACGGCCTGATGAAGCCGACAAGCTGGCGAACCTGAAAGTCCAGCGGGACAAGGCTGCCCAACAACGGGACAGGGCCCGCGAGAAGATTGCGTCCCTGCAAAGCCACCTCGGTCATCTGGAGCCAGTGGCCACAGCAGGGTGGAAGAAATTCGCATGTTACGAGGACTACTGGGAGGATCAGCGCCTTCACAAGGCGGAGTACGAGGCCGAGCGCGCGTTTGAGGCGGCGCTATGGGCCAGGCGCGACAGCTTTGGGACGTCCGCTCGCTGCGGCGTGTGCCGGGCAGATGCCGTTTTTGAGGTCGACTCCCAGTGGGCAGATGAGCGCGGACCCGCCTGGCGAGAAAAAATGCAGTGCCGGACCTGCGGACTCAATACCAGACTGAGGGCTGCCCTCCAGTTTCTGCTGAACGTTGCACCGCCCCATACCAAACCGAAGATCTATGCCACTGAGCAGGTCACCGCTTTCTTCCAGCAGCTGAAACAGGCCTATCCCGACGCGATGGGCTCAGAATACTTGAGTGATGGCACTTCAAAGGGCAGCGAATCCGCCCAGGGGATCCGCCATGAAGATGTCACCTCACTGACCTTCGAAGACGAGTCGTTTGATGCGCTCCTCACCTTTGAGGTCCTGGAACATGTGCCTGATTGGGGTGCCGCCATCCGGGAGTTTGCAAGGGTCCTTAAACCGGGCGGGCTGTTCTGGGCTTCGTTTCCATTCGACCTCGCAGCCACGAAGATGCTGGTGCGGGCCACGGTGTCACCCCTAGGCGAAATCATCCATCACCAGCCTCCAGAGTATCATGGCGATCCCATCAATGCCGACGGTTGTCTTTGCTACCAGGTCTTTGGCTGGGACGTGATGGACGCTTTGCGCGGCGCTGGCCTCGTCCACCTGGACGTCTATTCCGTTTGGAATCCGTCACTGGGACTGATCGGTCGGGGCCTGCACTTCGTCGCGGGAAGGAAGGCCTTCTAGCTCCCCGGGTCGCCACCAGGCATCCGGAGAGCAAGGGCGCGAGCTGACGACGTCACATCATGACATCCATGAACCCAATTCACCATCGATATATTTGACTGAGTATATCGAAAGCCGTATCCGACCCTGCCCGCTTCTCATTGCACACGCACCCATCGACTCCCAATCATGACGATCCTAAAAATCAGCGCCTCTGCCCTGCTGCTCTCCGCCACCTGCCTCTGGGCAGGTGAACCCGCCGCTTCTCCCAAGGCTCCCGTCCTTCCTCCCGTGAAGGAGCCCGTCAGTGCCGGTCTGCTCAACGACTACCTGCGCACCCAGTCCCCCGCCTTCAGCGAGTGGGACCTCGGCGTGCAGTTCCGTACCCGCTATGAGTTGAGGGACGATGCCGGCTCCTTCCCCAACCGCGACTTCATCAGCCGCGGGCAGAACAACAGCAACGACTACTTCCTCTTCCGCGAGAAGGTCCACGTGGGCTGGCAACCGGAGAGCTGGCTGAAGGTCTTCGTGCAGGGCCGCGGCGCCCAGGTTGCTTCTGACGAGCGTGACCCCAGCCAGGATGAAGACGTGTTCGACCTCCACCAGGCCTACATCCAGCTCGGTGACCCGAAGCTCTTCCCGCTCATCTTGAAAGTGGGTCGTCAGGAAATGCTCTACGGCGATGAACGATTCATCGGCATTGGCGACTGGAGCAATACAGGCCGCAGCTTCGATGCGGTGAACCTGCGCTGGAGCCTGGGAAAGGCGACCTGGATTGACCTCTTTGCTTCGAACGTGGTCATCCCCCGCGACGACTACTTCAATGAATCCAACGACGAGGATCTCTTCTCCGGCATCTACGCCTCCTCCCAGGAAATCGTGAGCACGCTGGAGACACAAGCCTTCTTCCTCGCGCGTAATGTGGACTCCGGCTCTCCGAATGCCATTGCTCCGGGCATTGGCGGCCCTTCCGAGCGTGACGTGTACACCTACGGCGTGCGTATCAAGTCGCTGCCGAAGGCATTTGGGAACTGGGACTTCACCTTCGAAAGCGCAGGCCAGTTTGGTGATGTGGTGAGCGGCGGTCGTGAACTCGACCTGCAATCCTATGCCATCACCGGCAGTTTCGGATACACCTTTGACCAGGCGTGGGGAAAGCCTCGCGTCGGCTTGGGTTATGACTATGGCTCCGGCGACGGCGACCCGAACGACGGGAAGCAGGAAACCTTTGAGCAGCTCTTCGGCACGAACCACCGCTTCTACGGTCTGATGGACCTTACGGGCCTGCGCAACACCAACAGCCCGCGCGTCTCCTTCTCCATCAAGCCCACGAAAAAGCTCACCGTCTCCCTGGACTACCTGCTCTTCTGGCTGGCGGATACGAATGATTTCTTCTACCCGGAATCCGGCTCCGGCCGCAATGCGAATGGCTACGGCAGGAACCCCAGCTTCGACTCCTACGTGGGCTCCGAGATCGACCTGATTGTGCGCTACTCCCCCACCCCATGGTCCGACCTGCAAGTTGGCTATGGCCATTTCTTCCCCGGCGACTATATCAAGAGCTCCGTGGGCCGCGTGCCGGCCAATGGCGGCACGACCGGTGCGGACTGGGTCTACGTGCAGGCGACCTTCAATTTCTAGCCACGCGAAACCTCCACTTTGATCGATATCATCCTATGAATAGATCGACCTTCCTCTCCCGCGCCGTCCTGGCCGCGGGCGTCCTCCTGCCCCTGGTCACGACTACCACCATGCAGGCCCAGACTCCCACCCTCCGTGTTTCCGCCGCAGCGAGTCTCGCCGACGCGCTGAAAAAGATTCACGGCCTGTACGAGAAGAAGACCGGCGGCAAGATCGAGCTGAACCTCGGTGCCTCCAGCCAGCTCGCCCGCCAGATTGAAGAAGGCGCTCCCTCGGACGTCTTCATCTCCGCCGACCTGGCGAAGATGGAGGGCCTGGAAAAGAAAGGCCTGGTGAACGCGGCCACGAAGGAGAACCAGCTCTCCAACGCCCTCGTGGTGGTGGTGCCATCCGACAGCAAGCTGCAAATCGCTGGAGGCAAAACCTTGGCCGAGTCCAGTGTGGCCAAGATCGCCTTCGCCGATCCCAAGGCTGTGCCTGCTGGCATCTACGGCAAGGAGTGGCTCACCAAGCTGAGCCTCTGGGACAAGATCGAGTCCAAGGTCATCGCCACGGAAAACGTGCGCGCCTGCCTCGCCGCCGTGGAGTCCGGCAACGTGGACGCCGGCATCGTCTACAAGACCGATGCGGCCATCTCGAAGAAGGTGAAAATCGCCTTCGAAGTGCCCGCCAGCGAAGGCCCCGTCATCACCTATCCCATGGCTGCACTGAAAAGCTCAACCCATGCGGACGCTGCGAAGGCGTATCTGGACTTCCTCGATACCCCCGAAGCAAAGGCTGTATTTGAGAAGTTTGGTTTCGTGGTACTGCCCGAGGCTTGAAATCACTCATGGCAACCGCCATGGGTAACACTGCATGACCGCCGAAGAGTGGCAGACGATCTGGCTCACTACATGGGTATCCGCCCTGAGTGTGCTGCTGATCCTGCCGCCCGGCGTGGCGGTCGCGTGGTTGCTGGCGAGGAAAGAGTGGCCCGGCAAGTCTCTGGTGGAGACCTTCGTGGCCCTGCCGCTGGTGCTGCCTCCAGTAGCCACGGGTTTGATTCTGCTGAAACTCCTCGGCCGCCGCGGCCCCATCGGAGGCTGGCTGCATGAGAGCTTCCACGTGGACATCGTTTTCACATGGAAGGCCGTGCTCATCGCGCTCGGGGTGATGTCCTTCCCTCTGCTGGTGCGCTCCCTGCGCACCGCGATTGAAGAAGTACCGGTGCGGCTTGAAGGCATTGCACGCACCTTGGGTGCGAGCCCCTGGCGCGTCTTCTGGACCATCACGCTTCCTCTCGCGCGTCGCGGACTTGCCGCCGGGGTGGTGCTGGCCTTTGCGAGAGCGCTCGGCGAATTCGGCGCCACCATCATGGTGGCAGGTTTCATTCAGGGAGAAACCTCCACCATCTCCCTCGTCATCTACCAGCACGTGCAGACCGGGCACGACCATGAAGCCATGAAGCTACTGGTGGTCGCCGTCATCATGGCCTTCATCGCGCTATGGATTAGCGAAACGCTTTCACGCAGGAGGCGCGCGCCATGACGCTGAAGCTCCAGCTCGAGAACGTCAGCCTGCCTCTGTCCGAATTCTCGCTCAAAGCAGACCTTACCCTCACCGCGCCGGTCACTGGCATTCGCGGCCCTTCAGGTGCAGGCAAGACCTCGCTCATCGAAATCATCGCCGGCCTGCGCCGCCCCGCCTCCGGACGCATCGTGCTGAATGATCACGTGCTGTGCGACACCGCAGCCAGAGTAAACCTCGCTCCCGAGCTCCGCCGCGTGGGCTATGTACCGCAAGACCTCGCCCTCTTCCCCCACCTCAGCACACGCGCGAACCTGTACTACGGCCATCGCCCCAACGGCTCCGCCACGAGCCACGCAGATCACGTCATCGACCTGCTGGAGATACGACCTCTCCTCACCCGCCGCGTGCACAACCTCTCCGGTGGTGAGAAACAACGCGTTGCCCTCGGTCGCGCCCTCCTCGCCTCACCACAAATTCTCCTGCTCGATGAACCGCTCTCCAGCCTCGACGTTCGCCTGAAGGAAAAGATCCTTCCCTACCTGCTCAGCATCCGTGAGGACCTGCACCTTCCCATGATCTATGTGACCCATTCACAGAAGGAACTGCAGACCATCTGCGATGAAGTGCTCACCGTGGAAGAAGGGCGCATCACCCAAGCAACCCTTTCGGAATAGCCGCAAAAGAACGCAAAGGATTTACTGAGGTGCCTTCCGTGAAGTAGCACGTCCATCCGAGCTGAAAAGCCATCTGCACAAGAACCTGCCCAACCGCATTCCATCAGCTCACCTTTTTGTGTTCTTTGCGGCCATTCCGATCACCCTCCACCTCCCACGACACCGCATCACCCTCACTTCTTCTTCCGGAACAAATTCAGCGCACGGAACGGAATCTTCACACCTTCCTTCACCACGGAGCCGGTGACTTTTGTCGCACCCTTGATCGTACCGCGCGCTACATCCACCGTGCCATCCACCACGTTGCCGACCAAGCCATCCCCCGCAGGCCGCACGCGGATGTCATCCAGCGGACCGCTCACTTCCATTTCCATCAATCGGCTGATGGGCGCCGTGACGACGCCACCCACGCCACGCAACCGCCCCTGAGCCGTGGCAGCCACCGTGCGTCTCACCAGATCCACCGTGCCTGAGCCGGTCACGGTGACGGAGCCGCCATTGGCCTTGAAGCTGGAAAAGGTCAGCACGCCCTGCTTGCTGGTGAACTGCCCGCTCATCTCACCATTGCCCGACTCACGCTTCAGTCCGGGAATCAACGCCGCGAACAGGGCATACGTCTCATCCAGCAATGGCACATGCACCGTGGGTGAATTCTCAATCTGAATCGAACCTGAGCCCGTGAGATGCTCCGGCTCCACCGCGAAGTCACCTTTGTAGCTCAAGGAAGCGAGCGCTTTCCCAAAGGAAGAGCCATTTTCACCCAGCCACGGCCCCAAATCCGCCATGCGCACATTCTGCACGGAGACTGTAGCATCGCGCAGCACCTTGCCATCATGCATGCCCTGCAGAGAGAGGGTGCCACCCAACACCTTTGCGCTGATATCGGAAAACTTCCAGGCAGTACCCGTGTACGCCACCTCTCCCTTCACTTGATCCACAGGCAGGCTATGCCCCTCCACCTTCACGCTCAATTCCAGTGGTGACCTCAGATGGAGCGAGCTCATGGTCCACGTGCCCTCTTTGGTCTTCCACACGAGATTCTTCATCACCATGTCCGGATAGGCACGCACCTGCACCTCCTTGGGCAGTTGCGCATTCATCGCTGGAAAGTTCCCCAGGAACTCCAGCATGTTCGCCTTCCCCTGCATCTCCTCCACCACCACGACGTCGTCTTTCCCGCGGTAGGTGCCTTTGCACTGATTGATGCGACCTTCGGAGTCGGTGATCTTTCCTGAGAAGCTCATCGGTGCGTCCCTCCAATCCTTGAGATCCAAATCCAAATCGGTGCCTCCTTTCGCAAAGGCAATGCTGCACGTCCCCGTGAAACCACTTTGCGACATCGCAGCTTTCATCACAGCCTTGTGCATGGGCACGCCCTGCCATATTACATGCTCACCCTCTCCGATGAGATCGGCACTCCACGTCATGGGAGTTTCGCGTGCATCAAAGGACACCTTGCCGCTGATGTGAAACACTCCCGCGTCCTCCTTGAAATCGAGCGCGTCCAGGATGGATCTCATCGGATCCAGATCCATCACAAATTCCTTGGGACTTTCTTCCTTCTCCTTGTCGCTCCCCAGATGAATCGCCCCTGAAAACGAAAAGAGGCGAGGACCATTCTTCAGGTCCAGCCGCGAGTACTCAATCACACCGTCACGCACCACGGCTTCCATACTCACATGTTCGAGGGTCACCTTGCCCTTCGGATCGTGCAGTTCCAAGGTGGCATCGCTCAGCTTCCATCGACTGATGAACTCGTGATGCGCCGCCATCTCCTGCCAGGGCAACTCCACGTCCAGATTACTGAGGGCGATGAGGGGCTTCGTCCGGGCCTCATCCTGATAGAGCACCATGTTCTCCAAGCCCAGCCCCTTCCACGGCACCCACGAGCCGGAGGTGTAGCTCAGGTACAAGCTCCTCTCTGCGAGGCGGCTGTTCAATGTGGCCACCGCCTTCGCAGTGGCCCACTCATACGCACCCCACAGCCCTCCGCAAAGCAGGAGCACAAGCACCAGCAACACCCAGGGCCAGCGACGGCGTCTCGGGCGTGGATCGGCTCCGGCTTTCTCATTCATAACGCACCAGATCGATACGCGACCCGGAGCGTCAACGGCGGTGCCAAACGCACAACGGGTGCACTTCATAGTGCACCCGTTGCCTCGATATCGTCAATGGAATCTGGCTTTACCAGCTGATACGCAGACCGGTGGTGATCCCCCAGCCATCGTACTCGCCGCCATCGTCAGCAGCGTCATCCATGGTAGCATACTGCACACCCGTCTGAAGCTTCAGCTTGTGACCGTAGAGGTACCAGTTCAGACCCGCGTAGAATTCGTTGTACTCGTCCCCACGGCCCGACACAATGCGGTTCTCATAGCGAGCCAGGCGGATGCCGTTGTCGCCATCGCTGTTCATGTAGGTGTAGCGGAAGACACCCTGCAACGTCTTCGAACTGTTCAGGTACACGCTGGGGAGAATCTGCAGTGCGAAGAGATCCTTCTGGCCCAGATAACCCTCCGAGGCGCTCATGTCTCCACTCAGGCCGAATCGGCCCTTCTCATACACGAAGTTCACCGAGCCCACCTGTTCGTTGGGACGGGTGAATGTATTGCCGGCATTGGGATCCTGATACAGGTAGTCCGCGCGCAGGATGGCCTTGTCGGCCCCCAGTGCTTCTGCAAAGTTGTAGCCAATGCTCACCAGCCCGAAGCTGCCGGCGTTGAAATCGCCAAACTCAGGGGTGGCTTCACCGGAGGAGTAATACCCAACGCTGTAGAGCCACTTGCCCACCTCACCGGAGATGCTCACGCCCGGCATGTATTCCTCTGGGAACCATATGTTCGTCCCGATGACACTCCGGTCGATGGTGAGAAGCTGGTTCGAGGAGGTCCAGCCTTCCAGCGTGAACTTCGCGCTCTGCTTGCCCACGGTCAGCTTGAAAGCCTTGCTCGGCGCCCATGCGATATAGGCATCCGTGAGCTTCGTGTAGATCGGATCGGGATTCTGCAGGTTCAGATCCGTTTCCACATGCACGGTGATGTTCTCAAACATCAACGCCTTGAGACCGATGCGCGTGCGGCGCACCACCCAATCGTCATCCTGGCCCTGATCGGCATCAAAATAGAACCAGTCGATGTGCTCGCGGCCCACGAGACTGAGTTCCTGGATGTAAGGGTTGTCCTTGTTCTTGTAGAGCACAGCCATGCCCCAGATCTTGTCATAGATGAACTCTTCCTTCGGGGCAGCGGGAGCGACTGCCTTGGCGTCCTTTCCTGAGGTGGTGACCACCGGCTCTCCGGCGTGGAGGCAGTGCATGGCACCCACCGCCAGGAGGGGCAGGGTGAAGCGGAACTTCATAGGTTGATTATCTGTCGGTTGGTTGTGTGTGTCGGCGAAATGCCACCAATGCGCAGAGAAACCTTCAAGGCTGTGATCCCATCTTGCAGATGAACGCAGCAATCTTGTCAGGCTGCTCGCGGCGGCGACGGCACATGCAATCACCGCCGCTCCAGCAGATCAATGTCCCATTTGCGCAAATATGCATATTTCTGCTTGCAGTGGGTGGCGACGTTCGTAGATGCCATGCATGAAGGTCCATCTTTTCGCATTGCTGGCGCTTATCGGAACCCCCCTCCTCTCGGTTCAAGCGGATACCCTGAAGATCAATGGTTCCACCACGGTGAATCTTCCCGCCGCTGAGGCTTCCGAGATTCTGCGCTCGGAGAAGAAAATGGACATCCAGATCGATACGCAAGGCGGCAGCGCCGGCGGGATCTCCATGCTGGGGGAAGGCCTGGTGCAAATCGGCATGATCTCCAAGCACGTGAGTGATGAAGAACGCGCCAAGTTCCCCAAGGTGACCTTCAAGGAAATCCAGGTGGGTGAGGATGCCGTGGCCCTCATTGTCTCCGCAGACGTGTGGGAGGGTGGCGTGAAGTCCATCACCAAGCAGCAGGCGGCCGACATCTACGAAGGCAAGATCAAGAACTGGAAGCAGATTGGCGGTCCGGACAAGCGCATCGCCTTCTTCAACAAGGAGCCCGGACGCGGCACCTGGGAAGTCTTTGTGCACTGGGTCTACGGCAGCCCCAAGAAGGCCCCACAGGTGAGCTTCCCTGAAGTGGGCGGCAATGAGGAAACCCGCAACAAGGTGGCCTCCACCAAGGGCGCGCTGAGCCAGCTTTCCTCCTCCTGGGCTGATGGCAAGACGGTCTTCGCCCTGAGCATCAAGACTGAGGACGGCAAGGAGATCTCCCCTGCCAACGAAAACATTGCCAACCGCTCCTACCCCCTGAGCCGTCCCCTCTTCCTCCTCACCAATGGCGAACCTACCGGTGACACGAAGACCTTCGTGGACTTCATGCTCAGCGACCGCGGTCAGGACTTGGTGAAGAAACACGGCTACCTCAAGCTCTCCGAGCTGAAGTAGCCCGCCCATCTCTCCGTCGTTTACGGACAATCCGGTGATATATCTCACGCCGTCATCGCGTTGAAACTTGCGATGGCGGCGTTCTTGCGCATATACGCATCGTTCACACTTTCAGTTCAGTAAATGGTCAGTCGCTGGAGCTTCACCAAAATTTCGACCTTCTTTTTCTCGCTCGTCGCGGCCGGGATCATGGTGGCCATGCTGGTGCTTCTCATTGTGCAGAGCATCCCGGTTTGGAAGCACGAAGGATGGAGCTTTCTGACGGGAACCAAGTGGTTCATGCGCACACATGAGTTTGGCGCGGCCCCCATGATCCTGGGCACGGTACTGGTGTCCTTCACCGCTCTGCTGCTGGCTGGCCCGGTGGGTATTGGAGCGGCAGTCTTTGCATCAGAATTCCTCCCGGCGCGCCTGCGCCTCGCAGTGAAGATCATCATTGAGCTCCTCGCAGGCGTGCCTGCGGTGGTCTACGGGCTGCTGGGAGTACTCTTCCTGCGGAACTGGATCTACGATCTGCTCACACCTTTCGACCCGCTCAGTGGTGACACCTTGCTCACCGGCGCCGTGCTGCTCGCCGTGATGATCCTCCCCACCGTGATGACGCTGGCGGATGACGCTCTACGCAGCGTACCGGCCGCGCAACGCACCGCAGCACGGGGCCTGGGTCTCAATTCCACGGAAGTGGTCCTGCATGTCAGCCTGCCACAGAGCGCCCGCGGATTGCTTGCGGCGCTGCTGCTCGGCCTCGGCCGCGCCTTGGGTGAAGCCATTGCCGTGTTCCTCGTCGTGGGGCGCCAGGATAACCAATGGCCGGAAAAGTTACTCTCCATCAATCCCCTCATCGAGTCCGGCCAGACCATCACCACGAAGCTCGCCAGCTCTGAAACCAACATCGCCTACGGCGATCCCATCCACTGGGGCGCCATCTGCGGCCTCGCCTTGATTCTCATGCTCATGGTAGCGGGCATCACGCTCGCCAGCGCCTCCCTCCAATTCTTCTCCCGCAGCCGCCATGCGTCGTAAGCTGGTGCATCATCTCTTCCGTGGAATCACCGCGCTGTGCGCGTTGCTGGCATGCGGCATTCTTGGTTGGCTCGTGTGGGCTATCGCTCGTCGCGGATTGCCCGCCATCTCGTGGAACTTCTTCACGGAGCAGATCAAACTCGTCGGCGCCAGCGGTGGCATCTTCTTCAACATCATCGGCACCGGCATTCTGCTGCTGACCGCCCTTGTTGCCACCTTGCCCGTGGCAGTTTCACTGGCTCTTCTGCACGGTGTCTATCTCCGCGATGGCAAACGCAAACGCGCGCTGGAAACCATGCTGTACGTGCTCAACGGCATGCCTTCCATCGTGTGCGGCATCTTCGGCTTCATCGTGTTTGTGAACTACTTCGGCTGGGGCAAGTCGTGGCTCAGCGGTGGTCTTCTGCTGGCCATCATCATGCTGCCGACAGTTACGGTGGCCCTCATGGAGCGCATGGCCACTTTGCCCAGCAAATATGTGGAAGCTGCCTCCGGCCTGGGCATGCGCCAGTCGCAGATCATCTGGTCCGTCATCCTGCCGCAGACGCTGAGCGGCATCATCACCGGTTCACTGCTGGGCCTGGCGCGCATCGCGGGTGAGATCGCTCCGATCATGTTCACGGCGACCATCTTCGCCGGCGCATCATTCCCAAAGGGCATCAAGGAAAGCCCCGTGCTCAGCCTTCCCTATCACATCTTCATTCTGGTGCAGGACTCCTTCGACCCCGGTGTGGCAGAAAAAATCTGGGGTACCGCCCTGGTGATGCTCGGCCTGGTATTCACCTTGAGCCTCATCGCCCTGCCCGCCCGCCTGAAGATTCACGAAGAAGCGCATCATGGCTGAACCCATCCTGCAGACCCAAAAGCTCACCGTCACCGCGGGCACACGCACGCTGGTGCGCGAGGCCAACCTGTCCATACCCGAGAAGAAGGTCTTTGGATTCATCGGTCCTTCTGGCGCAGGAAAGAGCACCCTGCTCAAGTCCATCAATCGTCTCGTCGAGCTCACCCCAAATCTCCGCGTCACAGGCCAGGTTCTTTTCCACGGCAAGCCCGTGTATGGCAGCGGCACGGATCCAGATGCCTTGCGCGCGCGCATCGGCATTCTCTTCCAGCAGCCTGTGGTCTTCCCGAAGAGCATCTACCAAAACGTCATCTTCGGTGTGAAGCACCTCGGCGAGATTCCCCGCCGCGAGTGGCCCGAAGCCGCCGAGCGAGCCCTGCGTGAAGCCGCCCTGTGGAATGAGGTGAAGGACCGCCTCAAGCAGCCTGCGCTTCGCCTCTCCGTAGGCCAGCAGCAGCGCCTCTGCCTCGCCCGCACCCTCGCGAGCAAGCCGGAAGTCGTCCTCATGGACGAGCCCACCAGTGCCCTCGATCCCAAGAGCACCGAGGCGATTGAGGAACTGATGCTTCGTCTCAAGGAACATCACACTCTGGTGGTCGTGACTCACAACCTCCGCCAGGCCCGCAAAGTCGCCGATGAACTCGCCTTCGTCGGCGTGCGCGACGGCGTAGGCCAGGTGCTTTGCACCGGCACCGCCGAAAACGTCCTCGGCAACACCAGCGTGAGTGAGCTCGAAGACTTCCTGTGTTGCCAGTAGCCCCCGAACTACAGCGGCAATACCGAAAGACCTGAAGAGCCGATCACGTCCGGCGTGGAAAAGCCCGCCGGACAGTGACCTTCGACACTGCCATCATTCCTCCGCGGGATCCTCGCGCCACTTCGGAAAAGGGTCCGCCAGACGACTCCATCCATTCGGACCTTTTTGCATCTCTGCCTCCGTCAAGAGGCAGGCGTCGAACTCCTTTCTCAAGGCAGCTTCATCCATGTCCTTGCCAATGACCACGATCTCCTGCCGCCGATCGCCCCAAGGCGATTCCCAGTGCGACAGGATATCCTTTTGCGCTTCTGCAGACTGAGGCCAGTCCTCGCGGTGCACCGCAGCCCACCAGATGCCCATGCAACTGGTAGTGCGCAAGACACCGGCCTGCTGAACCAGGCCGGCAAAGTCCATGCGTGACGCCAGCCAGAACATGCCCTTCGCCCGGAGCACACCTGCCCAATGGTCCCGGCACCACTCGCTGAAGCGCCGGGGATGAAACGGTCTCCTGGCCCGGTAGACAAAACTGCTGATGCCGTATTCGATGGTTTCCGGCGTGTGCTCCGTCAGGCTGTCCAGCCATCCCTCGCTCTGCTCAGCCTCACTCTCGGAGTAGAGTCCGGTGCCCATCACGGCGCCCAGTGGCACCTCTCCGTGCGTTGTCTCCCAGACACGTGCTTTCGCATTCACCGCACCTATGAGGGCACGTACCTCCCGCATTTCATCAGCATCGACAGTGTCTGCCTTGTTGATGAGAATCACATTGGCGAACTCAATCTGATCCACCAGGAGGTCCACCACGTTCCGCTCATCCTCCTTGCCCACGGCCAGCTTCCGTTCCTTGAGGCGTTGCGCGCTGTGGAAGTCACGCAGGAAGTTTTTCGCGTCCACCACCGTCACCATGGTGTCCAGTCGTGCGAGGTCATTGAGGCATTGCCCCGCTTCATCACGAAAGGAGAATGTCTCCGCCACAGGCATGGGTTCGGAGACGCCTGTACTCTCGATTACAAGATGGTCAAAGCGTCCCTCGCGAGCAAGTTTCCCGACTTCGATGAGCAAGTCTTCACGGAGCGTGCAGCAAATGCAGCCGTTGGACATCTCCACCATTTTCTCCTCCGCGCGGGCGAAGCCGGCATTCCCACTCTTCACCAGTGCGGCATCCACGTTGACCTCCGACATATCATTCACGATCACCGCCACACGACGATTCTCTCGATTGTTCAGGATGTGATTCAGCAGGGTGGTTTTACCGGCTCCAAGGAATCCAGACAGCACTGTTACGGGCAGCACGTTGCTCATGATGTTCTTTGAGGTCCTGAAAGTTTCAGATTTCGCGCGGCGACGGACCTTTCACGCCGCAAGATTGTCAGCACCCCTCCCATGACCAGGAGGGCGATCGTCCCCGGCTCGGGGACTGCAATGGCATTGATGCCAAAGCGCACCGTCACAGGATCGCTCTCTGCAAGAGCGCCATTGGCAAGATACGTGCGGAGTTGGAAGGTCAGATCGTAGACCCCTTCACTGGTGAAGCCCCAGTTCATGTGAGAATGGCCGCCTGGCAGCATGGGAAAAGCATCCAATCCTGAGATGCCGTCCTTCGTGGACATCCACACATTCGGCGTGCCGAAGGTCCCGGTCGTCCACATCGAGAACTCATGCACGGTTGCCGTGCCATAGTAGGCCATGCCAACGAGGGACAATTCCATCCACTTCCCGGATCCAACGACGGGCGTCTCGGGGTCCCAGGTGCCCAATATCGATGAGGACGTCTGCTCGGTGCTCAATCCAGGCCACACTGCATTTGGCGCAGCTCCCTGCACTTGAGGAAAAACCCAGATCGACTCGCCGCTGCTGACTCCGAGGAAATTCCACTGGCTGCCTGAGGGTCGCACCGTGCGTATGCCGTCGGGCATCAAGGCCCCGCTTCCGTAGAGGATGCTGTTCGTATCCATGGGAAATTCCCCCTGCACATCGTGACTGAGAGAAAGGGCCCACTCCCCCCCAGCATTCACATTGAAATCGATGTCCATATGCCCGGGGCCGAGAATCGTGACCTGGGAAAGGACCATGGCGGGGACCAAAAACACAAAGGCGGCGACAAGGGCGGATTGTGATCGCGCGGGAAAAAATCGTGGCGGCATCGTGTATGTGGGGATCAGGGTTCGAGCTTGGATTCCGGGTCCGCGAAGTTGTGCCCGCTGGTGATCCAGCCGTGCACCACGGCGGCCTGTATGTTTTCGACGTGACCATCGACAAACAGGTAGTTGGCTGAGCCCGAGAGACCGTTCTCGTCCCTCAATGCCCCGCAAAACGCGTCAGGCTGGATGTCATTTTTCACCGCAGCCCAGGTGTCCCACGTGTCCGAGTGGGTGTGATCATTCATCCTGCCCACCCCGCGCTTGAAGTTGATGGGAAATGCTATCGGCGTAGTCTGCGGCTCAGGCACGAAGTTGATGTTCGTGTACCCCCCAAGATTCTCTCCGAATGGCCCGATCTGCGGAACGGTCAGGTAGCTATTGAGGAGGTAGCTTGTGCCATGTTCCCGCAAACGCTCCTTTCCTTTCGGATCCGCGGGACAGATGCGTACTTCATCCACGTCCCCGAGATATTCAGACAGCGCAAAAATCCATGCCTGATCAGCAGTCGCCGGATCAAGGCTGTGCGACGTGAGCGGGAATTCTCCCTGGTGGTCTTGGGTGTAGGCAATGAGGGCAATGCCGATCTGGCGCAAGTTGGACGCACACTTGGCCTGACGCGCTTTCGTCACCATCTCCTTGCCGATGACGAACACTAGCGTCGCGACTACAGCACACACCGTAAGCGCTACCAGTAACTCGAGAAGGGAGAATGCCCGTGCATTAACGCAACTGTTTTGCATTTGCCGAGCTTTAGAACAGCGAACCGTCTCGTCAACATTTAATGCAAGTTTTTTGCGTTAACGGAGTTTTTTCAAGCATCCTGAACAATCCCGCGCACCTCTTAAATCAAAATTAACGCAACATTTTTGCAAAAGTAAGTGGACGACGAATGCACCACTCTTACATTTGATGACATCACTCCCTCAGGCACCTACATCAATTTCCTCTCGTCACGTTGCATGAAACTTTCTCCCTGCATCCTTTCTTCCTTCACCGCGGCTGCTTGCTCAGTATGCCTCATTCCCTCTGTCTATGCAGGCACGGCGCTCCCGGCTGCCTCTGAGGGCCGCGCTCATGCTCCCGAGCCCAACTGGCTCACCGGTGAAAACGTCAGCCTCGGCGGTGTCCTTTTCCCACACCTCCACTTCCAGAGCGTCTATGGCGGCACCACTGCGGATGACGTCGAGCATTTCGGCGCTGGGCACCACGACCCGGTGAGCGATGGCTGGACCATCCAGGGTTTTGAATTCGGCGCCTCGCTGCGTCCCACCGAGTGGTTCGAAGCCTACGGCACCTACCACCTCTTCCAAGACGCGCTCACCCATGACTGGGATGGCGAGTTCGAAGAGTGGTTCGGCAAAATCAAGAACATCCCCGGCGGCTTCGAAGTCCGCGGTGGCCGGTATCTCAATCGCTTCGGTTTTCACAACCAGACACACACCCATGGGTGGGACTTTGTGGACAACAATCTGGTGAACGGTCGCTTCCTCGGAGATGACGGTCTCTACACCATCGGCGGCGAAGTCACCTGGACGCTGCCGGTGAGCTGGACCTCCCTCATCAGCGTGAGCGTGGGCGTGGTACCCGAGCATGAACACCACCATGAAGGTCACGAACACGAGGAAACCTCCTTCGAAGCAGAAGGCGCCCTCTTCAATGACACCGTGGTGGTAGCGAACTGGACAAACAACTGGGACTACAACGACTTCCACCAGTTCCGCTTTGGCGCGAGCGGCGCGTGGGGAGACAATGAATTCTCCAAGACCTCCCAGGTGTACGGCCTGCATGTCGAGTACCAGTGGCGCGAGAATGGATACGAGGCCGGTGGAAGCTACTTCCGCTGGCGCACGGAAGGTCTGTTGCGTCATTTCGATGCCAGCGCCGAGCACCATCACGAGCATGAGGAAGAGCACGAAGAGGAACATCATGACCATGCCGAGCATGAGGAGCACGAGCATGAAGAAGAACACCACACCGAGTCCGGCAGCTTCACCGAGTTTGGCATCTACAGCGCCCTTGCCTATGGCCTCGACAACGGCCTGGAGTTCGGCCTCCGCAGTGAATATGTCGAGGGTGTCGCTGACGCCGGGCTGGATGAGCGTTTCCGCGTGAGTCCCTCCGTCACCTACTACATCAATCCCCAGCGCACCCTCTACCTGCGCACCCAGTACAACTATGACCACTCCAGTGACTTCGGGGACGAGCACAGCGTCTGGGCTCAATTCGGCTTCAACTGGGGCGGCCCCGAAGTCCGCTGACACCTCCGAACCACTTGCCGCGTTTCACGCGTAGCCTTTTATTCTGCTTCATTGTTCCCCATCCCAATTGCCGCCATGAAAACCCCGCTCAAACTCGCCGCTGCTCTGCTGGCCGTGATGTTCACTGCCAGCGCTCCTGCCCAACTCAAGGTGGCCGCCCTTCACCCGCTGCTCGGCGACCTCGCCCGCCAGGTGGGTGGAGCCAAGGTGGACGTGGTTGACCTCCTCAAACCGGGAGGCGATGCCCACCACTTCGAACCCACCACCAAGGATCTCGCCGCACTGAAGGGCGTGAAGATCATCTTCGCCAGTGGCAAGAAACTGGAATCCTATCTTCCCAAGGTCGCCGATACCTTCGCCGGTACCGCAGAAGTCGTGGAAGTGGGACGCACCATCCCCAGCATCAAGATCGAGGCGGGCAGTGAAGTCTTCATGTGCTGCCCTGCCCACACCGCAGGCGGCATTGATCCCCACTGGTGGCACAGCGCGGACAACATGCGTCGCGCCGCACGCGTGATGGCAGACTCCATGAGCAAGGCTGACCCCGGCAACGCCGCCACGTACAAGGCAAACGCCGATGCCGCGAGTGAAAAACTCGAGGAACTCAAGAGCTGGGCGCAGGAACAGATCGCGGCCATCCCCCGAAGCGATCGCAAGCTGGTGACTTCGCACGCGTCCTTCGGCTACTTCTGCAAGGAGTATGGCTTCAAGACCATCCCGCTGCTCGGCATCTCGCGTGAGGATGAAGCATCACTGAAGTACGTGTCCGAGACGATCAAGCTCATCAAAGAGCATCACATCCGCGCCGTGTTTGCGGATGATCAGATAAATCCCAAGGTCCTCACAGAAATCGTGCGCGAGACCGGCGTGAAGATGGGCAAGCCTCTGGTGGCAGATGGCACCTCCCCCAGCGCCCATACCTTCGAAGCGATGCTGAAGCACAACGTCACCGCCATTGTGGAGGCCCTGAAGCCCTGACGATACGAATGAATTTCCCCTCAGAACGTAGAGCACACCACAAGGGCGGATTGCCGAAAACGGCAATCCGCCTGCTGTGCCTTGACGCCTGCCTGATCGCGTCTAACGCCTAACCCACACACCACTCCCTCCCCTCGTGCGCGGCTTTCCTCCCCTTCACGTGATCGCATTCATCATTGCGTTCGCTCTGCTCTCCATCCCGCTTTCACACCTCACCTTTGCGCGGGTGGACAAGAAGCCGGTTGTTCAAGACAAGGCGCAGAACAAGGCGGAGGAGAAAGTGCCCACCTACATCCGCGTGCGATTGGCGCACGTTCCAGCTTCTCTCTCCATCAAGGTTCAGGGTCAGGAACTTCTCTCTCCGGAGCAGCAGAAACCCACGGCAACCAGCATTTCCTTCGAGGCGGAACTCGCCATTCCTGCGGAAGGACTCGAAATCATCGCCTCCGCCACCTGGCCTGAAGGCACGCCGAATACTGCCCTCACTCTCGATCTGGAACCCAGCGAAAAGCAAAATCGCAGCCTCACGAACTGGTCCAAGGGCAACAAGCTCTCACCCACGTCCTACCTCTTCCTCTGGTAGTCGCTCCCACGATGCACGCTCACACCCACAGTCACAGTCACGACCACACGCATGACCATGTGTGCTGGGGCCACAGCACGCACAGCACCGCACACCATCACCGGCTGGAGGTCTCGAACCTCGCCGTGAGCTATCGCGACATCCAGGCGCTGCAGGGCATCAACTTCCGTACGGAGTGCAGCCGCAGCATGGCGCTGATCGGGCCGAATGGCGCGGGCAAGAGTACCTTGCTCAAGTCACTCGCAGGATTAGTGCGTCCCGACGCAGGCAAGATTCTCTGGAGGGGCAAGGCGCTCGTCAGCAGCAGCCATGAGATCGCCTACCTGCCGCAGCGTGGTGATGTGGATTGGAACTTCCCCATCACCGTGCGCGGACTGGTGGAAATGGGCCGCTATCCGAACCTCGGCTTGTGGAAGCGCTACTCGAAGCACGATGAAGAAATCGTGGAGCGCGCCCTCACCGCCATGAACCTGCTCGACCTGCAGAAGCGCCAGATCAGCGCCCTGAGCGGTGGCCAGCAACAGCGCACCTTCATCGCGCGGGCGCTCGCTCAAGAAGCACACGTGCTCCTCCTGGATGAACCCTTCACCGGTCTCGACAAGCCTGCACAGGAAGCCCTTTCACAACTCTTCCGCGAGCTCACCAAGGAAGGCCGCCTGCTCATCGCGAGCCATCATGACCTGCAGACCGTGCCATCGATCTTCGACGACGTGCTGCTGCTGAAGCGCCAGCAGGTCGCCTTCGGCCCCGTGAAGGAAGTCTTCACCGAGGAAACCATCAAGACCGCCTACGCATCATGAGCAATTTCTGGGAATACCTGAGCGAAACCCCGGCCCAGCGCGGGCTGATGGCATGCGTGCTCTTTGGCTTTGCCAATGGGTTCATGAGTGGATTTGTGGTGATGCGCAAGTCTGCCCTGAAGATGGGCACACTGTCGCATGGCCTGCTGCCGGGCATCGCGCTTGCGGTGCTGTTCATGGGACTCACACAGTGGACCGCTCTTGCCGGCGCCATCGTCGCAGCCCTGTTCATCGGGCTGGGGTCTATCTTCATGTCACGCACCTCGCGGCTGGATCAGGATACCTCCATGGCCATCCTGTACACCTCGGCCTTCGCCGGGGGCTACATCTTGCTGACCAATCTCAACATGACACAGAAGCTCAGCGACTGGCTCTTCGGCAGTATCACCGGCATGTCTGACGCAGACTTGTGGATTGCCTTCGGCATTGCCGTGACGGCAGTACTCACACTCACCGTTCTTCAGCGCCCCCTGCTGATCTATCTCTTCGAGCCCAATGTCGCCGCCAGTCTCGGCGTACCCGTGCGCGCGTTGAATTACGCCCTCTTCGGCGTCATGATCCTCATGCTGCTTTCCTCCTTGCAGGCTGTAGGATGCATTCTGAGCCTTGGCCTCATGGTCACTCCTGGAGCCACCGTGTATCTGTGCTCGGACAATACACGCACCATCTTCCTGGGTGGGGGCATCCTCGGCGCCCTCGGCGCGACCGGCGCCTTCTTCCTCTCCTATGTGCTGAGCTGGAACATCGGCTCCACCATCGTACTGGTGCTCGGCGTCATGTTCGCTGTAGCGTACATCTTCAGTCCAAAGTACGGACTGTTCGCGAAGCATCGGCAGGTGGTACATTGAGTTTGGGCAGAAGGCTTCTCCAGAAGCCTTTCAATGTTGCACGTCCCATGACGCTCCATGCCTGAGAGCGTTTGCATTGCGCGCATCCTTTGTGCTGCCAGCAACACTGAAACAAGACTTCTGGAGAAGCCTTCTACATTCACTTGAGCACGCACCATCTCATCCGATGGTACGCAGGCATGATTGAGCTCACTGAGTTCTCTCTCAATACGAATTCGAGCTTCGGAGTTGAACGTTCTCAGCTCTTGAGGAATGGCCAACCCGTCGCCCTGCACTTGGAGGGCACCGTGCTTCGGCACCAGTTTGAGACCGCATATGGCTATCTCTTCATCACCGACTACGACTGTGTGTTTGAGGAAGTCGTGCACATCTCCCTGTGCTCGCTCGAATTTCAGCTTCTTTCCAGTCGAACACTTGGATGGCCCACCTGCTCTTTCAATCTGTGCCGGGTAGAGTGGCAAGACGACACCCATTTGATGATGGAATTCATTGCCGACGACTGGTGGATGCTGACCATCCGTCCATGGGGCATTCCTTTTCTACGGCCACGACTTGGATTGTCGCGGATGAGCGACAAGGCACCTTCCAAGTGCGTCTAGAGCCGAATCCAGACGCGGTAGTGCTGACAGCTAGTCCCCACCACCGCAGCCACCACACCCGCCTCCGCCGCAGCCGCCCCCACCGCACCCACTGCTGCCACAGCCAGAGCCACAACCACCGGAGGAAGCGTTGTTACTGCGCTGGAGCGCGTAATGGAGGTCATAGTAGCCGGGCCAGTTCAGCCCGGGCACACCCACCAGCGCAACGGCCAGCGGCACCATGAGAGGATCCTGTGGCTCATACGGATGCTTCAGCTTCTCCTTCATGGCCCTCTCCATCGGCTTGAAGCGCTCCCACATGGCCTCGCCGTCCGCCGTCCGACGCCGCAACGTCGCCAGCCTCACGATGGTCACCATCAAGGTGACCGCGAGCGAGATGATGAGGAAGTCCACGGGCGCGCCCCGGCCCAGACCCACCATGAGCTTGGTAACACCTGTCACGAGCAATGCCACAAAGGGCAGCGCCGCCAGCAACAGGAGACCAGCACGCTGTCCGCTGGAAGCCACCAGCCCCTTTTCCACCAGCCTGTCACGGAGCTGGTTCATGGAGGGCCGCAGCACCTTGCGCACGTCCTTCACGTTGGCATCTGCGGAAGCGGGCAGCGCGCAAAGCACAGCATACTCCACATCATTGGTGACCGGCTGGGAGGGATTCAGCACCCGTTGCAGGCCCGAGTCCCCCTTGTTGCCATTGGAGATCTTCACCAAACCACGTCCGTGCAGCGCTGCCAGCGCGGCATCTACTGCCCGTACCCCACCTCCACCAAGGAAGGCAATCTCATACGGGTCCGTGAGCATGTCATCAGATGGCCACGCCCTGCCTCGCGCCACCTTCACCAGCAAGAACGAGGTCGCCAGGGCCGTGATGAACGCCATCCAATAGAAGCCCAGAAATTCCTTCCCTCGCCACTCGAAGACATTGAGCGACTCCGAGCAACTCGCCATCAGGGTGGTGACCAGGGCAATTCCCATCACCGCCGCCACCCGGAGGGGGCGCAGCCTTGCCACGAATCGCGGCTTCGGCAGGAGCCAGTGGCGCGTCATGTCCACCCAGCGACCGTCGTGAGGCCCGAAGCGCTCGCTCACGGTCGGCCAGATGTCCTCCGGAGGCGCATGGCCGAACCAGCGCGTGTAGCTCTGCAGCGTGCGCGCGTACTGGTCCCGGAACTTCGCGCCCTCGTCGATCCCGCCAGCGGTGGGCTCGTGGTGCAGCGGCCTGCCCAGCACCCTCGCGCACAGCTCGTCCCAATAGGAACGGGTGTACACCAGGTGCAGGTGCCAGGCTTGGTCCACCTCCTCTGAGGGAGTGACCGGATGCCCCGCCTTCATGGCGAGGAAGAGGAACCGGAGATACTCGGAGCTCACGCGCTGCGCGTAAGGCCGCCTCCAACCGTTTTCCCTGGCCAACCGTGCGGAGAAGTCCTGCACGGCGTCCCGCCGGTTTAGCGGGAAGGTTTCCAACTTCTGCCAGAGTTCTGTTTCTGCAGCCGGCGCCCTGCCACTGCCCATCTTGTTTTCTACTTCGTTATTCAACGAGGGCACAGTATCGCTCACTTGCCCACCTCGGCAAGGGCTCCATGGAGCAAACTTGGTGACAACCTTGTCACAATGCCCCTCTGGCGGGCCAAAGCAGCCCGGTTTGCACTGATTTCTTTGCGGGGGTTTTCTGTTTGTTATTCCCTCGCCCGGCAGGCGGAGTGAAGGGCTTGGTGCCCGATTGGATGTCCGGGTCCACTGTGTTCTTCTGCGGCGCGCCCGGTGTGCTGCGGCCATCCGCCACCTGCTTCTCCAGAAGCTTCGTCAGCTTCGCGACGATATCAGGGTGCTGTGCCTCAATGTTGTTCTTCTCGCCCACATCCTTGCTCAGATCGAAGAGCTGGATGCGAGGCGCGTCCTGGGGTTCCTTGCCAGGACGCGGATCACTCCAACCCGCGGACCCCGGTGCCAGACAGAGCTTCCAGTTTCCCTGCCGGATGGAGAACGAACCCTGGATGGAATGGTGTACGATGGTATCACGCACCGGTTCCTTGCCGCCCTTCAGCGCAGGCAGGAAGCTCACGCTGTCCTCCGCGGCATTGTCCGGCAGCTTCACTCCCAGCGCATCCGCACACGTGGCCATGAAGTCGAGCAGGCAAACCGGCTGATCATACACCCCGCCGCCCTTCACCACGGCAGGCCATTGCACGAGGAAGGGAACACGGTGGCCTCCATCGTAGATGTCCGCCTTCGTACCCCGATAGGCCGCACTGGGATTGTGCCCCTTCGCCAGCAGTGTGGGATAATCCGCGCTGGGTGAGCAACCGTTGTCGCTCGTGACAATCACCATGGTATTCTCCATCACCCCCTGTTGCTTGAGCGCATTCACGATCTGGCCGATGGCATCGTCCGTCTCCATCACGAAATCTGCGTACAAGTTCAATCCGCTCTTTCCCTGCCACTCCTTGGAAGGAAGGATGGGTGTATGCGGTGAGTTCAGCGGCAGGTAGAGGAAGAAGGGCTTGCCGACCTTGCCTTCCCCTGCCGCGGATTCGTTGATGAACTGCACCGCCTTCTTTGTGAGTGTTGGCAGCACATCCTCGCCTTTGAAGCCGGGTGAACCAGGGCCCTCTCGAGTGTAAGTCTGCTGCGGGCCGCCCTTGTTCATCGCCAGCTTCATGGTTTCGGTGGGCACGACGGTCACGCGGTCGTTCTCGATGAAGCAATACGGCACCATGTCCAGCGAGGCACTGATGCCAAAGTAGTAGTCAAAACCCACACTGGTCGGGCCGTTCTTGATGGGCTGGGCATAGTCCACGTTGTTCACCTGATCCGCTGATTCGATCTTCAGCTCACTGACATCCTTCCCCGGCAGCACCACCCAGTCCATGCCCAGGTGCCACTTACCGATGCAGGCAGTCATGTACCCCTGCTCTTTGAGGAAAGAAGCCGCGGTCATGCGGTCCTTCTCAATCAATCGCGGGCTCAGTCCTCCGAGCACCGCGCTCTGCAGCTTCGAGCGCCAGTTGTACCGGCCCGTCATCACTCCGTAGCGCGTGGGCGTGCAGACAGCAGAGCTGGAGTGCGCGTCCGTGAATTTCATCCCACGCTCCGCAATGGCATCCATGTGCGGCGTGGCGATCTTGCCCTCGGGGTTGTAGCACTTCACATCACCTGTGCCGAGGTCATCGCAAAGAATGAAGACGACATTGGGCTTGGTCGCCGCCTGCCCCTGCAAGGACAGGCAGAAGACCGCGAGCAGAGTAAGGAAGAGGCGCGTGATCATGACAGGGAGACGGTACGAGGTGCGATGAGAACGTGTGCGCGTGGGAACGAGGCGGGAGTCACCCGATTTTCACGAATCGTCCGACTTCTGCGACGGCAGCCTGACCTCCAAATCCGGGATTGAAGACTCATGCAGCCTGCCAGTTCCCACTTTTATGAAGGGACTGAATGCCAAGGCACTGCTTGCCACGCTGCGCTCCACCCGCTACAACAGCCGTGCATGGTCAGCATCAGCATCCGGCATGTCACGAAGAAGTTCGGCTCCACCCTGGCGCTGAATGACGTATCGCTGGACATTCCCCGCGGCGAGCTCTTCTTCCTCCTGGGCCCGAGCGGCTGTGGCAAGACCACGCTCCTGCGGCACATCGCAGGCTTCCACACGCCGGATAGGGGGCAGATCCTCTTCGATGGTGAGGACGTGAGCCATGTGCCGCCGCACAAGCGCGGCGCGGCCATGATGTTCCAAAGCTACGCCCTCTGGCCACACATGACCGTGGCTGAGAACGTCGCCTTCGGTCTTGAAGAACGGAAGCGGCCCAAGGAGGAAATCGACGACCGCGTGGAGGAGGCGCTGGAACTCGTGAAAATGGACGGCCTGGAGCAGCGCCGCATCCAGCAACTCAGCGGCGGGCAGCAGCAGCGCGTGGCCCTGGCACGAGCACTCGTGGTGCGCCCCAGCGTGCTGATGCTCGATGAACCTCTCTCCAACCTTGATGCGAAGCTGCGTATCGAGATGCGCTCGGAAATCCGCCGCATCTGCAAGGAGTTTGGCCTCACTGCCATCTACGTGACGCACGATCAGAAGGAAGCACTCAGCATGGCCGACCGTGTGGCCATCCTGGATGCGGGCAAGGTCGCACAGGTCGGCACGCCCATGACTGTGTATCGGCATCCCGTAAGCCCCATGGTCGCCAGCTTCATTGGCGAAACGAACCTCATCGAAGGGGTGGTGAAACAGGCCAGCTATCGCGATGGTCTCTGGGATGTGCAAACCGCTTGTGGTCTGCTGCGCGGCAGACCCGGCACCGACTGGACACCTGTAGCCGGCCAACCTGTGATGCTCAGCATCCGCCCTGAGGCCCTAACCCTGCAGTCCCTACGCGACACGCCAAACAAGTTCTACGGAAACATCATCGAGACCACCTATCTTGGTGAGCAAGTGCAGTATGAATTCGCCCTGCGCGACGGCACCCCCCTCCGCGTGGCCGAGATGAATCCCGACTCCATCCTCGATCCAGGCGCGGAGGAGATTCAGGTCATGGCAAGCACGGAAGACGTGCTGTTGTTGAGGCGGTGAGAAAGCAGACAAAAAAACGCCGGGTGCTCATCGCAACCCGGCGTTTTCGATTCAATCAGTTATCAGTTCGCCTCACACTTAGTGCGTGAAGTAGAACTCCTTCGCATTCAGCAGTGCCCAGAAGAGGTCTTCCAGTACGGCCTGCTTGGTGTCGGTGGTTTCGGAGAGGGCCTTGTTAATGGCGGCGAGTTCCTTCTCATTCGGCTTGCGACCGAAGGCGCGGAGATAGATTTCGTTCACGATATCCGCCTCCGTCTTGTTCTCCTTGAGCATCTTCGGGATGAGGCCACCCTGGCGGATGCGGTCGTTCACCGCGTCACCATTCATCAGGTGCAGTGCCTGGGACAAGGTGGGTTCCATTTTCACCTCGCAGGAGCACACGGACTCACGCTTGGCGCGGCCGAAGGTGGTGAGGAAATAGTTCGACACAGCACCGTCCGCGATCTGCACCGCGCGGGCACCGAGGGGCAGGCCCTGGAACTTGTTCTTCGTCTCAGTCACCTGGGAGATGGCGTCCAGCAGCACCTCTGCACGCACGCGGCGCACCGTGGAGTGCGAGAAGTTCCGCTTGTCCGACTCGTTGCTGTCATTCACCTGCGATGTGCGCTGATAGGTATGTGAAAGCACGATGTCACGGATGAGCTTGCGGAAGTCGTAGTTGTAGCCCGTCAGACGGTTGGAGAGTTCCTCCATCAGTTCAGGATTCGAGGGCGGGTTGGAGATGCGCACATCATCCACTGGCTCCACGATGCCCACGCCGAAGAAGTGGGCCCACACGATGTTGGAAATGTTGCGGGCGAAGTACGGATTGTCAGGGGAAGCCATCCACTTGGCCATCACGGCACGGCGGTCTTCGCCGGGCTTGATCTCCGGTGTGTTGCCACCCAGGAACTTGGGCTTCATCACGGCCTTCGTCAGGAACTGGCGTGCTTCGCCACCCTTGCTGTTGTACACCACCACTTCCTGCGGATCGTCCGTCTGCTTGCGGCCAATCTGCATGAAGAAGGCCTGGAAGCCATAGTAGTCATCCATGGTCCAGCGGTCGAAAGGATGGTTGTGACACTGGGCGCACTGGATGCGCATGCCCATGAACACCTGGGCCACGTTTTCCGTGAGCTTCAGCGGGTCGAGCTCCATCTGGTAGAAATTCACCGCCGGGCTGGAGACCGTACCACCCGTGCTGCCCAGGAGTTCGATCACGATCTCGTTGAGCGGCATGTTCTTGCCGATGCGCTCAGCGAGCCAGTTGTAGTAGAGAAGCGCGTTCTTGTAGAAGGGAGGACGGTTGTTGTTCAGACCCGAGCGAATCTGAAGCAGTTCGGCCCACTTCATCACCCACATTTCGGTGAACTCCTTGCGCTGCAGGAGATTGTCCACCAGAGCAGTGCGCTTCTCAGGATTGCTGTCCGCGAGGAAGGTCTTCACTTCATCCGGTGTGGGATACATGCCCACGAGGTCAATGTAGAGGCGGCGCACATACTCCTCATCGCCGGCGATGGAAGAGGGGAAGATACGGAGTTTATCCAGCTTGTTGTTGACCAGCGTATCGATGTAGTTGGCTTCAGCCAGCTTGGGACGCTCGTACTTCAAACCATCGGGGATCACAATCACCTGGGAGACAATGGAGAACACATCGAAGCGAGCGAGGACGAAGGCCTCACCACGGTCGCCGGAAGTCACGAGCCCCCCCTTGGTCACTGCTGCGGTCGGGTCATTGTTCGAGCTGAAGATCACCAGATCCGTCACGTCGCGGTCCGTACCATCCGAGTACTTCGCACGCACGGTGATCTGCTGCTTGGCGCCCTTGCCCTCGAGGACGGTCTGCGTGGGATAGATTTCCACCCCGGTGACCTTGGCCACGTCAGCCTTGTCATCGGGAGTGCCCTTCTGGATCCACTCCAGCAACGTGTTGTAATACTGGGAGTCCTTCTGGAAGGCGTCATTGCCCGTGTGAGGCACTGCACCGATGGACTTCTCCAGGATGGTGCTCTCCTCGGGGATGGCAAGATTCACACGGCGGCCCACCATCTCGCGGGTGATGCGATTGTAGTCACCCGCAGGGTCGAAGCCGAAGAGGGAAAGCTGGAAGCCATCCTTGCCACGCGCAGCACCATGGCAACCGCCCTGGTTGCACCCGCTGCGAAGGAACACAGGCATCACATCCAGGCGGAAGGAAACCTCACGATCCGTCTGGGCACCCTTCACCTCCACAGGCGCCTTCACCACCTGGCTGCCAATCGTGGCGACCAGCTCAGTCTTTCCGTCCGCGCCGGGCTTCAGCATGTTGCCTTCAATCTTGGCAATCTTGTCGTCCGCCAGTTTGAGATTGGCGAACTGAGTCACGTCCTGCGTGGTCGCGTCCGCGAACTTGGCCTGCACCACCACGCGATTGAAGTCGCGCTTGGTTTCCAGCGTGTAGCTATCCGGGAGAATCTTCACTTCCGTCACCGTGGGAAGCTTTCTCTGGAAATCGGCGAGTGCCTTCAGCTCTTCCGCGCTGCGATGGCGGAGCGCCAGCCCTTGCGGCCAGTTTGCGCCTTCGGCGATCCAGCGCTTCAACACATCGACCTCCTGAGGCTTCAGCGGACCACCCTTGGGGGGCATGATTTCGTCATGGCCTTCCGGCAGCACGATGCGCTTGATGAGCTCGCTTTCGTCAGGCTTTCCTGCCACGTAACCCGGACCCGTGTCACCACCCTTCAGCAGGTTGGCCTGGGTATCCATGAGCAGCTTGCCCTTCACCTTGGCAGGGTTGTGGCACTCGAGGCACTTCGTCTCCAGCAGGGTCTGCACGTCCCGGGTGAAATCCACCGGTCCGGAGGGAGCAGGAGGTTGCGCAAAGGCCGAGCCGGCGAGCGAGAGGCTCGCAACGAGGCCGACTCCAAAGGTATGGCGCAGGGTGAGGTGTTTCATGGTGACTTGGGGGGCGGGGCGGTTGCTGGTGAGGGCGGGGAGATATACGGCTGAGAGAAAGGGAAAATTCGGCCAAACGAACTATCGTTTCAGGCATCAATCGCTGTGAGTGAGCGGGTTACGCAGGACGGCGCTTTGACGATGCACATTTGCAATTCCCTCATAATCAATAGTTTACTTTTTCGCCTGCGCTTCCGCGCGGAGCTGCTCAAGACGGGAGAGCGGCTTCGGAGCGGCGGGAGCGGCGGGCTTGGCTTCACCGGGCTTGGTATTGGCGGCCACGGCAGGAGCAGCGGGGGCAGCGGCAGGTGCGGGACGGGGCTTGTCGATACGCAGAGTGGAACCCACGGCGATGCGATGGGTAGTGAGGCCACCATCCACAGGCACCTTCACCATCACGAAGAGGTTGCCCTGCTTGCCGACGGGGGACTTCTCGTTCGTCTTCACCTTGAAGCTCACTTCCTTGGTGTCCTTGTTGATCTTCGCGGACTCAATCGTGATGGTGTCCGGCACGCCCACGACCTCCGCCTGAGCGTCGCCATTGAAGGCCTGGACGCCATCCAGCTTGCAGGTGAGCTCGGTCTCCTTCCCCTGCTCCACGGCAGCGAGCGCCATGGCGGGTGCAGTCATGAAGGCAGGAACGGTAGTCACTTCGCAGAAGGGAGAGGCATTGTACACGCGACCGTTGCCAGCCTCGGCTTCACCCATCACCACGAAGTTCCACTTGCCGGCAGCCACGTTGGCATTCGCATCCAGCGTGAAGGAGCACTCATTCTGACCTTCGGCGATGGTGGCTTCACCCAGGGAGCTGATGCCCGGAGGCTTCCACATCATGAACACGCGGATGGGCGCCTTGAAGCCTTCCTTGCGTTTCGCCACGACCTTGAGGTCCATGAGACCCTGCGCCACAAGAGGCACGGCAGGCTTCACGATTTCCAGCGAGTAGGGAGCCTCCTCCACGGCGGCGATTGGCAACTGGTCTTCGATCTCCGAGTAGTAGCGCACGTTGCCGGAGCGCACCATGTCGAACTCCTGGCGAAGCTTGCCGACGGTCTTCACTGCAGGGTCCACGGAGGTCAGCTTGATGGGCACCGCAACCCCACCCAGCGGAGCATCCGCTGCGGCCTCGAACACGAGCGGCGTGTTCGGCAGGTTGCCAGGCATCACATCGTTCAGCAACTTCACGCCCGGAGGCAGATTCGGAACGGTCCACTTGTAGTCACCCGAGACGTTGTTGCGCGAAATATTCACCAAAGTGGCATAGCGACCACCACGAGGCACGGGAACGAACTGGCGCAGGTGCGTGTCATTCACGCTGTACTCCGGCGAGGAGAAGGCCAGCTCAGGCTCGGAGGCCACCACTTCCAGACGGTAGACAAACGTGGGGCCGCCACGCTCCAAGTGGTCGGTCACACGGATGAAGTAGTTGCCGTCCGCGGGGATGTTCACCGTGAGCTTGCTGTCCAGACGACGCAGACCACCGCCATCGTCGTTGTTGCCGAGGGAGCCACCCTTTTCATTCAAGATCCCAATCACCGGATCGAGAGGCGAGCCCAGGGTCTGCGCGTAGCAGCGCAGGTCGAGGCGCATGCCCTTCTTGAGCGGAATCTTGAAGAAGTCCACATCCTTGGCCTCGCTGATGATGCCGTTCAAGGCGATGGGGTCACCGGCAGAGGTCGTCGCCGTGGCGATGTCGTTGTTGGGCTCGGCTTCCAGGGTGTTGTCGAAAGCAGACACACGGAAGGGATTGCCGGAGGGCGGCGCGCCTTGGGACTTTGGCAGGAGCATGTAACGCTCGTCTGTATCAGCAGGAAGCTTTACATCTTCCTCGAAACTCTCACCAGTGCTGTCAATGAAGCGCACCTTCGTGGTCGAGCCAATCTTGCCACCGGAGGGATACACAGCTTCCGGACGGCGGAAGTTGCCAATGTGCAGCCGGTAGTAGTTGTTTCCAGCGCCGCGGTAGGAGGACTCGCGGACCATGATGGTGTAGTCACCGTCTTCAGGAGCGGTCATCGTGAGGAATCCGTCCTGGCGATGCAGGATGGTGTCATCCGAGTTCGCGACTTCGAATCGGTCCTTGTTCAGCACGGCGATGTACGGGTCGAAGACCACATAACCGAGGCGGAGGCCATCCACTTCCAGGCTGAGGCGCTCTCCCTTCTTCAGGGTGACCTTGTAGTAGTCGACGTCTTCATTCGTCACCAAGCCTTCCACGGTGGTGTTCAGCGTGGCGGGCTGGGGCACCTCAAAGTCATTGTTGGGCTCCTTTTCCTCGGCGTTTGGGAACTGGCCCACAAAGAAAGGGCGCATGTGCGAAATGCCGGACTTGGTGCGCACGCGCATCATGTAGTAGCCCGGCGGGATGTCCGCACCCACGCCGAGCGTGAGTTCCACCTTGTTCTTCTCCACCTTGTCCACGGACTTCTGGGTGAATCCGGGGGACATGAAGATCATGCCCTCGAAGTCGTCCAGACGCTCACCAGTGATGGTGACTTTGGCATCGGTGCCGCGCTGGGCGCCATTCGGCTTCATCGTGCTGAAGCCGGGATAGGCAGCCGTAGCAGTGCCAGCCAGAGCGAGCAGGCAGGCGGCGGGGGTCGCCAGTTTGGGAAAACGCAGGAAGTTCATGGGGGTGGGACGGACGGATGAGCTAAAGCGGGGGCAAACCAATGTGTTCAGCACGCCTGAACCGCCGCCCGGTGGAGGGACGACGAGGGGACAGACCACTTGCCAGAAAGGCGGTGCCGGCACGGGCCAGACCGCCTTTCCAGAAAATCAGTTCACGCATGCGAAAGAGCGGAGCCTTACGCGAGCAACTCGTTCATGATGCGGCCACCATTCACGATGTCGATCGGGCGGGCGCCATCGGACATGATGCGCTTCTCACCATTGATGCCGAGCTGACGGTACATCGTCATGGCGAGGTCCTGCGGGCTGACGGCATCGCGGTCAGGCTCACCACCCAGCGCGTCGGACGCGCCGTGGATGTAGCCCTTCTTGAAGCCACCGCCGGCGAGGGCGACGGAGAACACGCGCGGCCAGTGGTCGCGACCGTTGGTGCCGTTGATTTTCGGCGTACGACCGAACTCGGAGCTCACCATCACCAGGGTGCGGTCGAGCATGCCGCGCTCTTCGAGGTCCGTGATCAAACGGGCGAAAGCCTGGTCGAAGTTCGGAGCCTGGCCATCGAAAGCGTTCTTGATGTTCGAGTGGTGGTCCCAGCCACCGTAGTTCACGGACACCATGCGGACGCCGGCTTCCACGAGGCGGCGGGCCAGCAGGAAGCGCTGACCGGCGGTGTTGCGGCCGTATTCGTCGCGAAGCTTGTCGGCTTCCTTGTTCAGGTCGAAGGCTTCACGGGCCTTCTGGCTGCTGATGAGGCCGTAAGCAGCATCATAGAAGCTGTCCATCGCATTGATGGAGTCAGACTTCTCGATGCTCTTGAAGTGCTCATCTACAGTGCCCAGCAGCGAGCGGCGACGATCGAAACGATTGCCTTCCATGCCCTTCGGGGTGAGGAGGTCGCGCACGGTGAAGTTCTTGTCCGCCGGGTCACTGCCGAGGGCGAAGGGACCGTAGGCGCTGCTCATGTAGCCGGTGCCCTGCTCAGGGGCGATGACGCTCGGCACCACCACGTAGGGAGGCAGATTGTTGCGGGAACCCTGCTCGTGGGAAATCACGCTGCCGAAGCTCGGGAACTTGATGGCCGGGCTCGGCTTGTAACCCGTGAACATATTGTGCGTGCCGCGCTCATGGGCCGCCTCACCGTGGGTCATCGAGCGGATGACGGTGAGCTTGTTCATGATCTTGGCGATGTTCACAAACTTCTCGCCCACATACTCACCCGCGATGCTGGTCTTGATGGGGGTGTAAGGTCCACGATAGTCGGGAGCGGCGAAGGGCTTCGGGTCCCACGATTCCTGGTGCGCCATGCCGCCAGGAAGGTAGATGTGAATGATGGAGTCCGCGATGGGCTTGAAGGCCTCAACCTCAGGCATTGCCGGATTGATGGATGCCGCCGCCTGAAGCTTGAGCAGGTTCGGCAGAGTCAGGCCGAGACCGCCGGCCATCCCGACGTACATGAAGTCACGGCGGCTGACGCCTGAGCGCAGGTCGAGGTGATTGCCTTGGCAGATGGGGTGCATTTTCATGGCAGGAGAGAGCTGAGGGGTCCGGAAGGACGGGTTGCTGGGAGCGGTGCTGAGCAGGGTGTCTTTTTCTGAGCTTGGAGGGAGTAAATCCCACCAGACAAACCTACGGCCCTTAGAGACTCTTCTTTCTAGGGGTATTCATAAAATCGCAAAAATTTGTCCAAAAGTCAGCCGGATGGGTGTTGAGGGCACCGCCATCACCTTTTCGTCATCCCAGACTTTGGGACGTTCATTGCTCTTCACCACTTCTCAGGGCAGGATACGTCTCGAAGAACGGCGGCAACTTCTCGAAGGTGCATGCCCGCCACCCCTCATGCTGAACCAGCCAGTAGATGGCCAGGGTGAACCCCTTTCTGTAGGTACTTCCGGTGAAGGCATGAGCCTCCGCATTTAACACGGATTCTGGGAAGGACTCGATGCGGTACTTGGTAACATTTTTCGGGTCCAGAGTGATGAGACCTGCAATCGCATACAGTTTCACCTCAAGATTCTTCGACTGCTCAGCCATGGGCGCGAGTACTTCCACAGCCTTGGGGTCATAGCGGGTGATGACCGTGAGGGCCCAAGCCCCTTCCGTGGGCAGATTACGCTCCCCTATGCCGCAAGAGGCAAACACCTTGGCCCGCCGAATGATGGAGTAGGCCTTATTGATGATCTTCTTCGCATCCTCACCTCCCTGGCGGAGGATTGCCTCCTCTGAAGGCATTGTGGCATGCAGCCCCGGCCTGAGGGACCCGAGCAGCAGCAGGAGGATGATGAAGGCGAAAAGGCGGCGGGGCATTCAACAAAGGTAACTGACGAGCCTGAAAGCTGTCCATGGCGTATTGAGGCGCTGGGCTCTCAAAGGAGGTCAACCTGACTGCACCACGCTCCCAACTCCCGTGGTGACACTGCGGACATTTTTCCCTACGCTCTCCAGAAACCACTCCCCGTCCCAATCCTGCGCCCATGCATGCCGCACGATCTCTGACCTGCCTCCTGACTGCGGGAGTTTTTGTGCTCAGCGGCTTCCCGGTCGGAGTGAGGGCATCCGATGAAACCAAGCCGAAGACCTTTCCCGAAAAGGTAACTGAGCTCTTCAAGGGTGACTGGACGGAGTTTCATATCGCCAGCGCTCTGCTCACCGACTACGGACGAGCGCACATGACAGGGGTGGTCCTGAGTCGCGCGGCACCGGGAAAGCCCATCACCTGCCGGAGTACTCACGAAAAGCCCGGTAACAACAAGCCCGTGGATGACGCGCTGCTCAAGAGCCTGGAGGAACACCTCCTCAAGACAGCCACCGCCGTTCACGCGAGCGTCACGCCCTTGGAACATCTCCATCGACTCACTCCCGAGCAGCAGCGCAAGGCAATACAGGATGGATTAGAGGTGGGACCAACCGATTTCGAGGGATTGGTTGTATGGGCAGAGACGCCCAAAGGAAGGATCGTTCTCGGGGATGCAGATGCTGACCATGGTCGTGCGTGTGACCCCTTGGAGGAATTCTTGGAAAAACACTTCGGCTCGAAAGGCCTCGATGTGGAAAACTCTGAGATAAAAGAGAAGTTGGGACACGACCCTTTTGAGAAGCTATAAGCTTCGTTCATCACCCTTGCACGACGACTCCTTTCTCCCAATCCGGGCATCCGCCGTAAACTTCCACGTGCTCCGGGATGCCTCGGGCCTGTATCTCATTGATGCCGGCTTTATCGGCGGCATCACGCAGCTGAAGCGCGCGCTGCGCCAGCACGGTTGGGAGAATGAGCCCATTCGGGGCATCATTCTCACCCACGGCCATCTGGATCACATTCTCAACGTGGCACCGCTCGTGAAGGAAACGGGTGCCTGGGTGGCGGCTCCGCGCCTGGATGCCGAGCACTACGCAGGAACGCCGAAGTACACCGGCTGGTCCCATGGAGCAGGCATCCTCGAAGCCATGGGCCGTCCCCTCCTCCGCTTCCAATCTTTCACGCCGGACCGCTGGATTGATGACGGTGATACGCTCGATGTCTGGTGCGGTCTTCGTGCGGTGCATCTTCCTGGCCATACACATGGACATACAGGATGGTATTGCGAAACACGGAAGCTCCTCTTCACCGCGGACCTTTTCGCCAGCTATGGTCCGCTCTCTCATTTCCCGCCGCGCATCCTGAACTCCTGTCCGGAACTCATGCGAGGCAGTGTGGAGAAAGCGCTGTCTCTCGATCTCCAGGGCGTTCTGCCCAATCACGGAAATGCAGCCAGCCCGGAAGCGCATTTGTCCAGACTGCGCAGGCTCGCCGGTCGCGCCTGAGTCAGTCGTCACCCAAATCCACCGCGATCACACTGAAGTCATCCGGCAAACTCAGCCCGGAACGCTTCAAGGTAGCCGCTCGCAACGTGGACGCAGAATCCGCGAACGAGGCCATCTCAAAGCAGGTTTTGATGGCGTCAAAACCACAGTACTTCCAAACACCATCCGAGAGCATGAGGATGCGCCCGCCGCTCACATCCGAATGTGAAAAGGGAGTGAACATCGCTTCTCCGCTTCCCACTGGCGGATTTTTCCGCTGCTTTGCGGTCCACTCGATGATTTCCCATTCATCGCCGCCGCCTTGCCCCGGTGCAAAGAACACCTTGGAATCGCCACACGATGCCCCAAGAACTGTGGAGCCATCCAATGCCAGAGCAGCGAGCGTGGTGTAGCCCTCCGTCCGGCATACCGCATTGTCTGCGGCATACATCAACGTGGAGAAGATGGAGGGCTGGAGCAGGCTATCAAAGGGATGCTCCATCGACCGGGCCCAAACGGTTTCACACGCAGTGCGCGCAGCCAGCGCTCCATTGGACCGCCCGCCCTGTCCATCCGCAAGCACGCACACATAGCGCTCTCCGCCGGACGGATGGCGGCGGGCGAATACGAAGTCCTCATTCACCACTTTCCCTCCGGGCTCCGTGTGCGTTTTGATGATCATCAGTCCCATCCTGCCGCCAAGAGCGCCAGCCTGTCGATATTGAGTTGCTCAATGGGCTGAATTTGTTTTTCAATATCCTGCATCATCGAGCTTGTGCCATCCATGGACTGACTCCGGTTCGCTCCAGGTTTCCTCTATCGCATACACCTCATGTCCGATGCCCGCAGACTGAAACCTTCGCCGAGTGCAGGTGAACCAATCGCTGGCTCCGCCAGGGACGGCATGCTCTTCGCACCCGAGTCGCTGACCCCGCTGGCGTTTACACCCGTGTATCACACCCTCACGGAGCCGCAGCGCCTGGGCTACAACCGCGTGCATGGCCTCTACTTCCTCGAGCAAATCATCTTCTTCGAGCAAGTGATGGCGCGCCCCACACTGGAGTGGCTCATCCGGAACTCCCCCACTCCGCAACTGAGCCGCGAAGCCGAACACTTCCTTCAGGAGGAGGATGCGCATTCCTCGTGGTTCCGCGGACTCTTGCGTGACATCGCGCCCGAGCAGTATGCGCATGGGGACTTCCGTCTGCTGGATATGGGCAGTCTCACACACCGGCTCATGAGGCTGCCTGGGAGCAGTGTGCGCTTCTTCCCTGCCATGCTCTGGCTGCAATTGATCTTCGAAGAGCGCGCCCTGTATTTTGGCCGTGCCTTTGTCTCCTGCGGCCGGGCGTTGGACCCACGGTTTCAGGCAGTGCATCGCCAGCATCTCGAGGATGAACCAGCACATATCCGTCGCGACGTGCTCTTCCTCGAATGGCTCTGGCCTGGCGCGCCCCTCTGGCTGCGCCGGGTGAATGTGCGTGCGCTGGTGTGGCTGATGCGCGAGTTCTTCCTGCTGCCCAAACGCTCGGGTCTGCGGGTGGTGGATACGTGGCTGCGTGAATTCCCGGAGCTGACGCCGCGCAAGCGAGAGTTCCACGACGCCATGCGCGCCCTTGAGTCCGACGACGCCTACCTGCGCACGCTCTATCCCAAGACCGGCTTCCCCAGGACACGGCAGCTTATCGCCCGCTGGCCAGAGCTTGCAGCCCTCGATGATTTCTTTACGGATTGACCTCGTGGAACAGTCCAATCACGCCAGCGTCTCTCGCCCGCCATCCCCGTGGCCAGCGAGCATTCGTGCGGTGATGCTCCTGCTGAATCTCGTGCCGCTGGCGCATGCGGCACTGACTCTCTGGATTGGATTTGCGATTTCATGGCTGGGCGCGGTGGCGTGTCTCTATCTTGCACCTCCGGTTCTCTTGAGAGTCGTGCTGCTGGCGGTCCCGCTCATCCATGGCACTCACGCACCCGGGTCCCGTGCTTTCTTGATTTGGTGGGCCAGTTCCCAGCCACAGGTGATCTTTTCACGGCTGCCATTGCTGGAGGAACTTCTGCGGATGGTCCCGGGTCTGTATTCTCTCTGGCTCAGGCTGTGGGGATCCAAAATTGGCCGCCTCACCTACTGGGCGCCCGGCGTGCGTGTGCTGGATCGCACTCTGCTGCGGATTGGAGATGATGTGGTTCTCGGAGCCGGAGCACGGTTGATTGCCCACGTGGTCAGCAACAATGCGGAAGGTCAGACCGTGCTCCACGTCGCACCCATCGAGATAGGAGATCGCTGTCGCATAGGTGGCTATGCCCTGCTGTCTCCGGGCTCCGTCGTGGATGCAGATGAAGAGGTGCATATCTGCGCGCTCTTTCCACCGTTCACGCACTGGAAGGAAGGGAGGCGAAGCAAGCTCGCCGTCGTTTCCTAATCTGGTGCACGTAGCTACCCCACCGCCGGGCACCCAGCATCAGCTGCCCGCCACTTCGCGAGCAATGCGTTTGATGCGTTCCGCATCTTCATCCACCTCCAGGAACTCCGCGCAGCAGGAGCCGCTGACTTCATAACACGCGCTGCAAATCAGACGCCCGCCAAGAGGTGTGGCTCCGGGCTTGCCGCACAGCTCGCACAAACTGGTGGCTGTATTCCCCTGGATCTCTTCGGTAGTGCTCATGAATAGCGAATGGTTCTTACACTGTCATTCGATTCACGGCTTGCCAGAGATGTGGCATTTTTCATGCATCAGATTTCCGAGGTGTTGATCCACCACTCCCCACCCGCGTCTTTGGAGAATCCGGCGCCGAACACCGTCGCAGAAGCTTCCAATGCACCGCACTCTCCCACCAGAGTCTGGATGAGCCCGTCGTAGCATTCGATCTTGGGAACCGAGAGAAACAACGCGGGGAAGCCCTGTTGCGAGGCGACCGCACGAGCCGCCTGAATCAGGGCCAATCCTGAAATGGCGTCCACGAATCCGAAGCTGGAGAAATGCGCGGACTTCATCTCACCGCCACCGATCAGGATTAGTTGCTTGCCCAGTCGTGTGTCTTCCACCACTCCACATGCCCTGCCTTGAGACATGGCCACAGGAACGGGCGGCATCTCTGATCGCAGCGTACAAGAGCCCAGTGGCGTACTCCATGCGGCTCGGTGCAAACTCGACCGCACTGCTGTGATGTGGTCGAGTGTCGTTCGTTCAAACTCCAATGCACCGCCTCCGGGTGGCTCTACCGGGATTCTCAGCACGGCGATTTGCGCCAGGGGTTCGAACAAAGGGATGGCCACACGTCCGGTGTATTGCCTCGGACTCCTCGATGTGCCGTTCATGACCACGCCGTATACGGGAGCGAGGCCGGACTGGATCACATGGTCACGCACGGCATGCATCAGCCATGGAAGCACGAGACCGCCCGCACGGGCGCGTGACACTTTCAAATCACACACATAGTACGCTGTCGCTTCGTGCCCATCCGGGTACCGCAGTGTCCTGCGAATGACCGCCACCGTGCCCAACACTTCGGCATTCCTCTCAGCGACGAAAACAACCGCTTCACCCATGGCCTGAAAGAACGCCATGTACTGCCTGCCATGCGTCACGCGAAAAGACGCGCCCTCTCCAAGTGGATAGCTGAATTGACACTCAAACTTCTCCAGCGCACTGCCCAGCCATTCAGGCGGTGAGGTTTCCAACCGATGAAGCTTCATGGTTCCATGCCGACAATGCAAGACTCAACCTATGGCCACACACCCACATGAATGTGCGGGTAGAAGAAGCTGCGGTCACGCTTCTGCAGCGCCGCTCCGAGCTCAACATCCCAGACCAGGCCGCTATCGAGAGCTGGAATATCCAGTGAGGAATTGAGCTGTCGGATGATCATACGTCCGCCCCGCTTCAAAACACGCCGTGCTGCGTTCAACGTGGCCGCAGCCTCTTCTTCGGGAAGCCAGTCGAGGATATTCGAGAGATGGACCAGATCCACGCTTTCCGCCTCCAGCGATTCCAGAACCTCGTTCATGCGTCCGCGCATGTACTCAGGCTCGGTTCGCGCGGTGGGATGGCCGTGGCAGTTCTGTATCCAATCATAGGATACCTCATGTGGAAATCGCCCGACCAGCATCTGCCAGAGGAAGGGATTGGCATTGGCAGGAAGCTGCGCAACGGCATGACGGATCCGTCCTCCAAAATGGCGGTGAAAAGGCTGATGGGGATTCTGCGTGGCCTCGACACCAAACAGGCACACCAGGTTCTGCAATGACATCACGGAGGCAAGGTTCCCATCCAAGGCATCTCCCACCGCGGTTCCCGGTTCGAGCGACTCGAGAACTTGGGAACCATTCCGAGATTGAAGAATACGCATCAAGTCCTCACCCTGCCCATTCATGGCCTCACGCAGACGGGCAAAGGTGAACTCATAACGTCCCGCGTGGTCTGGTCCCACCTGTGCCACGATGTCCGGAGGACCAAACACATCCTGCTTCATCTCCAGCCTGACGAGCCATTCACCAAGTTCCTTCTGGCGAGTCCCGGAGGACATGGGCAGGTGTCCCAGCAAACGCATCACTTCATCCGACGAGCACTCCTGCGCCAAGTGCCATTTGAGTCGCGAGAGCTCGAGCTGCGCAGGATTCATGTCCACCAGCAGCAGCCGTTTCAGCGGCACCCAACTCAGGCACACGGCGGTATCGCCACCGGAGGCCACCATCACCACGGAGCCCTCATAGGGAAGAATTGACGCGAGCTCCAAATCCAGCCGTGGATCTTCGCGCACCTGGGCAAAGGCCAGGGGTAGTTTGGCCGCTTCAACAGCCCAGGAGTCAGGTGACGGGAGTGGCTTCATGCGCGGGAGCGGGTCTGGCTGGCCGCCTTCAGACGGAAGCACCACTGCAGCACCACAAAAAGCATGCCACTGGCCAGCAGATCCGCGAAGTAGTGCAGGCGCAGGTAGAGCGTGCCCACGGCCATGAGCAGCGCCGGCAGCAGCATCACCCAGAATCGCGCGCGATAGAATCGAAAATCCCAGGCCAGCAGGGTAGCGGTCGCCAGTACATGCATGCTGGGAAAGGCATCATAGCGAGCTGCGATACTGCCGTTCAGCATTTCATTGAAGGCTGTGACAGCACCGCCCCCCAGCGGCGCGGCGAAGAGCTCAGGAAATGCCGCAGCGGGTGTCGCGGCAGGAAACAGGAAGTAGCCGCTGAAGCCCACAACAAACGTGGTGAAGACACACCGCGTGAACTCCATGCGCTCTGCGGTGGAAAGACGCCATGCGGAGAGAAACGCCCAATGGACATACACCTGATAGCTCAGGTAGGCGGCGCTTAGAACACCCACCATCCACGGCGACAAGGCGCCCTGCCAGGACACGGAAGGCGTGCCCCCCAGAAGCCATGTGTCCCACGCGAGGATCTGCGCGCTGTGCACCGGTAACTGCAATGCCTCAATGATATCCGAGCTTCCCACATACAGGAGCCATGTGACCATCGCGCAGGCCAGCAAGCGGGTGCGGCTTCCCTTCTGCGAAAGGAACAACACGCTCGCGTATCCTGCCGTGGCTGCGGCCGCTACGAGAGTGGAGTCGCGTGCCACCCCGCAATGCACCGTCAACGCCAGGAGGAGAATCAACCCCAGCGCAAGAAACAGCGCCTCATGCACCTGCATTCTCGATGTGAAGGGCAAGCGGCTCACAACTCCTTGTGCTCCCGCTTCCAGCCCCACGGGCTCCACTTCAAGCTGCCTTGCACAAACTCATGCACGAACGAAGCATACGAAGGGATGTAGGGAGCACCCTGCCTTCTCAATTCCGGCTCCAGTGCTTCATGCACCTTCGGGAGATGATGCCACGGCACCCCGGGAAACAGATGATGCTCGAGGTGGTAGTTCTCATTGCACATGAAGTAGCGCACGAGCGGGCGGGTCAGAATCGTGCGGGTGCCACGCACTTCATCATCCGCCTCTTCCAACAGGGTGTGCTGGCTCATGCCGCGAATGTTGACCATGGTATTGATGAAAAGCATCGGCACGACCCATCCATACCACAACCATGCGCCGGGGACAGCCAGCGACCGCACCACAGCCACGAGTGCACCGAGCGCAGCAAGCTCCAGCAGGATGAGACCACGATCCCTCCATGTCCCCTGCCTGAGGCCGAGGATGGGAATCGCAGCGATGTAGACCGGGTAACCCACGAGCAGTCGCAGCCAGTTCATGCAAAAGACCATCCATGTCCAGCGCGTGTAGTTTTCATAGTGGTCGGGATCGCCTTCGTTTCCCAAGTGCTTGTGATGGCGCAAATGGAGCACTCGATAAGCGGAAAAGTTCTGCAGCACCGGCATGGCACACAGCGCTCCGAGCACACCATTCCAAAAGGCATTCCGGCTCAGCGTGCCATGCACCGCCTCATGGGTGAAGAGGCTGATGCCATGCAGCGAAGCACCTGCCAGCAAGCAGAAGGGCAAAGCCGCCATCCAGTGCCATTCCCGCGCGACAAAGATCGCCAAGGCCGCTCCGAGCAGATACAGCAGCACAAAGGACGCGATACGGATGCCATGCGCCCCCGCCTCCGCCACATGCAGGGCGCGAAGGAGGCTGGGCTCCAGCTTCGGCTTGAATCCCGCAGCACTCATGCCTTGACCCGGTGCAGAAGTGCCAGATCCTCGTACAACCGGTGGAAGATATGCAGGCCCAGGACCAGCCCCTGCTCCACGCGGCGGCGGCTCACTCCTCCCGCATTCCAAGCAGGCTCCACCATGCGAAAGAATCCCGCCGCATGCTCCTTGTCGATTTCCGCATGCAGTGCGTAATGCACGAGCCGCTCCCTTGCCACCCACCCGCGCTCCACCACGGAGCTGCCGATGATGGCCGAAAGATCTGCAAAGGTGTACTCAATGATGCCGAGGCAGGCGAAGGCCGTCTCCGGCTCGCCCGAACTACAGACGCCCATGAGCGCGAAGTTGAAGGCCATCACAGCAGAGCCCTCGGTCTCGTCCCGCACATCACCGGTCTCCACACCGAGCGATTTCAGGAACGTGAGGAAAGTGTGATCGTGTGCCATGGCGGGGCGGAAATCTCCACGCCCCCCCTCATAGCCATGCTCTTCCGCCAGATTGTGCATCAGGGACTGCCGGGAAGCGGAGTCCGGCAGGCGGGCCATCAGCGCCGCCATCGGGCGGGAGAAGAACCGCACCGCGAAATAGAACTGCTTTTGCGAACTGAGGAACTGCTCCCTCGTAAGCGTACCCGAGGAGAGTCCGGCGAAATAAGTGCCCAGATGGACGGGCTGACGCGACAGGGAGGATTCTACTGCGGCAATCATACGTGCCTCAGGCATAGCATGTCCGCCCACGATTCATGCCATTGAAAAAATCGCTGGTTCAATTGATCCAATCAATGGAGCAATCGCGGACTAAACACCCCCTACTCGTCCTCTGAAGAATGTCTCCGGAACCGCCCTCCCCGTTTGACCCGGAAGGCATCCCCCCCTAGATTTACAGATTACTGGAAATCCCACATGTGCGGCATTGTAGGCTACATCGGAAAACGGCAGGCCAGCCCCATCCTATTGGATGGATTGCGGCGTCTGGAATATCGCGGGTATGACTCAGCGGGCATGGCACTCCAGAATGGCGGAAGCCTGGACGTGCTGCGTCGTGCAGGACGCATTGAAAACCTGCGGCAGCTGGTCGCCGAGAAGAGTCCCACGAGTCTCGCGGGCATCAGCCATACCCGCTGGGCGACGCACGGAGCGCCCACGGATGAAAATGCGCACCCGCACTGCGACCAGTCTGGAAAGCTGGCCCTCGTGCACAACGGCGTCATTGAGAACTACCAATCTCTCAAGGATTTCCTCAAGAATGACGGGCACACCTTCGCCTCGGAGACCGACACGGAGGTCCTGGCCCACCTGATTGGCTACTACTACGACAAGGGCAATGGCGATGCGCCAGTGAAGAAACTGGTGAGCGCCGTGCAGCAGGCACTCGGCAAGGTGAAAGGCACCTACGGCATTGCGGTGATCCACACGGATTGCCCGGAGTACATGGTGGGCGCACGTCTCGGCAGCCCGCTCGTGGTGGGACTGGGGCAGGAGGAGCACTTCCTCGCCAGCGATGTCTCCGCCATCATTGCCCACACCAAGGAAGTGATCTACCTGAACGACTATGACGTCGTCACCATCACCCGCGACAGCTTCGATGTGCAGTCGCTGGAAGGTGGCGCGGCCAAGGTGAAGGTGAGCACGGTGGACTTCACCGAGGACGAGGCGGAGAAGGGCGACTTCCCGCATTTCATGCTCAAGGAAATCTATGAGCAGCCGCAGTCCCTGCGCAATGCCATTCGCGGCCGTCTCTCCCGGGATGAAGCCACGGCGGTGCTGGGTGGTCTGCAGATGAATCCCCAGGAGCTGCGCCAGATCGACCGCATCATCCTGAGCGCCTGCGGCACCGCCTGCCACGCGGGCATGGTGGGCGAGTACCTCATTGAGACGCTGGCACGCATTCCCACCGAAGTGGAAATCGCCAGTGAATTCCGCTACCGCAACGTACCCACCACGAAGGACACGCTGCAATTCGTCATCAGCCAGAGCGGTGAGACCATCGATACGCTCGCAGCTCTGCGTGAGGCCAAGCGCAAAGGCATCAAGTGCCTGGGCATCGTAAACAACGTGGCGAGCACCATCGCGCGTGAGTCCGATGGCGGCATCTACATCCACGCAGGTCCGGAAATCGGCGTGGCTGCCACGAAGAGCTTCACCTCACAGGTCGCCGTGCTCACCCTGCTGAGCCTCCTGCTAGGTCGCATCCACCACCTGAGCAGCACGGACGGTCTGGAGATGATCGATGAGCTCGAAGCCATCCCGGACAAGATCACGGAAATCCTCAAGCAAGCCTCCCACATCAAGGAAATCGCGGAGAAGTACGCGCACGTGGAGGGCATGCTCTTCATGGGCCGCCTCATCAACTACCCAGTGGCGCTCGAGGGCGCGCTGAAGATGAAGGAAATCAGCTACATCTACGCCAGTGGTCACCCCAGCGCGGAGCTGAAGCACGGCGTGATCGCCCTGGTGAAGCCGGAGCTGCCGAGCGTATTCATTGCGCCTCACGACGCGGTGTTTGAGAAAAACATCAGCAACATCCAGGAGGTAAAGGCGCGCAAGGGTCCCGTCATCGCCGTGGCCACGGAAGGCCACCCGAACATCGAGAAGGTCGCGGATGACGTGATCTACATTCCGCGCTGCCCGTCTATTCTCAGCCCCCTCCTCACAGCAATCCCGCTGCAATTGCTTTCCTACTACGTGGCCCTCGCAAGAGGTTGCGATGTGGACAAGCCTCGCAACCTTGCGAAGAGCGTGACGGTGGAATGAACAATCCGAGACAATTCCGCATCAAAACCCGCATGCCGTTTCGCGCGCTTGCGAGGTCCTGTGGTCTGTCGATGATTTTTGCGACCGGGATGCTGCATGCCGAGGATCCGACCCCGGTACCAGCATCCCCACCGCTGGCCGTGGCGCCGGGTTCTGCCCCTTCCTCACCTTCGCTGCCGTCTGCCCCAACGCCTGCACCGGTGGCAACTGCGCCTACGGTGTCGATTCCCACTCCACCGCCGAGCGATCCCGTCGCCATGAAGTCGGCGGACACAGCGGTGACCGTGCCGGAAGCACCTGCCGCCGGCCCCCCTGCCCCGCAGGACATGCAGCCCCCCGAATTTCTCGCATGCGTCGGGCAGCAGACAAAAGCGCGCTGGCGGCAGCTTTATCGTGAGCAGGCTCCCACCCCTTCATCTCAACGTCTGCGCGCGGCCTTCACGCTGGGCTCGCTGCAGGGGGATGCGTATCTCGCACTGCAGGCAGGAGATTCGCAGCGCTTCCGCGACAACAATCAGGACGTGCTGAATCACTGCCGTGTGCTGGGCCTTGCGGAGAAGATGAGCCCGGACCTCATGGCCGAAGCCAAGATGGCCCAGACCGAAGACTGGGCCGCCCTGCGCGCAAAGATCGGCGGCACGCACAAGCTGACGGAAACCCTCCTCCAAGAGCAGCGCGATGAAGACCTCGCCATTCTCGTGAACCTGGGCATGTGGATGCGACTCTTTGAAGTCGCCTCCACCCTGGTGGTCAATGACACCGAAGTGCAGAACAAGAGCCTGTGTGTGGGCTCTGTTCACCTGCTGAATGAACTCATGGCCCGCTATGAGCGGCTCACCGAATCCACCCGCCAGGATCCCTCTGTGGTGCTGCTCGGCAACGTGCTCCAGATGCTTCAGAAACACTGGAGCAATACGGATGAAGCCCCACCGCAGGAGACCATCGAGATGACCTTCGAGAAGCTGCGCTTCATCATGGAGAAGATGAAGTGAGTATGCCGCCGGATGGAAGGTGGACTCGACACTGGTTCATGCAAAGAGCATGGCATGGTTAAGGCAACGTTAAGCTCATTGCTTGGGCACCGCTAGGCAAAGAGCACGGAGGCGTGGCCAGAGATTTGCTGGCACGGGATCTGACCAAATTTTCGCGCGATTTCGTGTCCAATTTCGAGCCTTGAGGTGCTTTTGCTTTGCCCAAAAATTCCCACGTCAAATCACGACTCGAATGAGCCGCCCCAGCTCTCTCTTTCTCGCCTCCATTATCCTCGCTTTTAGCATCCCTTCGGCCTTCGCAGCCGAAGCTGGAGGAACCTATTCAAGCAACACGACTCTGGTCAATGGTGACACATGGACCACCGCCATGACCATCAACAATGGCGCAACGGTGAATATTCCCGATCTGGCCACCGTGACCTACGGTGCCGCCGACAACCTGAACCTCAGTGGAACGGGTACTTTGCGCATCGATACCGGAGGCACGCTCTTCCTCGACACGAAAACCGGCAATGACAATATCGTCGTCGTCGGCACGGTATCTGTGGTGAACGATGGCACCGTGCGGTTCGATGCAGGCACCGATATCCAACTCAACACCAATGGCTCCTCATTCACAAACAACGGCCTCCTGCTGAAGACCTCCGGCTCGGATGGTCCGTCCAACGACCCGGCTTACATCTACCCATCGAGCCAGACGGTCGGAGGCAAGTTCACCAACAATGGGAACATCACCGTACAGGCCGGCCACCTGAACATCTCCGGCTCCCAGTCCGCTGGGAATGCTGCCAGCTCCACGGGAGGCATCTTCACGACCACAGGCACTGGCGTCCTTTCCTTCTCCGGTGGATGGACCCTGCTGCGTGGCACGTCCAGCATGGCTACCGGAAGCTCCGTGGAACTCAGCAATGAAAACCCAGCCTCCAGCACCGGCACGTTCTTCGTGGCCATGGCGCCCACCACCATCCTCGACGTGGACGGTGACGGTCTCATCTGGAAGACGGGCAAGCTGAACACCAACGGAAACATCATTGAGAATCAGGGACTACTCCGGCTGCAAGGCGTCGGCGCGACTCTCTTCGGCACCTCGGGCTCCTTTCTCAACGCGGCGGGCGCGACCTTCCGCATGGAGTCAGGCGATCTCGCCGTCACCACCGTCACGCTCCGCAATGAGGGAGCCATGAGTCTTAATGGTGCCTCGCCCACCACCACCATCACCCTGAGTGGCACCGGACTTTTGGAAAATGCCGCAGGCGGTACCTTTGACCTCACCAGCGGCACCCTCACGAGCAGTCTGGCCATTAGCAACGCAGGCTCCATGACCAATGTCGCCGCCACGCTGAATACCAATGGCACCTTTACGAACTCCGGTACCTTCAACCAGACCGGAGGCGTGTGGAACCTGACCGCCGCGGCCACCAGCACCAGCACCGGCGTGCTGAACCTCAAGGGCACCACCATCACAATCACCGGCACAACCCTGACCAACGATGGTACAGCAACCTTCATCGCGCAGGATGGAAACGTGACGCTGCAGGGCACAGGCACCTTCCTCAACAAGGGCACCTTCAATCACACCTATGGCGGCAGCAATGACAACCTCGTGCTGGGTGGGACCATGACCTTTCAGAATGAGGGCACCTTTGACTTTCAAGAGCGCGGCGACCTCCAAATCACGAGCAGTGGGAAGTTCGTGAACAACGGCCTTATTCAAAAAACCGTGGCCGGTACCGACACGAGCTTCTTTTACGGCACTGCGGGATTCACCGCGGGAGCGGGCAGCCAGATTCTTGCCAAGGCAGGAATCCTGCGGATGGCCTCGGGAGGCACCAGCGATGCCGCCGCCCTTTGGACTGCGGATGGCGGAAACCTGGACCTCGCTGGCACATGGACCGGAACGATTGCCGGCAGCTCGGGCAACGGCGGTCGTGTGCGCATCACCGACAGTATGAATACCACCGTGCTCAGCGAGCTCACGGTCGGAACCGGTGGCCTCACCCTGGACATCAAGGGAGATGGTCTCTTCTGGAATCAGAAGGACATCCTCACTGCCGGGAACACGCTGACGAATGTGGGCATCTTCACCATCACGGACGGAGGCATCAAGAACCTCACTGGAGGTGGACAGCTCCTGAATGGCACTGGAGGCATCCTCCACCATCTCAGCGGGACCGTCACGCTCGTGAATGACACGATCATTCGCAACCAAGGCGCCATGAACATCACGGCGGGCACCGGGACTGCTGGATACGGCGGCGAGGGCGCCATCGTGAATGATGCAGGCGGCACCATCACCCATACCAGCGGATCTCTTGGCCTCTCTGGAAACACAAAACTGCAGAACGATGGCACGTATCAGTGGACTGCGGGAACCATCAATCTCAACACCGGTGCAGAGTGGGAGAACAATGGTCTTTTCAACATCAACGGTGGCAGCACCATCACGCACACCTTTCTCACGGATGGTACCGGCACCTTCACCAATGGCACGACCGGCGTCATGGACTGGACGGGCAACAGTGCCTTCAACTTGGGAACTGGCGTGACGCTCACCAATGATGGCAATTTCAATGTGACGGGCAGTGGTGACCGGAATCTCAGTGGCGCGGGCACCTTCATCAACAACGGCACGTTCAATCACCTGGTCACCGTCACTGCGGACAACCTTGTGGGGCTAACGGCAGGCGGTAGTTTCGTAAACAACGGCGACTTCAATTTCGTGGGCGTGCAGGACTTCCGACTGGGCAACGGCTACACCTTCACCAACACCGGCACCCTTACCAAGACGACCACCAGCAACAGCACCGATCAGGCCCAATTCTTCGCTTTCCTCGCGGATGGCACTGGCGGGACTTTTGACAACCAGGGGACAGTGCGCGTGGAGGGCGGCCACTTCCGCATCACCGCTGCGGTGAGCGGATCCACCCAGTTCATTGATGTGAACCTGGTCCAGAAAGGCGCCAATGGCACGCTCACCGGTGGCACCTGGGTGGCGGACAGCACCGCAACGACACTGGTGTCCTTCGCCAGGATCGATCTCGCCCCCTTTGGCGCCAGCAGTGGCATCAATACGATTGGCGAAAATGCCGTGGTGGATCTCATTGGTTCCGGTGCGGAGCTCACGCAGCTCAGCTCCCTGACTTCTGTGGCCGGAGAGTTCTATGTGAGCAACGGGAAGAATTTCAACGCCACTCATCCCAGCAACGCCCTTAACGTCACCTCCACGGGGACCGTGGGCGGCGACGGCACCTTCAGCGATGCCATCACTGTGGATGGCGCTGTCACCCCTGGATCGGGGCGCGGCACACAAAATGGCAAGCTCACCTTCGCCTCCGGCGTGACCTTCAATGCCGGCTCGTCCATCACCCTGCAACTGACCCTGCCGACGGGCACGGTACCACTCGACGGCAGCGTCACGACAACCAGCATCAGCAGCTATATCGCTGGGCTGGCAGATCTGGATCCCACCACCGAGCACGATGCCATTGATGCGAACGGCACGCTGACACTCAATCCAGACATGACCATCTCGGTGGTCTCGAATGGCACCTCGTTCACCTTCGGGCAATACTTTGACCTCTTCGACTGGACCACGGCTCTGGCTGGCATCACCACGCAGGCGGAAGTGGACGCCATTCTGGAACTCCCCACCCTTGACGCGGGTAGTGAATGGAAGACGGATCTCTTTCTCTCCCATGGCATCGTGTACGTCGTCCCCGAGCCGTCGCGTGCCCTGTTGTTGCTGGGCGGCATGATGGTGCTGGGCGTGAGGAGGAGGAGGAAACTGACGGTTTGACCAATCGAAGGGAGAACGCCCTCTCTACAGGACCTTCACCATCACATGGTCATCCATCACAAAGCCGCCGCCGATGTCCGTGCACACTTCACTGTCGAACTCAAAACCCGCGCGGCGATAGGCTCGTATGGCAGCGCTGTTGTTCCGATTCACGGTGAGTCGCAGGCGCCGCATGCCGGCCTCACGCGCGCGGTCTGAGACCCATGTGAGAGCTTTCGCGCCGATGCCGTGGCCGTGCCAGGCAGGCTTCAGGTAGACCTTGTGGAGATAGGTGGTGTCACCACCGGGCTTGTTCTCCCAGCCAAGGTATCCGGCGGCCTCGCCATCATGAATCATCATGGCGTATTGCACCTGATGCTCACGCACTTCGCGCTTCATGGTTTCCACGTTGTACATGAGCTCCAGCATGTACTCGATCTGCCCGCTGCTGATGATGGTGGGATAGACTTGGCGCCAGATCTCATGCGCAAGCCGCTGGATGGTCGGCAGTGCATCCTCCCCTACCAACTCGAAGCGCACCTCGGAAGGCGCGGTCTCCGACTTCCCCGCCCAGCGATGCACCAGCGTCAGCGCATCGCGCCATGAATCGAGATCATCCGTGGGGCTGAGTCGTGAGAGATGATCCACAATCTGGCTGCGGGTGGGCTTGATGACGCCCTCCTCGCGCACCTGCTTCGCATCGTCCGGATACTCCAGCTCAGGCAGTGACTCCTTCGCGAGGTACCAGCAGGCCCACGCGCGCCAGCTCCGCAGTTCCTTGTGCGGCTCCACCATGCGGGTGGCGAGGTGCTGGTAGTGGCGCCGGGGATTTCCGATGAACACGTCCTGAGGACGATGGTGCAGGATCCATGCTTTGGCATGGTACGGCGCTGCGGGACACGGGCCCACCCCGTCGAAAGGGGACTGATGGGCCACGGAGGCCTGATACGAGACCTGCGGCAGCCAGCAGGACAGTGCGCGATTCACCAGCAGCAGCGCCTTCGCCGGAAAGCCAGCCAGCCACAGCACCTGGGCGTACTCCATGGCGGTGTAGTAAAATTTCTCACTGCGATCCGTGCCAAGGGAGTGGATGTGATCTGAGGTCAGCATTCGGCCGGTCATGGGCAGGTAGGGGCAGGGCTCCGGAGCGCTCATGGTACAAGGAAAGATATCTTCGGCTAGCCCCCCTGCACTGGTGGCATGATGGCCACCTCGGCATTCTCGTGCAGGGCTCCGTCGCGCTTCGCATAGTACTGGTCCACGGCGATGAGCAGGCTCCTGTCCCACTCCTGAAGCTTTGGCCAGCGGGTGAAGAGCTCCCCGAGCAGATCCGCCACGGTCGCTCCGGGGACGAGTTTCACGGGCACTTCTTCAGCACCCGCAACATCCCTCAGCACAGAAAAGAAAAGTACTCGCACCGTCATGATACAGGAAGATTGGCAGGATTCAGGATGCCGATGCAGGGGAGGTTCCGGTAGTGACCCTGGTAGTCCATGCCGTAGCCGACCACAAACTCATCCGCGATCTCAAACCCAATGTAGTCCACTGCGACCTCACGCTCACGCGGACGCTGCTTGCTCAGCAGCACGGCCGTGCGGAGGCTCACGGGCTGGCACTCGGCGAGGATGCGCTCCTGCATGGTGCCCAAGGTGAGACCGGTATCCAGGATATCGTCGATGAGCAGGACATCGCGACCACGCAGGTCGAAGGGAAGCGTCCGTGCCATCTCCACACGACCGGTGGAACTGGTGCCCCCGTGATAGCTGCTCACCGAGAGCGTGTGCAGCTTCACGGGCAGGGTGACATCCCGCAACAGGTCTGCCACAAAGAAGAGCGCGCCATCCATGAGCGCCACCACGGTCAACTCACGGCCGGCGAAGTCATTCCGGATGCGCCCGGCCATCTCCACCACCCGCTGCCGGATGGCCACCTCATCCAGGAGAATGCGCTCCACACTGGAAAGAACACCTGCAACACTTGCACTCATGCGTAACTATTGGCATACGCCATGTCTGTTCTCTATCCCTCGTCCTCGCCCGCTGGCAAACCGAATCTCGCCGACCTGCGCCTGAGCTATGAGAAAGGCGCGCTGGAAGAGGCCACCTTGCCAGTAGACCCCATGGAACTCTTCCGCCTTTGGATGGATGACGCGCTGGCCGCTGGCGTGCTGGAAGCCAATGCCATGACCCTCGCCACCGTCTCCGCCGATGGCCAGCCCTCCTCACGGACCGTCCTTCTCAAAGGCTATGACGAACGAGGCTTCTCCTTCTTCACGAACTACCACAGCCGGAAAGGCCGCGAACTGGAGGGCAATCCCAAGGCCGCCCTCACCCTCTTCTGGAAGGAGCGTGAGCGGCAGGTGTGCATTCGCGGCGCCGTCACAAAGTTGAGCCGTGAAGAAAGCGATGCCTACTTCCAAAGCCGGCCCTATGGCAGCCAGATTGGCGCGTGGGTCAGCGAGCAGAGTGAAGTCATTCCCAGTCGCGGATGGCTGGAATCCCGCGACCGGGAACTGAAAGCCCAGTATCCCGAGGGCAGGGTGCCCATTCCGCCTCATTGGGGCGGCTTTGTGCTGGCTCCCCAGGAGGTCGAGTTCTGGCAGGGACGCCCGAGCCGCTTGCACGACCGCATGCTTTACCGCCGCGCAGACAATGCATGGGAGCATGTGCGCCAGAGCCCCTGATGCCCAAGCCCCACGATCAAGGAGCGGGATTCGCCGAATTCCCGGCGGTTGGGAGCCTGTGGGTGCGGAGCCGCGCGTGACTTCACAGAGCTGATGCGCGTCACGTCGCATTTCCTTTTGAGATTCCGTCGGTAAGTATCGCTACAGACGAGGGACTTCGGCGAGTCCCGCTCCCTGCAAGAACGCCACCGCCCAGCCTCCACCGTCAGTCTCCGAAGTTCCTCTGCGTCTCTGTGGCTCTGTGTTGAATTCAATGCAGCCCACCACACCCACCAACTCCGGAACCAACCCTACCGCACCGCCACACGAAACTGCGACGGCGTCACTCCCGTAGCCTCGCGAAACGCCCGTGTGAACGCGCTGTGATCGCAATACCCACACGCCAACGCAATCTCCGCGACTGAGCCCTCCGTTTCCTGTAGCAACCGTGATGCCATCTGAATGCGCGCCTGCGTGATGATCTGCCCCGGCGTGAGATGAAACACACGCTTCACCAGCCGCGCAAACCGTGTGGGAGACATCTCCGCCTTCCTCGCCAGCAGTGCAGGAGAAAGCGCGCTGTCATCGCAGTGCTTTTCCAGGTAGGCCATGGCCTTCGACAGGGTGGGAGGAATCCCCTCGCTACCGCCCGGCGTCTGCAAGTCCCTTGAGATGCCAACGAGGCCGATGATCTCACCCTCCACCCTTCTTATCGGCACCTTCGCTGTCAGGCACCACCCGGCACGGCGATTCTTCTGCCAGTGCAGTTCCAGACGGTTGCGAATTTTTCTTCCTTGCCGCAGCACTTCCAAATCTTGCCGCGCATAGCTCCTCGCCAACTCTCCGGGAAACACTTCACTCACCGTGCGGCCCAGAAGCTCCGACTTCGAGCGCAGTCCACAGCGCTCCACCAGCGTCTGATTCACCTCCAGATACCGCCCTCCCGCATCCTTCACAAAGAAGACCGTATCCATCATTCCATCGAACAACGCCACCATCGGACCCATGGGCAGTGTGGCCCAGGAGTCTCCAGTGAGACCAGCAGTCGGCAGCTTCATTGTGCGTAAATTGACAGGGATCGCGCTGTTTGCATCCAAGACATCCGGCCCCGGTTCCGCTATTCTTGCAAGAATGAAGCACTTCTGGATTCCATCCCTGTGCCTGGCCCTTGCCGCCAGTGTGCTCTATGGCACCACCGGAACAAAGCAGGACGCCACTGTATCAGCACCCTCCGCCGAAGTGGTGGAGAAGCTGAGGCTCTCTCCCTTCTACAAGAAGCATCTGGATGTAAGTGGCTTCTCCATTGTCTCCTCGGAGAAAGTCCCGGATGCCGCACTCTATGAGACCGCGTGGATCATCAATCACATGCTGGGTCATCGCCCTGACATCCTGCGCGCCCTCGATGCGAACAAGACGCGCTTCGCCATCATGGCACACGATGAATTCACCACCGCCATTCCGGAGCACAGCGACATGAAGCCTGCTCCCTACTGGGACAAGCGGGCACGCGGCCTGGGCGCCACTCCGCTGCGACCCGCAGTGAGCTGCGGCACGGAGAACTTGCTGGCCTATCCCGGCGACCCCTACGATCGAGAGAACATCTGCGTGCACGAGTTTGGCCATGCCCTGCATCAGATGGGAGTGAACAGCATCGATCCCACCTTTGATAAGAGGTTGGAAACAGCTTACGAGACTGCCCTGAGCGCGGGCCTGTGGAAAGACACCTACGCCGCCAGCAACAAAAGTGAATACTGGGCCGAGGGAGTGCAGAGCTGGTTCGACACCAATCGTGAGAACGACAACCAGCACAATCACATCAACACCCGCGAGGAGCTGAAGAAATACGACACGGGCCTCGCAGCCCTGCTGATAGAAATCTTCGGGGACAAACCCTGGCGCTACCAACGGATCGCCGACCGCCTGCCCGAGGAGCGTGTCCACCTGCGCGGCTGGGACGTGGCAGCAGCGCCGAAGTTTGAATGGCCCAGAGCCCTGGTGGAATGGCAGGAGAAAAATCGGAAACCGCTGATGAGCTCGCGAGAATACACCGCAGTGCCGCTGGTGACCGTGAACGCAGCCCAGGCACCCGCCTCCCTGGATGGCAAGGAGAAGACGATGCTCCACTTCTTCAACACGCGCCGCTCCGCAGTGAAACTCTGGTGGGTGGATACCAAGGGTGAGCGCAAACCCTATGGAGGAGTCGCGCCGAGTGGGGACTCCATGCAACAAACCTATGCCGGTCACGCGTGGTTGGTGACGGATGAAATCGGCAACCCCCTTGGTCACTGCGTCGCACTCCCGAAGAGCGGCAAGGTGGTGATTGAGTGACGGCGGAGAGCCCCATCTGATACTCCCATGAACCACCTCTGGACCGGCGTTTTTCCAGCCATCACGACCCAGCTTCGCAAGGATCAGAGTCTGGACCTCGAGGCAACGCAGCGTCATGCCGAGGTGCTGATTCGCTCGGGTGTGAGCGGCATGATTGTTTGTGGCTCGCTGGGAGAGAATCAGAGCCTCGCGCCTGAGGAGAAGCGGAGCGTGGTGGGTGCCATCGTGCAGCAGAGCGCGGGGCGTGTTCCAGTGCTGAGTGGCGTCGCGGAGTGCAGCACCGAAACGGCGCGCAAATATGTGCAGGACTGTGAAAGGCTGGGTGCGGCGGGATTCATGGTGATGCCAGCCATGGTGTACAAGGCAGATCCGCGTGAGACGCTGGCCTATTACCGTGCCGTGGCGGCAGCAACCAGCCTGCCATGGATGCTGTACAACAATCCCATCGGCTACACGGTGGACGTGACGCCGGAGATGATGCGCGAGCTGTCTGATGTGCCAAACCTCATCGCGATGAAGGAGAGTTCCGGCAACACCCGGCGCATCACCGAGATGCGCATCGTGAACGGAGACCGCTTTGCACTTTTCACCGGAGTGGACGATCTCATTCTCGAAAGCTCCATCCTGGGCATTGATGGCTGGGTGGCGGGAAGCGGCATCGCATTCCCGCAGGAAAACCAGCGGCTCTGGGAGCATACGCGGGCAGGTCGCTGGGATGAAGCACGCGCCCTGCTGCGTTGGTTTCACCCGCTGCTGAAACTCGATACCCACATCAAGTTCGTGCAATACATCAAGCTGATGGTCCAGGAATGCGGGTTGGGCAGCGAATGGGTGCGGGAACCCCACCTCACCCTGGAAGGCTCCGAACGTGAAAGGGTGTTGGCCATCATCCGTGAAGGCATCGGCTCCAGGCCGCGGAACTGAAGACGCTCGTAATATGCACTCACGGTCACCGTACAGAGCCGCACTACCATGAACGCGCTTCCCCGCCTCATCTTTGGCACCTTGATCGGGTGCGGCACCCTCTACAGCCAGGCTCCTGATGTGCCGATCTACCCGGAGGGACGCAATCCCAAGTCCCAAGCCGTCATCACCGATGAAGCAAACCGGCTGAAGGAAAAAGGCGAGCTCGTCCCCATGGAAAAAGTAGTGGAGCAGATGAGCCGCACCACTTGCGAGCTGGAGCTGCCCAAGCCACGCACCGGAAAACTAGAGGGCCGGGAGTTGTGGAATACCGCAAGGCGCGCTCATCTCCGCGTAGGCTGGCACTACCTCTGCAAGAAATGCAGCAAATGGCACCTCAACCTCGCGGGCGGCTATGCCATCACCAACGATGCCGTGGTCACGTGTGGCCATGTATTGGAGAATGAAGATATCCGCGAAGGCTACCTCATCGTCGCTGACGAAGACGACAAGGTGATTCCCGTGGTGGAAGTACTGGCAGCCAACCGGGCCACGGATACCGCCATCATTCGCGTGAAAGGCGCCACGCTGAATCCCCTCCCCTTCACCTCAGACGTGATGCCGGGTGACAAAGTGTACTGCTTCAGCGAGCCCAAAGGAAGGCGCGGCTACTTCAGTGAGGGAATCGTGAATCGCTTCACAAAGCATCCCTTCCGCAGCAACATGCGTGAGGCAGCGCCAGGCACCGGCACGGCCAAGCCCGAGGCCGGCAAGCCAGCCTCCAAGCCTGCACCTCCCGCGCCCAGCACCAAGGGTGAAGACGAACCGGTATGGATTCAGGTGAGCACCTCATGGGCTCCGGGCTCGAGCGGGTCCGCCGTGCTGGACGCTCACGGCAACGCCATCGGTCACGTCTCCCAGATCCAGACGGTGTATCAGGATCCATCCAAAACCACCGCCAGCGCCCCCGGCACCCTCATGGTGCTGCATGATGCCATCGCCGCCAGCAACGTGCTGAAACTCATCAAGACCAAATCTCGATCAGAATGATGGAGAAGATCCGGATCATCGATTCCCACACCGGCGGCGAGCCCACGCGCGTGGTGTTTGATGATCCGTTGCCTCTTTTGCTGCGTCATTTCCCCCGCCAAGGAGACGTGCCTGCTGCCGACGCTCCGGCGATCGAAAAGCGGCTGCGCTTGTTCCATCCTCAGTACGATGCCCTGCGACGGGCCGTGGCCTGTGAACCCCGAGGCTCCGATGTTCTCGTGGGCGCCGTGCTCTGTCCGGCCATGGACGCCTCCTGCATCGCGGGCGTGATCTTTTTCAACAATGTCGGATTCCTGAACATGTGTGGTCATGCCACGATCGGTGTGGCGATCACCTTGGCGCATCTGGGTCGCATTTCGCCGGGTACGCACCGTCTGGAGACGCGCGTCGGAGTTGTGAGCTTCACGCTGGGCGAGGATGGAAGTGTATCCCTCGAAAATGTCCCATCGTTTCGCAAGGCCTCTGGGATCTCCGTGGACGTGCCCGGGCATGGCACCGTTACTGGAGATGTGGCCTGGGGTGGCAACTGGTTTTTCATCACGGAGAATCACGGCCAGCAACTCGAACTGGAACACGTGGGTGAACTCTCGGCATTTGCAAGCGCCCTGCGGCGAGCGGTGAACGAACCCCAGCATTTTCCTGATGTGGACCACATTGAACTTGTGGGACCGCCATCCTCTCCCAATGCCAGCGCACGGGGCTTCGTGCTGTGCCCTGGAGGCGTATATGACCGCTCTGCGTGTGGCACCGGCACCAGTGCCAAGCTCGCATGCCTCGCCGCGGACGGAAAGCTGGCCGAGGGCGAGGAGTGGGTGCAGGAGAGCATCATCGGCAGCACTTTCAAGGGCAGCTATCGATGGCATGACCGAGACGCAGGAGCCATCATCCCGATCATTGTGGGCGAGGCCCATGTCACGACAGAGGGGGAAATCCTGCTGAATCCGCACGATCCATTCTGCTGGGGCATTTCATAGTGTTATCACGCGACTGAAACCTCCAACACCATGTCGCACGTCATCGTTCTCGGCGCAGGAGTCATCGGTCTTTGCACGGCCTTGGAGGTCGCGAAGCGCGGGCATCGCGTCACGGTGATCGACAGGGGCAGCGAGGAGCGAAGCGGCTGCTCGTATGGGAACGCGGGGATGATTGTTCCAAGTCATTTTGTGCCGCTTGCCGCACCCGGCATGGTCGCACTGGGACTGAAGTGGATGTGGAATCCTGAGTCTCCCTTTTACATCAAGCCTTCACTGGATCCTGAGCTACTGCGTTGGGGATGGAACTTCTGGAAGGCGGCCACACGTGAACATGTAAAGCGGGCTTCCCCGCTGCTCCGGGACCTGCATTTGCGCAGCCGGTTGCTTTTCGAAGAACTGGCCGCTGCATGCGAGAATGATTTTGGCCTGAATCAACGGGGACTATTGATGCTTTGCAAGACGCAGCGCACGCTCGATGAAGAGGCGGACAGCGCGCAGGTAGCGCGTGAGATGGGCGTGCCCGCGGAAGTGCTGGATGCCCGGCACACCAACGAGATGGACCCGGGCATCACCATGGATGTGGCAGGCGCCGTCTACTATCCCAAGGATTGTCATCTCACACCGCAGCTCTTCATGCGCACGCTCCAGCGTCTTTGCAAGGAGGCGGGCGTTGCCTTCCTGTGGGGAGCGGATGCTGAGGCTCTCTGCGCAGAAAGCGGACGAGTCCTTGCCGTGAAGACCTCTCAAGGGGAAACGGAGGGAGACGAGTTTGTTCTTTGTCTCGGCTCATGGAGTTCCGCATTCTCGAAGTCCGTGGGCTTGCGGCTACCCATGCAGGCAGGCAAAGGCTACAGCCTCACCCTGTCAAACCCACGGCAGCTTCCGCATCTCTGCAGCATCCTCACCGAGGCACGTGTTGCCGTAACTCCCATGACAGGAGGTTCGCTGCGCTTTGGCGGTACGATGGAAATCTCCGGCATGAGTGAAGCCATCAATCCACGACGGGTGCAGGGCATCATCAATGCGGCGTCCCGATACTTTCCCGAGTTCAGCCCCGAAGACCTCGCAGACGTGGAACCCTGGAGCGGACTGCGTCCCTGTTCGCCAGACGGGCTGCCGTACCTCGGTCGCACGCGATACTTCTCCAACCTCTGCATCGCCACGGGACACGCGATGATGGGGCTGAGTCTTGGTCCTGTCACAGGACACATCGTGGCCCAGCTGATAGAGAAAGAGCAGCCTGAGTTTGACCTCACGCTGCTCTCTCCAGATCGCTATGGTTGATGGTCGAGTGGAAAAGCTCCACCCGAGAGCTACGGGACGCGGCCCTGGGAACGCTGCCGTCTCGCGATATTATTGTGAGAGCCTCCTGCAACACACCACGCCGGCCAGAGGCCAGCGCTCCCAGGGCCACCATCTGCCAGAAAGCCATCAGGCGCGCATCAAGCCTCTCGCACACGACTTAGGTTTCTGTGGGAGAAGGAACCGTTATGACTCGGGGCGACTACTTCCCCGAGCACCACTGCACGGCATTCACCAGGATGCTCTTGAAGGCGGCGTCTTCGTGCGTGCGCTCATCGTGACCAAGTGCGATGCAGGCGATGCGCGTCTTGTCGTTCTTGGTGACCCACACGCTGGGATGCGGCTTGCCGAACTTCTGGCTGGGAGACGTCTCAGCGAGCACTTCGATGCCAGCCGTACCAGCGGGGATCTCTTCGGGCTTGGCATTCACATAGTAGAGCTCGTCCGTCACGTCGAACTTCGCCGGCACCCCCTTCATGATGGGATGGTCCGCCTTGGTCACATTCACGGAGTAGGGTCCCAGCTTGTCGTGTCCCTTGGATCCGCCGCCCACGACTTGGGCATTCAGCTCAGGCCAACGGGGATACGCGTACCAGGTACCGGGGTGCATCATGATGACACCCTTGCCAGCCGCCACACGGTCGAAGAGCGCCTTGCGATACGCCGGGCTGTCAAAGAACTGGCGGTTCACACTGATGACGGCAACGTCCGCATTCGGCAGCTCCGCGACCGCCTGATCGCGATCTTCGGTGTAGTGCACCGTGAAGCCCGCAGCCTTCAGCGTAGCGCCATCCACTTCACCAAAAAACCTGGCGAAGTTGTGCGAGCTGCCACCGCCGATGAGCAGCACTTTGGTCTTGCCAGCTTCCCAGGAAACAGGCGTCACTGCAGGCAGCTTGTTGTCACCCTTGCCACCTTCCTTGGGTCCTGGAGCACTGGAGTCGCCAGAAGCAGGAGCCGCAGCCGTTGCTGCACCTGGCTTCGCTCCCATGCGCCCCTCCACATCCGCAGTGACGGCAATCACCACCGGTGCGACACCATTGGCGAAGCTCTCCAGCGCCAGCTTCTTGATCACGCCCTTCTTGGTCAGAGTGAGGCTGAGCAGACGGATCTGCTGATCATCGCTGATCGGTTCCTTCACCAACTGACTGCCCGGCACTTCAACCTCGCGGATGTAGTCGGCAAACGCCTCCCCATTGTTCAGTGTGAACTCCTCCGTCTCGCCACCTTCATAGGTGACCGTGGCCTTGAGCGCAGGGATGTGATCTCTCACCGCAGGGAAGCCCCAGCCAGCGATGCCACTGAGCAGGTGCAGCTTCTTCGCCTGCGCGTTCACCGCGACTTCCACGCGTTGCGGGTAAGTCCAGCTCTGGCTCTTCTGCGGACCACCTTTGAGCACGATGATGTTCGACCCACTTTCGCTCTTCGCTGCGTCCTGCACGAAGAAGGGAATGCCTTCCACCTTCACATTGCCGTACTTTGCCAGGCGCACCTGGCCCTGGTTGGGACTTGGCCCTGCGAAGACGCCTTCACGACTGTCCGCGGTGTAAGCGGGACGAAGGTCCACGATGCGGAAATGCTTCTGGGCATCACCGCAGATGTAGGCCAGGAGATCACGCATGGTCTCTGCACCCATGGCTTCGAGTCCTTCCGGCATGAGACTGCGGCGCGTGTTTTCACGCGTGGCTATTTCGCTCTTCGGAATTTCCTTCACACCCACCTGTGTGGCGAGCGTGAGCGTGGATGGATTCTCTGAAGTGATGACACCCACGATGGCCTCGCCCTTCTTCGTCGTGATGTTGTGCGCCCAGAAGCTCGGGTCCACTTCGCGATTGGGATCGACGATGTGCACGAGCAGTTCCGCAGGCCCGTGCGCCCCCATGCCATCGAGCGGCGGGCCAACAGCCAGACCGGTGTCACCGAGCTTGTGGCAGGTGGCGCACAACGCGTAGGCGATCTTGCCCTTGGCAACATCACCGGTCTTCTCCACCTCCGGCGTGAGCTGGGCGATGACCTTGTTCTTCTCCACGGTCGCGGGGCTCAGCTTCTCCAGCATCTTGTTCGCGCGGCTGGCGACCTGCTTGTTTGGGTGCGTGCGCAGGCGGGCGACATTCGAAGGGCCGATGTCAGCAGGCTTCACAACGCCTCTTTCCACTTCATCCAGGATCACATTCACCCACTCGGGGCGCTTGAGCAGCTCGTCAAAAATTGCCAACTGCACTCCGGGCTCGACATCCACATAGGCATCCATCAAGCGACTCGCAACATAAGGACCGGTGCGCTCGGTGATGAGCTTGATGATGCCCAGGCGGAGATCCATCGGATTCACGAAGGGCCCTTTCGAGCCACCGTCCTTGCGATCGATTTCCATGGCAGCTTCGGCAATGAGGTCCTTTGCCTCGCCATCTCCATCCGCACCGAGGAAGCCCCTTGCCGCGGCAAGGCGCTCCTGAGTCGGTGCCTTCGCGTCCTTCATCTTGGACATCAGCGCCTGCACCACGTCTTTGCGCTCCTTTGCCAAAGCGCGTTCCTTGTCCCACTTGGCCGCAAGCGGCAAGGCGGCCGCTGCCGTGGAAGGATTGGCCAGAAGCTTCTGCAGAGGTTCCTTCAATGCGGGATGCGCGGTCAGACTCAAGTCTGCCTGCTGAGCCAGCACTCGAAGTACCGAAGACTGAAGCGCCTCGGTGCCGGGGCCTGCGGAGGCGCAGGAATTGAGCAGATTCGTCGTGTTCTTGACCGCATCACCAGCAAGGGCGGCCGGAATGAGGTTCTCCACAAAGGAGCCCAGTTCACTGGCACGCTTCGACGCGAAGGCCGCAGCAATCTCATTCGCAGCATTGTCCTTCGCCGCAGCAATGACTGCCGAGCGAGTCCAATCGTCCTTGGCATCAAGGAATGCATTCAGCGACTCCGGCGCAGTGAGCACACCTTTTTCAATGCTCTCGTAGACGCGCAATGCCTTGCTTCCCATGCGGGGAGTGATGCCGCTCTCGGCGAGGCCCACGACTCCCTTGCCCTGCGGTCCCTGCTGCTCGGCAATCAAGCGCCAGGCCACCTGCTTCTGCGGAACATTCTCACTGTTCTTCACCACACCCGCGAGCTGCTGGAAGTCGTCCTTCTTCAGCTTCGCCACTTCCACCTTCTTCGCATCCTTGTGCTGCACCTTCCAGATGCGGCCATAGTAGTGGTCGCGGTCAGGACGTACGGCAGCATTGGCAGGACCATGCACCGGGCCACGCGTGTCGTTGTGAATCACGGCCTGGTTGCAGAAGTCCACCACGTAGAGCGCACCATCCGGCCCGATGCGGACATCAATGGGACGGAACCAGAGATTCTTGCTGCGGATGAATTCGGTGTGCTCACGACCCGCTTCACGCTTCGCCTTGTAGGTGACGCCATCAGGCTCCACCATGAAGTGGCTGACGATGTTCAGCGTAGGCTCCGTGGTGAAGTAGCCGTAGTTCCACTTCTCAGGCCAGGCTCCACCTTCGTAGATGGCGCAACCAGCGGCCGCCGTGTAGCTGCCCACCTGATCAATCTGCACATACGCCTGCTGCTCCCAGTGCATGGCGGGGAAGGTGGGCTCGCGAGGCAGGAGTCCATTCGTCCCAGAGACGCCGGGGAGCTTGCCCTTTGCCAGCACATACTCAGGCAGCACCACATGAATGAAGTGATTGCCGCTCGTCGGCTGCGTGTAGAAGACCTCGCCACTCCACGTGATGTCCAGGCCCCAGGTATTGCCGCCACGGGAAGCGTACTGCTCAATCGCGCTGCCGTCCGGTTTGAAGCGTACCACACCGGCGCCGATGGCTCCGAAGCCCCTCGAACCATCACCGGACTTCGCGTCCTCGGTGCTGGAGTAGCCGTGCGTGGCGTACACCCAGCCGTCCTGACCCCAACGCATGTTGTTGATCACCGCATGGGTGTCCTTGTTACCAAGATTGGTGTAGAGCTTGGTGCGCTTGTCCGCCTTGTCATCTCCGTCCGTGTCTTCGAAGAACAGGATGTCCGGCGCGGCGCAGACGATGACGCCGTTCTTGTAGAAGACGCTGGAGGTTGCGAGTTCGATCTTGTCGGCAAAGACCTGCTTCTTGTCCATGATGCCGTCACCATCCGTATCGCTGAGAATGGAGACGCGGTCGAGTGGCTCACGCTCGTGCTGCCCCGGCTTGACTGCGCCGGAGTCTTTCCACGCTTCGACATTCGCCTGGCGAAGACCGTTGGGATACTCAGGAGTCTCGACGACCCACAGACGGCCCTTCTCATCCCAGTCGATGTTCATCGGCTTGTTGATGAGCGGCTCAGAGGCAACCAGCGAGAGATTGAACTCGGGATGCACTTCCAGGTCCTTGGGAATGTCCTGCGGAGGCGGGCAACCACCGGGCAGGTAGCGCAGAGCGCTGCCAAGTTCCGTCGGCTTGCAGAGCACATCAGCGTTGTCGCGCTTTCCAGCCCAGGCGATGCCGCGCAGGATGGCGGTGCGGAGTCCGTTGTTAGAGAAGTTGGCGTAGAGGTGACCGGGAATGCACACGAAGGAACGATAAGGCGTGCTGCCACCATCCACCGTGCGCTCATAGGTCCACATCTGCGGCTGGATGTCGTAGATGTTTACCGCTTTCCTCTTGGCCACGGCTTCCGCAGCACGCTGCTGCGCTTCTTTGTTTCCCTTTCCACGAGTGTCCGCTGCCTTTGGTGTGTAGGCAGCCGCGAGCACCTTCACCTCGGGAAGGATGTCCATGTCGTAATAAATCTCGTCATCAATGTCGAAGTTCGAGATGTCCTTCGTGATGGGATTGTCGCGGTCCGTGAAGTAGAGCGCCATGGGAGCCTCCAGCCACTTCGTCGGTGTCTTGTGATTCCACGAGCCACCCGCGATGGTCTTGAACCAATCCGGATCGCGCGACACGATACCCGCGTGGATGACGACGAGTCCGCCACCGCGCTTGAGGAATTCCATCAGGTTCTTGCGCTCCTCACCCAGGGCGATGTTCCCCGCCTCCTGCGCGTGCAGGATGAGCACGTCGGTCTTGTCGAGTTGTTCCTTTGTGGGGAAAGAGTCGCCACCGTCCGCCCTGGCACCGCGCTCATTCAAGAGCGGCACCCATTCCTTGAGGAAGCGGGGATAGTCGTGCGCCCCCGGTCCGTGGGACTTCGGACCGCTGCGGATGAAGACGCGGATGGGATCGGCAGCGTGAGCTACGCTACAGAGAATCGCAAGGGTGAGGAGAATGCGGAGCATGGCGAATGAACGTGAAAGGTGAATGGCATGAGTCGCGGAAAGGAAGCTCTACTTCCCTCCCACACTCTTGAACTCGCGGGTGAGATTCGTGAGGCTCTCCTCAACGCCCATGCGTTCGAGGCTGCTGGCGCCTACGAAGCCATCTGCCGTGGTCTTGCTGAGGATGTACTCCACATCCTTCGGGGTGTTGATGGGACCGCCATGGGTGAGGGTGAAGACATCCTTCCGCACGGACCGGGCGGCATCGATGATCTCCTGCGTACGCTTCACCGTGAAATCCCAATCGACCACCGCATTCACCACGCCGATGCTGCCACCCACGGTGGTACCCACGTGGGCGATCACGGCATCTGCGCCCTGCTTCGTCATCTCGACCGCTTCTTCCGGAGTGGCGACATACACGATGGTGAAAAAGTCCATGCGGTGCGCGAGACCCACCATCTCGAACTCCTTCTGCACGCTCATGCCAGTCTCTTCCAGCACCTGACGGAAGTGACCATCCACAATCGTGTGCGTGGGGAAGTTGTTCACGCCGGAGAAGCCCATGTCCTTCACCTTGCCCAGCCAGTGCCACATGCGACGGCGCGGGTCGGTGGCGTGCACACCGCAGATGACAGGAATCTCCTTCACCGTGGGCAGCACTTCGTACTCACCAATCTCCATGGCCACGGCATTGGCATCGCCATATGCCATGAGACCGCAGGTGGATCCATGGCCGCTCATCCGGAAGCGTCCGCTGTTGTAGATGATGATGAGGTCCGCGCCACCTTTCTCAATGAACTTGGCACTGATGCCCGTACCGGCACCGGCGGCGATGATGGGCTCGCCCTTCTTCAGGGAGGCGTTGAGGCGATCAACAACTTCCTGTCGGGTGTAGGGATTTCCGATTCCGGTCCAAGGGTTGGGCATGGGATGAGTGAGGAGTTAGCGGTTTGGTGTTCTGTAGAAAGTTCGAAAAGCGATGAACGCACCGTTGCCTGACGTGAATCGCAAAGCGAAAATAGAAACGCTGGTTCGTTTTCCATTCTCCACATTCTCGCATGCCAGGCTCCCACGACCACCTATCTGAAACCCACATCCTCGGGAGGCGCACCCGGCAGGTGGTCGTGCGTGTGGACGAGCAGGATGAGCGATCATGGTTAAAAAACACACCTGCATGCCCGGCGCTGGCCCAGCACCGCATTGCCCACCTCGGTGTGTGTGAGGCGCATGCGCCCTACTGCATCGTGCGCATGAGACAGAGCGGCACCTACTTCATGGCCTGCATCGGTGGAGAGGGTCGTATTTTGGTGGATGGACGCTGGCAAATCTGTCGCGCTGGGATGGCGTGCCTACTGCCACCGCACCTGTTGAATGCCTTCCACGCCGTCCCTGGAAAGAAGTGGGAGTTCGCCTGGGTGCGCTATCAATCCGTGCCCGAGAAGCGGCCCATCGTCATGGCAGGCTCGCCGGTGCTGGCGAAATTCGATGGCACTGGCTTGAGGCTGGCGGCGCTGGGGCTCGCGGCGGAGTGCGAGTCAGCCCACAGCACTCCTGCAGCCATCCACCACTGGGTGGAACTCATCCAGGGATACGTGCTTCAGTTCGCCCAACCGTGGCAGATGGATGAGCGGCTTTCCCGGTTGTGGGAAAAAGTCGCAGAGAATCCCGGCGCTCCATGGACCGCCACCCGCCTCGCACGTGATGCCAACATGAGCGAGGAACATCTGCGCCGACTGACCACCACGCAACTCGGTCGCTCACCCATGCGCCACGTCACATGGCTGCGCATGCGTCGTGCCGCGGAGCTGCTGGCCACGACGGATGAGAAGATCGAGTCCATCGCCCGCGCGGTGGGGCATCAGAATCCCTTTGTGTTCTCCACCACGTTCAAGAAGTGGATTGGCTGGCGACCCAGCGAGCACCGCGCGAAGACGCCTGCTCGCTCCCAGAGCTAGACTTCGCTGATCCCTCAGTCGATCCGCGGCGTCTTCACCGGTCCCGGCGGCATTTCTGGGGATGGCAACTTCACCAGCAGCCAGGTCTGTGTAGCCTCGGTGCCGAAGTGGATGAACACACTCGCCACATCGTTATCCAGACTGTTGAGCCCGGTTTCATACACGGTTTGCGAGGCATCACCCACATGCCAGGCGATACGCTGGGTCTTCAGATCCACCCGGCCCACGATGGGCTGTTCGTCACCCGTGAGGATGTTCTTGTAGGCACCGGCGATGATGCCGTCCTTGTTCACACTCAGTTGCACGAACATCGTCGGGTCACCCTGCTGTTGCTGGGCCAGTGCCCACACACCGAGTGGCAGCCAGGTTTCGGCCTCCCCCTCTGGCGCAGGCTCCGGAAGGAGAATACCGCTCACATCGGGATTCGCGAGGTCGATGACCTCCTCGCGAGCAGCCACGGCGGTGGAGACAAAGTCGCCATCCACGTAGTAATTGGAGCCATCATATAGAACTGTGGTGCCCGGGTCATAAATGACCGCCGGCACGGCGAGCGCCACGCCAAAGAACGTGCGCCGCTTCTCCGGCTCACAGCCATGCCACCACCACCAGGGTGACTCGTGAGCGCCGATCACATGCTTCGGAGGACTCTTCCTCCACCAGCAGGAGCTCCACCAGTTATTGTCAAAAACGTGATTCCAGAAAGGCTTCCGGTCGCACCACACCTCCACGCAGCGGTCCTGCCGGTATTTCCACACGTCACCACACCACTTCTTGTACTCCTTGCCGTGGAAGTGTTTGGCCCATCCCGGTTCGCGATAGCGACCGCACACTTCACCCCAGTTCTTCAGCCGCTCTCCCTGGATGGTCTTCACGTGTGAGCCGTGCTTCCTGTGCCAGGAGTCCCACTCCGTGTTGCAGTTGTCCTGCACCTTCTGCCATTTCTCCGGACGATGGGGATGTCCTGAGCGAACCACGAAGCCGGAGGGGTGTGTGGGCACCACCGTTCTCGGCGCTGGCGTAAAACTGGAGACCGTCTTCGTGGTGGAAATGGCCGAGGGCACAGGCGTGCTGGTAGCTGTAATGCCGGAGGCATTCGGCTTCGGCCCCAAAAACTGCTGCACCGTGGGCTTGGCCGCGAAAGGAGAGACGGGGCGGCCGAATTGCGAAAACTTTGTCAGAGGATACGCTGGACCGAACGGAGGCTGGGCAGGACGCACCTCCACCTTGGTGGGATACGACTTCACGGACGAGTCTGGGAAGGGAGTCGCAATGCCCGAAATCTGCGGCGTCTTGTTTGGCCGGATCGGGATGACAGGGGGCTTCGGAACGACCACCACGTGTGGAGGTCTATGTCCCTTGCCGCCGGTCTGGAAACCTGGCTTGGAGTTCGTGTTCAGGTTGGAATTCGGCTTCCCATAGGTCTTCACCTTGGCGCCGCTCGGCTTGTTGACGATGGGCGGGTCAGCCACCACGCTGGCGGTCCAGAGCGTCAATGTCAGGAGCATCAACAGCATCCGCCATGGAGTTGCGCTCAGGAGAGAGGCTCGCACCGCGGAAAGCCCTGCAATTTTGGACCAAGTAGATTTCATGGCAGGAATCGGGTTACCGTCTTTTTAACAGATCGTTCTCGGTTGGACAATACGGCGGGTGTTTCCGCCAAAAAATGTTGATTGGCACCTATCTCTCGTTTGTCAGAACCTTCTTCCGCAGTGACATCCCACCAGCCTGCTTGTTCTCCCAAGCGTAATTAGTTAAGATCCACGCAGAACAGCAACGCCGACTGTCCCCCGACCCGCCATGTCCTTCATTGAGAACCCCGCACGATGGATCATGATCATCATGGCCATGGCTCTGGCAGCCGTGGTCTATTGGATCTCCTGGGCACTGGATCGTATCCAGGTGGCCATCGTCGAGAAGAAGGAAGCTGTCACGGCCAAGGCGGAGGCCCCCATTCCCACGTCCATGGATCGCCTCTACAAGGCGGACTGGGAAACTGGGCGGAGATTCCTGAAGCCATCCACGGACGAGGAGGCCTTTTCCCAAGGCCCCTTCATGAAGGAAGATGTTCTTGGCACAGGCGCACCCGGTAACACCGTCCCCTTCACCTCCTCAAACCCAACCGTGTCCAGCCTGATGCAGATGGGAACCCTGGCACTGCACACATTGGATTCGAGCCGTGCCGAGCGCTGCTTTCGTACCGCTGCCACGGAGGATCCGCAGTGTGCTGGAGCCTGGATTGGCCTGGCCATCGCCAATGAAACCCAGCCTGGCAGGGCGACCTACTTTCTGGACAAGGCCGAGGCTGCATCAGGGAAAGGCGCCGTGGAGGTCTCCTGGACCACCGCTTACCGTTCCTTCTTCGCCTCAGCAGAGTCGGGTGACCTTGGCGGGCGTCTGGAGGCACTGGCCGCTGCTTTTGACTCCATTGCCTCGGCGCAGAATCAGGACGCCGCCACGCAACTGTTCGCCGTTCGCTACCGAATTCTGGCGCATCATCTGGTGGACGCCCCCCTGCCGCAGTCCTTGGCCATGGATGGACAGCTTGATACCATCGGGAATGCCATCGGCGTGGGACAGGTGGCACCGTACGGGGTGCTGCTGTGGCTGAAGAGAGATGCGCGCCGCGCTGTGCCTTACGCCAGGAGCATTGATCTGGAGAGAGCCGGGGCAGTCGGCTTCAGGCTCGCCGCCGCGCCGCTGGAAGCGGTCGGGGACTGGCGCATGGCCAACCAGTTGCTCTCAGTCTCTCTCTCCAAGTTGGGGAATTCTCCGGAGGACTTTGAGAATGCACGGCTTCTATCCTGGGCACTCTACCATCAGGGCGATGCAGATGCCGCGCTGAAGCTCGCCAACGATCTGCGGCAGCTTCCCCGCCGGCCTCATTTCAATCCTGACCGGCAACCGGACGTGGATCCGGGTGATGCCTTTGTAGAAGCACGTCGTCTACGCGCCCAGCTTCTCATGGCAGCAGGCCGGTGGGAGGAACTGGGACGCACGGATGCGCTCACCGATCTGGATGAGGCAGGTTGCCAGCTCGCGATGGCCCAGACCCACTACTGGAGAGCCATCGCTTTTGCGGCCCAGGGATTCGCGCAGAACGCCAACAACCAGCTCGATGAGCTGCGCCAGATCACAGAAAAAATCACGGCAAACAGTTCCATGGACCGCCATCGTGAACTGGCGGAGAGCATGGCTCGCGGTGCGGAGGCCTTCATCGAACTCGCGGGAGGACACATCTCCGCCTACGTGGGGGACATTCTGGATGTGCCCGCGGTCGCCCTGGCTCCCTTCTTTGCCAAGGCTGGCGATCCCGGGCAGGCACAGCAACTTCTCGAGAAGGAATTGCGAAACCATCCCGCGTCCATCCCCGTGGCGGCCATGCTGAGGGCAGCCAAAGAAGGGCAACCACTCACCCTCCCGAAGCCGGCCCCCAGCACCATGAGTCAGACCCTGGTTGTCGCCAGTCCGCTGCCGGCGCCTGGATTCACCCTGCCGGATGAAACGGGAAGCACCGTGGGCATGGAGAAGTGGCAGGGACAATACACGCTGGTCATTTTTCAGGCAGGGGGCTCCCGCCCGGAGGATGCCGCACCGCTCAAGGAGTTGCGAACCCACGCGCCCTCGTTTGCGCACTTCGGCATTCCCATCGTGGTCGTGAGCACGGAGGAAGCCACCATGTTGCTGGAGGCGCTTGGTCTCACCGGCACGCCCTCGCCGAAGCTGCCGTTCAACATGCTCTCGGATCGGCAGCAGTTCGCCTTCAAGTCCTGGGGTTGCTATGACCAGTATCTGGAAAAGCCGCTTCACGGCGCCTTCCTCGTGGATCGACAGAGCAGCATCCTTTGGAGCAATGTCTCCCACCAGTCCTGCATCCAGCCGGAGTATCTGCTGCTTGAGTCACAGCGCTTGATTGCGCTCCAGAAAGAGAAGGAGACGCCACCCGCCGATCAGGGCGGCTCCAGTACCCCGCCCCCGCAGGAAAAAGCGGCCGAAGCCTCCACCCAGACGCCGGCGGAGGAGGTCAAAACCAACTAGCGACCATCACCGCGGATCCAATGTGAAGAATGCGGTGTCACCGATGTTGTCTCCGTAGGAGGCACGGGTGAATCGCTCAAACTGCTCCGCCCACGAACGCATGGCGTACTCGGCGTGACCATACGGGCGGAAGTCGCGCAGCGTATAGAGCGTCATGCGATCCGCCTCATTGTCGGCGAATTCCGCAATCAACTCGCGGGTGCTGGAGTTCCGAATCTTGCCCTCGATGGCGACATTGCCCTTGGTGAACATGCCACCCAGACTGGCCAGCGGACCCACCACGAATTTCGCAGCCGTCTTCACGGCATTTCCCTTGGGACTGGTGGGATTCAATTCCACCAGCGCCAGCTCGAGCGTGACAGATCTGGCATTGGGCTCAGGAGATACGTAGTACCGGGACGGTGGCACTTCGCCGAAGGCCTGGGCAAAGGTGCTCCTGAGCTGACGGGCCATTTCCGCTTCACGACGATCAATGCTGCCAGCCGCCACCTCCTTGCGTACGAGGGGCTTCTTCAGGGGGCGCAAGTAACGCAGCGTGACCGGGGCGATGTAGATCTCCGTCTTTTGCGCGGCCCTGGCGCGTGCGCCGGAGTCCGCCGTGACCCACAAGCGATGAAACGGCACGTGCTCACGATGGTCCTGTAGAAGCTGTGGATGCTCGACAAAAGGACTCAGGGCTACTGGCCTGGCCTTCAGAAGCTGATTGGTGGAACGGCAGGAAGCCAGGCACAGCACAAGAAGGGGGACTACAAGGACAACTCTCAACACACCGCGGGGGGAACGCATCCACTCTCCTACGTGGCAATTTCTTTTGGTGCAAGCATCCCGCACGAAAGGAACCGTCCGCCGCGACGCAGCGATGTAGAAAGCCGCCCTTGAGCAGCGCGTCCTCCTCTCCATCATCGCGGCATGCGATCCCTTCTTGCACGCCTTCCCTGGCGTGGCTCCCTGCCCTTCATCATCACCTGCGCGGTGGTGCTGCTGGGATTGTTTGTGCTGAAGAAGCAGTTGGGCAATCCTGAGAAGGCGGAGAAGCGGCTGCAGAAGCTGCAGGAAAAAGCGCGCTCTGAAGGCGGCAACGCCGCTCCTGAGGCCTACGTATCCGTGTGGCTCCCGAAGGGGGTGAAGACAAATCTCATGCTCGTGGGAGCCCTTCTCCTCGCATCTCCGTGGTTGGGCATACGGCGCTCGGCGGAGATGAAGTTCATGTCCAAGCCGGAAACGAGACCGGTGGGAAAGTGGGAGATCCTCGCCCTCGTCACGCTCATGGGCCTGGCTGCCTGGCACAATCAACCGCGCCTCTTCCAATCCATGTGGGGGGACGAGGAATTCAATGCAAGCCGGTTCATCCTCGACCGCGTGGAGCGCCAGCCGGATGGCACTCTCAAACTGACTCCCCGTGAATGGACCACCACCTTGTGGAACATGCGCAAGCCCACGAACCATCTCGGGTACAGTGTGTTTGCGAGGCTCTCACACGATGCTTTTTTTCACAAGAGCACCGAGCCCACCGCTCCCTGGTTCAGTGAAGCGCTGCTGAGGGCACCGGTCTTCATCGCTGGGCTGCTGCTGATTCCCGCATTCTTCTGGGCGCTCCGTGTGTGGGGGCTGAGCGCGTGGTGGGGGTTGCTTCTCCTGCTGCTGCATCCCTGGTTCACGCGCTTCGGCGTGGATGGCCGCGGGTATGGCTTCATCATGCTGGGCGCCACGCTCATGCTCGGAGTGCTGGGGCGCGCACTGCAGACAGGTCGCTGGATCTGGTGGGTGCTGTTTGGCCTGGGGAATTTCTTCATGATCTGGAGCAATCTCCAGGGCGTGTACCCTGCCATGGCGCTGAATCTCACGGCTGCGGCGTGCCTCTTCCAGCTTGGCCTGAAGAACACATCCACGTGGCTCCTCGCGCGCCGCTGGTTCGTGGCAAACATGCTCACGCTTGTGATCGTGGTGGGCTGGCTGGCGCCTTGCTGGCCGCAGCTTCAGGAGTTCATGGCCAAGGGGGAAATCCGCGGCACGCTGGACGGACGCTTCTGGCAGGATGGCCTGACGGCCTGGTTCTTTGGCCAGCCCTACCAGCCTTGGGATGAGCCGGAGAATCCCTACCGCTACGCCCTGCAGATCTCCATGCAGACGCTACCGGTGCTGCACCTCGCCGGTATCGGGCTCTTTTTCGTGCTGACACTCGCCGGCATCGTGGCCCTGCTGCAGAAGCCAGCCCATCGCGCGCTCCTGCTTTTCAGCCTCGGCGCGCCTGCGGTGATGCTGCTGCACATGTATCTGGGCAAGAACAGGCCCTACGACTGGTATTTCTGTCCCTTCCTTCCCGGTCTCTTCCTCATGGCGGCGGCAGGGGCGGAATTGCTGACCAAGGCGGCAGCAGCACGCGAAGGTCCGGCCAAGGCCATGGTGCAAGCGGGACTCGTGATGACTGTATTGCTCTTCGCCTTCATCACCCGTCAGCCTCGTTCGCTCCTGAGAAACCATCCCATAGAACCCGGACGCGACGCGGTGGCGAGTTACCGCACGGTGATCAACCCAAGGAACCCCGACATCGACAAGGATGTCATGAGCGGCGCCTTCCGCATGTACACGGAGGGGTATGACCCGGCGGAGCGCCGCTTCGACACGGTGGACGAGCTTCGCAAGCTGATGGCAGAATCGGAGCGGTCCGCGCGGCGCTTCTACATCAATGTGGGGTTTCTGCGATTCCTGGAAAGCCAGCCTTCCACCAAGCCGATCTGCGACATTCTGAAGGATCCCACCCTGTTCGAATTGCACTCCGTGCACTATGGTCTGCTTCATCCGACGACCCGGCACGTGTTCCGCTACAAGGGGAAAGCGCCCTGAACGTCAAGGAGAGATCTTATTCGGTAATTGGTTGCGTTCCCTTCTTTTAACGTCAGAATCGACTCGCCCCCAATCATGCAGCCCCTGGTCAAATCCCGCTCTCCTCGATCTGTTCCCGCACGGATTGGCATTGTGGGTACGGGATTCATCGCGATGGGATTGTGCATGCTGATGCGCACCACCGCGGACCTTGGGGTCAGCCGGGTGCTCACGCGGCGCACCCTTGATTCGGTGCAGCACTTCGAACCGAAGCTGCTGACACGCTCGTTGGATGAAGTGGTGGCGAACTCCGACCTTATCGTGGAGTGCAGTGGGGACATCCAGCATGCCTCCATGGTGGTGGATACGGCTTTCAAGGCTGGACTGCCCGTGGTGACCATGGGCGCAGAGTTTCACGTCACCGTGGGCTCGTACTTCTGCAATCGCGGTCTCCTGACTGAGGCCGAGGGCGACCAACCCGGATCCCTCGCGGCGCTTCATGAAGAGGCGGTGGGCATGGGCTTCCAGCCGCTGGTGTACGGAAACATCAAGGGCTTCCTCAACGAGAATCCCTCGGCGACAGAGATGGCCTACTGGGCCGAGCGCAACGGCATCAGCGTGCCCCAGGTGACGAGCTTCACCGATGGCACCAAGCTCCAGATTGAGCAGGCGCTGGTGGCCAACGGCATGAATGCGGACATCGTGCAACGAGGCATGCTCGGCCTGCGCGACATCCCACTGGAAGATGCCGCTCTGATGCTGGGGCATGAGGCGACCACTCTTGGTGGGCCCATCAGTGACTACGTGCTCAACTCGAAGCTGCCGGCCGGTGTCTTCCTCGTGGGCAGCCATGCCACAGAGCGCCCTGAAGTACTTCGCTACCTGAAGCTCGGCGAGGGTCCCTACTACACCCTGCTCCGTCCCTACCACCTCTGCCACCTGGAGATGCCCCGCACCATCCGCCGCGTGCTGGAAGGCCGTGGCGCCTTGTTGAACAACTCGCCCACTCCGCGGGTGAATGTAGTGGCTATTGCCAAGCGTGACCTGCGAGCCGGTCACCTCATCGAGCAGGCCATCGGCGGCATGGACTTCCGTGGTGAAGCCATGCGCTTCTCTGAATGCGGCTCCGCGCCCCCCATCGGACTGCTGAGCGGCGCCCGCCTGAGGCATTCCGTCTCCGCCGGACAAATCCTTTCCGCTTCTGACGTGGACATTCCCGATTCTCTGGCTAAACACGCCTGGCAAAGCTTGCTGCCCCGCATTGGATCGCGGGAGCTCGCTGTCGCCTGAGTAGAGCTCGCCAGAACCGGAACCATGCTGCAAGGAAAGAAGATCGCCGTCACGATGCCCGCGTATTTCGCGGAGAAGACCGTCGCCAAAACCGTGGGAGACATCCCGCGTGAGTTTGTGGATACCATCATCCTCGTGGACGACTGCTCCAAGGACAACACCGTGGCCGCTGCTCAAGCGCTGGGCATTGAGGTGCATCGCAACGAGACGAACCAGAACTATGGTGGCAACGTGAAGCGCTGCCTGCAGTATGCGCTGGACGCTGGGGCGGACATCGTGATCCAGCTCCACCCGGACTACCAGTACACGCCCAAGCTCACGCTGGCGATGGCCTCCATGCTGGCCACAGAGCACTGGGATCTCTGCCTTGGCGTACGCACCAGTGGCAAGGGAGCCAAGGGAACCATGCCCTTCTGGCGCTACCTGCCGAACCGCGCCATCACCGCCGCCATGGATGTGTGCCTGGGTGTGAGCCACAGCGAATTCCACACCGGCTACCGCGCCTACACCCGCAAGCTGCTGGAGACGGTGCCCTTCCACACTTTCCGCAACGACTTCATCTTCGACAACCAGATGTTCATCGGCGCACTGCGCGCCGGGTTCCTCACCTGCGAAGTCACCTGCCCCACTTCTTATGAGGAGGATGCCAGCTCCATCCCCTTCAAGAAAGCCCTCAAGTATGGTGTGCAGTGCCTGAAGATCTCCGTGCCGTATTTCTTCGAGCGGATGGGGCAGAAGAGCTGACGGGCCCTGAAAGTCGACCCAGCTTCTCACGGACCCATCTGTCCGCCCAAAAATACCGTGACGCCTTGGACTTCCGTCGGGATAATCCGGCCATGAAGCCTTCGATGTCCCAGCCATGGGTGGTTCTGCCGCTTCTGCATGTGGTCGTGAGCGCGACCATTGTCCTCCCAGCACTCAACGTCAGGGGAGAACAGCCGGCCATCGATCCGCTTTTTCCACTGCTCCCAAGCGCGGTCATGAAGCGCGCGTTTCCCACGACTGCGACGACGACCTCTGAAAACTCGACTGCGGCCTCCCGCTCAGAAGCGCTCCGGCTCACGCTGAGGACGATGACTCTTCCGGCGTCCTTTGCGGTGAGGAAGGATCACGGCATCCATCAACTCCACAAGATGATCGAGGACCGTCCCCATATGGGGCAATTCCTCACCTACCCCTCGCGTCGCCTTGATATCGTCACCGTGGATGACTCCATTGCGTCGTGGGTCATTGAGCGTTTCGAAGGAAAACATGCCGGGCAGCCCATTTTCTGGAAGCCCACCTCGCATGCCGCGGACAATCTCGATGCCGCGCAACGCTACCCCTCCTACTGGGATGGTGGATGCAACGGCGAGCCCCTGTCCATCACCATCAGAGATGTGAGTGACCCCAATCTTCCGACAGCCACTCACTTTGAACATGCTTGGAGCTGCCTCTTCTTCGAGCTTTTGAACGCCGAGAATTTGCCCAACGTAAACGACCTCCAGATGCAGATCTTCTCAAGGTCATCCATCGCCCGGGAGGACTACATCAAGGAATGCGCCAGGCTGGAATGGTCCGTCTTTCAAAAGCTGGAGAAGGTTCGCAAGGAGGTATGGATTCCCTGGTGCAAAAGCCATGAATTCCCTCATGACCCAAAGGTGTGGAGGATGCGTCACGCCGACGACTTCGAAGCCTGGTACGCTGCCTACACAGACCCCGACGGATATCCTTTCTCCGTCTATGGTCCGCACTACGACGCCATGCGCCGATGGGAAGGACAGATCAACGAGTGGCTGAAGTTCAAGAGTGGCGCCCAAGAGGAAAAAGCCGTACCTCTCCTGCAGCTTCGTCCCTTCGCTCCTGACCCGATGAAGGGCTTGTGACTTGAGCCGCACTGGCTACGCCACCGGTACCACCACCGGTGGGGGCGGAGCAGGCGTGGGATCCGTGGGCTCTGGCATCGGAGGCTGGGGTGTGGGTTCCGTCGGCTGAATCGGCTTCGGATCGCTGGGGTTCGGGCCCGGCGGCGGTGCGGGAACTGGCGAGGGTTCAAGGGGCGTGTTCATGGGAAATGGGGCTTTTCCATGAATTCGAGAATCGGGGGCCGCTTGGCCCTCTCTTGGTCACCTTCAAGCAATCGCAAAAAAAGATCCCAGAATCCGGGTTTTTCCAAATTTACCACACCCACCCTTGCTGCTGGAAATAGCAATCTAGACTTAACGAGCCTGCCCATAGACTCTGGAGGAGCAACCCATTCCGTTCTATGAAAGCCCGGTTTCTGCTCACGGCACTCCTGTTTCTGGTACTGCCACACGGACTCGTGGTGGCGAAGGATGACAGGCCCACCCAGTTGATTGTAACCAATCGGGGCAAGGTCTATGAGGAATGCCGCATCTTCCAAGTGGATCCTGATGGTGTGATGATCTCCCACAAGCATGGTGGTGCCAAACTGCTGTATGCCGAACTGCCCGAGGAGACCGCCGTGCGCCTGGGTTACAATCCGGAGAAGGCGCAAGCCTACGAGAAGGAGCGCGCGGAGAACCTGAAGGTGAAGCGCCAGATGATGTGGGAATACCGCAAGGAGGTGGCCCGTGCCGAAGCCCAGTCTCACGCAGCGGAGACGGCGAGACTCAATCTTCAAGCCATGCAGCAAGAAGCGACGCTGATGGGTGGCTACGGATATGGCTATGGAGTGTTCCCCGGCTTGCTCTCCTCCAGCTACTATCCCTACTTCAATGAATGGGGCCGCCGGGACGGATTCTTCGGAGGGAGGTGGTTCGACCGCGACTGGCACCATCGCCGCCATCACCACGACGGCACGGTCATTGCACCGGCCACGGACACCATTCACTATCATGGTGTGAGATATCCTCACATCTACAGACCACCAGTACCCTTTGGAGTGCCTGCCATGGGGCCGCTGACGCCCCGCATGGCGCCACTCACGAACAATCCGGGGAGCATCTTCCCCTCGCGCTAAGCGAGAGGAAGGACACAGCGCTCTACATCAGCTTCGCAAAGCTCGGGCGCATCGGGATGAGCTTCCGATCCAGGTTGTGTGTCGCTGTGATGTGACGCACCGTGCCGCTGCGGGCACGCATGAGAACGGAGTGCGTCTCGGCGCGATGACCGGTGATCTTCACGCCGGGCAGCAGCGGGCTGTCGCTGATGCCGGTGGCGCAGAAGAGCGCACTCTCGCCAATCACCAGATCATCCACCTGGTACACACGCTCGAGTTCCTCCTTGGAGAGACTGCCGGAAACTTCGTTGAAGTGGGCCTCGTGGCGGGTCTTGTCGAACCACATGCGAAGCTGCATGTCACCACCCAGGCACTTCAGCGCGGCGGCGGCCAGCACACCTTCAGGTGAGCCGCCCATGCCAATGTACACGTCCACACCGGAGCCGGGCATGGAAGGAGCAACCGCAGCGGTGATGTCGCCGTCCGAAATCATGCGCAGCGCGGCGCCGGCTTCACGGACTTGCTTGATGATGGTGTCGTGACGCGGACGATCCATGGTGCAGACCACCAACTCCCCCACCCTCTTGCCCAGGGCATCGGCAATGAACTGCAGCGTGTCTTTCATGGGCATGTCCAGCAGATTGCGGCCGCTGCCATTGAGCAACTGCTTCACGGCGGGACCGAAGGCAATCTTGTGGCTGTAGAAGCTGGGCAGATCCCGCATGGCATGCGGTGCACCCACGGGAATCTGTGCGGCTGCGATCACCGAGATGCTATTCGGCATGCCCTTTGCGATATTCGAAGTGCCGTCGATGGGATCCAATGCAATATCAAACCGCGGTGCTCCATCGCGCCAGGTGCCAAGCTGCTCACCGATGAAGATGCCGGGCGCCTCATCCTTGATGCCTTCACCGATGACGACCTCGCCCTTGATGTCGAGAATGTCGAAGACACCTGCGATGGCAGCGCAGGCTGCGGCATCTGCTTTCTCCTTCTCACCACGTCCGAGGTAGTGGATGGCCTGGAGCGCGGCGTTCTCAGTGGCGCGCACAAATTCAAACTCCAGCACACGCTCAAGGTCGAGCGGGCTGCGGAGCGGAGGAAGGGAGTCGGACATGAGTAGCATGGGAAAAAGAAGCGGAGCGGGGACGCGAGCTCAGAAAGCAGTGCCCAGTCTAGGAAGCAAATGGTGAGATTCTCAAGTGAATGTGAGGTAGCTCAAGCCCTCTTGCCCCACCTTGAGTCCGTATTTACCAGACAGCTTCGCCAACAAGTGGCGCACATGTGAGGTCAAAGTCCGGCAGAACGCTCGTCAATGAGGCGCTTGGCCTTGTCCAAGGTCATGGCCACCCAGCCTTCCAGCCCGGGCTCCTTGGACTCACGGGCAGCGGCGATGTGGAGGCGTCGCACGTAGTGCTTTTCCAGGAAGGTCACGAGCTTCTCCGAAGCGGCGAGCATACCTCGGTGAAGATGCAGGCAAGGCTTCTTCAGCTTGCGGGCGATGGAGAGGGTTTTCTGCGAACCACCAGTAGCCTTCTCAGCCATGGTGAAGACGACGGTGGCGTCAGCGTCACGCACATTCCACTCGATGCGCTCCATTCCCTCCTCTGAAGGAGTCTCCTTGAGCTGATACTTGTCGTCCAGGCTGCCATCAATGGCTGGGCGGCCTTTGGGGCACCAGCCGCCGTGAGGAATGCTGTTTTTAATCGCCCAATCCAATGCGGCGCGATCGGCGGCTGTTTGGCCACCGGAAATGATGCTCTCGAGCTTAACCATGACTGCTCTTTTTTCTGCCTCTCGCCCCGCTGTGGGCGAGGGGGAAGGTAGCGGTCGCCTCAATGTGGCCATAATGCAACGGGGAAACGCAGGTTTGCCGTTTTTCCAGAACGAAAGTGAACCCCTCATCGGGACGTACACAGGCATCGCCGTGAGCCAGTTCACCTCATTTTTGCACCGACCATGAGCAAACGTCCCCTCCTTTCGCCTACCCGCCACCTGACGGCTTTCGCCGCGGCCGTCCTCACCAGCGCACTTTTCTCAAGCGCCAGTCCTGCGGCGGAACCGGTCACGGTCGTGGCCTTTGGCGATTCCACCACCGCTCCGCGCGGCAACCTGACCGTTTACTCCGCGATTCTACAGGAGGAGCTGCGGAATGTGAACGTCATCAATGCCGGCATCGGGGGGAATACCACCGAGATGGCGCGGAAGCGGTTTGAGAAGGACGTGCTCGCTTACAAGCCGAAGCTGGTGGTTCTCCAGTTCGGCATCAACGACGCCGCGGTGGATGTGTGGAAGACACCGCCGGCGACGGAGCCACGTGTGAAGCTGGAACGTTACACGGAGAATCTGAACCACTTCGTGAAGACACTGAAGGACAGCGGTGCCCAGGTCATCGTCATGGGTCCCAATCCCCTACGCTGGACGGATCAGCTCAAGAAGATGTACGGCAAGCCGCCCTATGACCCGGGCAATGCAGACGGCTTCAATGGGCCGCTGGTGAAATACAACGAGGCTGCGGCCAAGGTGGCCCAGGCGCATGAAATACGCTTCATCGACACGCAACTCGCGTATCGTGACAAGGCGCAAGAGGAGAAACTTGAAATCGACAAGCTCCTGCTGGATGGCATGCACCCCAATGATGAGGGCCATCGCCTGGTGGCTCGCTTACTGCGCGAGCGCATCCTCGCCACGGAGAAGGCAGCGCCTCTTGGCATCCAGCCAGGCCCCGTATGGAAGTCCAGCGGAGAGACCGTGGAGATTGGCCCGGAGTGCACGGATATTTCACTCGATGCCGCTGGCGACAAGGTGCTACTGGGTTGCGGCCTCACCAAGCTCAGCGATGGCTCCATGATGGCGGTGTACTCCACGCCCTCCAGCTACTACGCGAAGGCAGGCCAGACGTGGATCGCGGCACGCGTGACGAAAGACGGGGGCAAGACCTGGTCCACTGAGCAGGAGATCGCACGGAATGCGGACTGCCAGGCCTCGCATCCCTCTGTATTGCGGACCAAGGATGGCACCCTCCACATCTTCTACCTCGCCTTCAAAACGTGGAAGTGGAAGGACCTCAATCCCACACCGGAAGCACAGAGCGATGTGTACACCGCCCGCAGTACCGATGACGGCAAGACCTGGACCACTCCCCAACCTATCTTCGATGGCTACAGCGGCGCGACGAATGGAGCGATTGAAACCAAGGATGGAAAAATCATGGTCCCCTACTCCCACTATGTGAATGACCCTGGCAGGCTGGTAAGTCGCGTGTCCATCTCGGCAGATGGCGGCAAGACTTGGACCCTCGGCGCGCCCATTGATATCGGCGGCGCTGGTGATCATGAGGGGGCGCTTGAGCCCGGCCTGCTCGAACTCAAGGACGGTCGCGTGTGGATGCTCATCCGCACCACGCGAGGTCAGTTCTGGGATTCCTATTCTGCTGATGGTGGCGCGACGTGGACGCCCGCGAAGGCAGGCGGCATCGAGGCACCTTCTGCTCCAGGTCATATGACACGCCTGAGCGATGACCGCATCGCACTTGTGTGGAACAAGAAGGCGAAGAATCGCCGCGAGCTGTATGTTGCCGTGTCTGCAGATGAAGGCAGCACGTGGTCACCGCCCGTGGCTGTCGCGCGCGGAAAAAGTACGACCTATCCTTTCATCATTGAGGGCAGCCCCGGTGAGTTGTGGATTGGTTATCATGATGTGCCCAAGGGCTGGAACTTTCCGCGGGCGCGGCATCTGAAGATTCAGGCACCGAAGTGATACGTTCGTGAATGCCTGGGTGAAAACATCGCCCATCAAGTAGCGTCATCCAGGCTGTTCGGTTGATCACGCGTCTTTGTCATGGGGCCCGGGTGTTGCCGGAAGAACGCGCCCCCGTCCGATGAGCCATCCCAGGATGCCTTCACGCAGACCGAGGTACGAGCGGAAGTGATTCTGCCCCGGTCTGTAAATGCCATGAGCAACCAGCAGCTTGTGAAGTGCCGGCAGGTGATGGCACGGCACGGAGGGGAAGAGATGATGCTCCAGGTGATAGTTGATGTTCAGCGGGGCGATGCTGAGGCGCTCCAACACGGTCCCTTCGACAAATCGAGTATCTTGAATTTCATCGACCGCCTTGGTGGCGGGATGTTCGGCAAGGATGCGGATGCGGAAAAGCACCGTCCCCAAGGTCATGCTGGGTACCAGCCAGAGCAGCAGGTAGGGAATCCAGCCGCCGGTCACGGCAAGAAGAGTGATCAGCGCGGCGTGAAAAAGAAACCACCGTACATGCTCGGCTGCGCTGAGCCGCGGCGGGTCGCCCGTCACCAGCCTGTGGAGATATGTTCGCGAGCGGAGGTAGCGCATCATACGCGGGATGTGCAGGCCCAACAGGTCGAAGAGAAAGACTCGAAATGTTTTGAGCGCCCCTTGGGGGAACACCAGGAGATCCCTATCCAGCTGCGTTTTTTCCCAAGTGGGATCCTCAGGAGTGTTTGTGTGCAGATGGTGCCGCATGTGTTCGTACCGATAGCCAACGGTCGTCATGTAGATCGGCAATGCGCACAGGAGATCTCCCATCCAGTCATTGAGCCATTTGCGGGACGACAAATGGTAGTGCGCAGCTTCGTGCATCAATACCCCGAGGGCGGTCTGACGCGTGGCGATGACCGCTCCGGCCACCAGCCACACCGCCCAATGACGGAAGTGCAGCGCGAGGGCAAGCGAGCCAGCGATGACGATCCATTGGAGGGCGATGGCCCACGCGGCGCGCCCGTAGCTCACTTGGGACAACTGACGAACCTCTGCAGCGAGCATTCGCGGTGAGAATTCCGGGATTGTGTGGGCTGCGCCGACGTTCAATGTCGCAGCCCCGTGAAGTGCGCCCTGCTCCATGATGCGGAATCGCGCCGGCGGTGTTCCGTCTCTGCAAATATATTCTGTGAACCCCCACGGCCAGAGGCGACCTCAAAATCGATAGCGCCGACGCTCGACCTCCGTTCCTCTTCGCCCTATTCCACATCATCACCCACCGTGGTGAGACGCAGCATGGGCAGCTTGTCTTCTTTCCTTTCAGACTCGGGATGGATGAGCTCCTGCAGACGATTCTTCGTCGCCATGAACTCGGGCAGCGCAATCTGCGAGAAGTCACGCGGGCGCGGCACAGGCACCTCGATGATTTCCTTCACGCGTCCCGGGCGAGCTTCCAGCACGAGCACGCGATCCGAGAGGTACACGGCTTCATCCAGATCATGCGTGATGAAGAGGATGGTGATGTCGATGTTCTTCCAAATCTGCAGCAGATAGCTCTGCATCTGCGCACGTGTCTGTGCATCCAGTGCGCCGAAGGGTTCGTCCATCAAAAGAATGCGCGGCTCGTTCGCCAGGGCACGTGCAATGGCCACGCGCTGCTTCATGCCGCCGCTAAGCTGGTGCGGATAGGCATCCTCAAACTTGCTGAGCCCCACCAATTCGATCCACTGGCGAGCTTCGGACTCGGCAGTGTACTTCGCCTTGCCCGCCATCAGCGGGCCGAACATCACATTCGCCTTCACTGTAAGCCACGGAAAAAGCGTGTACCCCTGGAACACCATACCTCGATCGCGTCCTGGTCCACGCACAGGCTTGCCATCCACGAGCAGTTCGCCACCACTGGGTGTCTCCAATCCCGCGAGCATGCGGATGAGCGTGGACTTTCCACAGCCGGACTGACCCACCACACACATGAACTCGCGACGATGCACATCAAAGTTGATGTTCTTGAGTGCGGTGACCTCACCCTGCGGCGAAGGAAAACGCTTCTCCAGCCCCCGCACGGAGAGGACCGGCGGGCGCTGCTTCAGCTTCGCAAAGCGTTCCGCGACCGCGGGCGTCTGCGTGCGGTAGTCCGGAAGGTCCAGAGTGGCAATCATAGCGTGGTGCGAGGCGTGGGCGTGACTGCGGGAAGAGGTGATGGCTCGGGTGCCGCTGACGCCGGCTCCGCAGGTACAACTGCCGGGAAAGTGGGCTTCTCCGCATAAGCCGAGGCCTTGCGAATACCGGCCACGGCAAGGCCAGGCAAGAACGTAAGCGCACGGATAAACCAGCGCGCGGAGGGTGTATGACCGCGCACTGCCCATGGAAACAGCCCTCGTCCCAACCAGCCAAGGAACTGGTCTGTGAAGAAACCTGTGAGACCAATCATCAAGATGGCTGGGTACACATGCTCAAACTGGAAGCGGCGGCCGCGGGTATCGATGATCTCCGTGAGGCCACTCTTGAATCCGAGCAGCTCTGCAATCACCAACCACGTCCACGCGCAGCCGATGAGGATGCGCAGGTCATTGTACAGAGTGGGCATGATGCCCGGGATGATCACCCGCGTGACGAGCTGCTTCTGATTCGCACCCAGCGTCTGCGCCGCCTCCAGCAGTGAGACATCGAGCTGCCGCGTAGTATTCGCAATCACCAGCAATGCCGTCGGGAACGTACCAATGAAGACCAGCATGATCTTCGGCGCGGCTTCGAGTCCGAAGATTGCCATCAACACCACGCCGAACGTGGGTGCCGGCATGTAGCGGAAGAAGTCTGTGAAAGGCTCCAGCAGCCTTGAGAAGACCGAGTATGTGCCCGCAAGAATGCCCAGCGGGATGGCCAGCACCGCCGCGAGCAGGAAACCAAGGCTGATGGTGCGCAGCGACTCCTGATAGCGCACGAGCAGAGGCTTTGCGTCGGACTTGTTCTCCGTGCCCTCCTCCGCGCCAGCGTCCTCCGGTTTCCCTTTGATGTCCGCCCATGCGGTGGCGAAGACCTTGTGCGGAGGCACGAGATACACCGGATAGTCATACGAGACACGCGACTGCGGCACCAGCTTCAGCAGCGCCTGCGTGGGCCACTCGGCGCCGGCGAGCAGCGTGGCATTGGCCTTGATGATCTTTTCATTCTCCGCACTGGGGACCACCTTCTGCGGCACGGACTCGCCGCTGGCAATCTTCAGCCACACGGTGCGCAGCTTGTCGTCGTTGGCCTCATCTTCCTTGCCGACCCAGCCTTCCGCCAGGGCGAGCGGGAAGATCTGGCGCACGACTTTCTTGTTCTGTCGCGCGGTGGCTTCCAGCGGGGCACCCGAGTCCCGCGCGGTTTGCACGGCGGCATTGTCCTTGCGAATGGCCTCCTGAAATGGCGTGAAGTATTCCGGCGCGAGCCGGTCGCCCGGCACATACACACTTGCCACGGAGGGGCTCTCCGCGGAGATCTGCACCTCATGCAGGGCCTTCCAGAAGGGACCGTACGAGGCAACAATCCATACCAGCAACGGCAGGACAAATGACAACGTCATCAGCGCCGAGCTCCGCGTGCCGTCCAGATCTTTCCGGACGGCAAACCACGGCTCTCGATGCTTCTGAGGTTCTGGAGGAAGATGGTCAGAACCCATGCAAATGTTCAGCGTTGAGGAAGGTGCGGTGCGACTGGAAGCAGGTGAGGACTACTTCTTGCCGAGCACTTCCAAGGTGAGGGAGGGGTCGAGATAGCTCTCCGTCTTGGCAGGCTCCTTGTAGACCTCGTACTTCACATTGAAGGCATCCACCACCTTGGTGGAGCCATAGACGGAATCGAGACCTTCGCCCTTCGTCCACGCCTTGAGCACAGCATCCGGCTTGAGGATCATGGTGCCTCCGAGCAGTGGCTCGTACTCTGCGGGGGTCACGCCCACGCGACCGGCGAGAATGACGAGAGCCTCGTCGAGGTTCTTCTCCTCGGACATGTACGCCACGATCTTGTACCAGACCTCCACCACCTTCTTCCACTCGGCACGCTTGTCCTTGAGGCTGGCGGCATCGACATAGAGCAGGTCATAGATGAGACCAGGAGCATCCTTGGAGGTGAAGATGGCCTTCGATCCCGGGGCGACCTTCAAAGCCTGCCCCGAGTTCGGCTGCCAGGCGCAGATGGCGGCGACTTCACCGGAGGCAAGGACCTGTGGCGTGTTGTTGGTCGGAGTGTTCTTCAGCGTCACGTCCTTCTCGGTCATGCCATTCAGCTCAAGTCCCTTGAGCAGCAGCAGGTGGTCCACAAAGCCCACTTCCACGCCGATGGTCTGGCCCTTGAGCGCCTTTACAGAGTCGATGCCCTTCTTGGCGATGACCATGTCATTCCCGTTGGAGAAGTCATTGACCACGATGCCCACGGAGGGCTTGCCGGTGGCGCCTGTCACGAGGGCGTCGCCATTCGTCATGCACACGGCATCAAGCTGGCCAGCGGCATAGGCTTCCATGGACTTCACGTAGTCCATCCACACGAATTCCACGTCCACACCGGCCTCCTTGAACCAGCCCTTCTTCACACCAATCTCCCAGGCAACCCAGCCGGGCCAGTCACTGTAGCCAATCTTCAATGGAGCGGCAGCGAGCTGCGACGCGGGGGCAAAGAAGGCAACGCCTGCAAGCGCGGCCACGGCAAGGGTCTTGGTCTTGGACAAGATGAATTTCAGCATGTGTATCCTCCTTGGGTCGGTGGTGAAGGCCCTCCAAGTCAGCACCGGGCATGCCAAAATCCAGCTTCGGCCCAAAGATCGTAATATTTCTTGAGGCACTTCGTATGACGCGCCGGCACGGAGACATTCATCCCACCCGGTCCACATATGAATATTACTCGCGGCGAATTTCGTATGACGCGGTGGCATTCCCGCTGCTTGCTGCGGCATGCATGCCGGAAACCTCCCCCTCTCGTCCCGAGCCTGTACAGCGCATCTCCATTTCCCTGCCTGTCCCTCTGTACAAGCAGTTCGAGGAGATGATGGACGAGCGTGGCTTCACGAACCGTTCCCAGGCCATCTCGGAGATGATGCAACAGCAGATCTCAGACTACTACAGCCTGAAGGGAGACCATCTCATGGCCGGCACCATCACGCTGCTCTACGACCACAAGAAGCCCGGGCTGAAGCAGCAGCTCTCCGAAATCCAGTACACGCACATCACAGAGGTCATCAGCTCACTGCAGGTGCTGCTGGAGAACAGTCACACCATGGAGGTGCTCCTGGTGCAAGGAAGGGCAAAGACCTTGCGCCGTATTGCCAGCGAGCTGCTGGCTTGCAAGGGCGTGCTTAGCGGTCGCTTCAATCTCTCGCGCACCATCCTCCCGCCCATTCAATCTCCCGAAGTGGAATCCGAAGCTGCCTGAGCCCGGACATCATCAATCGCTCAATGGAACCCATCTACGAAATCGAACTCACCGGCGCGGGCATGTGGTCCCGGGTCATCTCCCGTGGCAAGACGCTGCGCCTCACCGACCTCACCGGTGGCGCCAATGTGGGCATGCTGCTCTACCACGCGCCCGAGCGCCACGAGCGCTACAACATGCCGGACACGCTGAAGGGCCAGCACATCTTCTACCTTCGCGCGCCTTATGGCATACACTCGGACATGGGTCGCCTCTTTGCCTCCATCACGGGAGACACGTGTGGCTGGCATGATACCGTGTGTGGCACCAGCGATGCGGAACTCGTGGAGGAACGCTACGGCGTGCACAACTTCCAGGAAGCGCGGAACGAATTCTACCGGAACGGACGCGAGTGCTTTTTGATTGAGCTCGCCAAGTGGGGGCTCGGTGAGCGTGACCTCGTGCCGAACATCAACTTCTTCAGCAAGGTGGTGGCGGATGTGGATGGCAATCTCTCCTACATGGAAGGCCACTCGAAGGCGGGCGACCACGTGGATCTGCGTTTCGAAATGGACACACTCGTGGTGCTGAATACGTGCCAGCATCCGCTGCACCCCTCCACGCCCTATGACCCACGCCCGGTGAAACTCAGCGTCTTCCCCAATGCGACTCCCACGATGGAAGACGCCACCATGACGGTACGCCCGGAGAATGCGCGCGCCTACCGCAACACCCTCGACTACTACCTGCTCTCCCGCTAAGCACCATGGCAGCCTCCACTTCATTGCTCAAAGAGTCCCCTCTCGACCCTTCCTGCGCGGCCTACGACCATACCGTGCTGGCTGGCGACCACTGGCTGCATCCCGTGAAGAAAGGCCAGGTCCTGCGCATCGTTGATGTGGAAGGAAATCAGGCGGCGGACACGCTCTTCTACAACCTTCACGAGCCGCTGGATCGCTACAGCGCCAGCGATACCATCCGCCGCGGGCACAATCTTTATTTATCCACCGGCACGACTCTGTACTCGACACGCAGCCATGCCCTGCTGACCATCGTCGCCGATACCTGCGGGAGGCATGACACCCTCGGTGGCGCCTGCTCCAGGGAAAGCAACACCATGCGCTACTCCTTCGATGTCGAACCCATGCACGCCTGCCGCGACAGCTTCATCTGTGGCGTGCAGCAGTGGGGCCACGGCATGAACAAGCGCGACATCACCTGCAACATCAACTTCTTCATGAATGTACCCGTGACCCCCGACGGCGGACTTTCCTTTGCCGACGGTATTTCAGGACCGAATCGCTACGTGGAACTGCGTGCCGAGATGGACGTGATGTGTCTCATCTCAAACTGCCCGCAGCTCAACAATCCCTGCAACGCGTACAACCCGACGCCGGTGAGGGTTCTCATCTGGGACTGAGTTATGTTTAGCAAGGTTTTGATCGCCAATCGTGGCGAAATCGCCTGCCGTGTGATTCGCACGCTCAAGAAGCTGGGCGTGAAGTCGGTCGCTGTGTATTCCGAAGCGGACCGCGATGCTCCGCATGTGGCCATGGCGGATGAAGCCTACCTTCTGGGCCCGGCTCAGGTGGCCGCGAGTTACCTCAATCAAGAAAGACTGCTGGAGGTCATCGCCGAGAGCGGTGCGCAGGCCGTGCACCCCGGCTATGGTCTGCTCAGTGAGAACGCGGGCTTCGCTGAGGCTTGCGAAAAGTCGGGTGTGGCCTTCATCGGCCCCACGCCTGCACAGATGCGTGCCTTTGGCCTGAAACATACGGCGCGTGAGCATGCCATCGCGTGCAAGGTACCTCTGGTACCCGGCACAGGGCTGCTGAGCAATGCCGCAGAAGCCATCGATGAGGCGGAACTCATCGGCTACCCAGTCATGCTCAAGAGCACCGCTGGCGGCGGCGGCATCGGCATGCGTCGTTGCGATGATGCTGAGTCTCTGCGGAACGCCTTCGAATCCGTGGTACGCCAGGGCACCGCGAGCTTCGGTGATGGTGGCGTGTTCATCGAGAAGTTCGTGGTCAATGCGCGCCACATCGAGGTGCAAATCTTTGGCGACGGCTTCGGCGGCGTCATCGCCCTCGGTGAGCGCGACTGCTCCACGCAACGCCGCAATCAGAAGGTCATCGAGGAAACGCCCGCACCAGGACTCGACGACGAGAAACGCCGCAATCTCTGGGATGCCGCCGTACGCCTCGCGAAGTCCGTGAACTACCGCTCCGCCGGCACCGTGGAATTTGTGTACGATGCGGATACCGGGAAGTTCTTTTTCCTGGAGGTGAACACGCGTCTGCAGGTGGAGCACACCGTCACGGAGGAAGTCACCGGTTTCGACCTCGTGGAGTGGATGATCCGCATCGCTGCCGGTGATGACATGAAGATCGAGGACATCTACATCGCACGCTACGGCTGTGCGATGCAGGCCCGCGTGTATGCGGAGGATCCCAACAAGGACTTCCAACCCTCCTGCGGCGTGCTCACGCACGTGAGCCTGCCGGAGGAATACGTGCGTTGCGATGGATGGGTGAGCGCCGGAACTGAGGTGACGCCTTTCTACGACCCACTGCTCGTGAAAATCATCGTTCACGGGGAGAATCGCGAGGACGCTCGCGCCCGTCTCATCGCCGCGCTGGAGGCTTCACGTCTCGCAGGCATTGAAACGAACCTCGCTTACCTGAAGCAGATTGCGGAAAGCGAACTCTTCAAGGAGGGTCGCATGACCACGCGTGCCTTGGGCGGCTTTGACTATCGCCCACGCACGGTGGATGTCCTTGCTGCTGGCACCATGACGACGGTGCAGGACTATCCCGGACGTCTCGGCTACTGGGAAGTCGGTGTGCCTCCATCAGGAGCCATGGACCCGTTGTCGCTTCGCATGGCCAACCGCCTTGTCGGCAACAACGAAGAGAAGGCCGGGCTGGAAATCACCGTGAGCGGTCCCACCCTGAAGTTCAACACGGACTCCCGCGTCGCCCTTACCGGGGCTGCCATGCCCGTGGAAGTGGATGGCGTTGCGGTGGAGTCATGGAGGCCCATCGACATCAAGGCCGGTCAGACGCTCAAGATTGGCGCTGCCAAGGGCGCGGGATGCCGTGCTTATCTCGCCGTGCAGGGTGGTTTTGATGTGCCTCTCTATCTCGGCAGCAGATCCACCTTTACCCTTGGGAATGTCGGCGGGCATGCTGGTCGTGCTTTGCGTCTGGGCGATGTGCTCGCCCTCGGCAGCATCAACCAGGCGACAGAAGCTCTCGCGGATGAAGAGGCACTTTCCAACCGTGCAAAGGCACTGGCGAACCTCTTCTCACTTGCCTCACGTCATACCCCCACCAGCGGAGGTGAACGTCTCTGGCATCTCGGGGTTCTCTACGGTCCCCATGGTGCGCCGGAGTTTTTCGTGCCGGAGGACATGGAAGTGTTCTTCACGACGGAGTGGGAAGTGCACTACAACTCCGCCCGTACCGGTGTGCGTCTCATTGGCCCGAAACCCAAGTGGGCACGTCCCGATGGTGGCGAAGCGGGCCTGCATCCCTCGAACATCCACGACAATGCGTATGGAGTGGGCTCGGTCGACTTCACGGGAGACATGCCGATTCTTCTTGGTCCCGATGGTCCCAGTCTTGGCGGCTTCGTCTGCCCTGCAGTGATTGTGCAGGCGGAGCTCTGGAAACTGGGTCAGTTGAAACCCGGTGACAAGGTCTGCTTCTGCAAGCTGGCCGAAGAGGAGGCCCGCTTGCTTCAGGAGCAGCAGGAGACCCTCATCGCGACGTTGAAGCTGGAATCCCCCGTGGAGCCCGGTCGCACGGAGCCTGAGGAAATCCCCCACACCACCGCTGTGCTGCGCACAATAACTGCGGAAGGCGATCGGCCGGAGATTGTGTATCGCCCTTCGGGTGACTGCTACCTGCTGGTGGAGTTTGGTCCTCTGGTGCTCGACATCCAGCTTCGCTTCTGGGCGCACGCCATCTATCTGGCGCTCGTGCGCAGGGACCATCCAGACATTCTCGATCTCACGCCGGGCATTCGCTCGCTGCAGATCCATTTCGACAACCAGGATCTCACGCTCAACGCCGTGATCGATCTTGTGGAAGAAGTGCGGCAAAATCTTCCCAGCATGGACCAGATGGAGGTGCCCTCACGCATCGTCCACCTGCCCCTCTCATGGGACGACCCTGCCACGCGCGAGGCTATTCAGAAGTACACGCAGTCCGTACGGCCAGATGCTCCGTGGTGCCCGAGCAACATCGAATTCATCCGCCGCATCAATGGTCTGGAGTCCCTCGATGAAGTGCAGCGCATCGTGCTCGGTGCCAGCTACCTCGTGATGGGCCTGGGTGATGTGTACCTGGGTGCGCCCGTAGCAACGCCGTTGGATCCACGCCATCGTCTGGTGACCACGAAGTACAATCCCGCCCGCACCTGGACCCCGGAGAATGCCGTGGGTATCGGCGGCGCTTATCTATGCATCTATGGCATGGAAGGTCCCGGTGGCTATCAGTTCGTTGGGCGCACCATCCAGATGTGGAATCGCTTCCGCGTCACCCAGTCCTTTGAGAAAGGCAAGCCATGGTTGCTTCGCTTCTTTGACCAGGTGCGTTTCTATCTCGTGAGCGCGGACGAGTTGCAGCAGCTTCGCCGGGATTTCCCGCAAGGGCGCTACACGCCACGCATTGAGGAGACCACCTTCAAGCTCTCGGACTATCATGAGTTCCTGCGCCGTGAAGATGTCAGCATTCGTGAATTCAAGGAGAAGCAGCAACGGGCCTTCGATGAAGAGCGCCAACGCTGGGCTGCGGCCGGCTTGAATGTCGCCAGCGCTTCCGAGACAGGACCGATAGAAGAAACGGCAGACTTCGTGCTCGAAGATGGTCATGAGGCCATCCAGAGCCCGGTAAATGGCAGCCTGTGGAAGCTCCTCGTGGCCGAGGGCGACCGCGTGGAGAGCGGCCAGACCGTGGCCCTGGTGGAAGCGATGAAAATGGAGATCCACGTCCACACACCGGTGGCGGGATTGGTATCCTCCGTGCTGGTACGAGAGAGCCAGTCGGTCTCCCCTGGCCAAACTCTTCTCGCCATTGCTCCATGACTTCCTCCCCGATTCCGGACCTTTCCCTCACCACCCTCCTCGCCGACTACCGCTCAGGAAAGACCACGCCTCGCGAGGTCGTACGCGCTGCGTTTGACCTCGCGCAGAAGGCGGACCCCGCCATCTGGATCTCCCGTCCAGACTGGAGCGTGGTGGATGAACTCCTCACTGCGCTGGAGAAGCAAGACCCTGCGTCGCTGCCTCTCTATGGCATTCCCTTTGCCATCAAGGACAACATCGACTGGGATGCCCTGCCCACCACTTCCGCTTGTCCTACGTATAGCTACCAGCCGAAGAAATCTGCCTTCGTGGTGGAGAAGCTGATTGCTGCGGGAGCCATCCCTCTGGGCAAGACAAACCTCGACCAGTTTGCCACGGGCCTCGTCGGCGTGCGCTCGCCGTATGGCGTGCCTCAGAATGCATTCAATGCGGAATATATCCCTGGTGGCTCCAGCTCCGGCTCTGCGGTAGCTGTGGCGCTGGGCATGGCGAGCTTCAGCCTCGGCACGGACACGGCAGGTTCGGGGCGCGTGCCAGCTTCGTTTAACAACCTTGTGGGATGGAAACCCACCCGTGGCCTGCTGAGTTCCTCGGGTCTCGTGCCTGCATGCCGAACGCTGGATTGCATCTCTGTCTTCGCACTCTCCGTGGCGGATGCTTCGACAGTCGCCGATGTGGTTTCCGAGTTTGATCGTGCTGATGCTTATGCGCGTCCCTATGTGGCCTCGCAAAGGCCATGGGATCCGGCATCCATTGTCATCGGTGTGCCGAAGCCCGAGCAGCGTGACTTCTTTGGTGATGCCGATGCGCAGAAACTGTATGAGGCCTCCATCGCCCGCGCAGAGTCTTTGGGCTGGCGCATTCGCGAAATCGACTTGCAACCCTTCCTCGATGCCGCGCGCCTGCTCTATGAAGGCCCTTGGGTTGCGGAACGCTACTCGGTGATTCCCGACTTGATCGAGAAGACGCCGGAAGCGCTTTATCCCACCACGCTGCAAATCATCGAAGGTGGTGCCAAACCGAATGCCGTGGCGGCGTTCACCTCACAGTACCATCTCGCGGAACTCAAGCGCGCCTCAGAAGCTGTGTGGTCCGAAGTGGACGCGATTATCACGCCGACGGCTGGCACCATCTACAAGGTCTCCGAAGTGCTGGCCGAGCCCATCAAGCTCAACTCCAACCTCGGCAAGTACACGAACTACATGAACCTGCTGGACCTCTGCGCTTGGGCAGTGCCCGCGGGGTTCCTGGGCAATGGACTGCCGTGGGGCATCACGCTTTTCTCGCCAGCTTTTGAAGACAAGCGACTGGCCGTGCTCGCAGCCGCGATGCATGCGAAGAGCGACCTTCCCGTGGGCAAGCTTGCCGTGAGCAGCAGCACTCTTCCCCCAGCCCCTTCACCCACGGAGCCGGCCGCAAAGCCTTGGATGAAGATTGCGGTATGCGGCGCGCACATGGAAGGCCTGCCGCTCAATCACCAGCTCACCTCACGCGGTGGGCGCCTGGTGCGCACCGGCAGCACTACCCCGGACTATCGTCTCTATCGCGTACCCGGCGCGGGCAGCATCCCCGACCGCCCCGGCCTCGTCCGGGTGACGGAAGGCGGCACCGCCATCGCTCTCGAAGTTTGGGAATTGCCCGAGGACACCGTCGGCTCGTTTGTGAACGCAGTGCCACCGCCATTGGGCTTCGGCAAAGTACAGCTCGAAGACGGCACCAAAGTTTTCGGCTTCCTCTGCGAGTCCATCGCGTTGCACCCCGAAGAAGAAATCACTTCGTTCGGTGGCTGGCGGGACTGGATGAAGGGTCGGAGCAGTTAGTGAGAACACATGATTTTCTAGCGGTGTCCGCAAACCACCCTTTCAGCATTCCTCTAGTCTATGGCTTCGCGTGCCGATACACCGGTAGGGAACTGCTGCGTCGGCTTCCTAACTAGGCGGGCGGAGGCGGTGTGGAACTAGCGTGCCGCAACCTCCGTCCACGCGATAACTCTGCCCCCATGGCTTCGCACCATGCCCAAGGAAGGGGAACGCCTCGTTCCCCAACCCCTGACACGCCATTTTCTTTCACCCCGCAGCAATGCCATCTACCGCCAGTTGCTTCTGCTTTGTGGACAGGAGCCGTCCCCTCGGCATGCGATAGCTCTGGAAAGTGTCGTCGGGAGACTCCCCACACTACAGATTGTTTCGCCCTGTAGCTCCGCACGGCTCCGCCCACAAAATTAGGAGGCCGACGCAGCAGCCCCCTACCAGTCAATAGGTGAGCCCCGTCATGGACCAGAGGCACACGCCTGCCTTCCCTCACCTGCTTGGTTGCCTTCCTCAATACCTCCCCAACGTCGGAGCCGGCTTTTCCATCGCGGCATACAGCATCTCGCGCAGACTCTTCATCGTCCTTCGCGCTGCCACGGCATCACGGCACACAGCCTTGATGGTCCACCCACCTCCCACGGCGAGCGGTCCACAACCGATGTACACATCCTCACTCGTAAGCGCCTCCACTTCGGCCTGAGGAAACGTCGCCAATCCAAACACGAAGCACCCGAGATAGTGCGCCGTCTCGGACACGATTCGCAACGAATTCAGCGAATCCCCCACCCTGCTCAAGGTATACCGCTCACGCGCTGCCAGCACGCCGCCGGACCAAACATCCGTATCCCACTGCAGTTCATCAAACTCAAAGACCTCACCACTGGTCACCCGTCCCGGCGCGAGCCACTCGAAGAACAACAACGACGCACCTGCGGCCAAATGGATATCATTCTTCTGGTGATACCGTGCTCCCGCATGCGGGATGAAGGGCTCCGGGAAATACTCCAGCATACCGCCCGCTGCCACGCGCAGCGTCTGCGTCACATGCGCCACATCGCCTTTGCGGGAGCGAAACACCCGGCTCGATGCCGGTGTGGTGAGCACGAGTCTCGCATCCTCCTCCACCGTCGCCTCCAGCGCGATGTCATCATCATCGAAGATGCCCGCTGTCGGATTCACCAGGTTCACCACCAGCGCGCCTTCATCGAAGTGAGGCTTGCTCAGGTGCATAGGCGCGCGGAACGACTGCTCCCGCAGATAGCTGACACCGTCCTCACGGCGAGAACAGACGAGCTTGAGGTGGCCAATCATGATTCGCGACGCGTCACACGAAGAGGTACTCCCGCTTCAGCCAACCAATCAGGTCATCCTTGCCCTTCTCTGATTTCAGGTCGGCAAAGATGAAGGGACGCTCGCCGCGCATGATCTTGGCATCACGCGCCATCACATCCAGATCGGCACCCACATAGGGAGCCAGCTCAGTCTTGTTGATCAGTAGAAGGTCACTGGTTCGAATCGCCGGGCCACCCTTGCGCGGAATCTTGTCCCCTTCCGCCACGTCAATCACATAGATGTACGCGTCCACGAGTTCCGGGGAGAAGGTGGCAGAGAGATTGTCCCCACCGCTCTCAATCAGGATGAGCTTCAGGTCCGCATGGCGCTTCTCCAGCTCCACCACGGCAGCCATGTTCATGCTGGTGTCATCACGAATCGCCGTGTGCGGGCACCCACCCGTCTCCACGCCCATGACGCGGTCTGCAGGCAGCACATTCTGCCGCAGCAGGAACTCCGCATCCTCCCGTGTGTAGATATCATTGGTGATCACCGCCATGGAGTACTCCTCCTTCAGCCACTGGGAGAGGCGGAGCACGCACATGGTCTTGCCGGAGCCCACCGGACCTCCGACTCCGATGCGGATGGGGCGGGCACTGTCGATGGAAGCGTTCGTGGTCATACGATGCAGAAACAGAAACTAGGAAATGAAAAGCCGCTCGTGCGCCCGAGCATGACGCATGGAGGCGATTTCGAGAAGCGGATTAAACCAGCCGATGCGGCGCTCTGGAACCAGCTCGACGGCAGTCTCCAGCTTCGGGGCCAGGGCCGCGATCGCGCCTCGCACCATCAGCTGGCAGCGCTCCTGCCCCATGCGCACCAGCTTCATCGCCGAAGTGGCATATCCACTGACGGTCTGCTGCGCATACGCACAGGCCGCCGCCGCCACGGGAAGGGATTTCAGCTCAATGGCGCACACGATGAGATGATGGCAGGGCGCATCCGTCGCCGCATAATCCGCAGCGAGGGTCGAGTCCTCCAGCTTGCGCGTGAGCGTGAGTCGGCGAGAGCCAATCTGCCGGCTTGCCTGGCGCAGTTCCGCCGCCAGCTTCCACGCATCAAGTTCATCATCGAGGCGGCGCAACTCGGCAATGTCATGCGCCACGGCTGCGGCATGTGCCTGTGCGAGGAAGGGCAGCTCAAACGCACACAGACTGGGAATCACCTGTTCGTGCAGAAACTTCTCCACGTGGTCCGGCTTGGGCACCAGGCCGCGCTGGACCAGTTCCTCAAGGCCCATCGAGTGCGCATAGGACCCGGAGGGAAACTGGGAATCATTGACCTGCAACAGCCAGGGGAGCCACTCAGGAAGCATGGGGCATCACGCGCAAGGGGTTGAACACAACAGTCGCTTCTTCGAATGGCCAGCCTTCCCTCTCCAAAAGCTGCTTGATGGCCAGGTCATGAGTGATGCGCACCCACTCCGCAGTGATCTGCACTGGGAAGTGCAGGTTCCCCACCTTCCACCCCACCAGCGCGGCAAACTCGGGCGATGTCATCTTAACCTGATACACCAGTTCCGGAATCTGCCGGATGATGTAATCCACCGTCTCCGTCTGGAAGATGACACAGCCATCCTTCAGCCGCTCTTGCAGGTCGAAGCCAAACTCCTGGCCATCATCCGCCACGCCGCGCCAGCGGCGCTTCAGGAACATCGACCTCTCCGCATTCAAGACGATCTGAGAAGCCTCTGGCCGCGCGGAGGTGGGAGCGGCCATGCGGTGAATGAGATGCATTGCTAGAAGAGGAAGTATCGCTGGGCCATGGGCAGCACTTCAGCAGGCTCACAACGCAGCTCGCGGCCATCCGCTTTCACGGTATACGTTTCGGGATCGACCTCGATCTTCGGCAGGGCATTGTTCCACAGCAGGTCCTTCTTACTGACCTTGCGGCAGTTCTTCACCGCGCTGAGCGTCTTGCCGAGGCCGAGGTTCTTCACCACGCCCTGTTCCAGCGAGATGGCGCTCACAAAGGTGAGCGAGGTCTTGAGCTTGGCACGTCCATGCGCGGCAAACTGCGGACGGTAGTACGTGGGCTGCGGCGTGGGAATGCTCGCATTCGGGTCGCCCATGTTGGCCATGGCAATCATGCCACCCTTGAGCACAGTTTCCGGCTTCACGCCGAAGAATGCCGGCTTCCACACGACGAGGTCAGCCAGCTTGCCCACTTCGATGGAGCCCACCTCATGGGCGATGCCGTGCGTGAGGGCGGGATTGATGGTGTACTTCGCGACATAGCGCAGGGCGCGGAAGTTGTCCGCCTTGGGATGGCTGGCATCTTCCAGCTTGCCAAACTGCACCTTCATCTTGTGCGCGGTCTGCCAGGTGCGCGTGATTACCTCACCGATGCGCCCCATGGCCTGGCTGTCGCTCGACATCATGGAGATGGCGCCAAGGTCATGCAGCAGGTCTTCCGCCGCAATCGTCTCAGGACGGATACGCGACTCGGCAAAGGCCACGTCCTCGGGAATACGGGAGTCCAGGTGATGGCACACCATGAGCATATCCAGATGCTCATCAATGGTGTTCACCGTGAAGGGACGCGTGGGATTCGTGGAGGAAGGCAATACATTCGCCTCGCCGCACACACGAATGATGTCCGGAGCGTGCCCCCCGCCAGCTCCTTCGGAGTGATAGGTATGAATCGTGCGTCCCTTGAAGGCCGCCAGCGTGCTCTCCACGAAGCCCGCTTCATTCAGCGTATCCGTGTGAATCGCCACTTGCACGTCCAGTTCATCCGCCGCGCTCAGGCAGGTATCAATCGCCGCCGGTGTCGTGCCCCAGTCTTCATGCAGCTTCAGGCCGATGGCACCGGCCACCACCTGCTCACGAAGCGGTGGCAGCGTGGAGCAGTTTCCCTTTCCAAGGAAACCGAGGTTCATCGGGTACTCCTCCGCCGCTTCCAGCATGCGGTGGATGTTCCAGATGCCCGGTGTACATGTCGTGGCATACGTGCCATGCGCCGGGCCGGTACCACCGCCAATCATCGTGGTAATCCCACTCGCCAGTGCGTGATCGATCTGCTGGGGGCAGATAAAGTGGATGTGCGTATCGATGCCACCCGCAGTGATGATGCATCCTTCACCCGCGATCACTTCCGTGCCCGCGCCAATGATCATGTCGATGCCGTCCTGCAGCAGCGGATTGCCCGCATGGCCGATGCCGACGATGCGGCCGTACTTGATGCCGATGTCCGCTTTGATGATGCCCTGCACCGCATCAATGATGAGCGCATTGGTGATGACGAGGTCCAGCGAGTCGGCATCCAGAGCCAGAGGCGACTGGGCCATGCCATCGCGAATCACCTTGCCACCGCCGAACTTCACTTCGTTGCCATAGCCGCCCTTCTCCGCGATGAGGTCACGCTCGACCTCCACGAAGAGTTCCGTATCTGCGAGACGCACCTGGTCCCCTACGGTCGCCCCAAACATGCGGGCGTGTTGTTTGCGGGTCATCTTCATGATGGCAGTGGTCCGTTCACAAGGTTGTTGAGTCCGTACATCTCGCGCTTCCCGGCGAAGGCCACGAGCACCACTTCGCGGGTATCTCCGGGCTCAAAGCGCACGGCAGTTCCCGCGGGAATGTTCAAGCGAAAGCCAAGGGCCGCGGCGCGGTCAAACTCCAGGGATGTATTCACTTCATAGAAGTGGAAGTGGCTGCCCACCTGGATGGGTCGGTCGCCAGTGTTGGAGACAAGCACCGTCGTCGTGGCCAGGCCGACATTCGCCGACAGCTCCCCGCTTCCTGGAGGATGGATGATTTCGCCCGGGATCATGGATGGTGCTTGGTTAGCGTACAGGGTTGTGCACCGTGACGAGCTTGGTGCCATCGGGGAAGGTCGCTTCCACCTGGATGTCGTGAATCATTTCGGCCACGCCTTCCATGACCTCACTGCGCTTTACCAGCGTGGTGCCGTAGCTCATGAGCTCGGAGACGCTCTTGCCATCACGCGCGCCTTCGAAGATCTCGGCGGTGATCAGAGCAACCGTTTCAGGATAGTTCAGCTTCAGCCCTCGATCGCGACGCTTGCGCGCGAGGTCCGCCGCTACAACCACAAGAAGCTTTTCCTGTTCGCGAGGTGAAAGATGCATGGTGGGATATTCGAAGCCTCAGCTCTACCTCAGGTCAGGCCACACGCTGGACCACCATCACCACGCCAGCGACCGCAGCCGCAGCACCTGCATACTTGATGGCGGAAGGACTCAGCTTCGTGGCCAGCATCGCCGCCATCGAGCCAAGCATCACAGCCAGACCCGTACCAGCAACAAGCCCCGCCGCGGGAGCGACTGAAGCCATTTCCACACCATGCGCACTGCCATGCCAGAATCCAAGTGCGGCAATCACTCCAAAGCCGACCGTATTCGAAGCCTTCACATACATCACCAGCATCAAGCCGGCAGCCACGACCGAAAGCGCCAGTCCCTGTTCCATCATCGGGAGAGCCATACCGAGTTTTGCAATCCCCCAGCCCAAGGCGAGGCTGCCCATGAACATCGCGGCTGCCACAGCACCCAGCTTGCGGCCCATCATGTACGCCAGGCAACCCACCATCACCGCCGCGAGGAGGTGGTCCAGACCAGAGAAGGGATGCAGGACCGCCTGCGCAAAGTCTGCGGCAGGTGACTCGAACTCATCCACCTCTTCAAAGGGATGCGGATGGCCGGGATGCGCGTAGGCACTCGTGGCCAGGAGGAGTGGGGCCAGGGGCAGTGTTTTCGGGAACAGTCTTCTCAGGGTCATGGGAGTTTGGGAAGAGGATGAGAGAGAGTTGGCCAAATTGGGATGGCATGAGCAGCCGCGCAACTGCGCTTCGCTCACACGGTGAGGAATTCTTTAATCATCTGGTCGGATAGCTCCTTCATCGCTCCAGCGGCGGCCACGGAGCCACGTTCCAGGATGGCAAAGTTATCCCCAAGTTCTTTGCAGAAGTCGAGGTACTGCTCCACCAGCAGGATGCTCATCTCGCCCTCTTCACGCAGCATCTTGATGGCATCACCGATCTGGTCGATGATGTTCGGTTGGATGCCCTCGGTCGGTTCATCAAGGATGAGCAGCTTGGGCTTGGTGAGCAGGGCGCGCGCAATCGCGAGCTGCTGTTGCTGGCCACCGCTCAGCATCCCGCCTTTGCGCGGCAGGAACTCCTTGATGATGGGAAAGAGCGTGTAGATGCGGTCGAGCTGGCCATTCAGCTTCATGCCACGCGCCACGGTGCCGATGACCAGATTCTCCTGCACGGTGAGGTGCGGGAAGATTTCACGTCCCTGCGGCACATAGCCGATGCCCATGCGTGCACGATCCTCGGGTGACAACCCGTTGAGCGGCTTTCCATCGAGCACCATGCTGCCTCCGTTGGTTCCCAGCAGACCCACCAGCGACTTCAACGTGGATGTCTTCCCTACCCCGTTGCGTCCCATCAAGCAGAAGACGGACTTCGGCGGCACCACAAACTCCACCCCGCGCAAGATACGGCTTCCGCCAATCGATGCCTCAAGGCCTTTGACTTCCAGTACGTTCATGAAGGACTATTGTTTTGATTTGCGGCCGAGATAAACTTCGATGACGCGCTCGTCGTTCTGCACAAAGTCGACGGCGCCCTCGCAGAGCACTGTGCCTTGATGCAGCACCGTCACGCGGCGATCCTTGGCAATCTGGCGCACAAAGGTCATATCATGCTCAATGACCACAATGGTGTGCTCACCCGCCAGTGACAGCAGCAGCTCACCAGTGCGGTGCGTTTCCTCATCCGTCATACCCGCGGCAGGTTCATCCACGAGAAGCAGCTTTGCGTTCTGGGCCAGCAGCATGCCAATCTCCAACCACTGCTTCTGCCCGTGGGCCAGCTCACCCGCTTTACGTTGTGCGCTGTCCTTGAGCTTGATGATGTTCAGAATCTCAAAGATGCGGTCCTTCTCAGAGGGCTTTACCTTGCTGAAGAGGCTGCGCCACACGCCCCTGGAACCTTCGAGACTCAGCACGAGATTCTCATAGACCGTATGGTCCGTGTACACCGTGGGCGTCTGAAACTTGCGACCAATGCCGAGACGGTAGATCTCATACTCGTTCATCGGGAGAATGTCCCGATTCTCGAACTGCATCGTACCCGTGTCTGGCTTGGTGCGGCCGGTGATGAGGTCCAGGAATGTGGTCTTTCCGGCGCCATTCGGGCCAATGACCGTACGAAGCTCACCCTTGTCGAGGTAGAACGATAAATCCTTGATCGCCCGGAATCCCTGGAAGGACTTGTTCAGTCCTTCAGCAGCGAGGAGGAACGGTTTCGGTTCAGCAAGTTGCAGCGTGGCGCTCATTTGGCGGGAGAGGAAGCGGAAGATTCGGTGGTAGAAGTTTCAGGGAGGGACACGGGCGTCTCATCCGCCGCAGGCCGCTTTGCCTGATACCTTTTCCAGACTCCCATCAACTGGGCCGGCAAGCCCACAATGCCCTTCGGCATGAACAACACCACCAGGACAAACAGGCCACCCAGGATGATCAACCACGCATCTGGGAATACATTCGTGGCCCAGCTCTTGAGTGCGTTCACACTGATCGCACCGATGATGGGCCCGAGCAACGTCCCGCGTCCACCGACCGCCACCCAGACCACGGCATCGAGCGACTTGTCCACCTGCATCTCCGCGGGATTGATGATCTGCACCTGTGCGACATAGAGCGCACCACCGATGGCGGCGACAACCGCGCTTAGCACAAAGATGAAAAGCTTGTAGTGAGCCGCAGCGTAGCCGGAGAAGAGGACACGATTTTCACTGTCACGAATGGCACGCTGCACGAGACCGAATTTCGTGCCATTCAACCAGCGGCACATGCCATAGATGCCAATTAGCACCACTCCGGTGATGATGTAGAGAATGCGCTGCGTGTCCGCACTGCGGATGTCATGTCCCAGGATGAACTTGAAGTCCGTGAAGCCATTGTTTCCACCCATGAGCATGTCATTGCGGAAGAACTGCAGCGCCGCGGCATAGGTGAGTGCCTGGGTGAGAATGGAGAAGTACACCCCTTTGATGCGGGAACGGAAAGCAAGGAAGCCAAACACCAGCGCCACGATTCCGGGAACGATGAGCACCATCAGCATTGCGAATGGAAAGCTTGTAAACGGGCCGAAGAACCACGGCCAATCCGTGTAGCCCTGCATGTTCAGGAAGGTGGGCATCGTCTCACCGCCGATCATTCGCATCAGATACATGCCCAGCATGTACCCTCCGAGGCTAAAAAAGAGCGCCTGCCCCAGGCTCAGCAGTCCCATGTAGCCCCACAGCATATCCACGGAGATGGCAAGAATGGCATAGCAAAGGTACTTGCCAATGACGCCCAGCCAGAAGTTGGACATCAGGTTCAGAGAATTCAGCAATGGCAGGACGACAACCATCAACACCCCGATGATGCCCACAGCGGCAAACTCAATGGTGCGACGTTTGTTGAAAAAATTATTACCTACGAGAGACATGCTCATGCGGCGGAGTCAGGTGGAGTGCGTTGCGATTCAGCGAATGTCTGCAAAAAGGGTGCCAGCAACTCGCAAATGAGGACTAGTCGAGTGAGCGGCTGCGGGTGACGAAGATGCCGGCCGGTCTCCACTGCAGGAAGAGGATGATGCCCACGAGCACGAGAATCTTGCCCATCACCGGATTCAGCAAAATCTGCTGGATGGACTGGTCCGCCATGCCGATGCCCACCGCACTCGTGACCGTGCCAGCGATATTCCCCACTCCGCCGACGACCACCGTCATGAAACACTCCACGATGTAGCTCTGTCCCAGCGAGGGACCCGTGTTGGTGATCTGGCTGAGGAAGGCACCTGCCAGTCCAGCCAGACCGCTCCCGAAGCCAAAGGTCAGCATGTTCACCCGGCTGGTGCGGATGCCCATGCACGCGGCCATATTGCGGTTCTGCATGACCGCTCGCATCAGGAGACCCAGCGAAGTCTTGGTGAGCACCAGATAGGTGCCAAACACGATGAAGATCGCGAAGCCGATGACGAAGACACGGTTCCAGTTGAAAATGATGTCACTGATCGTCCAGTTCCCACTCAGCCAGCTCGGGCTGCCCACCTGCACGTTGTTCGCACCAAAGGTCAGGCGGAAGACTTGCTGCAACAGCAGGGACACCCCCCAGGTGGCCAGCAGGCTCTCCAGCGGACGTCGGTAGAGGAACTGGATGATACCGCGCTCCAGCGCAATGCCCACCAGGGCTGCGGTGAAGAAGCTGGCAGGAATCGCGAAGAGGAAGTAGCTGTTGTACCAGGCGCCAGTGGCATGCATGCCGGGAATGGCGAGCGACAGGCCGAAGAGTGGAATGGTCACGCCCGCGCCGAAGATATTCTGAACGATGTAGGTCGTGTAGGCGCCCACGGCAATCATCTCGCCGTGTGCCATATTGATCACGCCCATAAGACCGAAGGTGATGGCGAGCCCAAGCGCAGCGATGAGCAGAATACTGCCCGTGCTGATGCCACGGAAGATCGTGCCAAAAAAATCCACGAAGGTCCGATGGGAATCAATGGCGGCTAGCGCATCCTTCGCCGCGCTCACCACAGGGGCCTTGGAAGCTGTCTCAGCTTCCTTCAGCGTTGCTTTGATGAGGTCGTAGCTGGAGAAGGCATGCAGTTCCTTCAGGTCCTTGAGTGCGGCCACCTTCACATCGTCCGAGGAATTCTTGAGGTTGATGAGTGCCGCAGCCTCCTTCAGCTCTCGCAGCACCTCAGGGTCCTGTTCCACCTTCGCACGGGCCTCGAGCGCGGGTAGTTTCTCCGCGTTCTGCGCGGCACCGAGAGTCTCCACTGCCTGGATACGCTTCTTTGCATCTGGTGACGAGAGATCCAGCAAATCGAGTACGGCCTTCATGGCGTTGCGCAGACCACGATCGTGCTCCACGGCCTTCTGTTCTTTTGCCACAAGGCGAAGCGGACTTCCGGAGGCATCCTTGAGAGTCGCGCCGTCATCCACGCGCACCGCGCTCTGGGTGCCCGCGTCGTCTTTGTCATCCTGGAGACGCACCACGACCTTCTCTCCAGCAGCTGTCGTATGAATGAAAAGTTTGTCCGCCTTCCAGTCGTCCATGAGGGTCTTGATCACTTCATCCCCCTGTCCCACCAAGGTGGTGATGATCTCCCGCTTCTTGGCAGAATCTTCGTTGAGTGCCGCTTTGGCAATGGTTTCCCGGGGTGTCTCCGCAAGGAGGGAGACAGAGCACAACAGGCCCGAGATAAGTGTGAGTGAGAGCAGGCGGGAGAGAGCTTTCACGTGCAGAGAAAAGATGGATGTGACTGGCAGCGATAACGTCTGAAGGGATTGAAGGGGCGGGCTCATTCCTGAACCCGCCCCCACTTGGAACTGGCACGCCGGCCAGCTCACACTTCGCGGGGCGAAGCAGCCTCAAATCATTTGAACTTGCCCTTCAGCCAGGGCTCGCCGTAGACCTCTTTGAATTCCTTGAGGATCTTGAACTGGCCATCAGCCTTGGTTTCGCCGATGTACACGTTCTTGGTCATGTGCATGTTCTTCTGGGAAGTGACCTTGCCATTCGGGCCTTCGAAGCTGAGACCGCTCTTCCAGGCTTCGCGCACCTTGTCCACATCGAAGCTGCCGGCCTTTTCCACGCAGGCTTTCCAGAGGTACACGCCGTCATAGGAGAGCACCATCGGGGAGCAGGTCACGCGACCTTCCTTCACGATGCCAGTGATGCTGGACTTCTTCAGCCAGGATTGGAAACCATCCACAAACTTCTTGTTCGCAGGGCTGTCGATGGACTGGAAGTAGCTCCAGCAGCCGAGCTGGCCTACGAGCTTGTCAGCGGGGAGACCACGGAACTCATCTTCCGAGATGGAGAAGGACACGACCGGGCAGGCCTCAGCGGTGAGGCCGGCGGCGGCGTATTCCTTGAAGAAGGGCACGTTGGTGTCGCCGTTCAGCGTGCTCACTACCGCGGCGTTTCCACCGGCGGAGAACTGCTTGATTTCAGCAACGATCTGCTGGTAGTCGGTGTGACCGAAGGGGGTGTACTTACCGGCGGAGATGATCTTGCCGGAGTCATCCTTGCGATAGCCGCCACCGATGTTTTCGAGCGGCACGCCCTTGCTCAGGAGATACTCCAGAAGCACGAGGTTCGTGGTCTGGGGATAGACATAGTCGGAGCCCAGGAGGTAGAACTTCTTGATGCCCTGATCGAGGAGATAATCCACGGCGGGAGTGGCCTGCTGGTTCACTGCTTCAGCGGTGTAGCAGACGTTCTGCGATTCTTCCTCACCTTCGTACTGCACGGGGTAGAAGAGGAGACCGTTGTTCTTTTCAAAGACCGGCAGCACCGACTTGCGGCTCACGGAAGTCCAGCAGCCGAAAACGACCGCACACTTGTCCTGCTCGAGGAGTTGCTTGGCCTTCTCAGCAAAGAGCGGCCAGTTGGAGGCGCCATCCACCACCACGGGCTCAATCTTCTTGCCCATCACGCCGCCAGCGGCGTTGATTTCATCGAACGTGAACAGGAGCACATCACGGAGGGACGTCTCACTGATGGCCATGGTGCCACTCAGGGAGTGCAGCACGCCCACCTTCACGGTGTCGGCGGCTTGCGCAGGGAGCGCCACAGAGCCCACAAGGGCTGCGGCCATCATCGAATTAAAGAACCGGCGTTTCATGATGAATGGTTGAATGTGATGAATGAGTGAATGACTGATTTTTCGATGGCACTAAAAAAGCGCGCGCCGCGTTTGTGGCGTCGGCGCGCGCCCACTTGAATGGCTAACCAGGCACGAATTAGAACGTGAAGACGATACCAGCCGAGCCCACCACGAAGTCTTCATCCGCGTTCGGGATGACGTCGTCCTGCGTGTGGTAGTAGGTCGCGCCGACGCTCAGCGAGATCTGCTTGTGGATCGGGATGGAAGCGCCCACACCAGCGGAGACGTAGGCAAAGCCACCGTCACCAGCGTGGAAGCCGTCCGTGTCAAAGGACACGGTGATCGGGAAGGACAGGGTCACAGGGCCAAGCGCCGTGGAGGGAGCCACACCGACCTGGGCCACCACGCCTTCGTCATATCCGGGGATGTCGATGCCCACGCGGCCGTGCACAGCGACGAACGGATTGATCAAGCCATCCATGTAGGTGACCTTACCGTCAATGATGTGCTCAGTCTGGGAGGCATAGTTCCAGGAGCCGTAGCCGAGCTGGAACTTGAACTTGTCGAGCGTGTAGTAGAAGCCCACGTTCACGTCGATTTCCTGCACGTAGTCGCCGATGTCACCTTCGATCTGGTCGTTCACGTCAGCCCACACGTTCACATAGAACTGGAGGGAGTCGGTGATCTGGAAATCGAGTTCCATGGAGGGGTGGAAGAACCACTCACCCCAGTCGTTGCCCACGCCCCAGACGTCCTGGCCGTAGGAGATGAAATGGGTGTCATAGAAGAGTGACAGGTTACCGGTAATGAAGGGCTTTTCTTCGACCGGGGGAGTGACCGGTGCGACGCCTTTACCACTGACCGTTCCGGCGGTCGCCGTCGCAGGAGTCATGAGCGCCGCAATGGCGAGCGCCAGCCCTGCTGCTGCAAGTTTGCCTGGGTTCATTCGGGAGATGAATTTCATTCGTTGAGTCCTTTCTGGTTGTTGTTCACGTGTGACGACTGTGCCAGCCGCTTGGAGCGGGTGATAAGCATGAGCGGTGCCAACTGATGTTGCCCGCTGAGGAAATATTTTAAGGCCGGTATTACCGGCACGAAGCGCCAGTATGACTCACGCAGTCGCAACAATGCATGCACCCAAAATGTATCTTTATATTTTTCTCCACAAAAACACGAAACGCCCCGCAGTTATTCGATGTAAATTCACAACGAAACCAACCCGTGACATTTTCAGGACCTGCGTGAACCGGGATTCATGGGTTCGCGATTGCCCAAAGGTCCCATTCGTCTGGCCCAAATGTTCCTCGCCTGCGGCGCACCAGCCTCTATCATGCCGCCATGAAGACGGTCGTGTTCAGCAGCAAAAGCTATGATGAGGAATTCCTGAATGCCGCCAACGGCGGGGCAGCACACAAGTTGCGATTCCTCCCGGCGCGGCTCGATGAAACCACCGCCAGCCTGGCGAAGGGCTACGATGCGGTCTGCGTTTTTGTCAATGACCTCGTGAACGGCACGGTCGTGGACACGCTTGCGGACCTGGGAGTGAAGGCAATTGCACTGCGCTGTGCCGGTTACAACAACGTGGATATCGCACGGGCGCGCGAGCGCGGCATCGCCGTCGTTCGTGTGCCGGCCTACTCACCTCACGCCGTGGCAGAGTTCGCCGCAACGCTGCTCTTCTCACTGAACCGCCGCATTCACAAAGCGTACAACCGCGTACGCGAGGGTAACTTTGAACTCGCTGGATTGATGGGCTTCGACCTGGTGGGTAAAACGGTAACCGTGGTCGGCACAGGAAAGATTGGCAGCATCTTTGCCCGCATCATGCACTGCATCGGCTGCCGGATTCTCGCGGTGGATGCCTATCGCAATCCAGAGCTGGAGGCGCTCGGCGTCACCTACGTGACCTTTCATGAGGCGTTGCCGCAGAGTGATGTGATCAGCCTTCACTGCCCGCTCACAGCTGAGACGCGCCACCTAGTCAACGCAGAAAGCCTCTCGCTCATGAAGCATGGACTCCTGCTGATCAATACGGGACGAGGTGCGCTTATCGATACCGCTGCCGTGATCGCAGCACTGAAGAGTGGCATTCTAGGCGGCCTTGCACTGGACGTCTACGAGGAGGAGGACAAGCTCTTCTTCAGCGATCATTCACACGAGATCATCCCGGATGATGTCTTCATGCGACTCACCACGTTCCCCAACGTGCTTCTCACCGGTCACCAGGCGTTTTTCACCAAGGAAGCATTGGAACAGATCGCGACGGTGACATTGCAGAATCTCAGTGATCTGGAGTCGGAGGGACGCTCTGCGAACCAGCTGTAGTCCGCAATTGCATCTCGGCATTGCATTATTCATGAGCAGGACTTCGCGGAAGTTGCTTTTGAGCAAAACCAACGCGTTCACCGGTAGTGGGGCGAATTGATCCCTGTGCGAAGGACATTTCCCTTCGTGCCACCGGGATGAGCATTGTGCCCGTCCGGTAGGAAATCACAACCCCCGCACGGCGCAAGGTGATTGCGCCTTGCCGCCTTCATCCCTGCCCCCATGAAAACGATTCCAGTGCTCGTCCTTTCAGCAATCACCTGCCTGGGTCTGCCACAGCTCAGCCAAGGCCAGGCTCTTCCCTTCCAGCAAAGTCCCCCACCCGGTACCCCGATGCCGGCAACACCACCACCTCCGGTCGATGCAACTGCCACCACGACCGCCACCGCAACCGTGGCCACTCCTGTCCCCAACGGTTTTGTCATGAGAGATGGCAATGTGTATGTCGTCAAGAATGGCGAACTCACGCGCGTGACACAGGAGCAGGTCCTTCGCATCGCACCCAACGGGATGGTCACTGGCTTCGATGGCCAGACGTGGTTGATACCCGCAGGCCAGATGATGACCGCAGATGGACGCATGGTCCCCGTCGATCCATCGTTGTTCAGTACCACAGATCGCGCCCGCGCCGCAGCGAACATCTCCGGCGAAAACCGCTCGGGTCTCGCTCCGAGCGGCTCATCCTCGCAGACCAGTGGCAGCAGTAGCGCTACACAATCCAGCGGAAGCGATGCCTTTACCCAAGTTCCGGATACGCGAGGTAAAAGGTCCACTCCCTCCATGAGGGGAAGCGGTACCAACAGTGGCTTCGTAGATCCCCTGGGCTCGACGGTGATTATTGATGGCCAGACTCAGACCACCACCCCTGCCCAAAACAATCAGACCACGGCCACCCAACAGCAGAATGCCACCAATCAGCAGTCCACGACTGGCACTACAACGACGGGAACCACGAACACGGCCACACCCAATCAGCGTGCCGCGAGTGGTACCAACATTGACCCCAATGCGACCGGAGCATCCAGCACCGCCACGCCCAATCAGCTCAACAGTGCTGGCACGAACACAGGCCCCAATGCACGAACCACCACCCCGCGTCCCGTGACGCCAAATCAACAGAATAGCAGCGGCACCACAGCCACGCCGAATCAAAGCACTACCGGCACGGGCACCAGTGCCTCCTCTACCTCGACCTCAGGCAATACAACGAATCCCAATGCTGTGAGAACCGGCTCGGGCGCTACAGGCGCACGCGCCACCACGGGCACGGGTACTTCCACCAGTGGCACCAGTTCCACGGGTACCTCCTCGACGGGAGCGCGTAGCACCACAAGTGGCGGCTCCTCTTCATCCGGCGGCAGTACCAGTGGAAGTTCCGGTGGATCTGGCACCTCTGGCAGCAGTGGCGGGGCCAGCTCAGGCGGAGGCGGCGCCGTGCGTTAATTCCAGAAACCATTCGTCTTCCACCATTTACAGCGCCGTGAGGAGCCTCTCCCACGGCGCTCTTTTGTGGGGTGTGCCAAGCAGTGCCGGAGTGTGCATTTTGCACATGAACCCTCTCGGAAGTCAGACTTTTTGCACAGAATCGCACGCCATCGGGCAAATGGTCGCTTTTCATAATCCACTCTTGTCCAATGACTTGAGACTATGCCAGGCACGAAGGCACAAACCCTGCACTAGAGATGCCAAGCAAAACGTCCCGGATTTCTGAACAACGCACCATCACCTTCATGAAAAAGAACCCCATTCCCGCCCCTGTCGAAGGACCTTCCGATGCCGACCTCATGGTTGAAGTCGCGCAGAACCGGTCCGCCAGAGCGCTTGAAATCCTCTACCGCCGCCACCGCCAGGTGCTGCGCAGCGTGATTATGCGCGTGCTCGACAACGAAGCCGATGGTGAAGAAGTTCTCCAGGATGTCTTCGTGCAACTGTGGCAGCAGGCCTCCTCCTTCTCCTCCGAGAAGGGGCAGCTCCTTGGCTGGCTCATCATCGTGGCTCGCCGCCGCGCGCTTGACCGTGTGCGTCGCAAGCTCGCCTACCAGGCCGCCACCACCCGCTTCGAGAAGGCTGCCCCCGCCGACCTTCCCGAGCATCGCCCGAATGTGGTGGATCGCGAGATCCGCCAGCACGAACTGAACGAACTGATTGAAGAGCTGCCACCCAACCAAGGCATTGCTGTAAAGCTGACCTTCGTGGACGGACTCAGCCAGCGTGAAATCGCCTCCCACCTCTCGGTGCCGCTTGGTACCATCAAGACGCGCATCGAGCTTGGCGTGAAGAAGCTGAGCCGCATGATGGAACTGGCTGAAGCCGCCTGATCGATCCCCCCATCACAGTTGCTTGAAGAAGGACGGGAGCCATCGTGGCTCCCGTTCTCTTTTACAGTGATACATCGTCGGGACTCATGAGGCATCTTCACCTCATGCACACGCGCCACTCAGACCTTTGCCACGGGCATGCGCAGCTCGCTGACGAGAGTTTTTTCTTCCGGTGAGTAGCGCTGGCTCCACGACCCTTGATTCGCGCGGACGAGGTTGTGCACGCGCCAGAGGCCAAGCCCGTAGCAACCACGCCTTGGCTTGGCAAAGGGACGCTCTCCCCATCCTGACGTATCCACCGGCTCGCTCTTCGGTTCGCTAAGACGGAAGATGACCTCACCTTCGCCATTCTCGGCAAGCGATATCGAGGCACTGGTGCTGGCGTATTGCTTCGCATTGGAAAGCCATTCGCGAAAAACTTCCGCGAGATGCACCGGGTCCGCCTTCACATTCGCCTGCACCTGCGAGGCCTCCCACAGGATCGCCGGCGAGGCGCCCGAGGAGTTCCACTCATCGCGCCAGCTCGTGAGGATGAATTGCGCAGCGAGTGTTTCCTGGCCCGGGGAAATCTCCGAGATCTTCCGGGAAAGCGAGCTCAGTCGCGCAGCGCTATGGTGGAGCATCTCCTGAATGCGCTGCACAGACTCGGCACCTTCGCCACCGGGCACATACACATCCAGCAGCATGGCCTCCAGATTCAGTGCATTGAGATCGTTCCGCACATCGTGCAGGTGATGCTTCAGGAAGGCCATGACGGCGGCCAGCGGCACAGCCTCGCCTTGGTCCGTGGTGGAGGGAGCGTCAGTCATTTTGTTTGGAACGCGGGCTTGCGGTGGAGAAAGTCACCCGGACCAATGCCCCGCCTGTGCCGAGGTTGTCCAGTTCAAGCTGGGCGGAAATGCGATCCGCAGCCCGCTTGGCAAGCGCCAAACCGATGCCCAGATGCTGCCGCTCCCGCGAACCTCCGGTGGCTCGCACATTCGCCTGAAATGGACGCTTGAGGTACTCCCGTGAGAAGCCGGGGCCGTCATCCTCCACCTCCACCACGACCTCTCCACCCACGTGGCGCACGCGTGCGGAGATCCGTCCCTGCTCCCTCGCCGCCTTCACGGCATTGGCGAGAATGGGATCGAGAATCTGCGTGGCCGTGAATGCGCTGGCAGCGATGGATACAGGTATGGGAGGTGTCATCACCTGGAAGTCGAGCTGCCGGCGGATGGCAGTGACATACCAGTTCTCAATGATGGCCTTGAGATCATCTGTGGTGATACTGCCCGGTTGGCTCCGGCCATTCGTCATCATGCCGGGAGATTCGTGAAGGAAGTCCTCCAGCGAAGAGAGCATCTGCACCGCTGTGGCTTCCGCCTCCATGGCAAAAGCGCCTGCATTGGCCTCACCTCCATTCGTGCCGGAGCGGCAGATGTTTCGCGTCTGGGACGTGAGGAATACGAGGCGCTGCAGGGGCTTGAGCCAGTGCTGGGCGATGATGTTGATGAGCCGCGTCTGCTCCATCAGCGTGGCCGTGTGGCGTATCTGCGCCCTGCGAAGCTCTACGTGGGTGTTCACACGGGCCACCATCTCCTGTCGGTTGAAGGGCTTGGTCACATAGTCCACACCTCCGACCTCGAAACCTTTTTTTATCGACTGGAGCTGGGTCTCACCCGTGAGGAAAATGACGGGGATATCCCGTGTCGCAGGATTGGACTTCACCTTCGCACACACGTCGAAGCCATCCATGCCCGGCATCATCACATCCAGCAGCATCAGATCCGGCTGTTGACGCTCCAGCATCTCGAGCGCCTCCTCCCCCGATCCCGCCACGACCACCCGGAACCCCTCCCTCATCAAGGAGGCCTTCAGCATCTGCAGATTCCTTGGCTGGTCATCCACCACCAGCACAAGCGCCGGTGTGGGAGGAATGATGGAGTGGGACATTTCTGAGAATGGGAGTGCCAGTGTACGTGCCCGCCCCTCATGGGACAAGCGACGATGGATTTAGAAAGCAGACACGACGGCACGCGGGCACCTGAAGGTGGACCGGCGGAATCTGCATCCCGGTGATGCAACTATCGCAGCATCAACATGCGGCGGATGGGACGTTCATCCACGCCGCGTAAAAAAATACATCACCCCTTCCCGCCGAGTCCGTGCCAGCGGGTTCACCAGTTCTCCCTCTAGGAGCAGGAGTTCCCAAATGAATACTCACCTCTTCGCAGCAAATCCAGCGCTGCCAGCACATCGGTGGGGGTGCTGTTCTTGCACAGGAATCCATGTGCGCCGCAGTCCCGCGCCATTTCAGGGTACTCGCGCTCTTCATGTGCGGATATCACCAGCACACGCAGGGATGGCGCTTTGGGCAACGTTTCACGGACGAAGTCGAGGCCGTCGCCATCCGGCATGTTGATATCCACAATCAGCAGATCCGGCCTGTCTTTCTCCATCTGTTTGCGCGCTTCATCCAGAGTGGCAGCACTCCAGGCGAGTTCGAATTTCGGTTCATCCTCCAGCAAGGTGCGATAGACTGCGCGCATGATGGAGTGGTCATCCGCCACGCCAATGCGGCACGCACGGCCGGTTACAGGCGGGCGGGAAGGTGTCGGCGCAGCGGCAGTCGATGGCGAAGAAGCAGTCATACCAGGCGGGAGCATGATATCGATACGCAGTTGCTGGAGGCCGTGGTTGTAAGAGCATTTCCAATGCTCAACGCGGGGAATCCAGGCCTGCAATTTCGAGTCAGGATTGAACCAGCCACCCACCGCAGCCAGCTACTTCTTGGGTCTTCGATCGTGCAGCATAATCTCGATGGCTACCCACATGGCGCCAATGGCCGCGATGATGAAGAACAAGAATGCCAGACCAGAGTAGCCAAAGATCTTGAAGCCGGTATCCACTCTCATCATCAACGCTGCACTCACGGTCAGGCCAGCGAAGATAAGTCCCTGGGTGATACGGTTGGCGATTTTTTGGAGACCGGAAATAAACTCCCCCTCGTCCACCGCTCTCAGATCCACTCGTAGACGGTTCTCAGCAAGATGCGTAAGAATTGCATTTATCCGCGCGGGCAGCCGTTCCAGCAGTTCTTTCGCTTCCATCGCGGTGCCGAGGAGATTCGCGGGCGAGAGACTCTGCAATGTTTTGCGGTGCATGATGTCCGCTACGTTACGACGGATGGATTCATTGGGACTGAACTCCGGCCACAGCGCCAAGCCCACGCGGTCGAGGTTCAGCAGTGTCTTGCCCAGCATGGTCAGCTCACCGGGCACGCTCAATCCCGTCTCCGCAGAGATTTGAGCCACCTGCACCACCACTCTTCCCACGAGGATACGGTTGAGGTTTGAGCTGTATTGCTCACTCACCAGGGCACCGATCCGCTCACGAAACGCGGATGGCTTGAATGAATCCTTTGGAGTTCCCATGCGCTCAGCAACCTCCGCCGCGCGTTCTGACTGCCCCTCGCTGATGGCCAGCAGGAGCTTGATCAAATGATCCTGCATCTGCGGGCCAATGCGCGCCACCATCCCAAGATCCAACAGAGCAATCTTGTGATCCGTGGTGACAAACACATTTCCGGGATGGGGATCGGCATGGAACAGGCCCACATTCAGAATCTGGTGCAAATACGCACGGAAGACTTCCTCGGCCAGGGCAGGGCCATCCAGTTCCATCTGCGCCAGTCCACTCAGTGAAGTCACCTTCTGCCCGCTGATGTGTTCCATGGTGAGCACCCGACCGGACGTATAGTGCTCAATCGGTGCCGGGATCACGATCATCGAAAATTCCTCAAGCTGCTTGCGCATCAGCTTCAAGTTCTCCGCTTCCTGGCGGTAGTCGAGCTCATGAATCAAGGAGATGCGGAGTTGCTCAATGATCTTGCTGAACTCATAACGACGTCCAAGTTCTGTGTGTGCATCCAGGAAACCTGCCACTTCAGCAAAGACCTCAAGGTCCTCGGCAATAGACTCCCTCACCCCGGGACGCTGGACCTTCACGGCCACCAACTGCCCGCTTCTCAGAGTAGCACGATGCACCTGCCCCAGAGATGCGGCAGCAATGGGCGTCGGGTCGAAATCCGCAAACGCCTTCGACAAACGCACTCCCAGCTCCACGCTGACAATGGCCTCGACCTGCTCATAGGGAAATGGCTCCACCTGATTCTGCAGGCGGCTGAGTGCGTCGGCATAGACCGGGGCAATGAAGTCCGCGCGCGTGGAAAGGAGCTGGCCCAATTTGATGAATGCAGGCCCCATGGTCTCCAGGTCGCGGGCCAGCTCAGTAGCCTTCGCAGGTACCAGTGGAGTCGTGTGCTGGGGCAGCGGATCGTCAATCAGCGGCGCATTCTTTACCAGATCGCTCAGGCCATACTTGGCCAGCAACCGGACCAGCGTATGGTATCTCTTCAGGTGGGACGGCCGCAGAGAGAGTGTGGTGGCAGGCATCAAGGACATTTTCTTCCCTTGTGGATCGTTTGCCATGAATAGTTTGCGCGTGTCTGGGCAAAACTGGCGGCCTTCCGAGCACGCTTCCGCCTGTGGCATCTCGCTCCCGTTCAGCGGGGCGGAGGCTAAAAGCCGCTGTCACCCTGCGTGGCCGCCAGCTCCACCAATTCATCACGGTGTACCACACCCAAGACACAATGCTGCTTGTCCACGATTGGGAGAAAGTCGAGGTGGTGGTCATTCATTACCCGGAGGGCGGAGGCAAGATCCTGATCCTCGAGGCAGCATACCGCGTTCTCACTCATGGTTTCTCCGACGGTGACCTTCTTCGGGTCATGTCCATACCGGGTGGCCTGTAGATCGGGGTTGGGCTGATCCAGCATGCCCACCAGCTTACGCTCGGACGCCACCGGCATATTGGACGCACCGTGCTTGCGCATCTGGCTGCCCGCGGTCTGCACTGAGTCTTCTGGACTCAGCAGTTTGAGATTTCGGCTCAGGAATTCAGAGAGTTTCATGAAATGTTCGGGGGATGTGGGGGATGGCACACGGGAGTTCCCACGTGCCTTCTGGGAAGAATCGCCCGAAGCATTCTTTCCGGTTCCCCTGGCATCACTGCACACCTTCGGATTTCTCCATGCAGGTTGCGGGATTTTCACAACCGGTCGCACGGCTGATTGCGATGCAACTACCGCCAAAAAAGCACCCCGCCATGAGCGACCCTATCATCGTCCGTCCCGGAAAACCAGTCCCCCTCGGTCCCACTCTTGAACCAGACGGCGTGAATTTCGCGCTCTTCTCCGCCAATGCGACAAAGGTCGAACTTTGTCTCTTCGCTGACGACGACACAGAAACGCGGCTGACGCTGCCAGAGTGCACCAATCAAGTGTGGCACGGATTCGTGCCCGGAATCAGACCCGGACAGAAGTATGGCTACCGTGTGCATGGCCCGTATTCCCCGGAACACGGCCAGCGCTTCAACTCAAACAAGGTGCTGATGGATCCCTACGGTCGCGCCATGGGCAGGACGCTCATGAAATGGAGCCCGGAACTGTTTGGTTACACCACCGGTCATGAAGCGATGGACCTCAGCTTTGACGAGCGCGACTCCGCACCGTACGCCCCGTTGAGCGCCGTGATTGATACAGGATTCGACTGGGGCAACGATCGCCCGCCGCAAACGCCATGGCACCGCACGACCATCTATGAGCTCCACGTGAAGGGCTTCACCCAGCAGTTTCCCACCATCCCGGAGCACCTGCGCGGCACCTATGCCGGCCTCGCCTCAGACGAAGCGATGAACTACATCAAATCGCTGGGCGTCACTGCCATTGAGCTTCTTCCCGTCCACCATCACCTGGATGACTCCTATCTCATCGACAAGGGGCTTACCAACTACTGGGGATACAACACCCTCTCCTACTTTGCCTTTGAGCCCGCCTACGCTTCGGTCAAGGATCCTCACCAAGCGATGCATGAATTCAAAGGCATGGTGAAGCGGCTCCATGCAGAGGGCATCGAAGTGATCCTGGATGTGGTCTACAACCACACCGCTGAGGGAAACCAATGCGGACCCACGCTGTGTTACCGGGGCATCGATAACGCATCGTACTACCGCCTCTCACAGGAGCATCCACGCTACTACGAGGATTTCACTGGATGTGGCAACACGCTGAGCATGCAGCACCAGGCAGGACTCCGGCTGCTCATGGACAGCCTGCGCTATTGGGTCACCGAGATGCATGTCGATGGCTTTCGCTTCGACCTCGCCAGTGCCCTCGCGAGGGAACTTCACGGGTGGAACAAGCTCAGCTCCTTCTTCGATGCCATCGGCCAGGATCCCGTGCTCTCCACGGTGAAGCTGATTGCCGAACCGTGGGACGTGAGCATGGGGGGTTATCAAGTGGGCAACTTCCCCACCGGCTGGGCTGAGTGGAATGGGCGCTATCGCGACGAAGTGCGTCAATTCTGGAAGGGCATGGGCCACGCAGGAGAGCTGGCGGCGCGCCTGTCTGGCAGCGCAGACCTGTATAACCACAGCGGACGCAATCCGCATGCCAGCGTCAATTTCATCACCTCACACGATGGATTCTGCGTGCGGGATCTCGTGAGCTACGACAACAAACACAACGAGGCCAACGGCGAGGACAACCGCGATGGTGACAACAACAACGCGAGCTGGAACTGCGGTATCGAAGGAGAAACTGACGATCCCGAAATCAATCGTCTCCGCCGCCGCCAGGTTCGCAACTTCCTGGCCACTCTACTGCTCTCACAGGGCGCACCCATGCTCACTGCTGGCGACGAACGCTGGCGTACTCAAAAGGGAAACAACAACGCCTACTGCCAGGACAATGAGATTTCCTGGCTGCCCTGGCACGAAGACAAGGATGCAGCGGAGCTCCAAAAGTTCGTCACCACGCTCATTGCCCTCCGCAACGAGCAACCCGTCCTCCGCAGGAAGAACTTCCTCACCGGCCAGCCACCCTCTGAAGGACTGCCCAAGGATGTGATCTGGTGGAACGTGGAAGGGCGCGAGATGACCGACCAGGACTGGAGCGCAGGCTTTGTGCGGTGCTTCGGCATGCTGCTGCCGGGGAACAGCCTCAACGAGCTCAACGAAGAAGGCCAGCCACGGGTCAGTGATTCAGTCTTTGTCCTCATGAACGCCCACCACGAAGACCTCAATTGCGTGATGCCTCCCACCTTTGGGGCACGGTTCTGGACTCCCCGCGCCACTACCTCTGACATCTCCGGAAAGACCCGCGTGAGCGAGTCTCATAAGTTCAAGGTTCAGGCGCGCTCACTCGCCATCTTCGTAGCAAAGCCGAAGCCGGTGGAGAAGAATACTCCCGCATCTGCGCCAGCGCCGGCAGAAGCACCCGCGAGCACCAATGTCCCGGCGGAGTCCGTCGCGGCGGTGGTCGCCGTCTAGTCTAGTCGAACTTGGTGCAGATGCCCGCCAGGAAACCCACCGAGAATGCCACGGCCAGCGTCGTCAAAGGATGCCGTTCAACCGTCACTTGAATCTCAGACCATGAAGAGTGCGTGCTCACCTTGGGTGACTCAGGCACGGCAGACCTCACGGGTCCGCCTTCACTCATCATCATGTTGGCTGCTTCTTCAGCACTGGTGGTCACGAGCGGGGCGCGGGAAGGTGGAGTATTCATGGAAAAAAGTCAGGTTCAGCAAATCCTATTCGCGTCGTGCCACGGCACCGCGTGCATGGATCGCCAGCCTCGTCCGGTTGCATGGTTGCAAGCATGAGTGACGTCAAACATCACCCACCCAGCACGGTCCCGATTCGCGTGATGACCTACAATGTCCACGCTTGCGTGGGCACGGATGGCCGGCTCGACGTGGAGCGCATCGCCACCGTCATCCGCATGTACAGCCCGGACATTGTGGCACTCCAGGAGCTGGATGTTGCACGACGTCGCAGTGGCGGCAGCCATCAGGCGAACCTCATCGCTGAGCATCTCGGCATGCAGGGTCATTTTCACCCCGCGTGGCATCCCCTGCCTGAGGAGCAATACGGGGACGCCATTCTTACCCCGTGGCCATTCCAATTAATCAAAGGTGGCAAGCTTCCCACCGCCGCCTCCCCCCTTGCCTTCGAGCCTCGTGGCGCCTTGTGGATCACCGTGAAGAAGGGAAACGCCGTGGTCCAGGTGATGAACACGCATCTCGGACTGAGTAATAGGGAGCGGCGCAATCAGGTGGATGCGCTTCTCAGCGAGGAGTGGCTGTCACATCCTGACTGCAGAAAACCTGCGATCTTTTGCGGGGACCTCAATGACATCCCGGTCTCACGCATCTATCGCAGGCTCTCGGCGAGGCTCACGGATGTACAGCGCGTGGGCAGTTTCTTCCGGGCCCGTCCCACCTTCCCTTCCCGGCTACCGCTGCTGAGACTGGACTACATCTTCGTGTCCCCGGACGTATCCGTGGAGTCCGTGGAGATTGGCCGTGTGCCTCCTGCACGCGTGGCTTCGGATCATCTTCCACTGATCGCTGACCTGCAGGTTCCCGTGTTACAATTGGGAGCGCAAGACGCATCCCAGCAGTCCCACGACCTTTTCCCCAAGGGGACGGGAGCGCCACTCCTGGAGGGCGACTCTTCGTGACCTGGCCTTGTCTCTCTCGAAGATATCCACGTGCTCCGCTGCAAAATCGCGATCGAGAATGTTGAGATTCGCCTCTTCATTCAGGCGCAGGGACCGGTTGTCGAGATTGCATGAGCCCACACACGACAAGTACTCGTCCACAATCATGTACTTGGGGTGGAATCGCGCGGGCTGGAATTCATAAAACTTGATGCCCGCCTCGATCATTCTCTTCCATCGCGCCCGTCCCACTTTGCGCACCAGCTGCCGATCCGTGTGTTCCCCAGGCACAATGATCTCAACGTCCACGTTGCGAGCCCGCGCCTCCACCAGCGTCTGCACAGTGAGGTCATCTGGAATGAAGTATGCATTCGCGATGCGGATCGTTCGCCGCGCCGCTGCGATCGCGAAGAGGAACAGCAGGCGCGCACTGTCCGCCCCTTCCGAGGATGAACTCTTGAACACCTGACAGTTCATCCCGTTCTTCTTCTCAATGTGTGGGAAGTAGTGATCTCCATGCAGCACGCAGGCACGCGTCTGAATCCAGTTGTCCATGAAAGCCTGCTGCATCTGCGCCACCACGGGACCTTCCACATGGTATTGGGTGTCCCTCCAGATGTTGGGCCGGTCACCATGGCCATCCCAATCGTCAGAAATGCCAACTCCGCCAATGAAGCCGGACTTTCCGTCAATGATGAGCAGCTTGCGGTGGGTGCGCTCGTTGAAACGGAGGTTGAAATAGCGAAAGACCTCCACCTCAACCCCCGCCTTTTTCATCACGCGAAACTCTTCTCCGTGGATGCAGTTGCAGCCCATCGCATCCTGAAGCACGTGCACCTTCACCCCGGCAAGCGAGCGCTCCGCAAAGGCGCCGGCAAACTGCCGTGTCACCCGGCCGCTGGTGAAGACGAAGTTTTCAAACGTCACGGAGTGCTTCGCCTGGCTGATGGCATGAAGCATCGCCGGAAAAATCTCTGCCCCGTCATTCAGAATCCGCACATCATTCCCATCCACGAAGGGCGGCCCCAGCATGTGGCTGATTGTACGTCGAAAAACCGGACTCTCCACCCCATAGTCCGTGACGATGGCGTGGGTGACCTTCTTTTCACTCTCAAAGAAGTTTCGCGCCAGCACCGTGGCAGCAAGACCGCTGACGAGTGCCGTGGTGAGGTGGGATCCACTTGAGGAGCGTTCTTTACCTTTGGTGTGTCGGGAGGCTGATCTCATACAAAGTCATCCGCGCTTCCCTGATCTCGCAGCCAGTCGTGCAATCGGCCTTCACCCCACCATTTTTCCATTGGGACACTACCCGGCAACGACATCTGCGGCTGGCTTCACGTTGAAAATTCTTTTCCCGGCCAATTTCGGAATCCTGCCCGATTCGGAGAAAACCAACAACCTTATGAAACTGTTACTCCTTGCCATTCCATTTCTCGCCGTGAGCTGTGCCAGCATGGACACCGGATATCCCAGTTCCGTCGCCATGGAGCGCGATGAGAAGCGCATCTTTGATGAGCCTTCACGTGCATCAGATGATCCCTCCTCCCCCTTGAGTGATGTCATGCTGCAGCGTGGCCGCGTGGGTCTCACTGCTGCCACATTTTAAAGGCTCGTGCACAATGCCTTTCACGGAATCACGAGTGTTACCATCGCGACGCATCCACCCCATGGCAAGGTCGCGATACGCCTAGGTAACCCAAACCAAAACGATCCCATGAAACTTAAAGCCATCTCCATCGCCTGCCTATCGCTTGCTGCAGCTTTCTTCGTGAGTGCAAAGGACCCAAGCTCGCTCAATGCATCTGATGAGAAATTCGTCAAGATGTCTGCCGAGAGCGGAATGACAGAAGTCAAAGTCGCGGAACTTGGCGCCCAGAAGGCCACGCGTGCTGAAGTGAAGGCGCTGGCAGAAACCATGATCAAGGACCACACCGCGCTCAACACCGAACTGCAAACGCTTGCCGGCAACAAGGGAGCCCAGCTCTCTGCCGTCATCGCTCCGAAAGGTGCTGACATGGTAAAGGACCTGGAAAAGTACAGCGGTGAAGAGTTCGACAAGCAATTCCTCGAAGCTCTGAAGGATGGACATGAGAAGTCTGTGAAGAACTTCAAAGATGCCGCCGAAAACGCGAAAGACGGTGATGTAAAGGCATTCGCCTCCAAGAACCTTCCCACGATTGAAGGACACCTGGAGCACATCAAACGTCTTCAGAAGTAACCGACCCTGATTCCCAACCCTGCCCGGTGTGCAATTGGAGAGCCGCATGGCTCGTCAGTTGCCCCGGGCAGAAAGTTTACCACTCTGATCCCATTCTTGTCATGCGCACTGAAGCAGAACCCATTGTCCGTGATACTGTGCCCAAACCCGGCAGCCCTGATCCCATCGAAGTGAGGGCAGCGGAGGTAGCCAAACGTCACGGCCACTCACGCGTCACCGACGAAGATCGCAAACTGGCCTACGATGAGTTGCGCCGCATGTCGCGCGATCAGTCTGTCGATGGAGAGGTTCATCACTAGCACCTGTTCGCTTTCCGGACCAGCCGCTACTCAACGCAGGCGTCTCCAATCCCAAGGAGGCACAGGATTGGGCTTTGCCCAGAGACCACGGCGATTTGCGCGTGCTTCCTGTTCGGCAGCAGCGAGGCCGGGATCATTGGAGTACGCGCGATACTGCCAGGCCATGCCCTGCCTGACCAGCTGCAAGTTCACGTCGATTCCATCGACGTAGAGATGCACAAGGGTCCGCTGATAGCGATCCTGTCCTGAGTCCGTGAAGGTAACCGCCTTACCCCGCACCATGGCAGCAAGGGCATCTCTTGCGGCATTTCCATAGTCCTGGCTCATTTCAGGCGCGTCGATACCCGACAGTCTTGCTTTGTGGGTCACTCCATCTGAGACGAGGGTGACAGTGTCCCCATCGCTCACTCTCACTACCCGATGCTGTGCTGCAGGCCGCGTGATGGATTCGAAACCCAGGTCCGCTGCCTCCGCCCCTCCGGGTGACGCCCTTTCAGGCCGGGTCGTCGTTGAGCCAGTGCATGCAGCAGACCACACGATGGTCAGCATCAGCATCAGGCGTACGACAGTCTTCTGAAGCATGGAAAAAAATATATGGATAGAAGTGACCTTACGGAAGGCGAATCTCCAGCCAACGTGAATCTGAGACCGCCGTCACGGCGCGAAGCGGGTCTTTAGAATCGACAGGCGGCACGAGCAACAATGAGCCTTTTCCAGCGACCACGCCCTCGAGATCGACACTGCCCTCCATCACCGCAATGCAGACAAAGTCCTCAGGAGTTTTCAAGGGCACACTTTCGCCCGCGAGGGCGTCAGCAGTGCAAACATCGAACCAGGGACATGAGGCAAGAGTGCCTTCCGGCCCCGACTCCTGAAGCGCAGGCTCGACATCCGCGAAGTCGATGCTGGCCAGGGACGCCGGCACATGCAGTTCCCTCGGTTTCCCATCGAGGCCGACGCGGTTCCAATCAAAGACGCGGTAGGTGGTGTCACTGTTCTGCTGGATTTCATACACCATCAGCCCGGCGCCAAGTGCGTGAAGACGACCGCTCTCCACGAACATGAACTGATCCTTCCGTGGACGGACCCGGTGCACCAATTCTGCGACCTGTCCTACGTCCAGCGCGCGCACAAAGTCATCGCGAGTGACGCCCGCGCGCAGGCCTGCATAGATGGTCGCCCGGGGACTCGCATCCATGACGTACCACATCTCCGTCTTTGGCTCCCCGCCGAGTCTGGCGGCAATGGAAGCCGGAGGGTGCACCTGAAGGGAAAGCACGTCCTCACAATCCAGCACCTTCAGCAGCATGGGAAAACGCTCTGCCGGATGATTCACGTAACGTCTGCCAAACACCCTCTCGCGATGCTGCGTCCAGAGGTCATGCAGACTCAGCCCCTCGTACACCCCGCCCATCACACGGCTCTGGTGCTCCACGCGATCGCAGAGCTCCCAGCTTTCCCCGTAGGGCTGGGCATCCGGCAGCTCGCGTCCCAGCACACTCTCCAGCCGTCGCCCCCCCCAGACGCGCGTCTGGTACAGGGGCTGGAAACGAAGCGGAGGCGTCATTGGCAGACAATGCGGCACACCATGGAGATGGGCGCTCTGCGCGCAACCGGTCACGCACGAATTTCAGCAATCCGATGACAATCGGAGGCTCACGATTGTCAGGCCTCGACGAGGAAGTCACCCCGGCGCATCCGGAACAAGACATATCCCACCAGGCTCAAAGCCCCTACGATCATCAATCGCCAGGCCCAGGCAGGCACGCGCCAGGAATCCGGCGTGCTGGTGAGAATGGGATCCGACGGCTTCGAGAATTTTCCCTCACGGTCCACGCCCATCACGCGCATTTCATACTGCTCCCCAGGTCGCAGTGCGAACAGGCGAATGCCAATCCTTTCATCTCCCACTTCAGCAGGCTTCCAGTTTTGATATCGCGTCCAGATTTTGACGAAGGAGTTGTATTCCTGATTGTAGGCCATGCTCGCCAGTTCCACGGTCCAGCCGGAAGGCATCACGGAGGGCTTCTCCCACGAAACCGTTATGGACGATGAATCACGCTCATTCACACCAAGACCACGCACCTTGTCGAGGTAAGGATTGATTGACCCCTTGGGCAATGGCATGCCGCTGGTGGCAAGAAGCGCAAGCATGGCCGATTGCATACGGGTCCTTTTGGGCAGCACCACTTCATCCTCTTCGGCGGGCGTCTCTGTATCAGGGGTCGAAGAAGCCACCGGGGCCGACGGAAATGCAGAAACGCGCGCCGGTTGCACTTCGGATACGGCAGGCTGCACCTTCGGCGTTGTAGCCGGCGTCTGCATCGAGCCGGACTGTGCCGAGGCCACGGTCTCCGAGGCCTTGGCCTCCTCCACTTCCACTTTCAGAGGCACCAGGATGCGGCCAGTCCCGCTCAAGAGTTCCACGTGCCCGGTTTGCGGACCGAGACGGTCGGTCTGGAAGGATACCTTGAAGACACGGCGCTGGCGGGGCTCGATGGTCACTGCACCACCCGCTCCCTCCAATGCGAAGGGGGTGATTGCCTTCGCCTCCACCACGAGTGATTCACCACCACGATTCTCCACCACCACCTCGCGGGTAGGCTTGTACCTGCCAGTGACCCTGCCGAAGTCGATCTCGCTCTCCGTGGGAGAGACAACTCTCATCGTCGCAGGAGTGGGCTTGGCATCGATATCCACCGTCGTGGATGAATCCCCCGATTTGATGGCCACCTTACCGGAGAACTTCTCCACATGATTCTCGGGCAGGTACAGGCGCACATCGACTCTGGAAGAAGGCGCCAGTTCCACCACCGAAGGTCCCTGAAGGCCCGGAGGGAGTGCCACCTCGGCTTTCACCGCCACATCCCGTGCATTCACGAGCGAGATCATGGCCGCCCTCTCCCCGGTGGTTTCCTTGAAGTCCAGATGAAGCCGGCTCGGGCTCACGGAAAAGGGCAATGCACTGTCCCCATACAAAATCACACGGCTGGAAGTGATCCCCGGCTGAATCACCATGTCCTGCCGGTACTCGCCCGCCTTGGTGGGTCGGAAGGTTACCAGGAACTCCTGAGTGGCGCCCACTGGCACACTCAAGGTTGCCGGACCGGACCAGGGCTCCTGCCAGTCCAGCGTCTTCTCGAGAGGCGAACTGCCCACGTTCCGCACGGTCACTCTCGACAGCTTCTCCTCACCCGCGAAGATTCTTCCGAAGGAGGGGTTCTCGATGACTTCGATTTTAGGTTCCATCCTCTGACCTACCAAGGTCACTGTGGCAGGAGCTGACCAGCTACTGTCCGCTACACGGCAGGCAAAGGTGAAATTATCCGCCAGGGAAGCTTGCGGCGAGCTGTGAGTATAGGTCACCACCGCCTTGCTGGAATCTGACACATGGGGCCGGATGGCCGAAAGCGTCCCATACTGGGGCGTCTGGCGAATGAGGAACTCCACCTGCCGGACCGTTCCCGAGGCAGCGCTCAACTCAATGTCGACAGACTGGCCTGCCACAAACCGCATGGCCACTGGACGCGCCTCTGGAAGGTAGGCAGGCTCGGGACGCTTCTTGTCGTCCTTGTCCCGACGCTCCTTCTCTTTTTCCTTCTTCGAGACACCCGTGGCCAGGTCAGCCGTCAGGGACCCGCACGAGAGGATGAGGACGAGGCTCAAGCCCGCCACACGTGTGACGGGACGCCAGAAGTTCATGCTGGGCACGGAGAATGACATGCGGATCGGGGGTATCCTCCCAAGAATACGGGAAAACACTGTGACAGATCTTCAGGAGATCGGCAAGCCATACCCGCTGAGGCGGCGCCTCAGAAAGTCAAGAGCCGTCTGGCTGGTGAGGATTTTGAACCGCTCCCGCTCACCACTGAACCACCGCTTCCGCACCTCCACGGGCTGCCCCTTGGACGCGAGTGCGATGAAAACGGTGCCCGTGGGCTTCTCCGGGGTACCGCCTGTGGGCCCGGCAATCCCCGTCACCGCCACGGCATGGTCCGCCCCGCTCACGCGCAGGCAGCCTTCAGCCATCGCGGCCGCCACTGGCTCACTCACCGCTCCGTGAGCCGCGATCAGCTCTGGGGGAACGCCCAGATGAAGGGTTTTTGCCTCGTTGGCATAGGTTACAAAGCCGTGACCAAGCACCCTCGAGGCACCGCTCACATTCGTCAGCCGGTCAGCGATCCGTCCGCCGGTACAGCTCTCAGCCGTGGCCACCCATTGCCCTCGTTCCGAGAGCATTGCGACACACACCTCCTCGACCAGGCGGCGATCATCGGAGATGAGATACTCTCCCAGCGCCTCCCGGCAAAACACCCCGGCCCGCTCAATCGCCCCGGCAGGTCCGCTGAGACGTACGTCCACGTCTCCTTTTCCGAGACAGTAGCCAATCTCCAGGCCTCCGATGGCTTCCAGGCCATTCTGAAGCGCCATGGAAATGTCTGACTCACCAAGGCCAGTGAACTTGAAATACCGGCACACCCGGTCCTCACCACCCGGCAGCATCTCGCGCAGCCGGGGAATGACCTCATGCTCCATCATCGGCTTGAGCTCGCGAGGAGGCCCTGGAAGGAGAAACACGGCGCAGCTGAGCCCCCGGCTTTCCCCCAACGCCGCGGGAAGAAACACACCCGGCGCCGTGCCGTGCTTGTTGGGCAGCGTGATGCCGCCATGCGGGACCATGGCCTGCCGCTTGTTGTGTTCATTCACGGGCTTGCCTCGCTGGGCGAAGAATTCCGTCAGCTCCTTCAGAACGGCATCACTGACATCAATGGCCAGCCCGAGCACTGCGGACGCCGCTTCTCTCGAAACATCATCGGAGGTTGGTCCCAACCCACCCGTGACAATCACCACATCCGAGCGGCGGCAGGCTTCGCCGAGGGCATCCTGAATGGCCATGCCATCCGGCACCACCGTAGCACGCTCCACGGAGAGGCCCAGCTCGGCGAGCTTCTGCCCCAGCCAGGCCGCGTTGGTATTGATCACGTCACCAATCAGCAGCTCCGTGCCGGTGTTGATGAGCTCAATCTTCATTTGGCCTTCGTCGCCTTCTTGCTCGCAGCTTTCTTGGTTGTTGCCTTCTTGGCAGTGGTCTTCTTCGCCGCGGCAGCAGGAAGTGTGGGACTCCACGACACCACGGGGGCATCGCTCCACAGATCCTCGAGCGCGTAAAAGTCGCGCTTGTCCTTGTGGAAGACGTGAATCATCACGTCCCCGTAGTGCAGGATGAGCCACAGGCTTTCCAGATTGCGATCCCCGGCGAGAGGACGCGCATGGTGCTCCGTCTTGAACTGGTACTCGATCTCGTCACGCACGGCGCGCAATTGCGGCATGGAGGTCACGCTGCAAATCACGAAGTAGTCCGTCACAGGCGAGATGCCGCGCACGTCCATGATCACGATGTCCTCCGCCTTCTTGTCATCCGCGTAGTTCGCGGCGGCCTTTGCCATCGCTTCGCCTTCGAATTTGGAGGGAGCCGCCGCCACCGGCTTGGCGGCCTTCTTGCTTGCTGCTTTCTTTGCCATCAGTGAGTTTGAGAAAAAATGAATGGGCCGGGCCCTTGCTGGCCTATTTGTCGCAGAGAAACCCACCGGGCGTCCAGTGGTTTCTCTGGTGAGATTGCGTCAGGGATACATCAGGTACGCCTGCCGTTTGGAGCGGAATCCCTGCTCAAACCCCTTCCAGGAGGAAACGATGCGCTGCGGTGGCACCCCGCGCATGAGGTCGCGGCGGAGGGAATCGCTGCCGTACACCTTGTTGAAAAGGTTGATCTGGGAGGCGGACATCCTGCCCAGCACGCGACCCCGCGTCTGGCGGTTCAGCTCGGCGAGCATGTACACATCCAGGGCGGTGAGATTTGCCGGGGTGCGCGGATCGATGGCCAGTCTCGCGCCGCCGAAGCCATTCTTGCTGTACGGGGTGAAGCGCACCCCAGGGAAGCCCAGCCGCTGGCAGTAGCCGCAGAAGGAGGCCCCATTCACGCCACTGCCCCCTGCGTAGCCGAAGGGATTCTCCGTACCGATGCCCACGTCCACCGCCGCTGCACCACCGAGGATGCCCGTGGTCACGTAATACACCGGCGAGGTGGAGTGCGGGATGTTCGGCGAGGTGCGGTGCCAGCGCAGACCGGTGTTGTCCCACAGCATGCCGCGGTTCCAGCCTGTCATTTTCACCACCCGCAGCGCGGGACGGCGGTTCACCCATCCCTGGCCCAGCGTCATCATCGCGAGTTCGCCCGCTGTCATGCCGTGGACGTAGGGCACATTCACCTGGCTCACGAAGGACTTCCACCGCGACTCCACTGGAGGTCCCTCAACACGGATGCCTCCGAGGGGATTGGGACGATCCAGCACCACAAATTCCTTCCCGTTCTCGCCGCATGCCTCCATCGCCAGCACCATGGTGGAGATGTAGGTGTAGCTGCGCGAGCCGATGTCCTGCAGGTCAAACACCAGCACATCGATCGGTGCCAGCATGGAAGGCGTGGGCTTGCGTGTGTCACCATAGAGCGAGTACACCGGCAGTCCCGTCTGCCGATCACGCACATTCCGCACATGCACCCCGGCCTTGATGGTGCCATCGATGCCATGCTCCGGCGCATACAGCGCCACCAGATTCACGCCACCGCGTTTCATCGCCGCGCGCGTGGTGAGACCACCGGCCGTCATGCTCGTCTGATTGCAGATCAGGCCGACTCTCTTGCCACGCAGCAGATCCCAGTTGTTTCCCGCGAGCACGTCGACACCCAAGCGGAAGGGACCGCCATTCACGGGTCCATGCACCTGCGGCTTGGGCGTGGTACAACTGGCCAGCATCAGCGTGGCAGCCACGCCGAGGATGAGGGTTCGGAGGTTCATCGCCCTCCATCGCCGGAAAGGGTTCCAATTGCAAGCGAGGGAGGGTTCAGGAAACCAAGCTCACGCAGCCCATCGTGGAAAAAAACGTGCGCTACAAGCCCACAAGATCGTATCATTCGGCGAAGCCATGAATACATCGAGTTCCCATGTCACCGGCAGAAGACTCGCCAAGACTGGCGCATGGATGCAGCTGGCCACACTGATTGGCCTGGCTAGCACGGTCATCGGGATGACCAGGGCCTTTGAGACTCTGGGAACCGCAGGTGTGGCGGACCCCAGCGGACTGAGTGCAGCCATCGGGCATGTGCTGTGGAGCACCGCTGCGGGCCTTGGAATCGCTGCCATCGGAGCCATCCTGATGGGCGTTGCTGTCCTCGCCACCTCCTATCGCGAAAAGTGGCTCTTCTGGTTTCTCATTGTCGAGGGTGTGATTTGGGGTGCGCCGTTGTTTCCGATTGGCCTGTTCCTCCTCGCGGTCGCGCTCCTCAAGCGGCACGAATTTTTCCCGGTAAAGCTGGATGGCACGACCTCGCCTGCGTGAGAACATTGCGAGGAGAAAATTCAGCGCTAGAGATTGGCCGCACCTACCAGTGCCCCCTTTTCCATGCGACCACCTCTTCCCGGCAACGCCTCCAACTCCTTGATGCAGGGAGTGAAGGCCACGCTCATCAGTTCCGGCATCGGTCTGCTGCTCCTCCTGATTTTCATCGTGGTGCTCTGGAAGAACGAAGGCCGGGCCATCCGGACGGCTCGAGGGCTCGCTGAGGGAGTGTCCATCGTCGTCCCTGTCGACGCTGCGAAGGTCGACGCTCAGAACGACTCCAAGCTGGTGCATCTCTCCGGCAATGCGGTCACGAAAGCGCCTCTCGAAGACCTCGCCTTTGGCATCAAGCAGCCTGCGCTGCGCCTTATGCGCAAGGTGCAGATGTACCAGTGGAAAGAGAAGTCCGAGACCTCCTACCAAAGCAATGAAAGCGGTCGCAACGGCACCACGGTATACACGTACGACAAAGTCTGGGACGAGACCCCCATCAACTCAACCTCCTTCAACCAGCCCCTCAATCACACGAATCCGACCACCTGGCGATTCTCTGGCGAGAGCTGGACGGCAAAAGATGCCGCCATCGGCGCCTTTCATCTTCCCGAAGGCCTGGTGGTGAAGCTCGGCGAGGGCCTTGCGCTGCCAGTGGGCGAAAACTCCTACACCTTCACGGAACCCAATCCTCCGCAGTTGCAAGATGGAGGCCTATACTTCGGTGCCAATCCGCAGATGCCCCAGATCGGTGACCTCAAGGTGACGTGGCAGATCCTCAAGCCCGGTCCCTATAGCATCGTCGGACGCCAGTCCGGCACTTCCATCACACCTTATCCCACCAAAGCAGGCACCTTCATCGAGCTGGTAGCCTCCGGACATGTGGCTGCGCATGCCATGTTCGACCGCGCGGTGAAAGAGAACATCGCCTTCACCTGGGCCATCCGCCTCGTGGGAACCATTTTTGTCTTCGTAGGCATCCGACTCCTCTTCAATCCGCTTGCCTCTTTGGGCCGCGCTGTTCCCTTCATCAGCCGGCTGCTGTCTACGGGCGTGACACTCTTCAGCGCCGTGCTCGCCGTGATGCTTTCTTTGCTGGTCATCGGCACTGCATGGTTCGCCTACCGTCCGCTGCTCACCATCGCGCTGCTGTTCATCATCGCGGTGATCGGTATTGGCTGGGGCATGAAGTACCGTAAGACGGCCGTGGGCTGAGCACGGCCGCTGCCCCCGGACGAATCGACTCAGCGCGTCGCCGCAGGCTTCTTCACCGGCGTACTCGGCCCGGAGGAAATACCCAGCTTGAAAGGCTTGGCCGGCTGCTTGCCCAGAAGCTGGAGATCAAACCACTCCGTCATGCGTGCGGTGTCCCCCGTCATCTCCTGCCAGCCACCGTGACCGGCGCCTTCGCGGATGAAGATCTCACACGGCGTCCCCACCTCACCGCACTTCTTGAAGAAGCGATGCGCCTGCGTGATCGACACCTGCGGATCCGCATCACCATGCACGATGAAGATGGGTGGCTGTCCCTTGTGCACCCAGTAGATGGGTGAGAGATCCTTCCCCAAGGCCTCCCTGCCTTCAGGTGTCGAGCATTTCGGACCGAAGGCACCCGCATAGTCGGCGAGTTTGCCAATGCCCACCGCATTGTCGCCATCCTCGAACCAGTTCAGATAATCCGTGGGAGGGTAGAAACAAGCCACGGCATTCACCGAGCTGCTTTCACGGTCAACTGGGTCTTCTGCCTTCAGGTTGCCAGCACCACCGCGCGTCGCCAGCATGAGGCTGAGATGCCCACCTGCGCTGCTGCCAGTGACGCCAAGTTTGTTGGGGTCCACACCGTACTGCGCGGCATTGGCGCGGATGAATCTCACCGCGCGATTCAGGTCCGCCACGATTTCCTCCACCTGGAAACGCGGCTGCGTGCCATGCACCACCACGAAGGTCGTGTATCCCGCCTGGGGCCAACCACCATCGCTGATGCCCTTGTGGTTCGACTTCCATCCGCCACTGATGATCTTGATGATGCCCGCACCATTCGGTTTCTCCGGTTTGAAGACATCCATGGTCAGCGCCACACCATCGTGCTTTGTGTAGATGACATCACGAATGCGCTCGACTTCCTGCGCGCTGATCTGGGCCAGGCCCAGCGTGATGATGGAAAGGGAAAGGAAGAACCGGGGAATGATGTTCATGAAACTTGAGAAACTCAGCATGGAGGAGTGAAACTATTGAGGATTGTCAAAAACGCCCTGTTCCCGGAGGAATTGCAACTGTCTCACGATTTGACGATCTCTGAGCACCACCGTGGCCTTCGCATCGCGCTCCTTCCAATCGTAGAACCCCCGGCCCGCATCCATTCCGGTCTCACCGCCTTTCAATCGTGAGCTCAGGGCATCCGAGGGCACGGCATTCGTGGCAAGATGTGGGAAGAGATACGACTCGACCCGGTGCACGAGACCGACTCCCACCAGATCGATATTTTCCATCGGCCCCAGCGCAGGCAGGCGCAGGGCAAAGGTCCACTTCACCACGCGGTCGATGTCCTCCGCGGAGCACACCCCGGCATCCACCATGGCCAGGGCCTCACGCCACATGGCATGCATGAGACGATTCCCCACGAAGCCAGGTACATCCGCACACTTCACGGGAATCTTGCCCACACTCTTCATCAGAGCCATGGCGCGCTCCACCTGCATGCCTGGAGTGTCCTTTCCTCCAATGATCTCCACCACCGGAATCAGATGAGGTGGATTCCAGAAATGTGCTCCCACGAGCACCGGTTCCATGCCGCTGCCGGCAGCCATGTCCGAGATGCAAAGAGCGCTCGTGCACGTCATCACCAGAGCATCACGCTGGCGGCAGCTCTTCAGTTGTTTCAGGAGATCCATCTTCTCCCCCATGTCCTCCACCACACATTCCAACACCGCATCCGACGTGGCATCCACTTCCACGAGAGAAGGCTCCAGATGCAACTCGCCACCACTGCCATCTACGGTTCCGAAATGCTCATCCAGGAAAGACTCCACGGCGTCCAATGCGACCTTGGATTCACGAAGCTTCTCCTCGCGCCGAGCCCACAGCCTCACTTCGAATCCAGCCCTGCGAAACATCACCGCTGCTGCGGCGCCCATCTGACCTGCGCCCAGGATGCCAATGCGCTTGATGTCTGCCGGGATTGTTGATGAAGAGGAGAGAGAGGATTCCGTCATGCGCGCGACCCTAGCCAGCGCAGCCGCTTTGTATAGGCAGCGTGTGGGCGGAGGCTGACTTCACAACTTCGCCCCACACGATTCACGCACCACCAGCGGACACTCCAGCAGGATGTCACGCACGGGCATGTCCGGCCGGGCTGTTCGCTCCAGCATGGCCGTCATCGCCGCCATGCCAATCTCACGACAAGGCTGGTGCATCGTGGTGAGCGGCACGGGCAACAAGGTGGCGTAGCCCACGTCATCGATCCCCGCGAGCCGCACATCCGTGGGAACACCCCGTCCACATGCCGCCAGCCCCTGCATCAAGCGACCCGCCGTGCGGTCATTCCCACAAACGATCGCGTCCACCTCCAGCGACTTCGCAACTTCCGTGGCGGCTTCGACGGAGTCACCCTCCAGCTCACGCACCAGTTCAGGCTCCGGCAGCACACCGCGCATGAGCAATGCCTCCCGATACCCCGCCAGCCTCTCGCCAATGGTGGAGGGTGAATGAGGATAGCTCACGAACGCAATGCGCCGCGCTCCCAGCCCAAGCAGGTGCGCAGTGATGCGGAATCCCGCACGGCGGTTGTCGATGCCCACCAGATCATGGCGGCTGCGCTGGGGGTACGGCAGGTGATCGCGGTCAATCAACACGACCGGAATGCCGGCCTGATCGAACGCAGCCATGATGCGCACATTGGTGTCATCATCGGGCGACAGGCGCTCCAATGGCGCAAAGAACACGCCAGCCACACGTCGCGAGACATACTGCTGACAGAGCTGCAAAGCGCGGCCCTGCCTGCTCATGTCCCCCGCCACAGCCATACCTGTCCCCTGCCCCCAGATGAGCACGTGATTGGAGGCTTGGGGCGCATCCGCCATCCCATGGCAAATCGGCTCAAAGATTTCTGTGCGGCCAAAGTCGGGGATCAGCAGCCCAAACGACATCCCCTGCCCGCTCTCACCGCGCACATACGTACCCGAGCCCGCCTTGCGATCTACCAGCCGCCGCTGCTGTAGCTCACGCACCGCGCGTCCAACCGTAATCCGAGAAGCCCCAAACCGCTTCACAAGCTCCGCCTCGCTGGGTAGACGCTGACCCGGCTGGTATTTCCCAGTCAGAATCTCCTGGCGAAGAGTATCAAAAACTTGCCGGTATTTGGCCGGAGTTGAGAGCGGAAGCACAGCTGGCACAGCCAAATTGATATATCAGATTGCCACTACCGGCAAGGTCATTTTCACCCGGAGTAGCATGTGCACTTTTTACTGAGTACCAGCTACATAGACCACTCTTACACCAGGCGCCCTTACCCAAGCGGATTGCCTGCTATATCAACTGTGCGATCCTTGTCTCATGAAAACCTCAGACCTCAACCCCACGTATCTCGTGGCGAGCGACTTTGACCAGACCCTGAGTTTCAATGACTCCGGCCTGGTGCTCAGTGAACTGCTGGGCATGAAGGATTTCGCGCAAAAGGTGGCCGGACTGTCCCGCTCCCATCTCGTACAGCAGGGTGCCGAGCTGACCTACCTGCTCCGCCATGATCCCCAATTCCGTGAGGTGCGACGCGAACACCTCATCGAGGCCGGCAAGCGCGTACGCCTGAAGCAGAACGTGGATCTCTTCACGCAAACTCTCGCAGCCGGACTACCCGGAGCGCAGTTCGAGTTCTTCGTCATCTCTGCCGCACCTGCCGATGTGGTCCGCTCCGCGTTGGAAGGGCTGGTCCCCCCGGACCGCATCCACGGCACCGAGCTCGAATACGACGAGAAGACCGGCGAAATCTCCGCTGTGACCCGCGTGCCTGCCGGATACGGCAAGGTCGCCGTGCTTCAGGAACTCGAGCGCCAGATGCAGACGCCCTCGGACCGCACCATCTACATGGGCGACGGCAGCTCTGACCTGTACGTGATGCAACATGTGAACAGCCGTGACGGCCACACCATTGCGGTATCAGAATCCATCAGCATCGGTCGCATCGCGAAGCGCACCATTCTAAGCGACAGCGCCTTCAGCGTGCTCGTGCCCATCCTGGAAGACCTGCTGGGCTGGAACTCAGCACAGATCCGCGACCTCTTCACCGCCCACGGCCTGGCCCTACAGGACTGGGACAAGATTCGCACAGACTGGCTCACCCTTCGGGAAATGCCCCTCGCGGCCATGCAACAGGCAGCCCTCGCTGGCTGATGCCATTTCAATCCCCCTTATGAAAACGACCAAGAACCCACCCCACCATCCCGAAGCCAAATCGAGGCAAACACCATCGCACCCGCGGAAGCCATTCTTCGCTGAACTCACGCGAGCCTGGCGGCATGCGCCAAGCATCCCGTAACTACGGAGCGACTCAGCGCGGGGGCACCTTCGCCCCCGTGCTCCCGCGCCATGCCATCATCTGCTGATGCATGGCCGCGACCTTCTCTGGCATCACCTTCGCGAGGTTCTTCTGTTCCCCTTCATCCGTCGCGAGGTTGTAGAGTTCCAGATCACCGGTGTCGAAGAACTCAATCAGCTTCCAATCCCCATCCCGCATCGCTCCGGCGCTGCGTCCACCAAGGAAGTGTGGCTTCGCAAGCGGGTAGTGCCAATACATGGCGCCCTCGCGCTTCTCCTGGGTATTCCGGAGAAGAGCCACAATATCCACGCCATCCATGGGCTGGGAACTTTTAGACTTCACTCCCGCCACGTCCAGCAGCGTAGGATACCAATCCAATCCATTCACCGGCTCGTCACACACCGAGCCAGGTGGCGTCACTCCGGGCCATGAAACGATGAGCGGCACACGCAGGCCTCCCTCATACAGATGGGACTTTCCGGCTCGCAGCGGCGCCACGCTGGTGACCCCGGGCACAAGCTTGCCGTCCTTGGTTCCGCGCACGGATTCCCCTCCGTTGTCGCTGGTGAAAATGACGAGCGTGTTCTTGTCCAGGCCCAGCTTCGTCAATGTCGCCCGAATCATCCCCACGCCTTCATCCACGCTATCCATCATGGCAGCCAGCGCGGGCTTCGTGACAACCTTCGCAGCCTCATCCGGTGACAACGCCGCAAGTTTCTCCTGATATTTCGCCAGCCGGTCAGGCTTCGCCGCGAGCCGCGTGTGCACCGCGTAGTGCGAAAGGTACAGGAAGAAGGGCTTCTCCTTGTTCCTTGCGATGAAGTCACACGCCTCCGCGTTCAGTCGATCCGTGAGATACTCCCCTTCTCCGAGCTTCGCTGGCAATCCAGCAATATGTTTGTACGGGTGGAAGTAGCTTCCACCCCCGATGTAGTTGTTCTCCGAGGCGATGACTTCGTCCCACCCATGCTTGTCCGGCGAACCCTTCGCCGCTTCGTAATTGCCGGTGAGGTGCCACTTCCCCACGAGCCCGCTACGGTATCCCACTGCCTTCAGCCGCTCATTGATGGTATCCACCTTGGGATCCAAAAACAGCGCACCCGCTTCCGGCCCAAGATAGTCCGTGATGCCCGTGCGCACCGGGTGCATCCCCGTGAGCACCGCCACCCGCGTGGGCGAGCAGACCGTCTGCTGCAGCGCCTTGGTGAATCGCATGCCATCCTTCGCAAGCCGATCCAGATGCGGCGTCTCGACGAAGGTGTTCCCATAGCACCCCACATCCCGCCACCCGAGGTCGTCCGCCATGATGAAGACGATGTTGGGGGGCTGGGCCGAAAAGACCCAGCTTGAAGCCATCAGCGAACAAAGAAGTGTGAGGAGCGAGCGCATCCTGCCGCAGAAGTCAATCCGCCCGCCTACCTCCTGTTGGAAGCTGGCAGCGCCTTGGTGATTTCCTCGGCCACCTTCTCGCCGAGCCTGTCAGAGCCCGCGGCATTGTAGTGCACGTCCTTCGGATTCTGCAGCTTGGCCAGGTCGGGCGTGATCCAGGCGTTGAGATCATCCACCACCACGCCTTCATCCTGCATCACACGCGCAGCGATTTCATTGTACTCCTTCACCTGGCCAAAGCGGCGTGGTGGATTCAATTCCCCATCCGGAATCGGCGTGGTGGTGGCCCAGATGAGTTTCGTGCCTTTGGACTTCATCTTCTTCACCAAAGCGCGCAGATTCTTCTCATAGTCCTCGGGCTCCACCTGACGCTTGCCGTCCGGCATGTACTTCAGGTCATGAATGCCCCAGTTAAAGTGGATCACGTCCCACTTCCCGTTGCCCAGCCACTTGTCGATGTTGGCAATGCCGTTCTTTGTCGGACCGCCATTCGTCGGAATGCGATGCACGTTCGCCTTGCCCTCCAGCAACTTCCTCACGGGCATGGTGTAACCAATGGAGATGGAATCCCCGATGAGCAGCACTCGAGGCAGCCCTGGCACATCCTTGATGGGATCCATCACTGGATTGGCACTGGCCTTGGGCTTTTCCTTGGTCGATGCAGGTGCCGCCGGGGCTGCTGCCGTGACCTGGAGGGCTGCTGCCGCCAATACCGAAACCGCAGAGCCAGTCGGCGCCTTCGGCAACTCGAACACCATGTCATAGCAACGGTCCGACATGGTGCAGGTGAGGTTCAGCGTTGGGGAATAGTCGCGTGTACGAACCGTCTTGCCGTCCGGCAGGAACTGCAGCAAGCGCATCCAGCCGTCGCCGCCATTCACATCCCGCTGGTAGTCCACCACCACTTCGTGAACCGTATTGCCAGCCTCTCCTGTGCTGGTGACATGTGCCGTGTAGGACGCGTGACCACATAGCACCAGCGCGATGTTGCCATGCTTGGACACCAGCTTCTGCCACATGTCCTCGCCTTGATTGAGATCGGGACGTTCTTTGGCCGGCTTCACCCCCTCATCCGGCTTCTTCTCTTTTTTCGCTTCGGCAAGGGCTCCCGGAAAACGACGGTTCGTGCGGGGATCCAGGTAGGCATGCGTGGTGATGATCACCGAGTGCTCTGGATTCGCCCGGCACACGTCGCCAGCCCAGCGCAGCACATCCGTGCGTGGCGCATACTCCAGCGCGATCACCATCCACTTCCGGCCACCCACAGTGACGCGGTGGTATTGGTTGTCGCTCTTCTCCGGTTCCTTGTCATACGTACCACCGAAGGTCGCCATCTTCTGGAAGCCGGCTACGGGGAAGAAGTTCGTATAGGGAGAGCGATGCGTCTGCACCTGGAGACGACCGCCGTAGTCGTGATTCCCCGGAGTGGGCAGGTACGGCAGCTTCCCATCCAGCCGGGCAAAGGCCGCCTGCGCCACTTTCCACTCCGCATCGGCAGCGGTCTCGGTGATGTCCCCCAAGTGCGCGACGAAAACCGTATTGTACTTCGCTGCCGTGTCCGCGATCCACTGTGTCTGCTTGTGGAAGGTGTCCGGATACTGCTGCGAGTAGTATTGCGTGTCCGGCATCACCATGATGGTGAATCCTCCCTCAATAGGCGCCGGCTCGCCAGGTGTCGTGGAGGTCGAAGCCGGCAGCAGCCCAAGCGGCACGATTTTCACCACCTCCTTAAGAGCCTTTCCGGGAATGGGCACCGGCAATTGGGCGGAGGCATTGGACTCAATCGCCACTGCCAGCAGAGCAGCAACACAAGAGGAGGAAACAAACGACAAGGACAGACAACGCATAGGAGTAGGTAAAGTCTGGAGTTCCAAACGTGGCGCGCAGCCACCATTGTCAAAGAACCCACACGAACGTCAACCAGGATTGACACGGGGTCGCCGACGATCTTTTCTCCATCAATCCCATGTCATGAACACCTCCCCGCGCGACACCCTCACCGACGGAGTCATCACCCTCCACCGCTATCGCCACGAGGACGTGGAGGATGTCTTTGCTGGAGCCTCGGAGTCGATTGCCGAGATCCATCCGTGGATGCCGTGGTGTCACCCGGGATATGGGATTCATGAAACCCAAGGCTGGGTGTCCTTCGCTGTCTCCCAATGGGATGCAGGCAGGCAATTTGAGTTCGTCATCAGAACAGTCGCCGGCCAGCAACTGGGCAGTGGCGGGATTAACAGCCTGCATGATGCCCATCCTTTCGCAAACTTGGGATACTGGATCCGCACCAGCCAGACGAACAAGGGCTATGCCACCCGCGCGACACGCCTGCTTGCCGAGTTCGCCTTTCGTGATCTCAGGCTCCAGCGGGTGGAGATCGTCGCTGCTACCGGAAATCTTCCCAGCCAGCGGGTCGCGGAGAAGGCCGGGGCTGCTTGGGAGGGCATTCTTCGAAATCGCCTCGTCATCCAGGACACACCACACGACGCAGTGATGTTTTCATTCACCCCCTCTGATTTCGAAAAGTGATGTGCTTCCACATCCGCTTCGAATAAAGCCGAGAATCCCCGAGTCGAAGGGGCACAGCACTCGCCGCAATAGCCCGGGGCCAGCGTGCGTTTCTCCAAAACTGTACTCATGACAACGCCACTCTCCAGAACCCTGCGGCTGCTTCTGCCGGCCATCCTTGCCATGGTGATGCCAAGTTGCGTGAGCGTGGTGGCACCACCTCAAATAGTCTCCCAGATGGACATCACTCTCCCAAAGGACTGGCGTGGCATGTACAAGGTGGAGGCTGATGAAAACACGAGCACAGAAGCGAACGCCGCGGTGGAGGCCGCCATCATCCGGTACTATGCGCAAATGCCCTATGGTCCGCGGGTGACCCAAGTCATCATTCCCGACTGGGCTGTGACGGAAGAGAGCGCTGAAAAGATCGTGTTGGAGGGATATCCCAACCTCGTCTCAAGCCCTCGTGTGGCAGTGGACCCACTGAACATCAGGATTCCTGGCAATCGGGTCACCAAGTTCGGCGAGTTGGTCCTGACCTTGAGATTCAAGGACTAGCCTGACCTTCTCCTACCTTCAGTTCCACGCATCATGAATGTGGCATCATTTCCAACGCTTGCCCGTCCAGTACAACGCATCGCCCTGACCTTCGCGGTGATTGTCTCCGTCCTCAACCTGGCGGCCTGTGTCAGCATTGTCCCCTCGCCTCAAAAGACCAACCCGCTTGTCATCTCCGTTCCCAAGGACTGGCGTGGCCTGTACAAGATCAAACTGGGCGAACCGATGGAGCCCCAAGTCGAGGCCGCGGTAGAGGCCGCCATCATTCGTCACTACGCGCTCGTGCCGGAGGGACCAAAGGTCACCGAAGTGATTGTCGGGGGCTGGGGCATTGATGAAGTTCACCAGGACAGATTGGTCCTGCATGGCTCTCCCCGGCTGGTCTACAGCTCCCGCGTGGCCCTTCACCCCTTGATCGAACTACCCGGTAGAAAGTCGTGGGAGTATGGCCGGATACAGTTAATCCTGAGGTTCGAGGACCAATAGCTTTTCTCCCCACGCGCGAGGCCTTCACAGGGTGAAGGCTCTTGCACGTCAGCTACCTACATCATAAAACACCGGCATCTCCGGCTCAAAGATGTCCGAGGAGCGATGCTCACCCGCAAGCTGTGGATGCACGTCCGCCGGTTCTAATACGAGCGTGTAGGTCTTGCCTTCCTCACGCTCTGCCGATGGAAGAACTTTCCCACCAAGGATGACCCACTGCAGGGCCACGATCTCTTTTGCCTCCAGTTCACCGGAGACCACCTTCGTCACACGATACACATTCTCTCCAAGGCTGCGCATGTACGGCGCAATGGTCACCGGATCATCTGGTTCAGATGCCTGCAGCAGTTCCGCCTCCACGACCACACGTTGCGCCTGCTGGCGCGACTTCCAGAGGTTGGCGGCCTGGCCATACTTCGTTTGCACCTCCGCCAACGTGAGCCCCCGATCGTATACGCGGGCATTCTCCAGTGAGCCCGTCCATGGGGATGCGCCTCCAGGCGCGCGGCCGAAGAGCAGCACGCCCGGATTCCACCGGCTCACATTTGCAGCAACCTTCGTGGAAGCCTTCTCCACACCATTGTCGTAACCAACGAGCTTCCCATCCGAGTACGCGACCACCAACTGGTGATGCTCCCCTTCCCGACCCTGGCCCAGCGACAAGCGTGTCGGCGCGCTGGAGTCGATGCTCATGCGGACGCCAAAGCCCTGTTCATCATGCTCAAGCATCAGACCGGACTTCCCATCCGCAGATCCAAGGAACGCGATGATGGAGTGCTCTTTCGGTGCGCTGAGGAAGTGCGAGACATCCACACTCAGGGTGAACTGCCCGCTCTTCTGGATCCCCTGCGCGATCACACTTGCGGCATCCTCATCCGGCACCAGCGACCCGTTGCGCAGATCCGCGCCGAACCAACGATTGGGCCGCGTCCCGCCTTCATACTTCGCGGTCCAGCGCCGGATGATGTTTCCCTGGTCATCAAGGATGGCATTCTTCGCACGCTCGTTCTCCCACAGGAAGACGAGGCCGGGCACCTGTGCCTGTGCGGGTGCCGCGACTGTCACCACCGGCGCAGGAGGAGGCGTCACCTGTGGTATGCCCGGCTGCGGCTTGTGCATGCTGGCATTTTCAAACCAGGCATCTCCAAAGAAGTCCGACGTGTTGTTGTAAGTGATTCGGAACCAGTTGTCGATCCGCGTAAAATTCGAGTCGAACCTCCCAAGATACAGTTCCGTCTCCGGCATCCACTGCGGTGCAGTCGCCGTGATGTAGTGCACATCATTGGTCCAGCGTGGATGATAGAGCTTGCGGCCAATCCAGCCCGGCACCGTGGCGAGATTCACCAGGCGGGCATTGGAACCCGGTTCATCAAAAAACTGAATCGAGGTGTGCTGTCCCGTGAAGACAAACGAGCGGTGACTGTCATCCGGTGCCACGCCCGGCCAGCAGCCCTTCGCAGTGATGTTGAAGTCACCGCTCTTCAAATCCGCCACACCGCACTGCGGCCAGGGGAAGCCATCCGCCGCCAGGCGGCCATCGCCAGAGAGCTGGAAGTACGAGATCTGCGGCTGTCCTGTGGCGGACTTCGACCACACTTCCTCATGCTGGCTGGGGTCCTTCAAGTCATAGCGCACCATGGGAGACTTCGGATCGCGCCAGCCCGTGCGCACGTACACCCAGGTGCGTCCCGTAGCAGGGTCCTGCCACACATCGGAGGCATAGCCCGGCGCGATTTCACGCAGGCCTGTCCCATCAAAGCCGATCACGAAGCACTTGTGCTGCCGCTGATCCGTGAAGACCACACCCTTCCCGTCCGGAGTCAGTGTGGGCATCGCGTAGCTGCCGGAGCCCTGAAGGATGATCCGCTCACCCTTGCCATCCTCAGTGTCATAGCCCATGAGCTGGCTGTCATTCAGCGCGACGTAGAAGTCCTCTTCCACCTCAGTACGCGACCATACGAGACGCACGTGTCCACCGGCAAACTCACGGAGCTGCTGTGCCATGTCTGCAGGCGAGTGAGGCGAGGTGTCCGCAGGTCGCGTCGCCACACTGCCCACAGGCGCAGGCAGGATCTCCAGCGCACTGATGAAGACATCATCACCATGGCCTCGGGTGCCGCGAATCTCCATTCCCTTGCCGCCCTTCACCTCCACGATCGCCTCGAAGACATAGGCACGATTCACGCCGCCTGCTGCTTCACGCACACTGAGATTCTGTACCAGGTGCGCGCCATCCACATAGAAGTCCATGCTGCGCTTCGCGACCTTCTTGCCGTCCATGAAGTGCATGCGCAGCTTGTACATGCCATCATCCAGCTTGCGGAAGCGGTAGGTCACATTCGCGCGGCGCACGGACTCATACACATCCGCCGGCGGCGCTCCTGGGACGTTCTTTGTCTCCGGCTCGGTGTTGAAGCGGTACTTCTTTCCTTTGACGATGTAGCCCTTGTCCGAGATCCAGACGATGCCGTTCTTCTTGTCGGTGATGTTGCCTCCACCACAATTGATGTGCAGTGGTTTGAATTCCTTCATCGTGGCCGCTCCCAGAAACACCGGCGCCATGCAAAATGCGCCGATGGCGAGGGGTTGACGGATCCGCCGAAGAAATGCCTGAAATGTCATGAGAAAAGTACGCACAGAAAATCCAAAATGGTCCACGGCTCCTTGGGAAATCGGCCACGCCTCTACTGGCCCGCACAGGAGTCACATGACATCGTGATTCCTGAAAAGAAGGGATGCTCAATGCTGGGGCCATTCGCAATCAAAATGTCCCGGAACTGCCTTCTTAAGTGAAATGGGCGGACTCTACGATGTAAACCCGCAGAAACCCGGTCTTGCCCGGTGGTTGCGCAAGCGCTAATTCAAGGGGCACATGCCCCTCATTCACCGCCTCTACCCCATTCTCCGTCCTCTCCTGTTTCAACTGGATGCAGAGACGGCTCATGAATGGACTGTGAAGCTGCTGCGCGCCAGCCATCTGCTGGGCATGTTGCCCGATCCGGAACCTGCTCCCTCCAAAGCCCGCACGGTGATGGGCCTCAAATTTCCCAACTGCGTGGGCCTCGCCGCCGGGATGGACAAGTCTGCCTCTGCCGTGGATGCCTGGAGCGCCTTGGGATTCGGCCATGTGGAGGTAGGCACCCTCACTCCTCGCCCGCAACCCGGCAATCCCACTCCCCGCCTCTTCCGCCTGGTGGAACAGGAGGGCATCATCAACCGCATGGGTTTCAACAACCCAGGCATCGATGAAGCTGTGCATCGCCTGGAGCGGCGCACGAGCACCGGCATCATCGGAGTGAACATCGGCAAGAACTTCGACACACCACTGGAGAACGCAGCGGATGACTACCTCACCTGCCTGCGCAAGGCCTACCAGGTGGCGGACTACATTGCGGTGAACATCTCGTCTCCCAACACCAAGGGTCTCCGCGACCTGCAAGCGGAGGAGCCCATCCGCCGTCTCCTCGGCACACTCAAAGAAGAGCAGGCGCGCCTGGCCACGACACATGGCGTGCATCGCCCCCTGCTGGTGAAGATCGCCCCTGACCTCGGTGAAGAACAAATCGAGGTCCTCGCCAGGGTCTTCGCAGAGCTGGGCATGGAAGGTGTCATCGCAACAAACACCACCATCGACCGCGAAGGGGTGAAAAAGAACAAGCTTTGGAAAGAAGCTGGCGGCCTGAGCGGGAAGCCGCTCATGCGGCAGTCCACTGCCGTGATTGCCACCCTCGCTCTTGCCCTGAAGAGTGAGGCCAAAGGAGCGCCACCACCCATCATCGGCGTTGGCGGCATTATGGGCGAGATGGATGCCGAGGCGAAGCTGCAAGCGGGCGCTTCCCTCGTGCAGGTCTACAGTGGCCTCGTCTACCGCGGTCCCAAGCTGATTGCCGAGGTGGCAGGCATCCCAAATACCGTGTGAGGTGAATCCAAAACATCCACGGGCGCGCATCAATCGAACCCTTTGGGAGTGATGGAGATGAATCCCGTGCCAACACCGCAAACATCCTCACCCATGCCCGTGACTCTGGAACTCGAAGCCGGAGTGCACTGGTGGTGTCGTTGTGGTCGCTCAGGGCATCAACCCCTGTGCGATGGCTCGCACAAGGGGACCGGCATCGCCCCTTTGAAATTCACCCTCACGGAAAAGCGCCGCGTGTGGCTCTGCAACTGCAAGCACACAAAGAATCCACCGTATTGCGATGGGTCCCACAACGACCTGCCGCCTCAGGATTCCTGAGGTGCGTGAGTTCCGGTCATGCTTTCTCTTGTTCTTCGCATCGTCACGTCACCACTGCTGCTCCCTCTGCCATGATTCGTCCGCTGCTACGTTCTCTCGCACTTCTCATGCTCCTGCCCGCCGCCATCATGGCCCAGGGCATCGACCTCCCCGGGCTCAAGCCCGGCACCGCAGGCAAGAAAGAGCCGGTCACCGCCTCATTGGTATCTGAGCATAGTAGCATCGCTCCCGGCGGCACTTTCCGGGTTGCAGTAAAGCTGCAGCACGCGCCGACCTACCACACCTATGGCAAGACCCTGCCACCGGATGCCACGGGCCTGCCCACTACAATCGACTGGAAACTTCCGGAAGGCTGGAAAGCCGAGGACCTCCCCTGGCCTCCTACCCATGAAACCGAGTCCACTGGAGGCACCAAGACTCAAGGCTATTCAGACACTGTCTACCTTCCGGCCAGGTTGACCGCTCCTGCGGGTATCAAGCCAGGTGAGCAGGTGAAGCTCGAAGGCGAAGTGAAAGCTCTGGTATGTGATCCACAAACCTGCCAGCCCACGACGCTTCAAATCTCCCTCACCCTGCCGGTGGCGGATGCCGCAGTGACAGATGCTGCGCAAGCTTCCGTGTTTGCTGCGGCGGCTTCTGCGGGAGACTCCACATCGACCACGCCTGAGAAAAGCAATGCCACCAACGGCACGACACCCACGGAGAGCAAGGCCAGCGACGGGACGTCCTTTTCCGACATGTCCGTGGGCGACATCTTCAAGCAGCTGTTGTTCGCCTTTTTGGGTGGTTTGATCCTGAACATCATGCCATGCGTCTTCCCGGTACTGGGCATCAAGGTCACCAGCATCGTCCATCAAAGCGGTGAAGATCCAAGACGTGTGCTGGCCCATGGCCTTGCCTATACTTTCGGCATCCTGATTTCCTTCTGGGTGCTGGTGGCCGTGCTTCAGGGACTGCGTGCTGCCGGCGAGCAGCTTGCGTGGGGATTCCAGCTTCAATCACCCTGGTTCTCCTTCATCGTAGTACTCATCATCTTCATCTTCGGTCTGAACATGGCCGGTGTGTTTGAGGTGGGCACCTCCACCACCGGCGTGGGCATGGAACTCACCGGCAAGTCGGGATTGAAGGGCTCGTTCTTCACGGGCCTCCTCGCGACATTGGTGGCCACTCCTTGTGCCGCGCCCTTCCTTGCGGGAGCCTTGACGTTCGCGCTTGGTCTGAGTTTATGGCCCTCGCTCGTGTTCTTCACGGTCATCGCCTTGGGATTGGCCTTTCCATTTTTGGTGCTGGCTTTCTTCCCCAGGCTCTTGCGCGTATTGCCACGCCCCGGCGCCTGGATGGAGAGCTTCAAGCAGGCCATGGCCTTCCTCATGCTTGCCGCCGCCGCCTACTTCACCTGGTCGCTCATGGGCCTGATTGGTGAATACAGCCAGCGCGATCTCCTCATCGGGCTCGTCTTCATTGCTGCCGCCTGCTGGATCTATGGCCGGTGGTTCACGCCGGACAAACCCGCCAAAACGAGGGTGAAAGCCATCATCTTCACCGTGCTCGTCTTTGTCTTTGGTTTCTGGATGGCCTATCCACGTCCCAAGGACGGCATGTGGAAGGAGTGGTCACCTGAGCTCGTGGATGATCTGCGCGCAAAGAACGTCCCCGTCTTCGTGGACTTCACCGCCCGCTGGTGCGCCACCTGCCAGGCCAACAAGTGGGTGTACAAGAACCAGGCCTTGCAAGCAGACTTCCGCAAGTATGGTGTGGAACTGCTCCGTGCCGACTGGACCACTCCAGATGTCCGCATTGAGGACGCACTCGCTCTTCTCAAAAAGTCCGCCATCCCGGTCAACGTCCTGTACATACCTGGCCAAAAAGATCCGGTGATCATTGATCCAGACGTCCCGTACACTCCTTCACTGGTGAGGGAAGCACTTGCCAAACTGGAGCATGCGCCGAAGCCAATCAAAGGCGATAAAGCGCAAGCCTCGCTCGACTGGAAGACATGGGCTCCAGAGGCAGTCGATGAATTGCGCTCCAAAAAGGTGCCTGTCTTCGTAGAATTCACCGCGCAGTGGGCTGCGGCCGCTCAACAGGAACAGCATGTATACAAGGACCGCTCTCTTCAACATGAGTTCCGCAAACACGAGGTGGAAGTGCTTCGCGCAGACTGGACGCAACCTGATCCGAGGATCGAACAGGCTCTGGCCAAGCTGAAGGTCACTTACGTTCCTCTAAGGCTCTTGTATGTTCCTGGTCAAAATAAGCCTATCAAGCTCAATCCAGACATGCCCCTCACTGCATCGCTGGTAAAGGAAGCCCTCGCCAAGCTGGAGCATACGCCAATGCCAGCCAAAGGGGAAACGGCCCAGGTGATACAGTGAGGATTTTCACTGCGCCGCTCCTGCAGGAAGCAAAGAGCGGCGATCTACGTGTCCTTGTCCGGCGACTCGTAGATGCGTGATATCTCCAGCATCAGTGCTTCGAGTTTGGTGTAGTAGGCCTCGTCTCCCAGTTCCTTGCGCTTCCCTTTCAGCGCTTCCACTTCACGTTCCAGCGCATCACGTTTCGTCCGCTGCGTATCGGTCAGCTGTGCATCAGCATCACTCAGCAGCAGCGCCCATTGACGCGCAACCAACCCTTCTGCCGTTTTGCCCTCGGGAGGTGCTTCCGCGAGACGCACGCCTAGAAACGCTTGCGCACGCGTACCGATCCCGTCGCCATTGTCTTCAATCAACGCATGCTCTGTGGCGAGGCGCTGCTCTGTCTCAAAAAATCGATCCACCTGCTTTGACGACCACAGGAATGCTTCCAGCAGGGACACTTGATGATCGCGATCCAAATCCGCCTCCTCTGAACCGCCGATAGCTTTCACAAAGAACTGCCCGAATCGTGTGTAGAAGACCTCATCCGCACTTTTGGTCGCGCTGATGAGCACTCGATTCGGCCCCGCAAGCGCCTTCAGAAACGGCGCACTCGCCGACGCCGTCTGGATGCAGGCCACCTGCCCGCTGAAGGGCTTCAACCAACCCGCCAGTTCAGGCGCCATGATGTCCGGCCCTCGCAGATTGAAGCGGGCATCGCGACCATCAAACGTCCCATGCCCGATCAGCACCAGCCACAGCGGCTGCGTGGGCTTTGCAGAAAGCGCCTTCAGCGTTTCCTGCAGCAGCATGGCATCCGGCTTCTCCTTCTGCTCAGCAGCCACACCAATCGTCTGCGCCTCCACCCCCGCCTTTTTGCACGCATCTTCCCAAAGCTGCACTTCTTCGCGGTAGCGTTTCCCGTACTCCTCTGTTCCCTGCGCGCCCATCACGATCAGCACCCGCAATTCCCGTGCTTCAGGTTCCTGCTTCGTCTGCGCAATCAAGGGCGATACCACTCCCAACAGGGCGCACACCGTTACAAGGCAGGCACCAATGGTACCCATCCTATCCCTTGTCCCTTTTCCCTTGTCCCTGTTCTTTCTCATCTCCATCCCTGCCTCCTTCTCAGCCACCACTCCGTACCCAACAGCCCAACCAGCAGCACCAGCACCCACCAGCGATGCCACAGAGGTTCCGTGCGCGTTTCCATGACGGGCATCTTGATCTCTGAAAGCTCCGAGGCCCACGAGCCCAGTTCATCCACCGTCAGCACACGCCCGCCGCTCCAGGCCGCGAGACGTTCCAGCAGCGGGCGATTCGGCAACAGAGACGCAAACTCCTCCGCAGCTGGATTGAGCGCCCATCCCGAATTGCTTTCGCCGACTACCGCGCCGGCACTGTCCTTCACCGTGGCTTTCACGCGGTAGGCACCTTGGGCACCTGCATGTGCAGACATCTCAAAGAGTCCCGCTTCTGTCATCGCGGGCTCTGCCCCTTGAGAGATGCGCCCGCCATCCGGCTCCTGAATCTCGATGCTCACCGTGGCATCATCCTGCGGGCGGAACGCGAGATCACGCACACGCACCTGCGGCTTCACCAGCTCATGCGAACCAGAAGGTGTGATGCTGAGCTGCATATCCACGCGATCTGGAACATCCACCACGAGCCAGCGGAAGAGTTGCCTCCATGATTTCGCCATGTCCGCTTGCGATGCCGGGTCATTCAAACCCCAGCGCCACATGTCGCCTACCGTCACCGCAGCCACACGACCATTGCCATACCGTTGCACAACCATCGCAGGATGAGACTTCCTTCGCGCATCCGTAACCGTGGCGAGGATGGAGGCACCAGGTTTGATGGCCGTACTCTGATTCACAGAATAGAAGGCAGGCATGGATGCCATCCGCGACTCCTCCTCCGGCTCCGTGTTGCGCAGGCGCATCCATGGCTCCAGCCAGCCCTCACGCGTAAGATTGAATTTCGCCTCCTCAGCAGGACTCACATCACCAGTCCGATCCAGATACACCGGGAGCATGCGTCCCACAGGCGTGTGCTCATAGCCGCCCAACCGGAAGGACTCCTGCCCACCGAGCATCACCAGCGACCCACCGCGCACACTCACAAAACGCTCCAGCAGATCAAGCTGCTCGCGCGTGAAGAACTCCGCCTCCACATCATCCAGGACCACCGCACGGAATTTTCCAAAAAGTTCTTCGGGCGTCTTGGGAAAGCCGTCCGCGAGCTCAGACGCATCCATCACATTCAGCCGCTTCAGCACCGGCTGGTCATAGCGTTGCGCCTCCTCAGGCTCGTTCGATTTGAATCCACGGAAAAGCGGATTGCTCGTCTCCCCTTCCCTGCCCCGCCATTGGAATTTCGGCTCGCGCTTGGCCATGCGAATGAGCGCCGCGAGCTTCACTTCATCATCCGGTTCCAGCGAGCGGCGTAGAAACTTGTACTCCCAATTCGGCCGGCCACTCACATACAACACACGATAGGGCCCGCTACGCCGGTCAATCGCGAGGAAGCGCTGGTTGTTTTCCATCGTGGCCTCGGCGGACACTTCCTTCAGTTTCGCGGGATCCGTCAGATGCGACACCGCCTGATCCTTCACCACGGACACCTTGAAGAAGGAGATACCCATCTTCTCCGGTCGGAAGCGGGTCTGGAACGTGTGCTCCGTCTGGGCCTTGGCCAGCTTGTGATTCTCCGTCTTCACCACCTTGCCGGCCTCATCCTGAATCACGAGGGAGACACCGGTATCACCAAGGCCGGCGGCGGCAATCTTCGCAGTGACGGCTACGGGTGAATCTTCGAAGGGGGTCTGCGTGACGTCCACGCTCTTCAAGGCCAGATCACTCGATACCTCACGCACGCCCGTCACAACAGGAAAGATGGGAGCGGACGCCTTGGAATTCGCCATCATCTCCTCCAGCTTCGCCGCATCAGTGGCATTGCCATCCGTGAAGAGCAGCACGGCGGCAACCGGCTGTCTCAGATATCGCTGCTGTAGGCTCTCCAGACTGCCAGCCAGCGCGGAACGCATGCTCGCAAACTTCAAGGCATCCAGCTGAGTGCGCTCGTGCAGCCGATCATCAAATGAATAGGCATGCGTCCGGAAAGTCTTCTCCACCTCTCTTATCCACGACGCATCTCGATGCAGAGCCTTCTTTACCGGTTCACCTGCCGGTTTTCCGGTGGTGCTGTCGAGAAGAGCAAGGCTGGCAGAGTCGTCTGCGAGGATGAGCACATCATTCTGCCCCGGCTTCGGCACCCGGGTCATGGCCATCGGCTCCATGAGCATGAGCAACAGCAGGGCAAACACCAGCACCTTGCAAAGGATGGCCGCCTCCCTGCGCCAGGCACGCCCCGTCACGCCGCGATAAGCAATCCACAACACCCCTAGAGCCGCCACGCTGAGAGCGATCGCGATCTTCGGCCATGAACCCGTGGCGCTCTGCCAGAACCACTCCTCAACCATGGTTCCCACAGCCTCCCCGGTTCATTGACTTGCTCTTGCTCATCTGCATTGCTCTCCTCACTGGCCCCCTCCCAGTTCCCGATAATAACGACGTACCAGCTCGCGGTAGCGATGTGGCACAGGATCCCGATCCAGCGGCGCCAAGGGGTTGGCGGACTCGCGCTTCGCAAGCTCCTCCGACACACGATCGCGCAACTCCGCCAGTGGTTGCAGCACCTTCATCTGCACCAGATCACTCTGAGGCGGCATATCATTGCGACGATTATCCATGCGGATCTGCCGGGCGTTTTCAAGGACCCCGGCAGCTTGGTTTCTGAGTTCCTGGTCCTCCAACGCCTCCTCCACCTTGCGAAGGCGATCTGTCCAGTCGCCGAAGTTGGAACCCGTCAACGTGCTGTCATTGTCGGTTTCAGCAGCACCATCGAAGAACCAGCCACCATCTCCTCCCGGTCCGCCTTCCCCTCCTCCACCGGAGGTACTGCCTTCCGTGTTTCCGCGACGCGCACCACCGGCACGATTCCCGCCTTGCGCAAGCTGACCGCCCTCACCTCGCTGTCCGTCCCCAGGTTGCTGCCCCTGAGTTCCCTGTCCTTGGCCCTGCCCCTGCCCCTGCCCACCCTGAGCCATGCCCTGCTGGCCACCGGGACTTTGACCTTGGCCCTGTCCCTGGCCTTGCTGTTGCCCGGATGGTTGCCCCCCTTGACTTCCAGAGGGCTGCTGCCCCTGGCCTGGTGTATTATCCGCAGTCATTCCCTCGCCTTGTCCCTGGCCCGGTTGCTGGCCGTCTTGCCCCTGACCTTGACCCGGCTGTTGTCCTTGGCCTTGCCCAGGTTGCCGGCCGTTGGCGGCCTGCTGCTGTTGCTCTTGCTGTGACTGACCTTCACCAGGCTGCTGGCCCTGTCCTCGGCCTTGCCCCGGCTGCATACCAGCCTGCGCCTGCTGCTGAGATTGCTGCTCTCCCTGCCCCTGGCCGGGTTGTTGCCCTTCCCCGGGCTGCTGTCCTTGCCCAGGCTGGCGTTGTTGTTGTTCCTGGCCGGGCGTATTGCCCGCGAGCCCTCCACGCATCCCTTCCTTGCCCGGCTCAGCGCCTTGTCCTGGCCGGCTCCCCTGCTGCGGCTGCTGACCTTGTTGCTGTCCAGCTTGCGAAGCCTGCCGGCCTTCCCGTTCCTTGTCCGCATCACCCGCCGCGGCCATGCGCCGCTCGGCACTCTCGCTTCCCTTGCCGGGTTGACCTTGCTCGCCGTTACCCTGCTGTCCCTGTGCCGTTTGCTGTTGCGGACTACCAGGTTCCCCACCAGCATTCTGCTGACGCTTCGCTTCGTCCTTCTCCACGTCATTGAGGAGACGGTCCAATTCATTGCGAGCCATGCGCAGCGCTTCCGTCTCGCTGCCCAACACGCTCTCTGCGGCACGGTCCACCCCCTTCTTCAATTCCTCAATTCCCTGTGCGGCCTTGCGCTCACTGCTCTGCGCGTCCTCCGGAGAGTACTGCAGATTGATCTTCGTTTCGTCGAGCGCGTCTTTGATGCCATCCGAGTGTGCCTTGCGCACGGCATCGTGCAGGGAATTGGCCAGGAGCGGCTCTGACGCTTCCGCCTGCTGGCTGAGTTGCTGCATGTTTTCCAGAAGCTTATCCAGAGCTTCCCCTTGAGCCTCCGCCTGCCTGCGCAGTTGATTCGTTTCCAGGTTTTTCTTCAGCTCTGCCGTGGTATCACCTTTTTCACCGGGCTTGGATTCGGCAGCGCTTTTGCCTTCGGGATTCATCGCTTCGGCAAGTTGCTTCTGCGACTCCTCCAGCTCCGACGCCTGTTGCTTGAGTTGCCGCATTTCATCCGAGAAACGCTTCGCCGTGCGTTGGCGGAATTCATCGCGCACTTCTTCAAGGTTCTCCTGGGCGCGTGTCGCGGAGTTTGCAGCGGCGCTTGCCTGCTGCTGGGCAAGCTGCTCCGCCGCCTGTCGCGCCTGCTCACGAGCCTCGTCCAGCTTCTCACGCTCCTGCGCCATGTTCTGCTGGTTTTCCGGCTTCTCCATGCGCTCCTGGAGCTCATCGAGATCACGAAGGAGTTGCTCCTGCTCCTCTTGCAGGCGCTTGAGCTGCTGCTGGATCTCGGCCTTCTCCTCCTCCGTCTTCGCCTTGGCCATCTGCTCCTCAAGATCCTTGATCTTCTCCGCAAGCGCCTCCTGGCGGCGCGCGAGTTCCTTCAGACGATTGAGCACCTGTAGGTTCTCCTGCTGCTCCATGGTCTGCTCTTCCTGCGCCTCACTCTCCTCCTCATACATCTTCTCCTTCTGCGCCAGCTCGAGCTGCATGATCTGGCGCTGGTTCTGCTGGCTCTGTCCGCCACCTTGCTGCTGATTCTGGGCGCGCATCACTCGATGTTCCCGGCTCTGCGCGCGACCGAGATGCTCCAGAGCTTCACGCTCGGGTGCCAGCGCGACCTTCAAGGGATTCGTCTCTTTCTTCTTGATGCCACCATCCAGGGTTTCCGAGGCACGCCTCATCGCCTTTGCTGCGTCTTCCAGAGCCTGACGAATCTCCGCATCCTCCACTTCTTCCAGCGCCTCCTCGGTCTGTTTCAAAGCAGTGTCCTGCCCTTCCTTCACGGTGCCCACATCGCTCTCCATCTTTTCAAACTTCCTCCCCGCGCCTGCCTCACGTACCAGACGCCACGTGGCATTCACCACCTGCTTCTGCAGTTGGGCCAGCTTGTCTGCCACCCCTCCCTGTCCCTGACCTTGTCCTTGCCCCTGACCACCTTCAGCTTCCCGGAAAATGTCTTCGAAGTGGCGAACCTCGGCAAAGAACATGTCGCTCATGGTGCGACGCACGCCGCCCTGCGGATGATTGTCCTCCGCCCACACATAGTAGCTCACGAGCTGACGCGGTTCCGCCTTGAGCTTCTCCAGCGCCAACATCGTCTTCAGATCATGGGACTTCTTGCCCGCGAGCTTGCCATCACTGAGCGGCACTTCCGTCGTCGCCTCTCCCAGCATGAACACCGCTCCGGCTTTCTCCACACCAATATCGTCCCACACCTTCGCCTCCAGCGGCAACTCCTGCAGTGGTGACACAGCAAGGTCACGCTTTGGGAACACCATGTCCACCTTGGGAGGGTTGTCCTTCAGCACACTCACCTTGATCCAAGGCGGTTGCTTGTTGCTTCGTTCCTGCGCATCCACCAGATGCAGGCGATACTTCTGCGAATCCTCCGGTTTCATTGAGCCCTCCAGCACCAGCGGATCCTCCTTCGTCGGCGTCAACGGAATGCTGCTCTTGTCCTCCCCATAGAGTTCCGCCACCGAGACCGGCTTGTTCACCGTCATGCGGAAGCGGATGTCAGAGCCCTCCAGCGCAGTGACGTTCAGCGTATTCTTGATCTCCTTCGCCGGCTGTCCGGAATACGCAGGCGGAGTGATGGTCGCATCCGAGCGCACCAATTCCGGATGCACATAAGTGGTCACTCGATACGTGGGTGAGACACCTCCCTCATATTCCACGCGGTAGAAACCATCGCGCTCCACGCTCTTCACCACACCACCGAAGGCGTTGTTCTCCACGGTGGCATTCATGTTCACGCGGACGCGTTCCTGCTTTCCCTCCTCATCCTCGCTCACCACGATGACCGCATGCGCAGGCGTGCCGCCGGTGAATTTCACATCCACCACCAGGCGCGTGTTGTGCTCCACCTCCGTGTCACCCGGACGCACTTCAACGGTGATGACAGGTGCATCTGTTTTCTTCTCCTCTTCCTGCTTCACCACCACCTGATCCTGGTGTTGCATGATGTCGATGCCCGTAAGCTTGGGGAAAGTCAGCGCCACCAGCAGGGCGAAGACCGCCAGCGCTCCGCTGGACACATAGTCCCAATTCTTCGCCTTGTTCCCAAAGAGCCGCTCCTGCCAGTCATGCGACATGGAGTGGCGCACGGCATCAGAGACCACGCGCTGCTGCAGATACGTCAGCCGGCCACCATCGCTGTGCTGATCCATGGCAGTGAGCAGCACCGCCTGCATGTCCGGATGTGCCGCCTCCAAGCGATGTGCCATCTCGCGTGGCTCCACCTTTCGGGCGCCAGCCCACCAGTCGGAACCAAACCAGATGATGGCATAGCCCACCAGCGCACAAAGCAGCAGCTCCCATCGGTTCAGGCCGAAAGCGCCACTCTGCCACCACACCAGAAACGCAGCGAGTGCTGCCACGCCGAACCCCGCAGCCAGCAGCTTGCGGCGGAGAATCAGGCGCTCCATTTCGATGAGCGGCTCCAGGCGACGCTCCAGCGCTACCAAGACAGAAGGCGTAGGCGGCTTCATGGCATGCGGGTGGCTGACGGTTGTTCGTGGCGGCAGCGGCTCAGGAAAGAATACGCTTCCACAGCCGGGTGTTCACGGCCATTCGGACGCTTCTTTACTGCTCTGGCAAGGTGGGTTCGGCTCATGCTGCCTGGGTGGTTGGTTGGCTCCGCATCTGCACTCCACGGCTCCGTCTGCCTGCGAGCCACGTTTCAAGGAAGAGCACGAGCAGCGCCGCCAGCAGAAGGACCTTCCATCCCTTTTGACGCTGCTCATGCTCGGAATCTTCCACACGCCTTTCGGCGGCCGCCTCTTCGGCCTCCGTCTTTGTGCCCATGGCCGATGCGCCGGTGCTCTTGAGCTTCACCCCGGCATCTGCGAGCCTCTGCATATCCATGGGGGCAAGACGCCCTTCATTAGGTGCGAGATTGACCGCCACGGAACGGGCCGCATCCCCTGTGCCCACCACATAAATTCCGGGCATGTCCGTTCCGTGCCACATCTTCTCGGCGTCAACATTCCAGTTCTCTGTCCTGCCGTCAGGGCGCTTCACAGGGAGCACTCCCTTCCACGACGGCTGCGCCGCGATGGCATCGCCCACCACCAGCGATTGTGCGGATAATTCACTGCCCTGTGCCCAGTCGAGCAGCGAGTACAGCAGCGGCACAAACTTCGAGGCGACCGCGAGCTGGCTGTCTGAAGGCTGCCATCCTGCCATCATCGCCAGCACCCGTCCCTTCTCCAAAGGCCACTCCACCCAAGCCGGAGAACCACCCTCAAACCTCGCGATCACCGCAGCATTCTTCATCCCCTCGACTCCTTCGATCGTCCGGTGCTTCCAGAAACGGATGCGCGTGAAATCCCGCACACCTGACTCCGCGAACGTACGCAACAGAGGGTGCGAAAAATCAAGATCCTGCAGAAGCGCATCCTCCTCCACGTCCTTGAGCTTCACCTCAGGTGCTGCGCCCAGCGCACGGAGCGTATCCCCGCGATCCCCAGAAGCGGCCACCGCCAAAAGCGCACCGCCGGCCTTCACCCAGTTCTGCAGAATTTCACGTGCAGCCTCGGGCGCTTCCCCGAAGAGCATCACCACATCAGCATCCTGCAGATCCACGCCCCTCAGTTCGGAAGAATTGGTGACGACCAATTCAGGCAGGAAGGCAGCCGTGGGCTTCAGCGCGCGTTCCAGGTAGAAGAGCGGTGAGACCGTTTCATTCCTGGACAATCCCTGTCCTACGCACACCACGCGTGCAGGACGCGCAATGGGCTTTGCCACGAACAGGTGATTGTCGAGCGACTCACCGTCTCCACGCAGATTGAGTTGCCCATCCGTGGCCAGCTCCGAGCGCGCAGGCGCATTCAAAATGCGGCTGCCCCCAGAAGGCACCGTGGCCTCGACCACATCGCCACTCGTGGACCATTGCAGGGAAAACTTCTCCACTTCGCTATCCCGGCTGTTCGTCACCCGCACGCGCACCTGTCCCTGTCCTTCACGATTCATCGAAGACGGCACGGCATCGAGTGATGCAGCAGCCTCTTCAGTCACGGGTGGAGCCGCAGTCAGAGTGAAGTTGTTTTTCCACGGTGCCTCGACTGGATCCACATCCACTATCACGTGCTCAGGCCACGAGGTGGATTGCAGGGCTTCCAGCGCAGCTCCCTCCTGCACATCCGAGATCAACACAATGCGCCGCTCTCCATGCTTGCCAGTGCCTTCCGAGGAGAGCTGCTGAGCTGCAAAGACCAGGGCCTCACCCAAATTGGTACCCGCCCACGTGGGCTCCACATCCTGCAGCAACGAAGCGGCAGCCACGCGTCGTGTCCCCACCGGCACCTTCTCCCACGCCTCATGATCCAGCAGCAACCGCGGGTGATCATCGAATGTTGCCACGAGCAGCGCGTCAGCTTCACCCACCTGTTCCAGGGCCACGCCATATTTCTCCTCCACCTGCTCCCAGACTTCTTCGCGATGCATGGAGGCACTGGTGTCCACCAGGATGCACCAGCTCACGCCGCCCTCGGCGAACGCCGTCTTTTGCGAGCGCACAAAGGGCCGGCTGAACATGAGTGCCAGCAGGATCAGTGCAAGACAACGGAGCGCGAGCAACAGCCAGTCCTCCAGCTTCCTCCGTGTCTTGGGCGGCACCGGCGTCTGCTCCAGAAACATCAGGGAGCTGAAGGGCACCACCTTCTGCGGAGGCTGCCTGCGGAAATGCAGCAGGATGGGTATGGCCACCGCGGCCGCCGCCAGCGCAAAGAGTGGAAAGAGGAAGTTCATGCGGCGTGCCTCGGGCTGGCGCGATGCCGCGCGGTGAGATTGCGACGGGCGCTGAGGAAATCGAAGAGATCCTCCTCCAACGGACGGTCCGTGCGGATCAGGCGATACTCCACGCCGTGGCGTTCACAGAGTTTGCGCAGCCGATCCAGGTGAGCCTGCAACCGGGCGAGGTAATTCTTCCGCACCATCGCCGGCTCCAGCAGCACCTTCCTGCCGGACTCACTGTCTGCAAATGCCGCGGACTCGTCGAAGGGAAACTCCAGCTCCGCCGGGTCCATCACCTGAAAGATGACCACATCATGCTGCATCGCGGTGAGCAGACCGAGCTCACGCTCCAGATCGTCCAGCGGCGTGAGGAAATCAGACAGCATCACCAGCAAAGCGCGCCGGCGGATCATCTCCCCCAAGGCGCGCAGTGGAAAACGTGTACCCGTACCGCGAGCTGACGTATGCGCCTTCTGCAGATGGAGCAACAGCGCATGCCACTGGCCCGCACGTCCCTGGGCCGGCAGATGCTCCTGCACCTTCTCATCGAAGAGCGTGACACCCGCCGCATCCCCCTGCTCTCTCAAGAAGAGCGCCAGCGTCGCCGCCAGGGTCGCGGTGTAGTCGAGCTTGGTATAGCCCCTGGAGCCATAAGCCATCGAGGCACTCACATCCAGCAGGAGCTGGCAGCGCAAGTTCGTCTCCTCCTCGAACTTCTTCACATAACACCGGTCACTCCGCGCCATCACCTTCCAGTCAATGAAACGCGGATCGTCTCCCGTCACATACTGCCGGTACTCACTGAACTCCGCAGAAAAGCCGTGCTGCAAACTGCGGTGCAATCCTTTGGAAAACCCCTCCATCACCAGCCTGGCCCGCAGTTCCAGCGACCGGATGCGCATCAGCGTCGCGAGATCGGGAGAGGGAGCGGTGGATGATGTGGACATGGGAAAGGAAGGGCAGGGCAAGTAAGTAGTTAGGAGTAAGTAGAAATGAGAACGGCCTCAGATGAATGTCGCGAATCAAGTGATGACAAATTTCAATCGATAGCAAAACCACCTACTGACTACTGACTACTGACTACTGCTTCACCGTCTCCACCACCTTCGCGATCAACTTGTCCACCGTCATCCCCTCGGCTTCCGCGCGATAGTTGAGCTGGATGCGATGGCGCATCACCGGTCGCGCCATGGCTCGGATATCATCAAAGGTCACATGGGCACGCCCTTGCAGGAGCGCACGCGTCTTCCCCCCCAAGACTAGATACTGGCTCGCGCGTGTGCCCGCTCCCCAGTTCACCCACACGTTCACAAAGTCCGGCGCACCCGCACGATGAGGACGTGTGGCGGAAGCCAGGCGCACGGCATAGCGTGCCACCTCATCGGCCACCGGCACACGCCGCACGACGTCATGGCAACGCATGAGATCCTCGCCTGAGAAGAGCGGCTGAATGGGATCGGACTTCTTGGAAGTGGTCTGCATCACCACCGCCACTTCTTCATCCTCGGCCAGATAGTCGATCACCACATTGAGCATGAAGCGATCGAGCTGTGCCTCGGGCAACGGATAGGTGCCCTCCATTTCAATCGGGTTCTGTGTGGCCAGCACGAAAAACGGTTCTTCCAGCGTGAAGGTCTGACCCGCCACCGTGACCTGATGTTCCTGCATTGCCTCCAGCAGCGCTGCCTGCGTCTTGGGCGGTGTACGGTTGATTTCATCCGCGAGGATCATGTTCGCGAAGATGGGCCCCTTGTGAAACACCAGATCGCGTCCGCCCTCACCGGTGTCTTCGAGAATTTCCGTGCCCGTGATGTCTGAAGGCATGAGGTCTGGGGTGAACTGGATGCGTTGGAAACTCAGGCTGAACACTTGGGCAAGTGACTTGATGAGCAGCGTCTTCGCCAACCCTGGCGCTCCCGTGATGAGTCCATGCCCCCCTGCCAGCAGCGCGATGAGCATCTGCTCCACCACCTCCTTCTGGCCGACGATCACCTTGGACACTTCCTTCAGGATCCGCTCATGCGCCGTGTGCAGCAGTTCCACGGTGTCGCGCTCGAGCACATAAGCGTCAGCTTCACTTTCCGTGTCAGGCACGGCGATGGGCATGGGGGGTGGCATGGAGGACATGGTGAACGGACGTAAAGAAACTGTAGCAAGAGTGTTCTGAACTTATGAACCAGCGGGTGCATCTCGTTTGAGGCCGTACTTATCGAGCAAACGATTCAGGCGACTCTCTCCAAGATCAGCGAGGTGGGCGCCGACCTTGCCCGCAGGAAGCCCATAGGCCAGGACTGCATTGCACTCAAAACACAGCACAAACGAAGCTTCGCGCCCATCCACAGTCAAAATCTTGAGTCCGTGCCGGGGAGAAAAGCACATGTAAGTCTCGTCTCGCGCCAACCGAAGGCTGTCGAGAAAGGCTGCCCTGACAGTTTCTCTCTCCTTGGAGAAAGTCAGATCCACCTGCCCAAGAATCTCCCACTCGTGAAACAAGGGACGATTCGAGGGAGAGCCCGCAATTTCCCTGCGATGATTGAGTTTCACCGGATCCAAGGAATAGATGACCACCTGCTTGGCCTTGGAGAGTTCCGCGGCAACAAAAGCTTCAATTTTACCCACGGGCCTCCCCTCGGGTTCGAGCACCCACAACTCCAGATGCTTGAAAAGGAGAAGCGAAACCACCAGCACACCCAGAACGATGCCAGCAATGATTCCTCTCCTTTGTTGCGCTCTCATTGTGGGTGTAGGTTCAATGCGTCATCGCGTAAAAAATGATGTTGATGCCCAGCGGATAGGCATACTTCTCCGAGAACTCCCGGAAGTACCACGGGTCCGTGCCCTCCTCTTCCCAGCCATCTCCCAAATCCGTGTTGTGGCAGATGATCATCATCATTCTGCCCTTGTCATCAAAGACTCCCTTGTAGTGCACTTCCTCTGACCCAGGCTTGCCCCATTCATAGGTGATGCCGCGATTGCGTCCTGCCATGGCGGCACCCACGCTGGGTATCTGCGGCTTCACCTTGAGATCAAAAACGATGTGGAAGATCTCGTGCTCGATCGGCAGTTCCTTCGGTTCACGATCAGGAAAGATCTGTTTGAGGGCGGTGTAAAATGTGTCCCACTCATGGTACCCCCAGAAATCATCCACCATGAGAAACCCGCCATTCAGGAGATAGTCCCGCAAGACCTTGGCCTCCTGGTCACTGATGGTGATGTCCCCAGGCTCGATCAGATAGAGGAAGGGGTAGTGCTTGAGCTGCTCTGGATCAATGTCCACCACCGCGCCCTTCGGATTCACCTGCATCGCTGTGAGCTGCTGCATCCGATAGGAGAAATTGAGATCGGCATCGGGATAGTCCGTCATCCAGTTGCCTCCACGTCGGCGTCCATAGCCACGCCCGCCATACGAATTGTACCGCACACGCGCAAAGGTGAAGACATCGTTGGGCAGCTCCCCATTGACTTTCCACGTGGGGAAATCGAGAAACTGACCATCGCGCCCCCACTCGCGGGGATCCTCCGGCGTTTCCGTGTCCTTCGATCCAAAGTTTTTCGGTTGTGGCCCTCCTCCTGCAGCAGTCGGCGACTGCGCGTACAGGATGGCCGTGAAGGCGGCCATCACAGAGGCGCAGAGCAGAGCAAGGCGGGTGCGTTTCATGGAACGGAAGGTGTGACCGCCGGTGGTTTCCCCGCGGGCTTCGCTGATTGCAACTCAAGCAGCAGCTTGTGTCCATCACGGAAACGCGGAGCCTCCGCGAGGGCGTCCAGCAGGTGACGCTTTGCCGCCGCATCATCTTTTTCGCGGAGCAGGCGGGCCAGACTGAAATTCACCTCCACGGGATGGTCCGGGCCGAGGAATATCAACTTCTGCAGCGCCCACACTGCGGCATCCTTGTTACCCAGTGTTTCCGACGCCTGCGCCATCAACTCATACGGTTGCTTCAGGAAGGGTTGGATGCTCAGCAGCTTGGGCACGTTCTCACTCACACCCTTCCAGTTCTTCGCCGCCGCATCGAGCTCCACCAACCGGAGGAAGGCCTCATGCGCACCGCCATCGCGCTTCGCCCACTCGCGCAGCATCGCCGCCTCACCCTCGGTCTGCTTCATGCCACGGAAACATTGCGCCGCGAAGTGATAGCCACTGTTTTCGCCTGCGTTGTCCGGCGCCAGTTCGATGAGTCGTTTGGCGAGCTCCAGCCCCTCAGTCCATTGCTCTCCAGCCACCAGACGACGCGTTCTCAATTCGAGCGCCCAGAGGTTGTTGGGATGCTCTCGCAGATATTCCGCGATTGCGGCCTCATTGCGCGGATCCACTTCCTCACGCTCCGGCTTCTCCCAGTCCCCCTTGGGCGCAAACGCTTCCGCCAGTTTCCGCATGTGCTTCGCGAAGTCCTCATCCAGCTTCTCCACCTTGCCACAATGGCGCGCCAGCGCCTCATTGATGCGACGACCGTCCGCGAGGTCCTTCAGCACAGCCTGGAATTTTTTCTCGCCATACGTCTTCAGCAACCAGTCCACCGCCTGGGAGGACTCATAGTAGGCGAACATCACATGCTCGCTGCTTTTCGGACTCAGGAAGGCGCGGCTCATCTTGCTCATGGGCGTGAGCGTCTCCTCATCCAGCGTCATGCGGCGATAGCTTGCATTCATCCGCATGCCCCAGGAAGGATCGCGCTTCGATTCCTCATATACGGAGATGCCCTCACTCAGCCAGCGAGGCATGCGATTGTGCGTGACGGTAAGCGTCACCACGTGGCAGAACTCATGCCACAAAGTACCCTCCCAATTGCTGCGGTTCGAGGCAACTCCCTGGGGGCTGTTCATCGTCACCACCGAGCCGAAGCAAGCGCCAAGAATCCCCTGCCCACCGAGATTGCCGAAGGTGCGAATCGCAAAGTCCTGCTGTGAGGGAAAAAACTCCACCAGCACTGGATGGTCCAACGTGAGGCCATACTTCGCGCACAGCACCTGCTTCGCTTCCGTAAGAAGTTCCAGCGCCCGGTCACCATACACCGCGTCATCTTTCGCCGGTAGCTTCAGAACGAAATCGGGCGTCTCCCGCACCTTGAATCCCTTCATCTCCGCCTCCAGCAGCCCAATATTGTAAGCCTGGACATTGTAGCCGTCGGCATCACGCACCTCCTTCGCCACCTTCCATGCTTCGTCCTCCTTCCCCAAACGGAAAAGCGCCTGGCAGAGATGCACCTTGGCGGAGAGAGACTGCGGGTCGAGCTTGAGCGCCTCGCGCAAGTGCTCCTCCGCTTCCTTGAACCGATACCCGCGCGACAGGGAGCGCCCGATGATGATATCCACCGCTGGATTCTGCGCCCAGAGCTTCAATCCCTGCTTCCGGGCCTCCTCCGCGTCCTTGGGCTTGTTGTCTTGCAAAATCGAGAGCACGGCGCGCAGGCCCCAACCCTCGGGATGATTGGAATTTACCTCAATCGCAGGCTCCAGTGCGAGCCGTGCCTCGTCGTACTCTTCCGCATTGATGTGATGCTCCGCCTTCAGCAGGTGCGCACCGGGGTGCAAAGCATTGCCCTGCAGGATCTGCTCCACAAGTTCCATGCTCTTCTTCCGGTCGCTGGATTGGAAGGCTCGGGCCAGCCCATAGCGCAGGTCCGGGTCGGCATCGTGGTGCTTTAGCCCATCGCGGAATTCATTGGCCGCGCGAGCATAGTCAGACTTTGCCAGGGCCAGCTCCCCCAGAGCCAGGTAGGTGTCCTTCAGCTTCGCCTCCTTCTTCTTCGCGGGGTCCAGGAATTGCTGGATCACCTTTTGTGGATCCGCGCCCGCCGCCAAAGCAGCCCGGCCCAGCGCCACCATGTCCCGCGCTGTCCGTTGGCTGGTCGGCTTCCCCTTGGCCACGGTGTTGATCTGCTGGAGAATCTTCGCCGCCTCCTCCTTCTTGCCCCACGCGGTCAGGACCTCATGGCAGGTGATGAGCACCGGCAGTTCCTTGGCATGCCTCTGCGCCGCTTCATTCGCGGCCTGCACCAGTTCATCCACCCGACCCAGATCGTGGCAGGCCTTCAGGCGGAAAATCCACCACTCCGGCGAAGGCTGGCCACGCTCAATGAAGACCTTCGCAATCTCCGCCACCCGCTCATACTCCCCCTGCTGGTAGAGCTCCCGCATGGGCTCGATGTTCCGTTCGTCGAACACCCGGGCAACATCCAATTCCTGTGCAGAAACGGGACGGATGAGCACCAGAGATGCGCAGGCCGCGAGGCTGAGCCCCGCCAGGTGTGCCTGAGTCGACCAGAATGCACCCGCCATGCATGAAGTGTAACGCGACAACTGCGCCAAAGACTCAAGAAAAATGCAGGTATTCTCACTCTCCCTGGAATCCGGCCAAACCATCGGAGGTGGCACTGCCTACAAGCGCACTTTCAGGCCCATCTCAGCCTTCATGGTGAGCAGCGCCTCTGCATTTCCCCGGGCATCATCCACCGGATCGTGGGTGTGCTTCGTACGCCTCAAGTGCTTGAAGTTCTGAAAGGTATCCTTCACCAGCCCTTTGTACAGAGACCCGAGATTTGTGGAGGAGAAGCCGAAGGGATTGGCTCCGGTGAAGTGATGGAAGTACCAATTGATGAACTGCCAGTCGAACCCGTTGTTGTCCGAGATGAACATGGGCTGGCCCTGCGAGTGCTCCTTCAGCCATGTCGCAAAGTCGCTCATGACTTCAACGGGCTCCGCAAATGCCTGTACCTCCTCACGAGTGAATCCACTTACCGCCAGCGCTTCTGGGATCCACTTTTCTGAGATCGGCCTCAGCCGTCCGTAAAACGTCTGCCCGAGTTCCGGCTCCACCACCACAGCGCCGAAACAGACCATCGAAAAGTCCCCGGGAATGGGACCATCGGATTCTACGTCGACCATGATGTAGCTCATTGAAATTGGGGACCGGAGTTGCGGCACAATGCCCGACATCATGGCAAAAATCCACACTGCTCATGCCAGCAAAAATCCTCCATACAGATCCATGGCAACGCCGGACAACGATTCCTTCCTGTAACTAAAAACCCTCCATGAAAGCAAACCCCTCAACCATTGCTGTGTGCGCTGCGCTGGCGTTCATGACTTTGGTGGCCCTTGTCCAGCAGGAGGCGCAAGGTGAGCCCTCCAGAGTGCTCACCCAGTTCGCTACTTCTGATCCTGCGGGCGAATACCGCGCCATCGATCTTGACCACCTGTCCGGGCCACCCCACAAAACCGCGCCTGAAGTGCTCCAGACTGTGCTGGATCAACAGGCCAGGGAAGGCTGGACGGTCGTGGCCAACACCAGCGACACCATCATTCTGCGCCGCTAGCTTCATAGCCAACGCGGTCAGCCATCATCCTGAGTGCGGCAAAGTGCATGCCATACCCATCCGTCGCCCCGATTTGTTGCGATGCATGGGTGCATGAATCCCCCCCCATTCATCCTGGTGGCTGACCGCCGGACGCTGAAGGCCTTTTCCTCGGAAGGTGGCCAGCGCCTCCGACTCATCAATGCCATCGCCATCACGGATACGCCTGGCGACCAGGACACTCGCCTTTCCCGCGATAGTTTTGCCCGGCAGGCTGCCGGACATGTCGCGCGCCTCCTCCAAGCCCACCAGCCCGAGCGCTGGGCCTTTGCCGCTCCTCCGGAGGTGAATGGAGCCATCCTCGATGGGCTCTCTCCAAAGTGGCTGACCACACTCCAGGACAATCTCCCCCGCGACCTCCATCGGGAGGCACCGGGTAGTCTGACCAAGCTCTTCCAGCGCCCCTTGAACTGACCCGAACCTCGCACGATGGGGATGGGATATGCGAGCGGCTCTACGATTGAAGGCCCTGACTGCCAGCCGCTTTTTCGTCATCCTGCGCCGCAGTGTGGAGGGCTTTGCGGAGGACGGCGTGCTGCGACTGAGCGCCGCGCTCTCCTACTATTCCATCTTCTCCATCGCCCCGCTGCTGATTGTGGCGGTGTATATCGTCGGCGTGTTCTACGGTCCAGACGCGGCCAAGGGCCAGCTCGAGTCGCAGCTTGAAAACTACATTGGCACTCCAGCCGCCACCGCGGTGCAGGCCCTGGTGAAGAGCGCCCACCAGCCCTTGCGTGGAGGATTCGCGCTGGCCCTGGGTCTTGCCGCATTGATGATTGGCGCCTCGGGTGTCTTCGGTCAGCTCAAGGACTCGCTGAACACCATCTGGGAAGTCCAGCTCAAGACCACGAGCGTGGTGCGCGATTTCATCCACAATCGCCTGCTGAGCTTTGCCATGGTCCTGGTGATAGGTTTCCTCCTCCTCACCTCGCTGCTGCTAAGTGCTGCGGTGGCCAGCTTGAATACCTACCTGCAGGGCCGCTTTGGCGTGCCGGCCTTTGTGTGGACCACGGCAAACTTTGTCCTCTCATTCGCCATCGTCACCACCCTCTTCGCGATGATCCTCAAAGTGCTGCCGGATGTGCAGATCGCCTGGCGTCACGTGTGGCTCGGCGCAGCAGTGACGGCGGTGCTCTTTGAAACAGGGAAGCTCGGCCTCGCCTACTACCTCGGTCGCGAGAGCACGCTCTCCAGCTTTGGCGCGGCGGGGTCCGTGGTCCTGCTGCTGCTCTGGGTGTACTACTCCTCCTGCATCCTGCTCTTCGGCGCGGAGTTCACCCGTGCCTACACCCAAGTGATGGCGGAGAAGATTGCTCCCGAGCCCGATGCAAAACCGGTGACCGAGGAAGCACGCGCGCAAAGCGGCCTGCCTTCTCCAAGTACAAAAGGAACCGAACCCAACCCAGACTCCGTCGTCTGGCGACCCGGGCATTCCCTCTCTCCACGAGAAGAAGCCGTGCTGGAGCACACCACCCAGCACTACAACGGAAACACTCCCACCAGCATGAAGACCGTGGTCGCGGTGACAGCCGCAGGTGTGGTCGCCGGGGCCTTGATCGGCGCAGTGACGAATTGGGGCGGGAAACGGTAGATGCGGCAAAAGTACCTCGGCCATTGCGGCCGCATGGGTCCCTGGAGACCACGAAGTCCCCTCGCCTCCCGCGCTCTCAGTTTCAGTCTCCGAAGTTCCTCTGCGTCTCTGTGTCTCTGTGTTGAATCCAATGCAGCCTGCCACACCCAGCCGCATCCCGACAACCATCGCACCCCTCCGCATTGTCCAAAATCGTGCACATCGGCACTCATGTCTCCGCTGGCTCTTCAGCAGCCCAATCATCCAGTGCCCCCGCACATCCCCACCATGCTCTCCTTGACCCGCCATCGGTTTTTCCGTTCCATCACCTGTGCATTCGCAGGCATCCTCCTCAGCCCTGCTCTCCAGGCAGAGACTCACTCAGCCGATGTCGTCATCTACGGCGCCACGCCTGCGGGATTCTGTGCGGCCATCGGTGCCGCCCGTGAAGGCGCCACGGTGATTCTGGCGGAACCCACGGCTCACATCGGTGGAGTGAATACCGGCGGCCTGTGCTTCAGCGATTCCAACCAGATGTTCCGCACGCATCTCAAGGGCGTGTTTGAAGAGTTCCACCTTCGCATGGAAGCCGACTACAAGAGTCGCGGCGTGAAGCTGCCCTACGACGTCTCTGTAAAAGATGATCACAAACCCTGGACCTATGAGCCCCACGTCGCCGCACGTGTGCAAAAGGCCATGCTGGACGAAGCCAAGGTCACCGTGCTGGGCAAGAAGGTGCTCACTACCGTGAAGAAGGACGGCAGCAAGATCTCCAGCTTCACCACCAAGGACGGCGATACCTTTTCCGCCAAGGCCTTCATCGACGCCACCTATGAAGGCGATCTCATGGCTGCCGCAGGCGTGACTTGGGTCATCGGTCGTGAAGGTCGCAAGGAGTTCAATGAAACCTACGCGGGCAAACAGTATCCGAAGAAGCCCATGCCTATCTCCGGCCTCGATGACAAAGGCAATCTCCTCCCCCTTCTCACCACCAAAGACGCCGGCCCCGAAGAAGAAGGCGACAAGAACGTGATGGTCTACAGCTTCCGCCTGTGCCTCACCACCGACGCCGCAAATCGCGTGCCCTTCCCCGCGCCAGCGAAGTATGACCCAGCCCGCTTCGAAGTCGTGCGGCGTTATTTCGCCCAGGAGAAGAAGCCCATCCTCCTCTGGGATCTCTATCCCCTCCCCGGCAACAAGGTGGATGCCAACAACGGCATCGGAAAACAATTCTCCATGGGCCTTGTCGGGGGCTGCAATGGCTGGTCTGAGGCGGATGAAGCCGGGCGCGCCCGCATCTGGGAGGAGCACAAGCAGTACATCTTGGAGCTCTACCAATTCCTCACCACCGACCCCGCCGTGCCGCAGAACCTCCGCGACCAGCTCGCCGCCTACGGCCTCTGCAAGGATGAGTTCGCCGAGTACGGCCATTGGTCGCCGCAGCTCTATGTTCGCGAAGGCCGGCGTATGCGTGGCGCGCATGTCATCACCGAAGGCGACATCCTGAAGAGTCCCGCGAAAGAAGACTCCATCGCGCTCGCGTCCTTCCCCATCGACTCCCACGACTGTCAGCGCGTCGCCCGCGGCGATGGCGAAGTGGTCAATGAAGGCACCATCTTCCCCGTGCGCGTGCCGAACACCAAGCGCGGCTACGCCTACCAAATCCCCTACCGCTCCATCACTCCCAAGGCGGAGGAATGCTCCAACCTCCTCGTGCCCGTCGCCCTCTCCTCCACGCATGTGGCCTACAGCTCCGTACGCGTCGAACCCTGCTGGATGACCATCGGCCAAAGCGCCGGCATCGCCGCCGCCATAGCCGGAAAGAGTGGCGAGCCTGTGCAAAAATTGGAATACTCCAAACTCCGTCAACGCCTCCTCGCCCAAAAACAAGCCTTGGACCTTCCGTAGCTCTCGACGCGCAGCGGCCTTGGACTGCGGCAGCCTGCTGCCGCTTTCCTGAGCCCCAGCCTGCTGGGCGTATCACCGCGGCGAAGCCGCCTCAATCTTCTTCCCGCATGAAACGCCTCCTCCTCGCTGCCATCCTCCCGTTGACGTGGTCACCCCTCCACGCCAAACCCACCTTCCGTGAGGCCGACGTCTGCGTCTACGGCGCCACGCCTGCAGGTATCACGGCCGCCGTCGCCGCAAAACAGGAAGGCCTCTCCGTGGTGCTCATCGAGCCGAGCCGTTGGGTCGGTGGCATCCTCGGCGCCGGCATCAAGCCCATGCAGGATTGCCCGGAGCCACGTGCCGTGGGTGGACTCACCACCACCAAGATCTTCAAAGCCGGAAACAGCCCACCCCAGATCCGCGAGTCCTTCTCCCAATGGCTCAAGGACGAAGGCATCCCCATCATCTTCGAGCATCGCCTCCGCAGCGCCGACAAGGAAGGCGCCCGCATCACCAAGATTCATCTCGACCACGCACCGCCGGACAAGTGGGGCATCCCCGTCCCCAGCGCTGTCGATGATTCCAACACCATCGTCACCGCCAAGGTCTTCATCGATGCCAGCTACGAAGGCGACTTCCTCCCCGCCGCCAAAGTGAGCTACACCTCCGGCCGTGAGCCAAAGGACAAGTTCAACGAATCCGTGGCCGGCGTAGGCCCTCCCACGAATTGGACCCCTATATCACCTTTCATCACACCAGGAGATCCCGCGAGTGGTATGCTGCCGTGGGTGGACAAGGATCACGGCAAGCCACGCCACGCGGGTGACGATTACACGCAGGCCTACAACTTCCGCTTCTACGTCACTTCCGATCCCGAAAAGCGTGCCGCCCTCACTCCACCCGATGACTACAACCCCGCCCAATACGAACTCGTGGGCCGCTATGTAGAGCATCTCGTGAAGACCCAAGGCTCCGATGCGAAGAAACTCAAGGAGAGCCTCGCAGGCATCTTCCCCGGTTGGAGAAACGAAGGCGAATACAACTACCAGCGCAAGTCACTCGTGACCATGTCGCCTCTGGGCATCAGTCGCTTCTATCAAGACGGCGACTGGATCACCAAATCAAAAGTCTGGCGCCAGCACGTGGACTACCTGCGCGGGCTGCATCATTTCCTGAGCACCGATGCACGTGTGCCGGAGGACTTCCGCAAAGAGACCGCCGCCCTCGGCCTGAACAAAACCATGCACCCGGACACCGAAGGCTGGCCTCACCAGCTCTACGTGCGCATCTCTCGCCGCATGCAGAGCGACTACATCCTCACTCATGCCGATGTGCTGAACAAGACGGACGAAAAAGACGGCGTGGGCCTCGCCCTCTACGGTGTGGATATCTATCCCGTGCGCCGCTACGTGGCGCTCCATCCAGAGACCGAGGAACTCGGCGTGGCCACCGAAGGCAACATGTTCATCGGCGGCGCCAAAGGCACCGGCCATCCCTACCCCGTCCCCTACCGCAGCATTGTGCCAAAGACATCGGAATGCACCAATCTCATCGTGCCCACCTGCTTCTCCGCCAGCTTCATCGCCTACGCCTCCGCCCGCATGGAGCCCGTCTTCTGCGTCCTCGGTGAATCCTCCGGCGTCGCCGCCGCTCACGCCATCCGAGCGAATGCCGATGTGCAGTCCATCGATGTTCCGAAGCTGCAAGCGCGCCTGCTGGAGCGTGGGCAGGTGATTGCGTGGAAGGCGGACGCTGGCGATAAGAAAGAAGCCAAGCAGTAGCGAGCGCACCAGGCTTCTATTCTTCGTTCATTGTATCCTTGCGCTGAACAAGGTGTGAGTCGACACATGCGTGCATGTCTATCGAAGCGTTCCTTCCTTCACCGACACTGAAGTGTTTCGCTTTGCATGTTGTCACCTCGGCGTGCCTGGTCGCAAGCCTCAGTTCTTGCGCAACCGCCCTCGTTCGTCAGGACAATCCCACCAAAGTCGAGCACCCCTATCCGGCGACTGCCTTCGACATCGGGTTCTTCTGGGCTGCTGGCATACAAGGAGAGCCACTCATGGCCATGGCCGACCCCAATGCGCGCAATAGTACCGGTGAACGACTCATGTATGGCGCAGGTTCCATTGTCGACTTGCCTGTCTCTGTGGCCCTGGACACGGTGCTTCTTCCCTTCGACACCATTCAACTGCTGCGCATGCGCAAAGAGAAGCCGGAGGGCAATGCTGAATAACCTCTTCGTATAGCTCTCAAGAGATGCCTCCTGCTCAAATAGTGGGAGCGTTGCATTCTGGTTGGTTAAATGGCATGCTCCCACCATGAGCGAGGCGGAACCCATACGCCGAACCAAGAGTCAGCTTCGCAAGGAAGCCAGGCAGAAGAAGATGCCCAAGTGGCTCGCCTGGCTCATCATGGCGCTCTTTGTCTTCCTCACCGGCGTACTCCTCTGGTTTGGCCTCGCCATCGTGGTGCAATGTGATCGCGCAGCAGATGGAACCGTCTATGTCACCGTGCAGCGCAAACTGCTTCGTTGGATTCCCATCACCTCCGAGTCGCTCCCGGATGTCATCACCGCCAAGGGCGAGTTCGTGAAGAGCACCACTCAATCGGGTGTCACCCGTCGTTCCAATACCTCCGAGCGACTCGTGCTCATCTCAAAAAACGGCTCCGAGTGGCAGTCTCCACTGTACACACCCTCGCTCGGCACACGTCCCAAGACCATGGCGGCTGAGATCAATGCCTTCATTCAAAACACCACTGCCTCCTCTCCTTCCACCTTCACCACGTGGTGGATGCCATGGCTTGTGAACCTCGCCTCTCTCCCCTTCATCCTGGTCTCACTCATCTCCCTCTGCGCTCTGGGTGAAGTGCTCCTGCGCTGGCTCGGCTACATCAAGGACGAACCTCCGACCACTTGAGAAAGTGGCCCCCCTCCCAAAGCCCTCATCCTTTGCGTCTTTTACGTTCTTTTGCGGCCATTGAATCAGGTCGCAGTCCCCTCACGGTTATTGCGAAAAGCGAATTACTCCAGCGTCCTGCCCAGCGGCAAGAGTCCTGCTGGGAAAGGCGTACTCCTTTGTCCCCTGAAGATGCCTGTTCCCACCCTCCGTCGCGCCCCCATCCTCCCCTCACTCCTGCTGATGGGCCTGTTCCCCACGACTGCGGCGCTCCATGGAGCCTCCGTAGCCCCGGACCAGAATCACCCCGGCGCGGTCATCTACCGGAACACCTGCTTGGAATGCCATGGGGCGAAGGGCGAAGGCGTGGCCGGCAAGTATGACGATCCTTTGCACGGCGAACGTTCGCTGGAGTCCCTCACGAAGCGCATCGAGCGCACCATGCCCGAGGGCAAGGAAGGCACCTGCGTGGGCGATGACGCCAAGAACGTGGCGGAGTACATCTACCACGCCTTCTATTCAGCGGAAGCGCAGGCCCGCAACGCTCCCGCCCCTCTGCGTGATCTCACCCACCTGACGAATTCCCAGTACCGTACCTCCGTGGCAGACATCATGGCGCGCTTCCGCCAGCCTCTGGAGCGCCTGCCGAACGAGCGCGGATTGAAGGGACGATACAACGGCTTTGAAATCGAGCCTCCCCCGCCGCCGCTGCACGGCCCACCTCGCCCCGGGAAGAAGAAGCTCGAACCCGTCGTCGACGAAGATCGCGAACGGCCCAAGTTCCGCATGGAGCGGCTCGACCCGCAGGTGGCATTCAGCTTTGGCGCAGACAGTCCCGCACCTGGCAAAGCCGTCTCGGACGAGTTCTCCATCCGCTGGGAAGGCTCGCTGATTGTGGAAGAGACAGGTAGCTACGAGTTCATCCTGAAAACGGAGAACGGCGTCCGCCTGACCATCAACGATTTCGAGAAAAGCCTGATCGATGCCTGGGTCACCCCCGGACCTGACGTGCGCGAGGAGAAGAAATCCATCCACCTCATCGGAGGCCGCGTTTATCCGATCAGCGTCGAGTTTTTCAAGTTCAAGGACAAAACCGCTTCCGTCGCTCTGCAGTGGAAACCACCGCACGGCGTGCAGGAGAACATCCCCAGCCGCTTCCTGATTCCCCAGCGTGGTAGTGAAGTGTTTGTGTCCTCCACCAACTTCCCCGCCGATGACCGCAGCGATGGCTACGAGCGCGGCACCGGCATGTCGAAAGACTGGGAACAAGCCACCACTGACGCGGCCATTGAGTTGGCAGAGTACGTGGAGAAGCGTCTCGACCGTCTCGCTGGTACCAAAGCTGGCGCTCCTGATCGCGCCGATAAACTCAAGGACTTCGCCAAGCGCTTCGCCGAGGCCACCTATCGACGTCCCCTCACGCCGGAGGAACAACAGGTGTTCATTGATGGACAATTCACCAAGGCGCCGACACCCGAGATGGGCGTGAAGCGTGTGGTGCTGCTCGCATTGAAGTCCCCCGTGTTCCTCTATCCCGGACTGGCAGATCAACAGGATAAGCCGGACTACAAGATCGCCACGCGTCTCGCGCTCGACCTGTGGGATTCCATTCCCGACAAGCGCCTGCTCGAAGCCGCCGCTCAGGGCAAGCTGCGCAAGAAAGAGGAGATTCGCTCCCAAGCCGTGCGCATGGTCACCGACCCACGCACCAAAGCGAAGCTGCATGGCTTCTTCCATCACTGGCTGGAGCTCGAGCGCGCCGAGATGATTGCGAAGGACTCCAAGACCTTCCCCGACTTCAGCGCCGCCGTGGTGGCTGACCTCCGCTCATCTCTGTGGATGTTCATCGATCAGGTGATCTGGAGCGAGCGCTCCGACTATCGCGAACTGCTGCAAGCCGACTACCTCATGCTCAATGAGCGTCTCGCCAAGTTCTACAGTGGCGGCAAGGAAAAGCCCGCTGGCTCCGAGTTTCAGCGCGTCTCCTTTGAAAACAAGCAGCGCACCGGCGTGCTCACGCATCCCTACCTGCTTTCGTCTTTCGCCTACACCAATCAATCCTCCCCCATTCACCGCGGCGTCTTCATCACACGGAACATCGTGGGTATGGACATCAAGCCACCGCCGGATGATGTGAAGTTCGACGACGCGCACTTCAATCCAAAGCTGACCATGCGTGAAAAGGTGACGGAGCTCACCAAGTCCGGCGCCTGCATGGGCTGCCACGGCACCATCAATCCTCTCGGCTTCAGCCTTGAGAACTACGACGCCATCGGCCGCTTCCGCCTGCAGGACAACAACAAGCCCGTGGACGCCACCAGCGAACTGGAAACACACGACGGCAAAACACTGAAGCTCACCGGACCTCGCGACATCGCGCAGTACGCCGTGGCGAATCCCGCCGGCCACCTCGCCTTCATCCGTCACCTCTTCAATCACACCGTCAAGCAACCCCACCTCGCCTACGGCCCCGAGACTCTCGAAGGCCTCCGCCAGTCCTTTGAGAAAAACCAGTTCAGCGTGCAAAAGCTGCTGCAGGACATCGCCGTCCTTTCTGCCTCTCAAGACCTGCCCGAGATTCAAGGAACGGTGACGCAGAAGTAATCAGTATTCTCTGCTTGAATCATCCGCTGACACTACCGCCGATTTCAGGAATACGCCGAAGGCGTTTTACATTGTCCAGCCCAAGGTAAGCTTCGCCGCGAAGCGGCAAGCGCCACCTTGGGTTGCGATATCGAGATGCTGAACGCTGAAAGCGTTCAACAAAAGGGCTGTTGGAGGAAAAGCTTTCACCAGAACTGGCCGTATCCAGTCAGGAAGTAAGTTCGCAGCCGTGCCCTGAAGGGGCACAGGAGCCCAGCCTAGGGTTAGGGAGTCTAAGCCGACAGCCACCCTAGGTTGGCGACAAAAGATGCTCGACTCTGAAGGAGTCGCGGAGTCGCTCGCAAAGCCGAGCGTACTCTTCTTGCCCCAATCTAAACAACTCGCAGTCAGCAATTTTCAGCGCGCATTGTCTGTAATGACATGCACGCCATGAAATCGGGCACCTCCGCACTGGGTCCTCCAGTCCTGCCACCCGCAGAGCGGGAGCGACTGGATGAATTGTACACCCGCCTCTCCTCCCTGAAACCCGGTAACATCGGCTACCCCTGCAACCAGAACTTCGACTACTCGGAACTCTTCCGCTTCCTAGAGTTCAGCGCGAACAACGTTGGTGACCCCTTCAATGCCACCAACTACCGGCTGAATACCCAGGACTTCGAACGCGAAGTCCTCGCCGACTTTGCCCGCTACACCCGAGCCCCAGAAAATGAATGGTGGGGCTACGTGAACAACGGCGGCACCGAGGGGAACATGTATGGTCTCTACGTCGCCCGCGAGCTGTACCCGGATGGCATCTGCTACTTCAGCGAAGATACCCACTACAGCGTCGCGAAGATTCTACGCCTCCAGCACACGCGCAACATCATGTTAAAAAGCCAGCCCAACGGCGAGCTGGACTACGATGACCTGCATGAAACCCTGCGCATCCACCGCGACGTACCGCCCATCATCTTCGCCAACATCGGCACCACGATGAAAGGTGCCGTGGACGACCTCGCGAAGATCCGTGCCGTGCTCGATGACCTGGCGATACCGAACTACTACATCCACGCCGACGCCGCACTCAGTGGCATGATCCTGCCCTTCGTAGACGCACCACAGGCATGGGACTTTGCTGATGGTGCAGACAGCATCGCCATCAGCGGCCACAAGTTCCTCGGCTCGCCCCTTCCCTGCGGAGTTGCCCTGGCACGGAAGAAGAACGTGGACCGCATTGCCCGCTCCATCGAGTACGTGGGTGCTCTAGATACTACCATCGCCGGTTCACGCAATGCCTTCACTCCACTCATGCTCTGGTACCGACTCCGTGTCCTGGGCGATGCCGGCCTCAGAAAACTGGTGCAGGACTGCCTGGACACTGCGGAATACGCCGTGCAAAAACTCAATGCCGCCGGTATCGCCTCCTGGCGCAACGCCAACTCCGTCACCGTCGTCTTCCCCCGTCCTCCAACCGCGATCATGCAGAAGTGGATCATCGCTCCGAAGAAGGACATCGGTCACCTCATCACCATGCCGCACGTCACGAAGGAATGCATCGATGCCTTCGTTTCCGACTTCACCGCCGCCCTCGCAGGGAAGCCCCTCACCTGATTCTCCCACCGCCGTTGTATCATGAAACAGCTCACGGTTATCGTCCCCAATGAGATTGGCATCGCCGCACGCCTCACCACGTGCCTGGCAGAGCGTGGGGTGAACATCGAGGAGATCGACATCGAAGGCGCCGAAAGCCAGGGCATCGTCACCCTCTCCGTGGACCGCTACGACGAAGCCCTCCGCGCTCTGGTGGACGAAGGCTTCCGTGCCATCACCCAAGACACCCTCCTCGTGCGCCTGGACGACAAACCCGGTGCCCTCGCCGCCGTCGCCATCCGCCTGCGCGACGCCGGACTCGACCTCCGCTCCATGCATATCCTCCGCCGCGATGGCGGCCAGACCTACGCCAGCCTCGTGGCCTCCGACAACACGAAGGCCGCAGAGATTCTACGCGACGTGATTGTGGGTGAGGGCCGAGGGGCTTGAGAATTGACGCTTGCCTGAGAGCAAGGCTTTGGAGTTTCATCGGAATGTCACCACCAAAGGCATCCGCGTGAACGACGACGAACATCTTCAACGCTTCGAGGATCACACCCTGCCCATCGAACTCTGGAATCATCGCGCTCACCTGAAGGTGGCCTACCTCTACCTCCTGCGATTCTCCTTTGAAGAAACGCTAAGCCGCCTTCAAACCGGCATCCGTGCCTATAATGCTGCAAAGGGAATCAAGGACACCCCCACTGGTGGCTATCACGAGACCATGACCCAGGCATGGCTGCACCTGGTGCACACCACGCTCTGCCAGTTCGGCCCGGCGGAGAATGCTGATGCGTTCTTCGACGCCCAATCCCAACTGAACGGAAAGCGGACCCTGCTGCTGTTCTACTCTCGTGACCGCATCATGTCTCCTGAGGCGAAAGCCTCCTTCGTTCCTCCGGACTTGGCACCCCTACCCCAGCCACTCAACAACAAGATTCCACCGCTTGAACTGCGTGGCTGAACTTCCAAGGGACCACCTCGTGCCTTCAAAAGATCTTTGCTTCGCACCGTACATCTGATTTCATCGGACAACTCAGATGCACCACGCAGGCGCTGCCATCCTCTGGACCATTCTCGCCTTGTTTGTCCTGCGCCCAGGCATTCTTGGCAGCATCGTTCTCTCAATTGTGTTATTCGAAGTCTTCTATTTGGCGTCGTCAGAACCCATCCCCATCTTTGAGACGTGGCCCTCGCTGCGCCCGTCTTCGACTCCAGCCTGCATCGTCGCCGGCATCCTGCTGGCCATCGTCATGGTGAAATTCTGCATCCATGCGGTGAATGCTCCCAACGGCGAAGCCCCCAGGGACCCCTGAATCACTGCATGATTCGAGACACTCACGGTGACTTGATTCAAATGGCCCTCGCTGGGGACTTTGATATGATCGTACACGGCTGCAATTGCTTCTGCACCATGGGTGCCGGCATCGCGAAGCAGATCAAAGCCACCTTTCCCGCAGCCTATGAAGCCGACTGCCGGACTCCGAAAGGCGACCGCAACAAGCTGGGCACCTATTCATCCGCGAAGGTGAATGACCTCACGATCATAAACGCCTACACACAACACCACTGGCAAGGTTCTGGTCAGAAAGCCGACTACGACGCCATTCGGTCATGCCTGGCAAAAGTCGCCGCGGACTTCCCCAATGCAAAAATCGGACTACCACAGATCAGTGCAGGCCTCGCCGGTGGTGATTGGGAGACCATCCTGCAAATCATCCTCGAGGAGCTTGGAGTAACGGATGCGACGGTCGTGTACTACCGACCTTAATCCACTACCGGCGATTAAATCCCGCACACTCCTCATATCTCGCGCCCTTCCCACCGAAGATATCCAGCGCACTCCCAATCGTCACATCCACCTTCCCGCCACTCAGCTCCTGAGTACGCTCCAGGTCCTTCACGCTCCGCGCACCACCAGCATACGTCACCGAGTTGTCGCACCAGACACCGAGGCACTTCACCAGCGCTTCATCAATGCCCTCGCACTTGCCCTCCACATCCACGGCATGGATGAGGAACTCATCGCAATACGGTGACAGGCGCTTGAAGGCATCCGCGTCGACGATGAGGTCCGTCATGGTCTGCCAGCGGTTCATCGCCACCACCCAGCCATCCGTCGTGGCACGGCAACTCAGATCGAGAACGAGACGCTCACGTCCCACCGTGTCCACCATCTCTCGCACGCGGTCTTCGCGGAAACGCGCCTGCTCATCGAAGGCATAGCTCGTGATGATCACGTGACTGGCACCAGCGTCGAGGAACTTCCGCGCATTATCCGGACGAATGCCCCCTCCGATGTGCATGCCGCCAGGGAAGACCTCCAGCGCACTGAGCGCCGCTTCTTCATTTCCCTTCCCCAGCATGATCACATGTCCGCCGGTAAGCCCGTCCTTCTTGTAAAGTTCCGCATACCAGGACGCGGGCTTCTCGCTCACAAAGTTTTCACGTGGGCCTTCCCCAGCATCCCGCAGGGTCGAGCCGACGATCTGCTTCACCTTGCCGTCGTGAAGGTCGATGCAGGGACGGAAACGCGTCATGGCCATGCGCCGGCAGCCCTCATCAGGCCACCGTATAATTCAGCGGCTGTGTGAGTGGTGGATTGATGCGCTCACGCCAGGTCAGCACCTCAGGCTCACCGGTGGTTACGAGGACCACGTGCTCATAATGCGCGCTGGCCTTGCGGTCAGCAGTGACCACCGTCCACTCGTCATCGAGCGTCACCGTCTCTTCCGTGCCAAGATTGATCATCGGCTCCACCGCCAGCGTCATCCCGGCGCGCAGGCGGGGCTTGGCACCCTTCACGCCGTAGTTGGGCACCTGAGGCTCTTCGTGGAGCTTGCGACCCACGCCATGGCCCACGTAATCGCGCACCACGGTGAAGCCAAAACGACGCACATAGGCTTCCACCGAGTGGCAGAGATCTCCCAGCATCATGCCATCACGCGCCCAGTCAAGGGCCACCTGCAGTGCATCTTCCGTGGCGGAGAGCAGCTTCTGCACATCTGGTGCAATCGGGTGCACGGGCACGGTCAAAGCATTGTCCCCCACCCAGCCGTCTTTGTGCAGGCCAACATCAATCTTCACAATATCGCCAGGCTGAATCGGGCGGTCATTGCCGATGCCATGCACCACCACTTCGTTCACGCCAATGCACGCGTAGCCAGGGAAGCGCTTCTTACCGACCTGGTAGTTCAGGAATGCGCTTACGGCACCGGCTGCTTTGATCTCAGAGGCCACGAGACGATCAATTTCCGCCGTGGTTACTCCTGGCTGAACGATGGACGCGGCCTTGAGCAGGACGTCGCGTGCGAGTCCACATGCCCGTCGCATCCCGTCGAGCGCCTTGCCACTCCGGGTGGGTATCCTGTCGAAGCCAAATGCCATGTCTTAACTCAGCCTAAATCGCTCAAAGGTCAAACAAACGTGCCTGCGCATCAACTCAATGACGCGCAGGCACTCAAATCATGAATCCATCTTATTTGCCGTGGAGTGCCGCAAAGGCCACTCCCACGATGGCGATAATCGCGATCGCCGTCCAGAGCATCACCACCATCTTGGGGTCGGCGGCAAGGCCACCACCGCTCTGGCGCTCGAAGCGTCCGCGAATCTTGCCCTTGCGCAGGAAGCCGTCGTAGTGGCGCTGCAGAAGATGGGTTTCCACCTGGCGCATCACATCGAGCACCACACCCACGAGAATCAGGATGCTGGTACCGCCGAAGAACTGGGCCACCGTGGGGTCGATCTTCATGCTGCGCTGCACCAGAAGTGGAAGCAGATAGATGAGGGTCAGGAAGAGTGCGCCCGCGAAAGTGAGGCGGCTCATGGTGTAATCAAGGAAGTCCGCCGTGGGCTTGCCGGGGCGCTGACCGGGGATGTAACCACCGCTCTTCTTGAGGTCTTCCGCAATCTGGTTGGGCTGGAACATCGTCGCCACCCAGAAATAGCTGAAGAAGAAGATCAGCGTGGTGGAGATGATGATATTCGGCCAGCCGTTGGCGAGCCAGTTCGCCCACTCCTGCACCGCAGCCTGGTGGGGGAACATGAAGCCGATGATCTGCGCAGGGAAGAGCAGGATGGCCTGGGCGAAGATGATGGGCATCACCCCCGCATAGTTCACCTTCAGAGGCATGTACTGCGTCTGCCCGCCGTAGACCTTGCGGCCCACCACGCGCTTCGCGTACTGGATGGCAATGCGGCGCTGCGCCTGGGTCAGCGCAATGATGCCCGCGATGACCGCCACCAGCAGCACAAGCATGGCCAGAAGCTTCATGGCATCCATGGTGCTCGCCTGCTCATTGGCAATGAAAGTCTTCCAGACCCGCACGAGAGCGCCGGGGAGATCTGCCACGATGTTGATGCAGATCAGAAGCGACACACCGTTGCCAATGCCGCGCTCAGTGATTTGCTCACCCATCCACATGATGAACATGCTGCCCGCCGTCATGGTAAGCACGGCAGTGATGATGAAGCCCAGATTGTGATCCGGCACCAGCGGACTGCCGACGGCCGTCATGGCCTTATCCAGGCCATCGAGGAAGATGTTTTGTCCCGGATTCTTGAGTGAAGCAGCGAGGAGGTAGCCTTGGAAAAGACAAAGCGCCACGGTGGCATACCGGGTCCACTGGTTGATCTTTTGCCTGCCGCCGTCTTCACGGGAAAGCTTGCTCATGCTGGGCACCACCGCAGTGAGGAGCTGCATCATGATGCTCGCACTGATGTAGGGCATGATCCCGAGGGCGAAAATCGCGCACCGCTGCAGACCACCACCGCTGAACACGTTCACCAACGCCGCTGCCGCAGCGAAGGGATTGTTGCCCGAGTCGGCCTGCTTGAGGTCAATCCACGCCTGGAGCACATGCGGATTCACGCCGGGAAGCGTGATCGCGTACCCGATGCGCACGATGACAATCATGGCCAGGGTGAACAGAATCCGCTGCCGCAGATCCGGAATTTTGAAGATGTTTACAAAGGCGGAGATCATGGAGGGGAGTCGTGTCTTGAAATGGCAAGCGACTCAGTACCAAACTGAGCCGCCCGCAAACATCAAAATGGAAAAAGTGTGGCGGAAACGCCGGCCTGTCATGCTTTCAGCGTGACTGTACCGCCTGCCTTTTCGATTTTTTCCTTGGCGGAGGCGCTGATGCTGGACACCTCCACGGTGAGCTTACGCGTCACCTCGCCGGCACCGAGCACCTTGACCACGTCGTACGTGCCCTTGACCAGGCCAGCCTGACGCAGGCTCTCCTCGTTGACCACCGCGCCATCTTCGAAGCGCTCGTTGAGGTCGCTGAGATTCACCACGGCAGTCACGTTCTTGAACATGGCGTTGCTGAAGCCCTTCTTGGGAAGACGGCGGTAAAGGGGCATCTGGCCACCTTCGAAGCCGGGGCGGATGGCGCCGCCGGAGCGTGCCTTCTGGCCCTTGTTGCCGCGGCCGGAGGTCTTGCCGTGGCCGGAGCTTTCACCGCAGCCAACGCGCTTGCGACGATGGCGGGCGCCCTTGGTGGGTTTGAGGTCGTGAAGTCTCATGATAGTCTACTGGAAAAGAGTTGGGTTGCGGGGCTTAGATGGCCTGCTTGGAGGCGATCTTCTTGCCGCGCATCTTGAGGATTTCGTCCGGCATGCGCAGGGCGGAGAGAGCGGCCAGCGTGGCCTTCACCACGTTGGCGTGGTTGCTGGAGCCAAGGGACTTGGCCAGCACGTCCTTCACACCAGCGGCTTCGCACACGGCGCGCACCCCACCACCAGCGATGATGCCGGTACCAGGGGATGCGGGCTTGAGCAGCACGCGGCCACCACCGTGCTCACCGGTCACCTCGTGGGGGATGGTGGCATTGAGGAGATTCACGGTCTGGAGGTCCTTGCGGGAAGATTCGCTGGCCTTCTTGATGGCGTCCGAAACTTCGTTCGCTTTGCCGAAGCCGAAGCCGACGCGACCTTTCTGGTCACCGGCGACGACGAGGGCGCTGAAGCTGAAGCGGCGACCGCCCTTCACGACTTTGGCGCATCGGTTGATGAACACAACCTTCTCGAGCATGTCGCTCTTTTCGCCATCGTCGGCTCCGCGGTTGTCTCTTCTGCTATTGGTAGCGGCCATAATGAAATTCGGTGTCGGATATTAGAACTGGAGACCCTTGGCGCGGGCGGCATCGGCGAGGGCTTTCACCTTGCCATGGAAGACGTGACCACCACGGTCGAAGACGACCTGGCTGATGTTGGCCTGGAGGGCGCGCTCGGCGATTGCCTCACCCACCTTGGTGGCATTGGCTATGTTCGCGAGGGTCGCGGCGAGGGCCTTCTCGGTCGTGCAGGCAGACACAAGCGTCTTGCCTTCTTCATCATTGATGATTTGGGCGTACACGCGCTTGTTGGAGAAATGAACCGCCAGACGCGGACGTTCCGCCGTGCCGGTGAGGTTCTTCCGGATACGCGCATGAATGCGGCGCCGGTTAGCTTTGCGATTGATCGTAGCCATGATGATTGCCTGAAAAGATTCGTTACTTCACGCTCTTGCCTTCCTTACGACGGACGTATTCGCCGACGTAGCGCACGCCCTTGCCCTTATAGGGTTCCGGCGGGTAGTAGTTGCGGACATCTGCCGCGAACTGACCGACGAGCTGCTTGTCGATGCCTTCGATGCTGATCTTGGTGTTTTCAGCAACGGCGACCTTGAGGGTCTTCGGGATGGGATGAAGCAGCGGATGGGAGTAGCCAAGGCTGAGGTCCAGATTGGTGCCCTTCACCGCAGCACGGAAACCCACGCCGTGGATTTCAAGATCCTTGCGGAAGCCTGCGCTCACGCCCTGGACCATGTTGCTGATGAGGCGCTGCACCGTGCCGTGCATGGCGCGGACCTTGCGGTCTTCGCTCTCACGCTTCACCACGATGTTCTGGCCTTCCTGGGAGACGTTCACACCTTCGGGAAGGGTGTAGTCGAGTTTGCCCTTGGGACCTTCCACATGGACGTTGGAGTCCGTCACCTTCACGGTGACCTTGTCCGGGAGCTGGATGGGTTGTTTACCTACGCGTGACATGATTCAGGTCCTCCTTACCAAATTTGAGCGAGCAGTTCGCCGCCGACTTTCGCACGACGCGCCTTGGCGCCGGTCATCACGCCCTTCGGCGTGGAGAGAATGGAAATTCCGAGTCCACCAAGCACCTTGGGCACTTCATCGGAGCCCACATACTGACGCAGACCAGGCTTGCTCACGCGCTTCACATCCGTGATGGCGGGAGTACGGCCCTGATACTTGAGCTTCACCTTGATGGTGGGCTTGCCACCTTCCGGGGTGACAACTTCGTAAGACCAGACATAGCCTTCTTCCTGCAGAATACGGGCGATCTCAGCCTTCATGCGGGAGAAGGGCACAAGTGCCTCAGTCTTGGCCGCGCGGCTGGCGTTCTTGATTCGCGACAGGAAGTCGGCGATTGGGTCGGTGACAACACTCATGGATAATCCTCAGTCTATACTTTTGGCGGCTTAGGCGGAGGCAGCTTCTTCCTTCTTGGGCTGCTGCGTGCGGGTGCGGAACGGCATGCCCAGTGCGCGCAGCATCTCGCGTGCATGGTCATCGTTGTTCGTGGAAGTGACAAAGGTCACGTCGAAGCCGAGGGAGCGCTTGATCTTGTCCAGCTCGATTTCGGGGAAGATGCTCTGCTCAGCAACACCGAGCGTGTAGTTGCCACGGCCGTCAAAGGCACGGGGGGTGACGCCACGGAAGTCGCGGATACGCGGGATGGCGGTCTTCACCAGACGCATCATGAAGTCATACATGCGGCGGCCACGCAGGGTGACCTTCACGCCGATGGCTTCACCTTCACGAAGCTTGAAGTTGGCGATGGCCTTCTTGCTGAGGGTGATGACGGGCTTCTGACCGGTGATGAGGCTGATTTCCTTCACCGCATCTTCGATAGCCTGCTTACGGTCGGGTTCCTTGCCCACGGAGCAGTTCAGCACAATCTTTTCCAGGCGAGGCACCTGGTGAACGTTTTCAAGCTCCAGTGATTTGCGAAGTTGGTCGACGACCTTTTCTTTGTAATGAGTAAGCAGTTCCGGTTGCATTAGCAGATTCCCTTGGTTTCTAACCCCGCAGCCCCATCGGGGGGCCGCGAAAAACGGGCTGTCAAGATGGCTTGTTATTTCTTGGATTCAACAACTTTCACATTCGAAATGTGAATGGTGCCTTCGCGCTCGGCGAATCCGCCCTGGGGCTTGTCCTGGGAGGGGCGCACTGACTTCTTGATCATGCGCACGCCTTCCACGAGCACGTAGCCCTTCTGGGGAAGGACCTGCAGGACGTGGCCCTGCTTGCCCTGTTCTACTCCGGAGGTCACCTCGACGAGGTCACCCTTCTTAACGTGGGTCTTGATACGGCTCATAGCACTTCTGGGGCAAGAGAAACGATCTTCATGAAGTTGCGGTCACGCAGCTCACGGGCCACTGGGCCAAAGATGCGGCTGCCGCGGGGATTGTTGTCCTTGTCGATGATGACAATCGCGTTCTTGTCGAACCGCAGGACGGAACCGTCCGCACGGCGGATGGGGGCGGCGGTGCGCACCACCACGGCGCGGACCACTTCACCCTTCTTCACCTGGGCGGTGGGGGTGGAAACACGCACGTGCGCGGTGATGATGTCACCGATGTCCGCGGTGCGCTTGTTCTTGCGGCCGATGACACCAATCATCTCAGCCATGCGAGCGCCGGTGTTGTCGGCAATCGCGATTTCGGACTCCATTTGCAGCATAAGCCAGATCCTCCCTCGAGTGGTTCAGTTGGGGTTTCGTAAAATAATTTAGTGCGCGAGCACTTCGACGAGCTTCCAGCGCTTCAGCTTGCTCATCGGACGGGTCTCCTCGATGCGCACCTTGTCGCCGATTTTGGCCTTCGCCTCTTCATCGTGCGCATAGAACTTGGAGGTCTTGCGGACGATCTTCTTGAAGAGGGCATGCGGCACCCGACGCTCCACTTCGACCACGATGGTCTTGGACATCTTGTCGGACACGACCACACCCACACGGGTCTTCTTCACCGCCTGGCGCGGTTCGGTGGTGGCTGCACTGGTTTGCGTTTCGCTCATCGTTGGTGTCTCTGTTGAATTGCTTATTCAGCCTTCTTGGCGGCTTTCTTCACGGCCTTCTTGGCTGCCTTCTTTGCGGCGGGCTTGTCAGCCGCGGGAGCTTCGGCCTTGGCCTTCTTCTCCTTCTTCGGTCCGCTGGTCACCACAATGTTGAGGCGACGCTCGGAAAGGATGGTTTCCATCTGCGCAATACCGCGCTTGATCTGACGGAACCGTCCGGTGTTTTCCACCTGTCCGCTGGCCTGTTGCACGCTGAGGTGCAGCAGTTCCTGCCTCGCCTCGCGGCGACGGACGGCGATTTCTTCGTTGGTCAGTTCCCTGAGTTCCTGGACTTTCATATCGCTGGTTTGGCGCGTTCTGTTCTGCAGCTTGGTTGCTCGGGGATGACTAGTGCATCATGGACTGGCGGGTCACGAAGCGGGTACGGATACCCAGCTTGTTGGCGGCCAGACGGCAGGCGTCACGCGCAAGGTTTTCACTCACACCGGAGATTTCGAAAAGCATCGTGCCGGGGTACACCACTGCCACCCAGAATTCGGGAGCGCCCTTACCTTTACCCATTCGGGTTTCCGGGGGACGGGCCGTGACAGGCTTGTGTGGGAAGATGCGGATGAACACGCTGCCCTTACGCTTGAGGTGGCGGGTAATCGCCACACGGCAGGCCTCGATCTGATTGCTCTTGAGCCAGTGACGGTCCAGAGCCTGCAGGCCATACTCGCCGAAGCTGATCTTGTTGCACGTGGTGGCATTGCCCGCGCGGCTTCCGCGCTGGGTTTTGCGATACTTAACTCTGCTGGGCAGCATTGCCATGACTCAGATCCTTCCTTTGTTTCCAGTGTTAAAAGCGATTCAAAAAACTTACTGCGCAGCGGGCGCTTCGGCGGGAGCCGGGGCAGGCGCGGAGGCCTGACGGTCACCACCACGATCACCGCGGTCACCACCGCGATATCCGCCGCCACCACCACCACGCGGACCACGGTCGCCACGATCACCTTCACGGCGGGGGCGGCGTTCCTGGCGGCGCTCAGGAGCGGGAGCTCCTTCCACTTCAGGCTTGCGGTTGAGCCAGCACTTGACGCCAATGATGCCGTACACGGTGCGGGCTTCGGTGAAGCCGTAGTCGATGTTGATACGAAGAGTCTGAAGCGGCACCTTGCCCTGGCGATACTGCTCAGCGCGGGCGATGTCCGCACCACCGAGACGGCCGGCGCAGCGAATACGAATGCCATCAGCACCCATGTCCATCGCGGTCTGCACGGCGCGCTTCATCGCACGGCGGAAAGAGATACGGCGCTCAAGCTGGGTCGCCACGCTCTCAGCAACGAGCTGGGCGTCGATCTCGGGCTGCTTGATCTCAAGGATGTCGATCTTCACGGACTTGCCGCCGCACATCTTGGAGATTTCGTTGCTCATCACTTCGATTTCCTGGCCCTTGCGACCGATCACGAGACCGGGACGCGCGGTGTGCAGGGTGACGCGAACCAGATTCCAGGCGCGCTCGATGACGATCTTGGCGAGCGCCGCTGAGGAAAGCTTCTTCTTGAGGTAGTCGCGAATGGCAAGGTCAGCATGCAGGAACTCCGCATAGTCCTTCTCCGGGGCGTACCACTTCGAGCGCCAGTCCTTGTTGACGGCGAGACGGAATCCGATTGGATTGACTTTTTGGCCCATAGTATTTGAAAGGGTTGGGAATCTGGCTGCTGACTAGGCTTTCTCAGCGGCCTTCTTCGACTTGGCGGCGCGCTTGGGTTTCGCTTCTTCTTTTTCTTCCGGCTTCTGGGCCAGGACAATCGTGAGATGGCTCATGCGCTTCTTGATGCCGGCTGCGGATCCACGGGCGCGGGGCATGATGCGCTTGAGGACCGGGCCCTTCGTGGCCGTGGCGCTCTTGATGTAAAGGTCATCCGCATCAAGCTCATGATTGTTCTCCGCATTGGCGATGGCGGAACGGAGGGTCTTGCCGATCAAGAGGGCGGCCTTCTTCGGAGTGAAGTTGAGCACGCTGAGGGCCTGCGAGACGGGCATCCCCTGCACGGCGCGGGCAACTTCCCGGGCCTTGAGATCGGAGATTCTTGCGAATTTCGTGACGGATTTGACTTCCATGGCTTGGCTTGCTTCCAGTTAACTCTTCACGGGCTCGACGCGGCCGGTGTCCCCTACTTTGACGGGTTCATCCTTGCTGACGAGCTCCTGCAACACGGCCCCGCAGATGCCATTGCGGACATCGACAACGAGAGCACGGGCGACAGGCTTGTCCTGACGGTAGATGGAAAAGGGCATGCCGGGATGCACCCCGTGGCGCGATCCGACATTGAGAATGAGGATACCAGCGTCGTCCTTCAGGCTCACGACACGGGCATTCTGAAGGTCGAAGTCGCCGACTGGCTGCTTCGCGGACTGCACTTTTGCGAGGGCCTTCTCCGCAGAGGCGAGGCCTTCATCAAACTTGATCTTGGGCTGGCCCTGCACAGGACCGGCAGCCTTGGCATATTCGAGACTGGCTACCGAGAGCTGATAGAGCGCGTCCGTGAGGGAGCGATTCTGGGTCTCCAAGATGCGGATGTCGCTCAGAGCGGCGAGCAGACGCTGATTCGTCTCGTTGTTGCTGGCGTCCAGCGCAGCCATACCGAGACCTTCCATCTGCACGCGGATGCGTTCATAGGCCTCGCGGGTCTGCTGGGACTCACCGTTGGCGGCAGCGAGGGCTTCCGCCAGGGCGTTCACCTGTTCGCGCGCCTTGGTTAGACGCGCTTCGACGTCGGAGACGCGGGTAAGCGCCGCCGTGAGGGTCATCTGAGCTTCCTTCAATTCCACCGCCAGGTTCTGCTGTCCCTGCACATGGCCAGCGCCAAGCGCCACCAGCGCGAGAAGCGCGGCAGTGCCTTTGCGGGCGATGTTGCGGAGAAGTGACATGACGGTGGAGAAAGAGATGGGAAACTCGGTGACAGGTATCTTTACTTGGTGACCTTGGCGGTGTGCGCGCCGTGGCCCTTGAATACGCGGGTCGGCGAGAATTCACCGAGGCGATGTCCGACCATGTTTTCGGTCACATACACGCTGATGAAGTCCTTGCCATTGTGCACCAGGAAGGTGTGGCCAACGAAATCCGGAGGGATGATCGAAGCGCGAGCCCAAGTTTTGATGGGGCGCTTGGTCCCGGCTTCATTCTGGGTGTCAATCTTCCAGAGCAGCTTCTGGTTGATGAAAGGTCCTTTTTTAAGTGAGCGTCCCATGGCAGGTAACGAGCTAAGTCAGAGGTTCGGAAAAGATTACTTGGCGTTGCGACGCTGCACGATGAGGCGGTTCGAATGCTTCTTCTTGCTGCGGGTCTTCTGGCCCTTGGCATGGCCCCAGGGGCTGAGGAGGTGCTGGCGACCACCACCGGACTTGGAGCGGCCTTCACCACCACCGTTCGGGTGGTCGATGGGGTTCATGCACATACCGCGAACAGTGGGGCGGACGCCCAGCCAGCGGGTACGGCCAGCCTTGCCACTGATGACGTTCATGTGGTCGGTGTTGCCGACCTGACCAATGGTGGCGTAGCAGTCAGCAAGGATCTTGCGGATTTCACCGGAGGGCAGGCGGATGAGCGCGTAGCGGCCTTCACGGTTGGAAAGCACCGCGGCCTGGCCGGCAGCACGAACGAGTTTGCCACCCTGGGCAGGGTTGATCTCGATGTTGTGAATCTGCGTGCCGAGCGGGATGTTGCGCAGCGGAAGGGCATTGCCAAGTTCGGGCTGGGCCTTCTCACCGGCGGTCACCTTGGCGCCCACTTCGAGGTTGGCGGGAGCAAGGATGTAGCTCTTCTGGCCATCCGGGAACTGGATGAGCGCAATACGAGCGGAGCGGTTTGGATCGTACTCGATGCCAACTACATTGGCAGCTTCATCACGGCGGGAGCGCTTGAAGTCGATGAGACGGTAGCGGCGCTTGTGACCACCGCCGATGTGACGGCAGGTGATGCGACCCGTGTTGTTGCGGCCACCCGATTTGCGCAGGGCCTCGGTCAGGCTGCGCTCCGGGGTGTGCTTCGTGATTTCCTCGAAGGCAGGGAGCTGCTTGAACCGGTTTGAGGGCGTGTTGGGCTTGAATGTCTTAAGAGCCATGACGCGATAAGGGGAAAATTTCTACAGGGACGAACGAGGCGGATATCGACTAGGCGAGCTCGATGGTTTCGCCTTCCTTGAGGCGGACAACGGCCTTCTTCCAGTCGGAAGTCTGGCCAGCGCGGGCGCCACGGCGGCGCTCCTTGCCGGAGTAGTTCATGGTGCGAACGTCGACGACCTTCTTGCCAAAGAGCTTCTCCACGGCCTGCTTGATCTCGATCTTGTTGGCGCGTGGATCGACCTTGAAGACGTATTCGTTCAGCTTCTCACCGAGAAGGGTGGCCTTCTCACTGAGGCGGATCGTTTTGATGGCGTAGGAAAGGTCTTTCATTTAGGCAGTCCTCTTGGCAAGGATTTCAAGGGCGTCTCCCACTACGACGATCTTCTCGAAGTTGAGGAGGTGTTCAGCGTTCACGTCGGCGGCATTCAGAAGCTGCACGCTGGCAACATTGCGACCGCTGAGGAAGGTGTTTTCATCGAAGGCGCTGGCAAGCACGAGTACCTTCTTCGCGTCGGTGAGACCGCTGAGCGTCTTGATGAAGCTCTTGGTCTTGCCGTCCTGGATGGAGAAGTTCGCGGTGGTGAGAACAGCGCCGTCTTCAATGCGGGAGGTCAGGGCGCGGCGGAGGGCCAGCGACTTGATCTTCTGCGGGATCTTCTTGGAGTAATCGCGAGGGCGGGGGCCCCAGACGATACCACCCCCACGCCAGATGGGAGAGCGGACGCTGCCCATACGAGCACGGCCGGTGCCCTTCTGATTCCAGAGCTTCTTGCCGGAGCCCGCAACTTCATTGCGGGTCTTCGTGCAGGCAGTGCCCTGGCGGCGGTTGGCGCGATAGGCCACGACGGTTTCATGCAGAGCCTGGAGACCCTTGGCAGGATCCTCGACCAGATTGATGCTGGCCTGCTTTGCGGCGTCGAGTGTAAGAGTAGTTGCGGACATGACGATGGGCTCGACTCAGAAGTTAGTTCTTGGCGGCGGCCTTCTTGATGGCAGGACGCACGAAGACGTAGGAGTTGTTGTGGCCAGGAACGCAACCTCTCACAAGGATGACGCCCTCTTCAGTGCGGCTCTGCACGATCTGCAGATTCTGCGTGGTGCGATTGGTGGTGCCGGTGTGTCCGGGCATCTTCTGGTTCTTCCAAACGCGACCGGGGGTAAGACGGCAACCGATGGAACCAGTACGACGGTGCATCATGGAACCATGGGACATGGGCTGGCCGGCGAAGCCATAGCGCTTCACAACACCCTGGAAGCCCTTGCCCTTGGTGGTGCCGATGACGTCCACGACGTCGCCAACTTCGAACACCTCAGGACCGAACACGGTGCCGGCGGCAGGAGCCTCGCCATCCACGCGGTATTCCTTCAACACGTACTTCGGAGAGGCACCGGCCTTCTTGAAGTGACCGCCTTCAGGCTTGTTCACGCTCTTTTCCTTCTTGTCACCGAATCCAAGCTGAACAGCGCTGTAGCCATCCTTCTCCACGGTCTTGACCTGCACCACCTGGTTTCCCGCCACCTGAATGACGGTTACCGGAAGCGCTTCGCCCTTGTCCGTGTACACCTGGGTCATACCCAGCTTTTTGCCAATCAAACCAATTTTCATGGGAGTCGTCTTCCTAGGTGCCCGCTTAGATGCGGATGGTGATGTCCACGCCGGACGGCAGGTTCAGTTTCTTCAGCTCGTCCACGGTGCGGGCCGTGGGGTCCACGATGTCCAGCAGGCGCTTGTGCGTGCGGATTTCGAAATGCTCGGAGGACTTCTTGTCCACGTGCGGTGAGCGGTTCACATTGAATTTCTCAATGCGGGTGGGCAGAGGAATGGGGCCCGCCACTTTGGCGCCGGTGCGCTTGGCCGTCTCCACGATTTCCGCAGTGGACTTGTCCAGCACACGGTAATCGTAAGCCCGCAGGCGAATTCTGATGCGTTGACTTTGCATGGTGTGTATCCCGCTCGGGTGAAAATATTCTCAGGTTAGGACTTCTTGCCGCCGCGCTGCTCCACGATCTGATCCACGATCTGCTGGGGCACCTGTTCGAAATGCGAGGGCTGCATGGAGTAGGAGGCGCGTCCGCTGGACAGGGTGCGGATGGTGGTGCTGTATCCGAACATTTCGGAGAGCGGCACCTCGGCCTTCACGATGCTCATGTTGTTGCGGCTGTCGATCGAGGTGATCTTGCCACGGCGACGGTTGAGGTCACCCATGATATCACCCTGGTACTCCTCAGGGGTGGTGGCTTCCACCGCCATGATGGGCTCAAGCATGATGCACTTGGCTTTCTTGAGCGCATCCTTCACGGCGAAGATGGCCGCCATCTTGAACGCGTTTTCGTTGGAGTCCACATCGTGGCTCGAACCGTCAAGGAGGTCGATGTGAATGTCGATGACTTCGTAGCCGGCAATGATGCCGTTCGTCACCGCTTCGAGCACACCAGATTTACAAGCGTTGATGTATTCCTTCGGAATCGTGCCGCCGACAACCTTGTTGTCCACCGTCACACCCTTGCCGCGCTCGCTCGGATAGACCTTGAGAATCACGTGGCCGTATTGACCGCGACCACCGGACTGCTTGACGAGCTTTCCTTCGCCGTCGGCTGCCAGGGTAAGCGTTTCGCGATAGGCGATCTGGGGCTTGCCAGCGTTGGTGTCCACCTTGAACTCGCGCAGCATGCGGTCGCGCAGAATTTCGAGGTGAAGTTCGCCCATGCCCGCGATGATCGTCTGGCCGGTCTCTTCGTCCGTGCGGACCACGAAAGTTGGATCTTCGTCGGAAAGGCGCTGAAGCGCGAGAGCCATCTTCTCCTGGTCGCCCTTGGCCTTGGGTTCCACGGCCATGGAGATAACAGGCTCGGGGAAGGACGGGGGCTCAAGCAGGATGTCATAGTCATCTTCTGCGAGCGTGTCACCCGTCGTGACGTTCTTGATGCCAACCATGGCGGCGATGTCGCCGGAGTAACAGCAATCAATGTCCTTGTGCTGGTTGGCCTGAATCTGAATCAAGCGGCCCACGCGTTCCGTCTTGCGGGTGCGGGGGTTGTAAACCACATCGCCCTTGCGGACGCAGCCGGAGTACACACGGAAGAACACCAGCTTGCCGACGAACTTGTCGCTCCAGAGCTTGAACGCGAGGGAGACGAACTTTGCATTGTCGTCCGGACGGGCTTCGATGACGATCGAAGCATCATCAGGGCTCTGACCCTTGGCGGCAGGAATGTCGAGCGGGCCAGGGAGGTAGTCCACCACAGCGTCCACGAGATACTGAACACCCTTGTTCTTGAAGGCGGAACCGCCAGCCATCGGAATGATCTTCAGGCTGATCACGGCACGGCGCAGGGCTGCCTTGACATCTTCTTTCGTGATGGGCTTTTCCTCGAGGAACATCATGCCCATCTCGTCGTCCACGTTGCAGAGCTCTTCGACGAGTTCGTCGTAGGCCTTCTTGGCAGTGGCAACTTCATCACCCTCGAGTTCGCGGGTGTGGTAAGTGGAACCCCACTTGTCGTCGTCCGAATAGATGACAGCCTTCTGGTTCACCACGTCGATCTGGCCCTTGAGCTGATCTTCGGCGCCAATCGGGATGAGAATCGGCCAGGCATTCGCACCCAGCTTCGTGCGGACGTCTTCCACAACACGGGCGAAGTTCGCGCCGGTGCGGTCCATCTTGTTCACGAAAGCAATGCGAGGCACACCGTACTTCTCAGCCTGGCGATACACCGTCTCAGACTGGGGCTGCACACCAGCCACACCGCAAAGGACGAAAATCGCACCGTCGAGCACGCGCAGGGAGCGCTCCACCTCAGCCGTGAAGTCCACGTGACCAGGGGTGTCAATGATGTTCACCCGAATATCCTGGCCCGTGTAGAGCTTGAAGATGTCCGCTTCGGGAAGCTGCTTCCAGTTTGTGGTAACAGCGGCCGAGGTAATGGTGATGCCACGCTCACGCTCCTGCTCCATCCAGTCTGTGGTAGCAGCGCCGTCGTGCACTTCACCGATCTTGTGAATCATGCCCGTGTAGAAAAGAATACGCTCGGTCAGCGTGGTCTTTCCCGCATCAATGTGCGCACAGATGCCGATGTTGCGCGTGCGCTCCAGCGGGAAACTGCGGTTGGGGGAATTGAGATTGGCGGACATGGGGGAAGAAGATCAGGTAATGTGGACTTGCGACGTACAGCTCAGAGGAAAACCGACTACCAGCGGAAGTGGGCGAACGCGCGGTTGGCCTGGGCAGCCTTGTGCACGTCGTCACGCTTGCGGATGGCGCTGCCCTGGTTGACCGAGGCGTCCTTCAACTCATTGGCGAGGGCGACATGCATCGGCACACCCTTGCGGGCACGGGCGAAACCAACAATCCAGCGAAGGGCCATGCCCAGCGAGCGATTGGGGGCAACTTCAAGGGGCACCTGATAGGTAGCACCACCCACACGGCGAGGCTTCACTTCCACGCGAGGCTTCACATTTTCAATCGCGCGAGTCACCAGCTCAAGCGGATCAACGGCTTCGCTGTTTTCGTTGAGGCGATCGATGGCAGCATAGACCAGACGCTCGGCGAGGGACTTCTTCCCACTGACCATCAGCTTGCTGATGAGGCCGGCGACGAGCTCGCTGTCATAGCGGGCGTCTTTGTAGGTATGCTTGGTGTAAGTGCGCTTCCTGCGGGACATGTGGTGAGGCAGTTAAAAGTTTCGCTATCAGGACTTCAGGGCTTACTTCTTGCCTTTGGCAGGAGCAGCAGCAGCACCGGGCTTCGGACGCTTCGCACCGTACTTCGAACGGCCACGACGGCGCTTGTCCACGCCAAGGCAGTCCAGCGTGCCACGGACAATGTGGTAACGCACACCCGGAAGGTCCTTCACACGTCCACCGCGCACCAGCACGATGGAGTGCTCCTGAAGATTGTGGCCTTCACCGCCGATGTACGCAATCACCTCGAAACCATTCGTGAGACGAACCTTGGCAACCTTACGAAGAGCCGAGTTCGGCTTCTTGGGCGTTCTGGTCATCACCTGAAGACATACACCACGACGCTGAGGGCAATTCGCCAGTGCAGGGGACTTGGATTTGGCCGCTTTATCCTGGCGGCCATGTCGCACGAGTTGATTGATGGTGGGCATATCGACGGTGTCAAAGATTCTCGCTCGTTCGGTCACGAAACGGAAAGACACGTCACCCTTGTGGGTTGCGCTTCTTGTCCGGGGCTGCTTCCGATAGGAAGACCCGCCGAAGCGGGCCTTAAAAACCACCCCGTGTTACCGGGGCCGAGGCTGTGGGAGCGCAGATACTACGGAGTTGTCCAAACCGTGCAACTCCTTTTTGCGCTTCTCCCCGGATTTTTTGAACCGAAAACGACATTTTTCACCCTCCATCCGGGCTCAAAGGCCCGGAAGGGGCAATTTTCCACCCTCAAAAGCTTCTAAATGCCCTTGTGAGCGATGTCTATTTCAGATATCCGAAATAATTTTTGATAGATCACGGCACAGGGGATCACTTCCTGGCCCCATCTCCCAGATGCGGATGCCTATAGCAGGTGTTTTCCGCGAGCTGCTTCCTATTTCGCAGCAGCCAATGCGGCCTTCGCCGTATTCACGCTCGAGAGCTCCTGGAGGTACGTCGAGTACCGTTGGAACAAGGTCGTGAATTCACGTTGCAGGGAGTCCACCGTCTTACGTAGGGCCATATCCATGTCCTGCGCTTCCTTGCCGCTGATGGGGCGTGAGGTGTCGAGGGCCGGTTTGGCCAGGTCGACTATCTGCGTGCGGCGCTCCTTCAAGAGCTCCTCATTCCTGGCGATTTCCCCCTGGAGAGTTTTGCGATGCTCGTCACCCGTAGCCTTGGCTAGCCATCCATTGAGGGTCCTGTTGTACTGCTCCAGTCGATCCACACTCTTCTGCAAGCCTTCAAGGATTTTTCCCCTCTGGGCATTGGTATGCGTCATCAGGCGCTGGTTTTGCTTGTAGTCCTCGTTCACCGCGAATGTGGTGCCGTACCACCCATTGTCGATCTCCTTGTACTTGTCGTAGTCCTGGTGCTGGGGCATCGACTGGTTCAGGGCGAGGATTTGCTGCACGCGCTTCTCCATGCGGGAATCCACTTTCGCAATGGCGCGCTGCTTCTGTTCCATCGTGAGATTCAAGGTGGGCCGCCGCATCTGCTCCATCAGGTCAGCCCGCTTCCGCTGGTAGAATTCGATGTTCTTCGCCAGGCGTTTCACCGTGTCCTCTTTCAGCCTCGCCACCTTGGTGCGGGAGTCTTTCGAGTCCCCCACCATCTTCAAGGTCTCGATGATTCGATCGACCGTTGCTTCGATTCGGGCATCAGACGCCTTCAGTTCATCCAGCATCAGGTCCGATCGTTTTTGTCTCGCATCCACCTGCGCTTTGAGCTGGGCCTTGTCGAGCGGAGCCGGCGGCGACTGCGCATCGAGGTCTGTCGTCATACCAGCCAGCAGGACTGCCAGCACTGCGCTCGCGCGAGAGAGGGATGAGTGCATAACGGTGAAGGTGTTGCGCCCCGAGTATGCCCGCCCTCCTCTCTAAATGTCTAGAGTAAACAGATGGGACGAAAGTCGGATTGGCTTGGCCCCCTGGACGCCAAAGCAAACACGGGATGCATTTCAGCATCCCGTGCACGCGGAGGGTTTCAGAATGATCCCGTTCGACTACCAGGAAACGACGGGAGGCGTGTTCGGCACAGGGATGAAGCTATATACCTTGGGTCCCCAGACGTTGTTCAGTTCGTTGGACTCGACGATATTGCCCGTCAGTTCCGCTCCCGTGTCATTTTCCCAGTCGTCGTCGGTACCCCACAGGTAGCGGTCCACCAAGAGGTAAATCTCGATCTTGGTGACGCCCTTGGGAATGCTGAAGGAAACGGTGGAGCTTTCATCGGCAATTTCCGTGACCTCGAGTCCTTCAGTGAAGGAGACAAATCCACATAATCCCTTGGAACCGACCGGGTATTTAACAGGATCTTCAGTCGCGAGCACCTTGAAGCCAAAGATGCAGGCAAAGTGATCCGACTTGGCCGTGCCCCAGTTCGCCACAGTCACCTTCGCGGAGTAGGCGCGATGCCACTGATTGTCATACTCCTGCTTGCGGGTGGCAGTGAATCCCAGCGGCACAAGGTCCGGCCTGGGAATCTTGATATCTGGATGACGTTCAACCGGTCCGGTCGTGATGACGGGCCCATTGCCGCCAGCGAAGGCAGTCAAGGTCAGACCAAGGGCAAGGGCGGGGTGGATGATGTTTCTCAGAATACTGGCAGGGAGGCTTTTCATGGAGGGGCGCCTGAAACAACAGGCTGTCCTCAATGCATGTGAACATCAGGGCGCCCTGTGACATTCCATGGGGAAACCCCGGCAGCCTCCTGCCTGGGCCATCATTCCTGACGCGCTTCTTTGATCTGAGCAGACACCGCGGGCAGCTTTTCCAGGAGCAGGCGCGACGACTCCGGCAGTGTCTTCATGGTCATCGGGATAACCTTGGTGTCCTCCTTCTCGGGCTCGCCTGTTTTCCTACCAATCTTGTAGACGGTATCCAGCGAGCCGTCCGCAGCTAATTTGACCCCGGCAGCGGCGGAATTGGGCACACTAAGATAGAAGCTGCTCAATGGTGCAGAAGACTCATGCGCCGCAGCAGCCTTGGTGCGCAGCTTGGCCTTGGTGAGTTCGCGGAAGAGCTCCTTGGCGGTCAGCTCGGCGGGATTGATGAAAGCGACGCGTTCAGCCACAAGGATCTCAGAGGGAGGAATGTCATCAACAAGTTGAGCCTCGCTCCGTAGCTTCAACGCAGCATTCAACTCGTTTTCAATCAGAGGGAAGTGGGTGCATCCCAGAACAAGCATGCCCAGGCCGGGAGTTTTGTGATCGAACTTTTTGCCAGTCACCGTTTCCGCCACCCTCGGCTCCTGCACCATTTTGTTGATATCGTATCTGGCGTACTCAACGACAGAGTTCAACACCGTCGAGTCCGGACCTGCATACGCCACCGGCCGTTCCCCCACCCCATTCCAGACGTAGGCAGGATTCCCCTCAATCGCACCCGCCAACCCAATGCTGCCCTGCTGGATGACACGAGGCACCGGTTTACCCACGAGACCCGCAGCGCGGGCGATGGCTTTGGGATACGCATTGCTGGCGCAGGTGCCGACTGTAGCCAAGATACCCACGGTGGGCGGCGGGCCATCGGCGGGCAACTGCTCCACCACCGCACGAGCTCCTGCTTCCACCACGCCAATGACTGGCACGTCTAGCTGCCACGTCTTGAGCGCGGCGCGCATGTCATCGAGGCCATACGCCGTGGCCGTGTTGCACGCGATGACGACCGCCTTCACCGCCGGCTTGTCGAAACGTGGTCCCTCGGCGCCGTGGTAACGCTTCCCGAGCAGGAACACCATGTCCTTCACAATGAGTTCGCGCAGGTAATCCTCCCGTCCCTGGGAGGGGTAGTTGCCATACGGCATGTTCGCCTGGTCGCCGAGGTAGATGAACCTCTCGCCCGCGAAGTCGGGCACGCCGTCGGCACCGGGTTGGAGAGTCTTGTTGTTGAAGCTGTCGAGCTTGAGGATGGCCTCCAGCACCGTGAGTCCGCCAATGCCGGAATCGAAGACGCCGATGGGAAGCTCTGAGCGGTCCCCTTTCAGCGCAGCGAAGTCGATGCTGTTCGCTGCGGTGCCGTCTGGGTGGGAGGCAACGTGCTGGATGAGAGGGTCGAGCGCGGGAAGGAGTGCGGGTGGAGTTTCGGCGGGCAACGAAGGCACCGAGGTTGAAAGCAACACGCCGATTGCCCAAGCGACGACCCGCTGAAATCTCCCATACTTCATGCAGACAACCAACTCCTGACTTCCCAAGCGCGCAAGCGCTCGAATGAAACTCCGACGCGCAGCGTCCTTGGACTGCGGATGCCTGCAGCCGCTTTCCCAAAGTGCAGCCTGCTGCACGCTTCACCGCGACGAAGTCGCCAAGTTTTCAGGACACATCACACTACGAGGGAGTGCCCCCATCGCCACAGCAGGCTGTGGACTCTGGAAAGCGGCAGCAGGCTGCCGCAGTCCAAGGTGCTTCGCACGCCGGCTATCACGCTCATCTCCGCTCCACCAACGCCTTCACCACTGCCTCTGTTCCCTTTCCTTCAGCTTTGCCAACCAACTCCAGCGAAGCCTTCCCTGCGCCGAAGGTCGCCACGGCTGGAGCGATGCTTTCCTTCGTCTCATTCACCACGGTGGTCTTCACGGGAGCGCAGAGGCTGAGCAGGGCAGGCACGTCGCCGTACTTCACGGCACCGGGGACGAAGTTCATGTCCCACACGTCATCAAGTTTCGCGAATCGGAAGCCTTCGGTATCCACGAAGAGCTGGTTCACCTTCGACTGCGCGATGCCCACAGCGGCGGCGGCAATCGGTCCCGCGCCTTCCACGCCAGCAACGTAGAGCGTTTCAGTGCGATACTTGTCGTTGTCTCGAATCATGGCGATGCTGGCCATCACGTCGCGTACACGCTCGGCGAAGAGTGAGGGATTGTAGCCATACTGGTAGCCCGCGTAGCCGTAGAACGAATCGAGCTTCTTCTTGCCATCGTCATACACATTCGGATTCTTCTTGGCGTCCTTCATGTAGAGGTTCGGGCAGGCAATGGAGAAGCCTTCCGCAAGGAGCTTGGTGGCCGCCGGAGTCAGATCGCCATTGCCATCCAAAATGGAAGCCTCGCCCTTCAGCGACACCCAGAGCACCACACTGTTGTTCCACTGCTTTGGATAGATGAAGGTGGTGTCCACGCCACCCAGTTTGCTGGTGGTGATGCCGCGCATGAGCAGGTAGCCACCCTTATCCTCCTTCGCGCCGAGGCCGTGCACGGATTCTCCCTTCGCGGGCATCTTGCCGCCAATCAGCACCTGCCAGCCAGCACCGAGCACTTCCCGTTGCTTTGCCACATCCGCCTCTGTCCTGGGTGCCAGCAGTGGGGCAGCCTGCTTCGCGGTGTCCTCCGTGAACCACTTCACCAGTGCCTTCTCATGCGACTCGCCGATCTTGTCCCCGGCGGGTTTCGGATGTTTCGCATTCCAGACGCTCATCTCTTCCTCCGAGAGAAGCTGGAAGTCGCGCTCCAGCACCGGCTCCTCAAGACCAAGCTTGAAGTGCTTGTTGTAGAAGTTGTACATCGCTGTCCGCGACACGTGATTGTAGTTGTGCGGGAAGTGCGCGGCGAAGAGGGCTGTCACGTTGTTCGGCACGCCCAGCATCGTGTAAAGGTTCTTCAGGTCGGGGAAACCTTTGGTATCCAGCTCCTTGGTCCAGTCATTCGCCGTGGTCATGCCAATCGGGCGCGGCGCGGTGAGCGCGGCGAAATCGATGTTCCCCTGGTCGATGCGCAAGTGGTTGGTGTTCTCACAGGTGCATCCGCCCTGCATGGCCGTGCTGACCATGACACAGGGAAAGGCAGCCGTGACCCTCTCATCCAATCCGCTGAGGATCATCGTCTGTGTGCCCCCACCACTCGCTCCGGTGCAACCAACACGTGCGGAATCCACGCCGGGCAGAGAGAGCACAAAATCCAACGCGCGAATGCTGTTCCACGTCTGGAGATTGAAGTAGCCGACCAGTTGCGATTCGGCATCCGCGCTGATGAATCCATGCGCCTTGGGTCCATGACGATGCTCGATATTTCCACTGGCGTCGGCGAACTGCAGGCTGTCGGCATAGCCCAGCATGTCATAGTGGAAGACTGCACAGCCCATGCGCGCGAGCTGCGCGCAGCGGGCCTGCAATGGTGAGCGGGCGGCGTTCTCAAAGCGCTCGGCACCGGTGGCGATTTCCTTCTTCACACCGGCATCGTTCAAGTTCATGAAGCGACCATTCGGCCAGTGACCATGCGGGCAGAGTACCACAGGCATCTTTTCCCCGGGCTTCTTCGGCAGGTAGAGATTGCCGGTGACGTAGTGACCGGGCACCGATTCGAAATACACCTTGTCCACCGTGAAGTCGTCCCTCTCCACACGACCGTGAATCACCGCGTTGAGTGGTGTCTTGGTGGGCATGGGCACGAGTCCGCAGGCCACCTGCGTACGCCGTAGAATTTCCGCGCGGCGCACCGCCCATTCCTCCTTGGACTTCACCGGGGTGAAGGGGAAGTAGCTCTTGTTCAGATCGCGCAGCTCACGCACGGGCACGGTCGCGGGAGGATCCGCAGCATGGGCAAACGTCGTGAGGGACGAAAGGAGTACCACTGTAGCCCCGATGGACTTGAGCGAAGGCAACTCGGAGAGGACGCGCGCGATGGATTTCATGCACAGGTCGATACGGAGACGAGCACGAAATCTTTTTACTCATCCCGTCTGGCAAGAAATCTGTCACCACTCAACCTGGCCGTGCGATACTCCGAAAGGGGGAGTCCCCCAAGTCCTCGTTCAGTTCGGTGGCGTAGCCAGCAGAACGAAAGGCAGCAAGAGAACAGGCTTCTTAGCTCCTTCTGGAGTGGGCAGCTTCATCTCCGAAGGACCAATGGACCAGAAGTTTCCACCTTGTTCCTTTGTGATTAAGAACATCAGATCAAGCAACGAAATGCTGGAAAGATCTGTTTTCAGCTCAATCACACCACCCATCCGTTGCCCTCCCATGCCAATCTTTGCGAGACTGATGTGAGGATGACCTGCCAGCGCTTTTTCCAGCAAGTCAAATCCACTGTACTTGCCAGCCTTCACGGGAGCTGTGCTCAATTTGGCCAGTTCTGCCGCCTCGTCCCCGATGGTCAGAACCCCGCTCGCGCGCACCTGAACAAGCTTCGCGTTTACAGGCGCCAGCAACTTGATATCGAGAACATCGCGTGGCATTCCGGGCACGTCTTCCAACTTGCTGACCCCAGGAAAATTCGCCTTTGCTGAAAGCGTTCCATCTTGGGGATAAATCAGCCCCACGGCCGGCTGCTTGCCACGAAGCAGGACGGCGAGGTCCGCATATCGCACCTGGAGCTCCTCACCTCTTGAGCACAGCAAGGGCAGCACTGCGAGCAAGGACCAAAGCCAGGTCTTCAACCACCAAAAGCTAGTAGGTCTGCACATCGGTCTAAAAAATACAAAGTGTCTGTCTCTGTGTCAAAACTCAGTGCATAACCTCACGCCAAAATTCTGGCCGCTGCTGTCGCACCGTCCACCGCTCAACGTCGCACCGGCCCCCTCCGCTTTTCTGCCGTGTTTCGGTACTTTTGCGAATTAGGCTCTGGTGAACGCCTGTGCAGCTGTTCACGGGCGAGACGCAAGGATTGACACAGGAGAGCGTACGACCTTTTCTGTCCCCACTTCAGACTCACTCTTTCTACTCAACGCCAGGAACTCCATGAAGAAATACAAAGTCGGCATCATCGGTTACGGCTGGGCGGCGGGCGCGCACATCGCAGCCATCAACGCCACCACCCACGCACAGGTCACGGCAGTCTACTCCGCCCGCAAACTCGACGACGCCGAGGTGAGCGCACGCCACGGTGGCACCATCAAGACCTACACGGATTTCGATGAGTTCCTGAACTCCGGCATCGACGTGGTGGACATCTGCTCCATGCCAGCACTGCACGCCGAACAGGCCATCGCAGCGGCGAATGCGAAGAAGCACATCATCCTGGAAAAGCCCATGGCCATGAACATCGCCGACTGCCGCGCCATCGTGGCGGCAGCGGAGAAGAATGGCGTGAAGGGCTGTGTGTGCTTCGAGTGCCGGTACTCCGGCCAGTTCCTCGCCACCAAGTCGGTGCTGGATCAGGGCCTGCTGGGCGAACTGCACTACGCGGAAGTGGACTACTACCACGGCATCGGACCCTGGTACGGCCAATTCCGTTGGAACACCGGCAAGGAAAACGGCGGCAGCGCCCTGCTCACCGCCGGCTGCCATGCGCTCGATGCCCTGCTCCTCTGCATGGGCAATGATGTCGAAAGCGTCTCCAGCCTGTCCACGAAGTCGAAGAGCTCGATTTTTGAGCCTTATCAGTACGACACCACCAGCGTCACGATTGTGAACTTCAAGGGTGGCCGCGTGGGCAAGTGCGCCGCCGTGGTGGACTGCCTGCAGCCCTACTACTTCCACACGCACCTCTGCGGCAGCGAAGGCAGCCTGCTGGATGACAAGTTCCACTCCATGAAGCTGGGTGCGGACAAGAGCGGCTGGAGCAAGCTGAACCTGAAGATGCTCGACAGCGGTGATGTGAGCGACCACCCCTACCAGACCCAGTTCCAGGCGTTCTTCGACGCGCTGGAGAAGGGCGAGGACATGCCGCTCACCAGCTTCCGCGAATCTCTTCGCAGCTTCGAAGTCCTCTTCGCCGCGGACAAGAGCGCTGAGGAAGGCGGTCGCCCGGTGAAACTCAGTGAGCTGTAGTAATCGACTTGTCGGACCGCTCATGGGCGCTGATAGAACGCTGATGGTTTCCATGATGCGAACAGCCGTTGTTGCCTTGCTGCTTGGCGCAGGATTAACCTCCTGCGCCAGCTTCAAGAAGGAAAAGTCCGGTGCCGAACTTCGAAAGGAAGGATACGATGCGCTGCTGAAGACGGTGAAGCCGGGAATGTACCGGCGGCAGCTTTATGCAGTACTTCCGCCGCACAAGAAGCCCACGGCCCAGCCGCCCAGCGTTTGCGCCTTCGCAGGTGTCTTGATGTACTGGGCACACCACGAAAGACACGAACTGGATCCGGAATGCCATCTGGAAGTCTCCTACCAATTGAAGAATGGCAATGAGTACAAGAGACGCAAACGGTCCATGCACGGCACACCGGTCAATCTCTCTTCCATGCATCCAATCACACTGGATACGATTGGCAAATTGTTGATGGAAGCGTCTGCCCAAACCCAATTCGCGGATGGTGAGACGAACTCAAAAGAAAATCCAGACGACATCATTCTGTCAGTATCCAAGGTGCATCTCAAGGATGAGCACCCAGCGGAGTTCGGCATCCCCGCATACACCATTCACCCCACCCAGGAGCATGGTGTGAAATTCGGCCGCGAGAGGGAATCCAGAAACGACTTCCCCTTCCGTGCTGGACCGCCTTCTCCATTTGCATCGGGGAAACCAAAAGCAGTTTCAGACAGGCCTCCCCTCCCTTGAAGATTCCAAACCGCCCATCTCCTCCTTTCGACACATTTTCCATCCAGCCCAACACCCATGCCCTCCGCTCTCGCCATCTTTGCCCACCCTGATGACATTGAATTCGTCGCCGCCGGCACGCTGCTGCTGCTGAAGAAGGAGGGCTGGGACATTCACTACATGAACCTGTGCTCTGGCAACGGAGGCTCGGTGCAGATGAATGCGGAGGACACAGCAGCCAAGCGGTTGGAGGAGGGTAAGGAGGCCGCGAAGATCCTCGGAGCCACGTTCTACCCGCCCATCTGCCACGATCTGGAACTGAACTACACCCCCGAACTGTTGCGCAAGGTGGCTGCCGTGGTGCGGGAGTCGCAGGCCAGCATTGTGCTGACGCATTCGCCGCAGGACTACATGGAGGACCACATGTTCGCCTCCCGCCTTGCGGTGAGTGCGGCCTTCATGCATGGCATCCCCAACCTTGCGAGCGACCCGCCGCGTGACGCCTATTTCCATGATGTGGCGGTGTATCACGCCATGCCTCATGGCCTGCGCGATCCGCTGCGCAAGCGCATCCGCGCCGGGCAGTATGTGAACACCACCAAGGTGCACGCACAGAAGCGCAAGGCGCTGGCCGCGCACGAAAGCCAGAAACACTGGCTGGACGTGAGCCAGGGCATGGACTCCTACCTCATCACCATGGATGAAATGTCCCTCGCCGTAGGCATGCTCTCGGAGCACTTCACCCATGCGGAAGGCTGGCGCCGCCACCTGCACCTCGGCTTCAGCAGCGCGGAGACGGATCCCCTCAAGGAAGCGCTGGGCTCGGATTGCCTCATCAGCGTGGACTATGAGAAGTGGCTGGAGGAGTAGGGCCTGCCGGCCTCGTTTCCCGCGCCCCTCCTCAAAAAATGACGAAATCAGAATGCCGGATGACCTCTGTGCATTCTGCGCTCAGGAATAGGCGAATGCTGCGTTAAGGTTGGCCACTCTGCAGTCAGCCATCATCCGCAGTTCGACAAACCAACTTTCGACTTTCCTCTCATGCCCCGCAAACAAAGCCACATCGCCCCCGACTGGTGGGACTACACCACCCTTGATGACTCCCTGATCAACGACGCCGCGCGTCTCTCGGCACGCGACCTGCAGCAGCTTTCGCGCCCTGGGTTCAAGGTCGTGATGTATGACACGCTGGAGGACTTTTACCTCGCGGAGGCCCTGGAGTATATCCATGCCTGGCGCCAATCCACGGCAGACAATCCGGTGGGTATCTGCGGGCCGATTGGACCCACGGAGCAGCTGCCTCTCGTAGCCCGTCTCGTGAATGAGCTGGGCATCTCGCTGAAGACAGCCCACTTCTGGGGTATGGACGAGTGGTATGACGTGACCACCAAGAAGGAGGTGCCCATCACCCATCCTCTCTCATTTGAAAAGGCCGATCGTGAGCTGTGCTTCAAGCGCATCGACCGCAAGCTGGTGATGCCGGATTCAAATCTGCATTTCCCCCTGGGCGATGTGAGGGAGTACGTGAAGAGCTGGAAAGCCGGCGTGCGCTGCGCGGTGATGCAGGGTGGACAGGGCGACATCAAGCACTGGGCCTTCAACGATCCCGTGAAGCGTACCGGTAAGTACAAGAGCGCGCCGCCCTCGCCTGAGGAATACCGCAAGCTCGGCACCCGCGTGGTGGAGCTGCACCCCGTGACACTTGCCCAGAACGCGCGCACCAGCGGCGGCGGCAATGTGACCATGGTGCCGAAGATGGCCATCACCGTGGGGCCGAAGGAAACCTGGATGGCCGACAAGGTCAGCATCTGGCACGCCGGCGCACATGACAATCCGCTGGGCCAGCGCCTGACCGCGTTCATGATTTCCAAGGGCATCGCCGACTCCGCCGTGCCGATGTCACTCCTGGCGGACCATCCGAATGTGCAGTTCAACTACTACCGCGGCGGCATCGGCTCGGTGGCGGTGGAGATGCACTAGGGAGGGTTGATAGTTTTTGGTCGATGGTTGATAGCCTGAAATCGGGTGCCGGTTTCAGGCTTCATCGATCTTGGCACGACAGTATGATAGGCTGCGGCATGCCCTCCCCTGCTCTGCCCTTCGAAGAAACCCTGCTCTGGCAGCACATTGCGTCCCAATATCAGGGGCGGCTGGAATCCATCCACGGACCTGCGCATTGGAAGCGGGTGAGGCGAAATGGTTTGCTGCTGGCTACGAAGACGGGGGCGGATCCCGTGGTGGTGCGGCTTTTCTCGGTGTTTCATGACAGTCGCCGCACGAATGATGGCTGGGACCATGGGCATGGAGGACGCGGAGCGGAGTTTGCCACGCAGCTGCGCAAGGAGTGGCTGGGGAATATCTCAGACGATCAATTCGAGCTGCTTCACTATGCGTGCACGTGGCATACGGACGGCCACCATCACCATGACCCGACCATCGGCACGTGTTGGGATGCGGACCGGCTGGATCTGGGGCGAGTGAGCATCATCCCCTCTGCAGAGTTCATGAGCACGGCCTTCGCAAAGGAGATGGCGGCTGCTGGCAGCATCCAACCCTACCTGCCGCATGATGATTGGGAGATGAGCTAGGCATGCCTGTTGCTATTGCCCAGGGGTCTCACGTCGGAGACAAGCGGCGTGTGAAAGTCACGGATGATCATCTCAGAGTTGGATACACCATCACCAAACCCCTTGACTCAATGCAAAAAATCTTCATGGGGAGATTGAGAAAATCATGTCGCAGCAACCGCCTTTCTTTCATCACGTCCTTTCTATGACCAGAAAAATCGGGATGTGGTCTGCGCTGGCCACGCTGTGCCTCACTTTGAATGCGTGCGTCTACCAGGATCACGCAGAGCAGGTCTACATGACGCTTGCCGCGAAGCCTGGTGCACAAATCGAGGTCTACAGCGAGCCTCCCAACCGCAAATACGATCTGGTGGCGGATATTCAGGCCAATGGCGCTCCGGAATCCTTCTATAAGAAGCGGGCTGCCAGCCTCGGAGGCGACGCCATCATCTTCAAGCGCGTGGGCGGCCCCGTCTACCTGGGCGCCATCAGCCCATCCGAAGCTCCCATCAATGGGATTTACACACGCGCCACTGCTTCAGTCATCAAATTCAAATAACATGAGAATCCTTCTTTGCAGCCTGATTGCCCTGACACTGGCCTCTTGCGCCAACGTTCAAGTGACCAAGACGTCCAAGGGAACTTACGCTTCCACGAATCCGAACTTCGTGGAGGTCCTCAAGACCCGCCCTGAGCGCAGCTATGAAGAGCTGGGTGCCGTTGATGCCATGGGTTTTGGCCCGTCTGAAATCGCCAAGATGCACAATGGTCTCCGGGCAAAAGCTTCCACCCTGGGTGCGAACGCCGTGATCATCACGGACGAAGGCCTGATCAACGATGGCTGGGCGATTACACGCTTCGCCAGCGGAGTGGCCATCCGATATAAGTGAGAATGGCCCTCGCATCTGTGAGTCCGTCCTTTCTCATTTGAAATCCGGCCCCGTGATGCGGCCATCGCCATCGCGATAGGTCACGTTGCCCACGGGGCTCACGTACTTGGTGCCGATGATGCGGCCGCTTCCATCACGATAGGTTGTGGTGGAAGTATCCCCTGCGGTGGTCGTGGTGGCAGTGGTGGTGATCACGCCACGCGCGTTCCGCGTGGTCTCCGTACCCGTGGGAGACTTGTAGGTGTTGCCGATGATACGACCATCGCCATCGCGATGCGTGGTGGTGGAAGTCTCGCCTGCTGTCGTCGTGGTGGAACTGGCGATGATGCGTCCGCGACCATCACGCGTGATGACGGTACCCGTGGGCGTGGTGTACGACTGTCGATCAATGCTGCCACTGCTGCCTCGGTCGGTCTGTGTCGTGCCGGTGGGTGGTGTAGGAATGGTGGCGATGTTCAGGCTGAGGTTGCCTGCGGACATGTCCTTGCCCTTGGTGACGATGGCGGCCTGCTTGGGCGGTGCGGCGTGCGCGGTGACTGCAAAGAGCGCGCATGCCAGAGGAAGCATTGCGAGAGTCTTCATGGCGGCAGAATTTGAGGTGTTAGGTATGACAACGTTTCTACAGACGACGTTCGTCCCCAAAAAAGTCACTTGGCAGATTAAATCGACTCTTCAGCATGAGTCATGCCTGAAATTGCCCCCGGACCCACCTTTCCATCCTTCCGGGAGGCACTGCAATTCTGGATCAAACTGGGCTTCATCAGCTTTGGTGGGCCTGCGGGGCAGATCGCCATCATGCACAAGGAGCTGGTGGAAAAACGGCGATGGATCAGCGAGCCACACTTCCTGCATGCGTTGAATTTCTGCATGCTGCTCCCTGGCCCCGAGGCACAGCAACTCGCCACCTACCTCGGCTGGCGGTTGCATGGCGCGCGCGGAGGCATCGCAGCCGGGGGATTATTTGTGCTGCCCTCAGTGCTCATTCTTTGGGCGCTGAGCTGGCTCTACATGACGCACGGGGATGTGGGCTGGGTGAAGTCCATCTTCTATGGGCTGGTGCCCGCCGTGATTGCCATCATCACCAGCGCAGGATTACGCATCGGGAAGAAGGCACTCAAGACTCCCGCTCTGTGGCTGCTGGCCGCGGCTTCCTTGGTGGCCATCTTCTACTTCAAGGTGTCCTTTGTGATCATCATCCTTGCAGCAGCACTGATTGGCTGGGTTGGCTCACGGGTGCTGCCGGGGCAATTTCCCGCAGGAGCATCGCATGGGGGTGAGGACGACGATGGTGAGGATGGCTTTCTCAAGCTGCCTCCGTGCCAGTCCGCCACCTGGACCCGCACCGTGAAAATCACCCTGGTCTGCTGTGCGCTCTGGTGGATTCCCATCGCGCTGGTTGGCGCATGGCAGGGCCTGGCGAGTGCGATCTTTCAAGAGGGTGTCTTCTTCAGCAAAGCAGCGCTCATGACCTTCGGCGGCGCGTATGCGGTGCTGCCGTATGTGGCGCAGCAGGCGGTGGAGCATCATGACTGGCTCTCCCAGCCGCAGATGATGAGTGGTCTCGCGCTCGCGGAGACCACACCGGGTCCACTGATTATGGTGCTGCAGTTTGTGGGGTTCGTCGGTGCATGGCAGCATCCCGGAGGCTTGAGCCCTCTCGCCGCCGGCACTTTGGGAGCGCTCATCACCACCTGGGCCACCTTCCTCCCCTGTTTTCTGTTTGTGTTTCTCGGTGGTCCTCATGTGGAACACCTGCGCTCGCGCCCCACACTCGCGGTCATGTTAACATCCATCACCGCAGCGGTGGTGGGGGTGATCGTCAATCTCGCGGTGTGGTTCGCCTGGCACGCGCTGCGCCCGCCAGAGGGCGGATTCGATTGGTATGTGCTGGTGGTGTCGACAGCAGCATTCGTGGCGCTGACAAGATTCAAGGCGGGGGTGATGCAGGTGATTGGTGTGTGTGCGGTGCTGGGGCTGGTGTGGAAGTTGGGGTTGGGGATGTAATTCGATATTACAGACCATGGCACCCTCTCCGCGACCCCTTCAGGGTCGAATGATATTTTGTATCACACCCAGGGTGTCGGTCGCTGAGGCTCCCTAACCCTGGGCTGTGCTCCTGCAGCCCTTCAGGCTGCGGCTTCGAATGTTTTTCATCCATCACTGCCCATCGAGCATCTGTCAGTCTACTACGATGCAACGGGTCGCTAGCGCGAGTCGCCAGCTTTGGGTGTTGCTTCCTTCAGTCTGGCGATCGCTTCTTTCAATCGGGCTTCCGCAATGGCGACTTCGCCTTCGGCGCGGGTTTGTTCCAGGGTGTCCCGCTGCCCTTGGGCTACGAGTTGGGAGATCATCTGCAGATGTTCTCGTGCGGCGCGCAGGTGGATTTCGGCCACCTTTACGGGGTCGCCGGTGAGTTCTGCTTGGAGCACCTCGACCTTGAGTTGAGCTGCTTGATTCTCCAAGGCGTCAACGCGCCCTGCTTCGAACATGGCTTTCAGCAGTGCTGCTTCGGCCTGTGCGGCCTGCAGTTGTGCTTCCCGGACTTGCCTGGAGGGTTGTCGCTGAGGTGTGGGATTCTCTTTCACTCCCGCGGCACTGGCCTTCGCTTCCATCAGCCTGGCCATCGCAATGGCCACCTCGCCTTCGACCTTTATTTTCTCCTGTGCAGAGACACTTTTACTCTCGTAGAGAGTTTTCAGGCGCTCCAGCCGTCGCTGTGCGGCGGCGAGCGTGACCTCGGCCACCTGCACGGGGTCACCTGTCAGTTCCGCAGCGAGGAGGTCCACCTTGTCTTTGGTTGCGTCGTACTCGGTGGCACTGAGGATGCCAGCTTTGTAGGCGGCGTCCTTCTGCAGGAGTTCAGACTGGGCTTGGGTGAGTTCGGCTTGCTTTACCAGGTTGTATTGATGCGATGCGGTGGAAACGGATTGGGGCGGGGCGAGAGTCACTGTCGCTGCGGGCACGGGCACCCGGACGACGGAGAAGAATATCCAGAGAGCGGTGTTGATGCTGCCCACGATCAAGGCGGCCTTGCCGAAGGGTTGCCGCGCGACGGGTATGGCGAGGAAGATACCCAGCAGGGCGGTAGCGAGGATGGAGTTGAACAAGACCGCCGATTCTCCGTCACTCAGCCAGGCCCAGGCGCCCAAGATGCCGCTGAAGGCCGCGAAGAACGCTGCCGCTCCCGCCAGTGGCGATGCTGTAGATTCGCGCGAAGTTTCACCTGTAGTTGCCGTGCCGGTGCGAGGCGTGACGATCGTAGTGGCGCTGGAGTGGGCCGAGGCGGGGCCATCCGTGGAAAGTGGCCTTCCGCGTTTCCCACGGATGCGGCCCAGCATCAGCACGAACAGAAAGCCTGCGGCCACTATCGGCGGCAACAACGTGGATGAGCGCAGAAGCGAATCCACGAACGTTTCGAGCCCATCGACGCGACGCACAAACCAAGCAGCTAGTAGAAACGACAGCAGCACTGGACTCAAAATCGCGATCAAGACCCAAGGGGAGCTGGGAGGCACGCCCAGATTCTCCGCTGGAGTCTGCTGCGGTGGCCTGCCCGTGATGCGCTCCACTGCCCGCCGCGCCTCAGCCCACCAGTCCTCCGTGGCGTGATTGAACTGGGATGGTAAGCCAAAGAAGCCCTCCTGCGGCATGAGAAACACCTGCTTCACACTTCCGCCGTCCCCATACGAGACACTGATGAGTTTGATACCAGCGGGATTCATCACGCGGGGATACTGGCCGAGGCTGAGATCCTGAATCGATGCGAGCGGAATGACCGTGGAGTGGCCATGCCTGGTGAAGGTGATCTGGCGGTCGTCCAGCACCAAATGCCCACGGCAACGGCTGAAGTGCCAGAACTGATCGGAGGCGCTGACCATGCGATCGGGCGTGGCGAAGGTGCCTGAGGACACTCTCAGCACTCGGGGCGATGGTGAATGCGCCGTGACTCCAGATGCGGTGCCCTGTGCGACGGTCTGCACCCGGGTGCGAAACTCGTCCGCCGTCTGGAAGCGCAGCTCAGGTGTCTTCTCCAGAGCACGCAGCACGATCTCATCGACGCGCACGTCCACGAGCACACGTTTGGAGGGTGGAATGAGTTCTTTCCCCGGACGCTCGCCCGTGAGCATTTCGTAAAACACGACACCGAGGCTGTAGATGTCCGCCCGGTGATCCGTGGTAGCGGAGCCTTCGTGCTGCTCAGGCGCGGCGTAGTCCGGGGTGCCCACGGCCATGGTGGCTTCCGATGTGGCCTCACTCGTAGCATGAGGCTCACTTTCAGAAGGGGAAAGCGGTGTACCAACCATCTTCGCGATTCCGAAGTCCGCGATCTTCACATTCCCACTTTTGTCGATGAGCAGGTTCTCCGGCTTGATATCACGGTGCACAATCCCGCGATTGTGTGCGCACTGCAGGGCATCACAGATGGGAGGCACAATGCGCAGGGCCTCTTCCGGAGTGAGTTTCCGCGAGCGGAGGAGCTGGCGGAGATTCACGCCATCCACGTACTCCATCATCAGGTAGTAGAATCCACCGGCCTGCCCGAAGTCATGCACACTTACAATGTGCGGGTGATTCAGCGCGGCCAGCGCCTGGGCCTCGCGGGTGAACCTGCTGGCAAAGCTCGGATCATCCGCCCTCTCGGGAGCAAGCAACTTCAGAGCGACGAGGCGATTGAGAGTTTTCTGGCGCGCCTTGTACACCACTCCCATGCCGCCGCGGCCAAGACACTCCAGAATGTCCAACTGGGGAAAATGAGGCGCGAGGTCCGCAGGCGACAGCGCAGGCATGGGGATGGTCACGCCCCCCGCCTGTGTCGGCTTCATGGCCTCAGACATGAGACAGCGCGGGCACAGCCCCTCTGTCGCCTCCTGAAGCTCGGCTCCACAACGGACGCACTGGCGGGAAGAAGAAGATGCGCTCATGCCTGTGTCCTGACGTGTGGCCAACCAAGTGTAACACCGTTTTTTCTCACCCTCCGAGTGCGGCAAAGAGACTGCGCATTTCCTCATCCACCATGGCCGGGTCATCGAGCGTGCCCGCTATCTCCCCCTTCACGAGGTGGCGGAACCGTTGCTTCAGGCGATGCACGGACATCCTCAAGGCACTCGGGCTCAGTCCGAGTTCTGCGGCGAGCCCTGCTTGATCCCCATGGTCGGCATCCCCCATGAGCCACGGCTTGACCCGTTCAAAGACCATCGTTCGCCCCTCTGAGGTACACTCCGCCTTGAGTGCATCCAGGGCGCGAGCCAGGACCGTGAGCGCCCACTGGCGATCAAACTCCGCATCGGGGGACACCTGCCGTGCATCCGCCACCTCACGGGCTTCTTCATCATCAATGGCAAGAATCGCCGCCCCTCCCCCTCGCTTTTGCCGGGAGCCAGCCGCATGCTGATTGAAGAGGAAATGCCGGGCCGCACCCAGAAGGTAGGAGCGGAAGCGGCCGCGCTCCCGTTCTGCCGTCCTGATGGCGCCGCCGCCCAGCATCTGGGCAAAAAAAGCGTGGCTCATCTCGCGCGCAGCATCTGCATTGCGCAACTCGCAGCGGAAGAAAGCCACCACGGGCTCATAGTACGCGTCGCATAGTTCCGCAAGCGCCCGCCGCCCATCTTCCGAGTCCACCTTGGCCAGGCAGACCCGCGTCCAGCGCGTGGTGTGGAAGACAGCGCCCGACTGGATGCCTGGGGAGTCAGTGGTCATGGTATGAGCAGGGCAACAGCAGCGTGCCACAGATGCGTGACGTTTTGGAGGCAAAACGTCACCTCATTTTTCCACACACCTCAGATGGGTCGCGCACCACGCTCACGCTCGCGGTAGCTCGAGGGTGGCAAGCCGGTGAGTTTCTTGAAATCCTTGCTGAAAAAGTACGGGTCACGGTAGCCGCACTGGCGGGCGATTTCCTTCACGGGCTCGTCCGTATCGATCAGGCGGCGCTTCGCCTGGCTGATGCGTTCGCGGCGCAGCCAGTCGATGGGACTGGTGCCCATGCTCCGCTTGAAGGTACGGATGAAGTGGCTCACGCTCATGCCCGCGAGAGCAGAGAGATCCGCCAGACGCAGGGGATCCGCGTAGTGCTGGCGCATGCGCACCAGAGGACGCTCCAATGCACTGGGCACGGAGGTCAGGGTATCCATGTCCGCCACATCGCGGAAGCGGCTCTCGTAGAGCATCGCGAGGAGGCGGGCGAGGCTCGCATGCATGCGCGCGGGGCTGGCCGGAGACGGAGCATCGAAGATGTCGAAGATCTCGTTGAAGCAGGACTTCACCGAGGCGTCATCCAGTGTGGGAAACACTGGCAGATCCGTGATGCGAAGGATTTTCGCCAGGGCATCGAGCCCGGGTCCGTCGATGCGCACCCAGTAGAGCTCCCAGGGGTCAGCCGCGTCCGAGCGGTAGGAATGCGGGTGCCAGCAGGAAATCCAGTACAGCCCCCGGCTCTTCACCCGGTGGGTCCTGCCCCCCACCCGCACAGAGCCGCCCCCCCGGAGGCAGTAGACCAGTTCGTGCCCGGCGAGAGTTTCGCGATCGACGTGGTGGGCCTTGTCTGCCACCAAATGCCCCGCACGCACCGTGTGGTACAGAGCCCCGCGAAGGGCATCCCTCTCGGTGTGGAAATAGCTGCGAAGAAACCGGGTCATGACGCGGGCGCATGCTAGTAGAGGAGGGCAAGGCGTGGCAAGCACGCCTACCCGTATGGATGGCTCCTACGAGATGGAATATCTGAGCCTTACAGCCGGTTTTGGATTACTCCGCCAGTCCGCTGGCCTGCGCCACGACCTCGCCGTCCTCCTCCCAGAAGTCAATACTCATGGGTCGGCAGCACACTTCACAGTCGTAATCCACCGTACACGGCACTTCCGTGATGTACGGTGCCGGGACCTCAAACTCCTCGAAGCAGGTAGGACAGGTGACGGTGGGCATGGCGGCGGGATCTACGCAGCCTAGCCGGCACTCTTTGCCTCGGACCCATGGCCATTTCCGTTCTGCGGCAGGAGGAAGAGCTCCTTGCGCACGCGATCACGTTCGCGGCCAATCAGTTCATCCGTGGCCCCCATGTACCGCATGAGGTAGTCCGTCATGGCCAGGGCCACCTCTCCTTCACTGGCGAAGACCTCCGTGGCGCCACAGGCCCGGAGGCTCTCCGCCTGCTTCAGGTAGGAGGTGCGCGCCAGCACCCGGACCTTGGGATTCAGGTCACGGGCCGCCTCGACAATCTCGCTCGCCGGCACGCCAGAGGCGGCGATGATGAGGCCCTCCGCCTTCTCAATACCGGCATGATGGAGAATCTCCCTCTGGGTGGCATCGCCGTACACGGCAGCGCGTCCCTGAGCTCGCAGATGCTGCACGGTGTCGATGTTCATTTCGATGATGATCACCTGGATCCCGTTGTCCTCCAAGATACGCGAAACGGTTCGTCCCACAGGGCCATACCCCACCACCACCACGGGATGCGCCGCCTCATCGACCACGATTTTGTCCTGCACAACGGCAGGACGGGGCGGCTTGACCCACCCTTTGCGCTCCAGCCAGCGCGTGAAAGGTTTCACCCCCTTGTAGAGGAGAGGATTGAGCGTGATGGAAATTACCGAGGTAACCACCAGCGCATTGGTCGCCTCGGCAGGCATGATCTTCAAGCTGATGGCGAGGGCCGCGAGGATGAATGAGAACTCGCCGATCTGGGCGAGCACCACCGCAATGGACAAGGCAGAGGCGAACGGCCGCTTGAAGACCAGGACCACGATGAGTGCGGCGAGAGGCTTCCCGATGATCACGATGCCAAGCGTCGCCAGCATCAGGGGCCACCCTTCCCTTACCGCGCCGGGATCAAACAACATGCCCACGGAGACAAAGAAAAGTACGGCAAACGCATCGCGCATCGGCAAGGCATCCGAGGCGGCGCGCGCACTGAAGTCCGACTGCCCCACCACCATGCCCGCAAGGAAAGCGCCCAGGGCCATGGAAGCACCGAAGAACTTCGCAGAGCCGACGGCGATGCCCAGGGCCAGCACAAGAACGCTGAGGGTAAACAGCTCACGCGAACCTGTCTTGGCGATATAGCCCAGGACTTTCGGAATGACCTTCTGGCCAACCACCAGCGTGAACAACACGAGTGCGCCCAGCTTCAGCACGGAGATTACGATGGTGACCCACAAGCTGGGTGGCGTTTCGCCGGCTGCGACTTCACGCTTGTCAAAGACCGCAGGCAGCAGCACGAGCACGAGGATGGTGAAAAGATCCTCCACAATGAGCCAGCCGATGGCGATGTGGCCGCTGGGCGTATGGAGGTCCCGATTGTCCGCCAGCACGCGCGTGAGCACCACAGTACTGGCAACGGAAATGGCCATGCCAAAGACAATGCCCGCCTCCCACGACCAATCGAACAGCTTTGTCACCACAGCCCCCAGCACTGTGGCCGCGGCAATCTGGGCGATGGCACCCGGCACGGCCACTTTTCTGACGGCAAGCAGGTCCTTGAGATGAAAGTGAAGTCCCACGCCGAACATCAGCAGGATCACTCCGAGCTCCGCGAACTGCGTGGCGATGTGTGAGTCCGCAACAAACCCCGGCGTGAACGGTCCCACCAAGATGCCCGCCAGCAGATAGCCGACGATAGGAGACAGTTTAAGTTTGTGGGTGATGAATCCCAGCGCCAGTGCGGCAGTCAGGCCTCCCGTCAGGGTGAAGATGAGGTCAAGATTGTGTGGCATCCAAACCCATACAGACATGATCTCCCATGGCAACCCGCGATGTCCTGATGGCGTTTTTTTTCGACTGCGAGAAGCATCAGTCCGCAGCGCAAATTCGGGATCACTGCATCAATTCTCTCCGATGCATTGGGTCACTTTCGATGATGGGAGGGAGAGAAGTCTGCGCATCACGGCAGTCCCCACGACTTTCTCAGCTTGTCATATTCTGCTTTGGGAAGCAGTACGTAGTATGGTCGCTTCTCCTCCCGGATCCATTTGATCATGGCTTCCAAATTCTCCACCGCCATCGTGGTGCACCCGGCGCTGGGACGATCGGGGCCGCGGCGCACATGGAAGAAGATGGCGCTGCCGTAACCAGCCTGTGGAGGATTGGTATTGTGTCGGATTTCCAGCAGCCACTTGTAAGCGGCATCACCTAGTCTCATGCGCTGGCTCTCGAACCACGGGGGGATATTCTGAGGATCGACCCGGACATGCTGGTTGTAATGAGGGAGGCGTGGATCATCCACCCAGGCATCATAAGGGCCCACCTGAAGGTAGGGCCATACCGCGCCCTGAGGGGGACGCGCAGCATAACCATGCAATCGACCCAACTCGAAAAGGCCTGCCGGAGCCTTGCCATCCTTCTCGACCTTCCAGGGAATAGACGAGTCAGATGGTGTGGAAACGCCTCGTCCCCAAGCCATTCCCTTCTTTCCCAAGAGCACGGGCCAGGGCGATTTGAACGCGGGCTTCCACGCCGCACCGGCAGACTCACGCTCCCAACACTGGAGAGTCGCCCTCATGGAATTCCACTCTGGCGCTACGGCCACGATGAGCTGCCGAGCCTGACTCGGAACCTGAGCGGAGGCCTCTGTGAAACCCAAAATTGCCAGACAGACGCTGAGCAAGATCGGCCGAAATTTTACTTTGTAATCACCATGCACAGTCAATTCGGGGCAAATGTTTGAAAATAACTGGGGGGTACATCCGATTTTTCTTTGCAGAAGGAATTGGCTGGGCATAATTTCCCACAAAGCGAACCCGCTGATCATTGTCCTCTAGGTTTTGGGGGTTTTTTTCCTAGAGTCAACCCAGCGGGTTCGCTTTTTTCGTGCCCAGATGCAAAAGGCATGGCCGCACAGGAGAGACCCCTCCATGGAAAATGCTGCTGCGCTTGGTGTGCTATCCTTGTCGATGAGCCTGCACCCATGACCCCGAGGTAAGAGAGGGGTTGGCTCCCTCGTAAACGCTGGTGCTCCGATCTGCCTTCTACGCCGACCGCATGAAGACCTTCTTCCCACCGCTCGCGTCATGCCTTGCGCTGACCGCCCTCCTTGTACCAGCTCATCATGCGCAGGCTGCCGGGAAGATTAACTTCAATCGGGATGTGCGGCCCATCCTGTCTGACAACTGCTTTGCGTGCCATGGCTTCGATGCCAAGAAGCGAAAGGCAGACCTGCGGCTCGATGTTCCCGAAGGCGCCTACAAGGCCGACAAGGATGGAGCGCAGCCCATCAAGCCCGGCAGTCCGGACGCGAGCAGCGTGTGGCAGCGCATCATCACCACGGATCCAGATGACCTGATGCCGCCGGCGGATTCGCACAAGAAGCTCACTCCCCAGCAACGCGAGATCCTGAAACGCTGGATTGAAGAAGGCGCAGAATACCAGCAGCACTGGAGTTTCATCACTCCCTCGCTGCCTCCGGTACCCAATTTGAAATCTCAGATTTCAGATCTCAAATCGGCAGCCAATCCCATCGATGCCTTCATCAACGCACGGCTCGCGGAAGAAGGCCTGAAGCAGAATCCCGAGGCGGACAAAGAGACGCTCATCCGGCGCGTGACTCTGGATCTCACGGGACTGTCGCCTACGCCGGAGGAGGTAGATGCCTTCCTCGCCGACAACTCACCCCAAGCCTACGAACGCGTGGTGGATCGCCTCCTCAAGTCGTCACGCTATGGCGAGCACATGGGCCGGCACTGGCTGGACCTCGCCCGCTATGCCGACACCCACGGCCTGCACCTGGACAATGAACGCTCCATGTGGCCCTACCGCGACTGGGTGGTGAAGGCCTTCAATGACAATCTGCACTTCGATGACTTCACTCGCTGGCAGCTTGCGGGCGACCTGCTGCCGAATCCGACCCGCGAGCAGGACATCGCGTCAGGCTTCAATCGCTGCAATGTGACCACGAGCGAAGGCGGCAGCATCAATGAAGAGTTCGTCTTCCGCTATGCGGTGGATCGCACTTCCACGGCGGTGGAGGTGTGGATGGGGCTCACGGCTGGCTGCGCGGTGTGCCATGATCACAAGTTCGACCCGCTTTCGCAGAAGGAGTTCTACTCGATGTACGCCTTCTTCAACTCGGCAGCGGATCCTCCCATGGACGGCAACAAGATCGATACCCCCCCGATCATGAAGCTCACCAATGCGGAGCAGGAGACGAAGCTCAAGGAACTGGAGCAGAAGATCGCTGGCGTGCAGAACCGCATCAAGGAGACCATCGCGAAGATGGACTACAAGGATCCCTCAAGCGTGCAGCCTCCGCCGTCTGTGCAGGAATCCGAGGTGGTGTGGTTTGAAGATGGTTTCCCGCCCGCGGCCAAGCCACAGGCCAGTGGCGCGCCGCTCTGCATCGTGAGCACCAATGAAGGTGGCCAGGTCTTCAGCGGGGGCGCGGCCTTGAAGCGTGCCGCGAAGGGACTGGAGCAGGACTTCTTCAACGGTGGTGTGGAGTACGTGGTGCCGCAGAACGGCCGCATCTTTGTGCACTGCTACCTCGATCCGCAGAATCCGCCGAAGACCATCATGGTGCAGTTCCACACCACGAACTGGCTGCATCGCGCCGTGTGGGGTGCGGAGGATCTGATTCCGTTCGGCAAACCGAAGTCTACGGAAAAGGTCTCCATGGGAGCCCTGCCTGCCGCCGGGAAATGGGTGAAACTGGAGATCGTGGCAGACCGCATGGGCCTGAAAGCCGGCACCAAGGTAAATGGATACGCCTTCACGCAGTTCGACGGCACGGTGTACTGGGACAAGCTGGGCGTGAAGTCCCGCGTGGATCCTGCGAAGGACCCTGCATGGTCATTCGATGTATGGGCAAATCAGAACCAAGGACGTCGTGTGGAAGCGCTGCCGGAGGATCTGCGCAACATTGTGCGTGGCAAAAAGCGCGCGGAATGGAACGAAGCGGAACTGAAGCGCATCAAGGAGTTCTGGCTGGGCAATCTCTACGTGGGAGCTCAGGAGATCATGGCACCCATGCTGGCGGAGAGGGCTCCCATCGAAGAGGAGAAGAAGAAGGTGGAGGCCACGGTGCCCATCACCTTTGTGATGCGCGACATGGAAACGCCGCGTGAGACCTTCGTGATGGAACGCGGCCAGTATGACAAACCCGGTGAAAAAGTGACCCGTGGTGTGCCTGCCGCGCTACCGCCGCTGCCGAAGAAAGATGCGGGCAATTACAACCGCCTCGACTTCGCGAACTGGCTGGTGAGCCGCGAGCACCCACTTACCTCACGCGTGTCGGTGAATCGTTTCTGGCAGCAGTTCTTTGGCACGGGTCTGGTGAAGACCAGCGCGGACTTCGGCTCCCAGGGCGAACCGCCGAGTCATCCGGAACTGCTCGATTGGTTGTCCGTGACCTTCATGGAGAGCGGCTGGGATGTGAAGGCGCTGGTGAAGACTCTCGTCTGCAGCGAGACCTACAAACAGAGCACGAAGGTGACGCCTGCCCTGCTGGCGAAGGATCCCGAAAACCGTCTGTATGCGCGTGGACCTCGCTTCCGTCTGGATGCGGAAGTGCTGCGCGACAACGCCCTCTTCGTCAGCGGCCTCATGGATCCCACCATGGGCGGCAAGGGTGTGAAGCCCTACCAGCCACCGAACATCTGGGAGCCCGTCGGCTTTGGCGGCAGCAACACGCGCGAGTACAAGCAGGACTCCGGCAACGCGCTCTATCGCCGCAGCCTCTACACCTTCCTGAAGCGCACCGCTCCCCCACCCTTCATGACCACCTTCGATGCGCCGAACCGTGAGCAGTCCTGCACACGCCGCGAGCGCAGCAATACACCGCTGCAGGCGCTGCAGCTCATGAATGACGTGCAGCACTTCGAAGCGGCGCGGCAGCTCGCGCAACGCATGCTGAAGGAGGGTGGAGCGACCGCGCAGGAGCGCATCACGTGGGCGTGGCGTGTGACGACTTCACGCAGGCCGCTGCCTGAGGAACTGGCGCTCGTGGAAGAGGCGCTGAAACAGCACCTCGCCAGGTATCAGGCGAATGCCGAAGCTGCGAAGCAGGTGGTCACCTATGGTGAGAGCAAGAGTGATGAGAAGCTGAATGTGGGTGATCTCGCGGCTTACACGATGATCGCGAATCTGTTGCTGAATCTGGATGAGACGGTGACGAAGAACTGAATGAGGAACACGAGATGAGCGGCTACTCGCGAGCCTTTGAGAAGAGACAATGAAGACACTCAAACTTACACTCAGGATTGTTGAACTCGTCGTGATGATCCTCGCGGCGATCTTTCTCTTCCTGATGCTCTGCACGCCGCTCGGCAACAAACTCGGATGAACAAAGCCAACGCCTGAAGACCGAACACTGTTCACTGGAAACTTCATTCATGAATACCGCCCTCGATTTCCACATTTCCCAGACCCGCCGCCAGTTTTTCCAAGGTGCCGGATTGCGTCTGGGTGGGCTCGCGCTGAGCACGCTCATGGGTGAGCGCATGCTGGGTGCTGCAGAGCCTGCATCCGCCCAAGTGCATCAGCCGCTGCCGGGCTTCCCGCATTTTGCGCCGAAGGCGAAGCGGCTCATCTACCTGCACATGAACGGCGCGCCGTCGCAACTGGATCTGTTCGACTACAAGCCGCAGTTGCAGCAGTACTTTGACAAGGATCTGCCGGAGAGCGTGCGCAACGGACAGCGTATCACGACGATGACGAGCGGCCAGTCGAGGCTGCCGGTAGCGCCTAGCATGTTCAATTTCTCCCAATGCGGGAAGAGCGGCATGTGGATGAGCGAGTTGGTGCCGAACATCCAGCACATCGCGGATGACATCGCCATGGTGCGCTCAGTGCACACCAGTGCCATCAACCATGACCCGGCCTGCACGTTTGTAATGACCGGGAGTGAAGTGCCCGGGAAGCCGAGCATTGGCTCGTGGATCAGCTATGGCCTGGGCAGCGTGAGCAATGACCTGCCATCGTTCGTGGTCTTCACGCCCACGTTCCCCGCCACGGGAAATGCGCAGGCGCTCTTCACCCGCATGTGGAGCAGCGGCTTCCTGCCGACCAGCTTCAATGGCGTCGCGCTACGTGGGCAGGGTGACCCGGTGCTCTTCATCAAGAATCCTCCGGGCGTGGATGGCAGCGACCGCCGCACCATGCTGGATGCACTGAACAAGCTGAACCAGCGCAACTTCGAGCGCTTCGGCGATCCGGAAATCCAGACGCGCATCGCGCAGTACGAAATGGCCTTCCGCATGCAGACCAGCGTGCCGGGGCTCACGGACTTGAGCGACGAGAGCGAAGCGACGCTCAACATGTACGGCCCGGATGTGAAGCGCATGGGTTCATTCGCCTCCAGTGCACTGCTTGCCCGCCGACTCGTGGAGCGCGGCACGCGTGTGGTGCAGATTCTGCACCGCGGCTGGGACCAGCACAGCGGCCTGCCGAAGAATATCAAGGCGCAGTGCATGGATACGGAGCAGGCCTGCGCGGCGTTGGTGAAGGATCTCAAGCAGCGTGGCCTGCTGGATGACACCCTGGTGGTGTGGGGTGGTGAATTCGGCCGTACCGTGTACTCACAGGGCACACTTACCAAGGACAACTACGGACGCGATCACCATCCTCGCAACTTCTGCATGTGGATGGCCGGCGCCGGTGTGAAGGGCGGCACCGTGTACGGCGAGACGGATGATTTCAGCTACAACATCGTGAAGGACCCGGTGCACATCAATGATTTGAATGCCACCATCCTGCACCTGATGGGGATTGAGCACTCACGCTTCACCTACAAATTCCAGGGGCTGGATCAGCGCCTCACCGGTGTGGAGGAAGCGCATGTGGTGAAGGGGATTCTGGCGTGAGTGGGAAGAGTGTCGGACGCGGCCCTGGGAGCGCTGGCCTCCGGCCGGCGTGTTCGAAGCTTGCACGCTGAGGGACGTTGCAACGCAAATACGCCGGCCAGAGGCCAGCGCTCCCAGGGCCGTCGCGTGTTGAAAAAGGTGCCAGCCTATGTTCGGAGGAAGAAGTGTCTTTTTCCATGGAACCTGGCACCAAATCCAATCGAGAACGGCGTTCGTATCCGTTTCAACCCATCGTGAAACTCTTCATCCTGATCGCCGCCATGAGCTTGTTTGGTTCGTTCTTCGCCTCTGCTTCGGAAGGAAAACTGGTGGAGCCCTATGAGGCTCCGAAGGTGGAAGCGCAGGATCAGAATGGAAAGACGGTGAAACTGGAGGAGGAGTATGCCAAGGGGCTGACGCTGGTGTATTTCTACCCGAAGTCCGGCACACCGGGTTGCACGGCGCAGGCGTGCAGTCTGAGGGATGCCTATGAGGACCTCACGAAGGAGGGCATCAAGGTCTTCGGTGTGAGCACGGATGATGTGGAGGCACAGAAGAAGTTTGTGGAGAACAAGAAGCTGCCGTTCACCATTCTCGCGGACCCGGATGGCAAGGTGCTCGAAGCGTTTAAGGTGAAGAAGATTCCGCTGATTGGGCTGGCGTCACGTCAGGCGTTTTTGATCAAGGACGGCAAGGTGATCTGGCACGATGCGAAGGCGTCCACGTCCGAGCAGGCGGCGGATGTGCTGAAGGTGGTGCGGGAGTTGAGAAAGTAGTCCGCCGAGCTTCGGCGGCAGGGTCGGCGTGTCCCCTGACAATTCCCTCTGCCCCGTACCCGAAAGTTTTCAACCACATGACGTCTCCATCTCAAGAGCGATGGTTCTCGCTGGAACGTCTCACCATCTGACCGCCGAGGCTCGGCGGACTACTTTCTGGAGGCTGACAACGTAGCTCGCGAGTCCCTTCGCGAAGTTTATGCCGTATGAAATACACTCGCGAAGGGACTCGCGAGCTACGTTAGATGAGGATCGTCGCCAGCCCCAGGAACGTACCCATGCTTACCACGTCCGTGGCGGTGGTGAGGAAGATGCTGGAAGCGGTGGCGGGGTCGAAGCCGAATTTGCGAAGAACCAGCGGGATGGTCGCGCCCGCAAGGCCGCTGACCACACAACTTGCCACCATGGAGAACCAGACCACCACACCGAGCATCAGGGCAGCGGGATTACTCTGGGTCTTCGCGTAGACGAACATCCCAATGGCTGCGACGAGTCCTACGATGGCTCCATTCGCAATGCCCAGCATCGCTTCCTTGAAGAAGAGCTTTCGCTCCTCGCCGGTCTTCAGATCTCCGAGCGTCAGACCGCGCAGAGTGACCGCGAGCGCCTGACACCCCGTATTGCCACTCTGTCCTGCGAGGATAGGAAGAAATGCCGCGAGAATCACCACGCGGTCCAAGGTGTGCTCAAACAAGCCAACGACAGCGCCGGCAATGAAGGCGGTGAGCAAGTTGAACTGCAACCACGGGTGCCGCATCCAGAAGCTGCGCTTCACCGGAGTGGCGAGGCGTTCTTCTTCATGCACACCCACCATGGTACCGGGCTGTGCGGAGAGTTCGATGGCGCGCGCTTCAAAGAGCGACTGCCCTCGCACAAGGCCCAGCAGGTGGCCTTCTTCATCGCACACAGGATACACAGGGAAGTGACGATTGAGCGTGCTCTTCATCGCATCCGTGAGCGCCATCTCCGGATTGAGCCAGAAGATGTTCGGATACATCACCTCGCTCAGCTTCTTGTCGGGAGACGCGAGCATGAGGTCACGAAACACGAGCACACCCACGAGCTTGTTGGATTCGTCCGCGACATACCCGTAGGTGATGAAGGCCTTCTTCGTGAGCTTGCGCATGGCCTCAATGGTCTCACGCACCGTCATGTGTGGTCGGAAGACGGCCACCGGAGGCTCCATGAGCCAGCCCACGCTGTCCTCGGGATACTCCTGGTTCTTCATCCACTGCCGTGCCTTATCCACGGGCGCGGCAGCGATGAGCTCGCTGCGGCGACGGTCATCCAGTTCCCTCAGGATTTGCTGACCGACGAGCGGATTGATGATCTCCAGGATCGCAATGGCATCCTCATCCTTCTGCGCCTCAAGCAGTTCAGCTGCTTCGTACGGCGCACGCTGCACCACGTCCGAGGCCAGAGCATCAAGTTCCTGGGGAGTCATGGCCGCATCTTGACGCGCACAAGGCGCGGGGCAACGGCGAATTTAAACCTTTTCCCAACTCTGCGCGGCCTCGTTTCTGGGAATTCACGTCAGGGCTTGATACCCACGCAATAGCCCATCGTGATCGCCAGATCGAAGCATCCATTGACCTGAGGCTCCAGGGTACCCGCGTCCACCGGCAGACCGGTTGAGGCGTTGCTGAACAACCAGCGATCGCCTGGGAAGTGCACTGCAAATGCGCCCGACGGATTTGCCCGAACCACACGGTCCGCGCCCGGGAAACGCGTGGGGTTGAAAGTCGTCGGCGAGGCAGGATCCACTCCCCACACCACGAGTTCACCATCCCGCTGCAAGGCGGCCGCTTCCACGTTGTTCGCGGCGACAGAGACGACTCCGGCGCCTTTGCCTGAGGGTATGGTCGCCAGATTCCCCCCGCGACCACCACCTCCCCAGCCACTCAGGGCACCGTCTGGCAGCAGGGCCACCGTAGCCTCCAGGGCAATGGCGACGTCTGAAACAGCACCCAACCCCGGAGGGGTATCACCAAAGCCATTTGCGTTTCCAATGTTTGAAGTGGGCAGGCGCGTGAGGCTACCGTCTGCATGACGGGCCACGGCCCACAGCGGCCCTGCATACACGGCCACGGCAGGTCGCACACCTTCCGAGGGGTGCACTCCCGCACCACTCCAGACCACGGTCGATCCATCTTCGCGCAGCGCGATGTCAAAGCGATTGCCCGCTGCCACGGCGACCACGCGGTCGAGTCCCGTGGGCACCTTCGCCTCCACGGACGGGCCTTTTTTCCCAAGCGCGGCGACCGTGCCATCCGCACGCAATACCAGGACATGATAGACGGCGGCCGAGAGACTGACAGCATCAGCAATCTGCGGCGCCGTGTCCGCCCATTGCGCATTGGCATTGTCATCCGTCCGGTTGGATCTCTTCCATACGTTCACACGACCCACGCGTGTGGGGCGACGCAATACGGGTGCCCCCGTCATCGCGGACGCGCTCATCCCGGTGGTGGGCGGGTTCCCCGTGTTGATCTGGGCTGTTCCCGGGCCTGACGCATTTCCAGTGTTGTCCTTGGGTTGACCACTGCCCTTCATGGCATTCAGGATCTTCTCGCGATCCGGCTCTCCTCCCAGCTTCTCCAATGTCTGCATGACCAGGCGCACACGCTCCGCTCCAGCTTCGTTCTTCTGCTCGATGCGCTGCTGCTCAAGAGCCGCGAGCTTTGATTTCTGGGCAGGAGCAAGCGCGGCCGTGACCGCCTGGGCCTGCTGCGGCAGCAACTCGAGCTGCTGGACATAGATATCAAACAGGCGTCCCAGTGCTGTCGGCCATGACGCAGGACGCTGCTGGGGCGTCGGCCCCTGGTTGGCGATTCGCGAGATTTCGCTGAGAAAATACTCCTTCTCGGATGGTGACGCGGAGGTCACTTCACGGCGCAGTGCGCCCAGGTACTTTTCATCCAAATCCTTGCGACCAGTCTCGGTGCTCGTGGCCGCAGCCTCCTGCCATTCCTGATGGAACGCCCCCAGCATGGCCCAGAGCTCAGGGTCCGAGGACTCCAGATTCATCACTTCACGCTTTGCCACAGCACCACTGGCGCCGTCCGATTTCATCCCCGCCGCAGGTGGCAGGCGCCACACATGCACTGAATAGTCACCATCCTTCTCGGGACTATTGGGGGCATAACCCCCAACGGTGACAGCAAAGGTGCCGTCCTTGCTCACGCTGACGGAGTTCACACATCGGGTCGCCTGAGGTTCGCTCTTCCATAGAAGCGCACCGGTGACCGCTTCAAAGATGTTCAGTGTCTTGTCCTGCCCACCTGCGACAACCAGGCGGCCGCTGTCGCTGAAATCAGCATCGTAGACAAAGTTCTGCGGCCCCTGCTGGCGGGAAATGGAAGTTCCACTTTCTGCATCCCACACGTAGAACCGGCCTCCCGCCATGCCCATCAAAGTTTTTCCATCGGGCGCAAAACGGATGCGATAGGGAGCCGGAGGGTCCGGCCACTGCTTCACCAGCGACTTGCGCGATACGTGGCCGTACCACAGTTCCAGCGCCCACTTTTCACCATCACGGCGCGTGCCACTGGCCAAGAAGCCGTCCGCATCGCCCGGGCGGATCTGCAATCCAACCACCGGGGAACGGAAACCGGGGATGATCTCATCCCGATCATTCGGCCAGTTCCAGGCCACCAGTGTCTGGGCGGGATCCTGTGTACCAATGAGCAGGGTGTCACCATCTGCCGAGAACTCGATGCAGTTCGCCGTGCGCGCTTTGAGATCGAGGGACTTCGTGGGTTCACTCAGGAGATCGTCGAGCTTCCACATGTAGGCTTTGTAGTTATCACCGGAGGCTGCGAGGTACTTGCCATCGGCGCTTACGGCGACCTTCGTCAACATTCCCGGCACTGGGCCCAGGCTTCGAATCCGGCGGCCCGTTTTGAGATTCCACAAGCCAATGGTGCCGTCTGCGCTCGCCGTGGCCACCTGAAACTGATCGGGCAGCAGCAGCACGGAGTGCACTTTGTCCTTGTGGCCTTCCTCAAATTTCAGGACATGTCCCGGAGTGCCCTCCGGCACTTGATAGGCTCCGTCAACAGGAGCGACTGGAGCGGGAGAAGGCGCAGGGGCAGGGGCAGGTACAGGCGTGCCATGGTCCCCGCCTGAAGCGCCTCCTTGCGCCGAAGACGACGCGGAGGAACCACCCGATTGAGAGTCCGCCGAAGGAACCAGATCGTTCTTATTCTGCAGCCACCAGAAGATGCCAATGCCGATCACCACCATGCTGATCACGATGGGGAGCACGGGCATCCCTGACTTGGGAGGAGGACTGGAAGGGCGATGCGCGGAGGCTGCGGGGTGAGCCCCCTGGGGCATGGGCCGACCTGGGGCGGGTCCACGAGGGCCGGGCCTGTTCACATGCGCGACGGCATCCTTCAGTTCACGCATGCTCTGGTAGCGAGCTCCGGCGTTCGTAGCGGCAGCCTTCGCAATGAGGGGCTCCCAGCCGGGATCAAAGTGGCCGTGCTCTGAGAGCGACTCACGGGGCTGGCGCGGCACCTTGCCCGTGAGCATCTGCTGAAACACGATGCCCAATGCATAGATATCCGCACGATGGTCGATGAGCGCACCCTGGACCAGAATCTCAGGTGCGGTGTACTCCGGCGTGCCCAGTGATTCCTCTTCCACCGCGGCCTCCGCACGACGGGCCAGGCCGAAGTCCATCACCTTCACCTGGCCATTCTTGTCCACCATCACATTCCCCGGCTTCAGGTCGCGATGGAGAATGCCGTGCTCATGAGCGTACTGGATGGCATCGCACAACTGGAGGGCGATGCCCTGCACCTTCACCACAGGAAGCCGGCGCAGACGAATCATGTCATGCATCGTCTGGCCTTCCACGTACTCCATCACCAGGTAGAGATGACCGTCGCTGGTGATGCCGAAGTCATACACTCCCACGATGTGGTTGTGCCGCAGCTTTGCCATCGCGCGCGCCTCGGTCTGGAAGCGTTGGGCGTAGCCCTTCTCCGCCCCCCATGAGGGTGGCAGCACCTTGATGGCCACCAGGCGATCGAGCGAGATCTGCCTCGCAAGATACACCGCTCCCATGCCGCCCTGCGCCAGGAAATCCATCATCTCGTAAGCCGGCAGCAGTGCCGCCAATTCATCGAGACTCGGTGGCTGGAAAGAAGGCGAGGGATACTCACTCATGGGCAGAATTTGATGGAGAAAAATTCCTGCCCAGCCTAGCGGAATGCCGCAACGGGTCGAGCAAATACGACCCGGTGAAACACCACTGTCACCTAGATGTCGCTCAACAAGAGCGCACTGGCGCCTGCCGTGGTGCGTGTGTGCGTAAGACTGAGCAGCACGCGAGTCACACCTGCCTGTGCGGCGACTCTTGCGGCGCCGCCGTGAAGCACCACCGTGGGCGCTCCACTGCCGCCACGCATCACCTCAATGTCAGCCCAGCCGACACCTTCCGCGAAGCCGGTTCCCAGGGCTTTTGCCACAGCTTCCTTCGCTGCGAACCGCGCTGCGTAGTGCATGGCCGACTCTGCACAGCTATCGCAGTACTCGATTTCACCTGCGGTGAAGACGCGATGTTTGAAACGCTCGCCGTTCTTCTCCAGCAGGGAGTGGATACGATCCACCTCCACCAGATCGATGCCCACCCCCACGGCCAGCGCAGGACGGCGCACATTGCTGGAGACCAGATCAGGGGAGATTTCAGATTCCATTTTCCAAAGACTCCGACAATGGAGCGGGCTCAACCCGGATACTCTCCCATCACCGCGAGCATCTCGCCGATGGACGTACGCAGGCCCACGGTGATGGCCCGTGATACAAGAGAGTGTCCGATATTGAGCTCGGCCAGATGGGGCACGGCAAAGAGATCCCGTACATTCCGCGTGGTGAGTCCGTGGCCGGCATTCACCTGCAGGCCCAGATCATGTGCTTGTGCGGCAGCCTCCACCAACCGCACCACCTCTGCCTGGCGCTCCGCGCCTACGGCGTTGGCAAACGTGCCGGTGTGCAGCTCCACCATGTCCGCGCCGCAATCTGCCGAGGCATACATGTGGTCACGCACAGGATCGACGAAGAAGCTCACGCGGATGCCGGCATCCTTGAGACGGGTGGTGGTTTCCTTCAGCGCCGCGGCGTGGGAGGGCACATCAAGGCCCCCTTCCGTGGTGATCTCCTTCCGGTTCTCCGGCACGAGGCACACGAAGTCTGGCTTCACCTTCAGGGCGATTTCCAGAATCTCGGGTGTGTTGCCCATTTCCAGATTGAGCTTCACCTTCAGCTCGCGCTTCAGCAGGTACACATCCGCATCCTGGATGTGCCTGCGGTCGGCGCGAAGATGCACGGTGATGCTGTGCGCACCAGCCGCCTCGGACTCCCGCGCTGCATCAAGCAGCACGGGTTCCGCGTTCGGTGAATCCAGCATGGTGGCATACCGCGCCTGACGCAGCGTGGCCACGTGATCGATATTAACTCCGAGATGTAGCATGACCCTGCGGGTGAATGCGAAGCACTAGTGCTTGAAGTGACGATATCCGGTGAAGACCATGGCCATCTTGTGTGCGTTTGCCGCGGCGATGACTTCCGGATCCTTCACGGAACCTCCCGGCTGGATGGCGCAGGTGGCACCGGCTTCCGCGCAGGAGATAAGACCATCCGGGAATGGGAAGAAGGCATCACTGCCCACGGCGCTGCCTTCGAGAGAGAGGCCCGCTTCCTTGGCTTTCCAGATGGCGATGCGGCAGGAATCCACGCGGCTCATCTGACCGGCACCGATGCCCAGCGTACGGTCATGCGACGCGAACACGATGGCATTCGACTTCACATGCTTCACCACGCGCCACGCAAAGCGCATGGCTTCGATTTCTTCCTTCGTGGGCGGACGCTCGGTCTTCACCTTGCTCTCGATCGCGTCGAGTCCCAGCGCCTTCGAGTCACTGTCCATCACCATGAGACCGCCAGGGGCGGACTTGATCACCGGCTGCCTCAGCGCGTCTTCCACGCCAGGGAGCATCTGCATCAGGCGCAGGTTCTTCTTCTTCTGCAGGTGTGCACGCGCGTCGGACTCATAGTCCGGAGCGATGATCACGTCCGTGTGGATTTCGCCGATGACCTTGGCCAGCGCCATGTTCATGGGGCGATTGATGACAATCACACCACCGAAGGGAGCCTGCTTGTCCGTTTCGAAAGCCTTCTCCCACGCTTCGCGCAGATCCTCATCCGCACAGCCCACGCCACAGGGGTTGGTGTGCTTGAGGATGGCCACGGTGGGGCGGCGGAACTCGAGCGCAATCGCGGCGGCGCTCTCGATATCGAGCACGTTCGTGTAGCTCAGCTCCTTGCCGTGCAGCTTCACGAAGTAGTCACCGAAGTTTCCGTAGAGCGAGGCGCCCTGATGCGGGTTGTCACCGTTGCGCAGTTCACTGTACAGTGGCAGGGAAACGCTGAAGGACTTCGCGGTTTCCTGTTCCTTGTTCAGGAAACGGGCGATGGCGGAGTCATACGCAGCCGTGCGCTGGAACACCTTAAGTGCAAGACGTTCACGCGTGGAGAGAGTGGTATCGCCATTGCGCTCCTTCATTTCCGCCAGCACGGTGGGATAGTCCGCGGGGTCGGTGACGACGGTGACCGCCTGGTAGTTCTTCGCCGCCGAGCGCAGCATCGAGGGGCCGCCGATGTCGATGTTTTCAATCGCATCCTCAAGCGTGACGCCTTCCTTGGCGACCGTTTCCTCGAAGGGGTAAAGGTTCACCACCACGAGGTCGATGGGCGGGATGGAGTGCTTCTTGGCCTGCTGCTGGTGCTCCTCCAGATCGCGGCGCTGCAGGAGGCCGCCGTGGATCTTGGGGTGCAGGGTCTTCACCCGGCCGTCGAAAAGCTCAGGGAAGCCGGTGTGCTCAGACACCTCCTTCACAGGAATTCCCTTGGAGGAAAGGAATTTGTGGGTGCCGCCGCTGGAGAGGATTTCCACCCCCATGCTGGCCAGGCCCTTGGCAAATTCCTCAAGACCCGACTTGTCGGACACGGAGAGAAGCGCTCGTTGGATGCTCATTCAGTTGATTTCGGATTCGATGGCGAGCGACCCAACTTAGGGGGGAATGGGCGGGTGAAAAGGGAATAATTGGCGGAACCCCGTGCCCGTGCCCGCTTCACTCCGGCTCATCACCCGCCTCGCCTTCCGCCACGAGCATGAGACGGTGGTAGTACTGGATTCCCCGGTCCAGGTTCTTCCGAATATCAAATCCGAGTTCCAGCATTTCACGCAGGCTCTCGTTGGTCATGTTCAGGATGTAGCTCGGGGACGTGGTCACGAGGCGCACCCTCCCCTTGAATGCCGGCATTTCCTCGCTGCCAAACCAGCATCCGGCATCCGAACGAGTCGCGGTGAAGTGCTGGCGCTCATACTCGACCCTCCAGCTCCCATCCACCAGGATCCAGATGCTGCGTCCGGCGTCGTGGTTGGACACGATGGGAGTTTCGCTCCCGGCCATCCATTCCTGGGAATTGTCCATGACCCACATCAATTGCTCGCTCTCCAGCCGCATGAAAAACGGAGTGAGTGCCAGCAAGGGGATGAATGTGCGGCAGGGTTCAATGTATCCCTGCAGTCGATTCTCCGGAGCAGAGCCTCTGCCTGAGCCCGCGCCCTGGCTGGAATCGTGAGGCAACTGAAGATGACGCTGACAGCCGGGAGTAAGCTTCAAGCTCATGATGTGACGCGAGAGATGGCCAGCATGAAGACGGCACACCCCGGAACGGCAGCATCCATAGTGGCGGTGGGGAAGCGGAGAGGGACTCCATCCCCTTCCGTGCTACTGTGTCATCTATGGACACAGGCACGGTTCTTCCTTGGTGTGGGGGAGCCACCATGAAGAAGGTTTTTTTTGGGGGGGGTGGGGGTTTTTCGCACGCTTTCGAGGGCGTGCTAAGCCGGACCTTAGCTTGCCCCCCTGCTGATTTCTTGAACGGACTTACGGACTTTTAGAATAAAAGCCTGATCCCGTTCTTATTGCGACTGGAGTTCGGCGCCGCGTAACATGCGGGGAGTAAGTCCGGTGAAGCGGCGCATGAGACGGGTGAGATGGCTCTGATCCGCAAAGCCGAGATTCGCCGCCACTTCTGCAATGGTAAGGTCTGTACTGGCGAGCAGATCCTTCGCCTTCTCCACACGGCGCGCCATGAGGTACTGATGCGGCGACTGTCCCATGCACTGACGGAACAAATCCGAAAAGTGCGATGAACTGATGCTCGCCACCTGAGCGATCATTTCCAGCGTCAGGGGATCACTGATGTTCTGGTCGATGTAAGCGAGCACGAGAGCCAGCTTGCGCGCAGTGAGACTCCCGACGGGCACGGGCTGTGACGAGGACGAGACAGAGAGCGCGGTTTTTCTCGCGGGAGGTGACGGTGCTTTTTCCGCCGTAACATCCCAGTTCGTCCCGACGGCTCGCATCGCTACACCATCCTGTCCAAAAAATGTCTGGGCCAGAGCACGAATCCAGCGAATCTCCCCAGAACGGAGCTCAATGCGGAAGTCCGACTCCAGTTGAGCACCATGCTGGGCGCAGGCCTGCCATTCTTGGAGCACACGCTCCGCATCCTCCAGGTGGATCATTTTAATCCATCCATCAATGGTGTAATCAAAAATGCCCGGCTCGGGATCGTAGAGCGCATGCATCTTTTCATCCCAGATCAGCGTGCGGGATTGGAAATCAAACTCCCACACGCCGATGCTGCTCGCCTGCGTGGCCAGAAGCATGCGCTCGCGTTCCCTGGCGATGGACTCGGTCAGCAGCCGTTGCTCGGTGACATCCAGCGTGGTGCCGATGCCACGCACCGGCACGCCATGCGCATCACGGAGCACCAGCGCAGAGGACTTCACGTGCCGGACCTCGCCTGAGGGGCGAAGGATGCGGTACTCAAACTCCATGACCTCATCTGTCTGGATGGCGAGCTTCAACGAATTGGCCGCGTGAGCGCGATCATCGGGATGCACCGCCTTGTACCAGTCAGATTCCTGACCTCCGAAAGTATTGGCCGGAATGCCATCCCGGAAACTCCCCTCCCCCACGCCGTAGATCTCGTGCATCTGCTCGTTGAAGAGGAACTGGCCTGTGACCAGATCCGCCTCCCAGATGCCCACTTGGCCCGCCTTGATGGCCAGCTGCAGACGCTCATGGAGCACGCGAATTTTCTCCTCGCTTTCACGAAGGGCCTGCTCCGTCTCCTTCAACCGGGTGATGTCGGTGTGCGTACCGATCACCGCGAGCGGACTGCCATCCTCATTCCGAGACACAATCTTGCCGCGATCAAGAATCCACCTCCAGGAGCCGTCCTTGGCCCGGAGACGATGCTCGCACAGGTACATGGGAGCTTCGCCGCTGAAATGCCGCTGAATCTCCAGCCAGCAACGCCCGAGATCCTCCGGGTGCACCTTGTCCGACCAGTCTTCCAAGGAGCTGCCCACCTCATCGTCAGCGTAGCCCAGCATGGCCTTCCAGTGGTGGGAAAAGTACACCTGGCGGGCGGGAACATTCCAGTCCCACACACCATCACCGGCCCCATCCAGCGCGAACTGCCAGCGAGCCTCGCTGTCTCTGAGCGACTGCTCTGCGCGCTTCTGCTCGGTGATGTCCTGCGCGGTGCCGAACACTCCGACGATGCGGCCATCTGCCCCCGGCAGGGGCTGCCCCTTCAACTGGACGAAGAAGTGCACGCCATCCGTGCGCATCGCTTCAACATCGAGACTGTATGGCTCCCCTTGTTGCGTGCAGCGCTCAATGGCCCCGCAGAGGGCCTCCAGACCCGCCGGGGCGATGATGGATTTCATTTCCTCATAGCGAGGCGCGGGCCTGGCAGGGTCCCACAGGAACATCTCGTACATCATGGCAGACCACAGCGTGTGATCCGTCGCGATGTCCCAGGACCAGCTCCCAATGCGAGCCAGTCGCTCGACGCGCTCCAAGGTCTCTTCAGCCGTGGGTCTTCCGGCGAGTTCCTCGTTGTCAGTGGGACGAACACGCTCAAGTGCGGGGGCTGAAGGCTTCCTTGGCATCACACAAGAGACTTGTCAGGACCCCGTACCCACTAGCACAGGTCTCTTGCAACGCGTGTGAAAAGTTGCCCGCTGGCGAGATTCAAAGAATTATCACGCGTCCTGAGCAAATCCTCAGTTTTCGGCTTCACACGACCACCTTCACCGGAAAGGGATGCATGAAGCTGCCGATGAGTCCGGCTCTGCCCCAGACCTCAATGCGCCAGCGCACATAGTAGTCATCCGTGTCCTCACCCTGAGTCGGCTTGCCCTCGGAGGGCACAGTGAATTCACGTGTTTCCTGCCACACGTCGCCATGGGCCACGCGCAAATAGGAGGCCTCAAAGATATTCTCCTGCACGAGGTAGCGCTCCCTTTGCTCCCGGCGCGGTCCTGTCTTGCTTCCCGGCACCGAGACCATGCGCGAGGTGGTCTCAACACAAAGGATGTTTGCCCGGAGGGAACTGATGGTGGCCGGTCCCTGCTGCAGAAACGCTACGGTGGCAGACTGGCCCAAGTGCAAGGCATTCCCGGAAATCTCCACGATGGTTTCCTTGATGCCTCGTGTGGCGAGCTGGCGGATGCCCGACCACAGCACGAGCAGGCCAAAGAACCCAAAAGCCCCGCCCACGACATAGGGCACCCAGGTATTCTTGCCCTTGTCATCTTCACTGGTGATCCCTGCCGCAATGCCGAGTGCCGCGACGGCACCCAAGATGAGGGCGATGAGAAACGTGCAGCCCAACTGCGAAGCGAAGGGAGTCTCACGCGTGAGCCGAAGCTTCAACACCTGGGGTACGTGGGAGGCTGGGACGCTCATGGCAGCGGCTTCATGACTGCATGCGCTTCAGACAGTTCCTGCTCCACCGAGCTTCCGCAGGAAGTCGTACGGATAGATGCCTGTGGCGTGGCCATCGCTGAAATCAAACTGCACGGCATAACCGCCGACCATGCGCCAGCCGGTGACGGTGACCCCGGGGAACTCGGTCTGGTCCGTGCCGCCGTAGCGTTTGCCCAACAGGTCATGCTCTCCCGTATTCTCCGCGCTGGGTGAAGCAGCACGCAGCCGCTCCATGAGAATGTAGCTCTCCGTGCCATCCTCCCAGGCAATCGCGATTTCGTTTCCGATTGCGGAGATGTTGCTGGGGCGAGTCATGAGAACAGGATGTGGAAAGTGGGTTGCCGATTAAACAGCCCCAGATTTCACACTTCGCTCCCGCGATCAACTACTGCTTACCGGGAGCCGACTCTGGCACCACACTCACCGCCACGACGCCCTCCTCCGGCCACCAACCGGCGAGGCGCACATTCAGGTTGTCCTTTCCCTTCTCGGCGGTGAGCTGGGTCTTCACCGTCTGGAGGAGTCGCTGCTCGCTCTCAGGAGTCAGCGGGGAACCAAAGAAGGAATCAAGTTGCTTTGCCACGCCCGCATTCGGCTCGATGCCGATGAGCTCAAGGCGGCCCGCCGTGGCAGGAGCCGCGGTTGCCTGGCTGATGACTGCATCACCGGCTCCGCTCACGAGAATCACGCGCTTGATTTCAGCGGCCTTGCCCGTGGCATGGGCGAGGGCAATCTGACGGCGCAGCATTTCATCAATGAACTGGCGTTCCTTTTCCGCGATGAGCTTGTCCTGCTTTTCCTTTTCCGTGACCATCGGCACCACAATCACCCCCGGGGTCGGGACCTTGATCACGAGATTGGGTTTTTCGAGACTGGTCGGAGCGCTTGGCACCACTGGAAGGGGACCTGACTGCGGAAGCGGTAAAGGCAGGGGTAAATCCTCCGCGTAAACGGAATTTAAGGCCAGAAAGGTGCTGAAAATGAGGGTCCGAATCGTCACAGGCGCGAAATCTTGACAAATTCCGGCGGCGCGAACAAGGATTTTTGCGACAATCTGCACGGTTCGTGCCTGATGGCGAGGCCGGAACCACCCGTAAAGGGCCGAAGCCCCGATCCCGGGGCAACCCATCCCGCTCCATGCCGGACGAACTCACCACCATTTCCCGCCGCAAGGCCTTCATCAGCATCAGTGAAGAGCTGCGCACGTACCTGCGGCACTACGGCCGCCTCTCCGGGCTGCCCGCCCTGTACAAGGACCTGGAGAGCTTCAGCAACAGCTACCCCCTCATGGATCGGTCCGGAAAATCCACCCTCTGGGACACGGTGGTGTACGAGCGGACCTACATGAAGGATCTGTGGCCGAAGCTCACCAGCATCTACTCGCTGCTGAAAACCGGAGACCTCCAGGCGGTGCCGCACCTGTACGTGGAGCGGGTGGACTACTGCAGCTTCGGCAACAGCAAGCCCTTCCGCATCCGGGTGGTGAACCAGTACAATGACAACTACGACCACTTCTACCTGAAGGTGGCGGACGCCTCTCGCATCTACGGGCTGGAGCTGGAGCATGTGCTCTCCCCCAACCGCATCAACTACCTGGTCCACGAGGACACACTCATCGAGGAGCACATCGCCGGTGTGCCGGGGGATGTCTTCATCGGCGAATACTTTGACCGTGCCGATGTGAATCCGGTGCGTATCGCGAAGGAGTTTGTGAAGTTCAGCGAGCGCTGCTTCATCCGCCTGCTGGGAGACATGCGCAGCTACAACTACGTGGTGGACATGACGCCCGACTTCGAAGAGGTGCAATACCGGGTGCGTGCCATCGACTTTGACCAGCAGAGCTACGAGGGACGCTGCCGCGTGTACCTGCCGCAGTTTTACAAGGAGAACCTTCCGGTGGTGAACCTCTGCACGCGGTACCTGAACCTGGCCACCGCCCAGCAATACCAGCAGGAGGAGCGCAGTCTCATCGCGCGCCGCTTCCTCTCTGAGAAGTCCCGCCTGCGCGCCATCTTCCGCGCCATGAAACACCACCCGGCGGAACCCGCGGACAAGGTGGCCCAGCTCAAGCATGAACTGGGTGAGCATCACAACACGCTCGTCTTCGAGGAATGCCGCAGCATGGGCGACCTCGTGGAAAAGCACATCGAATTCGTGCTGGGCAAGCTGCTGGGTGATCCGCGGCATGTGCCCATCCCGCACTCCCCCTAAACTTCACAAATCCCCCCTTGCGAGGTGGCAAAATTGTTACCAATTCCGCTTTCCATCCTTCCGCCATGAAACTGCCGAACATCTTCGAATCCCAGACGGAGCCCCTCAAATATGCCGCGGGCGACATCATTTTCTCCTCCGGAGACGAGGGCGATGCCATGTACGTGGTGAAGGAAGGCGCGGTGGAACTCCGAGTGGGTGGCCGCACGGTGGAGGTCGTGGAGGCGGATGGCTTCTTCGGCGAGATGGCCCTCATTGAGGAAGGCCCGCGTACCGCGACGGCCGTGGCCAAGACGGATACCGTGCTGATCCCCATCAACGAAAAGCGTTTTGAATTCATGGTGCACGAGGTGCCCCTCTTTGCGCTGCATGTGATGAAGGGCCTGAGCCGACGCCTGCGCACGGTGGACAGGACGGCGATGTAGTCGCTCAAGGCGAAGGCACGATCCGGCTTCCCCTCATGAGGAGAGGAAGCCACAGCAGCAAGCATCCGCCGTCCCAGTTCTGGACGAACCCATCTTCGATGTCCTGCATTCGCCCATTTCTCCTGCTACTCCTGTGCTGCACCATGGTCGGAAGCCTGCAGGCACTGGACTCGCCCGCCAAGGAAGAGGTGGATCATCTGCTGGAAGCGGTTTCCAAAAGCGAAGCCCGCTTCATCCGCAATGGAAAGGAATACAGCAGCGCGGAAGGCGCTGAACACCTGAAAAACAAACTCGGCCAGGCGGGCAGCCGCGTGAAGACGGCGGAGGATTTCATCCAAGGCGTCTGCACCAAGAGCTATCTGAGCGGCAAGCCGTACCTGATGAAGAACAAGGACGGCACCACCACCGAGGTGGGACCATGGCTGACCAAGGTGCTGGAGGAGTACCGGAAGGGGCGGTAGCTGACGGAACCAATGCAAGGCTACAAAGTGGCCTGACAGAGGAGCGGCCACTTTCGCAGAAAGATCCCCGGTCTGGGTGAGGTTGAAACGGCACACCGCATCGGCGGCTTCTTCACAGCCATGCACTCGTATCGGAAGCATCCTCACACCTCGCCAGTTCTGCTGCTATTCTGCCTGCTGGCCCTGGTTGGCGGTGGTGCGCATGCGCAGTCTGCCACGAAGAAGAACATCCTCTTCATCATGGCGGATGACTTCCGTCCAGAGCTGGCCACGTATGGCTCGCCGGCCATCACGCCAAACCTCGACAAGCTGGCGGCGCGTTCGGTACAGTTTGAACGCGCCTACTGCCAGCAGGCGGTGTGCAATCCTTCGCGCTCTTCCATGCTGACGGGGCTGCGTCCAGACACGCTGCGCATCTGGAACAATGGCACGCATTTCCGGGAGCTGAATCCGGAGGTCACCACGATCCCGAAATGGTTCATGGATCACGGCTATACCTCGCTCTGTGTCGGAAAGATTTTCCACAACTGGCACACCAAGATGCACGGGGATCCCACGTCCTGGAGTGCGCCGGAGTTCCTGCACTATGCGAATCATGGTGATGATACACCCCAGATCACCGGTGAGATGCCGCCCAACACGGCCGTGCCGGGGCCGCGCAACTATGGCAAGGTGAATGTCTGCGAGAAGCGTGATGTGCCTGATGAGGCCTACTACGATGGACGTGTGGCGTCGGAAGCGGTGCGGGTGCTTGCCGAGTTGAAGAAGGACAACAAACCCTTCTTCCTGGCGGTGGGTTTTTGGAAGCCTCACGCGCCTTTCAATGCGCCGAAGAAGTACTGGGACCTGTATGACAAGAGTAAACTGCCTGCGCTGAATCCGAACAGGCCGGAAGGTGCACCGGAGGTGGCGTTTCATGACAGTCGGGAAATCCTTGGTCCGCCCAAGGAGCAACAGCCACTCACGCCGGAACAGGTTCTGGAGATGCGGCACGGCTACTTTGCGAACATCAGCTACATGGACGCGCAACTCGGCAAGGTGCTGGATGCGCTGAAGGCGCAGGGACTGGAGAAGAATACGATCATCACCTTCGCAGGTGACCATGGCTACCACATTGGGGAGCACGGACTATGGGGGAAGACGTCCAACTTCGAATATGACGCGCATGTGCCTCTCATGATCAGCGGACCGAAGCTGGAACTCACGGGGAAACGGTATGCCCTGCCCGTGGAGTTGTTGGACCTCTTCCCCACTCTGGTGGATCTCTGTGAACTTCCGAAACCGGCAGGATTGGAGGGTAAGAGTCTGGTGCCTGCCCTGAAAGGATATCTTGACGCGCCTTCTTCAAATATCTTTGCCTTCACACAGCATCCCCGTCCTGCGTACTACGACCGTGAACCCAACAAGCAGCCCAAATCCATGGGCGTGAGCGTGCGCACGGCATCCGTACGCTACACGGAATGGCGCGACTGGAAGACCGGATCGGTGATTACCCATGAGCTGTATGATCACACGAAGGATCCGCAGGAATTGCGCAATGCCGTTGATGACCCTGCTCTGGTCAAAGAACGCGAGTCTGCTGCTGCTTCGCTCCTGAAACAATTTCCCATCACACCGCATCCATGAAGCACCTCCTTTCCCTTCTGCTTTTCAGCATCTTCGCCGGCAGCACGTTCACGTTTGCCGCGGAGCGTCCGAACATTTTGTGGTTCGTGGTGGATGATATGTCTGCGAATTTCTCGTGTTATGGCGAGAAGACCATCCAGACGCCAAATGTGGATCGACTCGCGAGGGAGGGCACGATGTTCTCTCATGCGTTTGTGACGGCGCCGGTTTGCTCGCCCTGCCGCTCGGCATTGATCACGGGCATGTACCAGACAACCATCGGTGCGCATCATCATCGCAGTGGACGAGGGCCGGTGAAGATTGAATTGCCGGAGGGGGTGGCTCCCGTGCCGGCGCTTTTCCAGAAGGCGGGATACTACACGTGCATCGGCAATGGCTTGCTCAACGACACTCAGGCAAAGGGAAAAAAGGCCAAGGGGAAAGGCGGCGGTGGTCTCGGCAAGACGGACTACAACTTCGAATACGATCCGAAGATCTATGACGGTCCTGACTGGGCCGCACGGAAGGATGACCAGCCCTTCTTTATGCAGGTGCAACTTGGCGGTGGGAAACTGCGTGGTGGGAAATCAGCGCAGGCCGCGGCCTTGTCAAAGCGTGCGGAGACGGAGCTTGGCGGAGCTACGAAGGAGGAGGATGTAACTCTGCCGCCCTACTACCCACGGGATCCGGTGTTGCTGGAAGACTGGGCGGCGTATCTGGATGCGGTGCGCTTTACAGATCAACACGTGGGCAAGGTGCTCGCGCGTTTGGAGAAGGAGGGCCTGCTGGAAAACACGCTCGTCATCTTCATGACAGACCACGGCATCAGCCACGCGCGCGGGAAGCAGTTCCTCTACAACGAGGGCACGCACGTACCTCTGGTGGTTCGCGGTCCCGGCATCGCGAAGGGCGTGGTGCGCGATGACTTGGTAATGCAGATCGACCTCGCTCCACTTTCCTTGGCTGCGGCAGGCATTCCCATTCCGTCTGCGATGCAGGGGCGCGATATCCTGGCGAAGGATTACAAGCCTCGCGAGGAAGTCTTCGCCGCGCGTGATCGCTGTGATGAAACGGTGGAGCGCATCCGCAGCGTGCGCACGGGGCAGCATCTGTACATTCGCAACTTTTATCCCAAGCGCCCGCACCTCCAGCCCAATGCCTACAAGGATGGCAAGACGATTGTGCAGCGCCTGCGGGAACTGCACACGGACGGCAAGCTGGAACCGCTGAGTGAGAAGCTGCTCTTCAGCCCTGAGCGTCCTGCTGAGGAGCTTTATGATTGGAAGGCTGATCCCTGGCAGGTGAAGAACCTTGCTGAGGATCCTGCGCACAAAGCCACACTTGAGAAGCTGCGTGCGGACCTCGATAAGTGGATTGCGGATAGTGGCGACAAGGGTCCGGAGAGCGATGCCATGTACGACAGCGACATGCAGGAGTACCTTGGCAAGGGCAACCCGGAAGTGGAGAAGAACATCGCCCTCATGAAGCAGTGGGCTAAGGAGGGGAAGTGAGCTGGTAGCCCAACGTAGCTCGCGAGTCCCTTCGCGAGTGGTGATCCCTGAAATGACTCGCGAAGGGACTCGCGAGCTACGTTGTTACGGCGTTGCCGCCTTCGGTTGCAGCACCAGCAATCGCCCCGGAGTACCCAGTCCCGCCGCGAGATTCGCGCCACGGCAATATTCGGCAATCACCACACGGTGACCAGCCATCGCCAGTAGGTCGATCGGTCGGCTCCATGGCGCCAGCACCTGCTTCACCGTGACCGTGCCTTTCTGAAAGTCAGGTTTCATCTGAAGCAAATCGAATCCGGCATCGCCTGTTTCCAGCTTGAGCAGGTTGCCGAAGCGCACGGTGAGGAAACTGCCACCGAGCGGTGCGGGCCAGTCCGCGCCCAGCCATACAATGCCCGAGGGGCAGGAGTGTGCATCAAAGGTGGAGATGTTCTCTTTCGCTGCTCCACCATCCGGACCAGTATTGCGCAGGGGATGGACGAACTTGAGTCCCTTCGGCGCATCCGGGGTATGGGCGTACGCTTTGTTTTCCCAATCGGAGAACTGAAAGGGAAAGCCATGATGCTCGCCCTTCTGGATGACATTCAGCTCTTCAGGTGCGTGGGCGTCGGGCCCGTTCTCCGTGCCGATGAGTCGTCCCTCGTCATCCCAGCAGAATCCGTAGGTATTGCGCAGTCCGTTGGCGAAGACCTCCAGCTTCGGATTCGCCTCACGCGGATCCAGTCGCCACAGGCAGGCGGTGAGTGATGTTTCGCCTTCGGTGGAGTAGTTCGGTTGCTTGCCAGCTTCTCCGCCGTCCGTGCGTGAGCCGCTGTTCACATACATCAGGCCATCAGGTCCCTGGGCGATGTGTGATACACCATGATTGTATGGCCCCACGCCAAAGGGATAGGTCGTGCGGAACCAGGGCTTGGGTGCTGCCCATGGGCGTTCCTTCGCCCAGGGTTCCGAGCGGAAGATGGTGACCTCATTGGCCACGGGAGTGGTCTTTTTGTTGCACTGGTTGCTGGTCACATACAGACGGCCTTCGCGGTCCACGGTCATGCCCAGGGTGGCTTCGGAGCCCAGATTGCGGTCGATGTAGTCCGCGCCATCGAAGAGTTTCGTGGCCACGCTGTCTCCGGGCTTCCACTGCCAGATGTCCCCCTGCTGGGAAAGTGCCAGCACGGTTTCGCCATCTGCGTGCATGGCGAGACGCACGGGAGAAAAACTCAGCTCCACGCCCACCTTCAATTCCCAACCTTCTGGCGCTGCAGGCAGCACTCCTCCGCCCATCGCGGCCTTCAACGCGGCCAGTGTGGGGAACTTGGTCTTCTTGCGCACGCTGGCGATCTCCTCGGCCGTGGGAGCATTTCCAGAGTTGCCCCATGAGGAGTACACATGTGAAAAGATGGCGGCGAGGTCAGCATCCTCGAGCATCACCGGCGGCATGGCGCCTTCAAACGCATGACCATTGACCTCGATTTTCCCAGCGAGTCCCTCCAGCGGCGCACGCAACGCCTTCTCGCGCTGCTTCACCAAAAAGTCAGCCTTGGCCAGAGGCGGAAAAACGTTCGGGATCCCCTGCCCTTCCAACCCGTGACAGATGGAGCAGAACTGCTGGTACAGCTTCACGCCATCCCGGGGCTCCGCTGTCCAACCATACCCAGCAAGCAAGAGGGACGCCGTGGCGGCTTGGAGCGGCACTTGGAATGATGAGCGGAAGAAGCAAGAGAGCATGGGTGCTTATAGAGCAGATCATGCCCGCCCGTCCACCATCTACAATCATTGCACGGAACCTGAAAACATGGCACTGGATGCGCCAGGCACACCGTACCTTGTGGCGCACATGACTGGCAGCAAGTCAGGAAGACTCACCTCATCCCTCCTTCAACTCGTTCGCACCCGGACGGCACTGATGGTATTTCTGCTTGTGCTGCCTTCCCTCGCCGCCTGGCGCCGCGGGTCCGATGTGTGGCTGGGCTTGATGGTCTTCATGATGCTCTTCAGCATGGCCGCCTATGGCCTCTACTGGCATGACAAGCGACGCGCCCAGGCCAATGGCTGGCGTCTCCCGGAGACCACCCTGCACGCCTTTTCGTTGCTCGGCGGCTGGCCGGGCGCTTACATCGCGCAACAGCATCTGAGGCACAAGACAGCGAAGCGTTGGTTTCAGGTGGTGTACTGGGTGATTGTGCTGCTGTGGCAGATCGTGTCGCTGGCGCTGCTGGTGTGACAACACCACGACAACACGGCCCAGGATGGAATGCTGATATTGAACTTCGCAGCTTACGCCGAAGGCGTTGAACACGCATAGCCTGGGGTAAGCTCGCGTAGCGGGCGCCACCCCAGGTGAGCAGAACTTATCAGTACGCTGAAAGCGTTCAACAAACGCCGGCCTGCTGACTCTATCGCGGCCTTTAACCATTGCAGCAGCTTCCTTGTGGAACCCCTTCAGGGTTCAAGGAAACTACACCCAACACCCAAGGTGGCGCCTGCTTCGCAGGCTTACCTTGGGCTGGACAGTGTCTAACGCCTTCGGCGTATTGTCTTCTCGCGCACTTCCCGGAGAGCCTGTTCAAGAGGAATACCCTTTACTTTGCCCGATTGCATTTCTTCCAATCGCGCTTCCGCCACTGTGACCTGTTCCCGCTCGATTGCAGCGTAGGAGCTTGAGCAAATGATAAGCTGCTCTACAAGCTCCAATCTGGACTCCTCGGGGAGCTGCAGGGCCTCCTGAAGGACGCTGTCGACGGTCGCACTCACACTTCTCACATGCTACTCCCTGCCGGTGTGTTCGCAACTCCCGGGTCTCTGGCACGAAGTCTGCGAGGTGAATCCTGACCGCACACGGAGTGTGCGGACCACCACATGCCGGAAACCAGGGTTTGCATGCTCGATGTCGCACGCGCGTCGGGGGTTTCCCCGGCGACGGTTTCGCGTGCCTTGCGGGATGACCCGCGCATCACGTCGGATGTGAAGCAGCGGGTGAAGGGGCACGCGGTGCGCCTCGGCTACGTGCCGAATCCGCTGGTGCAGGCGCTGATGTCGCAGCGGCGCCGGCGGGTACAACCACATGCGGAGACGCTGGCCCTGGTGACGCACCTGTCCGAAGCGGACTGGAAGGGAAAGGACGTGTGCCGCTGGTACTTCCGCGGTATCCGCGATCGGGCGGAGCAACTTGGCTACCGTGTTGAGGTGGCCTCACTGGAGTCGGTGCGGCAGAATCCGGCACGCCTCTGCAAGGTGCTACAGGCACAGGGCATCTCCGGCATGATCCTTGGCTTCTCCCAGGACGAGGGCCAGTTCACGCGGCAGGATATTTCACACTTCTCCGTCGTGGGTTTGAGCACGTACTTCGATGCACTGCCCGTTGACCGGGTGCACCTGAATGGTTTCTACAATGTGAAACTCGCGTTCCGGGAGCTACGCGCCGCCGGATATCAAAGGCCTGCGCTCGTGATTCCTGTGCGCAACAACCGAGTCGTTGGAGGACAATGGTCTGCCGCAGCGCTTGATGAGCAATGGCAACGTCCTGCGGAAGAGCAATGCCCGCCCTTCATGGTCGAGGGCTCGATGGTGAACATGAGCAAATTCCGTGACTGGTTTGAGAAGCATCGACCCGATGCCATCATTGCCTACAAGGAGCGAGTCGTGGAACTGCTGGACCGCCTGCGCGTGCGGGTGCCGGAGGACGTGGGCGTGGCCCATCTCTTTGGCACCGAGCAGGAACGCAAGAACATGGCTGGCATTGATGGCAATCTAGCTCAGGTGGGAGCGGCCGCGGTGGATCTGCTGGTGCAGAAACTACACACGAATGAACGGGGCATCCCGGAGCACCCGCGGGATGTCATGGTACAAGGGACGTGGAAGGATGGGCCGACGATTAGGAGGAGGGGGTAGTGGGGTGTGGAGGAGGATCAGGGGTGGGGTTTACGTTTTTTTATTGGCCGCAAAAGAACGCAAAAAACGCAAAGAGGGTTTGGTGGTGGGGTGGGATGAGCGGGTGTGAGAATGGTTGGCGCTCGGACGTGCGGGCGTGAAAGGCTTCTGGAGAAGCCTTCTACATTGGGTGGGGCGCCGGGGTGATGTGGGTGAAGAGGGCTGTTGAGCCGTGCCACTGCATGGTGATGGGGTGTGATGAAGCGTCCGCTTCGGAGGGGGTGATTTCGCCGATGACTTCGCAGGCGATGTCCCGGGACTGAAATTTGGCGCGTACTTCGGCGGCTTTTTCTGGGCGCACGCTGAGGAGATAACCATAGCTCGGGAAAGAGACCAGCCAGTGCAGCATGTCGACGCCGGGAGACATGGGGATGGTGTCGAGGTTCAGCGTGGCACCGCACTGGGATGTCGCGAGCAGCATGGCCAGGGTGCCGGGGACGCCTCCGTTGCTGATGTCCTTGCCGGCAGTGACGAGGCCTTCATTGGCAAGTTCGGAGAGAAGACGCAGATCGGTCTGGAGGCGCTGTGGAGGGGAATTCACGCTCGCATTCCAGCAGAGGGAGCCTTCCCAGCGATAGGCGCCGCGCAGGTCTACGGCCATCATCAAAGCATCACCGGGCCGGGCATCGAAGCTGGAGATGAGGCTCTGAGCGCGACCTACGACAGCGGCGGCAAGGAGTGGGGTGCGCTCGATGGGGAAGCGGGTGGTGTGTCCGCCGACAATGGGCACGCCATAGGCCATGGATGCAGCACGCATGCCTTCCCAGATCTGCGCAGCGATGGGTGAGGCGGTGTGGGTCCACATCACATCCACCACGGCGGTGGGGATGCCACCCATGGCGGCGACGTCGCTGAGATTCACCATCACGGCACTGTAGCCGGCGAACCAGGGATCCTTTTCGATGAAGGCCTCCATCATGCCCTCGGCAGCGAAGAGGAGATAGCCGTTTCCGTCGGGGATGGCGGCGGCGTCATCTCCGACTTCAATTCCTCCGGATACGGGAAGACTCGGGGCGTAGGCCTGAAGGATGTTCAGCTTCTCCGCGACATTGGGATGGGCGCGGAGGGAAGCGATGAGGGCTGACAGGGGCTCCATGCGGTGGACGGTCATGGAAGGTTACCCACCATCTCCTGCTCCACTGCAATGCGGCTACACTCTCTCCCAAGAGAACCCAGCACCATATCGGAACGCTTTGCGTCGTGGAGTACGGTGGCAAGCGTAAGCGCGACACCGCTTTGAGCGGAGGAGTCTGGCGTGCATCTGCCGTGCAGTACCGCAAGCAAGTCCCATCCGCCAGGAGATGCGCTTGGGTCTTGGATGACCAGGTGACCACGTCGCACGCATTCGCTTCGGTCAAAGCGGTGTCGCGCCTGAAGCTTGCCACCGCACTCCAAGACGCAAAGCGCACGTTTCGTCCCATGTGCAAATTGGCTCGGCGGCATGGTTCAAGTGGAGAGATGGAGGCTCTGTCAAACTTGCGCTCAGCACACCAAGTATTATGCCACCATCTCCGCGGGCGGGTAGTGGCTGAGCTCCGCGGTCATGTGGATGTGGCGCAAGCCATGCAATGTGCGCTCCCCCAGCTTCCGCCAGTGCAGGCGCTGGAAGAATTTTTCATTCTGCTCCTGCACATCTGCGAGGAACGTCTCACAGCCGATGGCATTTGCAGTCGAGACCGCCTTGTAGATGAGCCCGGCACCGAGAGCGCCAAAGCCCTTGTACACGGGCTGATGATTCCGCACGCTCACACCGGGGCTGAGCTGGGTGAGGCGACGGAAGGCCGCATCCACACACAGGCGGCTGCCATACCAGAGACGCGGCTGCCGCTCATCGATGCGCACGACACCCACCACCTCATCCACCATACCTGCCACGAGGGTGGCACAAATGATGGGGATGGCGTGGTCATCGATGGCATCGCGATCATTACCATCATGAAACACATGCTGCTCCTCGCAGAAGACCTGCCGTCTCAAGCGCCAGTAGCCATCCAGCTCTACCGGGGTCTCGGCAATCTTGAAGATGAAATCGCGCGGGCGGTATTCAGGATAAGGATCAAACAGCATGGGAGGGGTGACTGATGGATTCGCAGAAGTGAATGCAGAGTGCGTGCCAAAGGCGCTTCAGGAACCCAGCGCGAGTTCATTCAAGCCGCGCGTGGTGCCAGGCTGGGGTGCGATGTGTCGCTGCTCGATGTATCCCGCGAGATAGCGCGCATCTTGAGCCACGCCGGAGAATCGGCCCGATCCCCAGGTGTACTGCCAGGGCAGACCGAGGAAGTAAATGCCCGGCACGGTGGACACGCCTCGCTGGTGACTGGGATAGCCCTTGCCATCGAAGATGGGCACCTCAATCCAACTGTAATCCGCAGAGAAGCCCACGCACCATACGATGGAAGTGATGCCCGAGTTCGCGATCTCCAAGTCCTTCACCGGCTGTGCCGGCTCCCACAGCGGCTTGTAAGGCGCTTCCGTGGGGGCGGTGATGTGCATGGAGTTGATGTACTTGTCGATGGTGGCTTTGATGCTGTTCGCCACTTCGTCCGCGCGGTCCAGATTGTGCTTCAAGTCATCTCCAAAACTGAGCTTGCCCTGCTTCAGGTCCAGAAGGCGGCCGTAGAGCTGCATGCCTTCCGTGGCGAAGCGGCGCAGGTCGATGTCTCTGCCGCCATCACGACCGGTGACGTAGTGATTCGCCTTGGCGCGCACACGTTCCTTCTGCGGATGCTCGTGCACGGGCTTGTTGTAGTAGCCCATATCGTGGAGCCAATCGACGACATCGCGTCCGCGATAGCGGCGAGCGGTGCGTGGTGCGCCACCGACGCAGAGGTGGACCTTTCTTCCCTCGAGATGCAGGTCCTCGGCAATCTGACAGCCGGACTGACCCGAGCCTACTACCAGCACTTCGCCCGGAGGGAGCATGCTGCCGTTCTTGTAGTCACTGGAGTGCACCTGAAAGATGTTCTCCGGGAAACGCTCCGCGATACGCGGCGTCTTGCCATCTTGATAGCCACCGGTGGCAATCACCACCTGGTCAGCGGTGTACTCACCGATGGTGGTGCTGAGTTCATAAGTCCCGGCTTCATTCTTCTTGAGACGATGGACCGACACGCCTTCATGCACCGGGGGCTGGAAGGACTTCGCGTACTCTTCAATGTAGGTCACAATCTCATCTTTCTTCATGAAGCCATGCGGATCGGAGCCGGAGTAATTGAAGCCCGGGAGCTTGCATTGCCAGTTCGGCGTGACGAGGCAGAAGGAATCCCACCGCTTCGTACGCCAGGATTCGCCGATGCGATCCCGCTCGAAGACAAGGTGCTGGATGCCGCGCTCCTTGAGGCAGTAACTCATGGAGAGACCGGCCTGCCCTCCGCCGATGATGATGACGGGATAATGCGTGGGCAACGCAGGGGGCGGCACAATGCCGGTGACGGATTCAGTAGGAGGCTGGCTCATGACAAGTGACCAAGGGGTGTTTGCATTTTTTCTTTAAATACTCAGGATGCGCACGGTGCCCTCCTCGGGCTGGGTACGGGTGAAGCGCTCGATTTGCTCCAGCTGATCGGCCGCGGAAGAGCAGGCGAAGCCATACCTGGCCCGCACACGCTCCGATGCCTCCGTGAGGGCGCGGCGGCTGCGGCTCACGAACTCGGTGAGCGGCATCTCATCGCCCTTGTGAAAATAGTTACAGACGACGGTGGAGGGCGAGTAGCACTCGCGCTTCGAGCCATCGGGCAGTTCAACGGTGAATATGACTTCGGGCATGGAAGGAGGAGAGGGATAAGGGACAAGGAACAGGGGACAAGGCCGCTAACCCACGGCGCAGGGAGAAGCGGTGGCGAGGGCATCGCCATTTCCCTTCTCAAAAGTGGAGAGGGAGGAGCAGGCGCCGCACTTGGCGCAGCCGGCCTTCACGGTGTCTGAGGTCATGCCTGCAGTGCGCAGCATGTTCCCCAAGGGCTCCAGCACGGCGCGCATGAACTCGGCGGTGGGTGGTGTTTGATTTGCCAGCGGCGTGCCGCTGATGGGCACGAAGGGGACGACGAAGGGATACACGCCACGCGCGATGAGCTGCCAGGAGCCCTCCAAAAGTTCCTCCACGGCATCTCCCAAGCCTGCCAGCAGATAGGTGCTGACCTGGCCACGGCCAAAGACGGAGACGGCAGCCTCGAAGGCCTTCAGGTAAAAGGACACTGACACCTGTGCCTTCCCCGGCATGATGCGCGCCCGCACATGCTCGCTCCACGCTTCCAGATGCATGCCGAGCGAATCGACGCCGACAGCCTTCAAGCGATCAAACCACACGAAATCCGCCGGCGGCTCGCATTGTGCCTGGATGGCCAGACCGGTGCGTTCCTTGATGGCCTGTGCTACCTCCACCAACACGGCTGCACCGCGATCTTCCGTGGGAGGAGTGCCCGTGGTGAGCACCACCTGCTCCACGCCATCCAAACGCATGGCTGCCTCTGCGACTTCCGCGAGCTGTGCGGGGGACTTCTTCGAAATCGTGCGACCTGCACGCAGGGATTCACCGATGGCGCAGAACTGGCACTTGGTGTCGCTGTTCCCATAGCGGATGCAGGTCTGCAGGACCGTCGTTGCCAAAACGTTGTGTGAGTGGAGCTGGCCAATCTTCCAGTAAGGGATGCCATCTGCCGTGCTCAGTCCGTAGAACTTCGGCTGCGGCGGGAACTGCAGTGGAGCCTCTGCGACGCCATTGCGATAGAGCATGGACTTGCCCGAGGCATCCGGCGGGTCTGCGGTGAAGATGGACGCATGTGCCGGGCGGGTGTGGATGGGCACCATGATGGTGGTGCCCAGCAGGGTGATGGCCTTGTGGTCACTGGGACCGGCGCCTCCACGGCGGCTGGCTGAGGACGCAGCCTCATCCACCATGCGGATGCCTTGCGACTGCAGCTCAGACGCCAGCAGTTGCTTGTGCGTCTGCACCGAGGTCTGGAAGGAGCTCACGTCCTGCGGTGAGTTGAGGCTGAGACGTTGTGACATCTTCGGAACGGGATTGGAGTTGGCTCTGAAAAGGAGGAATGGTCTGCGTGTAGGGCTCGCGATGAACGCGAAGGGAAAGCAGGTCGGGCCTGGAGTAGTGGCCCACGGAATCCATCATCCGCTTGCGCTTGGTGATGAGATCGAAGTCGAGGTCAGCAATCGCCATGCCTTCTCCTTCGGTAATTGGTTCAGTTATGGGCACCCCCTCGGGCGAGATGATGGCCGTGTAGCAGCCGCCGCGCAGGGCTTTGCGCATCTTCGGGTCGGGTGAAATGGAGTTCACCTGCTCGTCCGTGAGCCAGCCGGTGGCATTCACCACGAAGCAGCCGCTCTCCAGCGCATGATGCCGGATGGTCACCTCGATCTGGTCGCGGAAGATGGGCCCCACCATGGAGCCGGGGAACTGCGCGCAGTGGATTTGCTCGTGCTGCGCCATGAGGGAGAAGCGGGCGAGCGGATTGTAGTGCTCCCAGCAGGCAAGCGCGCCGATGCGGCCCACCTCGCTCTGCACCACCTTCAGCCCGGAGCCATCGCCCTGCCCCCAGACCATGCGCTCGTGGTAGGTGGGCGTGATCTTGCGACGCTTCAGCAGCAGGCTGCCGTCCGCATCGAAGATGAGCTGGGTGTTGTAGAGCGAACCGTGTTCGCGCTCATTCACCCCCACCACCAGCACCATGCCGTACTTCGCCGCCTGCTGGGAGAGGATTTCCGGCACCCAGCCGGGGATTTCCACGGCATTCTCATAGAGCCGCATGTGCTCCTTCCCCATGCTCACCGCCGGCTCCACGAAGGAGAAGTACGGGTAGTACGGGATGAACGTCTCCGGGAAGACCGCCAGCGCGACCTTCTTCCCGGCGGCCTCCGCGATGGCACGGCAGACGCGGTCCACCGTGCCTTCGCAGCTTGTCAGATCCGGGGCGATTTGCACCGCGGCGGCTCGGATGATTGACATGGCTTGGACGTGTTAGAGATTCCAGGAGTGGATCATCACCGCATTCGCGCGCTGATGCAGGAGGATGCAGTCCAGCACATCCAGCGGGTTGATGGGGATGATGCCGGGGATGAAGGCCTTCTCCGTCTGGCCGTAGAGGGCCTGGGTGGAGAAGCGGCAGGCATAGATCTTGCCGCCCTCGGCCATGAAGGTGGCGAGGCGCTTGTTCACCAGCAGGTGGCCGGGGAATGCCTCATCTCCCAGCGTGGGAAAGCCGCGCTGGAATCCGAGGGTGACGCCGGGTCCATACAGCAGGATGGAGGTCTCGTAGCCCTTCCGCAGGAGGCGGGTGGCATTGAGCGTATTCACCAGGCCGATGGAGCCTTCAAACGCCACGCCGTGGAAGGTCACGAGTGCCTTCTCGCCGGGATTGGCCTTCACGTCCTCAAAGACCTTCTGTTCGTAATCGACGAGCACGTCGCCGTCCTTGTGAGCTTCCAGTTTTACTTCGGGCATGTTCGGTGGGTATTGGAGTTTCCAGAAATGCCGCCCCGCGGGTTGATGGTCGCAGTGCGGCGCACGCCTGAGCATTCAGCAGTCGGGATGCCACCCACCGTGCCAGGTCATGCCGGCGGAGGGAGGATTCGTGCACATCGTTGCATGATTTCATTTCGCCGTTTGTGCGGGGCTCTGGTAGAACGGGTCAATGTTTTTTCGACGCACTCTCTCCGCTGCCTTTCTGGCATTTGCCTGCTCACAGACACTGCTGATGCAACACGCGAATGCGGCGGACTCCATCGATACCGGCGATGCCTCCCAGCGCGGCAAGAACATCCAGCGCACCATGCGTCTGTTGGCGGAAAGCACACCGCAGAAGAAGAACACGGTGCGCATCCTCTTCTATGGGCAGAGCATCACGGCGCAGAAGTGGACGAAGCTCGTCATCAAGGATCTGAAGAAGCGCTTTCCGAATGCGAACATCGTCTCAGAGAACCGGGCGCTCAGTGGTTACAGCTCGCACCTGCTGGTGAAGACGGCGGAGACGGACCTGTATCCCTTCCAGCCGGACCTGGTGATCTTCCATGTGTATGGAGCGCACGACAAATATGAGGACATCTTCAAGCGTCTTCGCGAGCGCACCGGGGCGGAGGTCTTGCAGCAGAATGATCATCTCGGCGCGAAGGACAAGATCGTGGAGGATACCGACCCCGCGAAGAATGCCATCAACAGCGGCAACTGGAATGGCTTCATGAACTTCACGTGGCTGCCGAAGATCTCGCGCGTGTATCAAACGGAATTCTGCGACCAGCGCACCATCTGGAAGAACTACCTCACACAGCAGAAGCTGGAGCCGCAGGCGCTGCTCACGGATGCGGTGCATTTGAACGAAAAAGGCGAAGCGGTGATGGCCGCTGCTGTGATTTCCTATCTACGCTATGACCCCAAGCTTGGGCCTTCACCCGCGGAGGCATGGACGAAGGACTATGTGGTAGGCAAGGATGTGAAGTGGGAGAATGGCAAGCTGACGCTCGACTTCGAAGGCAGTGCGGTGGAACTCGTCGTGGCACCCGGCACGAATGCGAAGCCGGTACAGGTGAGCATCGATGGCAAGAGACCCTCTGAATTGAAAGAGCTCTATGGCTTCACGCGCGCGGTCGCAAAGCCCGGTGGTCACTGGCCGGTCATCATGCCGCTGCACTCAGTGAAGATGCCCCTCGTGGAAGACTGGACCATGGAGGTGAAAAAGGAAGGCTCTGATGACAAGCTCTTCTCCTTCACGCTTTCCGGTTCCAAGACGGGGGCGGATGGTGAGGGGCGCAGCGACCAGAAGTTTGTTTCGAAGTCAGGACGCATCGTCATCGAGCCGGAGGATTGGGGTGTTGCCTTCCCCATGGGCATGTCCGGGCTCAAGCCGGTGCCGGAGAAGTTCACCGTGAAGTGGAGCATCGTCCCGTGGTTCATGGATACCTTCCAGGCACCGATGGTGGTGGAGCCGACTGTGGAAACGCCGGTGATTCTATTGCAAGGATTGGCGAATGAGAAACATACGCTGGAGCTCACCGGGGGAACGGAGTCTCGTATTCAGGCGATTCGAGTTCGGACGCCTCCTCTGAAGGTGTTCTCGGACAAGTAGCAGGACGCAACGGTGGGTGCAGCACACTATTCCGTGAGCAGCTTCTGAATGGCCTCCAGTGCAGCGCCCGGTGGGACGGGGCCGGTATCGCGTCCCCAACTCCAATGGTGGAACTGCTGATTATAGAAGTAGCCTTGATCGAGAAAAACCTGAAGGCGAAGGTAGTAGGTCTGCCCTGTAAAAACGTTGTCCTTATAGCCCAAGTCATAGTCGAGCCGCAGGTAATCTCCAGCCTCGTCACCGCCAACAAATTGGCAGGTTTGATAGGTGGCGGTTGGATGGGCTATGGCCATGATATCGGGACCACTTCGGTGAATTTTACGCTCCAAATCCTTACCGAACGCATTCAGTCCCACCCCCAAGAACACGCAGAAGGCTACCACGCCCGCTACCGCCAAGAGAACGAGGAACACACAACCAAAGGTACCGCAGCCACATCCTTTTTTGGCGGGCGCCTGGACGTAGACAATCTGGGGTGAAGGTGTACCGGCAGGAAGAGAAGGAGGCTGGGCCATGAGTTCAGGGGGGTGCAGTTGATTGCGGAATCTCCACACGACTAGCGAGCGGCGTCGTTGATGTTTCTATTGCGATTCCAATTTTCTTGAGGACGGGTGTTGACGGTCCACGGGTAACTATCACTGGCATCCACCCGATAGGAGTACTCCCTTGCTTGCTCGTAGGTGCGACCACCGGACGATTGACCGTGGGCCATGGAGGCAGGGTAGCCGCCATCGGAGGCGGCGCAGCCGATGACACCAAGTGAGCTGAAAGCGACAGCAAGGCGGGAGAGAATGACCTTCATGGTAGTGGGACACTGCGGATGAAATGCGCAGTCTGACAGTTGGTGCGGTAAATAGTGTGGATTCACCGGCACATGCCGAAGCCCACCGCCCGGGTGTAGCAGGTGCGGGGCAATTGTCTCTGCCCGGGAAGCCCCGGTTGCGGCACCTCCCACCTACGGGAGCGCTTTCATCTCAACGACGTGGAAAACCGCCTCGCTGCGACTGCTGCCAACGGCGAAGATGGGCCGGATACCTACTTTCGAAGGGAACCAGCCGCCCGTCTGGGAACAAGTGTTCCAGTCCCCTCTCCATTGGAAAATTTGAGACCCATCCACATCGACCGAGAGGCCGGAATTCCTCACACGAAGGATGATTTCATGAGGCACGCCTGAAAGAAGCCAGCGGGGACGGGTGAGCCTTGTGGGATTCTTTTCAAACAAGCCCAGGCCTTGGACATGCTCCAACCCCGCGAGCATCAAGCTTTGCGACGGTAGGGGGGCATCCAGTACAAAGGCTGCGCCCCGATCACCCTTTCGAAAGGCGATCTGGATGCTCTCCTCCCGGGTGTGGCGGGTCACACACACGCGCAAGTCATACTCGGCGGGCAATGCCCCTTCAAAGGGAAGCTCGCATGTGCCGAGGAATGTGGGCTGCACAATGAAAAGCCCTTCAGGCCCCAGCCTCCATGCGCCGGTCAGCGAATGGTTCGCAGGATCTACATTCTTCAGCAAGTCCTTCCAACTGGGGTCGGTGGCACTGCGTGGCGAAGGATCGCCGGACATGCCGAGGCTGCGTTCAGGGACATCCAAGTCAGACTTGCCACGAACAATGATCGCCCCTTTTTGTCCCACGGCGCACTGGAACAGATCCCGGTGACCCCAGAGAGAGTTGAGCCTGGACTGGACAGGAAGGCGCACCGCAAGCCAATCGAACTCATCGCCCTTCAACATCCAGCTGCGGTCCGTGATGGACCACGCCAGGCTATCGGAGCCGCTGAATCCCAGAAAGGTGAAACGCGCGCCGTCGGGACCGAAGTAAGGACTGTTTCGATAGGGCTTCCATCGATTGGGCGCCTCGCGGAACATCATGGTACCCTCCCTGCCCGAGGCAACGACTCCCGTGGGATCCATCTCGCAAACATGGTGAATGTCCATCTGCGTTCCCGAATCCTCGGCCTGCCAGCGACGACCGTCCCAGTGCATGACAAAGCCATGGTCCCCGGCCGCCCAGATATTGTTCACTTTGACTCCGAAAAGGGAACGCAGGGTCCGGGTCGTGCCGCTGGACCGCGTCGACCATTTCATATTCTCCCATCGACAGAGAGAGCCGTTCTCTCCCGCGGCCCAGGCGTGATTTGGACAACAACAAACAATGGCAAGCAGCCTCTCCGTAGTGCCAGACGCCATGGTCTCCCACTGTCCTGCGCGGAAGCGCAGGATGGTTCCGTGGTCGCCAGCGGCCCACACGCACGTTCCATCTTGTGTGCCCACGACGGCAAACAGGTCCTCCAAAGTGCCTGAGTCCATCTTTTTCCAGGAGGATCCATCAAAGTGCAGAATCGTGCCCTTCTGGCCCACGGCCCACACGTTGCGTGGATCCCACCCCCAAACGCAGTGCAAGTCGGTATCGGTGATGGGTGGCACCACCGTCCATCCACTTCCCGCTTCTTCCGGGGCATACGCCAAGGTAGTCGGCCTGTCTTCGGGCATTGGTTCTGCTTGTCTCTCAGGCCCTGGCGCGGGTGGAGGGGGCTGCGTTTCGGAAGACGAGGGAACTGGAACAGGGCTGTACCAGAACATGATTCCGGCAGTGGCGAGCAAGAGCAACGGCAACGAAAACGCCACAACCCAGAGTAAGGTCCGATGCCGGCTGACCGCCGTCTTTCGGATCCTGTTCAGATCCCCCTTCATGGTGCTTACCTGTTGGTAGCGGCGCTCAGGCTGCTGCTGAAGGGCCTTTGCCACCACTTTATCAAGGCGGCTGTCGAGATTGACCCGGCTGCTCAGCTTGTCCAGAATCACTTGAGGACGCTCGCCGGTCAGCATTTCATAGAAGAGCACTCCCAGAGAGTAGATGTCTGCACGTTCATCGGCAGCCCGTCCCTCGCGCTGCTCGGGAGCCATGTAATCCGGTGTGCCCATCACCTGATTTGTGCGCGTGAGTGCGGGCTCGGCGCCCTCCTGCTTCTGGATGAACTTGGCGAGACCGAAGTCAGCGAGCTTTGCCTGCCCTGAACGGGACACCAGCACGTTGGCAGGTTTGATGTCCCGATGTATCACGCCCTGGCTGTGAGCATACTCCAGGGCCTCGCAGATCTGCACGACAAGGTCGAGTGCTTGTCGCGGTTCGAGGCCATCACCACGAATGATCTGGTGCAGGTTGGCCCCTTCCACATACTCCATCACGACATAGTAGTTCCCCTCCTGCGTCTGCCCGAAATCGTGAATGGTAACGATTCCAGGATGGCTCAACTGGGCAAGCACGCGTGCCTCCCTACGGAACCACTCCACAAACTGCTGGTCCTCCGCCAGGATGGCCGGCAGCAATTTGATGGCCACCTTCCGCTCAAGGCCCAGTTGATGCGCGAGATATACAGCTCCCATGCCGCCACGCCCCAGGAACTTCTCGAAGCTGAACTGTGGGAGCATGCCAGCCACATCATTGAGGTCTGGGGGCTCCCAATCGGAAAGCTGGGAATTGGCTCGCACGGTGCTTCCCACGGCCTGTACCACGTTGCCCTCGGCGCTATCAAGTGCGCGCACCGTATCGGAATCCTGTCCGCGAGATGCCGTCACGGGCGGGGGAGATACGTCTTCACTGAAATCCATTTCGCGGGAGGGAGAAGTGAAAAGCAGCTATCCTTGCCGGGGCAATTCATAAGGAAACCCATTTCCGCTTTCAGCACGGCGAAGCACGCTCCACTGAGACGCAGGGAAGATTTGTCCAGTCTGGCATGAAGTCCTCATGTTCGCAGTGGATTTAGCCCACACTCCCACCCCGACGCAATCAAATTTCCTCCGATGAATTTGCACAGTCTCCGGGCTACTGCGCAGCCGTATGCGTGCAGTTTGAATTCATGGACAAGATTGGAATCGGGATCACATTCCTGACCACGCATGAGCCGGTGATATGTCGTCCCTCCTCTACACCACCACCTTCATCGCCACACTGGGCAGTGGGCTTGTCGCTGGCATCTTTTTTGCCTTCTCCACGTTCATCATGAAGGCACTTGGCAAGCTGCCTCCGGAGAAGGGCATCGCGGCCATGCAGTCCATCAATGTGGTGATCATCAATCCGTGGTTCATCCCGCTCTTCATCGGCACGGCGCTGCTCTGTGTGCTCATCACGGTGCTCACCTTCGTGCAAAGACCTCCTTCGGCCATGACATGGCTGCTCATCGGCAGCGTGCTGTATTTCGCCGGCAGCTTCGTCTTCACGATGATGTTCAACGTCCCGCGCAACAACGCGCTGGATGCTGTGGATCCCTCCAGCGCGGAAGGCGCGAAGCTTTGGGCAGACTACCTCGTCACCTGGACCTTCTGGAACCACGTGCGCACGGTGGCCTCGCTGGGGGCGATGGCATCCTTCATCGTGGCGTTGAACAGACTTTCCAGCTAGAGTGTCCGAACGCACGGCCCCTCCGTTTCGTTCCCTCCAGCCTCATGAGAAGCACGTTTCGCTCACTGTCACTCCTTGGCATCCTTGCCCTCTCTTCCTGCGGTGAAAGCACCTCGCCTCCAGCCTCAGGCAATGCGACTGATTCCCCTGGCGACACATCGCTTGTAGCCAAGGCCAAGACACTGACTCGCGACGCACTCTCCAGTGTGCAAAAGGACTGGGATGGCTTCAAGACCAAGCTCACCGCGGTGGATCTCTCCAGCGCGAAAAAGGCGTTGAACGGAGTCGACCTCGCAGCGGCCAAGGCTCGCTACGATGAACTCTCCACCGCCTTGGAAAAGAAGGACTACGTGCAAGCAGAGTTCTACGCGAAGAAGCTGGATGACCTGCTCGCGTCCGACATGGTGAGCAAGTCCATCGAGTTCCTGAAGGTGGAGTCCCAGAACGGAACCGACGCCGCCATCAAGGCCGTGAAGGACTACATCGACACCCCGGGCCTGACGGAAGGCAGCAAACAGTTCGGTGAAAAGATGCTGGGCTACTTTCAATCGGTGAATGTGAATCGAGATGATGCAGAAGGCGTGCTGTTCCTGGCGACCTTTTACGTGGTACGCTCTCAGATTCCGATCGACGATCCGCACCTGAAAGACGCCGCAGCCACGCTGGCGGCAAGCGCCATTCCCCGTGGATTCCATGCCTATGACCTGCACACCAAGGAAGGCGTCGAAATCTCCGATGCCATCCTGCGCTCCCTGGGCTCCAACCAGGACGAGGCTGCAAAGGCCTGGAGTGAGATCGTACAAGCGGGGAAGAAGGGTGTGGATGGCATCAAGAAGGAGCTCATGGAGAAGTCCCCTTCGCCAGCGAAGGAGTAGAGAAAGCAACGCTGACTCTAGAAATCGGCACCCATCGCTCCTCATTTTTATGGTGGATCAGTGTCCGCGGCTCATTCGGTGAGGCGCTTGGACGAATTCAATTCGCGCGCGTCTCAATTGCCGCCATTCTGGCGGCGCAGCGTAACCCTGCCTCCGAAACCCCGATCTCCTCCTTCAAGGTACTCGCTGCTTTTCAATCCCCCAAAATCACCCCTATGCCTGACACTCCAGAAGAAATCGCCCTGCGTCAAAAGGCGTTGGAATTCAATCAGAACAGCCGGACCTCACCAGCGCTCACCAATCGTACCACCCCACAGGATTCGCTGGATACGGTGCTCTCGGCTAACACTACGGTGAAGTACTCCGACTCCGGGGCTGGTGGAGCCATTCTGGTGATGCCGGGGCAGGATCTCGCCGTGGGTGCCGCCATCAAGATCGAATCCTCCGCCTCGGTGAAGGTGGCGGAAAAGTGCTCCAATGTGATGGAGAACTTTTTCCAGAACGCCACCGGGCCCGCCCCCTTTGTTGCACCTCGCATCACCGTGTATCGGGCAGACGATTTCAATCAGGACCCGAATCTGCAGGAGAAGCTCGGGAACACCATGGACGAGCTCAAGAATGATGCCAATACACAAAAGCGCTGGGGATTTGAGCGCGCCCGGGAAGGAGTCGAAAAAGTCACAAGTGGCAACACGGCCGTGTTGATGATGGAGTTCGCCGACGGGGTGCAGGTCAACAAGCTCCCGATCGAGGAAAGAGCGGCACTGGTGCGTAGTGAGGCTTTCGCGCAGAATCTCGGCAGGGCCATGGCTCCCACAATGGCTCTCGGACTCACCGACCACGCAGGCGCGAATGAGAATCAGGGCCTCAAGGCAAACATCTCCAATTTCATGTACTCGCCGAAGACGGGCACGCTCTCCGTCATCGACTACGACAGCACCCTTACCCGATTGGACGCCAACGATCCGAACAAGATCCGCATTGGGAACTCCAACGTCGCCAGCAACGTGGGGGACATGCGGACCTTTTTGGAAAAGGCGACCCAGAGTCCGGAAGCCTTCGAGAAGGCTCTCGATGACATGGTGAGTTCAGAAAAGCAGACGCCGTTCACCTCGATGATGAAGGCATTCACCGAGCACAGCTTTGACGGCATGTTCGGCCTGCATGAGCGCGTCCCGGCTCCAAAGAAACAGGGCAAGAAGGAACCCACGCCTGAGGGGCAGGCGCCTCCAAAAAAGGAGGAAAGGCCACTCACGCCTGAGGGCCAGGCGCTCAGAGATTTCTCCCAGGAAGAAAGGAAACAATTTGCGGCCAACCTTCTCGTCGGAGCCATCGATGGGCTGGAATACATGCAGAAAAACCAGCAGGCGCTGGAGAATGCCGTGAACCAGACCCACGAAGTGGATGAGAACGGCCAGAAGGTGGAGCACTTCTACAACGGGGAGCAGATGGATGCCCTGAAGCAGGAGCTGACCAAGGTGGATGCTCCCACGCTGAAGACGAATATCGGACAGTGCATCGACGCACGAAATCTCGCGCAAAGGAACGACCTTGTTACCTACATTGCGGACCTGGACAAGAAGACGGTCGATGCAAACAACAGGCTCAGCGCGGTGCAGGCAAAAATCGATAGTCTGAAGGAGCACCCCTCAGCGGGAGATCGCCTCAAGACGCTCTTCAGTTCCAAGGAACATTCTCCAATGCAAAAGCTGGAGAACGAAAAGCAGAAGATCAAAGAGGAACTGGCCCTCATCGCGGACGTGAAAGGGATGGCGCAGAGCAAGCTGGACTATCAGGATCAAATGCAGCTTCAGGCAAAGATCCCGCCCATCCCCCAACTTCCCCCGCCTCCTCTGCCAGGCATCCCAGGGAATACAAACGTCAACACGACGACAACCACTCTTACCGATTCCACCAACGTCGGACTTGGCAACAGTGGCCAGCAACAAGGCGTCCCTCCACCCAGATCCGACATCGGTGTGGGTGGACACCGTTCCCTGCGCGATCTGCATCCCGAACTGGACCACTCGCATGGCACCCATCAGGGCGAGTCGCAGGGGTTGAAGACTGGAGAGAAGTCACCCAAGCTCAATGACAGCAGCGGTCACCACTCACTCCGGGAGGACCATCCTGAGTTTGCGAAGCACCTCAGCCAGTCCCGCGACCACTCCCAAAGCCAGTCGCAGGGACCGCACGTCAAGCAATAACCTCCCAAGCTCCGTGAGGTGAATGGTGGCGCTGGCCAGAGCTGAGGCTCAGTACAGCGCCACGCTCGAATCGATCTCCTTCGACCATGCGTTGATCCCGCCGGTCACATTCCACACATCTTCAAAGCCGGCATCACGCAGCAGCCCCACGGCCTTCGCACTGCGGCCACCGGACTTGCAGTGCACCACGAGCTTCTTGTTACGGGAGAGTTCATCCATGCGTTCACCCAGCTGACCGAGCGGGATGTGCGCTGCGCCGTCGATGATGGCGATGTCGCGCTCAAACGGCTCACGCACATCCAGCAGGGTGAAGGGTGCGCCGCTTGTGCGAAGTTCCTGAAGTTCCTGCACGGTCATGGCGGGGATGGCGTCTTTCGTTTCAGTGCTCATGTGGGGATTCTTAGAGGAAGGCAGGCCGCAGAAGCCCTCATAGTCGATGGGCGCGGTGATGGAGGGTTTATCACCGCACACGGGGCACTCGGGGTCGCGGCGGAGGTTGAAGGTGCGGAACTTCATGCTCAGCGTGTCCACGTGCAGCAGGCGGCCCACCAGTGGCTGGCCAATGCCGGTGATGAGCTTGATGGCTTCCGTCGCCTGCATGGTGCCGATGAGTCCGGGCAGCACGCCGAGCACGCCACCCTCCGCGCAGGAGGGTACGAGCCCGGGTGGTGGCGGTTGCGGCGCCATGCAGCGGTAGCACGGTCCACCGAGGTGCGGCGCGAAGACAGAGCACTGTCCCTCAAAGCGGAGGATGCTGCCGTAGATGTTCGGCTTCTTCAGAAACACGCACACATCATTGCTCAGGTAGCGTGTGGGGAAGTTGTCCGTGCCATCGATCACCACATCATACTTCGCCACGAGGTCCATGGCATTCTCACTCGTGAAGCGGAGAGAGTGCAGTTCCACCTGCACATGGGGATTGATGTCATGCAGACGCTTCTGAGCGGACTCCAACTTGGTACGGCCCACATCAGACGTGCCGTGCAGGAGCTGGCGCTGGAGATTCGATTCCTCCACCACATCCGCGTCAATGATGCCGATGGCGCCTACGCCCGCAGCGGCGAGATACATCGTCACCGGAGAACCCAGCCCTCCCGCTCCAATGCACAGTACCCGCGCCGACTTCAGCTTTTCCTGCGCCTCCACGCCAAACTCCGGCATGGAGAGATGACGCGCATAGCGGCGCAGTTCGGCGGGGGTGAGATGTGGGTCAGCGGGCACGGCAGGACGATGGGACACGGACGAGATACGTATGTCGTGGGCAGGAGATTCGCAAGACCGGGGATTGAGCCTCCCTCTTGACTCCTGCCCCAGTACCCTTGACCATCGCTTTTATGACAAATTGGACACCTCCCCAAGCCACGAACCTCGTGGACCTGGGCTTCATGGACTCGCGCAGCAAGCTCATCGACCTTGCCGCCTTCCTTGATCGCGTACAGCGCTCCGGACAGGACGGAGACTTCCGCGTGCAGGCCCTGAAACGAGCCATCACACTGCTGCAGAAGAACGAGCCCCAGCGTGCCAGGGAGGTGCTGCTGAGCTTCAGCGATCCCAGCGAGGAGCCCATTGCGAAGGCGACGGTTCAGGGGGCGATAGGAGCGTATAAGGGACAAGATACAAGGGACAAGGGATAAGGGAACTTCCGACCATGAACCTTTTGAATCAGGAATCAGTCGTGAAAAAGCCGGTCCACACCCTCTCGCCCCCAGTCTCAGGGATGCTTCCCCTTGTCCCCATTCCCTTGTCCCTTATCCCTTAATTTCATGCCCTACATCGAACCCCACGGCCACATGGTCAGCCGCACCACGGATGACTACGAAAAGCTCGCACTCGCAGGCTGTGTGGCCATTTGTGAACCTGCCTTCTGGGCTGGCTTTGACCGCTCCGGACCGCAGGGTTTTTATGACTACTTCCGCCAGATCACCGAGTATGAACCGAAGCGCGCGGCAAAGTTTGGCCTGAAGCACTTCACCTGGCTGTGTATCAATCCCAAGGAAGCGGAGGACACGGTGCTCGCAGATGAAGTCATGGCGCTCATTCCGCAGTTCATCAACAAACCTACCGTACTGGGCATCGGCGAAATCGGGCTGAACAAGAACTCGCGGAACGAACTCATCGTGCTCGAAAAGCACATCCAGATCGCCGCGGACCATGACCAGCTCATCCTGGTGCACACGCCGCACCTGGAGGACAAACTGAAGGGCACGCGCCTCATTCTGGATGCGCTGAAGAATCACTCCAAAATCAAGCCCGAACGCGTGATCATCGATCACGTCGAGGAGCACACCATCGACCTCGTGCTGGATGCTGGATTCTGGGCGGGCATCACGCTCTACCCGGAGAGCAAGTGCACCCCGCATCGCGCAATCGACATGCTGGAAGCTCGCAGAGGTGAACAGATCTGGATGAACTCCGCCTGCGACTGGGGCGTGAGCGATCCGCTAGCGGCGCCGAAGACCATGCTGGAGATGCGCAAGCGTGGCTGGAACGAGGCCATGATCCAGAAAGTGGCCTTTGACAATCCCGTGGCCTTCATGAGCCAGACCGAGAAGTTCAAGCTGTAGACCGGACCACCATGCGCCACCTTTTCTTCACTGCTCTATTTTGGAGCATCGCCGCTGCAATGCCGGCGGAAGAAAAGGCGCCTCTCCCGGCCTTTGCCATTTACCGGACCGTGGAGGTGGCAGCACCGAATGCGAAGGAGTTTTCCTTCAGGAGCGCCGATGGGACCAAGGACATCACCGGGTGGTTCGTCGAACCTCCCCTGGTGACGCTCAAGGACGTCTACCAATTCAATGCCGTCGCGGTCGAGTATGGCGCACGCCCCTGTCCGGGCTTGGGCGTAAGATTTACCAATCCGGGAAATCGCGCCTTGGAAATAGCGACCAAAAGGTACGAAAAGGCGAACTACTTCATCGTAGCAGGTGGCAAGCCCGTGGGCCAAATCGAAGGAGGTGAATTGTGGAGGATTGGGACGCTCCGCCTGGGCCTTAGCATCACCCTTCCTATGAACTCTGGGAATCTGAACGACACGTTGGAAAAGAGCGTGCACGAAGCGATGAAGGCGTTGCGGAAATGACGGATAAGGAAGCACTGGCGCGGTTCGGACTGCCTTCGGACGTCGCAATCGACCGCCACTAGACATGGTTGACGAGTGACCCATGACCATGGACCAATGACTTGTGTCCCTGCCATCCATTGCCCTCATTGCCGGAAGCGGCGTGTATCCTGAAACCTTCGTCAGCGCCGCCCGCAAGGCCGGCGTGAAGAGGCTCGTGGCGGCGGGATTCATCGATGAGACCCGGCCCGATCTCGAGCGGCAGGTGGATGCCATGGCGTGGTTCCGTGTGGGCCAGCTCAGCAAGATGATCAAGTTCTTCCGGAAGGAAGGCGTCAAGCACGCGGTGATGGTGGGTCAGATTGCGCCAAAGAACCTCTTCGACCTGCGTCCCGATCTGCGCACGCTCATGATGCTGGCCAAGCTGAAGAAGCGGAATGCCGAATCCCTCTTCGGCGCGATTGGAGACGAGCTGAAGAAGGACGAAATTGAGCTGCTTCCCGCCACCACCTTCCTGGAAGACTACATGCCCGGAGTCGGCCATGTCGCGGGTCCCAATCCCAAGGATCGCCGCTGGGAGGAAGCTGAGTACGGTTTCGAAATCGCCAAGGCCTCCAGCAAGCTGGACATTGGTCAGACCGTCGTGGTGAAGAAAGGCACGGTGCTCGCGGTGGAGGCGTTCGAAGGGACGAATGAATGCATCAAGCGCGGCGGCACTCTCGGCAAGGGCAGCGCGACCATGGTGAAGGTGAGCAAGCCCAATCAGGACATGCGATTCGATGTGCCTGTAATCGGGCCGGACACCATCAGCAACGCCGCCGCCGCCGGGGTGGACGTCATTGCCGTGGAGGCCGGGATGACCTTGATCCTGGACCAGTCGGAAGTCTTCCGCCGCTGCGCCGAGCTCAAGGTGAGCCTGCTGGGCATGGGGGAGAAGAAGGGGGAGTAGGAGTACATTCCTCTCACGCAAAACGTACGCATCCTCGGGAGCATACCACCCCAATGCCTGTCATGGCTCGCCTTGCGTCTTGGAGTGCGTGTGGCAAGCGCTAAAGCGCGACACCGCTTTGAGCGGAGGGATGGAGCAGGCGTGGCCTTGCTATGGCATAGGAAATCACTAGATTCGCCTCATGGATGGCAAAAAACCCACGCCATGGCCTCATGCTCCCCCGCACCGTCTGCTTGAAGGCGGGACCTAATTCGTCACTGCGTCCACCTACAACAAGCAACATCATTTCCAGGGCAAGCATCGTCTCGCTACCTTACATGACAGCCTGCTACGGCACTGCCACGACCATGGTTGGCGGCTTCAAGCTTGGGCTGTGTTTTCCAATCACTACCACCTTGTGGCGCAGTGCGCGGACTCAGATTTTGCAGCTCGGTTGTCTGGTCTCGTTGGCCTCTTGCACGAGCAAACTACCAAATACGTCAATCGTGAGGACAACACCGTTGGGCGCAAGGTCTGGCACAACTACTGGGACACGTTCTTGAGCCATGAGAGGTCCTACTTTGCACGTCTCAACTATGTTCACCAAAATCCGGTCAAACACGGCTTGGTAAAGGTGGCAGCAGAGTATCCATGGTGCTCAGCCGCATGGTTTGAGCGCACCGCGCCGCCCTCGCAGGTGAAGGCCATTTACCGGTTCCAAACAAGTTGGGTGCAAGTGGTGGATGACTTTGAACCGTCCATGGAGTGGTGACAGCATTCAGGGATTCCGTTGATCCTATTCAAAGGCCTTCCATCATGGGCTTCGGTCAAAGCGGTGTCGCGCCTTAGCGCTTGCCACCGCACTCCAAGACGCAAAGCGCGATGGTACACGCTGGAGTTGAGCAGGTCATAGATTCTTTTGGTTGAGGCTTTCCATCGGAATATTTTGCACTTGCCTCCCCCTCCCCTGTTGGCAAGGTGCGCGCTCCATGAGTGAACGGATTAAGGTCGGTGTTGCCGGTGTCGGCGCGATGGGAAAAAATCATGCCCGGGTGCTGGCATCCTTGGAAGGAGCAGAACTCACTGCCATCTATGACCTGGACCAGGCACGGGCTCAGGAACTGGCCTCCCAATACCATGCCAAGGCAGTCTCCACCTTGGAGGAGCTCACTTCCCTGACCGATGCCGTGGCCGTGGCCGTACCCACCGTCGCGCATCGCTCCGTGGCTGGTCATCTCCTGGAACACGGCCGCCATGTGCTGGTGGAAAAGCCGCTGAGCGACAGCCTCAAAGAAGCGCAGGAACTCGTAGCGCTGGCCGATGCCAAGAAGCTCGTGCTGCAGGTGGGCCACATCGAGCGCTTCAACCCCGTGATGCGCCAGCTCGAGGAGCGCATCAAGCTTCCACGCTTTATCGAGGCCACACGGCTCTCTCCCTTCCCCAATCGCAGCATGGATGTGGGCGTGGTGCTGGACATTATGATCCACGACCTGGAGATCATCCTGCACCTTGTGCGTTCTCCCGTGGTGAGTGTGGACACGGTCGGCATGCCCGTGCTGACAAGGCGCGAGGACATCGCCAATGCGCGCATTCGTTTTGAGAATGGCTGCGTGGCGAACGTGACCGCCAGCCGGGTGAGTGACAAGAAGATGCGCAAGATCCAGGTCTTCCACCTGGAGGGCTACATCTCCCTCGACTATCAGGAGCAGACGGGACACATCTACCGCCGCGATGGCATGAGCATCGCGCGTGAAGAGGTGCTGGTGGAAAAGGAGGAGCCGCTGAAGCTGGAGCTCGCCGCCTTCCTCCAAGCCGTGCGCGAAGGCTCCCAGCCGAAAGTGACCGGCCAGCAAGGGACGGACGCGCTGCATCTTGCGATTCGCATCACGGAGGACATTGCCAAGGCCACGGCAGCGCTCCGCCCATGAAGAAGATTTTCATCCTCGCCGGTGAAGTCAGCGGTGACACGCACGGAGCAGGTCTCATGCGCGCCCTTCAGGATCTCCATGGGGAACTTGAGTTCTCCGGCTTCTGCGGTCCGCAGATGAAGAAGACCGGTGGCGCAAAGATGCTCGACTGGGTGGAGCAGGCCGGTGTGCTGGGCTTGTGGGAAGTGTTGAAGATGTACGGCTGGTTCAAGCAGAAGATGAGCGAGGCCCTGGCTCTCGTGGCTGTTGAAAAACCGGACGCGGTGATCCTCATCGACTATCCCGGCTTCAATCTGCGCTTCGCCAAGGCCTTGCGTGAAGCAGGCTTTGACCGTCCCATCATCTATTACATCAGCCCACAGGTGTGGGCCTGGAAGAAGGGTCGTGTGAAGACCATGGCGAAGCTGCTGGATCTGATGATCTGCATCTTCCCCTTTGAGAAGGACCTCTACGAAAAGAGCGGCCTGCGCACCGTCTTCTCCGGCCATCCGATGGTGGATCGCACCAAGGCACTGCATCGCGGCTGGGATCGTGAAGCGAATCTCGTGGGCTTCTTTCCCGGCAGCCGTGTGAATGAGGTGAAGCGCCACTTCCCCGTGATGCTGCAGGCAGTGAAGCTCATCCGCGAAGCCGTTCCCGAGGCAAAGTTCGCCGTCAGCGCCGCGAACCAGAACCTCGCGAACATGATGCGCGCCATGGCGGAGTCCGCAGGGCTGCCGGAAGCCATGCGCTGGATAGAAGTGGGCACCGCCAGTGATCTCATGCAGCGCGTGCAAGTGGGCGCAGTGGCAAGCGGTACCGCCACCCTGGAGGCGGCGTGCTTTGGCCTGCCCTACGTGCTGGTGTACAAGGTGAATGCCCTCACGTACGTGGTCGGCAAGTCGGTGGTGAAGATCAAGCACCTCGGCATTGTGAATGTTCTCGCCGGCGAGACGGTGGTGCAGGAACTCGTGCAGCATGAATTCACTGCGGGAAGCGTGACGCAAGCACTCATCACACTACTCAAGGATGAAGCCGCACGCACTGCGCTCACCACCCGTCTCGCACAAGTCGTGGCCACCCTGGGTGAAGGCGGAGCCTATCGCCGCGCTGCTGAGGCTGTGATGAATCAACTGCGCATGGAGGAGGCGGAACAGAAGGCCCTATGAGTGACACCCCTCCTCTTGAATCTGGTGAAGCTCCGGCCAAGGCAGGTTGCGTGGTGCGGGCGTTCATCATCGCCCTGCCCTTGGGGCTGGCCTTCATGATACCACTCTCCCTCTGGATCTATTATCAGAAGAAGTATGCGAAGGAAGAAGCAGCCACTTCGCACCTCGCATCAATGTTGCAGCGTGAGTTGAACTCTGTCGACTACGTCAACAACATAAATACAATCGACAGCGCAGCAGGCGATGCTTCAACAAGCAAGACTGAGGTTGTCGCGAAATTCGTCGAATCCAAGATGGGTTTCGCCAATATGGGCTACAACATCGAACAACAATCGTTTGATGTGGATGGCAAAAAGGCCTCCAATCTTGTCGTCGAACTCCCTGGCAAGAAAGACACCAGGGAAACGGTGCTGGTGATAGCTGGCTACGACACCCCAGACGCCAGCGGCATCTCTGCCCTGATGTGCGTAGCCCATGCGATGACCGGTACGACTCACAGCCGCACCATCCGCTTTGCCGCAGTGACCCACTCAGATGCTGCAGACACGAAGGCAAACGGCATTGAGGTCCTCGCAAAGAAGATAGCGGAGTTGGAAGTGCCGGTGAAGAAGGTGATTCTCTTCCACCCTGCTTTGAAAGCGACCCCTGCGGCATGGCAGAACGCAGAGATCACATCACTGGCATCTGAGCTCAAGGATCCCACCCCGACTCCGCTGGACATGCTGCAGCGGCTGAAGAAGGCGGTGGAGACGGCGGCGGATGAGTGAGTGTGTAGCCTGGCGAAGTTGAGTCGAAGGCCTTGGACTGCGTGCAGCCTGCTGCCGCTTTGAAGAGTCCGCAGCCCGCTGCGGCGATGGTAACATTCACTCGTAAGGTGGCGCGTCCTGAGGATTTGGCGACTTCGTCGCGATGCTACGTGCAGCAGGCTGCACTGAGGGAAAGCGGCAGCAGGCTGCGCGCAGTCCAAGGCCTTCGGCTCCAGATGCGACACTGAGGAGTGCATCTCTTCACTTCCCCACGTACTGCAAAATCTCCGGCAGCCTCACTAGATCGAGGTTCCCGCCTGAAAGCACCGCCACCACACGCTGATCGGCGAATCTTTCCCGTTGCTGCATCGCTGCAGCCACGGTCGCGGCGCCAGCACCCTCTGCAAGGTTGTGCGTGTGCTCCAGGATGCGTGCCGCGGCGATGCGGAGTTCCTCCTCGCTCACGAGGATCACGTCATCCATGAGCTCGCGCATGATCTGCAGTGTCATTTCCGCCGGCACGCGGGTGGCGAGACCTTCGGCCCAGGTGTTGACAGAATCGTTCGTCTTCAGCGTGCCAGTGCGCCAGGACTCAGCGACGGCAGAGGCGTTCACAGCCTGCACGCCAATGACCTTCGTGCGAGGATTCCGGTGCTTCGCCACAAGACAGGCACCACATACGCCGCTCCCAAGTCCGATCGGCACGAGCAGCACATCCGGATCCGGCAGCTTCTCAAAAATCTCCCAGGCGATGGTGCCCACGCCCGCAATCAACTTCGGCTCATTCGCCGAGTGCACATAGCGGAAGCCCCGTTCCTTTTGCAGTGTCGCGGCAAATTCCCGAGCCTCATCGAAATCCTTGCCGTGCTCGATCATCTCCGCGCCGAGCTGCTGGATGGCCCGGTTCTTGTCCGGATTGTTCCCCCGAGGCACCACGATGGTGCATTTCACGCCAAAGTGCTGCGCCGCAAAGGCGAGGGACTGGCCATGATTTCCCGTGGACACGCCCAAGATGCCCGCAGCCCGCTCTTCCGCGCTGAGCGTACCCACCAGGTTGATGCCTCCCCGCACCTTGAAAGCCCCAACCGGCTGATGATTTTCGTGCTTCAGATGAAACTCGCAGCCCAGCAGCGCGGAGAGTCCCGGCCAGTTCCTCAGCAGCGTGGGGCCCAGCACCCCGTGCACACGAGGCAGGGCATCAAGCACGTCAGCGTAAGTGACTGGCAGGTCGGTCATACGGCGAAAAAGTTCCACATGCGGGTAAAGTCCGGCCCGTCAACTGGAAAGCCCCCTTTCCGCGCGGATCGCATCCAGCCTTGTCATCCCCCGCTGGCTGCGCTTTGATTCACTTCCCCACATGATCGAAGTCGAAAACCTGACCAAAACCTATGTCGGCCGCACCGCGGTGGACGGGCTTACCTTTTCCGTGAAGCCTGGTGAAGTGGTCGGTTTCCTGGGGCCAAATGGCGCGGGCAAGAGCACGACCATGCGCATCCTGGCAGGTTTCCTTCCGGCGACCTCGGGCACGGCCAAGGTGAACGGCTTCGACGTCTTCCACCAGTCTGTAAAAGCCCGCCAGAGTCTGGGCTACATGCCGGAGAACGCCCCCCTCTATCTGGACATGAGGGTGAAGGAGTACCTGCAATTCCGCGGCCAGCTGAAAGGCCTGCATGGCAAGGATCTGCGCAAGCGCATGGGCGAGGTCATGGAGGCCTGCGTGCTCACTGAGGTACGGCGCAAGATCATTGGCACGCTGAGCAAAGGTTTCCGCCAGCGCGTGGCTCTCGCGGACGCCATCATCTCCCGTCCGCCTGTGCTGATTCTCGACGAACCGACGAACGGCCTGGACCCAAATCAGATCCGCCACATTCGCGATCTTTTGCACGCGTACCGCGCCCAGCAGACCATCCTTCTCTCCACCCATATCCTCAGTGAGGTGGAGCTCACCTGTGACCGCGTACTCCTCCTGCACAAGGGGAAGCTGCGCGCGGACGATACACCGAAGAACCTCGTGCGCCGCCTGCGCGTGGCGCGAGATGTACAGGTGGAGATTCAGGCGGAGGGCACGCCCGAGGAAACCTTTGCCTCGGTCACCGGCATCCGCAAAATCACCGAGGAGCGCGTCGATGGCTCCTGGCGACGCTTCACCCTGCGAGTGGAAGCCCGGGGGGACATCCGCGAGGCGCTTTCTGATCTCGCGCTGAAGAAACAGTGGCCCATCCGCGAGCTGCATCTGGAGCAGCCCCGCCTGGAGGACGTCTTCGTGGAGATGACCAGCGGCGATTGAGGCGCCAGTCATTCCTGTTTTCCTTTTTCACCCCACCCTTTCCCGCCTCCTCTCCCGTGCGTCTGCTACTCACCCTGTTCACCAAGGAACTTCGGAGCTTCTTCTTCTCCCCCATCGCCTATGTGGTGCTGGCGCTGGTGATGATCATCAATGGCCTCTCGTTCCGTGCCGCCATCACCGTGCTGGAGGCCAAGCCTCAAACGACCAGCATCGTGACCTGGACCTTCTCCTCGCAGTGGTTCTGGCTCAGTTATTTCTTCGTGTTCCCCCTGCTCACCATGCGCCTCTTTGCAGAGGAGCGGAAGCTCGGCACCTGGGAGACACTCTGCACCGCGCCTGTGCGTACGTGGCAGATCGTCTTCGCCAAGTACCTCGCGAGCGTGGTCTTCTACTGCCTGCTCTGGGTTCCCAGTCTGGCGAACTTTGCCATCTTCCAGACCATGACCAATGGCGCGGCGGAAATCCCCCACGGAGCCCTGCTGGGGACCTACATTCTCCTCTTCGCCATGGGCCTGTTCAATCTGTCCATGGGATGCCTCGCCTCCGCGCTAACGGCGAACCAGATCGTCGCAGCCGTGGTGTCCTTTACCGCAAGCCTGATGCATTTCCTCATCGGATTGTTCATCATCTACTTCCAGCGCGCGGAAACGAAGGCGTTCGTGGACTTCGTCTACTACATCGCCTCCGTGCAGCACATTGACACCTTTACCAATGGCCTGCTGGATACCCGACCGCTGGTGTATTACTCGAGCCTGTCTCTGCTTTTCCTGATCATCACGCATCAGGTACTTGAGTTCCGCCGCTGGCGTGTGTGAACCGGCCCTGCTGAATTTTCCGCCGCTCTTCTTCTCCTTCATTTTCGTCACCACGCATCCGTCACCACTTCATGGCATCTCCCGCGCCCACCACCGAGTCTGCGCCCTCCACGAGCAAGCCCAAGCCACTGCGCCGGCTCAGCATCGGGGTGAATGTGCTGGTGCAGCTCGCCATCTGTCTGGTGCTCTTTGGCCTGGTGAACTACCTCAGCTATCGCCATTATTGGAGGTTCGACCTCACCCCAAGCAAGGACTACACCCTGAGCGAGGCCACCACGGGCTACATCAAGGAACTGAAAAAGGACGTGGAGCTCACCGTGGTCTTCACCCGGGACTCGCCCATCATGACCGACGTGCACACCTTGGTGGAGGAATACCGCCGCGCCAAGAAGGTCCGCGTCAAGGTGGACGTGGTCGATCCCGCCCGTGATGTCGAACGGGCAGAGGAACTCAAGCTGAAGCACGGCCTTCCACTGAAGGGAAATGGCGTTCTGGTCCGGGCGAACAACCGCACCCGCTTCATCACGGAGGAGGAGATTGTCATCCGCGGCCTGAACCGCAGCAGAGAAAATCCCAGCACGGACTTCCGCGGTGAGGACGCCATCACGTCCGCCATCATCAGCCTCATTGAAGGAAAGACGCGCAAGTTCTACTTCATCGCCGGCAAGGGCGCGGCGAAAGAGGGTGGCAATGAACTCGCCTGGCTGAGTCTTGAAGATCTCGGCAGGCAGCAAAATTTTGAACTGGTGCCCCTGAACCTCGCCGAGGTGGAGGAGATTCCGCAGGATGCCACGGGAGTCGTGCTCATCGGCGCGCGTTACGACATCAGCGCCCAGGAGATGCAGATTCTGCAGGCCTACTGGCAGGAGAAGCGGGCAGCATTGCTGGTACTGCTGGAGCCCAGCGGCACCACGCCAAACCTGACCAAGTTCCTTGCAGACAATGGCGTGGCCCCCCGCAATGACCGTGTGCTCTATGCCGAAAGCACCCCCGCGGGACCCAAGAAACAATTCTCCGTGCAGACGCTCTTCCTGCCCGACTCGCCCATCTCACAGCCTTTCACAGAGGTCGCGTCCACCCTGAGCGGGCAGACCCAATCCCTCGCGCTGAAGCTGGACTCTGCGGATTTGCGTGCGCAGCACATCGAGGTGAAGGCACTCATGCAGGCGACGGACAAATACTGGGGCGAAATGTTCTACACAGAAACCCTTCCCGTGGCTGGGGAAGGCGATACCCAGCCTCCGGTATACGTGGCGGCAAGCGTGGAGCGCGGAGCGGTGAGTGATGAACGCCTCCGTGTGGACAGCTCACGCATGGTGGTGGTGGGGAACGCGTCCATGCTGGATCCCATGACCCGCCTCGGAGTGCATCAGGACTTCATCGCCGCCAGTCTGAACTGGATGATGAATCGCGAACGTCTCATCGGCATCACCATGAAGCGGAAGCAGATCTTCCGCATCCAGCTTACAGAGGAGCAGCGGAAGCAGATTTTCTGGGTCACCGCGATCATGATGCCCGGCGCCGTGCTCGGTCTGGGACTGCTGATCTGGAGCCATCGCCGCGCATGAAGCTCCGCACCACCATCCTTCTTTTCGTGCTGACGGCGGGATTGGCCGCCTTCATCGTCCTCTGGGAGCAAAAGCAGCCCGCCACTCAGGAGCGTCTGGCGAGGGAGAAGCGTCCCTTCGCCGTGGATGTCCAGCATGCGGATTCCATCGAAATTGTCGGCGCGGACCTGTCCCTGCGCCTCACTCGCGAGCCCGGTGGTCTCTGGTTCCTCAACAAGCCTGTGGAAGACCGGGCCAATCAGGAGCTGGTGAAGCAGTTCCTGGAGAGCATGACCGCGCTGACGTGGGTGGAAAAGCTCAAGAAGTCAGACATGCGCAAGGATGACTTCAAACGAACCGGGCTCGGCGAACCCTCAACTCGCGTGACCGTGCGGCAAGGCAGCGAAAAACTCCTGCAATGTTTCTTTGGCGCAACCTCGCCCGTGGAGGGCACCTCCTACGCCAGCCTCGGTGAAGATGCAGAGGACTTCTTCCTGGCAAAATCTGGTGTGCAGCCTCTGCTGGACAAGCCCTCCGACGACTGGCGCGACAACAAACTGGTACGCCTGAAGCTGGAGCACATCGGCCGCTTTACCCTTTCCGCGGGCACGGGTTCCATGGAGTTCACGCGCGAGCCCAACCAGCCCTGGCGCCTCACAAAGCCCATTCAAGCACGCGCGAGTGATGAGCGCGTGAGCAGTGTCCTCCAGGCCCTCCTGAAGATGCAGGTGAAGCCAGTGCGGGGCAAAGTTCCCACACCTCCGGCAGATCCCGGACAAGCCCTGCCGATGATGAAGGTCTCCTTTGGCACCGGGGTGAAAGGCCAGCAGCCCGTCGACGTCACCTTCCAGCCGCCATCTGCGGCAGGAGCCGAGATTGTGGCGGAAGTCGGTGACCGCAGCGGCACCTACCTGGCGCCCGCGAAACTCGCCGACTTCTGGAAGCTCCAGCCGAATCACCTGCGTGACCAGCGCCTCGGCCAGATTCCCGAAGATCGTGTGAGTGCCATCCGCCTGCACGGACCTGGCTTCCCCGAGGTGAAGCTCACCCGAGCAGGCGAGCTCTGGATGCTCCAGCGCTTCGGCAAGGAGGAACCCGCCAATCAGGCCCGCATCCAACGCCTGCTGGAGGGAATCAATACCGCCAATGTGGTCGACTTCGTGACGGACGCTGCCACGAACCTCGATCTCTATGGTCTGAACCAACCCTTCCTCACTCTCGAGTGGACTGTGGATGGAAAGACCACCTCTCTCCTGTTTGGCCAGGCCAACGATCAAGTGTGTGCGAAGTACGCGGACGAGACTTCCGTCTTCAAGGTGAATCCCCTCATGCCGTCCGCCATCATGCCTCCGGACTTGGTGAAGTGGAAGGGCACGCGCGTGATCAATGCGAGCATCTTCGCGGTGCGCCGCATCATTGTGGCGGAAGGAGACAAGCCCGCTCTCACCCTCCACTACAATCCGGATGACTCCACCTGGAAGGCGGAACTCGCCGGCGCGGATGTGACTGAGAAACTCGACAAGGCAGGTGCAAACACCCTGCTCAAGCAGCTTGCCAGCTTCGATGCGTCTGACTGGAGCGCTGACCGCTCTGCTGCCTTCGAAGCCCTGAAAGGTCCAACGCTCACGGTGCAAGTCCTCATCGCTCCTCCAGGCCAGCCAGACGCGAAACCCGAGGTGAAAACCCTCATCTTCGCCCCCAGCACTCCTGGCATGAGCACAGCCGTGTACCACGGCAGACTGAATGAGGAGCCCGACACTTTCCTCATCAGCCGCGATCTCTACCAGCAGCTTTCCCGCACGTTGGTGAAATGAGGTGACCGGAACTTTCGCGAGGACACGCCATGCGCCACAGACGATCGCAGATGCAGTTGTTCGTCATGATCCTCTTGATCGTGGTGCTCATCCTTTTCCGCATGATGATCACGCGTGCCGGGAATGCGGCCACCGAGAAACTGAAGCAGATGCATGAGGACGAGAAGCTGCGCGAAGAGGTGCAGCGGAGCTTGGACGCCGGGAAAGAACAGAAAGATCCCCTGGTGGAGGAATTGCAGAAGCGGATAGACGCTGCCCACGATCCTCTGGACGAGCTCAAGCCACGGACCGCACCAGCGCCTGAGTCTGAGCGAGCTCCGGCTCCCAGCCCGACTCCTCCGCCCAGTGCTGCGGAGCCGTCTGTAAATTCTCCGTCACGCTGAGGAGCGAACTGACCTGCATCCGGTAGACCCCTATCCAGGAGACTACCATGATCCATCACGCTTCCTTCAGCGCCCGCAATCCCGAAACCGCCGCCCGTGGACTCGCCAGGCTTTTCGCCTGCGAGGCCATCAAGGCCCCCGCGCCGCCCTTCCCCCAAGGCTCGTGGTTTGTCTGCCTGGGTGATGCTTCCGGCACCATCTTGGAAATCCTCCCTTGGGGTCACATCCTGTGGAATCATGCCACGGACAAAGGCAGCGCTGGGAAGAGTTTCGATGAAGACATGCGTGAGCACAGCAGCACGCACTTCCTGATTCAAACACCGCTCTCGACCTCACGCATTGAAGAGATTGCGAAGGAAGAGGGTTGGGACTGTTTCCCTGGCAACGCAGGATTCTTCCAATTCACCAAGGTATGGGTGGAAGGAACCTTCCTCATCGAACTGATGACACCCGTACAGGCGGAGAGTTATGCCGCCCACTTCGGACAGATGGGCATCGCGACGCTCGATGGCAAGATGCGCAACCTGGAGAGGGCGATGCAAGCGACGCTACAGATGGTGTGATATGAACTATCATCAGCCACGGTGACGAGAGGGGTGAATTGGCGACACGAGCCCCTCGTGACTTGGCTACCGCCGTGGACACCGAAGCGCCTTGGGCAAGGTGGTTTGCCATGAGGACGCATCATGCTTTCCAGCGTGGGCCGTCTCACGGGAGATTCCCATCCCTACTTCACCGCCTGATACAAACTCGCGATGCCGAAGGATAGCGCCCTAGCCTTCGCTTCACGGAAACCATTCTCGCGAATCATCCGGCACATGTTTTCCCCGCTGGGGAATTGCTCGATGGTATTGCAAAGATACTCAAAGGCCCCGCGCTCGCCGGTGAGCACACCTGCCACCCTGGGCATGACGGTTCTCAGGTAGAAGAGGTGTGCCTTCCGCATGAGCGGCTGGGTGGGCAGGGAGAAGTCCAGCACGAAAAGACTGCCACCGGGGCGCAGCACGCGGGACATCTCACGCAAAGCATCCGGCCATGAGGCCATGTTCCGCAGGCCAAAGGCCACGGTGAGCACGTCGGCCGCGCCATCCACGATGGGCATGTTCATGGCATCCGCCACCATCAGGTGCTGCAGGCCGCGTTTCTGGGCCTCCTGAAGCATGGGTGCAGAGAAGTCGAGGCCGACCACGGTAGCCTCCGGGCAGGCGTTCTGGATGGCTTCTGCGAGGTCACCGCTGCCCGTAGCCACATCCAGCACCACCTTCGGCTGCAGGGCCGCCACGGAGCGTGCGGTAGTCTTCCGCCACAGGACATCAATGCCCAGGCTCAGCACGTGATTCGTGAGCACATAACGGCCAGCGATGGCGGCAAAGGCCCGGCGCACAAAGGTGGCATCCTGACCCATGGGGCCTGCTGCCGGTTCCTTCGCTGCTTGCTGCTCCATTTTCCTTGGGGTGCCAAGCAGTAGAAATGGTGCTCACGAGAGGACTCGAACCTCCACGGGTCTCCCCACAAGATCCTGAATCTTGCGCGTCTACCAATTCCGCCACGTGAGCATTTTGTCTGCGGCAGGAGGGTCAGTTTAGCCGAAGCTGGGTTTTCTCAACTGAAATTATCAAGATATCGCCCTCTTTCCGGCGAGAATCGGGTGAATCAGCCTATCTACGGGCACTTCACGCCTTCATTCGAAGGACACCCAGGCCCGGTCTTCCACTGACAAGGGCATGCTCTGGCCTCGACACCACGTGGCCAGGTCCTCATGAACGCGGTCCCAATGGTCCCTGGCCCATTCGGGAGCCTCGCGCTCCCAAGCCTCTTTGCTCGGAAGGTAGGCATGCAACTCGCCCATGGTCAGCTCGATGACAAAGCGCCTGCCGTCCATGGTGCAGACGAGCTCCTCTTTCCACCTCGGTGCGAAGGTTATCCTCGTGGCAAACATGCTCGGTCCAGCCTGACGGCTCCATGGAAGAACTCAATCCCCCACCCTGCCAGAAACTGGCGTTTCCAGACGAAAGAGGTAGTTCATGTTGATCCCGGACGCATCCAGAGGTGTCCCGGCTGTCAATGGGGGCCTGGGCATTGGCCGGGTGCGGGCGGTATTGGTGTAGAAGTACAACCACCCATCCGCTCCAAAGCAGAGGCCTGCGGGCCAAAGGAGCCGCGGCTCCGCTGCCAGGATGCGGTAGTCCTTCTTCCCAGCCGCGATCACCCCGATGCCTTTCGAGGCCAGATCGGAAACATAGATGTTCCCCTTGCTGTCCATGGACATGCCATCACTCACGGGTTTCGCGGAATACTCCTCAACCAGACCGGCGAGCTTTTCAGGAAGCATGTTCACATCACGCAAATGTTCCGTACGCACCCTGTAGAGCTTCAAGGAGCGCACCGGGGCGAAGTAGAGCCACTCCCCCTTCTTGTCGAGAGTCAGTGCGCTCACGCCCCCCTGTGGGTCCGCCACGGTGCCATCCAGCCTCCGGGTCTCCACTTTGTGACCGTCGATGGTCAGTTCCAGTCCAGCCACGGGGACTACGGAGGGGTGTCCTTGCAAGACCCGATGCGCCAGTCCGGTGGTAAGATCCAGCACCACAAGGGCGGCATCTGCTCCCGCGGCAGGATCACTGATGTAGACAAACGGCGCCTCCGGATCGACGGCGAGGTCATCCAACAACGAGCCGGGCAACACCGCCGGGAACGCCATGTGGTACACACGATGGAGCTTGTGCTTGGCCGTATCCCAAGCCACGACCTTGGGCGGGTACTCGCTACGCCTGCCGTTGTCCAGCATCCACACGATGCCGGCCTTGTCGATCTGCATGCCTTCCACCGCATCAAGCAGCAGCGGCTGGCCGGAGCTGGCCTGGCTGATGTCGGTGGTGGGAAAGGGACGCGAGGTGCCCCCCTTGCCCACCTCGATGATGCGATTCTGCGGTCGCTCCTCGCGACTGACGCTCATCAAAAAATGATTGTCCGCCGTGATGGTAAGACCGGCCGGCGCCAATGGAAGCTGATACACCATCTCCAGCTTCGGTTCGGCAGCGACGGCAGGTATCAAGCCGTGTAGTCCCAGACCCACAAGAGCAAGGCAGACAACACGTCGCCCAACTCTATGTCTCTGGGTGGAGGAAACCATCAGGCTGCATCATGAGCACAGGGCTCCGGAATGACAAGTGCAGGCTGCATGCAGTGACCGATTTCATCCACACGGAAGAGACCGGACTTCATCCTTATCATGCACATGGATGCGACTATCGCCGCTACCAGTTTTTGATCCACCTGGCGGTGGTCTCAACGCTCCGTCGGCTCTCCACGTCATGCAGACCTCCTCCATTGGACGTGCCCTTCGGTCCAAAGGACCAGAGGTCATACGTGGAGTTAATCGAATCACTCGCGCCACCCTTGACGTACTGCATGGGACGTTTCCATCCATCCGCGAGGTAGCATCCATCCGGACCCGTCACCACGCAGTTTTTCATAACCATCAATTCACCATTGATGACCCTTTGCATCTCCCCGTCCGAAATCTTGCCATCGGACACATTGCCCCGGGAAGAGGTGAGTTTGATTTCGCTGTCACCATCACCGGTCAGCGCCTGATAGAGCGTACGGGCGCCTCCCACGCGAATGTCCTGGCTGGCCAGCCGGATCGTTGCCTCTGGAGTCCTTGGTTCCGGATAGTCGCCATGCCTCTCATGGTACTGTTCGAGGCCTGCCTTGATCACTGCATGGACAGTGACGGTGCGATTCCTCTCCGATGGATCCGGGTAACCTCTGAAGCCACCAAGAGTGAGGGCTGCCAAGATCGCAATTGCAGCAACCACCACCAGGAACTCCACCCAAGTGAAGCCCTGCTCACGCAAGCACTGCGGACGACGGAACATCATGCAGTGCCTGCCTCGATATGCTTGGCGGGATTACCAGTTCTTGATCCAGCGCGCGGTCCTCTGAGGATCCCGGCGAGTTGCGATGTCGTAATCCTCAACCCCGCCTTGGGTCGAACCCGCAGTACCGAAGGACCACAGATCGTAGGTGGGATTGACTGTTTCTTTAGGATCTTCGCCGGGTGTTGCCGGAGCTGACCTCTCATACTGAAAGGGGCGCATCCATCCATCTGCGAAGTAGTATCCGTCTGAACTTCTCACCACAAGATTCTTCATGCTGATCAGCTCAGAGTTGATGGTGTTCGCAGTTTCCTCATCCGTGAGCTTGCCATCCGAGATGGTGTTTTGCGGCGCCGAAAGTTGGATTGCATTATCACCATCGCCAGTCAGTGCCTGGTAGAGCATGCGAGCGCCTCCAGCACGAATCTTCATGTTTCCCACCTCAGCAGTGGAATCAGCATCAGCAGGGAGCGGGTACTCGCCATGCTTTTCCTTGTACTGTTCGAGGCCGGCCTTGATCACCGCGAGGGATGTCATGGTGCGGTTCTTGGCGGAAGCCTCCTGGGCGTACTTGAAGCCACCGAGGGTCAGCGCCGCGAGGATGGCGATGATGGCAATCACCACCAGAAGCTCCAGCAGGGTGAAGCCATTCTCACGCGAGGACTGCGGACGATTGAGTTTCATGAGCGTCGTAACGATTGGGGGTTTGGGGGAAATCGAGAGTCGGCCACAAAACGTGGCCACCACGTCAGCTCTTTTCGTTGATGCCCTGGATGATCTGGATGAGCGGCATGAACAGCGCCAGCACGATGATACCGACGACCACGGCCAGAATCACGATCATCAGCGGCTCCAGCATGGAGGTGAGTGCGGACACAGAGTTGTCCACTTCATCTTCATACACGTCCGCCACCTTCAGAAGCATTTCGGGGAGCTGACCAGTTTCTTCACCCACGTCCACCATGGAAATCACCATCGGAGGGAAGACCTTGCTGGCTTCCAGCGGAGCCACCATGCTCTCACCTTCCTTCACCGCGTTGTGGACCTTGTCGATGGCATCCGACACGACCACGTTGCCCGCGGTTTCACGGGTGATATTGAGAGCCTGAAGGATGGGCACGCCCGAGGTGACCAGCGTACCGAGGGTACGGGTGAAGCGGGAGATGGCACTCTTCCTCTGCACGTCACCAAAGAGGGGCAGCTTGAGCTTCCACGCATCGATCATCGCACGGCCGCTCTTGGTGGACTTGAGCACCTGCCAGAGGGCGATGGCGCCTGCGGTACCGATGACCAAGAAAAGAATATTCCCCTGAATCCACCGGCTGAAGCCAATGACCGCCTTCGTCAGTTCAGGCAGCTTGTTGCGGTCGCCGAGCATTTCTTCGAAGATCTTCTCGAACTTCGGCACGATGACCGTCATGAGGAAGATCATGATGCCGACGGCGATGACCATCACGATGATGGGATACACCATCGCAGCCACGATCTTGTTCTTCAGCTTCTGGGCCTTTTCCTGGTACTCTGCCAGACGGTTGAGCACCAGTTCCAGCACACCGCCGAGTTCGCCAGCCTTCACCATGTTCACGTACAGCTTGTTGAAGATGCGCGGAAACTGCTGGAGGCTTTCGGAGAAGGTGCTGCCAGTCTGCACGGAGTCCGCCAGCGTATTGATGGTGCGCTTCATCACCGGATTGGGCTCCTGACGACCAAGCACGGTGAGACCGCGCAGCAGCGGCAGACCGGAGTCGATCAGCGTTGCGAGCTGGCGGGTGAAAATCATCAGCGTCTTGCCGGCCACCTTGGCGGAGCCAGAGGCCTTGCCGCCCGTCTTGGTCTTGCCCTTCCCTGCGGAGGAGCGCACGCGCTTCTTGATGGCAGCCGTATCCCCCTTGCCCTCTTCGACGACCTGCGTCGGATAGAGCTGGCCACGACGGAGCTGCCCGATGGCGTCAGCCTCGTTCGGCGCATCAATCACTCCGGCATTTTCCTGCCCGTTCGAATCAAGGGCGATATAATGAAATTTCGGCATGGCGTGGGGTCGTCAGTGGGTCAGCTGGTTTTTGCTTAGCTTAAAGATTACCGGGTTTCGGCGGAGCTTGTCCACAGGGAAAAAATGGCATTTTCCAGCGGTGCAAGCCCCGGCAGATGGACTCCGCATCAGGTGTACTTGAGCACTTCTTCGATGGACGTTTCGCCGTCGTAAATGTTGCGGAGGCCGTCCTCTCTGAGCGTTTGCATGCCCAGCTCGATGGCCTTCTGCCGCAGCACGAGGGTCGGCGCCTTCTGGGTAATGAGCTCCCGCAGCGGGTCATTGATGTCGAGGAGTTCGTAGATGCCTTTACGGCCCTTGTACCCAGAGTTGCCACAGGTCTGGCAGCCCGAACCGGTGTAGAAATGCTTGTTGCCGATGTCGCTCTGTGAAAGGCCGAGTTGGTTCAGCACAATGGCATTCGGCTGGTAGGGAATTTTGCAGCTCTTGCAGATGGTACGCAGGAGGCGCTGGGCCAGCACCCCCTCCAGCGTCGCCGCCACCAGGAAAGGCTCCACGCCCATGTCAATAAGACGCGTCACCGCGCCGGCGGCATCGTTCGTGTGGAGCGTGCTCAGCACCAAGTGACCCGTGAGCGAGGCCTGGATGGCGATCTGGGCCGTTTCCACGTCACGCATCTCTCCCACCATGATGCGGTCCGGGTCCTGACGAAGGAAGGCGCGCAGCGCACGACCGAAGGTGAGCCCCACCGCTTCATTGATGGGCACCTGCATGATGCCTTCGATGTCGTATTCCACCGGATCTTCCGCCGTAAGCAGCTTCGCATCGATGGTATTGATCTCCTTCAGCGCGGCGTACAGCGTGGTCGTCTTGCCCGCGCCCGTGGGACCGGTGACAATGAAGATGCCGTTGGGCTTGTGGATGGTGTCGTGGATGTAGTTGAACAGGAAATCCGGCATGCCCAGATTTTCCAGAGACAGGTTCACCGAAGAACGGTCCAGCACGCGGAGCACCACGCTTTCCCCATACTGCGTAGGAAGGGTGGAGACACGCATGTCCACCGGCCTGCCATCCACCACGGTCATGATACGACCGTCCTGGGGCACACGGCGTTCCGCGATATTCATGTTGGACATGACCTTCACGCGGGAAATGACGGAGGCGGAAAGGTGCACCGGCGGCGGGGCCATTTCATACAGCGCACCGTCCACACGGTAGCGAATCTTGAACTCGTGCTCGAACGGCTCGAAGTGAATGTCCGAGGCCTTCTCCTTGATGGCCTGCTCCAGCACCAGGTCCACGAAGCGCACGATGGGAGCGCTGTTTGCCTCCTGTTCCAGGTTCGTTTTTTCTCCAGGCTTGGAGGTGACGCCGAGCTGGTTGAAAATGTCCTGGATGCTGTCGGTGCCGCTGCCGTAGTTCTTGTCGATGAGCTTCTGCACCTGTTCACGACGCGCCACCACAGGCACAATGTTCTTCCCCAGACCGAAGCGAAGGTCTTCCAGCAACTGAGGATTCAGGGGGTCCGTGAGAGCCACGTGCAGGCCATCCGGCGCGAGCTGGATGGGGAAGGCGCCACAAAGGCGCGCCATGCCTGCAGGAATGGTCTGCAGCACATCCGGAGTCGGCTCGAAGGTGTCCAGATCATAGTGCTCCGCGCCGATTTCCTCGGCCACGGTGGCCCAGAATTCATCGACATGGTTGAAAATGCCGTACTCCACCAGCAATTCCACGATGTCCTTGCCGGTGTGTTTCGCATCGTGAACCAGATCACTGGCCTGGCCTTCGTCGAGCAGGCCACGCTGCAAGAGCATGTCCACCACGCTGTCTGCTGTCATGATATTGGAAAGATTAAGTGCTGAATGATTTCGTTTGGTGAATGCAGGGCCTGACTAGCTGGCATCGGACATGGTCTCTTCGATGACCTCTTCCGCCGTGGTCATGCCAGCCAGCACCTTGCGCACGCCGTCCTCACGCAGGGTGCGCATGCCGAGCTCTCTCGCGCGTTTGCGCAGCTGCGGGGAGGACAGGGATTGGTTGATCATGCCGCGCACTTCATCGTCCATCTTGAAAATCTCGATGATGGAGAGTCGTCCGCGATAACCATTGCCGCGACATTTCGGGCAGCCCTCCGGCACCATGATGGTGGCGCCATAAACCTGGGTGGCATCCAGCCCCAGCTTGCGCAACTCCGATTCAGAAAGCGCACCTTCCTTCTTGCAGTCGGGGCACAGTTTGCGCACGAGACGCTGGGCCTCGATCGCTCGTACGGCGGAAGCGATGAGGAAGGGCTTGATGCCGATGTCCGTGAGACGCGAAACGGCGCTGGGCGCGTCATTCGTGTGCAGCGTGCTGAACACAAGGTGACCCGTGAGCGAAGCGTTGATGGCGATGCTCGCCGTCTCCATGTCTCGAATCTCACCAATCATGATGATGTTCGGCGCCTGGCGCAGCATGGCTCGCAGGGCGGCGGCGAAGGTCATGCCAATGTCCTCCTTCACCATCACCTGGTTGATGCCCGGAAGCTCATATTCCACCGGGTCTTCCACGGTGATGATCTTGCGGTCAGGACGGTTGATGTAGTTCAGGCACGCGTAGAGCGTCGTCGTCTTGCCTGAGCCGGTGGGACCGGTCACCAGGATGATGCCGTCTGGAAGGGTAATGAGCTTCTCAAAGGTTTCCTGGTCATCGGACAGGAAGCCCAGGTCGCTCAGGCCGAGGCGCAGCGAGCTCTTGTCCAGAATACGCATGACCACGCTCTCACCATTGCTGGTCGGCACGATGCTCACGCGCAGGTCCAGTTCCTTGTCCTGGAACTTCATCTGGATACGGCCGTCCTGCGGGATGCGCTTCTCGTCGATGCTCATCGTACCCGTCATGATCTTGAGACGGGCAATGATGGAGCTGTGCAGCTTCTTGGGATGGTGCTCCACGTCATGCAGCACACCGTCAATGCGATAGCGGATGCGGAGATCCTTCTCCATCGGCTCGATGTGAATATCCGAGGACCGCGCCTTGAAGGCCTCCATCAGCGTGTTCGTCACCAGGCGGATGATGGGGGCCTCGGCATCCGTGCCACCGCCCTCCACCCCCTTCACAATGGTCGACGCCATGTCCCCTTCATTCCCGTAGATGGCGGAAAGAAGGGTGCGGATGTTCTCCGGCGTCGCGCAGACGAAGTCAATCTCCGCTTTCAGCACGTGCGGCAGGGCATCCAGAGTCTCAAAATTGTTCGGGTCGCTGATGGCCACCTGCATGCGGCCATGCTCAAAACCGAGCGGCACCACACGGTAGCGGCGGGCTGTTTCCTCCGGCACCACCATCTTGAGGTCGGCGGGCGGCACGTAGCCAGTAAGATCCACAAATTCCATGCCGGAATTCACGGCCATGGTCCTTGCCACGTCTTCCTCGCTCACCACCCCGGATTTAATGAGGCCCTCAATCAGCGTTTCCTGGGGCTTTTTGGTCTTGTGGACGTGTTCTAGGTCCTGCTCGGTGACCATTCCCGCCTCGCGGAGCAGTTCGAGCAAAAAGTCTTCGTTGGAATACATGTAAAACCGTGGCTGTGCGTGGATTTTTCGGGGCAAATACCCGTCAGGAAGGCGAGATTACCCTGAGCGGCAATTCAGTGTCAATACTGCCCGCCTTTTTTACGAATTCTTGAGATACCGCAGGGGCTGAACGCGTTCGCTCTCACTCCCTATTCATATCAGATACGTCTACCATGTATTCACGACTACGCCATTTGCCTATCCTTGCTGCCGCCCTCTGCGCCGCCGCGGTCACTCTCCAACCGCTCCGCCTCCAAGCCCACGATGGAGCCCAGCAGATGGTGGACACTGCCAACGCGCTCCTGAGCGCCCTGCCCGCCGAAGCGAAGGCCAAGGCCGTCTTCACTTTTGACAACGATGAGAGGCTGAACTGGCACTTCATTCCGAAGGAACGCCTCGGCCTCCCCCTCAAGGAAATGACCCAGGAGCAGCGCCTCCTCGCCCATGCTCTGTTGAATACCGGTCTGAGCAGTGCCGGCTACCTGAGGGCCACCACCATCATGTCCCTGGAAGAGGTACTCTACACCATCGAAGGTGCGGACCCCGCCAAGCGTGACGCCGTGCGTGTGCGCCGTGATCCGGAGCGCTACTTCGTGAGCATCTTTGGCGAACCCTCGCTGAAGGGCACGTGGGGCTGGCGCTTCGAAGGGCACCACCTCTCCCTGAACTTCACCGTGAAGGATGGTGAACTGCTGCGTGTGACCCCGGCTTTCTATGGCTCGAACCCCGGCGAGGTCCGTGAGGGCCCGCGCGCCGGTCTGCGCGTCCTCGGTGCCGAGGAAGACCTTGGCCGCGAAATGGTGAAGTCCCTCGACGAAGCCCAGTTCAAGAAATCCCTCGTGAGCCAGGAGGCCTACAAGGACATCCTCACCGAAGCGCAGCGCGAGGTAAAGCCCCTCACCCCGGATGGCCTGAGCGAGACCGAACTGAAGGACAACCAGAAGGCCCTGCTGGAAAAGCTCATCAAGGCCCACCTCTTCCGCACCCGCCCGGATGTGGCCGAGGAGACCTGGAAGGAAATCAAAGCCAGCGGCCCGGTCTTCTTCGCCTGGGCGGGTGGCAAGGAAAAGGGCGAGCCCCACTATTACCGCGTGCAAGGCAAGACCTTCCTGTTGGAGTATGACAACACCCAGAACAACGCCAATCACATCCACGTGGTCTGGCGCGACTTCGACGGCGACTTTGGCCGTGACCTGCTGGGTGAGCACCTGAAGACGGCGCACCAGCCGGCAGCAGCGAAGTGAGCTGGCTCCCAAGAAGCTGACGCTTCCACCATTTACTCAGCGAGAGCGGCGACCGCAGGTGTGCGGCCGCCGTTTTTTCGTTTCTTCTTAAGAGCGAAGAGAACCAGAAGCCATGCACCTGCCGGATGCCGTCCCGCTATCAGGGCGCGGATGACATGGGACTCGGGCGCCTGCTTCGCGGAGCACAACCACGGCCATCGACAAAGACGTCATCGATGGACAGCGCCTCACGCTTCAAGACACCGTGGAGTTCTTCAATCTGGTGCTTCAACTCGAGCTAACTGCTGAAGAGAAGAGCGACTTGGGGACTTTCATGCGAGCCCTGCAGCCCATACGTCATCCAGTCTGGCCACCTTGATTTGCAAGGGGACAACCAAACATCGAAACACCAGCGAACCGTTGTCATGTCCCTGACCTACCAACCATTCGCCGCCGTCCCCGAAGTTTCCGCTCTCGGAGAAGAACTGAAGCACAACGTCAATGATAAGGAACGCTATGGCTCTATCGCCGCCGGCGCCGGAATCCTCGTCGGTTCTTTATTTGGCCACGGACTGGGCCGTCTGCTCATGATGGCTGCTGCAGGAGCGTTGGTCTATCGTGGAGTGACCGGCCACTGCCACGTGTATGAGAGGCTTGGCGTGAGCACACGCCAGCCGGAATCTGTGACGGACACACCTCAACTTCCCGATGCCGTGCCATCTGCCGAAAGCACCAAGGTGGCAGCCTGACGCCCGGGCGCGGCTCCGGTATTCAAGGCAGACTGACATCGCGTCTTTGCGGAAGCGGCAAACTGGGGAAGGCGGTGGAGCTGGATGGTGATGCAGAGCGTCAGGACCTGCTGCCAAATCTCCTGAAAATCGCCAAACAGGAAGGCACCCTCATCTCCCTGGGCAGTGACGCGCACCGACCTGAGCAGCTGGACTGCATCACGTTCTCGCTCGCGGCCATCTGCACCTCCCGAATCCCCCTCCGAAGTGTATTAAATTGTGGGGACGCCGAAAGGCTCAAAGCCTGAGCGCAACGCTAGGCGCAGCGCTGCTCCAGCAGGCATTCCAGCCCCCTCCAACAAATAATCATCGGGTGGCGGGATGACATCTTCCTCAGGCGTCAGAAATACGCCTCTTTCGCCCTGCCCCGCACCGATGCTTTACTGTATGAAACTTCAATCTTTACACGACGCTCTCCTGCATGAGCTGAAGGATATTTACAGCGCCGAAAAACAGCTCACCAAAGCCCTGCCCAAGATGGCAAAAGCAGCATCCAATCCCGACCTGTCAGCAGGCTTCGAACAACACCTCGAGGAAACCGAGGAACACGTGAATCGGCTGGAAGGCATCTTCAAGGAACTGGAAGCCTCCAGCCGCGGCGAAAAGTGCAAGGGCATGGAGGGCCTCATTGAGGAAGGCAGCAAACTTCTGGAGGAGGATGGCGAGCCCGCGGTGATTGATGCTCTCCTCGTCTCCGCCGCTCAGCGCGTGGAGCACTATGAAATCGCCGCCTACGGCACCGCCATCGCTTTCGCAGAGCAGCTTGGCTTGGACGGCATTTCTGAAGTGCTGAAGCAGACGCTCGCGGAAGAAGAGGTCACGGACAAGAAGCTCACCGAACTCGCCGAGAGCTCCATCAATGTCGAGGCCAACAGCACGGCAGCCGCTTCGGACGAGAGCTGAGCAAGCAGGAAAGAAACTTCCAACATCCCGCACCATGCCAGACGTCAGCTTGTTCACAGCCACGGAACCGGTGCCCTCGGACACTCCTGTCATCATCCGCTACTCAGTGGAGGTGGGAGGCCTGCCCGTGTACAACGAATCCTATGATGTGGATAAGCTGGCCTCTGAGCTGGAGCGGGATAAGAACAAACTACTGGGCTTTTGGGCTCGCAGGCTTCTGTGCCCCATCAAGGTGCGGCATCTCCACGGATTCAGCGCTGCCCTCACCCGATGCATTGCCGACGGTCATGTATGCGACGGCGGCGCTGATCCCGGCAGCTTGCTAGATAGTCTGGGCGCTCCACGCACGGAGCAGATCTCCAAGTAAAGCCCTTCCATCATGGCCACGAAGAAGGCTGCCGGATCGCTCCAGGGCGGCTCGCCGGAGAAGGCTTCGGTAGCGCTTCTGCTCATTGACGTAATCAATGACCTCGACTTCCCGAATGGCCCGAAGCTCCTGCATCACGCATTACCCGCGGCACGTCGCATCGCTGCGCTGAAGAAACGCATCCGGAAGTCCGGCGTTCCTGTCATCTATGTGAATGACAACTTCGGACGCTGGCAGTCCGACTTCCGTGGACAGGTGCGGCACTGCCTGCAGGACGGCGCTCCGGGCGCCGCCATGGTGCGGCTGCTCCTTCCCGAGCCGGAGGACTACTTTGTCCTGAAACCGAAGCACTCCGGCTTCTTCTCCACGAGTCTTGAGATCCTGCTCAAGCACCTCGGCGTGAAAACTCTGGTGCTCACCGGATTCGCCGCGGACATCTGTGTGCTCTACACCGCCAATGATGCCTATATGCGGGACTACAGTCTCATCGTACCGCACGACTGCGTGGCCTCTGAAACGCGTGACGCCAGCCGTGTGGCTCTCCAACAGATGAAGCATCACCTGCATGCAGACATCCGGCATTCTTCGCGCCTCCGCCTGCGCAGGGCATCTGCGTGAGAAAGGCACCGTCGCAACACCTCGCGCGATGCCTGCCACCCGCATCCGGGCGCATTCACATGCGCGATGCAACCATGAACCCATTTCTCGCCATGAAATCTGAATCCTACTGGCTCGCGCTTCCGGGAAAGACCTCCTACCCAAAACTCACCAGCGATCTGAAGGTGGATGTGCTCGTGGTCGGTGGCGGCATCACGGGAGTGACAGCTGCGCTTTTGATTCGTGATACCGGAAAGACCGTGGCGCTGGTGGAGAAGTATTCCATCGGCGGAGCCGAGACGGGCCACACCACGGCACATCTCACATACATGACAGACACGCGGCTTTCTGACCTCGCATCCGACTTTGATGAAGAGCATGCCCTTGCGTCGTGGGATGCGGGCGCTCATGCCATCGACCAGATTCGCAAGCTGGTGGAGAGGCATCAGATCGATTGTGAATTCAAGCTGGTGCCCGGCTATCTCGCGGAAGCGGCCAACACCAAAGACCGCGAGGAGGAGCAGGACAAACTCCGCCAGGAGGCCGAACTCGCCGCGCGGCATGGCTTCGATGTGGCCTATCTGGACTCCATACCACCATTGGGAAGGGCCGGCATCCGCTTTGCGAACCAAGCCAAGTTTCATCCCATCAAATACCTGCGCGCACTCGCTGTGCAGGCTGCAAACACAGGCGTGCAAATCTTTGAGAACTCAAGCGTGGACTCCTTTGAAGAAGAACCCGCGCGAGCCGTGATCGGAGACTACTCCATCACTTATGACCATGTGATCATTGCCACACACATGCCATTGCAGGGAAACGTGGGCACCCTGAGTGCGCTGCTTCTGCAGACAAAGCTCTACGCGTACTCCACGTATGCCCTTGAGGCCACGGCACCCTTTGGCAGCCTGCCGGAGATTATCTGGTCAGACACGGCAGAGCCGTTCAACTACTTGCGCGTGGACCGGAATGCTGAAGGAGACGTGATTGTGTACGGAGGCAAGGACCACAAGACAGGCCAGGAGCCTGATACGGAGAAGTGCTACAACGAACTCACGCGCGATCTCATGGCTCTGGTGCCAGACGCGAAGGTCAACCATCGCTGGTCCGGCCAGGTGATCGAAACACTGGATGGCCTGCCCTTCATCGGTGAAGCGGGCGATGGCCAGTTCCTCGCCACGGGGTTCTCCGGCAATGGGCTCACGTTTGGCACGCTCGCAGCCATGATGGCGTCCGACTACGCCTCAGGAAAGAAGAACCCGTGGACAGAACTTTTCGACCCGCATCGAAAGGCGCTCACCAGCGCCTGGGACTACGCGAAGGAGAATGCCTCCTATCCCTACTACATGGCCAGGGACTGGGCCAAGGGAACAGAAGCCGGTGATGTGAACGCATTGCCATGCCACGCAGGGAAGATCATCCGTCATCATGGAAAGCGTGTGGCCGCCTACCGCAACGAAGATGGAGAAGTGACCCTGCTCTCCCCCGTGTGCCCGCATCTCGGCTGCATCGTGCACTGGAATGATGCCGAGCAAACCTGGGACTGCCCCTGCCACGGTTCCCGCTTCAGCGGCGATGGCAAGGTGATGTCGGGACCCGCGGAGAAGGATCTAAGCGAGATAGAGGAGTAACGCCCTCCACGAGCATCACGCAACATGAGTGAGAGACGTTTGCTCACCCACGCACGCTGTCAGGCAGGGTTTGATATTCCTTTTTCACTCCCGCCTCCCCGTTCGCATCAGCGAACGCAATTCCTGCAGGTCAATCGGCTTCACCAAAAACGCGTCGAAGCCCGCCTTGCGCCCTTCGGCGCGGCTGTCTGCACTGCCATAGCCAGTCATCGCGATGAGGAAGATATCGGACAACTCTGGCAAGGCGCGAATCTGCCTCGCCACTTCGAAGCCATCCATGCCGGGTAATCCGATGTCAAGCACCACGATTTCGGGTTTGAACTCAGCGGCGACTTCCAGTGCCTCCGTGCCGGAGAAGGCTGTGCGCGTCTCGTGACCCTGGCGGCTCTGCAAGATAGCAAGGCTGCGAGCGGAGTCCGTGTTGTCATCCACGATGAGGATGCGCTTCGGTGGCTCCAGCGTGACTGGTGCAGGTTTCACGGAATTCGTCCGTGGCACGGGAGGCGTGGTGAGCACTGGCAGACGCACGATGAATTGCGCGCCATGCCCCAGGCCTTCACTTTGGGCTTCAATGGTGCCACTGTGCAGCTTCAAGATGCGCTGCACCAAGGTAAGGCCAATGCCCAGGCCACCGTGCCTTCGGTCCAATGTGCGGCTCGCCTGCACGAAAAGGTCAAAGATGCGGGGCAGCAGTTCCGGTTCAATACCGGTGCCATTGTCCGCCACGCGCACGATGACATCACTCCCGGCACGCTCCGCACTCACTGAGATGCGGCAGCCGTCGCCGCCATATTTACAGGCGTTGGTGAGCAGATTGCCGAAGACCTGTTCCAGCCGCGTGGCGTCCGCCAGCAGGAACACAGGTTCGTCCATGAGAGTGACTGTGAGCTCCTGATTTCGCGCAGCACATTCGGAACGCATCAGGCTCGTGGCGGCATGCACCACGGCAGCAAGACTCACCGGCTGCTTGCGCAGTTCGATTTTTCCCTCCGTGATGCGTGAGACATCCAGCAGGTCATCAATCATGCGCGTCATGTTCTCAATCTGCCGGGAGAGAATGTGCAGGGCGTGCTCGCGCTCCTCCGCAGCGATGGCATCCGTCTGCAGAATCTCTGCCGCATTGCGCAGCGGGGCCAGGGGATTGCGCAACTCATGCGCGAGCATGGCGAGGAATTCATCCTTGAGACGGTCCGCCTGTGCGAGCTTCGCATTCGTCAGCGCGAGTTCCTGCCTCTGGCGTGCGAGATCATAGAAGGTGTTTGCCTTGTTGATGAGGCTGTGTGCTTCGATGGGCTTGGCAAGGAAATCCACAGCACCCGTCTCGTAGCCACGGATACGCCGCTGCGAATCCACGATGCCCGCGGTGAGGAAAATGATGGGAATCTGTCGTGTGCGATCCGTACTGCGCATGACCTCTGCGAGTTCGAAACCGCCCATGCCCGGCATCTGCACATCCAGAATGGCGAGCGCGATGTCATGGACGAGCAGCAGTTCCAACGCCTCCGGGCCGGAGCGCGCGGTAAGGAGCGCGAGGCCATCACGTCTCAGCAATGCAGTGAGCGCCTGGAGATTAGCCTCCAGGTCATCCACGAGCAGGAACTTGATGGGCTCAGGAGAAGTCATCTCGGCATCGACAGGGTTTCCGTATTGAGAACCGTGGCAATCTCTTCCAACGAAAGCGCACGTGCCGTGGGGCAGGCAGCGAGCGCGGCACGCGGCATGGTTTCTCCCTCGGCAGTGTCCGGCGTCTGCACCAGCGTCATCCCGCCTGCGGCGCCAATGGCCTGCAAGCCCAGTGCGCCATCAGTACTCGCACCCGTAAGGACCACGCCAGTGAGGTTGTCACCATAGGCATCGGCCGCGGATTGGAAGAGCACATCGATGGCAGGGCGCGAGAAGAGCACGGGCTCATCGCTGGAGAGCGAAATCGTAAAATCCGGCTCCACGAGCAGATGGTAGTCCGCAGGCGCGAAGTACACCATGCCCGCGCCAATCGCCTCCTTGTCCTCCGCTTCCTTCACTCCAATCTGGCAGCGTGTGGCAAAGAGCTCCGCAAGGGAACTCTTCCTGTCTGGCGGCACGTGCACGACCACCAGCACCGGCAGCGGATATGCTGCAGGCAATGTCGGCAGCAGCAACGAAAGCGCCTCAATAGCGCCCACGGAAGCGCCAATCACGACGGCAGCGGGTGGAGGTTCGGCGTTCATGTCCTCTGGTAGATTCGCTCCGGGCGGCAGTATTCGGAGAATGCTTCCGCCTCCTTGTTGAAACGAAGGCTCTCCTTCGCCCCGATGCCCAGGAATCCACGGCGCACGAGGGAATCCTTGAACAGACCCACGGCCCGGTCCTGCAACTCACGGTTGAAGTAGATGAGCACATTCCGGCAGGACACGAGATGCATCTCCGCAAAAACGGAGTCGGATACCAGGCTGTGGTCGGAAAAGACCGTGCGGTGCCGCAGTGTCTGGTCAAACTTCGCGCTGCCGTACGCGGCAGTGTAGTAATCCGAGAGCGAGGTCCTGCCGCCTGCCTTCCGGTAGTTCTCGCTGAAGAGCGCGATGCGCTCAATCTCGTAGATGCCAGCCTCGGCACGCTTCAGCGCCTCGGTGTTGATATCCGTGGCATAGAAGATGGTGCGACTCTCCAGCCCCTCTTCACGGAAGAGAATCGCGAGGGAATAGAGTTCCTCACCTGCGCTGCATCCCGCCACCCACACTTTCAGCGAGGGATAGGTGCGCAGATGCGGCAGCACCTGCGTCCGTAGCGCGAGGAAGTACGAGGGGTCGCGGAAGAGCTCGCTCACCTGCACCGTGAGATAGGGCAGCAGCAGGGGCACGAACTTGGGGTCATGCAGCACACGGTGCTGCAACTCGGAGAAGCTGGCGCAACTGAAACGATCACGCGCCTGCCCCAGCCTCCGCTTGAGGGATGCGAACGAGTAGCCGCGGAAATCATACCGCGACTTTTCATGAATCGCCTCCAGCAGAAGGCGCAGCTCGAGAGCTTCGATCTCAGCACCGGCACTTTTCATCGGGGCATCCAGACGCGGATGAGGGAAAGGAGTTTTTCTACGTCGAGCGGCTTGGCGAGGTAGTCATTCGCGCCGGCGGCGATGCAGCGCTCCTGGTCGTCCTTCATGGCTTTCGCAGTGAGGGCGATGATGGGCAGCTTCTTCCACTCAGGGCGCTTGCGGATTTCTCGCATGGCAGTGAGACCATCCATCTCGGGCATCATGATGTCCATGAGCACAAGGTCCACCGGTGGGTCCCCCTTCTCCAGCGCGGCGATGGCCTCGCGCCCGTTGCGCGTGATTTGCAACTTCACTCCGCGGCCCTCCAGAAGACTGGTGAGAGCAAAGACGTTTCTCACATCATCCTCGGCGATAAGAATACGGCGGCCTTCCAGGGCAGCATCGCGGTTGGGGGACTTCTCCAGCACGCGCTGCTGTTCCGGTGGCAGATTCGCCACCACCTGGTGCAGGAAGAGCGTGACTTCATCCAGCAGGCGCTCGGGTGATTTCGCGCCTTTGATGATGATGGATTTCGAGTAGCGCCGCAGTTGCTGCTCTTCATCCGCATTAAGCTCGCGGCCGGTGTAGACAATGACTGGCGGGAAGGCATAGGCCTCTTCCGAGCTGAGCGTCTCCAGCAGGGAGAATCCGGACGCATCAGGGAGACTGAGGTCCAGCACCATGCAGTCGAAGGTGGTGGACTTGAGCAACTCCAGGCACTTCGCTGCCGTGGAGGCACAGACCGTCTCCACCTCGCGCGAGCCCAGCAGCTTCTGCAGCGCATCTGCCTGCACGGCATCATCTTCCACCACGAGCACGCGCCGCAGCTTTTGTGTGAGCCGGGTTTCGAGCTTCTGGAAGGCTTCAACCAGTTGCTCACGCTTCACCGGCTTCAGCATATAACCGACGGCTCCGAGAGCGAGGGCCGTCTGCGCGTAGTCCGTGCCGGAGACCACGTGCACAGGGATATGGCGGGTGCGCGCGTCGCCCTTCATGCGTTCCAACACGAAGAGACCCGAGTTGTCCGGCAGGCCGATGTCCAGCACCACGGCGCTTGGCAGGTATTGACGGGCGAGATTGAGCGCCTCCTCCGCAGTGGTACAGATGAGACACTGGAAATGCATCTCATGCGCGAGGTCGGAGATGATACGGGCAAAATGAACGTCATCCTCCACGGTGAGAATCACGCGCCCACTGCCATCGAGCCTTTCGCGATCATCAGGCACTCGTGGAAACGCATCACGCACCGCCAAGGGAGAGGAAATGGCCCTGGGCTTCGCAGCCAATGACGGGCCTGAGGCGAACAAGGGCGTATCTTCATTCTCTGCCAGTGCCGGGGTGCGAGGCTGGGTAATGACCGCACCCGTGTGCACACAAGGCACGAACACCGTAAAGGTGCTACCCTGCCCCGGTGTGCTCGCAAGCTGCATCTCGCCACCGAGCAGGCGCGTGAGCTCACGTGAAATGGAAAGTCCCAGTCCCGTGCCGCCATACTTGCGACTCGTGGTGCCATCCGCCTGGTGGAACGGCTCAAAGATGATGCGCTGATGCTCCGCCGCGATGCCGATGCCGGTGTCCTGCACAGCGAAAGCCAGCCTCCCTCCTGTGGCACGGCTCACATCAAGCGACACCGTGCCTTTCTCCGTAAACTTCAGTGCGTTGGAGAGCAGGTTCTTCAAAATCTGCACCAGTCGCTGCGCATCCGTCTCCATCACCTCGGGAGCATCCGGGGAAATGTGCATCTTCAGCGTGACCTTCTTCTGGCCCGCCACCGGTTCAAACATGCGATGCAGGTCAGCGAGGATGTCCTCCACGCGCACAGGCGATGCCTTGATCTCCATGTGCCCGGCTTCAATCTTGGAAAGGTCCAGCACGTCATTGATGAGGGCCAGCAGGTCGTTGCCGGCAGACTCAATGGTGAGCGCGTACTTCACCTGCTCTTCATTCAGATTGCCACCGCGATTCTCGGCCAGCAGCTTCGCCAGGATGAGGGAGGAGTTCAGCGGCGTGCGCAGCTCATGGGACATGTTTGCCAGGAAGTCCGACTTGTAGCGGCTGGCCAGCTCCACCGCGCGGGCTTGATTCTCCAGCAGTTGCTTGGCCTGCACCAATTCGTCCTTCTGGTGCTCCAGGATTTGGGTCTGCTCTTCGAGCTGGGCATTCGTCTGCTCCATCTCGATTTGCTGCAGTTCCATGCGCGACTGCGACTCCTGCAGGGCGCGCCCCTGTTCCTCCAGCTCTTCATTGGAGACTCGCAGTTCCTCGCCCTGCGCCTGCAGCTCCTCCGCCTGCCGCTGGGTTTCTTCCAACAGTGTCTGGAGATTCTCCCGGTACAGTGCGGACTTCACGGCTACGCCAATTTGTTCCGCACTCTGCTCCAGGAATTGCTGGGCAAGATCATCGAGCGAGTGGATGAAGCCGAGCTCCAGCACGGTGTTCACGTGGTCCTCAGCGGCCGCAGGCAGGATGATGAGCTGGCGTGGCAGTCCCCTGCCCAATCCGGAGCCCACGGTGAGGTAACCCTCGGGCACATTGTCCATGCGAATCGATGTCTTCTCCCCTGCAGCCTTCCCAAGCAGACCATCTCCCACTTGAAACTTCTCCGGCACCGGACAGCCATCTGGCACGCCGCTCGTAGCGACACGCTCGAAATGCGGCTGCTTCTTGATGAAGATCGCGCCCGCGTGGGCATCCACATACTTCGTGAGAAACCCGAGAATGCTGCGACCGAGCTCAGACAGGTTCTGCTCGCCAAACATCGCCGTCGACAGACCGAGCTTTCCGTTCTGCAGCCACTCCTGTTTCCGCAGGTTCCTTCCAGCACGACTGATGAGGTAAGCCACCGCGCTGGAGAGTACCACGCCCAGCATGGTGGTAAGGATGCCACTCACAATCGCGACCCGGTAGGCGCCATCCATCGAGGTGACGCGCTCCTGGCGCAACCGTCCCTCCTCCTCAATCATGCTGGCGATGTTGTTGCGGATGGCCTGCATTTCCGTCTTGCCCTGGTCCGTCAGCACCACGGCCTGCGCGGCCTCGAGACCTTGGGAGCGGCGCAGCGCAATGGTTTCCGCAAGCTCCGCGAACTTCGCATCCAGATGCGTGACCAGTTGATCCAGCAGGGCCTGTTGCCTCGGGTTGTCCCGGGTGAGTTCGCGAGTCCGTGCCTTCGCCCCCTCAATCTCCGAGCGCGCCACATTGTAGGGGTCGAGGTACCTGTCCGTGCCAGTGATGATGAATCCCCGCTGCCCCGTCTCGGCATCCTTCATGAGTGTGAGGATGGTGTGAAGCGAGACAATCACCTCGTGGGTGTGAGCCACCATCTTCGCGTCGTCGCGCAGGAAGGTGGAATTGCGATAAGAAACGAATCCAGCAGCCAGAAAGAAGAGCAGCCCGGCGAAGAGGCCTAATGTGACTGGGAATCCTTGATTACGCAGGGCTTTGGGGCTGGGAGAGGGAGTGGTCTGACTGGCCATTGTCTTGCTGGAAATTGCAGTGTTGCAGGGTCAATTCCGTCGAATCTGTCTGCAACGCTCAATTCGTCCTGTCTTTAGATCCCATTTCAATCGCTTCTGGAGGCTCCTCCGCTTCAGAATTTTTCACCTCCCAGCACAAAAAGTCTGGAAGCACAAGACGGACGGGAGCAGCAGGACGCACGGAAAACAAAAAGGACGGGAGCGCAACCCGCTCCCGTCCCTGATTCTCGGAAGGGTCCCCCCCTTCCCGAGGTCCTGCATCATCTGGACTTACCTGTGCCCATAGCACTTGTAGTTGCGGTGGTCCCATCCATGCCAGTAGTGCGTGTGGTGGTGCCTGTGGCTGCCGCAGAAGCGCACGGGTGTATGATGATGATGGTGGTGACCATGGTGGCGGTGCTTCTTGGCCTTCTTGCCATGGTGGTGGTGATCATGGTCGTGCCTGTCGCGTGCTTCTACCGGCAACGCGAAGGCGAATGCGGAGACCAGCACGGCGGCGAGCACGATGGGCGCGCGGAAGAGGCGTGAAGTGGAAAGTTTCATCTGGGGGTTTTGGGTTTGGTTTTTCTCCTGGGTGTTTTTTGTGTCCGTTCTGCAACGGACCCCCCATTTGATGGAAGCACCGCTCCGCTTATTCGGAGTCGGAGTGAGAATGCCCGTCCAACCACGCAGAAAGTTGCAACGCCGGATCATCCACAGTGATGGCGTAGCATGGTGTAATACAAATGCTTACATCTGGTGGTCCCAGGGGGCATCTTCAGCGTTTCAATAAACCCGCTGAAGCTCCGAGCACCCTCTCCGAATCACAAAAACGCTCCACGGCAGCGTGATGCAAAATCGGGCAAATGTTCACTTGTCCTTTAGCCAAAGCTAAGTTTATTGCTTGGAAATGTGGTCTTCTCTTCCTGTGGAGCGATCCCACGTTGCAAGCACGCTTTCCCCTCCTTGACCTGAATGACCCAAAAACTCCGGCCCGCCTGGCGATTGTGTGGCTGGTTGTTTATTGCCGCAGCGTTGGGGGCAATTTTCGTGTCGGATGAGTGGGACGAGCTTCTGGAGCAGGTGTGCCTGGCGCTCGCAGGCATGTGGCTGGTCTTTGGCGCCCTCATCTGGGCCGGGCAGAATCCCGCGCCGCCCGCCTAGGAATTACCTTCCGGGTTCTGCACGACCTTGAGCTTGTGAGCGGCGAAGCTGATGGCTGTGGGATCATGCTCGGAGGGCACGAGCAGTCCTGATGCCTCCAGTTCTTGCCACGCCTCCTCGCTGCTCAGGCACCGGTCCGGATACAGGTCCATCATCCGACGCGCCGCCTCCTCCATGGAGAAGGGCTTGCCATTGAAGCTCAAGCAGGTGACTTCCACAGCTGTTTGGGTATGCATCATGAAGATGCATCGCATTTGCCTGAAATTGCGAGGGCAGAAGCACGGCACTTTGTGGGATTTTCAGGACGGCTCTGTCGTGCTCTCGTCCCACTACCGCCGCCGAAGGAGAAGCGAATCGGCCAAGATGACTTTCTTATATAAGAAGAAATCCTACTTCTTCTCCACCGCCTCTTTCTCAGCGGCCAGTTCCACGTCACCCCGCTGGCGCTTCACCTTCTCTTCGGGCACATACTCGTAGAACCTCTGGTTCAGCTTCGCCTGAGTGGATTCAGGGAGGATGCGGCGCGCAGCCACGAGCATCTTGTTCATGCCACCAGGCACCACGAAGAGTTCTCCCTTCATCAGGCCGTCATAGCCTGCCTTCGCCACCTCTTGCGGAGCCATGACGTTGGAACCTTGGAAGGCCTTCACGGCCACCATGTCTGCCTTGGGGAAGAAGTCGGTATCCGTCGCACCGGGACACAGGGCAGTGACACCGACACCGCTGTCCTCAAGCTCGATGGTGAGCGCTTCACTCCAGGACAACACGAAGGCCTTCGTGGCATGATACACCGCAAGCATGGGACCTGGCTCGAAACCGGCGATGGAGGCAGTATTCAATATCTTGCCACTGCCGCGCTCGATCATCGGCTGGATGAAGAGCTTTGTCAGGCGCAATACCGCCTCAATGTTCAGCCGTACCATGGAGATGTCCTCCTCGATGGGAATCTCCCACGCCTTTCCTCGCATGCCGTGGCCGGCATTGTTCACCAGGATTTCCACGGACTCCCCAAGCTGCTCGACCGCTACATACACTTCGCGCGCGGCTTCGGGCCGCTCAAGGTCCTTGGGGATGACTTCCACCTTTACTCCGTGATTTGTCTTGATTTCCATTTTCAAGCCTTCCAGTTCCGCAGAGCTGGGGGCCACCAGGATGAGAGGGTGACCATGCCCGGCGAACTCGTGGGCGAGGTGAAGCCCGATGCCGCTGGAGGCGCCGGTGATGAGAGCAGTTTGCGATTTCATGATAAGCGGGAAATGAGAATGGAAAAATTGGAAGTCCTGTTCTGAGGTGGGCAGTCACGGTTGCAGCACCACCTTCACGCAGTTGTCCTCCTTCTTGTTGAAGATGGCATAGCCATGCGGAGCCTCCGCCAGAGGCAGGCGATGCGTAATGATGTCGTCGAGCTGGATGTCGCCCTGCTCCACGTGCTTGATAAGGGCGTCGATATGCTTCTGCACCGGCGCCTGACCGAAGAAGAGCGCGATGCCCTTGTCGAAGATCTGCCCAAGCGGGAAGTTGTCATACGGCAGGCCATAGACACCCACCACGGACACGACCCCGCCACGGCGCACGGCACTGATGCTGAGCTCCAACGCCTTGATGCTGCCCATCTGCGCGTGAATCACATTGCTCACGCGGTCCAGCAGGGTCCGGTCTGCCTCCATGCCGACGGCATCAATGCATACATCCGCACCGCGACCATCGGTGAGCTCGCGAATGGCTTCCACGGCGTCTTCCTCAGCGAGATTGAAGGTCTCCGCTCTGGCGGATCTGCGCGCCATCTCAAGTCGATAATTCTGCAGGTCCACGCCGATCACGCGTGCGGCTCCACGCAACCACGCAGACTTCATGGCCATCAGTCCCACCGGACCACAGCCGAAGACAGCCACCGTTTCGCCTCCTTTGATCCCAGCCCAGTCCACGGCGCTGTATCCCGTGGGAAAAATGTCAGTGAGGAAAAGCACCTGATCGTCAGCCAGCTCTGATGAGATTTTCCTTGGTCCAAAGTTCGCATACGGCACTCGCACATACTGGGCTTGTCCACCGGAGTAGCCGCCGTAGAGATCCGTGTAGCCGAAAAGCCCGCCGCCCTTGTCCTTCATGAGGCCGCCTTCCGGTCCATACTTTTCCGGATTGGAATGCTCGCAATGACCCGGCAGATCATGCTGGCAAAAGAAGCAGGATCCGCATGCGATGGGGAAAGGGACCACGACCCGGTCACCTTTCGCGAGCTTCGTGACGCCGCGTCCGACTTCCTCCACGATGCCCATAAACTCATGTCCCATCACCAGCGGTTTCAGCTGCGGAAAGAAGCCATTGTAGATGTGCAGGTCCGAACCGCAGATGGCAGTGGCCGTGACGCGCAGAATGACGTCCTCCTCCTGCTCAATCTTGGGTGCGGCGACATCATCCACTCGCATGTCTCCTGGTTTATGAAATACAACGGCTTTCATGTGTGGGTATCGTGCCATGGCGCATCCGGTGACGTGTGAAGGAGCCGCCTGATGACCCAATCATGGCGGGGATGTGCCACGCCATCCGTCGGCCCGCGCGTCTGCGATTCGCGGACATGAAGCGCATTTTTCACGAGAACGGCCTTTCCCTCGTGCTCGCCTCGCTCTTCCTCCTCTGCCTGGTATTGGGGCAGCTTTTCACCGGCTACAGAACCTCCAATGAGGAGAACGTGATGCACGGGAAGCCGGAGGAGCCGCTGGGCAAGTATGTCATGAGCGCGCACTTCATGGAGGCTACGTTTGAGAATTGGGAATCCGAGTTTCTGCAGATGGGTGTTTATGTATTCCTCACCGCGTTTCTGTTTCAGAAGGGCTCCGCCGAATCGAAGTCTCCGAACGAGCCGGAGGAGGTGGATCGTGACCCTCAGATGTCCGGCCATCGCAAAGACGCACCCTGGCCGGTGCGTCATGGGGGTTGGGCGCTGAAGGTCTACGAGCACTCACTCACGCTGGCGTTCCTTCTCCTCTTCCTTCTGTGTTTTCTCGGTCACGCGCTGGCGGGGCGAGGCAGCTGCAATGAAGAGCGCCTGCAGCACCACCTACAGGCACTCACCACCATGGAGTACATGGGGAGCAGCCGCTTCTGGTTTGAGTCGTTTCAGAATTGGCAGAGCGAGTTCCTGGCCATCCTGAGCATGGTGGTACTCAGCATCTTTCTACGGCAACGAGGCTCTCCTGAGTCCAAGCCGGTGGATGCTCCACACGGTGAAACGGGTGGATGACCTTGGAACGTGAAGCCGCTCACCATCACTCCCCCTCAAGAATTCTGCATGATTGGTGAATAGAATCACCTCCATTCCCATCCAACTGGGCACATGCGGACGAGTGTTTCATTGAGAGATGCACGACTCGCCTTTGCGGGCGCTTGATCACATCTCACTCAACAACCTCGTCCGCATTCGGCTAAAAACATCCCATCAAAAAAATCGCATGAAGCTTCGCCTCGCGAAAATCGTGACCGCCATCGCCCTGACTGTGTCAGCACTCGGCCTTTCGAGCTGTTACCATCACCATCATCATGGTGGTGGCCACCACCATGGAGATGGTCATCGTCACCATCGCGGTCATGGCCACGGCCACGACCACCACGATCATCATTGATCCGTGGGAGGAGCATCCCGCTCCGGCAACGTCTTGGCGAAGGCCTTCAGCGCATCGCCAAGGCGCCTGACCTCCCGAATGGTATCGCCCAGCACGGGTGGCGCATCTTGCAACCGGTCCTCACGGGCAAGGAGGCTGAGCGTGCGAGCGGCCTCCAGGGCCACGGGAGCACTGTAGTTCCCCAGCAGGCCCTTCAGTGAATGGGCCGCCTGATGCAACTCGGCCCGGTCATTCGCACGCAAGGCCGTCTCCGCCGCCAGAAGCATGTCCTCGGAATCCTCTGGATAGATTTCAATAAGCTGGCGCATGAGATCCTCGTCGTTGATGGACTCGCGGAAGGCCGCTGCATCGAAGACGGAATCCGGCTCTGGCTCCAGCGGATCCGGCATGTCGCACGGAGGCGTGCCCCCGCGGGCGGAAAGTGGGATGGTGGTGAAACTTTCCACAGCACGATACAACTCCCCGGAGCGCACCGGCTTGGACACATAGTCATCCATGCCAGCAGCGAGGCAGCGTTCACGGTCCCCCATCATCGCATTGGCTGTCATGGCAATGATGGGAATGTGCCCACCAGACGCACGCTCGATCTCACGGATGGCCGACGTGGTTTCGAATCCGTTGAGCTCCGGCATGTGAACATCCATGACCACGGCGTCGAAGGACTCCTGGGCAAACATGTCCAGCGCTTCCCTGCCGTTCGAAGCCACCGTGACGGCATGCCCGCGATCCTCCAGCATGCGCGTGGCCACGAGCTGATTCACGCGGCCATCTTCCACCAGCAGCACACTGAGAGGACGCAACGGCTTCGAGGGCAATGGGTGGAAGGGGCAGGTGTCTCCCAACTCATACTCCTCACACAGCCCGAGCAGCTCCACAATGGCGTCAAAGAGGTCGCTCTGCTTTACGGGTTTCGTCAGCACACGTCCCACAGGCGAGTGCGAAGCATGCGCCAGCTCCATGATATGTCCCGCGGAGGAGAGCATGAGAATCTTCGGCGCATCACTTCCCAGCAGGAGCTGGGCGCGGCGGCTCACTTCCATCCCGTCCATGCCGGGCATCATGAGATCCATCAGCACCAGTCGGAAGACCCGACCTTGGGGAGCGCCGAGCAGTTCCAACGCCAGCACGCCACTGGGCACGCTGGTGGGAATCATCTGCCAGCCCTTCAGCATTTCCTCGAGGATGAGGCGGTTCGTCGCATTGTCATCGACAATGAGGACGTGCAATCCATGGAGCACCTGCGGCTCCGGGCGCTTGCACGGAAGCGGTGCCGTGATCAGCCCCATCCGCGCGGTGAAGTGGAAAATGCTGCCCGCACCCGGTGTGCTCTCCACCCAGATGCGGCCATGCATCATCTCCACGAGCTGGCGGCAGATGGTGAGGCCGAGACCGGTGCCACCGTAGTGGCGCGTGGTGGAACTTTCCGCCTGGGTGAATGCTTCAAAAATCTTGTGATGCTGCTCCTCCGCGATGCCGATGCCCGTGTCCTTCACAGAGAAGTGGAGCATCACATGTCCCTCGGAGAGTGCCTCCATCTTCACGTCCACCAACACCTCGCCCTCATGGGTGAACTTGACCGCATTCCCCACCAGGTTCACCAGCACCTGCCGCAGCCGGGCAATGTCTCCCACCAGGGTCTCCGGCACACCGGGCTCGATGTGGCAGGCAAGCTCCAGATTCTTCTCCGCCGCACGCACGCCCAGGCTCTGCAGCGTATCACCGATGGCGTCCCTGAGTCGGAACTCCTGCTCATCCAGTTCCAGCTTGCCTGCCTCGATCTTCGAGAAGTCGAGGATGTCATTGAGAATGGTGAGCAGCGACTCCGCGGACTGGCGCACGAGCGTCTCATAGGAGCGCTGCTCGGGACTCAGGTGCATGTTCAGCAGCAGTTCCGTGAGCCCCAGAATGCCATTCATGGGCGTGCGGATTTCGTGGCTCATGTTCGCCAGGAATTCACTCTTGGCGCGGTTCGCCATCTCGGCCGCCTGCTTGGCGAGGCGGAGTTGCTCCTCACCCTCCGCCAGCGCATACAGCGACTGCTTCTGCTCCGTCACATCCGTGTGTGAGCCCGCCATGCGATAGGGCCTGCCCGTGGCATCGCGCAGGGCAATGCCACGCGCGAGCATCCAGCGGTAGGAACCGTCCTTGTGTCGGAAGCGGAATTCGATGGCGTAGCCTTCCAGCCGTCCTTCCAGGTAATCCACCACACTTTGCATCACGCGATCGTGATCGTCGGGATGGAGGAGCGACTCGAAGGTGGGAAAAAGATTCTCCAGCTCGTGGTCCTCGTAGCCCACCATGGCCTTCCACCTGGGAGAGAAGTACACTTCATCGGTCAAGATGTTCCAGTCCCAGATGCCGTCATTGGCCCCGCGCACGGCGAGGGCGAAGCGCTCCTCACTCTCCGCAAGGGCGCGCATGGCTTCCTTTCGCTCCGTGATGTCCGTGATGGACCCCGCCATGCGGAGCGGGGTTCCGTCCGGGTTGCGGATGGAGCGCCCCCTCGCGCGGAACCAGCGATAGTTCCCATCCTTGCAGCGCAGACGGTACTCCACATCGTAGGGCTGGTCGCGGTCCAGATGCGCGTTCAGCGCCTCCAGGGTGCAGGCCTTGTCTTCCGGATGAAGGCGGGTCTCCCACTCCACGAATCTGTTGGTGAGTTCGTTGTTGGAATAGCCCAGCAGCTCCTTGAAGCGGGGGGACAGGTACACATCCGTGGTGCCCACCGTCCAGTCCCAGATGCCATCATTGGTGCCGCGCACCGCCATGGCAAAGCGCTCCTCACTGGCCAGCCACGCCTTTCGCGCGCTCTGTTCCATTTTGACCTGCGCTTCCAGATCCCGGATGCGCTCGCGCAACTGGGTCTCTACGGACACGCCTGTCTTTGGAGCTCGGCTGGCCATCCTGAAGAAAAATCGCAGGCCGTTAGCAAATTCCGCCTGCAACGCCAGCGAAATCTAGCACAGGCGATGCCGATTTGTCGAATGGAGGCATGGAAAGATAGCGAAGTGGGACGGGAAACGAGAAAAGTGGGAGTGAAAAGGAGAGGATGGGCACACAAGGCGTTCGGTCTCCCCTCCCTGCATGGCCCCGCCCATCCACTCGACAAACTCGCTTGCGCTGGAATTGCCGCGCCATTATCCTTCTGGTATGACTCGTCGCGCCAAGGCCCTTGTCCTGCTGCTCATTGCAGTGGCGACTTGTGCGTCGCAGGGTCTTTCCATGGCGCTGTGCCGCTGCACGGGGCACGTCTTTGTAGGAGCCGCGCCGGAGTCCTGCTGCGGCGAGTGCCCGGAGGAAGCGGGAAACCGCGACGCCATCCAGGCCGCCACTCCGCATGTCCACGGCTGCTTGGTGATGACGAGCCGGGACAATTGCTTCGTCGTGGTCTCCAAGGGTTGGGAGACCTACCTGCCCACCAACGCCAAGGAACAGGCGCCCTCCCCCATGCTCACGGCGGTAGAGCCGCTGGCCTCGCTTCTCCTCATCCCGCCCATGCCACGGCACGCCCCCACGGGGTTGCTGTCCTGGCACCTGACTCATGAAAGTGATCCCCCGGGTCTGTCCCGCGTGGTGTTGTATCGCTCGCTTCTGATTTGAAGCTGACACGCTCCCTGGCTGGTGCGCCGTGACCTTGTTGCCCATGCAACAGGCGGCGCATGTCGATGTGGAAATCTCCACCCCTAGCTCGTGTCGTCATGTCCCTTTCCGATCTCTATACCCCTGCCCACCCGCAGCCCGCGAATCCCAAACCGGCTGCCCAAGCCCCCTCGCCCAGCACCTCCACCCCACTGCGCAGGCGCATCCTCCTGCTGCCCGCGTGGCTGCTGCCTTTCTCACTCGTCCTCGCCTTCGCCGGACTCTTCGCCTTTGTCTTTCGCGACCGCCTCCTGCCCGCGCTGGAAGTGAAAGTCGCCCAGGCCATCCTCCTGACGGACATCGACGAAGCCCCCGCCGCCGCAGGTGAGGAGAAGCATGACGCCGCATCACACCATCCGACACCTTCTTCTCAAAGTCCTGCACCTTCACCCGCGGCTCCCGCTTCCCCACCCCAGCTCCTCTTCCAGGCCGCCGGGTGGTTCGAGCCTGATCCTCTGCCCATCTATGCCACCACGCTGACGGACGGCGTCATCAGCAAGGTGCACGTGCTCGAAGGCCAGGAGGTGAAGCAGGGCCAGCTCCTCGCGGAACTCATCGCCGATGACGCACGCATCGCCCTCAATGCCGCCCAACGCGCACATGACAAGGCCTGTGCCGAACTGAAACTGCAAGCCGTGCAGGTCACCGTGGCTGAGACCGAGGTGGCCGTGATGGCTGACCAGGTCCGCGCCGCCGAAGCCAAGCTCGCCGAGGAGAAGGACAACGAGCAGCGCATCGCAAAGATTCCCTCCGGCTCCGTGTCCGACCAGGAGCGCTCGCGGGCGAAGTTCGTGGTGCAGGGGCAGGCAGCCGAGGTGGCCTCGCGCCAGTCCCAGCTCACTGCCGCCAAAGCCAAAGTAGAGGCCGCCAAAGCCCAGACCACCGCCATGGAGGCCTCCGTCGCCTCCGCCCAGGTGGCCGTGGAAAAGCAGGAACTCGCCCTCGCCCGCACCCGCATCACCTCGCCAGTGGACGGCGTCATCCTCCAGCTCCACGCCGCTCCCGGCCAGAAAAAGCTGCTGGCCATGGATGAGCACCTCTCCGCCACCGTCGCCACGCTCTTCGAGAAAGGGAAACTGCAGGCGCGCGTGGATGTACCCCTCGCCGATGCGCGCGGCCTCACCGTAGGACAGGCAGCCATCGTCACCTCCGACTTCCTGCCGAACACGGAAATCCACGGTGTGGTCACGCGCATCGTGGGCTCGGCAGACCTCCAGCGGAACACTCTGCAAGGCAAGGTTCGCATCGAGAACCCCGACCCGCGCCTGCGCCCCGAGATGCTCTGCCGTGTGAAGTTCCTCGGAGCCCCCCACTCCTCCTCGTCCTCCACACCTTCGTCCTCCTCCTCGAACACCGTGGCAGACCTCGCCCCTGCAGACCCCACCCGCGCCATCATGGTCCCCACCGCTGCGCTTTTCACAGCAGCAGACAAAACCACCTCCCTCTGGGTCATCGCCGCAGACGGCGTCACCGCCACCAGGCGCTCTGCGCAGCGCGGCCCCCTTGAGCGCGAAGGCTACATCTCCATCACCACCGGCATCCTCCCCGGCGAACTCGTCATTCTTCCACCGCACGACCAGCTCACCGAAGGCCGCCGCGTGCGAGCCACTCAAGCAGCGCGCTGAACCTATTCGTCTCGTGACATGAAAAGCACCCTTCACGGTGAATCACCAAGCAAGGCACCACCTTGCGCGAAGCGCTTTGGAGTGCGTGTGCGAAGCACCGCTTTGAACAGCGCGAGCCAGTATCAAAACACGCCAGGCATTCACCAACATCCCGTGGCGCAGAAGTCAGGAGCCTCAAGAACCCACACGCAGTTCGGAACCGTCACTCCTCCGCTCAAAGCGGTGCTTCGCACACGCACTCCAAAGCGCTTCGCGCCACGTAGCACGCCACACCGAAACTTCTCCGCCTCTCGCGTCTGCAAACTCACGAGACGCGCCGCAGTCTGACACATCCCTCCACCACTCCACCACTCCACCACTCCCTTCCCCCTCCCCATGCCCCCTCCCTTCATCCAGTGCCGCGGCCTGACCAAGTCCTACAAGAAAGGCACGAACACCGTGACGCCCTTGCAGGACCTCGACCTCGATGTGCCACGCGGCTCCTTCCTCGCGCTCATGGGTCCCTCCGGCAGTGGCAAGACCACCCTGCTCAATCTCATCGCCGGCATCGACAGCCCCACGTCCGGCACCTTGCGTATCGGCGAAGCCCAGCTCGAGCGCATGTCCCGCAGTCAGCTCACGAAATGGCGTGCCACCCATGTGGGCTACATCTTCCAGCTCTACCACCTTGTTCCCATCCTGAGCGCGTTTGAGAATGTGGAGCTGCCCCTGCTGCTGAGTTCCCTCTCACGCAGTGAGCGACGCGCCCGGGTGCAGACCGCACTGCAACTCGTGGGCCTCGCGGACCGTGCCCACCACATTCCCGCAGAGCTCTCCGGTGGCCAGGAGCAGCGCGTCGCCATCGCCCGCGCCATCGTGGCAAATCCCGCCCTGCTCGTCGCGGACGAACCCACGGGCGACCTCGACCGCGAGTCTGCCGATTCCATCCTTAGCCTGCTGCGCGAACTCGTCGCCCTGCATGGCAAGACCGTGGTCATGGTCACCCACGACCCCCGTGCCGCCGATGCCGCAGACCGCGTGCTGCACCTGGAGAAAGGCCGCCTCCTCGAATCCCAATCCCATCGCCTGACCCACGCCTGATGGGATGTAATGCAAGATGATATACCATGATTTCGAAGCTCACAAACCTCGCCATCCTCGCCTTCAAGCAGCTCAGCCGTCACAAGGTGCGCTCGCTGCTCACCATCCTCGGCGTGGCCATGGGCATGTTCCTCTTTGCCACGGTGGAGACCATGCAGCGCAGCCTGCGCGTGGCCACGCAAGCTGGCGCAGATGACACCACTCTTGTGGTCTATCGCGAGAACCGCTTCTGCCCCGCCACCAGCCGCCTGCCCGAGCACTACGAAACCAACATCCGCAAACTCGAGGGGGTGAAGGAAGTCATTCCCATCCAGATTGTGGTGAACAACTGCGGCGCCAGTCTGGACATCATCGCCTTTCGCGGTGTGCCTCCGGACAACCTCTTGCGCTATGCCGCCCACTTGAAGGTGCTCGACGGCTCCATCGAAGAATGGAAGAAGCGCTCCGATGCCGCCCTGCTGGGCCGCCACCTCGCCGCACGTCGCAAGCTGAACGTGGGCGACCGCTTCGATGCCGCAGGTGTCACGGTGACCGTGGCAGGCATCATCGAGAGTGATGAACCGCAGGACAGCAATGTGGCCTATGTGCATCTGCCCTTCCTCCAGCAGGCCTCACGTGCCGGCCTCGGCATTGTCACGCAGTTCAACGTGCGCGTGAACTCGGCGAATGATCTCGACCGCGTCGCGAAGTCCATCGACGAACGCTTCAACGCCGAACAGGCTCCCACCCGCACGCGACCGGAGAAGGCCTTCTTCGCCGACACCGCCGCCGAACTCGTGGAGCTGGTGGGCTTCACCCGCTGGCTCGGACTCGGAGCCGTGGCCGCCGTGCTCGGACTCGTGGCCAACGCCGTGCTGCTCGTCGTGCGCTCACGCGTGAAGGAGAATGCCGTGCTGCAGACCCTGGGTTTCTCCCAGCGCGCCATCGGCGTGCTCGTGGCCGTGGAAGGCATCCTGCTCGGCCTCATGGGCGGCGCTCTCGGTGTCGCCGCCGCCTACGGCATGCTCCGCTGGCAGAGCTTCACCGTGGGAAATGAAGGCGTCACCCTCTCCATCATGCCGGACCTGCCCATCATCATCCGCGGCATGGCCACCGCCCTCACCCTCGGCCTCCTCGCCAGCCTCTACCCCGCCATCAAAGCCGCCCGCAAACCCATCGTCGCCTCGCTGCGCTCGGCATAAACCCACCCTCCATTTCGCATTTTTCACTTCTCACTTTTCACGTTGCATTCCGCCACACCACACCTCCTACACCCCATCCCACCAGAGTAGTCAGTAGTCAGTAGTCAGTAGTCAGTAGTCAGTAGTCAGTAGTCAGTAGTCAGCAGTCAGTAGTCAGTAGTCAGTAGTCAGTAGTCAGCAGTCAGCAGTCAGCAGTCAGCAGTCAGCAGTCAGCAGTCAGCAGTCAGCAGTCAGCAGTCAGCAGTCAGTTCTCAGTCTCCGAAGTTCCTCTGCGTCTCTGTGTCTCTGCGTTGAATCCAATGCAGCCCGCCACACCCACATCCCCCGAACCAACCCCACCACTTACTACTTACTACTTACTACTCACCGTCCCCCCTCATGCTCCCTCTCTCCTACGCCGTCAGAAATCTCTTCCGCGTCCCCGCGAGGCTCTGCCAGCTCGTGCTCGGGGCCGCACTTGTCATCTTCCTCCTCATGCTCGCCTCCGCCCTCTCCAACGGAATGGATGGCGTGCTGCGCTCCTCTGGCTCCGAGCGCAATGTCATCGTGCTCGGCACCGGCAGTGAGGAGAGCGTGGAGCGCAGCGAGATCAAAGCCTCCGTACCCGCGTTGCTAGCCGCCTCCGTACCCGGCATCAAAACCGTGCTGGGCAAGCCCGCCGTCTCCGGCGAGATCCATTACAACGGCCCGCTGCAAGCGGGCACGAATCCCTCGAGCCAGGCGCTCATCCGCGGCGTCACCCCTGCCGCGCTGCTCGTGCATCCGGAAGTGCAGCTCCTCTCCGGACGCTTCCCCCGCTCAGGCGAGGTGATGGTTGGCAAGCTCGCCTCCCACAAGCTCGGCATTCCAGAGGCCGACCTCACCCTCGGCAAGACCGTCACCGTCGCAGGCACGCCCATGCGTATCGTGGGCATCTTCCACGCTCCCGGCACCGTGATGGAAGCCGAAGTGTGGGCGGACCTCAGTGACATGCTCGCCATCGGCCAGCGCGATACCATTTCCTGCGCCGTGGTGCGTCTCGATGATGCCACCTTCGAAGACGTGGAAATCTTCACCCTGCAGCGGCTCGACCTCGAACTCGCCGCCATGCTGGAGAGCGAGTACTACGCGAAGCTCTCCACTTTCTACAGGCCGCTGCGTGCCATGACCTGGGTCACCACCTGCCTCGTCGCTGCAGGCGCCATCTTTGGCGGACTCAATACCCTCTACGCCGCCTTCGCCTCGCGCGTCCGCGAAATGGCCACCCTGCAAGCCATGGGCTACCGCCGGCGGGCCCTGCTGCTCAGCCTGCTGCAAGAGGGCATGATGGCCACCCTCATGGGAGCCCTCGTCGCCGCCTCTCTCGCCCTGTGGCTGGCGGATGGCTTTGCCGTCACCTTTTCCATCGGCACCTTCGCCTTGGAAATCTCGCCGCAGGTTCTGGGTCTCGGCGTCATCGGCGGCGTCCTTCTCGCCCTCATCGGCACCCTTCCGCCCGCGTGGACCTGCCTCAAGCCGCTCCTGCCTGCGGCGCTAAGGGCCTCGTGAATGTGTTCTGATACTTTTCATCATGAAGTATCCAATTCCATCCTACCAATCCCAACTTCCCGCTGTTCGCATCAACGTCAGCGCAAGGGCTCGGAAGCTGTGCCGCGAAGCGGCCTTGGACTGCGCGCAGCCTGCTGCCGCTTTCCTCAAGTGCAGCCTGCTGCACGCTGCACCGCGACGAAGTCGCCAAGCTTTCTGGACATATCACCCTACGCGCGAGTGTCACCATCGCCACAGCAGGCTGTGGACTCTGGAAAGCGGCAGCAGGCTGCACGCAGTCCAAGGCCTTCGGCACCCGCTGCCACCCTGCCTCTAGTTCTTAACCCGACAGATTTGTCAGTTGAAGTATCCCATTCACCGCCCCTAACCCATAACTCCTAGCTCATATCCATGAAACCCACCCTCCGCTCCCTCCTCACCATTGCAGCTCTCACTGTCACCGCCACGCTCACCCACGCCGCCGACACCGCGCTCCCCTCCTCGCTGCTCGCAGACAAAGCTCCCGCTGAGGCGGTCAGCGTGAAGAAAGCACGCGAGAGTGCCAAGCCCGGTGAAGCCATCGTCCTCCGCGGCAAGGTAGGCGGCCGCAAGATCGCCCTCGTGCCCAAGGCCGCCATCGCCGTGCTGGCCGATGAAAAGTCCATCACCTCCTGCAACGACATGCCGGGTGACTCCTGCGCCTTCCCTTGGGACTACTGCTGCGAGACCCCTGAGAAGATTGCCGCCTCCACCGCCACCATCCAGGTGCGCGATGAAAAGGGCAAAGTCGTCAAGGCACCCCTCCGTGGTCTCGGCGACCTGAAGGAACTCAGCGTCGTGGTCATCTCTGGCACCGTCGACACCGCCTCCACCAAGGACAATCTCATCGTGAACGCGACCTCGATCTTCGTGGAAAAGCCCTGAGTCGCATCACTGCCTCAATCGTGTCGTCATCTCCAGTTATGGGAGGTGGCGACACGGATAGATTAGCCGCAAAAAGACGCAAAAAATTCAAAAAGGTCTGACGCTGGGTGATGCCACCTCAAGCGAGGTCTTCACATCCCAAGAGCCCTTCTTTTTTTGCGCCTTTTGCGTTTTTTTTGCGGCTAAAAAGTCAGCGTGATTCCTGCGCCGGGTATCAGTAAGCTTGCTGCTCGCAGAGCTTCAACTCATCCTCCGCCGAGGCGAGGCGATGCAGTATCCCGGCATGCTGCTCCTGCCACTGCGGCGTGCGTTTCCACGGCGAGGCGAGATGCGCATGCAGCAGGTGGCGGATGAAGTTCACCTTCCACCGGGCATGAGACAGATTGTCAGAGGCATGGATGCGTGGGTCCATCTTCCGGATGAGCATTCGCCAGCCTCACCGGGCATGGACCGTCCCTGAGACCACGCTAGGGGTAGAGGCGGCTCCACTCCCGGGGAAAGATTGCGAAGGACTGCTTGGCATGCGCGTGTCGGGTCAGATACTCTTCGCGTTCGTCGCACCAGTAGATGGACTCGCGATCACTCATTCCCTCGTGAAGAGCGATGAGGTGGGCGGAAAAGCGGACACGCCAGCGGGCCTGCCGGAAGGCTTGGATGTTTTCGGGGGTGGGTTCCATGGGAGGTTTTGGAAGTTCCACGGAATCGCAGCAGCGGTCATAAGCGGAACTTCAAGTTTCTCATGAAACATCGTCGGGGAGCGGATCGCTCTTCCATTCGGGAGGTGGGTGCCGGCAGACCAGTACCCGTTGCACCTACGTGGTTGAGAATGACTTCGAACCCTTTCATGAAAGAAAAAAATCGCCGCCACCCAGAGGATGACGGCGACCGATGGTTTATGTTGTTGCGAGGGTAGGAACTACTCAATCGTCAATTTCGACCTTGCTGATGACCTTGGCGTCGCCATCAGCAGCGTAGTGCACACGCACCGGTGCGCCCACTTTGATGCGGGTCTTCACATCGGCGTCGGTGAGCGTCTTGCCGCCCTTGGTGACGTAGGTGACCTTCTCACCATACTTGTAGGTCACGGGTCCACTGGACTCCTTCACCACGAAGGTGGAGCCGGGGCTGTATTCCGTGATGGTACCAGTGCCCACGGTGGACGTGGTGGTGGTGACAGTCTTGTCATCAGCCAGGGATGCGGCGGCTCCGAAGAGCACGACGGTGAGGGTGAGGAATAGTGATTTCATAACTGGTTTGTACTACATCCAGCGCTTCGCAATTCCGGGCTAGAGCGGTTGTCCGCATTTGCCAATCGTCCCTGTGCGAAGCCCTGAAGCCAGCATCGGGGATGACGCCAAGCTCGCCCACCTCATGCACAAAAAACCCCGCCTGCGTGCCGACACACACAGACGGGGCTCACACACATTTCGCATCAACTACTTATCAACTAGCTTCTCGCTTCGAGTGAAGCTCAAGAGCGCTGTAGAGACGCACAGGGCGGCCTACAGCTTGAACTTGAGACCCACGCGAACAATCGTGAAATCACCGGAGTCATCTTCACCCCAGTGATAGGCGCCATCGGCAAAGATGCCCAGGCAGTCAGCTTCCGGAAGGCGCACATCAAGGCCGGCACCAGCGAACCAGTTCCAGTTCTCTTCCGAATTGGTCGCATAGCCCGCGCCACCCATCACATAGGGAGCGATGCAGACTTCCGTGATGGGGAAGCGCACAACGAGTGCCGCGTCAAACTCGTGATGCTCACTGCCGGTGGCAAAGATGCCGTAGCTGCCCTGCAGGCCGATGTTCTCCGTGAAGAAGTACTCCAAGAGAGCGCCGCCGCCGAGAGCGTCATCTTCCTCGCTGTCCGGGAGGATGCCCGCGCCGAAGATACCGAGGGTGAGCCCGGGAGCGAAGCAATCACAACCTGCGGGAGGTGGTGGCGGAGTGACGGTGTTCTTGGTGGAGGTATAGACCTCACCGCCAAAAGCGGGGAGGGAGAGGCCCAGGGCGAGCAAGAGGATGGGTAGTGCCTTCATAATGCTTGGTCTTCGTTTGATGGGTTGGTTGGTTGCCCTAGCAATTCATTGCGAACGCTAATGCCTCTCACTTTGCCCACTATTGCGACCACGCAACTCGAGAACCGCTTCCTGACCTCACGGTCAGGGCGCGGCCTGATGGTTGATAATGAACGCTTTGCCGGGCACGATGCATTGTACAGAGGCATTCCGGACTCGTTTACCGGTCGGCCAAAAGCGCAAACTCCGCTCATGACCGATTCAGGATTATGCAGCAATTGCAACCAACTCCCGCCTTGGCTCCAGCCTCCTCTGAGGAAGCTCCAGCCTGTGATTCATCTCTCTTCGCCGCTCAGGATATCGAAGATGTGCTCCTGAAGGCGGAGGACCACATGGCGCTGGGGATGTGGGAAGAGGCGACCGTCATTCTGGACACACTCCCCGAGGACTTGCTGAACCTCCCGCACGTCGCCTTGGTCCGCATCGATTTGTTCATCGACCAGGAGCTCTGGGAACGAGGGCTGATGTTGGGGATGGGCCTCGTGGAATCCAACGCCCACAATGCCGAACTCTGGCTGAGAATCGCGCGCCTCATGGCAGGCGTGGGCAATCCCAAGAGCGCACTGAGAGCCGCTGCCCGCTGTGCCGAACTCGAACCCGACTTTTTCTGCTTCATGAGCGAGGATCGCCTGCTCGGTCCCCTGATTGCGGAAGCCCTGTCCTCCCCTCCTGCCGCGACACTCCCGTTCCCCTGCGCCGCGTTTGCAGGCTTCTCCAAGTCTGGTCGACGGGGAACCCTATGGCATAGGCGTGCGGCATGAGCCGGAGCCCAAAAGCCTCACGTTTCCGTTTCTCCACTTGGGGCCGCTTCCGGTTTCGCTTTTGGTTCGATTGTGTCGGCGCACGGTGGAATGCGCTCGCTGCCGGAGATAGCGTTCAGGGCCTCCAGCGCTTGCTTACTCAGATTCACTTCATCCTCCGCTGAAGCAAGACGGTGCAACATTGCCGCATGCCGCCCCTGCCAATCCGTGGTTTCTTTCTTGGAGGAACGTAGGTGCGCCTGGATCAGATGCCGGATGAAATTCACCTTCCACTGTGCGTGAGCAAGGTTGTCCTGGGCATGGAGCTGAGGATCCATGTCAGCTAGGGTACAAGGCATCCCAGTCCGTGGGAAACGCGGCAAGCTGCTCTTTAGCCAACAAGTGACGCGTCAAGTATTGATCATGTTCCTCGTGCCAGTACTTTGAGTTCTTCTCGCTCATGCCTTCGTGGAGGGCGATGAGATGGGAGGTGAATCGAACACGCCAGCGGGCATGTGTGAATGCTGCGATATTCTCGGGAGTGGGTTCCATGGTTGCGTGGGAGAGCCCAAACGATTCGCATTGCGCCCGATGAATGGGCATTCAATCAGTCAAATCGAAGCAATATTTTTTTCCCGCTCGGAATTTTGAGCAGCTGGTAACGAAGGTTCAGCTCTTCTCGGTATGACTATCGGCCGAACCACCAGAGTCGTGGGCAAAAAAAAACCGGGCGCTCCAGCGCCCGGTTTCCATTCATCACTACTATCGATTCTGTCTTAAAAGTTAGTCGCGGATGATGGTCGCAGTACCGGGAGGCCTGCCACCGGCAGCGGCGAGGTTGTAGTCACCCACCGCGAAGGTCAGCCAGCCCACGGGCACCGGGGGATGCTTCTGCTCTTCACCCAACACATTGAAGAAGCCATCCGGCTTGTGGGCATTGCCCTGGCCAGCCCACTCAATGCTCACCGCAATGGGGTTGTCGCCAGGAGCCTTGAAGGTAATTTCGCCGTCCTCGAAAAAGAGGTTCTTAAGAGGGGCGGTATTGAAATCCTGCACATCGCGGAACTCGATTGTGCCAAGCTTCTCATGGCCCACATCCGTGCGCACCGTGGCGCTCAGGTGGAACTGGCCACCATTGCCATTCGTGCCGGAGGAACCAGGGGCTCCGAGCGTCGCACCCTTGGCCTCAATGCCGCGGAAGACGAACTTGTAGAGACCGCCAGGGAAATTGTAGGTTGTCTTGAAGGGAGCCCCAGAAGTCTTGACCGTCCCCACCGGGACGCCGGGACCTCCAAGGGTAATGTCAGCCAATGCCGGGAGAGCGAATAGGCACAGTGTGAGTGACAGAATCTTTTTCATACAAGGGCAACATAGAGCCAAACTATAATTCAGCCTGCAATTTATGAGAATTATAGCCAAATTGAATCTTTGCCCTAATTGCAAATTTAGAGCAAATTTGTTGCAAGCGAGAACAAACCCCTTCCAGAACGGTCAATTTACGCCCGAATCAGTGCCTGAAGATGAGCAAATTTCATCCCGAGCAACTTCTCCTCCGGAAACCTTTCGAGAGGCATTTTGCATGTTTTCCCCTGGTGGATGCCCGGCAACGATGCCCCATCAGGGAACCGACTGGCTCCAGCATCAGGGTTCGCAACGAGCTTGCGCAACCTTCACGGCGGGGTCTTACAGCAGTTCCAACATTCATGGAATCTGCCCACGATAGGAAACTGGCCCAATAGCAACAACTCATCGAGGATCTGGAAGCCCTCCGCAGCCTCTTGGAGATCCACCTCAGCTCCCCGGTTCAAGGGTCCAAAGGCTGGCAACTACAGCACTCGGAAGGCCTCAGAAGACTGGCCCGCCTCGAGGAAAGTCTGGCCATGTTCCCCGTAGAGTGGCGTCGGGACGACGCACAGTCCTCACGTGGCTGACGGCTCCCAAAGAGAAGAAGGAAACCCGCCAACTGCTAGCACTGGAAACCTTCCAGACCTTTTCGCAGGCATCCTCGATGGTCGCCCCAAGCCGCTGCCTCCCAATGCTCCTCTTGCCACTCACCTCGCTTTTACCGGGGCCTGTCCAAAGCGGGCCTCAATGATCGAGAAATCATCTTCAAGTTGCAGGGAACCACGAAGTGTCCGGGCCTGCGCCAGGAGCTCATCCATGAGCAAGTCGGCCCGCCCGCTGATGGAGGACAAATAGTTGATACAGGCGGGCAGGTCCCACACCATGCTCTGCTCTCGCATGATTTCGAACACGCCATCGCTGAAAATCAGCAGTCGTGACCCAGGCGGAACGCCGCACGATTTGGCAGGAAAGGTGACATCTGGAATCAAACCCATCATCGGGCCGGTCGAGGGGAGCTGTACCGGCTCCGGCGAGCCCGGCGCGAAGAGAAGCGACGGATGATGGCCTCCGCCGGACCATTGCAGCACTTGGGCCGACAACTGGTAGACGCCATACCAAATCGTGAAGAACCTTCCACCGTGGTGCTGCCCCTGGAATTTTTCATTCAGCCGCGCCAGCACCTCATCGGGTCTGAGCATGTCCGCTCCGGGCAGCGAGCCAGCACGGATCACGTTGCCAACTGTCACGGACAGGAGGGCCGAATCGAGCCCATGCCCGGTCACGTCGATGAGATAGAGCGCGAGATGATCGTCATCAATCCAGTGGTACCCAATGGAATCGCCCCCGAGAGCCGAGGACGGAATGTAACGCCAGTCAATGGCCACTGGTCCCTTCACCGGCGGCGGAATGCACTGGCGCACATACTCAGCACCGGCGGCGAAATCCCCGCGCATGCGCTCGTTGCTCAAGTCATTCAGCAATGCCGTGGCCGCCGCGAGGTCTGGCAGCGCCATGCCCTCGGAGATTCTGTCGCAGGCCGTCGTCAACGCGGCATACGCATGCTCGATGCGATTTCGCTGGCGCCAAACCCGCGCCAGGCTGGTGGTGGCCCGGAGTTCCCATGCACGACTTTGCTGTCGGCGGGCAATCTCGATGGCGCGTTCAAAGGATTCCTCGGCGCCACGCTCATTACCCGATCCGGCCAGAAGCAGTTCACCCTGGAGGCGCAGCAACTCGGCCTCCTGGAACCTCTCATCATTTTTCTCCACCAGTGCGAAAGCCTCGTCGAGCGCCCGCTGGGCATCATCAAACCGGCCGACCTGCATGAGTGCATCGCCGAGCACGCTGAGATAATAGGTGAGCGCAATCCCGGCCCCCGTTGCCCGATAGGCTTCGAGCCCTTTTTCGATCAGAACCAGCGCCTCCTCGGGCCGTCCTTGGAGCAGCATTCCCGCACCGCGATAGAGTGTGCCCGTGGCATGCCAGAAGGGATAGCCCTGCTCAGTCGCAATCGCGATTGCCTCCTCACCAGCCACGCGTGTGGAGGCTCCAACCCGGCAGTGCTGAAACAGCCATCCGGTGTGGTGCAGAGCATAAACTAGGCTGAATGGTTGATGAATTTCCCGCGCCAAAGCGACCGTCTCGCGACTGAGGTCGAGCGCGTGATCCGCCTGACCTAGGTGCCACTGCGCGAGGGCGAGGTAACAACGGGTGGTCACGCCGCCATCTTCTCCAATAAGCGTGGCCCAATAGGCGGTACGCGATCGATCATCGTACTCGGCAATCGCCCGGAAGCACGCTTCCTGTGCACCAGCGAAGTCCCCACGATAGAGCATGGTGATGCCTCGGAGGAAGAGGGCCTCCATCAGGATTCCCGGGTCGTTTAATCGCGCCCCAAACTCCATCGCCTCCTCGGCCAGTTCCGCGCACAGGCGGAAGTCGCCGCGCACCACATGGAACGCGAAATTCCCCCACATCATCGCAAAGAGCTGCGGCGTCTGTCCGACGCAATCGCACAAGGCGCGAGCGCGATCAAAGATGGGGCCCACCTCCGGTGCCGCATAACCGCGAGATGCAATGTAGGTGGTGCCCAACGGCCCCAGCAATTCCAATTCACGTGCGTCCCGCGCAGGCGATGGCGGCAGCGACTCCAGCAACGCCAGCCCCTTGGTCAAATGCGCAATCGCCTCGACATTTGCAAATCTCTCCCGCGACCTCAGCCCTGCACGTACCCAGTAGCTCACGCCCTTGTCAAAGAGACCTGCCGTTGTGAAATGCCGTGCAAGCAACTCGGGCTGCCGTTCTGCCATCTCGGGGAAGCGCACCTCCATGGCTTCGGCAACCCGGCGATGAAAGCTCTGCCGATCCAAAGGTGAGAGTGTTCCATGCAGCGCCTCTTCCAACAGCGCATGCTTGAAGACATAGGCGCAATGCGGAGGCTTGCCTTTCACGCAGAGGATCCCCGCACCGACGAGCTTTTCCAATTCCGGGCGCAGGGTCGACTCGTCCACACTCGCGACCGCAGCCAGAACATCGTAATCAAATTCACGGCCCAACGTCGCCGCCAGTTGCGCGACTTCGCGATTCCCAGACATCCCCTCCAATCGCGCGAGAATCAAATCCTGCAGCGTGGCGGGAATGTGACGGGACTGCACTGCCACTCCTCTGTGGTGCGCATCGCCGTCTGCTTCGGGCTCCACCGTTTCCCGGGTGATTCGCGCAAACTCTTCGACGAGGAGTGGCACGCCCCCGGTACGCTCGTAGAGTTGCGCCACCAAGGCATCCGGCACACCGCCCCCAGCGGTCTTACGCATCAATTCCGCGACCTGACGTCGCGTCAGGCGATTGAGCGCGAGGATGGTCTGGTGGGAGAACGCTGGCCAGGGAGATTGGAATTCAGGACGATACGTAAGCACGGTGAGAATGCGGTCATGCAGTCCCTCTCCAATAAACTGGCCAAGAAATTCCAGCGTCGAGGCATCGATCCAGTGCAGGTCCTCAATGACAAAAAGCAGAGGCTGCCGGTCTGAACGGGCTTTGAGCCACTGACGCAACGCTCGAAAGGTCTCCTCGCGCTCCCGCACCGGCGTCAGTCCGGCGGCCGGATAACGCGCGTCTGGCGGAAGCAACAACAGCCTGGCGAAAAGCGCGACCAACTCCGGACGACCAAGGCCGTAGTCGTCGAGATGCCGCGCAAGTCGGTCGAAGCGTGCCGTCGTGGATTCGTCGCTGCCAAAATCGAGAAACCGCCCAAATTGCTCGGTGACCGGAAAGAGTTCGGTGTGCTGAAAATGTTGCGCACAGCGCCACTCGACGATGCACGGCGTCCGCGCTTCCAGTGTGAAATCAGCGCCTGCCGCAGGCACTTCTTCCCTCATCTCCTCGACAACGATTTGCTTGATGGTGTGCACGAGGCGGGATTTGCCAAGGCCCGGCTCACCTACTAGCAAGACCACCTGACCCATCCCTTCCTGGGCCTGCTCCCAGCGATCCTTGAGCAAGCTCACTTCCGTATCCCGGCCCGTCAAAGGCGTCAGAGCTACCGTTCCTGGCTCATCCACTCCAGTGCGAGCGCCAGCGATAACCTCCTGGTCGGACATGATCTTGGACATTGGAACATCCACAGTTTCTTTTCAAGGGCTCCGGTTCCCTCCGCCGAACTCAGCAGAGTCGCAGCCAGGCCGCAATTAGACCTTGGTGCTATGGGCCTCCCGCGGGCGCGCTTATCGCTCTTCGCCTGCTGCAGACATCGTCCCCATCAGGACGGCACCCCGGATTTCGTGACCTGAGCGCCTCCTGTTCGATTTTTTCCCGCAAGGTTCAGCCGGCCCCCTCCCAGCAAACCTTGTGACTTCAGGGTCGATCTCAGCCCATCGTCACCTTCACCGCGCCGGCCGCGTTACGGGCCTTTTCGCGAGCTTCCTCAATGGTAGCACCACGGGCTGCTGCCACGCCCATGCGGCGCTTCCCCTTCACCTCGGGCTTGCCAAAGAGGCGCAGGAGCGTGTCCGGCTCAGCGAGCGCAGCCTCCAGATTGCTGAAACTCACGTTCTTGGAATGACCCTCGGGCAAAATAACCGCCGAGGCGCTCGGACCGTGCTGACGGATGTTCGGGATGGGCAGCCCAAGGATGGCACGCGCGTGCAGGGCGAACTCGCTCAGGTCCTGCGAAATCAGCGTGACCAGACCGGTGTCATGCGGGCGCGGCGACACCTCGCTGAACCACACCGTGTCCCCCTTCACAAAGAGCTCCACGCCAAAGATACCCCAGCCACCGAGGGCATTCGTGATGGCGCCAGCGATGCGCTCGCTCTCTTCCAGCGCCGCCTTGGTCATGGGCTGCGGCTGCCAGCTTTCGCGATAGTCGCCATCAATCTGCAGGTGCCCGATGGGCGCGCAGAAGGAGGTGCCATTGGCATGGCGCACGGTGAGCATGGTGATCTCGTAGTCGAAGTCCACCATGCCCTCCACAATCACCTTCCCCTTGCCAGCGCGTCCACCTTCCTGGGCATACTTCCACGCTTTGGAAATGTCTGCCTCACTGCGCACCACACTTTGGCCCTTGCCGGAGCTGCTCATGATGGGCTTCACCACGCAGGGAATGCCGATGGCCTTCACCGCTTCGTTGAACTCCTCTTCCGTGGCCGCAAACTTGTAGCTGGAGCAGCGCAGCCCCAGTGTCTCCGCCGCCAGCGTACGAATGCCCTCGCGGTTCATGGTGAGCTTCGCGGCCAGCGCCGTGGGAATCACGCGCTGCCCCTGGGCTTCCAGTTCCACCAGCACATCCGTGGCAATCGCCTCCACCTCCGGCACCACGAGGTCCGGCTTCTCCTCCAGAATCACCCGGCGCAGGGCATCGCCATCCAGCATGGAAATGACATGCGAGCGATGTGCCACCTGCATGGCCGGTGCATTCGCATACGAGTCCACCGCAATCACTTCGCAGCCGAACCGCTGCAGTTCCATCACCACTTCCTTGCCCAACTCCCCCGAACCAAGGAACAGGATTTTCTTGGCCGAAGAGGTAAACGGCGTGCCGATGGAAGCAGAAGACTGAGACTGGGACATGCTTGTCCTTTAGCGGGCCGCGAGCCGTGTGCAAGGGATGGTCCGCACTCCAAGTGGTCCGCCCACTCCGCTGTGCGGTCAGGAGCATGGCCACGCACCATAACTCCCATCCAACCCAGAATTCATCAGCCGCAAAAAGACGCAAAAAACTCAAACGGGTCTGGTGCTGGGTACCGCCACCTCAATGCACCCAGCCCAGCCACAAGAGCCTCCCCTCTTGTGCCTTTTGCGTCTTTTTGCGGCTAATGAACTACCGTGATTCTCGCGGCGCACGAGCTAGCTAAACGGCCGCCCCAGTCTGTCTTGAAACAGTAGAAGAAAACAGTATGCTGGGACTCATGAACTCCGAATTCGCAGCTCTTTTAAAGCTGGACCGGGCTGAGCGCCTCCAGCTTGTGGAAGACCTCTGGGACAGCATCGTGGATGAGGAGAGCGGAGTCACAGCCTCCGTCCCAGATTGGAAGCTTGATGAACTGCGTCGGCGCAAAGAGCGATTTGCCACCCACCCTGCATCCGGTCGCACGTGGGAACAGGTAAAGGATAGAGCCCATTCCAAGGCGTAACTAAAGCACCAAGCGCTCCAAACAAACGCAATAGCCCACCACCTTGCGCGAAGCGCTTTGGAGTGCGTGTGCGAAGCACCGCTTTTGCGCTACCCCTGACACACTTCCCCCAAGCGCTCCGCTCCACCGTTTGCGCTACCACCACCACTCAAAAATCGTCCTCGATTTTTAACCGGTCCGTTTTGAAAGCATACACGGTCTTGAGCCACGACGCCGCAGCCACCCGTTCAAACCATGCTGCTGAGCACCACGGGTAGTCCCGCGCCAATTTCACAAGCCCATGCTTCACCGGATTACCGTGCACATAATTGAGGCGGGCAATCCATGACTTCTCGTAAGTAAGGGTCGAGTCCCAAAAATTGTGCCAGACCTTGCGTCCCTGTGATTCATCCTGCTGATTCACCCAATTCGACGTTTCCTGATGCACCTGAGAAACCATCTCTTTCAGGGTAGTGGTAGAATCAAAGTGAGATGGCAGACGCCTCGCGATAAAGTGATAGTGATTGGGAAATACCGCCCATGCTTCGAGCTGCCAACCTTGCTCGATGGCGGTCTTCAGCAGAGTGTCGTGGAGGAAGTCCAGGCGCTGTTTACCTCGGAAAAGATGCTCTTTCAGGTACGTGCCTGACGTGATCATGTAAGTACCCTTCGGCTCCAGGCGATGCGGCGGAGCATGGAGCCAATGGACGGGTGGCTGGTTGGAATCGGTCACGGAAGGGGGAATTGAGCCGGATATACGATGGCAAAAAGATTCTGCAAATTCCTTCCGCACATCGTATGAGGGCGGCTTTGGTGAATCAGGAGACGCGTCAAAGCGGTGCTACGCACACGCACTCCAAAGCGCTTCGCGCAAGGTGGCACGCTCCAGACCAGACTGGAGATGGGAGGTGAGAGCAAATCACTCTGATTTAGCCGCAAAAAGACGCAAAAAACTCAAAAGGGTCTGCTGCTGAGTCATGCCGCCTCAAACGAGGTCTTCACATCCCAAGCGCCCTTCCTTTTTTGCGCCTTTTGCGTTTTTTTGCGGCTAGTGAATTCAGGTGACTCCCGCTGTGCGGGCTCACATCATCCCCAGCTTCATCTTCCCCTCGTCGCTGATCATGCTCTGATTCCACGCGGGTTCCCAGACCAGCTCCACAGCGGCGTCATCCATCTCTTCAATGGTCATGATGCGCGACTGGGCATCCGCGGCAATCGTGGGGCCCATGCCGCAACCGGGTGCAGTGAGGGTCATCTTCACAATCGCCTTGTTCTTGCCCTCTTCGTCCTGCTGCACTTCGCAGCCATACACGAGGCCGAGGTCCACGATGTTCACCGGAATCTCAGGGTCATACACATTGCGAAGCTGGTGCCACACCTGCACCTCCAAGTCACTGGCATCGTCGGGAATGTTCGAGGAAGACTGCGCTTCCGCCTTTTTCTCCTCTTCGGGGTCGATGCCCAGAGCATCCACGTCCTTCGACTGGATGCGTGCCAGGCCGTGGTCCGTGGCCACCGTGTACGTACCGCCCAGTGCCTGCGTGATGATCACGCGCGTGCCCGCTGGCAACGTGACGGTGTCACCGCTGGGAATCTGGATGGCTTCTACTTCGCGGGTAAGGGTGGTGTCGGAATGCATGTCTGTCGTGTTGGGAAAGAGAACTAGGAGAGAAATGACTGCCTGTATAGAGTGAGATACGCGCGGCTCAAGGCTGGGGGCTCGCGGGTGCCGGCGCAGGAGGTTGCATGACAATCTTGATCTTGCCCACCTGCTTGCCTGCGTTCGCCAGGGCATCATGCAGTGTGGCCGCTTGAGGTGGGGTGGGCGTCGCGTCGACCTCCGGCTTTACCGGAGCAGTCACGCCTGAGCGTTCGGCATTTTCCGCGTCCAGCGCGGCTTTCAAGGCGCCTTCCACCATCTGGCCGCAGTGAATCTTCATGGGTGGCAGTGGTCCGAGCGGCGCAGACAATTCGGAAGCGCTCATGTCCAGTGCCTCTTCACGGGTCTTCCCCTTGATGAGCTGCGTGGCCATGCTCGCCACGGCAATCGCCGTCTGGCAGCCGAAGCTCTGGAAGCTCGCTTTGTCGATGACCTTCTTGCCGTCCTTCTCCTTGTACTTGATCCACATGCGCACCATGTCGCCACAATCAGGGCTGCCCACGGTGCCCACGGCATCGGCGTCCTTCATCTCACCGAGATTCTGCGGATTGGCGATGGCCTGCTGGAGTGCGTCTTCGTTCATGAAAAGGGGGGAAACGGAATATAGGAATGGCGGCACACTACTCAATCTCCACGCGGTAGCGCGGCAGCGAGGGATCCACCTCTACGGAATACGCATCGATACCGCCTGTGAGGCACTTCGCCTCGGCAAATCCGTGCCCCAGGAAGTATGCCGTGGCATCCAACGCCCGATCACCGGTGTGATCGTAGATGATCAGCGGTGCATTCTTGTCCCACGAGGTGAAGACCTCCTGCACCAGCTCCTGCGTCACGAGCTCCGCCCCTGGAATGGCCACCGCCTCATGCTCCTCACGCGTGCGCACGTCGAGCACCTTCACATCACTCCGTTCACTCCGCAGCTTCGCGAAGTCCGCCGGAGAAATCTGGATGCTCGTATCCGCCTGGTGACTCTCCTGAATGTGCTCCACGGCCTCAGCCACGGGGATGTTCTCATTCCGTTCACACACCTGTGCCAGGGTCTCCGTGGGCTGGAATCCGCAACTGCGGCACCCACCGATATGATACTTCGCAAAGAGCGCGCGCTGGGCGCCGGGATAGAGCCGGAGCAGCTCCCCCATGGTCGTATCCCCCGAGAGCGGCGGGAGGGTTTCGGCTGTGGCAGTGTCAGTCATGTGAATCGGTCGATATCCAGAGTACGCTCTCCGGGGGTGGGGTCAACGCCTCGCCTGCCGTAAAAAAGATGCGCATCCATGCGGAATGCGATTACACTCTTGGGATGTCCGAGAGTGATCGCGAACCGCGCATTTATGTGCTGCCAAATCTGATGACCGCAGGCAACCTGCTGAGCGGGTTCATGGCTATTTTGCACATTGTGGGACGCTTTCAGAATGAGGATGATCACTCACGTTACCTCTGGGCCATCGGTTTCATCTTGGCGGCTTGTGTGTTTGACCTGCTGGATGGCCGCCTGGCCCGTCTCAGCGGCCAGAGCTCAGACTTTGGGCGTGAGTTCGACTCGCTGGCGGACATCGTGAGCTTCGGCATCGCCCCTGCCCTGCTGGTGCATGACATTGTGCTCAAGGAGTTTGAAGAGATGGAGGCCACCCGGGGCCTCGGCTGGCTCATTGCCTGCATCTACCTCGTCTGCGGCGCCATGCGCCTCGCACGTTTTAATTGCCTTGCGGCCATGCCGCAGAAGGACAAGAAGGCCTCCACCTCCTTCCGCGGCTGTCCCATCCCGGCGGCGGCCGGCGTGATTGTCTCCCTCACCCTCATGCTGCTGTGGCTGGACGGAAACAACCGCGAAATCGGTCGCTGGAAGTATGCCCTGCCCTTCCTCATGGTCCTGCTCTCCTACCTCATGGTGAGCAAGATCGAGTACCCCAGCTTCAAGTCACTGAATCTCCGCGCCCGACGCTCGTTCCACTGGGTGCTTATCAGCATCATCGTGCTGGCCCTCACCGTGGCGTACTGGCAGTGGATGCCCTCCGTCCTCTTCGTGAGCTATCTCGGCTACGGACTGGTGCGCCCGTGGGTCTCCCGCAAATGGCGGCGTGAAATTGAGGAAGGCAACGATCCGGCACTGGATGAAAGTGGGGTGTCCCCAGAGGTGATCGAGGAAGAACGCCGGAGCAACGGAAGCGCCAAGACCGACCCCGCGAGCTTGATCTAGTGACATTCCAGCCTTTCAAAACCAGGCAATCCCTGTCATCATAGTCGTTTGCTACCCGCCCCCCACGGATGCCAGACTTTCACCAGCCAGTTCTCCTCCCCACCCTGCACCATCTCGCAGACACGGACTTGGAGGAACGTGAAGGCTTGGTCAGAGAACTCGCTGACACCAAGCCCATCGCCCTCGTCATCCCCGCGTTGTACGCCGAGATCGAACGCAAGGCCCTGCCGCGCATGCTCAAGGAGCTGTCCAGCGTGCCCTACCTATCCAAGGTCATCTTCAGCATGAATGACATGGATGCGAAGGGCTATGCGAAGGCGCGCAAGTACTTCGACAAGCACCTCTCCGGCACCGCCCACGAGATACTGTGGAATGACGGCCCCGAGCTGGATGCACTGCACCGCACCGTGGCACGCTTCGCCGGCCTGAAACATGGCCATGGCAAGGGCAGCAATGTCTGGATGGGCATCGCGAGCCTGCTGGCGGAGGGACACAACGGCGTCATCGTCTGCCACGACAGCGACATCCTGAACTATGACCGGTCCATGCTCTGGCGCCTCTGCCTGCCGGTGGCCCACCCCGGCATGGGTTATGTGTTTGCGAAGAGCTACTACGGACGCGTGCGTGAGCGCATGTACGGACGGGTGACCCGCCTGCTGGTTTTCCCGCTCATCCAGGCCCTGCGCGAGGTCTTCGGCTCCACGCCGCTGCTGCGTTTCCTGGCCATGACGCGCTACCCGCTCTCCGGCGAGTTCGCAGCGGATACCGAGTTCCTCAGCAAGCTGGGCATCGCCGCCGACTGGGGCTTGGAAATCGGCATGCTCTGTGATGTCTTCCGCCAAGCTCCCTCGCAGCGCTTCTGCCAGGTGGACCTCGGAGGGAACTTCGAGCACAAGCACCAGCACCTGGGCTACGACCCCGAGACCGGGCAAACCGATGCCGCCTCCGGTCTCATGAAGATGGGCCGAGAAGTCATCCGCGCCCTCATGGGTCACCTCTGGAGCGACCTCGGCTTCTCCGCGGAACAGCGCAAGCTGGAACGCCTCTCAGACACCTACACCGCCACCGCCAAGGTGCTGCTCACCCGCTATGCCCACGAGGCCACTTTCAACGGCCTTGAGCAAACCTCCGCGGAAGAGCACCAAGCTGTGAGTGTCTTCGCCCGCCTCATCAAACAGGTGGCCAACGAGTGCCTGAAGACCCCTCCCACCGTCGCCAACCTTCCGGCGTGGGAAGCTCTCATCGAAAAAGTCCCCGACTTCGCCGACTCCCTGAGGGATGTGCGTCGGGCCAGGGCGTAAGTGGCATACGAGCCTTGGAAGCACTGGCCTCTGGCCGGCTTATACGCGAGCACTGAGGACAGCGAAGCTCACGCCAATTCCATTAGCCGCAAAAAAACGCAAAAGGAACAAGAGTGAGGGCTTTGGGGGACATCGCCCAGCCTGAATCCTTCTGGGCTTTTTGCGTCTTTTTACGGCTAAAGAGATCTGCCTTTCCTCCTTCCTTTGCTGCTCTGCTGCTTTGCGTTTCACCGAATGCAGCCCGCCACTCGCAGACATAAAAACACCCGGCATTGCTGCCGGGTGTTCCCCAAGAACCAAGCTGTCCTTTGGCAGAAACAACTAGGCGAAAATGTCGGCAACGACGGTGCTCTTCATGTCGCCCACGCGGAACGGACGCCCCGAGGGTGACATCACCGTTTCGTCGACCGGGAGACCCATCGCAGCACCGATAGTGGCGATGAAGTCCTGCACGGTGACAGGCTTGTCGGCCACTTCCTTACCAGCAGGGTCGGAGGAGCCATACACATAGCCACCCTTCACGCCGCCGCCCGCGAAGACGGTGGAGTACACCTTCGGGTAGTGGTCGCGACCGTCGTTTTCGTTGATGTTCGGCGTACGACCGAACTCGGAACCCAGCACCACGAGGGTGGAGTCGAGCAGGCCAGTGCGCTTGAGGTCGGCAAGCAGTGCAGCGAAGGCATTGTCCATGCCGGCGCCGGTGCGACCCATGGCGTCGTCAATGGTGTTGTGCATGTCCCAACCACCGGTGCGGACTTCCACGAAGCGCACGCCATTCTGGACAAGGCGGCGGGCAAGGAGGCAGCCCTGGCCGAAGCCGTTGCCGTACATCGTGCGGGTGGACTGGTCTTCCTTCGTAAGGTCGAAAGCCTCAAGGTCGGAGCTCGTGAGGAGATTCATCGTCTCATCGTAGAACTCGGTATAGGCCTTCACTTCAGCGGAGCGGTATTTGTCACGGAAAGCGGAGTCGAACTCATTGAGCAGACCCACGCGCTTCTTGAACATGGAATCACCCACGGCAGACTTGGAGTTCTGCAGACCGGCTTCCGGGCTGCTGATGGGCAGCGGGGCAAGTGCGGGCGGGAAGAAGCCTGCATTGGCCGTACCGGCGCCGACGACGACGCTGGAGGGAAGAGTCTTGTGGGAGCGGCCCTTGAAGTGCTGCGCCCAGGAACCCAGCGTGGGGTGCACAATCGTGCCGCGGGGCTCATAACCCGTGTGCATGATGTAGGTGCCGTCTTCATGAACGCCCGTCTTGGAGGTCATGGAGCGCACGATGGTGATCTTGTCCATCTGCTCGGCCATCTTGGTCATGTAACCGCCAAGCTGGATGCCGGAGACGTTCGTCTTGATGGGATCCTTGAAGCCCTTCGTTTCACCCGTCTTCGGGTCGAAGGTGTCAATGTGGCTCATACCACCCGCCATGTACAGGTAGATGACGGCCTTGGCCTTGCCACCCTTGCCCGCAGGGGCTGCGGCGGAGGCGCCAAAGGCTTCATTGTTGAGTCCGGAGAGGACACTCACCCCGAGGGCCGCCTTGGCGGTGCGGAGCATGAATTCGCGGCGGGACGCCTGGTCGAGTTTGAGGTAGGGATTCATGAGCTTTGATTCCTTTGAAATGGTGTTGAGTTCGTCCGGCTGCCGGAGTGCGCCAAACACGCACTCCGGAGCGGGAGCTACTTATTGGATGAAGCAGAATTCGCGGGAGTTGATGAGCGCCCAGATCATATCGGCGTACCCATTTTCACCTTCCGCGGTGACGCGCTTGGCAATGTCCTTCTCACGCAGCGTGGGCTTGCGGTTCAGGATGCTCAGGAAGATGGTCTCAGCCTTGTCCGCCGGGCTCTTCACCTTCTCCATGTCGCGGAAGATGAGGGACTGCGGGTTGGTGAGCATCTCCTGCGCCTTGCCGTTCATCATCATCAGCACCTGGGGCACGGAGCCTTCCTTGGAGCCGCCATCGATGAGCAGACGCTCGGACTGGCCGAAGTCACGCAGGAAGTGGCCGCCAGGAGCGGGCTGGGGCAGCTCCGCAGCGCGCATGAGGTTCATGCCACCATACTGGAGGATGGCACCACCAGCCATCATCCCCTCTCCGTCGGACATCATTTCGGAACCGGCATCCGCGAGGCTGCCTTTCACCTTGCCGCGCTGCACATTGCCCATGTTCTGGACGGCGCTCACCTTCAGAAGCACGGTCTTGGCGTCGAGCTTCGGGTTGCTGAGGTCCATGTTCACGGCACGGCCATACAGGTCGGATTCCGTGTTCTTGGGGCCATCCACACCGCTGCCGCCGAGCACCAGGGTCATGAAGGAATCCCAAGCCTGCTCAGCCGACATGCGGCGCAGCACCGGGCCTTGGAAGTAGTAGGGCATGCCCATGGCCAATTCCTCGGTGGTGGCTTCGCGCTGATAGGCCTTCGTGTTGTACACGATGCGCATGAATTCCTTGAGGTTGAACTTCACACGAACCATTTCGCTGGCCAGGTGGCGCAGGAGAGCCGGATTGTAGGATTCATCCACATTGTCGATGTTCTTCACCGTGGGGGTGAGGGCCAGGCCGAAGGCGCGCTCCCACATGCGGTTGGCGATGGTCATCGCGAAACGCGGGTTGCTGGGGTGCGTCATCCAGTTGGAGAACTTCTGGCGAAGGTCTTCCGCGTCCTTCACGCCACCTTCCACCGTCTTGCGGCTCTTCTTCACCGTCTTGTTCAGCTCGGCATAGGCGGGGTTGCGCTTGTCCTCTTCGGACCACATGATCAGCTTGGGCGCGACGGCGTCACCAGGGTTGCCATCCTTGTACTTGTAGTCGTGGGGCAGCTTGGTCTTGTTGACGTCGATGTCGCTCACCACATAGCGGTTGGCGCCAATCACGTTGCTGATGGTGTTGCGGATACGGCGGGGATCCGCACCACCGCTCTCAGCCATCTGCACTGCTTCTTCCAGGAGGTTGCGGGAACCGCTCTCCATCATCATTCCATTGCCGCGACCGTTGTAGCGGGTCGAGGTGGCGCCGAAGAAGGCGGCCATTTCGTAGAACTGGCGCTGCGTCCAGTCGGAGAAGGGGTGGTCGTGGCACTGGGCGCACGCGACATCCGTACCGAGGAAGATGGTCAGCGTGTTGGCCAGGTTGTCCAGGGGCATGCCGGAGTCACGGAGCAGGTAGCCGGCAGCACCGTTTTCCCACACCTTGCCGTCCGCTGTGACCATGGCGGCAGCCATTTCGTTCCACGGGGTGTTCTTTTTGATCTCATCCTTCACCCACTGGATGTAGGGAAGACCACGAACGTTGGCGCCTTCAAAGCGATCCACGACACGCAGCATTTCCGCCATGTAGTTGTACATGTGGCTGGAGTAGCCATCGGAGGCTAGGAGGGTATCGATGAGCTTGGCGCGCTTGTCCGCGGCACCGTCCTTCAGGAAGTCCGTGGTCTCGGTATAGCTCGGGATGCGGCCAGCGATGTCGAGATACACACGGCGCACAAACTGCTCGTCGTTCATCAAGGGGTTCTCCTTGACGGGCACAAACGGCTTGGGCTGCTTGCCAGCCTTCTGGTCTTCGATGGCCTGCTTCTTGGCGGCCTCGGCGAGCTTCACATTTCCGGCAGCAATGCCCTGAGCGACCAGCGCGTCAATCTTGGCGGCAGCGGCAGCGGCGGTGGCATTGGTCGCCACGGAGGTCAGCGCATTGGCGTTCTCATGCGGCTGGAGGGACTTGGCCGCAGCCTGGTCCTCCGCGGAGAACTTGCTGAGGGGAAGAGCATAGACGACGCCATTGGCGGCCTGGATGTGGATGGTCTCACCTTCAAGCTTGATGAAGGTGGCCTCTAGTTTGCGGCCTTGGGAGTCTGTCCAGGTGCGCGTGGTGGCGGCAGAAGCCGGCATCACTGCGAGGGTGACGATACCCAAGCCAAGAAGCAGCGGTTTTGTATTCATTTGGTGTCTCGGTACGGTGAGTCGGGGTGAGGTTTGACCCTCTTGAGGTGCAAACGGTTGAGCCGCCGCCTTCTTAGGGTCTTTCAATTTTTCCGCAAAATTTTCCTTCTAAAGGATACGAACGTCAGGCCTCGCCGTAGACGCCGGCCGGTGCGGGCAGTTCTCTGTGCATTTCCTCCAGCCGATATCCAAAGCCTGTACCCTTCAGGGTATCCAGCACGAGCTGTCCCTGGCGGCGCTGGTACAGACCGGGGTGCACGGCCATTTCCGGCAGGGAGGCGTCCGGATAGAACTGCATGCCATTGCACTCCACCCCCTGGATGGTGCCTGCATGAGCGGCCAGCCGTACGTGGGGAATCATCGCCAGCATGGGGTTGGTCAGGTCCTGCACCATGAGGGGCATGCCATGGGCCTTGGCCCAGCACAGGCTCAGCAGCGCTCCGGTCTGGGTTTTGCAGGTCTTCAGTGCCACACCGCTCCAGCCCAGGCTGCGGCCCAGTTTCACAAATTCCCAATCATGCGCGCTCTCATCGAGGAAGAGCGGCTTGCGGGCGGAAACACTGCGCACATCCAGCATGTCATGCTCCAGCTCGTAGGCGAAGGGCTGCTCAACGTAGAGCGTGCGGGCGTAGATCTCCGGCTCTTCACGCAGGAGACGGTCCAGAATGTCGTTCACATAAATGGGGTCTCGCACCGTGCAGTTGAAGTCCGCACTCAGCCACTTCACCCCGAGCGGGAATGCCAATCGTGCAATTCGCACCATGCGTTCATAGTCCCATTGCTCATCCGTGCCGCGCAGCTTCACCTTCAGGCAGGTGAGTCCATCCTGCTTGATCCAGTCCGCCAACAGCACGGGGTGCCCGTCCTTGGGCTCGCTTCCAGTCAGGTCTGCTTCCTCCAGCGGATCCACCCCTCCAACGAGATGCCATACGGGCAGTCGCGATGGGGCAGGACGCACGAGGAAGTCCTCTACAAACTTCCCGCGGAAATTCACCTCACTGCCTTCTACTGGCTCAATAAAGCCCGACAGATCACGGCTCATATACTGCGAACCATAACAATCATAGATATCCTTACCCAGTAGATTGCCATAGGCATCGTGGATGGCGATATCGAACGCACTCAAGCACACCAGCGCCGCCAGATAGGGCATGTCATGGCCACCCGCGCCCTGATTGGCTGCGGCAACTTCCGACATCAAGGCCTGCTTTTGGAAATCATATCCGAACTCCATGGGATGCCCCCACGAGTCAAAAGTTACCAGCCGCTGGGCGAGGCGCAGGCAGAAGTCCTGCATCCGCTTCGTGCGATCTGCCACGGTGACGTGCGGCGTAGGCCATGTCCAGGAGACAGCGACAGGCGTCTCCCCCCAACCTTGGGCAGTACGGCCCTCACGATCCACCACCGTCACGCACGTGCGCAGGCACTGCACATGCGTGGTAATCTCCGGCCCGAACTTGAGCGGCACCCGAAAATCGATGGGAAGGAAATACACAGTGGCGGACTGGACCCGGATATCAGTGGGAAGGCGCATGGCAATAGGAGCGTGCTGAGCTGAGAGTGGAGCATGACTGAAGCGACGGCACCCTCACGGCGCAAGGACGGAGATTGATGCTTTGGGAACCTTCCCCGCGAATTTCCCGCCTGCTTCCCGGTCACCGCCCCGTGACCCACACCATGAGAATAACACCGGCCACCCCCACGAAGGAGCCGAGAATCGCCAGCTTTCCCGCGCGATCGTGGTCGATGATGGCCGAGAGCGGCATGATGAGGATGGGAGTGGTGGCAGTGATGCTCAGCACCACGAGGGCCGGAGCCTGAATGAGGGCCCATTGGAAACAACTCACCCCCAGCACAGGACCGAACATGGCCGCTCCCAGCAGCCACCACCAGCGGCGCGGATAACTCCCCATAGGAGTCTCTACAGAGACACGCCGAATGCTGCGGTAGGACACGGCTGCACCCCACAGCACCAGCGTGAACAGCAGCCCCGGAAGCATACGCACCAGGGCCTGCTGCACAGGGGGAACCATGTGTTCCTCTACCCTCATCGCCGCATGCGCAAACCGGCTGAGCGAAGCTCCCCCACCCTGCCCCAAGCCCGCGAGGAGGGCAAAAATCACCCCCGTGAATAACTTTGGCTTCGGCAGAAAAATACCGCCTGCCCCACCGTGTGATCCCACGGCGAAGGAAACGCCGGCGAGAATCATCGCGGTGGACAGAACCTGTGGGCCGGAAACGCCCACCCCCAACAGCAGCCAGTCCCCCAACGCACCAAACACGGGTGCGCTACAGAGATTGAGCAGCAAAGTCAGCCGTGCGCCCAGGCGTGTGTACGCCAGAAAAAGCGCAACATCTCCAAGACCAAACCCCACCGCGCCACTCCACAACAGGCGACGAGTTGATTCAGAGGACCATTCAAGACCCGCGGCCCCTCGTGTAACAACAGCAAGGATGAGAATCGCCAGACCCAATCGGAGTGAATTTCCCCTCAGGGAACCAAAGGCAACTGCAGAACGACGACCACAAATTCCCGAGGCGGCGTAGAAAAATGCAGTCAAAATGGAGGCGAGCATCGAATATGAACCGTGCCAGTGGGCTCGGCGGTTTGCAAGGCACTGCGAAACGATCACAATATGATGCTGACATACCAGCACCATATTGGTAGTATCCCACAAAAATCCTCCTCCCGTGGGCCTTTCAATTAGCCAAAACATCACATAAAAAACGCCTGTAGGGGCAGACCTTACTTCGCTGGGAATTTTTTGCGTTCCATTAAGCTAACGCCCCACGAAAAGTTAAGGCACACTCATGCTTTTCATTTTGACTATGCATCCGCTAAACTAGTCTTCGCGTAACGATTGATACCCGAAATGATTCAAACATGGCATCGCACGAATCTTGTGTCTGGCTTAATGGCCGTCTGGAGCCATCTGCCCAAACGCGGATTTCGCCATGGGATGCTGCATTCCTGGTCGGCTGTGGAGCGTTTGAAACGCTGCGAGCCTATGGAGGAAAACCTTTCGCCATTACCCGTCACTGGCACCGCTTGGAACGCTCTTGCGGCATCCTCGGTCTCCGCCCCCCAACCTTGGAACAGTTTGCGAGCGCGATGAGTGACACCTTGAACGCCAACAAGTTGCAGGAAGCGCGCGTGCGCTTCACGGTGAGTGGTGGCGAGATGCTGGGCGGCCCTGCGTCGAGTCCCGGTGACGAAATTTTTGTTTGCACCGCCATCCCCGCAGCACCCACCAGGGAAGCTGACGCCGTGGTGATGGCACCTTGGCCTCGCAACGAACGCGGCGCCCTGACTGGAGCCAAGACAGTATCCTATGCGGAAAACATGGTGGCTCTCCATCATGCACGTTGCAATGGCGCTGGGGAGGCCATCTTCGCCAATACCCGGAACGAACTTTGCGAAGGCGCGGCCAGCAATGTCTTCCTCGTGCGTGGCGGCCAGCTCCACACTCCCCCACTTTCCTCCGGTTGCCTGGCCGGAGTAACCCGCGAGCTCACCCTCGAGGTCTGCCGTACCCACGGCATTTCAGTTTCAGATGAGCCTCTGCCCGCCTCGGCGCTCGTCGGCGCGGACGAAGCTTTTCTCACCTCTTCCATGCGCGAAGTGCAGGCCATCGCCTCCGTGGATGGAAAACCCCTTTCGCAGTCTGTCGGCCCGCTCACCAGGCGGGTGGCCGGACTGTTCCGCGACTTCGTCGCCAGTCATGCGGACCCCTGACCGGGACCCACCTGACGGTGAAGCAGTGGATCAGCCCGGTATCCGGTGCTGCGAACCCCAAGAAAACAAGAAACCACCAACAAAAAAACCAAGTAACACCAACCACCAATACCATGGCCAGAAAAGATCCAAACAACAGGAACATCACCCGCATCGATAACAGCGGCGGCGAGGGCAAGCGCCCCGTCAAAGGCTGGGAAGTGCGGATCTATCGCCGTGGCGAGCGTTTCAACCAGTTCTTCTCCGATTCCGCTCATGGCGGCAAGAAGGCTGCTCTGGAAGAAGCCCGCACCGTGCGTGACAAGATGGAGAAGAAGCTCAAGCCCTATACCCGCCGTGAGCTCGCTGAGAAGCTGACCGCTCGCAACACCTCCGGATACCGCGGAGTGCGCCTGCGCAAGACCATCGTGACCAAGGACGACAAGAAGTACGTCTACGAGCACGTGGAAGCTTCCTGGAGCCCCGAGCCCGGCAAAGTGGTGAAGAAGTCCTTCTCCGTCGCCAAGCTTGGCCTCGACCAGGCCTGGAAGCTGGCAATCGAGGCGCGCGATAAGGCGGTCTCCAAGATCCGCGGCTAATGCCGTGATGTAACTGCAATACCAGGAATCTAAGTCATCGCCATTGATGGGCTGCCCGCGGTACACCCGCCCGGCAGCCCATCTTATTTTCAGGGAAGCAGCTCGTCATGGGGCATTCCAGACTCCGAGTTAATCCAGCACCACCTGCTGCCCCGCAAGGAAGGCCTCTACGATTTCCTCTGGCTTCTCGGCCGTTTTGAAACGCTCCACCACATAGTCGCTATCAATCACACCGACGATATCCGCGAGTAATCTGGGTTGATGACGCGCCAGGTTATCGGGTGTGAGAAGGATGAAGAGGATCTCCACACGCTCCATCGAGCCCTCCACGGGCACCCCCTCACTCGATCTGCCGAAGAACAGGACCGGAGCCTCCAGCCCCTTCATGCGAGCGTGCGGGATGGCCAGTCCCCTGCCCAGATAGGTGGACATCACCTCCTCACGCTTCATCAGCGCCTCCAGGATGGCATCCCGATCCGCCGGCAGAGCCTCCGCAGGGAGATGGTGCATGATGTGTTGGATGGCATCCGTGAGGTTCAGACCTTCCACTCCCAGCACGACTCGCTCCGGCACGAAGCCTTCCGCCAGGGAGACACTCCTGCCGGTGCGCTCCGAGTCGAACTCGTCGCCAATTTTGCCCACCAGTTCCTCCAGCACGTCCTCCAGGGTGATGATGCCCGTCCACGAGTTCTTGTCATCCATCACCACCCCCAGATGCGCGTTTCCCCGCTGGAACCTCGCCAGAGCATCCTCCAAAGGCATCGACTCCTTCAGCTCCACATAGGGCCTCGCGCGCTCCTTCATCACCTCTGGCCCCATGGACTCACCGGGCGCGACCATGATGAAGTCCTTCACATGAAGCACACCAAAGGGCCTGTCTCCCACAGCCTGAGCCACGGGATAGCGGGAGTATCTGGACTCGCGGATGAGTTTCAGGTTCTCCTCCCACGTGTGCTCCAGGCACAGGCTGCGCACACTGCTGCGGAAGCGCATGGCATCCCGCACCGTCACCTCACCCATGTCGACGATGTTCTCGATCAGCAGGAGCCTGCGGAAGGGCAGCAGGCCCAACCGTTCCGGCCTTTCGAACATCATCTTCAGGTCCCCCTGCCTCGGCCGCATCAGCGAGACGATGACGCAGACGAGCAGGATCACCATGATGAGCACCAGGGAGAGCGCCACCGGCACCTTGTACACATCGCTGAGCAGCATCTTCGTGCCGAGGATCAGGATGATGCTGGCAAACCCGTAGTGCAGGAAGTGGAACATCTTCATAAACCCCGCCACCGCAAAGTACAGGGCACGCAACCCCAGCATGGCGAAGATGTTCGAGGTATAGACGATGAAGGGATCTTCCGTGATCGCGAAGATCGCCGGGATGGAGTCCACCGCGAAGATGATGTCCGAGGACTCCACCGCGATGAGCACCAGGAAAAGCGGCGTTGCCATGAGCTTGCCATTCACCCGGGTGAAGAAGCGGTTGCCATCGTACTGATCGGACACGGGAAGGAATTTCCGGAAGAGCCGCACCCCCCAGCTCTTCCCCGGGTCGGTGTGAGATTCCTTTCTCCGCATCATGCTGATGCCCGTGATTAACAGGAAGCTACCAAAGACATAGACCATCCAGTGGAAGCGCTCCAGAAGGGCCAGCCCACCCAGGATGAAGCAGATTCGCAATGCAATGGCGCCCACAATGCCCCAGAACAGCACCTTGTGCTGGAACACCTGCGGCACCTTGAAGTAGCCGAAGATGAGGATGAACACGAAGATGTTATCCACGCTCAACGCTTTCTCCACGATGAAGCCCGTGAAGAACTCCAGGCCCGCCTCACTGCCGCGGTCGTGGAACAGGATGACACCGATGTTGAATATCAAAGCCAACCCGGTCCACACCCCAAACCAGCCCAGGGCTTCGCGCATGGAGATGACATGGGCCTTGCGCTGAAAGACGCCCAGATCGAGCGCCAGCATGGCGAACACAAACAAGGTGAAACCAACCCAAAGGGCGAGAGATTCAGCAGGCATCCAAGCTAATCCCCCCCAGCTGTCCGTGTGGACACGCCCGGCCGATTTACTGCAATTCGTGGATCAGTCATTTGTCGAGCCGCGATTCGCTGGATTCACCAGTGGGATTCATGCTGAAGAGAAATATCCGGGGAGGTTGCAAATCCATCTCCGGACGACATCACGGCAGGCGGTCGAGCGCTTTCGCCGGCACCTGCAGCGATTTCGTCCGACTGGTGTCACCACGCAAAAGGATCACATCACTTTTCGCACACCCCAACAGCTCCGCGAGGAATCGCACCAGTTCCTTGTTCGCCTTTCCCTCTTGGGCTGGCGCGGCCAGCTTTACCAGTAGCAGCTTCCGCCCACGCTCATCGGCACCCCAGCCCATGCACTCGGACTTCCGGGCGTTGGGGGTGACCTTGCAGACAAGCGTGGTGGTTTCCTGTGCCATGAGATAAAATCAGCTCTCCCCTCCTATATTTTCCGTCCAAAACAACCAACTCGACAACGTTCCCCCCTCGTGCAAACTCCGCGCTCCATGAAATCCAAGCTCCTCTCACTATTCACCGTTCTGGCCCTCAGCGGCTTTGCCTCCGCTGAAGATGGCTGGATCTCCATGTTCAACGGCAAGGACCTCTCCGGTTGGAAGTCGAATGTCTCCACCGAAGAAAAGCCTGAGGAAAAGGCCCAGTCCTTCGTCGTCGAGAATGGCGAAATCAAAGTCCAGGGCGGTCGCGCCCACATGTTCTACGTCGGACCGGACGGCAACGCCAAGTTCAAGAACTTCGAGTTCAAGGCCAAGGTGAAGACCACTGCCGGCTCCAACAGCGGCATCTACATCCATACCGGCTTCGAAGAAAAGGGCTGGCCCAGCAAGGGCTATGAGTGCCAGGTGAACGCGACCCACAAGGACGTGAAGAAAACCGGCGGCCTCTACGCCGTGAAGGACGTGCTTAACAACGCGCCCAACAAGGACGACGAATGGTTCGACTACGGTATCAAGGTGGAAGGCAAGAAGATCACCATCACCATCAATGGCAAGGTGACCACCGAGTGGACCGAGCCTGAAGACTGGGATCCAAGCAAGACCCTCAAGAACATGGACGGCCGCAAGCTCAGCGAAGGCACCATCGCCATCCAGGGCCACGACCCCATCAGCCGAGTCTTCTACAAGGACCTCTTCATCAAGGCGCTTCCCTAAGGGATTTCAGATTTGAAATTTGAGAGCGCAGCTCTCGAATCACACAAGGGCAGGCCACACGGCCTGCCCTCTTTTTTGAAGGTCGCATTGGACTGAACTTTGCGTGGGTACGGACTAAGGTTGCTCTCGCGACTCTTGATCAGGTTTCCCGCAGCATGAAACACACAGGTGTTGAAGTCCAAAAGCAAACCCAAAACCCAAAGCCGCAGCAGCGTAAGAGCAGATTCGTTCGCACAGCAGTGCACTCCGGGGAGCATCAGTCACTGCAACAAACCAAATGGCCGCAAAAATCAAACTATTGATCACCATCACCATGTTGGTCAGCCCGCCGCCAAAGGACCTTGTTGCCTTGTCGCGTAGCAGGTCCATAACTTGCCGGATCTGCGGCGGGCTATTTTGCTCGTTCGCAAAGGCGTCACGGTATTTGTTAAGTCCCGCAATATAAGAGTCAGTAACCTTGTCCCTCTTCAACATCCGGAGGAGCGTTACAATGCCGAACGTCAGGTTTGCAACAAGCGTCGGCAGGAAGACCGTCCAACGAAGGACATCAAAGGGAGGGCGCTTCTCGGCGCTCAGGAGCGCAATCGTCGCTGTCAATATCGCCGTGGTCAGCCCAAGCAACCAATTGACTCGTGTCTCGCCGGCCGTTTCATTTCTTGAATAGGACTCCGCGATATGCCGAAAGTCCTCCAGAATAAAATCTCGCTGCTCCATATGTTTTCTACAGGTAGACGTTGTCTGCCACCTAACCCTAGAAAATTTACTCCATAAAACAAGCGAAACAACCTGAGGTTGACGAAATGGATGCCTGCAACGCCACCGGGACGCGGATACACCCCCGGTCCACTGCGCTGAATATGCCCGCTTGTAGACCTTCTGTGTCAGATGGACAGATGCGCGGTAACAAGACGTGTCGTCTCGCGTATCCACGCCACCGCTCATCCCTCTCCCGACATCATGCGCATCTGGGATCTCCACTGTCACCTCTCCGGCGTCCCCGGCCTCACACCGGAAGAACGCATGGGCCAGCTCCTGCGTTATGCCGACCGCATGGGCATTGAGCGCCTCTGCGTGTACATGGGCATGAAGTGGAGCCAGGACCCTGCTGCCGATGACCTGATGAAGCAGAATGACGAAGTCCTGCGCGCCATTACCAAGTACCCCGACCGCACCTTCGGCTTCGTCTATGTCAGTCCCAAGCACGTCGCTACCAGCCTCGCCGAGCTGGAGCGCTGCGTGGCCAGGGGCCCCATGGTCGGCGTGAAGCTCTGGGTGGCGGAACGTTGCAACGTCCCTGAAATCGACCCCATCATCCAGCGCGCCGCTGAACTGAAGGCCGTGATCTTCCAGCACACGTGGTACAAGACGATGGGCAACTATGCAGGCGAATCCACCCCCGCAGAGTTTGCGGAACTGGCAAAGCGTTTCCCCAAGGCACCGCTCATCTGTGGCCACACCGGAGGCACCTGGGAGGTGGGCATTCCCACCATCCGCGACTGTCCGAATGTGTCCGTGGATCTCGCGGGCAGCGACCCTACCGCAGGCATCACCGAAATGGCCGTACGCGAGCTTGGCGCAGACCGGGTCATTTACGGAAGCGACAGCGGCGGACGCAGCTTCGCCAGCCAGCTCGCCAAGGTCCACGGCGCTGACATCAGCGACGCGGACAAGCAGAAGATCTTCTGCGACAACCTCCGCAAGATGATGCTGCCCATCCTCACCGAGAAAGGAATCAAGGCATGAGCACACTGAACCGGAGAACCTTCCTGCAACGCTCGGCAGCCTTGGCGGCGAGCGCAGCGGTCGCCCAGGTAAACGGCTTCGAGCCGAAGCTGGAGATCATCGACTGCAACGTGAGTGTGGGACCGTGGCCCTTCCGCCATGTTCCCGGCGACGATGCTGCCTCCCTCGCAGCCCACCTGAAGAAACGCGGTGTGACGCAGGCCTGGGCGGGTAGCTTCGAGGGCATCTTGCACCGGGACATCGCAGCTGCGAACCGCAACCTGCATGCCGCGTGTGCCAAGATTGAGGGAGGCCTGCTGCTCCCTGCTGGGACCCTCAATCCCTCGCTGCCCGGCTGGAAGGACGACCTGGGACGCTGTGCGGAAATTCACGGCATGAGGGTGCTCCGCCTTTACCCAAACTACCATGGTTATGCGCTGGATGATGCGAGGTTCCTTGAGCTTCTGGGGCTCGTGACCGCACGCAAAATGGTCCTGCAGATCACCGCACAACTGGAGGATGAACGCACCCAGCATCCGCTCGTGCAGGCAAAGCCGGTGAACCTGAAGCCCCTGTCCGCAGCACTGAAGAAAGTTCCGGAAGCACAGGTCATGGTGCTCAACGCGAACCGTGCCATGTCCATGACTGCGCTGCAAGGCTGCCCCGTCACCCTCGACTTTGCCATGCTGGAAGGTGTGGGCGGCATAGAGAATCTCCTCCAAGACTGGCCCCTGAACAGACTCGTCTTCGGCTCGCATGCGCCGCTCTTCTACTGGGAGTCCGCGAAGCTGAAGCTTCAGGAATCCAACCTCAGTCCGGGACAACTCGCCGCCATCACTCACGACAACGCCACCCGCTGCCTGCAAGGCTGACTCCCACCCTTCTCCCACTCAAGTTAGATGAAGCCGCACTCCCTCCTCCTTTCCTTTGCTGCTTCGCTGCTTTGCGTGTCCCCCTTTTCTTTCGCGCAGACCCCCGCGCCACCCAAGCCCCTCGACTTCCCCTCCGTACCCGCGACGCCGCCTGAGAAGGCAGCATCCACCTTCGAGGTACTCGACGGTTTCACCATGGATCTCGTCGCCGCTGAGCCGCTCGTGACGGATCCCGTCGCCATCACGTATGATGAGTACGGCCGCGCCTTCGTGTGCGAGATGAACGACTATCCGTACACGGACAAGGCGAAGCACAAGGTCAGCCAGGAGAATCCCACGGACCTCGCCATCGGCAAAGTGCGCCTGCTCACGGATACGGATGGTGATGGCGTCTATGACCGCAGCACCATTTTCGCCACCGACCTCTCCTGGCCCACCGGTGCCGCCTGCTGGAAGGGCGGCATCATCGTCGTGGCCACACCGGACATCTGGTACCTCAAGGACACGGACAACGACGGGGTGGCCGATGTTCGGCAGAAGCTCTTCACCGGGCTGAAAAAGCTCAACATCCAGGCTGTGGCGAACAACCCCATCTGGGGTCTCGACAACAAAATTTACATCGCCGGCGGGACCAACGGCGGCACAGTTCAGAACCTGATACACCCTGATGAAAAGCCCGTCACCATCCGGCGTGCCGACCTCAAGCTGGATCCCGTGACCATGAAGATTGAGGCCACGGACGGTGGCGCCCGCTTCGGCAACACCCGCGATGACTGGGGCAACCGCTTCCTCTGCAACATCCGCAATCCGTGCCAGCACATCGTTTACAATACCAAATACCTTTCACTCAACCCCTACGTATCCGCCATCAATCCCCTGCATGACGCCGCAGAGGCCGGCGACCAGCTTCCCGTTCATCGCATCAGTCCTCCCGAAGCCTGGCGCGTGCTGCGTGCCGACCGCTGGAGCACCGATCCCACCAACCGCATGCCGCGCAGTGAACTGGTCGGAACTGGTGTCGTCACTTCGTCCGCAGGCATCACCATCTACCGCGGTGACGCGTATCCCCAAGATTACCGCGGCATGGCGTTCGTGGCTGATGTGGCCGGCAATCTCTTCTACCGGCTCAAGCTCACTCCAGACAGCGTCACCTTCAAGGCCACCCGCGTGGATGGCGACAAGGAATTCTGCGCGAGCCGCGACATCTGGTTCCGCCCCGTGAACTTCGCCAACGCACCCGACGGCTGCCTGCACGTGTGCGACATGTACCGTGAAGCCATCGAGCATCCCTGGAGCCTTCCGGATGACATCCACGCCGCCATCGATCTCATCAAGGGCATCGACAAGGGACGCATCTGGCGCCTCACGCCAAAGGGATACAAGACACGCAAAACTGAATCGCTCGCGGACAAGAGCAGCTCAGAGTTGGTGAAGCTCTTCTCGCATCCCAACGCATGGCATCGCGACACGGCACATCGTCTTCTCTTTGAGAGGCAGGACAAGAGCGTGGTGCCGGAACTGAAACAACTGCTCAAATGGGATGACTCAGGCCCTTACGTAGAGGTGCACTCGATGTGGACGCTGAACTCCCTCGGGGCGCTCGATGAAGAGGACCTCTCCCACTTCGCCTTGGAAGACAGGGAGCCGGAGATTCGCGAGAGTGCGACGATCCTGTACGCACCCTTTCTCACTTCCGCCTATCCTCCGAGCAGCTTTGACAACCGGCTCAAGGATGAATCTCCACGCATCCGATTTCTGGCCACCCTGGTTCTGGCAAACAGCAAATCCACAAGCATGACCGCTTTGTTCGATCAGGTGATCCTGCGGAACAAGGATGACCCATGGATGCGCCTCGCCACGCAGGCCTTCAGACAGTCCGACCTTGCTGTTGGAGTGGAAACAACCTTGCGCCGTGGGAATCCAGACAGCCCGGGACTGGTAACCTTCATTCGCGAATGTGGCGTGATGCTTGGCTCCGAACCCGACCTGAAGAAAACCAGCGCTGAGTATTTCCTCGCTGCACTGGCTCGCAACGCCAGCACGAATCCCCATTCCGCAGAGCAAGGCCTGCTCGGCCTGTGCGAGGGCCTCGCGAGGCATGGACGTTCACCTTCGGATCTGTTGGAGCACCTCCAGGTCACCAGGAAAGAAACTGCAGCATGGCTCCGCTCCGTATCGCAGGAGGCGCAGTGCCAGGCAGGTGACGACTCCCTTGGTACGGATGAGCGCGTGACCAAGATCGGACTGATGGCCGTCGAACCTGACATCACCAAGATTCAGCCCGCCTTGCAAAAACTCCTGCTGCCCGCCGAGCCGGATGCCGTCCGGCTTGCCGTCATCAGCCTCCTGCAGCGCACGCGTGCGATCGCCATGCCGCAGCTCCTGCTGGAGGCATGGTCCACCCTCACGCCAGCCCCGCGTGAAGCAGCCCTGCAGGCCCTCGCCTCACGCGCGGAGTGGATTCGTGCACTCATCTCCGCCGTGGAAAACGGGCGGGTGAAGCCCGGTGAAATCTCCGCCACCGCCCGGACCCTCATGCTGCGCACGCCAGACACCGTGCTGAAAGCACGAGTGGAGAAGCTCTTCTCCACCAGCAGTCGCGGCGAAGTCCTCGCGAAGTACCAGCCGGCTCTCACCATCCCCGGCGATGCCAAACGCGGCAAAGTTGTCTTCACCACGGTGTGCGCCGCCTGTCATCGCTTCAAGGAAGAAGGCCGCGACGTCGGTCCCAACCTCGCCACCACGCTGGCATGGACCCCGGAGCAGATGCTCACCAACATCCTCGATCCCAATCGCGAGGTCTCCCCGAATTTTGCCCAGTACCTCGTGGAGTTGCAGGATGGCCGCTTCCTCGTGGGTATGCTCACCGGAGAGTCGGAAGCCAGCATCATGCTCAAAGACCCCATGTCCGTGGAGCAATCCGTCATCCGGTCCCAAATCAAATCCCTCAAGAGCACCGGCCTGTCCCTGATGCCGGAGGGACTGGAGTCGGTACTCACGGTGGAACAGCTCGCGGACTTGATGGCGTATCTGAGGACGAAATGAAAAGCACCACAGGAAGTGCGCAGCGCAAAGTAGCTACGGCTTCAGCCGTACGACCTGCAGCGCGACTGATTCGACTGAAGTCGAAGCTACTTTGCACGCCGCAACCTCACAGAGAGTGGGGAAGCCTCCTCCCTGCAAACCGTTCCCCTGGCACTCCCCAGCCACTCCCCCACAACCATCCCAACCCGCATTTCCCGCGTATCCCTTCTTTCACAAAGGAACACCTTATGCTAAATGACCAGCCCCCTTTTCCCAGGGACCTGACCATGTCCGAAGACTCCAACGCCTCTGTCCTCGAAGTCCGCACCTATTTCGTGCGCGGGCGCAATGCGCTCGTGGCGCGGGCGGATTTCGAGCCGCTGTACATCGACTACTACCTGCACCGCGCGGATCACGGTCTGCAGTACACCAATGAGCAGGACGCCATGCTGAAAGACGCACTGGCGGGGCTCACGCTGCACCTCGCCTCCCGTCCCCAGGACGAGAACTGCGGGTGGACCATGAACTTCCAAAAACCTGCCATTAATCTCTTCGTCACGGGCAACACCCGCCCCGGAAACATCGCCGGCCGCGTCTTCACTGATGACGTGCGCGACATGGGCGCAAACATCTTCAGCGCGCAGACCACCCGTATCGGTCATGCCGCGCAGCAGAGCCTTGTGCAGGTGGAGGGCAATCAAGTCCTCTCCTGCGTGGAGCAGTACTACCAGCAGAGTGAGCAGCGCATCGCCCGTTTCTTCCGTCACAGCGAGGAGGACATCGCCATGATTTCCTCCCAGCCTGATTGCGATGAAGCCTGGCTCGCCGCCCTCACCGAGGATGATGTGCGCGTGCTCGACCAGAAGGAAACGCTCAGTCTCCTGGAGACGCGGCGCTACATCTGGAAGTGCGGCTGCACTGTGGACCGACTCTATCCCATCCTCGCCAAGCTCAGTCCCGAAGCTTTGAAGGAGGCCTTCGGCGATGATGAAGTCATGACCGTGCAGTGCCCCCGCTGCGGCGCGAGATATCGTGCGGCGAAAGAGCAGTTCGAGGCGTGGCAGGCGAAGGCGTCCTGAGAGACGCTTCCAGTGCGACGGCGAGCGGTGCGACAGTAGGACGGTAGTAGCTGCAACTACTGTCGCACGTTCACGCACTTACGACGCTCATCCGCCCTCTGGCGCACATCGTCTTGACGCGAAAGATTACCAAGACGGCTCATCCACCGTCGTACCGCTCACCGTCGCACCGGCTACACCACCTTCAGTGTCTTCTCGCCTTCATCAATGAGCTTCCAGAAGCTCTTCGACTGGCCGAGGGTCTCGTCTTCACCGGCAGGGGCAGGAGCAGTGCCAGCGCCTCCGAGGTTGCTGCGAAAAAGGAAATCCTTGAGCGTGTTCGCGTGCAGGACGCGATGCACCTTCACGTGCGCGCCTTCGACGGCGAAGTACACGCGCCATTCACCCGCGCGGCAGCGGTAGAGCTTCTGGCCACCGCGCTCCAGGAGACCGAAGCGCTTGCCGAGGCGGTTCTCCTCCACGTCCTCAGGCTGCACATTCATCGCTTCGATGATGGTGAACTGGACTTGCGTGGGGAGATTGGAGAGCTCGGCGGCGGAGATTTCGTTGAAGACAACCTGAAGCATGCAACCTCACCGTAGCCAGATGCGTGCCTCTGGAAAGGGGAAAGTGCGGCGGGGCAGGCCGGCGGCGGGTGCATGATGCCCCAGTGTCATTGAATCAATATTGCGGCCGCTTGTCATGGCCAGGCGTATCGCGGGAGTTATCCCCCCGAGAGCGCCAAAATTCCTCCCATGCGTTGGGTTCCCCATTGATGAGATAGTCGTTTTTGAAGCGAATGGCCCAATCGCCAACGACGACGACGGACACGAACAGTGTCAGGAAGAAAAAGAGCGCCTTCGTCGCCGCAGTACGCCGGTACCATCGAAGCTGAATCAGCTCCAGCAAGGGTCCGACTGCGAAACAGGCATTCGCCAGTCCCCACGCCTCAATCACCAGCATCCACCATTCCCACGGCTCCACCCTGGTCATGTGGCTGGGATCTTTGTTGTAAGACTCCATCTCCCAGAAGACCCATCCCACGCCACAAATCACCACATTGTACAGCGCCCAAAGCAGGGCCCAAGGGACGACCACGCGCCGTGGGGCGGCCACAGGTGATACGCTGAGCGCCGCTTGCATGCACAAAACCTATGGGATTGCGTCATGCACGACAATCACAATGTTTGTTTGGTCAATGAAAGTTTCCCCATGAGGGGACGGATTGCCCAGCTGTGTAGTAACATGTCTTGAGCTTCATGGCCCAAGTGGCAAGCAGGGGTAGAGACACGTAAAGTACCAGGAAGAAAAAGAGTCCCAGAATCCACTGCACGATGACATGTTGGCGGGGCCGAATCGACTCCAACAGCGGTCCTAGCGCGAAGCCTGCATTTGCCAGCCCCCAGACTTCAATCACCTTCATCCACCACTCCCACGGCTCCAATTTGATCATCATGCTGGCAGGCTTGATGAACGAAGCCCCCTCCCAGCAGGACCATCCGATGCAGCAAATCACCACGTTGTACAACACCCAGAGCAGCACCCACAGAACGCCCATGGGATGTGAGCCTGATACTGGAGCCACGCTGTGAGCCGCCTGCATGGACAAAAATCTACGGGATTGCGTCATGCACGGCAATCCCAATCCAGCATGCCATTGAAGCCGCCAGCGCGTCCTGGCCTCAGGTGTACGTATTACGCCCCCAACTCCGCCACCGCCGCATCCAGGCTCGCGGTGTCTTCAATCGTCAGCACCTTCGTGCCCTTTTGAATGCGTCCCATCAAGCCCGCGAGCACGCCCCCGGGTCCGAGTTCCAGGAACAAATCATTCCCATCCTTCAGGAGAAGCTGCATGGACTCGGACCAGCGCACGGATCCGGTGACCTGACGCTCCAGCGTATTCTTGATCACCATCTCGCTCGTCACCGCATCTGCTTCGTAGTTGCTGATGACCGGCACCTTCGGCATCTGCACCGGCGTCGTCTGCAGTACAGCGGCCAGCTTGTCCTGCGCGGACTTCATGAGGCGGCTGTGATAGGCGCCGGCCACGGTGAGCTCCACCGCCTTGCGGATGCCCTTTTCTTTCGCCTTCGCCACCGCTTGCTTGATGCCTTCAATGCTGCCGCTCAAAACGATCTGCCCGGGCGCGTTGAGATTGGCCACATCCACATTGCATTCGGCGGCGAGTTCACGCACAGCGGACTCTTCCCCACCGATGAGAGCAGCCATGCTGCCCTTGGTCTCTTCGCAGGCTTCCTCCATGAAGCTGCCTCGCTGGAACACCAGATTGAGACCGGTTTCAAAATCAAACGTGCCGCCCGCAGCATGCGCGGTGAACTCACCGAGCGAAAGGCCGGCGCATGCGGCGATCTCCAGGGAGGGCACACGCTCCTTCAGCGCTTCCAAAACAGCAAGACCATGAACATACAGGGCAGGCTGGCAGCGCGAGGTGCGCGTGAGCTCCTCAATCGGTCCGTTGAACATCGTGTCCGTGAGGTTGAAGCCGAGCACTTCATTGGCGCGGTCAAACATCGCCTTCACCTTCGGATAGGCGCCGGCGAGATCCTGGCCCATGCCCACCTTCTGCGCGCCCTGGCCGGCAAACAACAACACGACTTTCTTGCTCATAGACCGCTGGCTCTAGCCTCTTGCCGGGCCGGGTGCAAATAAAAGTGGATTCCGCATCCAGCGTTACGCCTTGCCTGCGAGATGGAGAATCTCGCCACTGTGCTGCACCACGGTTTCCTCCAACAGTTCCGCAGCCCGGGACACCGCCTCGGGGATGCCCATGGCCTCCGGCTTCACCTGCCAGAGCGCCTGGAAGCGGCTGCGTAGCTCATCGCTCGCGTCAATGATGCCGCCGATGCCGATGACCGGCTTTCCGGCGTCACGAGCCATCTCGGCCACCCCCATGGGTCCCTTGCCATGCAGGGTCTGGGCATCCAGCTTGCCCTCGCCGGTGATCACCAGATCCGCCCGCTTGACGCGCTCGAGCAGGCCGGTGACATCCGCCACGAGGTCGAATCCGCACTTCAGCTGCGCACCGCAGAAGCTCATGAGGCCGAAGCCCAGCCCACCGGCGGCGCCAGCACCCGGATTGTTCCGATGGTCGCAGCCCAAGTCACGTGTGACCATGTCCGCCAGGCGCTGCATGCGCCCCTCGAAGAAGGCCACGTCCTTCACGCCCTTCTGGGGCCCGTACACGCGGGTACAGCCATGTTCCCCCAGCAGCGGATTACACACATCGCAAGCCACCACGACCTCGCAGTTCAGCATGCGCTCCTTGGCAATGCGGCGGACTTTGTCCAGATCCGCCGGGAGCCGACCCACTGGCTGCTCATTGTCACCCAGAAACTGACAGCCCAGCACTGATGCCATGCCCGTGCCCCCGTCATTGGTAGCGCTGCCGCCGATCCCAATCAGAATTCGCTGAGCCCCCTGCTGCATGGCGTGGAGCATCATTTCACCCGTGCCAGCCGTGCTCGCGGTAGCAGGATCCAGAGAAAGGTCGCTCACCAGCGCCAGACCAGAAGCGGCGCTCATCTCCATGATGGCCTCAAGATGGTCGTCGTGATGGATAAGCCCGTACCGCGCCATCACGGGACGCCCTTGGGCATCATGCGCCGGAGCCTCCTGCCACTGCCCACCCAGCGCCGTGAGCACAGATTCCGTGAAGCCCTCACCGCCGTCGGCAATCGGGCAAACTTCAATGTCTGCCTGCACGCCACCACGCTTCAGACCGCGCGTCACCGCTTCGGCTGCCTGCTTGGCTGTGAGTGAGCCTTTGAATTTGTCGAGGGCGAGCAGAATACGCATGCCAGCAGAAAGGTGGGGAAAGGCGGCCTAGGCAATACCCTTACTCGCGAAAAACTCAACCCAATTCATTGGCTCACCCTGATGCTTTTACCGAGCCACATCGTCCAGCCCCTGGATTTGTAAAGAAAGCTTCATGCTTTGGGGAGGAAAAATCGGCTGGCCTCGCTAACCTCTGGGCAAGTGTACGCATCCCTCCTTGAGGTCCTACCTTTGGGCCGTGCCCTACTCTGCGGCCGCTTTCGTGTCCCCTTTTTCCGCAGGTTGCTTCTTTTTGAGAAACTTGCTGATGTGCACTGAGGCCGGGTCCACACCGAGGCGTTTCACCCGTGGAGTCGGGCCCCGGTTGTCGAGTTGGTAGAACGGGGCCATGGGATACACGCTGTCCTCATGGGCGTCGTAGGCCCACGCCATGATGTCATGCACGCCGGGAGGGAGCTGGGTCATGACAAACGTGCCGGTGAACCCCGCGAGGCCATCCTGCGCAATGTGCCCGCTCGGGACATGGACGAACTGGGTGTCCTTGTTCAGCATGTCAAAAAGGTACAGCGGCATGCCGCTCACCTGCACGACGTGGAAGATCTCCCAGGCGCCTGTCTCTGGGACACGCCGGGTGAAGAAAACACCATCCGCGACACGATTGCGCCCCCGCAAGCAAGCGAAGCCCTCTACCTGAGCCACCCACTGCTGCTGCGCCTCAGCGTTCGCCTCGATCGTGGCTCCTGTATCGGGTGATTCCGCATCATCCTTTTCCCGACCCTTCTTCACTTCCTCCAGACTGAGCTTCATGGAGCGGAAATTCGCGGTATTCGAGCTGAGCAGTGAAGGCTGCAGGCGGAAGTTGGAGAGCATGCGATCCTTCAGCATTGGAGGATTCAGCAGGCCCATTTTTTCCGCGCGGCGGGCATGATCACGATTTGCCGGCACCATGTCCTCCACCTGGTAGAGCACGTTGTAGAAGCGCGTGTTCACCGCGCCGCGCAGTCGTGACGAGTGCCACATGTCCATCAACCTCCAGCCCTGAGCCCAAGAGAGAATCAGTACCGCCAGCAGGGCCATCCCGCTCTGGAGGATGAAGCGCCTCGCGCCAACTTTCATCTCCGGCCTGCGGGCGATGACGTCCTGCGCGATGATCCACACCAGCGCGATCAGGGCCACCGTCAATGGCACCGCATGAATCACATAGCGGGGCGCAATGGCGTTGTCCCCCGTGCTGGAAGCCCAACTGCGTCCCATGGCCACCAGCACACCCGTGCCAATCGAGTACGCGCCAAACACCAGCCAGGGACCAAGCTGCGCCCGCAATTCCTCACGCCGCCAATGCCCCAGCAGGTAACCAAAAGCCACCACATACAGCGCAAAGGACACGCCCCCGATGACGAGGCTGACATCCATCATGGAGAAACTGGAGCCACGACTGAGGTGATTTCCCAGGAAACGGAAGACATAGGAGCCCGTACGGCCGGGATCCTTGATCATACCTCCCACATCTTTGCGCATCGTCTCCTCTTCGCCCTGCTTGTAGGCGAACATGGGTTCCACTTCATTCACCAGGTTGGTGAAGTAGAGCTGCATGGTCACCGCGAAGACAGCCAGCCAGAGCGTGGTGAAAATGATGCGCGCCTGCAGTCCTCTCACCGCCGGGGTGAACCACACAAGTGGCAGCGGCAGCAGCCAGACCAGAATGCCTGAGGCAAAACACTGCGTGGCCAGGCTCGCGCACACAATGCCGATGATCCACCGCAGCCACAGCGGCAGTCCGCTCATGATTGCCAGCAACGCTCCACTCAGGAAGAAGCCCAACGCTGCAACTTGAAACATCATGCTCCACAGCACCACGCGGTACTGTACCGGACAAAAGATGGTGAGTCCCGCCAGCACCAGCAGCGGCCACCAGACGCGGAAGGACTGACCGGTCGTCTTCTTCAGCAGCAGCCCCACATTCACATAGGTGAGTGCCAGCAGGAGCCAGGAAAAGAACATGTGAATCGTCCAGTTCCCCGGGAAGACCTTGTAAAATACGAGCATCATCGCCCGCACAAAGGCCATGCGATGCTCCATCTGCACCATGAAGAAGTCGTGCAGGGTCAGCGTTCCTGCGCGTTCCTTCTCAAACATGGAGATGTACATCCAGTCATCAAGGAAAGGAATGTTCACCCCGAACTCACGAATGAGCAGAAACAGCCCGACCGCAGGAAGCAGCACCAGCGACCACTGGAGGACAAGACGAAGCACCGGCCAGACCCGGGGGAAGGAGTCCTTGAGGTTGTTCATCGGGAAGTAATCAGCATAACGCAAAGGCCACAGCCCTCAGCAGCAGCGGGGGGCAGGACGGCGCACTAAGCACGTGGGGAGGCGTGGAGCAAGGGAATCTGGATTGCCGCACGGAAGACCCTTTCTGGAAAAAATGCCTAGTCAGCCAAGTCCCACCAGAGGTCGAAGTACCTTTCTATTGAGCCTTGTGCAATAGACTGACTTTGAATGCACATCCGCGAGGCAGTTCCAGGCCGAAGGTCTGAGATTTGCCAGCCCAGGGCAACGCCCTGGGAAAACGGCCCAGACATCCAAGCCCTGAAAGGGCGTGACAGAGCGCCCGCCTGAGGTGCGCCCATATTTCGCCCTTTCAGGGCTCTGTTCATTTGCCACTTATCCCAGGGCGTTGCCCTGGGCTGGCATATCGCAGACCTTCGGTCTTCAGGAAGGCAGAACATTCCACCCAACGTCAGTCTATTGAGCAAGCCTCAATAACAGGCCCCGCAGAGGTGTGTTCTCTCGAAGCCACTGATCCGGCATCCGATACATCATCCCCATGCCCGAAGGGACGAGGACACCACTAAACCTCACAGCTGTCATCAGCGTCACGGGAGGAACACTCAATAGGTACAGCAGCGGGACGGCCAGCAGGCCAAGAGTCCATGTGATCCAACCAGTTTGAAGGCGTTCTTCGTGGTTCACGGCAGTCACATGTGATGCACCCCTACCCTCGCTCCTGTTCCGTCACCTCTGCCACCACCGTCACCGGTCGCTTTTTCACCTCCTTGACCACCACCGCGAGGTATTCCCCAAGGATGCCGATGCAGAAGAACAGGGCACTCGCGATGAAGGACAGGTACAGCACGAGAGTCGCCGTACCTGCATTCTGACCGACGTAATACCCGAAAATGGAGAAGGAGGGCACAAGGCGGTTCAGCAGGAAGAGCCCCGCAGCGAGAAGCGTGAGCACTCCCATGAACAGCCCCACAAAGGTCGCGAGCCGCAGCGGCGCCGTGCTGAAGTTCACCAGATTGTTCATGGCCAGCACGGTGAGCCGGCGCAGGTTGTACTTGCTCTGGCCGTGCAGGCGCGGCGGTCGCTGGTAACTCACGGTGGTCTGCTTGAAGCCGACCCATGAGCGCAGGCCGCGATGCACCGGGGCCGATTCACCCAACCGCTTGAGGGCCTCGTGTGCACGGCGGTTCACCACGCAGAAGTCACCGCTGTCCAGGGTGTAGTCATGTTCGGCGAGCCAGTTCATCACCCGGTAAAACGTGCGGTAGGCAAGCTGTAGCCACCACGGGCACTCTTCACGCTTGCCGCGCACGCCGGAGACCACATCAAAGCCTTCGTTGGCCACCTTGCGGTAGAGCTCCATCAGCACTTCCGGAGGATCCTGCAGGTCACAGTCAATGACACCAATGCACTCGCCGAGCGCATGCTGGATGCCGGTCCACACCGCGGGCTGGTGGCCAAAGTTCCGGCTCAGGCGCACGCCCTGATAGCGAGGATCTTTTGCATGCAGGTCCCAAATGAGCTGTGCCGTGGTGTCGCGGCTGCCATCATCCACAAAGAGAATCTGCCAGGAACCGCCTGTTTCCCTCTCCAGCACCGGCGTGAGTTTCTCCACAAGCACAGGGATGGACTCCTCCTCATTGTAGCAGGGAATGACGACGCAGAGTTTGGGAAGGCTGGAAGCGACGCTCATGAGCTGGGGCAAAGTCAGGCAAGGTGCGAGGGATGCAAGTGGCGCTCGCTCGGGAGAAGGAGGAACCCATCACCGGCAGTCGCATCCGCTCTCGGGTCTCCACTGAGGCGTGTGACCTTTCGCATCCCCTCTCTGCATCCTAACTTCCATCCAGCAGCAACCCATGGCCGGAACGGGAAGAAATTTTTCACCATAAAAATTGGAGCAGGGTCCGGGATTCTACGGGACAATGCCCGCCCGTCAAGCTGACCAAGACATGGCAAAAGATTCGTGCCAGTGCCCCACCTGATGCTAATACTCGGTCCCGGCACCCTTCCATGAACCAGGCCACTGACCACACGCCCCGCAGCCCCTTTCTCCGCTGGCTGCTCCTTCTTCTGGTCTTCTCCCCCGCTCTGTACGCGGCGGTCCTGATGAAAAACACGGCCGTGGACGTAGGCTGCTGGGACATGTGGGAGAATGCGCCCCTGCTGCAAAAATGGCACGACGGCACGCTCACATGGCACGACCTCTATGCACCGCAGATCCAGCACCGCATCGTGGTGCCGCGACTCATGATCATTGCCATGTCCCACCTGAGCGGCGGGGACTTTCGCTGGGAAAACTACGCAGCTCTTCTCATCTTCGCAGCAAATGCGGTCATGCTCTGGTTCCTGCTGGGGCGCACCATGGGGGGCTCCCTATGGCGCTGGCCGCTGATGTTTGCGTTCAATCTGCTGCTCTTCTGCCCCATGCACTTCCAGATTCTGCTCTGGGGTTCTGCCATGTGGGCCGCGATTCCCATGGCAGGCTTGCTGGGCTGCCTGCTGCTGCTGACGCCTCGAGAGCAACCCAGTACCACAGGCGTGTGGCTGCGCTTCACCGGTGCCGTGGTACTGGCAGAAATGGCCACGCACAGCTTCGCGCACGGCATCGGCGTGTGGCCGGTGATGCTGGGAGTGTTCCTCTTCCAGCCCGCGCTCGGCAGCATGAAGCAGCGACTCATCCTCTCCGCGGTGTGGCTCGTGATCGCCGGCGTCACCATCGGTTGCTACTTCACGAACTTCATCAATGTGGCCTACCACGCCTACAACCTGAAGCCGGGGGACAATGCCTTCGAAACGGGCGGCAGTCTGTTGGAAGGGGGGCGCCTCAAGGCCGCGTTGAACTTCTTCTTCGCCTTCCTCGGCACGTGGTTCGCGCGCACGCCCTTTGTGGATCATCCGCTCGATACCGCCGTGACGCTCGGCAAGTGGACCTGCGCGTGGATTGCACTGCTGGTCGCCTTCACCCTACGCATGCGCCTCCTGAAGGCGGTGCTGCCCTGGATGGCGCTGGCCTTGTACGTGGTCGTCATCGGTCTGCTGGTGAGCAAGCGTGCATCGGACATCGGTGAGCACCGCGCCGTCACACCACGTTATCTCGCTGCCAGCCAGTACTTGCTCGTCGCAGGTCTGGCCATCACCGCGACGCTCGGCACCGTCTTCCGTCGCGCGGGTGAACGCTGGCGCGAGAAGCATCCCGATGATCTGCCGGAACTCAAGACTGGAGGACAGAGCTTTGTGGGCACGGCGGGCGTGATAGCCCTCACCGCTTTCTGCACCGCGCAGATTCCCGTGTGGCAGTATGGCCTGCATCTCACCCATCAGTGGCACCTTGCACGACGGCAGGCGCAGGTTCTGCAACTCTTCATGCCCCATCTCAATGACCAGCGCGGGCTCATCAGCATCGAGACTCTCGACATGGTGAAGAAAAACTGGAACGTGCTGGATGCCATCAACACGCTGCAAAGCCTGAATCTCCTGCGCACGAAGCCGCTGAGCACACCAGAGCTGAGCCACTTCGCCAGGGAGAAGAAACCGCTCCCGCTTGAGAAGGCAGACGTGACCGAAGCCCGCTTGCTGGACGACGGCACCTTGGAGCTCAAAGGGATTGCCCGTTTTAACGTCGGCCAGCCGGTGGATGCCGTGCTCATCGTCCAGCAAGGTCGCGTCATCAGCCTTGGTCAGTATGCGCCCAAGCACTTGCTGCGCATCTACGGTCTCGACTATGAATTCGGCAACTATCAGGACGTGCCCGTGAAGGAGATGTACCCGTGGCAGGTCCGCGTGAAACTCGCCTCACCCGATGCGCCTCTTGAATTCTGGGCCCTGGAGTCGACCGAGAAGTTCCGCAAGATCACGCCACTGAAAGCGAGCATCAAGCTGGATCCCGCAACGAAGACAGCGACCATCGTGCGCGAGGAGAAGTAGTCCCACCAGACTGGAACTTGCTCGGAACGCTGATGCCGACGCGCACGCAGCGTAAGACCTAGGTCCGATGGCTCCTCACCCCTTCTCTATTGAAGAATGGGGTACGCGCAGATCACTCGCCATCGCGCCCATTCCTAGTATGAGCATCATCGCAACGGGAATCCTCTTTGTGTGCTTTCTGTTCGCGGGAATCCTCCTATGCATTGAATTGGGCAAGCGGCTTGGGAAGGCCAGGTTCTCCAAGGAGGGCGAGTCTGCTACTACGGGGATCAGCGCCATTGAAGGCGCCGTCTTCGGCTTGCTCGGACTGACGCTGGCCTTTCTCTTCTCAGGAGCGTTGTCGCGATTTGACGAACGCCGCAAGATCATCACTCAAGAATGCAATGACATCGGCACCGCATGGCTCCGAGTGGATCTCCTGCCGGTGGATACGCAGCCAGCCATGCGCGACCTTTTCAGACGCTACCTCGACTCCAGAATAGAGACTTATCGAAAGCTACCTGACCTTGATGCCGCCAAGGTGGAACTCCAGAGGTCAGCCGAACTGCAATCGAAAATCTGGACCCTGGCTGTCTCGTCTACGCAAGGCACGGGTACCAGCCACCCACCCATGCTGCTCCTTCCCGCGCTGAACTCGATGTTTGATACCGCGACCCTGCGGACCGAGGCCTCAAAAATGCATCCGCCCATTGTCATCACCGCAATGCTCGCGGTACTCGCTCTCGCCAGTTCGTTGTTCGCCGGCTACGACATGGCAAACCGGCGCCCATGGCTTTCGCTTCATCCCATTGCGTTCGCCCTCGTACTCTCAGTGACTGTGTATGTGATCATTGACCTGGAGTATCCCCATTTGGGAATGATTCAGGTGAAGAACTCCGAAGAAATATTGATCGGTCTGCGCGACAGCATGAACACGAAGTGAAGTCCCCGCGATGAACTCTGATCGACGAAGTACTTGGCAAGCTCAGGGACACACTAGATCCCCAACTCCATCTGCCCACCCATCGCAGGCCTCCGAAACGAAGCGCTGCTCATCTTCGGAATCTTCCGCGCTGCAATGCCGCTGCGAATCTTGCTCACACGAAACACCTGCTCGATCTGCTCCGCCCACACACCTTCGCCATGCATGCGCGTCCCAAAGTCGCGATGCGCCAAGGTCTCTCCCTGGCACTCACGGATGCGGCCCAGCACCTTCTCCTTTCGGTCCGGGAAATACTCATCCAGCCACGAGGCAAAGACCTCCTTCACCGAAAAGGGCAGGCGCACCACCGTGTACGCCGCACCCGCCGCGCCACACTTCGCCGCTGCCTCCAGGATGGCCGGCATCTCGTGATCATTGATCGCCGGAATCATCGGCGCGGATGACACTCCCACCGGGATGCCCGCCTCATGCAGCGTGCGCATCGCCTCCAATCGCTGCTGTGGTGCAGAGGCCCGCGGCTCGAGTATATGAGCCAGCTTCGGGTCGAGCGAAGTGATGGAGAAGAACACCACCACCGCCTGGTACTTGGCGAGTTCCTTCAGCAGATCGAGGTCACGGACCACAAGATGGTTCTTCGTGATGATGGACACTGGATGCCGGCACTCCGCCAGCACCTCCAGACATCGCCGGGTGATGCGCAGTTTCTTTTCGACCGGCTGGTAGCAATCCGTCACTCCACTCAATGCCATGGTGGACGGCTTGTAGGAAGGCTTGGCCAACGCGGCACGCAGGAGCTCCGGCGCATCCTGCTTCACCATGATGCGCGACTCGAAGTCCAATCCCGCGCTGAAGCCCAAGTACTCGTGAGTAGGTCTCGCATAGCAATAAGCACATCCATGTTCGCAGCCTCGATACGGATTGAGGCTGATGGAAAATCCAATGTCTGGACTGTCGTTCTTGGAAATGACCGACTGGGAATGATCGATGAAGAACTTCGTCTTCACCTTCGCCGGTGCCTCGCCCTCCTCATACGTCACGTGCAGCTGGGAAAAGCGCTGGTCCGGATTCTCCCCTGCCCCGCGACCACGCGGGCGAGTGGGAGGCTGGGCAGTCGGATCCATCAGGCGGAAAAGGTGAGGCCATTCCCGTGGAGCACAAGTGTTCTTTCGAACATAAAATCAAGCGTTCTGCCCGATGCGATTCTGGCCTCGAAGCTGCTCTTCTTCATCAGCGCCAATGACTCCCCTTTGCGGAGCCCGCCCCGGCTTGCACCCCTTCTTGACACTGACTCTCAATTCCCTAATTTGCCCGCCCCTTTTCCTGAAACCCGTCCATGAGCACCGTCGCCCCTAAGTCGCCCTACAACGTCAAGAACCCCTTCATCGCGCATCTCAAGCGCGCGTACGACCTGACCGGCGCTGGCGCGGCCAAGAACACCCGGCACTACGAGATCGATCTCTCCGGCAGCGGCATGGAATACCTGCCCGGCGACTCCCTCGCGGTGATGCCGACGAATGACCCGAAGCTCGTGGATGCGCTGCTCAACCAGCTCAAGCTCTCCGGCTCCGAAGAAGTGATCAATCCCAAGGGTGGCACCATGAGCCTGCGCCAGGCGCTGACCGAGGTGTACTCCATCACCGAAGTGGACGGCAAGCTCATCCGCTCCGTCGCCGAGAAAGCTGGTAACAGCGACCTCGCCGCCCTCGCCACCCCCGAGAAAAAGGAAGACCTCAAAAATTACCTGTGGGGCAAGGACGTGCTGGATGTTGTCGCCGAGAACCCCGGCGCAAGCTTCGATGCGGCTGAAATCGCTGGCCTTTTGCGCAAGCTGGTGGTGCGCCTCTACTCCATCTCTTCCAGCCTCCGTGCGTGCCCGGAACAAGTGCACCTGACCGTGGCCACCGTGCGCTACGAGAGCCACGGCCGCCAGCGTGGTGGCGTGTGCTCCACCTTCCTCGCGGATCGCGTGGATGAGACCACTCCTCTTCCGACTTTCATCAAGTCCGGCGCTGGCTTCCGCCTGCCCGAGCCCACGGACGAGACCCCCATCATCATGGTGGGACCTGGCACCGGCATCGCTCCCTTCCGTTCCTTCGTGCAGGAGCGCAAGGCCACCGGCGCGAAGGGCAAGTCCTGGCTCTTCTTCGGTGAAATCAACTGCAGTTCCTGCTTCTTCTACAAGGACGAGTGGGACAACTACCTCGCCGATGGCACCCTGAGCAAGCTCGACACCGCCTTCTCCCGCGACCAGGAGAAGAAGCTGTATGTGCAGCATCGCATGCTGGACCACGGCAAGGATCTCTATGACTGGCTCGAGCAGGGCGCCATCTTCTACGTGTGCGGTGATGCGTCGCGCATGGCCGTGGATGTGGACAATGCGCTCCGCCAGATCGTGGCCAAGGAAGGCGGCAAGTCCCCTGATGAAGTGAATGCGTATATGGAAAACCTGAAGGCCTCCAAGCGCTACCGTCGCGACGTGTATTAAGTTACACTTCCGCCTCTACACTCACCACATTCGTCCGAGACGAGGCAGTGGGCCAACCTCTTGGTTGGCTCGGTCAGGGTATTTGCGCACCACCAGGGGCGACTTGAGTTGCTGTCGCTCGACTTCCAGTTCGCGGCCCAGTCGCCCGATCTCCTTCCGATTGTTCAGACTGTCTTTCGGAAGCTCGATGACCAAATCGAACTGCAGTCGGATTTTCTCGCCAGTGACGGACAGGATCTTCAGATTACCTGCCGCCTGACCGGGCTTTGGCTGGACCTGCCCCGAGAAGAACTGCTTCACACGCACCGCAGCCTCGCCCGGTTGCAGCGGCTCGCTGCTATCGTAATCAGCCCATTTCAATTTCATCTCCGTTCCCGTGGGCAGCTCGGAGGGAAGGCAAACGATCGCCGTGCGATATTGAAGGAGATTGGCAGTACGTGACTCCACACTGCCGTCGGACACGATCAGCAGCGAGTTCTGTCCGTTGTCGAGCCGGGCCATTTTGGGGTGCTCCTCCCTCGACAGCAACCGTGCTTCGGCACTGCGGAAAGCGGTCACACGATTCCACGACACTCTCACGTCACTCTCCTTGGGCGCTCCAGACTCTGCCTCCACCTTGAAGTCGAACTTCACGACATGTGTACAGGATGAGAGAAGCAGGGCAGCGGCAATCGCCACCACCGGCCGTATGCCACGGGCGCAGTTCAGCAGGAGACAACAAGAATGCATCCATCACCTGTGAATGGTCGGCCTCAGGTGTTCAATACCAATACCATTCAACTACTGCACCTGAAGCAAATGACTTCCCAAGTCTCGCCTAGTTCGCATCCAGATCATCCACCACTTTCTTCACAGTTTTCTTTTTCTTGGTGATGGGGAACTCAGGATGCAACCCCGCCATGCGGGGCGTCTGCGCCCGCACTGGACCGCCATTGATGGCATGAGGATGTGCCGCAATCACCCGCTCCACTTCCTTCCAGTTCTCCAACACCTTCGCGGCCACGGCTGGGTCTTTCTTCTTCCAATAGCCTTCCATGAGGCGGATGTTCTCCATGGTGAGCGTTGTGTACGTGAGTCCCGCCTGCACAAACGCCACCCGCTTCTGATATACCTCATCGCCAGAGCTGGCAGCTGCCTTCGCCGCATCAAGCTTGGTCTGTGACGCATGCAGCAGCTCCGGCGTGTACAGCTTCGGAAACTCAAACACATCCGCCTCCAGATTCTCCGCTGTAAAAACCATGCGTGCCTTCTCGATTCCTTCGTAGTAAGCTCGCACCTGCGACGCCGCAGGACCGAATGCGCGACTATAATAGTCCTGCCAGAGAATCTCGGCATCCAGGGATGGATTCCACACCAACTGCCCCATCACATAGTACTGCGGTCCCATGGTGGCCCAGTGCTCCCACACGCCATCGATGAAGATGCCTTTGCAGCCTGCCGCTGCCACGGACTTGAGATCGCTCACAGTCTGTTGCAGCGAAAGGTCCGGCAGTCCCTGCTGCCAACCGGCAGGGCTCCCGGTGTTGGGCCGCCACAGGAGCTCGGAGGTGACCTTCGTCCAGGCATCCCACTGCTGACGATAGGTGTCGCCCCGTGTCGAGCCGCGATCCACCAGACCAGTCCTGCCCAGGAAATTCGCCACACTGGCGATGACTACGTTTTTCGCCGGTCGCGCCGCCATGGGTGCAGGCCGTGAGTGTCCATAGCTCAGCATCATCACCTGATAGCCCTTGCCAGGATACTTCTGCTCCAGCAGCCCTGCGAGTTTGTTCGCAAAGGTCACATCGCGATCCGACAACGCCGGGCGCTGAGCATTCTGCTTGTACCAGTTGAAAACCCGCGGCTCGCCATCGGGATGATCCCACGCCGAGCAGTCCTTGCACACACAGTGACCGCTGGACCAGCCGTCGTTCGGCGAGGCATTGAACAGAGTCTGGCCCGGGTCTTTCGCGAGTTCCTCCTCCACTTGCTTCAACCACAGCTCCCACACTTTCGGATTGGATGCACACAGCTTCACCGTGCGCGGATTCGGGAAGCCGCTTCGCGTGCCATCCGGCTGTAGCGCGAAAATTTCCGGATGCGTTTTGTGATAGCGATCCCACCAGTCGCCGAACCCATGCCCACCTTCCATGGGAAAGGAATCGAGCATGAGCCGCTGATGCAGCGTCCAGTCCTGCGAACGGCCATAGCCCACGTCCGTCTGATTCGAGTAATGAAACACGCCGGAGCGCCCCACGATGGTGGGATGATAGCGGTACTCCATCGGAGCGATTTTGATTTCCTCGCTCTTCACCACATCCTCACCCAATTCACCCGGCCAGAACCAGCGCACGCCCAGCTTGTCTTGCAGAAAGGTGTACACCGCATTCGCCGTGCCGGACTCCTGCTGCACAACAATGGTCTTGCGCTCGCGATTCTTCACGACCTTTCCTCCAGGAATCCAGCGATCGCGCCCTGCGATGACCACATGCCTGTCATTCGCAACAATCAGGATTTCCTCCGGGTGCTTGAATTCGAAATCCACCTTGGGGAACGCAGACTTCACCGCGGGTTGGTATCCCACCCAGATGGCGCGCGCTGGCATCTCTGCTGGAGCTCCTTCTACCACTTGAGGCCTCGCACCGGTCATCTTCTCGATGCACCGAGCCAGTTCCTCCGCTGCCTCCTTCGTTCGCGGTGGCGCATCCTTTGGCACCAGAATGGGAGCAGGCGTCACCCCCTTGGATGCCAGAACAAAATCAACGGCGTTCACACGACCGACACCAAGAACAGCCAATGAAACAGTGAGGAGAAGGATGCGATGCAGAAGGTTCATGCGCGAAGCCCGGTCGTCCGGGTGGGTGGAGAACGATGGGCACGGCACCGACTTTCACTGATGCGGACAAACAATAGGCATTTTTGTCGCATCACCTGTCTCAACCAAAGACAAACCACCCAAGCCCCCACAGGCCAGCACTCAACAGCAGCATGAGTCCAGTTCCCAATAGAATCTTTTTCCAGCCGCGTTGCGCAGCCCAATACAGGGTTCCCATAAAGATGAAAAGCAGATGACCTGGTAAGATGGGCATGCTGCCAAAAAACGTGCGGGAGAAAGGCTCGCCTCCAGAACCATCAAATGCCATGCCCCAGAGAAGCGCGCCGAGAAACCACGTTACAAACGTTACGAGAAAACCAATAAAGTATCGTGGCACAGGGCGCTCCCACACGCCGCCCCGATGACCTGCGTCCGATCGCTCCTCGATGTGATTCATATCTGGCGATTCACCTTTCATAGAAACGGACTCCACCTTTGGTCATCGCACGCTCAGTGAAACTGGACTGCGGCCCAGTGCTGCGGTTGACACCATCACCGCCGGTGGATACCCTGCAAGATGATTCCGCTGGAGTGTTCTCACGGCCTTGTGGAGAGGCAGGTTGCTGTCTTGGCATCGCTTTCTGTCGTTGGTGGGTAAGGCGGTTGCCGCAAAAGCAGAAGGAGACCAAAGTCTATGTGGCGGATAGCAGCGGACACCGGCGGCACATTTACCGATTGCCACGGTATCGCGCCAGATGGCCAAGAGCATCGCGTGAAGGTGCTTTCCACCGGATGCTTGCGCGCCACGATTCGCGAGGTCATCGCGCCCGGCACTCTGGTGCTGCAGGGAAAGTGGGACGTGCCGGCGGACTTCTTCCGCGGATTCGCGGTGCGTCCTGTTTCGCGCGCCGATGCAGACGCGCGAGTCCGAGGCTCACACGAGCGTGGGAGTGACACGCTGCTGCAACTCGACACGACTGACGTCTCCACCCCCAGCCTCTTCACTACAGAAGCCGCGGTGGAACTGACCACGGGTGAAGCCGCTCCCGTGCTTGGCGCAAGGCTCCTCACCCGCACCGCACCCGGTGCCGTCTTCCCTCTGGTACACTTTCGCCTCGCCACCACGCGTGCCACCAATGCCCTGCTGGAACGCAAGGGTTCCCGCGTGGCCTTCTTCATCACCGAGGGATTTGGCGATCTGCTTTTGATTGGCGACCAGCGCCGCCGTCATCTTTTCGCACTGAAGCACGAGCCGCGTGAGGTCCACTATGACACCTTGCACGAGGTATCAGAACGCCTGGATGCCACGGGAAGGGCCATCACCACCTTAGATGCTGAAGCCCTGCGCGCTGCCGCCAGGCAATGCGTGCAATCAGGCATCACCACCGCAGCCGTGAGTCTGTTGCACAGTGACGTGAATCCCACGCACGAGCAACAGGTGCGGGACATTCTTCTTGAGTCAGGCTTCACTCACGTCTCACTCAGCAGCGAGCTCGCACCTTTCATCCGCATCCTGCCGCGGGCCCAAAGCGCCGTGGCGAATGCCTACCTCACGGGACCCGTCTCGCAATTCATCACCGATGTCAGATCTCCCCTGCCACAAGGCGGATCGAGCACGCTGCTCATGATGACGAGTGCCGCGGGACTGGAGCCCGCCTCCAGCATCAAGCCGAAGGACCTGCTCTTGAGCGGACCTGCCGCTGGCGTGCTCGGTGCCCTGCATGCGGCGCAACGTCTCGGCTACCAGCGCATCATCACATTCGACATGGGTGGCACCAGCACAGATGTCGCACGGCTCGATGGGGCGGTGGGCTATCGCTTCACGCAAGCCGTGGGTGGCATCACGTTGCTAAGCCCCAGTGTGGCAATCGAAACGGTGGCCGCCGGAGGCGGCTCCATTTGCGCATGGACTCCGCAAGGCCTCGCTGTGGGTCCCAAAAGCGCGGGCTCCGACCCAGGTCCTGCCTGCTGTGGAAAGGGTGGGCCTCTCACGGTCACCGACGTGAACCTGCTGCTGGGACGCTTTGATCCTGCGCGGGCGCCCATTCCCCTGAGTCGCGAAGCTGCCGAATCACGCCTCACCGAACTGTTGCAAACGGTAAATGACGAGGCCCATCGCGGCCTCTCCCGCGAGGAACTGCTGAAGCAACTCCTCGCCCTCGCTACCGAACGCATGGCGGATGCCATCCGGAAAATCTCCGTGCTGGAAGGATACCGTCCGTCCGACTACGCACTCCTCGCCTTCGGCGGAGCAGGACCGCAACACGCGTGCGACGTCGCCGAGAATCTTGGCATCACCACCATCCTCGCACCGCATCATGCAGGCATCCTCAGTGCTGTTGGCCTTCAGGAAGCGCTGCCGGAAAGATTCGCGGAAAAGCAGGTGCTGCGTCTGCTCGATGACACTGCTGCCAATGTGCCCGCTCTCCTCCACGAATTGAAGACGAGCGCCGCAACTCAGCTCGCCTCCGTCACCGCACAGGCGCACTCGCAACAGGAACCATCGTTCCCGCACCCTGCCATTTTTCGGCAGCTCGCGGAACTGCGCGTGAAAGGTCAGGAAACACCACTGCAGATCGAGTTTGAAGATCCCGGCACACTGCACAGCGCATTTGCACAGCGTTATACCCATCTCTTCGGCTACACACCGCCTGCAGGGAAACCCGTGGAGTTGGTCAGTCTCCGTGTCATTGCACGAAGTGCCTGCGCAGATGAATGGACCAAACTCGAGCAAAAGACGCCCCCTGAAATCGACGGGCCGCAGCTTGTGCAAGATGCCTTCAGCACGCTGGTGATCAGCAGCGGCTGGCGCGGCACAGACCATCCTGGCACGGGTTGGATTCTCCGCAAGGCAACTGCCTCACCCAGCACTGACGAGAAAAGCATTCCGCCGGATCTCATGCGCCACCGTTTCACGAGCATCGTGGAAGACATGGGTGCCCTGCTGCGACGTACCGCACTCTCCACAAACATCCGTGAGCGCCTCGACTTCTCCTGCGCGTTGCTGGATGCCGATGGCCGTCTCGTCGTAAGTGCTCCGCACATTCCCGTGCATCTCGGTGCGCTCGGCGTGTGCGTGCGTGAGGTGCTGAAAGGCTGCGAGCTTCGCGAGGGAGATACCATCATTACAAATCATCCTGCCTTCGGCGGCTCGCACCTTCCTGATGTCACCCTCATCACGCCGGTGCATGATGACACGCACCGCCTGTTGGGCTTTGTGGCAAACCGCGCCCACCACGCAGAAATCGGAGGCAAATCTCCCGGCTCCATGCCTGCCAATGCCACCTCACTCGTGGAGGAAGGCGTGGTCATTCCTCCGATGATTCTGCGACGCAATGGCGTGGTGCATCTGGATGAGATGCGGGCACTCCTCACTCAAGCGCCGTATCCCACACGTGGCGTGGAAGATAATCTTGCGGATCTTCAGGCACAACTCGCTGCCAACCTGCTCGGCGCAGATCGTCTGCGTGAACTCGCGCAAGCAGCAGATACAACAGAATCCATGCAGTGGCTGCTCCGCGAATCCCGACAGCTCATGCGGCGCTTCCTCGATTCCATTCCCGAAGGAAACGCGGAGGAATCTCTCGATGACGGCCACCTCATCCGTGTCGCCTTGCGGAAGGAAGGCGAACGCTTGCAACTCGACTTCACCGGCACCTCCGCCCAGCATCCCGCGAATCTGAACGCCACACCCGCCATCCTGCGCAGCGCGGTGCTCTACGTCCTGCGACTCGCATTGCAGGAAGACCTGCCGCTTAATGAAGGCCTGCTGGAGGATGTGGATGTCATCCTCCCCGAAGGCTCCTTTCTGAGCCCCGTCTTCTCAGATGATCCGTCACACTGCCCCGCGGTAGTGGGCGGCAATACCGAAGTGAGCCAGCGCGTTGTCGACACCCTGCTCAAGGCACTGAAGCTCCAGGCCTGCAGCCAGGGCACGATGAACAACTTCCTCTTCGGCAACGCCCGTTTCGGCTACTACGAGACGCTCTGTGGCGGCACGGGAGCAGGCCCGGGATTCCACGGCAGTGATGCCGTGCATTCGCACATGACGAACACGGCCATCACGGATCCGGAGATCATCGAGCGGAGGTATCCCGTGCGCCTGCGGCAGTTCGCCATCCGCCGTTACTCCGGGGGCAGTGGGGTGTGGCATGGAGGGAATGGCATTCTGCGTGAAGTGGAGTTCCTGGAGCCGCTCACGATTTCGCTACTCACCCAGCATCGGAAAGTAGAGCCTTATGGTGTGGAAGGCGGCGGCACCGGCATGCGTGGCAAGCAGACACTGCTGCACGCAAATGGCAGCGAAGAGGTACTGCCTTCGAGCGTAACGCGCGACGTGAAGCCCGGAGAGCGTGTCCGCATTGAGACACCGGGTGGAGGCGCGTGGGGAAGTGCTGTTGTCTCAGGAGTTGCAGTCTGAGGAGCTGGGTGTGGCAGGCTGCATTGGACTCAACACAGAGACACAGAGGAACTTCTGAGACTGAGGCTCTCAAGTTGGGAATGCAGTCTACAAAGCGACGCAGCAGAAATGACTTCGAAGTTGCCTCATGAGTCGAAGCTCATTGTCAGTCTCCGAAGTTCCCTCTGCGTCTCTGCGTTGAACACCATGCACGCAACCCACGCACCCCGTGCGACACGGAGCAGTATCGCTGGACTATCTGGCCCATCTACGCCCAAAAAATAAAAGGCCCCTTTCGGAGCCTTCAACACTTTCAACGCACCACGATCCAAGGCTTCTGGAGAAGCCTTCTACGTTGGCACCTCACTTCGCCGGAGCCGCGTCGATCTCGACCTTCACGTCATCAAACAGAATTGGCGTATTTGAGAAGGTCGTTCCCCAGATGGAGCACTTGCCCTGGCCTTTCAGCGTGGTGTCTTCATGCGTGATAAGCGCTTCCTTTGGCTCTTCACCTGAGGCGGGCCAGGCTTTGGCGGAGATGGTCCACTTCTTCTCTTCCACCTTCTTCACCTCCAGCTTGAGCTTGAACCATTCATCACTCTTCCAGGTCAGCGGCACGACCTTGATCACTTCGTCACCCTTGGTGAGCTGCAGTTCCTTGCGAGCAGCAAAGGCGACAAGGCGGTAGCCGCTCTGGCCATGCACGCCCACAGCGAACTTCGGCACGCTGCGGCCCTGCTTGGTGCCGAAGACTTTCGCCTCAATGCTGGCACTCCCGGCGGCGGAGTCGCCGAGCAGGGCATTGGAGTCCGTGAGCTCGCCCACTTCCACCTGCAGGGCTTTGCCGCCGTCCTTGTTGGCCACCACGTTAAACTTGCCCTCCACCACGAAGACATCCTTCGGCGGCTCACCCTCCTTCCATGACTCGCAGTCAAAGACATACTTCTTGGGCTCGGCGGAAGCCGTGGCTGTGATGGCGAGTGCGGACAACAGGAGTGGAAGGAAACGTGCTTTCATGAATGATGGAAAATGATAATATGCCCTCAAGGGCATATACAATTTCTGCCCCGTGCTATACGTCCGTTCGCGGCCGGTTTTGGACAGAAAATCCAGATCCGGCAGACCGGGCTCGGCCCAGCCGTTCTCCTTAGATCGGCTCCTTCAGCAGGGTGAGCGCCTCTTCCACCTTCGCGCCTTCATGCACAATGGCCGAAAGGCTGCGTGCAATGGCGACCGGGGACTTGTGCTGCCACACATTGCGACCGATGGCGATGCCCACCGCGCCGGCCTTCATGGCGTCATGCACCATGGAGAGCAGGTCGAGGTCGCTGTTCATCGCTGCGCCGCCGAGCACAATCACTGGCACACCAAAAGCGTTCTCCACGATGCGCTTGAAGTCGTCCGAGGTACCATTCACCGGGTAGGCCGTCTTGATGACGTCCGCGCCGAGTTCCGCCGCGAGGCGCACGGCAAAGCCAATCTTCTCCACCGTGTAGTGCTCGCGCTGGCCGAGACCGACCGGGAGCGTCTCAAGAATCACGGGCAGATCCACGTCGAGGCTCTCACTGATGAGGTCCGCACAATTCTGGGTCACGGTCTCTTCGTTTTCCGCTCCGGGGTAGAGCATGTTCATCACCGCCGTGGCGCCCACCATTTCCGCCTCGCCGAGGCCGTACACATTGATGCTGCCTGCGCCGCGACCGGTGATGCGGGTATTGTACACGTCCGTGCGGAGGCAGATACCCTTGCCCGTGAGCAGGTCGCCGGTACGCAAAGCCAGGCCCAGATTCAGCACATAGCCGTCCACATAGGGGTTCACATCCTCGATGAGCTGGAAAGGGTTGCTCAGCTCTGGCACTGGAATGGCCACGCCATGGTCAATGGGAAGGATGACGGTCTTGCCGTCGCGGAAGAAGGTATCGAGATTTTCTTGGCGGCTCATGAGTCAGAATTCGGGGGCAGCAGACATGGTGGAGAATGCCCCCCATGTAAAGCGCAACGTGTTTCACCTAGGTATACGCATGAACAGGTCCTGCGGGGTGGATTTCCACACGCTGAGACACTTCGCGGCGGGAAATGGGCTCCGCCACACTGCTTGCGCATGGCGGCAAACAGGTGTACCTCCCTTACCCCCTTTTCCCGCTCCGCGCCGATGCCCATTTCCCTCACTCGTAATTTCTCCATCATCGCCCACATCGACCACGGGAAGACCACGCTCTCCGACCGGCTGCTGGAATCCACCAAGACCATCTCCGACCGCGAGAAGCAGGACCAGCTCCTGGACGCGATGGATCTGGAGCGTGAGCGTGGCATCACCATCAAGGCCCACCCGGTCACGATGAACTACAAGGCGAAGGACGGGAAGACCTACAAGCTCAACCTGCTGGACACTCCCGGCCACGTGGACTTCAGCTATGAAGTGAGCCGCTCCCTCGCCGCGTGTGAAGGCGCGCTGCTCCTTGTGGACGCATCCCAGGGCGTGGAAGCCCAGACCGTGGCGAACCTGAACCTGGCGATGCAGCAGAACCTGCACGTCATCCCGGTCATCAACAAGATCGACCTGCCCAGCGCGGACCTCGACAAGTGCAAGCGCCAGCTTGAGGACATCCTCCAGCTCCCTGCGGACGAAGCCGTGCCTGCCAGCGCGAAGATGGGCATCGGCATCACCGATATTCTGGAGGCCATCATCCGCCTCGTTCCCCCGCCGAAGGATCCGCATGACGGCTACCTGCGTGCGTCGGTGTTCGACTCCGTTTTCGACCCCTATCGCGGCGTGGTTTCCTACGTGCGCGTCATGGGCGGCACCATCGCCCGCGGATTGAAGATCCGCATGATGTCCACCGGCCTGGATTACGAAGTGAAGGAAGTCGGCGTCTTCAAGCCGAAGATGGTCGCCACGGAAAAGCTCCACCCCGGCGATGTGGGCTACCTGATCGCCAACGTGAAGTCCACTGCGGACGTGAAGATTGGTGACACCGTCACTGAGATGCGCCATCCCGCGCCGACGCCGCTGCCCGGCTTCAAGGAGATTCACCCGCTTGTGTTCAGCGGCATCTACCCCGTGAGCTCGGAGGACTTCGAGGCCCTGAAGATGGCCGTGGGTAAGCTGCAGATCAATGATGCCGCCTTCACCTTCATGGCGGAGAGCAGCGCCGCGCTGGGCTTTGGCTTCCGCTGCGGCTTCCTCGGCCTGCTGCACATGGAAATCGTGCAGGAGCGCCTGCGCCGCGAGTTCAACATGGACGTCATCTCGACGTACCCGAGCGTTATTTACGAAGTCACGAAGACGGACGGTGAAGAGATGCTGGTGGACAATCCCTGCTTCCTCCCGCCCACGCAGATGATTGCGGAAATCCGCGAGCCCATGGTGAAAATCTTCCTCATGGTGCCGAATGAATACATCGGCGACATGATGCAGCTCGTCATGGACAAGCGCGGCAGCGTGGATCACACCGAGACCCTGGATGACAATCGCGTGATGCTGCACTGCGTGCTTCCGCTGAATGAAATCCTCGTGGACTTCAACGACAAGCTCAAGAGCATCACCCGCGGCTATGGCAGCATGGACTACGAGCACGCTGGCTACCAGGCCAGCGACCTCGTGAAGATGGACATGCTCATCGCCGGCGAGCCCGTGGACGCCTTCGCGTGCATCGTGCACCGCAGCAAGGCCGAGTCCCGTGGCCGCGCCCTTGCGGGCAAGTTGAAGGAAGTAATTCCCCAGCAGCTCTTCGTCGTCGCCATCCAGGCTGCGATTGGTGGCAAGGTCATCGCGCGTGAAAGCATCAGCGCCCTGCGCAAGGACGTGACCGCCAAGTGCTACGGCGGTGACATCACCCGTAAGCGCAAGCTGCTTGAAAAGCAGAAGGAAGGCAAGAAGCGCATGAAGGCCGTGGGACGTGTGAACATCCCGCAGGAGGCGTTCATTGAGGTGCTGAAGACAGGAGGCTAGCGGGGGAAGATGGGGAGAAAGGGAGAGGTGGAGACACGGAGATGAGTCCGCAAAGCTGAAGTCGAACCTCAAAAGCGCATGGCAAACATTCGTTCGTTCCGGGATTTGATTGTTTGGCAGAAATCCATGGATGCTACCATGGAGGTATTCGAACTTTCCAAGAAATGGCCTCCAGAGGAGAGGTTTTCCCTGACCGACCAGATACGACGCTCGTCACGGTCTGTACCGGCGAACATTTCGGAAGCCTGGCGCAAGCGTCGCTACCCAGCAGCTTGGGTAAGCAAACTCAACGATGCCGAAGGTGAGTCCGCGGAAACCCAAACCCATCTGGAAATCGCCCGTCGCTGCACTTACATCACGGAAACCGACCGGGCACGGCTCGATTCCCTCTACGAAGAAATCCTCGCCATGCTGGTGACCATGATTGACCAGCCGGAAAAGTGGGCCATCCGTTGACCTCTCTTCCTTTCCTCTGACCTCCGCGTCTCCCCACCTCCGCGTCTTCCTCATGTTTCAGCCCCGCTACCTCAAGCAGGCCAAGCTCCTATACAAGGGAGTCACCCGTTTCCTCGACTACAAGCGGGACCTGCTCCCGCAGGCGAAGCTGGACGAGATCGAGACCCAGAGGGCTCAGTTGAAGGAGGCAATCAAGGAGAGGGATTCAAAGAAAATCGATATCCTCACCAAGGACATCAACAAGACCTGTGAAAAGGCGCTCCCGGAGATGCGCAACTCCGAGCTGGCGGAGAATATCGAGGTCTTCTTCGTCTCCATCGTCATTGCCTTGGGCATCCGCACGTACATTGCGCAGCCCTTCCAGATTCCCACCGGGTCGATGCAGCCCACGCTGAACGGGATCATCGCCGAATACAAGGAAGAGGACCCCAACCCCGGATTCCTCGGCAAGGCCGCCGGTTGGTTCTCTGGCACCACCTATCTCAACGTGGTATCTGACCATGATGGCGAGCTGGATCACAACGTCACCGTCACTGAGGAATCCTTCTTCATCTTCCGCCGCTACTGCAAGCTGCACTTCGCTGACGGGCACTCTATCAAGATCAACTGCCCCATGAGCCAGCTCGTGGGTGAGCTGCGCCTGGCAAGCCACATCGGTGCCTCCATGGACAGCGTGGGCAGTGACAATCCAGACCGGACGCAGGAATACATCCTGCGCGTAGCTCCTGGCACCCGCGTGCAAAAGGGCCAGCTGCTTGCCCGTGGCATCGTGCGCAACGGCGACCACGTCATCGTAAACAAATTCGCATACCACTTCCGCCGCCCAGAACGCGGTGAAGTATTCGTGTTCACCACGAAAAACATCCGCGGCATCGAGCAGGAATCCCGTTTCAACAGCAACTGGGGCTCCCAGCACTACATCAAGCGCCTCGCCGGCGTGCCGGGAGACACCATTGATGTCCGCCCGCCGGAGGTGCTCATCAATGGCCAGCCTGCGACCGAGCCTGGTATCCGCAGAGTCATTGACCAGAAGGAACCCGGTTACCGCGGCTACTCACGCAACGGCTTCGTGCCCCTGCCGATGGAGCTCCTGACTTACCCGAAGGATGAGTACATGGCCCTCGGGGACAACAGCTACAGCAGCAGTGACAGCCGGTTCTGGGGTGCAGTGCCACGACAGAACGTGGTGGGCCCAGGTTGGTTCTGCTACTGGCCGCTGACGAAGCACTGGGGACCAATTCGCTAGGCATCGCGCCTCACGAAAGCAGCCACTGTAGCGCGTTGGGCAGTTCGTCCTTCCATGGACTGAGCTCATGGCCGCCTTCAAAAACCCGGTAGAGCACGCGATGGTTCTGTGTCGCCAGCGCCTTTGCGAAACGTTCGCAGGCTGCGATCTGCGTCACTTCCTGGCGCAGACCTGTCGGCGGATGCGAGACACCAAATGCGGTTTCCCGGTCGCCCACACTCAGCCAGAACTTGGACTGCGCATGTGGCATTTGATGCAGGTGTTTCGCAAGCCACTCTTCTTTCCACCAGAAGGAACCTGATTGACTCAAGCACCGGGCAAACACCTGTGGATACTGCACCGCCGTAAACGCCGATGCGAGTCCACCGAGACTTGGCCCGGCGATGAGGTGGCCGCCCTTCGCCAGTTCAGGGAGTCTTCTTCGCGCCCACCCCACCACATCACGCGCAATGAATGCTGCATACTCGGGATTGCAGGTCAGATCCCGATGCCTCGCCGCACCATCCACGTGCGACACAAACACACATGCCATCGGCAGGATCATTTCCCCCTGTTGCAGGGACCCGATCATGCCGGGCGCGTTCATGTGATTCACATAGTACTCCCCATCGAGAAAGACTCCCAGGCGTGTGGCAGGAAGCTTCTCCGGCGCTGCCATAAGCCACACCTTCCTTGAGTACGCGCCCGAGGCATCGGAAATCAGGTGCTCCTGGGGCGTGTTCATGGACGCAGATGGTTTCTGCGGCGCGCTGCCACAGCGCACATGCAGCCATGATTGTATCACCGGATATCCGGACGAAAAACCGGAAACGTGATACGGCTTTCACCTCGGAAAATACTTTACTCACCCCTAAGGACAGTTGCTCTCGTTTGCGAAAAATCGAGTGCGCCCCCCTGCATCAGTAGTCAGGAGTCCTGCGCTTCCAATCGATGCCTGCAATGTGCATGCGGGTCTTGATGTTCCGGTCCCAGTTCGTGGTGAATCCATGCCTCTCAAGGACACGGCAAATCAGTTCCCCAATCACCACCCCCCTGGCATCATCTCCGGCAATGTCACCATAGGTGAGATACAGCGGCTCGCCTTTCACGACCCGCTCGAGATCCTGCCCGTGGTAGAAGCAGTAGCCCACCACTCCGGATTTTTCAGCACCTCGCTCGTGCCAGATTTCGCTCATGTCTTCCATGCCGTCGGACTGTGTGTATCCGGCATTCTGAAGAGCAATGAGTTGTTGTCCTTCCAACTCAGCGAAAACCTCATCAAGACGATCACAATCCGTCTTTTCCGGCCAGTCGATCTGCTGTTCGAGCTTTTTCGCAAACTCCCGATCGATACCCGCCCTCACCCAATCAGCATCGAGATCGCCTGGTTGAAAAACGTCCTCCAGTAGAGTTCGCTCGATGTCTTCGGACGAGTGAAAGCCTGCCCACACGTAGTGCACGATTTGTTGATTCGCATACGCTTGATCTGCCTGCAGCTTACTCATGCCTTCTTCGGTGATTCGGATTGCTCACGAACTCATACTTGAGCCCGTCTGGATCCGCAAAGAACGTCGCGTAGTATCCTTGCCCGTACTCCGGGCAATCGCACGGGGCATCCTCGATGGTGCAAAGCCCTTTCTCCTCCAACGGCACCAGCACGTCCGCATGGAAGCGATCCACGTCCGCACGGTCCAGCGCACAAAAGGCCAGATGATGGTGATGTCCCACGGCGCCGCGACGATGCGGCACCTCCGCGAGCTTGGGGTCCGCCGTCACGATGCTGATTTCATGCGGCGTATCCTGGTCCATCCTCCGCCAGTCCTCATACTCATAGCTCCCACCGTAACTGCTGCCTCCCAATTCATACCCAAGATGACGGAACATCGTTCCATAAAAGGGCGCTGACCGGGAGACGCTCGAAACGGTGATGACGAGATGGTGCAGGAGACCGCGATGCGTGGGCTGCATGCGCCTCTCTACTGGAAGCTCCCACCATCCGCAATCGGTCGCCGGCAGTCGCCGCGTTCTTAGGCAATGCTTTGCACCTTCACACTTGCACACCCTCCGGTCCCCGCGCCAACATGGCGTACGTTTGGTCGGTGCCCCCCTCATTGTTGCCAGCACGCCGCCTCCCGGTGAAATGGAGCCATTTCTCTGGCTGGGGGCGTTTGCCCTGTGCGTGGCACTGCACCTCGTGGTCCACCCCCAGGCGCGACTCTTCCGCGATGCGCTGGCCTGGCTGGGTCGGCATCCGGCCCCCTTCCTGTGGCTCATGGCCTCCCTCATGGTGCATGAAGCATGGAGCCTGCGCACCGGGGATCCCCCGCCGCCGGTGATGGCGCATGCGCTCTCCCCCTGGCCGGATGTCTTCTTCGACCTGGCGGCGCGCGGCTGGCAACGCTTCGCCATGCTCTTTCATCAGGCCATCTATCCACCTCCGTTTCTCGCGGGGACGGTACCAGGGGCCATCCTCATGGGCCTTTTCAGCGCCGCCGGCCAGATGTGGCTCTGCTGCTACTTCATCGCCTCGCGGGAGTCCCTCCTTTCAGATGCTGCCCTACGCCCCGCCTTGGCCCGGTGGAGAACCATTCTCGTGCTCGCGGTGATTCACGCAGCGTGGTGGTGGATGGCGGAGCGCACCGACGCCACCACCCGCACCGTGCGTGAATGGCTCATGCCGCAGTTCCTCGTCTTCCTCGCCCCCCTGCCTCTGGCGGCGGCCGCAGCCCGGGTGGATTTCCTGAAGGCGGGAGCCGTGGCCACCCGATGGTGGGGGCGCGCCTGGCTGCCCATGCTGATGTTCGCCCTTACGGCAGTGCCACTTCTGGTACTGCTGGAGTTCGCCCTGCACGTGCTGCCCTCTGTCCTTCCCCCAGCCCGCATGGTGACCCGGCTCCTCGTCGCCAGCATTCTGGAGGCCTCCCTTCATTCCTGGCTTTTCGTCAGCGCTGCCTTGCTTCTGCTTCGGGGTGGGTATCTTGACAAGGAACCCTCCCATGTCTGAGAAAACGCCAAGCCGAGCCGCCCCGGTGGGCCGCGAGATCGCGCGCCGCAGCAAGTCGAACCTTGCCTTTGCGCTCTCCACCCTGCCGCGCCAGCGCAAGGAGGATATGATGACCTTCTACGCCTTCTGCCGCGTCATTGACGACATCGCAGACGAACCTGTGGATACCGTGGAGGAGCGGCAGCTGGCACTGGATGAATGGAAGCACGGGATCCTGCACGGTTTTGATGCCCCGGATGAACTGCAGGCGGAGGTCGCTGAACTGCCCGGGCGCTACCCCATCGATCCCGCTCTGCTTGCGGAAATCGTGAATGGAGTGGCCTCAGACCTCGTCACCACGCGCTACCGCACCTACGAGGACCTCCTCGCCTACTGCTACAAGGTCGCCTGCGTGGTCGGCCTGGTGAGCATCGAAATCTTTGGGTACAAGAACCCGGTCTGCAAGGAGTACGCCGTAGCGCTGGGCTACGCGTTGCAACTCACGAACATCATCCGCGATGTGGCGGAGGACGCGCGCAATGGCCGCATCTACCTTCCGCAGGAAGACCTTCAGCGTTTTGGCGTGACGGAGGCGGATCTTCTGGAAGGTCGCCACACGCCTGAGTTCGAGGCGCTCATGCAGTGCGAACACGATCGGGCACGCGGATTTTTCTCCCAAGCTGCCAGCCTCCTTCCGAAGGAGGATCGGCGTCACATGCTTGCCGCCGAGATGATGGGGCAGATGTACGGGGAAATCCTGGAGAAAATTCGTCAGCGCCGCTTCCAGGTCTTCGGTCCTCGCATCGGACTGAGCAAGCTGCGCAAGATCGCGATTCTAGGTGCCTATACGGCAAAAGGACTCCTGCGCACCGTTTGAAAGACGGGAGGTGAATAATACCGCGCGCGATTCGTCCATCGCGTGTGCCAAAAAACCATAATCTGAAAACGCCCCCGGTTGCAGGCCAAATGGCTTGCATTTCTTGATAATCAGCCTCACTTTGTAGTTGCCATGAAGACCTCCTTCCAACCTGGCCGCGTCATGCCCAAAGCGGTCATGGCAGTGTGTGTTCTGGGTGCCTGCTCTTTCGCCACCAGCAGCTTCGCCCAGGAACAGTATCCCCCGTCCGGGCAGAAGCCCCGCGTCGGCACCCGTTTTCTGAATTTCGTGAAGGACCTTGTCTGGGGTGAACAGCCTGACACCCGCTACCGCGGATACGCTCCGCCCGCGAACTCCCGTCCTCAGAGTGGTCATCGCTACAATCTGGACTCCCCTCCTCCCGCCGCCGCGTACGATGCTCCTCCGGAGTATCAGCAACGCCCGGTGCCCCCGCCTCCTTCACAGAACCACCTGACCCAACCGCAGGAAGATCACCGCGACATGCCCTACAGCAGCCCACGCCAGCAGAGGGCGCAGGAGCCTGAGCGCATGCGTCGTGATGAGGCACCTGTGCAGGAGCAGCCCCCAGCACCCGTGAAGCAGAAGCCGCGCGTGGAAGAGCAGAAGAAAGTGGAGGAAACCCCTCCCCACACCCAGTCCAAAGGCGGTCTCTTTTCCAAAAAGTCCGAACCCAAGAAGGAAGTCGAAGAATCACTTCCTGAAACCAGGACAGAACCTCAGTCGAAGACGACGACCAAGACCGCTCCGACGACACCCAAGCAGGATCCTCCAGCGGAAAAGCAGAAGGAGACGGTTGTGGCGTCCAACACCGCCAAGGAAAAGGGCACCGGCAGTGGCAGCAGCACCAGCAATTCCACCTCCACGCCTCCCACGAGCGGTGGAGCCACCCTCACCGGCACCAAGACCACGAAGGCAGGACTCGTGAAGAGCCCCTACCCTCCGTACAACGAGCTTGATGTGACCGGTCTGCCCACTGGCTCACTGGCCATGGATCCCACCACGGGCAAGGTCTTCCGCGTTCCGTGAGGAACAGGCAGGAAGCCACTTTTCTCAAACCTCTCTCCCAACCGGAGTGCGGCTCCAGTCACGCGGGACATCGCGTGTTGATTCGCCTCCGGCTTCATGGTACATCGACCACATGAATTCCCGCGCTTCATTCCTGCGATGCCTTATGGCGCTGGCTGGCGGCCTGCTGCTGGCAAACTGCTCGTCGACAGAGGTGAGCCTCGATTACCAGCCTGGCCTTTCCCAAGGAGCACCCGGCCCCCGCAAGATGTCCGCCGGACGCTTTGCGGACATGCGTCGTGAGGGCAGCTACTATATCGGCACCGTGCGCACGCCCATCGGCACACCGCTCGAACGCGTGAACACCAAGATCCCGGTGGAACAGGTGGTGCGCAATGCCTTTGCCCACGGCATGAGCTCCCGTGGCATGCTCGCCGGCCGTGGCGCCCCCTACGTGCTGACCGGTGAGATCCTCACGCTCCACACCGACCAAGTCATCCGTCCTGCTGCCTATGCGAAGATCCGTGTGAATGTGGTCCGCGTGAGCAGTGGCCAGGTGGTCTTCAGCCGCATCTACAGCGGTGAACGTGAGAACAGCGCCTACCTTCCCGGCAGTGGCTCGCCCGTGCCCATGCTGCGTGAGCTGGTCTCCCGCGCCCTGCAGGATGTGGTGGATCGCGCGCTGGACGATTCCGCCCTGCGCGCCCGTCTGAGCCCCACGCCTCCGTACGGACCGGACATTCTCTGAGCCCCAAAAACCAAGGCCGCGTGGAGATTGCAGCAGAGCGCAAGACCATCGCAAAAGCCATCTCGGTCCGCTTCGCCACGAAGTTCGACCAGGAGTGGGTGAAGTGGAAACTCACTGCTGACCCACTCTTTGCATCCCTGCTCCCGCGGCTGCGTGCGGCCAATCTGCCGGTGCTCGATGTGGGATGCGGCCGTGGTTTGCTCGGCTTTTTCCTTCGTGAGTGCGGCCACTCCGCTGCGTACACAGGCATTGATTTTGATGCCGCCAAGATCCAAGCGGCCCAATCCGTAGCCACCCAATACACACCCCCCCCGCAGTATCATCTGCTGGACGCACGCCAGCCCTGGCCGGACACAAAGGGTCACGTGTGCCTGCTGGATGTGCTGCACTACCTGCCCGCAGCCGAGCAAGCACAGCTTCTCAGGCAATGCGCGTCCCACTTGTCCCCGGAGGGCGACCTCATCATTCGCAGTGGCATTCGTGACACGAGCTGGCGCTACCGCTTCACCGCAGGCACAGACAAGATCATGGCCGCATTCGGTCTGATGAAGTCGCCCCCAGTGAGTTATCCCACGCTGGAAGAACTGGGAGGTGTCTTTGAGAAAGCCGGATTGGAAATCGCGGAGATGCAGAAGCCGGAAAAGGGCTCCTGGTTCAACAACCACCTGATGGTGTGCAGGAGGAAACGGAGCTAGGGCATTTCAGATGGACCGTCACGGCACCACACATCGATACCCCTTTTCACCCAGCCACTTTAGCAGTTCATCCAGCACTTGCGGTGCCAACCGACCGCCACCATCTGCCACACGTCCCTCGTGCATGAGGATGATTCCTCCGGGCTGAATTTCGGAGTACAATCGCTGCAGCACACGCTCCTTGTCCGTCACCACGCCGTCGTGTCCACGCGCTGACCAAGCTGCGACACGCAAGCCGGTCTTCTCCACATGCTGCTGCACGATGGGATTCTTGAAGCCTGCGGGCGCGCGGAACCATCTTGGTGTGACATCGGCGACGTCGCTCAGCACCTTCTGGCACTCGTCGATTTCACGCTCCGCAGATCCGGGGCCGTAGGCCCAGTACCAGTACTGAGGATGATTCATGGTGTGGTTCGCCACCTCATGGCCGCGCTTGATGACCTGCCGCACCAGCTTGCGATGCTTCTTCGCATTCGCTCCGATGAAGAAGAAGGTCGCCCTGGCCTGGTGCGCATCCAGCAGATCCAGCAACCGCGGCGTATCCTCCGGATGGGGCCCGTCATCAATGGTCAGCCACACCTCCTTGCTCTCTGCACCCACCGGTTCCTTTTCACCCCTTGCTTGTGACAAGGTTGTCACCACTTCGCCGCACCACTGGCACGCCGGGATCAAGGTGGAGATCAGCCACAGGGCATGACCCGTCATCAGGAGCCCCAGCGCCCACCACAGGAGCCCTGACATCACCAGGGCAATGGCCGCGAACGGAGCAGCCACATTCCACAGAATCACGGTGCGGCGCAGGAGTCGTCTCCAAGTCATGGGCTTCTGAAGCACTGAATCCGGCCAAAGACAATCCATGAGATCCTGCTGAAAGGACCCGCCCTTTCAGAGTCGTTTGGTCGGGATGCCACGCTTCGCCCTCCCCTCCTTCCTGCTCGCCGCCGCCGGTGCCGCCGCAGTCGGTCTTGTCATCCAGACCAAGCCCGCCCAGGCCAAAGAAACCGCCGGCACTGCGGACAGTGCCACGCCGCGCTGGTACAAGGGCAACACCCACACCCACAGCCTCTGGAGTGATGGCAATGACTTTCCGGAGATGATCGTGGATTGGTACCAGCAGCGCGGGTACAACTTCCTCGCGCTGTCCGACCACAACGTGCTCCACGCGAAGGAAGTCTGGATGGCCGAACCCACCATCCTGAAGCGGCAGAAGTCCGTTGGGAAAACAGCCATGGCCAAGTACCTCGAGCGCTTCGGCGACACCTGGGTGGAACGGCGCGAGAAGGATGGCGTGAAGGAAGTGCGCCTCAAGATGCTGGAGGAGTACCGCCCCAAGTTTGAAAAGGAGGGCGAGTTCCTTCTTGTCCCTGCAGAGGAACTGAGCGCGAACTTCGCAGTGACACCGGAACTGAAGGCGCCCATTCACATGGTGGCCTTCAACCTGAAGGAGGAGGTCAAGCCCATCGAAGGCACCAGCTTCAAGGATGTGATGCGCAAGAATCTGCAGGCCATTCGCGAGCAGGAGAAGCGTACGGGGCAGCCCATGCTCACACATATCAATCACCCCAACTTCCGCTGGGCTCTCACTGCCGAGGATATGGCCGAGGTGCTGGAGGAAAACTTCTTCGAAATCTTCAACGGCCACCCCAGCATCAACTACCTCGGCGACGCCACCCGCTACGGCCATGAGATGCTCTGGGACATCGCCAACACGATCCGCATCAGCAAGCTCGATGCGCCACCGCTCTATGGCGTGGGCACGGACGACTCCCACCACTACCATGGTGAAGACAGCGCCCCCGGCCGCGGCTGGGTCATGGTGCGCTCGAAGTCCCTCAAGCCAGATGCCCTCATCTCCGCCATGCGCGCCGGCGATTTCTATGCCTCCACGGGCGTGACGCTGGCAGATGTGCAGTTCCAGGATGGTGTGCTGAAGGTCCGCATCCAGGGCGAACCCGGGGTGTCCTACACCACGAAGATTGTCGGCACCCCGAAGAAATACGACGCCACCGTGAGCGAACGGCCCACGAACGCGGAGAAGGATCCCCAGCCCGTGCGCAAAGTGTACTCTGCAGACATCGGCAAAACCTTCGCCACGCTCCCCGGTGAGACGGTCGAGTACAAGCTCACCGGTGACGAACTCTATGTGCGCGCTGTCATCACCTCCACGAAGCCGCATGTGAATCCCACCTATGAAAACCAGACCCAAATGGCCTGGACCCAACCCGTGGGGTGGAATGTGAAATCAAAGGCCTCGGCCAGCCGATAGGCCCGCCACGCCCGCTGCGTTTCCTGTCTCCCGGCCCTCAAAAAGTGTCAGTGTCAGAGTTCCAAACCCGAACCTTCCGCACTCATGCCAAACGCCCGACTCCTCGCGCTGTCCGCCGTGGCAGCGCTCTCCCTGCAAGCAGCACCGCTGCATGCCGCGCAGAACCTGAAGAACCCCACCAAGGGTGACCCTGCCTTGAAATCCATCGGCCCGATTTCCTTCGGTGCGGATGGCGTGCTGCTGATCGCTGAGCCCGGTGTGCCCGCCATCGTGGCCGTGAGCACGGGAGACACGGGTGCGACGAAAGCCCTTGCTCAACCCCTTGCAGACACCGCAGGTGCCATAGCTGGTGCACTCGGCACCACCGCTGACAAGATCCAGATTGTGGATATGGCCGCCAATGCCAGCGGCAACATCTACTTCTCCGTGCGTGACAACGCCGCGAAGAGCGTGGCCATCGTGGTCATCTCCCCAGATGGAAAGGCCTCAAAGCTGGATCTCGCCAAGCTGGAGCATGTGCGCGTGGCCCTTCCCAAGAGCGAAACTTCCGCCGTGCGCAATCTCTCCGATGTGGCCATGACTCATGACCGCGTGCTGGTCACCGGACAGAGCAATGAGGAATTCAGCAGCAAGATTTTCTCCATTCCACTTCCGCTTGATGCTTCGGCTTCAGGCAGCATCTACAGCGCAGAAACTTATCATGTAGCGCACGGCAAGTGGGAGACCAAGGCCCCCATCCAGAGCTTCATCCCGCACAATGACAATGGCACGCCCTGTGTGCTCGGCGCCTTCGCCTGCACACCACTCGCGAAGTTCCCGCTGAAGGACCTCTCCTCCGGAGCGAACGTGCGGGGTACCAGCGTGGTGGAACTCGGCAGCGGCAACCGGCCGCTCGATGTCTTCGCCTACACCAATGCCAAGGGCTCCTGGGTGGTGACGAACACCCAGCGTTTCCGCGAGCCCTACTTCGGCCCCTCCAAGTACTGGGGCGTGCGCATCAGCATGGACCTCATCAACCGCAATGCGCCGGATCAAGTGAACGAGAAAGCCCTGCGCCGCAACATCAAGGAGCCCACCCAAACACCCGGCATCGAAATCCTCGACACCCTCTCCGGAGCTGTGCAGATTGATCGTCTCGATGACGCCCGCATGGTCGTGCTCCGCGAAGAAGGCGACAAGCTGAAGCTCGAAGTGGCGGCGCTGCCCTGAGGACCATCTGATGAAACGCGCGCTGCTCTCCTGTGCCGTGGCACTGGGGTGGTCTTGGTCCGCCTTCGCGGGCGAGCCGTCTCCCCCCCTTACGCCGACGCCACCCCAGTTGAGCAGCATCCATCCCAGCGGGTCCGTGTTGCCGGCAAATCATCTGAAGTTCTACCTGCACTTCAGCGAGCCCATGCAGCAGGGTGTGTTCCTGCAGCACTGCAGCGTGATGGATGCCGACGGCAAGATCGTGCCTGAGCCGTTCCGCGAAACAGAACTCTGGTCCGAAGACGGCCTGCGCCTCACCCTGTGGTTTCACCCCGGACGTCAGAAGACCGGGGTGAATCTCAATGTCGAGATCGGCCCCGTGCTTGTCCCGGGCAAGCGTTGCAAACTCATCATCAGCGGCAGGTGGAAGTCCGAACGCGGCATCCCTCTTGGCAAGGATGTGGAGAAGGCATTCTTCGTCACCGAACGCGCCAGCGCGCAGCTGGACATTTCCAATTGGAAAATCACATCGCCAGCCGCAGGTACCCGCGACCCGTTGCTGGTGAAGTTCCCCGCGCCGCTCGACTATGCGCTGCTCCAGCGCTGCCTACGTGTTTCCAACGGCAGCGGCACTCTCTTCAACGGCACCTGCGCCACCAGCGCCGGCGAACAGGTGTGGACGTTCACTCCGGAAAACCCATGGACAGTCAGCGTCCTTTCGCTGCAAGCAGACTCATTCCTCGAAGATCTCGCCGGCAACTCACTGGCACGCCCCTTCGAGGTGAATCTTCAAGGCCCCGCTCCACGCAAAGTTCCTGCAGTGATCTCAGTGCCCGTTCAGGTGAAGCCGTAGTCGAAACCACACCGCGCTCCACCATCCCTGCGATGTCATGCCTTCCTGAAACGGACACACTACTCCGCAGTCACATGATGATGATGTGAATCATCTTCCTCATGATGGATCTGCGGTTTGCGCAACTTCCCCTGTAGCGGAAGGATCCAGGTGGAGTGCGCCAGGCTTCGCCTCACCTGTGCCAGATCCACCATCGGATCGACGAGCAGTTCCGGCTCACGTCCGTTTAGCGAGACCATGGCTTTGGCATACACGGCCACATCGCCATATCCGCGCTCACTCATGGCCCACGCCAGGTGATGGGCAAACTGCAGGATCATGTCCGGACGCCCGGCCATCTCGTCCACCTGCTTCTTTGTGAGATTGCCCTCGGGGTCAAACTCCCAGAATCTGCCAGTACCTTTCTGCACCACCTTGAAAACAACCTCTCCATCCTTGCCACGGAGCTTCATGCGCCAGGAAAAACGGTGCCCTTCTTCCGTCCAGTTCACATCACCGGGATACAGCAGATGGCGGAATGGTATGAGACACTGGGCTACCAGATACAGCCCGAGAAACGACACCAGCACCCGCTGCCCAAAAGACCATGAACCTGCCGTGGCCGCTGCCCCCACCGGAGACAAGGCCTCTGCCTGCGGTTGCCATTTTTTTCCCCTCAGGAAACCCCAGATGCGTTTCGGAAAGTCCGGCGGCAGGTAGATGAGTGTGGCGCACAGCATGAACCACGGGAAGATGCCAATGTTGAAAAGCTGGTTGTTGATGAGGTGGAATGAAAGCGCCCACAGATAGCCAATCCAACGTGTGGGCCTCCACAGGAGCAGCGGCACCACCAGCAAATCGAAGAGCAGGCCACCGTACGCAAAGCCGTAGACGAACCACTCCTCGGAAAAATAGTGCTCAATCCGCGGAAACTTGCTGGCTCGATCCGCCAGCCACATGCGCATGGGCTCGCCTTGCAACCAGTCCGGCCCCAGCTTGGCCAGCCCTCCGTAGAAATACACAATGCCAATCTGCACCCGCAGCAGCCACAGCGTCCATGCCGGTACGACTTGTGAGCGCAGGCGTGGGCGCATCCATGCATCAATCGACCACGCACAGTTGGCCGGCAGCAGCACCATGAGGAAGGAGATGAGGCAGACCAGATAAAAGTGGTTCAGGTAGTGCGCCTGGTCCTGCAAGAAGACGAAGGTAAACGCACAGGCAAAAAGAAACGCCGCCAACCGGTAGCAGAAGCCAACCAGCATACACGTGGCGAACACAGCCATGGCTGTGAAATGCCAGTACATCCCCTCTCCCGGCCACGGCTCGATCCATTCGAAGCCATAGTATTTGAAGTGAAAACCGGGATCGACGTAGTACGGCTTGATGCGACCCAGGCTGAAATAGCGGTACACCTCCCACAGCATGATGCCCGCAAACCCCAGCCGGAAAAACACCAGAAACGCAATGTCCACCGGCGCGAAAAGGCGCTCGCGCAAGCTGCGAGGTTGGGATGATTCCATGGGAAAGTGATGGAGCAGCTGCCCTTTACTGGCGGGTGGGTATCATTGCTTCCACCACAGATCGCGCGCGGACGCACTGCTTCGCGTGAAAATATGGATGCATCAGTTGCTCCACTCAAGCCACATCCGTCTGCGGGGCTGCGAAGCCGGCCACAAAAAAACAGGCGGCGGATCGCTCCGTCGCCTGTTTCGAGTCAGTTCAAAAATCTCAGTCGCGAGTGATGGTCGCAGTACCGGGAGGCTTGGTGCCAACTCCGAGGGAGTAGTCACCTACCGCGAAGGCGAGGCTGCCAATCGGAGGGGTCGGATCCTTCTGGATGGAGCCACAAACGTTGAAGCAGCCATTGGGCTTGGGTGCATTTCCCTTGCAGTCAAACTTCAGCTTGCACTTCATGGGCTTGGTGTCGGTGGGCTTGCACTTGAATTCGGTCGGCTGCGATCCGCACTTCTTGATCGGGGACTTGTTGAACTCATCCACCTTGGGGTAGGACACCTTGCTGCTGCAGGACTTCGGAGCAGGCTTGTCGTCCTTGCAGGAAGCTTCCAGTTCAATAGGGCCGGTGCCGCTGCCGCCACCATTGTCGTCATCGTCGTCGTCGTCATCATCCCAGCGATGATTGTCGTCGTTGTCGTTTCCGCCGCTGCCGCCACCAGAGCCCACGTTCCCCTTGGCCTCACAGCCCTGGTAGATGAACTTGTAGCAGCCTTCAGTTTCCACTTCCACCACGGCAGGGAAGGAGGTGCACTTCTTGGATCCAGGCGTAATCCCGGGTCCGGCGAACGTGCAATCTGCTTTCACAGGGTGAAAGCCCAGCATCACAACAGCAATTACGACACTAACGATTGTTCTCATAGAGGTGATGATTGTTACAGAAATTACAAAACGATGGCTTTTCTCGCAAGCTGAGGGGCGTGAACAACCGTTCAAATTTGGTGCACGCCTTGCCCAAAATTGCGTCAACAACGCTCAAAATGAGCAATTTAGCTCGCCATTGCATTTCAGGCTGCAGTGAGGCAATGCCACTCGCATACCACATCACATCATTCCCGCCTCCTCAGCCTCTTCGCCTCCCATTCTGCTCACGAGAGTATTGACGGCAGGTCCAAGTAGACGCACGATCACCTTTTTCCTTTCATGCGCACAAGAAGCATCCTTTTGCTGGCCCTCTCCCTCGCTGGCGTTTGTCCGTCTATTCAGGGGCTGGAGCAGGTCAGATTCAATATTGAAGGGGAAAATCCCCAAGGCGAAGGCAAGTACTCCGGCCATGTCGTGATCAAGGAGGTATCCAACAACACAGCCACGGTGCAATGGACCCTCGGAAAGGCCAAGGAAATCACCGACGGGGTTGCCATCAAGACGGACTCGGCTGTCGGGGCAGCCTATAGCGGCAAACCCCTTGCTCTGGTTTCCATCCTTGAAATCAAAGGTGACGGAATCCACGGGCGCTGGATGAAGCCCGCCAAACTCTCGGAATCAACGACCTTCAGATTGAGCGGTTCCGACTTTACCGGAAAGGCAACCCTCTCTGGAGGCGCGAAGGGCACCGTCACTTTCACGGAGGAGCGGCCTTCTATCTACAAGGTGGTCTGGGAACTCGAAGACGGTCGTCACGAGGGCGTGGGAGTGCGTAATGGCAAAGTCCTCGTGGCTGCCAGCGGCGACACTGTTGCAGGCATTGGAGTGGCAGCTCTCGTACCCAAAGACGAGAAGTTTGAAGGTGTCTGGGCCACCAGCCGTTCCAACAATGCGGGTACGGAAACCTGGACTCATGCCCGTCCCCTTCTGGGAAAAGACATCGTGTTTGGCGATGAGCAGTACCTCCTGAGGAGCAATCAGAGTGCTCCTGGAAAAGGCACGAGCCAGCTGCGCGAGTACCTGCGAGAAGGAGATAGCTGGAAGGGCTACAGCAAGCTGGTCGCCCTGCGTCTGCAGCACGTGGATGGCAATGCCGAAAAGGTTGCCAGAGCCGTTCTGGAAGACGTGAAGAAAGACTTTCCCGATGCCTTCTCCAAGGAAATCGAATCCGGCCCCGAAGGCACCACCATCGCATTCGTGCTTAGCGAGGGAGATCAGGTGGAGTTCAATCTGTGGCGTTACAAGGACTTTCCCAATGGCATCGCCAGCGTGCAATTCGTCCTGCGGAACAAGCCCCCGTTCGCCGATCACCAAGCCTTCACCGCAGAGCAGGACCAGAATCTCAACAAGTGGCTGGAAGACTTGAAGAACCTGGCGAAGAACGCCAATGCCCTGCTTGAAGACAGTGGCGGGATGGCCGTGGTGGAAGAGAAAGACAATGCCACCGATGAAGGCGTCGTGTCTGCCACGATGAAGGGGGATCTGGACAAATGCGCTGAAACAGCCAAGCAGTTCATCCACTTTGTCCAGACCCAGCAGATAGACAAGGCCGCGGCACTCATGAGTGATGCTGCCTTTACCACCACCAGCCGCCAGGACTTCATCCGCAAGATCACCGAGTCGAACGAGGCTTTTGGGCCCATCAAGTCCTTCAAGGCGGACAAGAGTGGCACTTCCTTCACCATTGAGGATGATGTGATGATTTTTGTCATTGAGGCTGATGCAGAATACGAGAATGCCAGCGTGCGTGAGGCGCTGCGCTTCGAGCGCAAAAAACAGGACACGGGCGGCTTTCAGTTTGTTGGCTACGGCCGGCGGATGAAACAGTGAGGAAGCGCACTTGAGGAAGCCTGCGCTCCTCGTCTTCCGACGTCACCATTCCAGGTCGAGAAGGCAACAAAGACCCGCCCGTGGGGCGGGTCTTTTGTTCGATGCGCTTCAAGCAATAGGCCCTAGGTCCTACTGGTGACCCTCTGAGGGCCAAGCAACAATATGGCCCGTGAGGCCAACCCCCGGGTGACTGATGGCGCAGCTTCACCAGACTTGCGTGGCGCCAGGCCGCACTCAACACCAGGAATCATGATCTCCCGACTCTTCTCCCTCGCCGCAACCACGCTGGCGGCCATCACCCTCATCGGTTGTGCCAGTTCGGAATTATCGGGTACGCGAGACCTGCTTTCCTCAGCCGGTTTCTTTGAAGTGACTCCCAAAGGTGCCAAACAGGAGGAGCTGTACGCGTCGGCGCCTGCCTACAAGATGCACCAAATCACCGCGGAAGGTAAGACCTTCTACATGTACAAGGACGAGAAACGCGGCACAGCGTTCGTTGGAGACACATTGAAGTTCCGGCAATACCAGCGGCTGCTCATGCAACAGAGCGCTGCCGAAGAGGAGGCCGTGCTGATGCCAACCCCCATGGCTATGGGATGGTATGGGGCGTACGGACCCTACATCCACGGGCCTCGCTACGGCACCCTCCGCTACTATCGCTAGGCAGGAGTCACACACACGGCTGTGCCAACCGGTGCGCACGCCTGCACCGGAGAGGCGGTATTCCGCTTGTTCACCAACGTCCCGCGTAGCTTCCTCCTATGCCTGAACATCCGTTCTTTTCCCTGTTTGATGATGCTGGCTCCTGGCAAGTCGTTGCCTCTGGACAGGCGAGAGGAGAACTCTCCACCCCTCGTACAGAGCAGGGCGCCACCGTCCTGCGTCTGGACTATGACTTTCACGGCGGCGGCGGCTTCGTCGTGCTAAGACGCACGTTTTCTTTCAGCCTCCCCACTACCTTTGACATCGGCTTCCGTTTGCGCGGAAGCGGCCCGCCCAACCATTTTGAATTCAAGGTGGCTGCTGATGGAGGAGCCAATGTGTGGCGGCATCTGCGGCAGGATTTCGCACTGCCATCGCAGTGGACGGACTACCGTTTCAATGAACGCGAGTTCCCCTTCGCTTGGGGACCTGCGGGAGGCGGCGCTCCATCCAATGTCGAGGCGATCGAGATTGCCATCGCCGCCGGACCGGGAGGAAAGGGCACACTGGAGCTCTCTTGTCCTTCCATGACGGATCAGACGCTCCTGGCACCGAAGTCGATCCGCGCCTCCAGTCATCTGCCCGGGCACGCTCCGGACAACATCTGGGACGCAGATGCCCAGGCCATCTGGCGCGCGGGTACGGAAGACAAAGAACCGTGGTGCAGGATCGACTTTGGCAAGCCAGTACGCTTCGGCGGGCTGGTCCTCTCATGGCCAGACTCACTTCCACCGAGGGCGTATCGGGTTGAAGTCTCTACCGATGGAGAAAGCTGGACTTCCATCTACCGGGCCACCTCAGGTCTGGGGGCCAGGAGTTTCATCTCCATGCCCGGAAGTGAGGCGAGCCAACTGCGGCTCATCTTCAAGGACTCCGCCTGTGCGGCGCTCCAATCTGTCTCGCTCAGGCCGGACGCATTCTCACGCACACCGAATGAGTTTGTCCATCACGTCGCCGCAGAATGCCCGCGCGGCATGTTCCCACGCTACTGGTACCGGGAGCAATCCTACTGGACCCCCATTGGCAGTCCCGAAGGAAGACGCCGTGCCTTGGTCAATGAAGAGGGCATGGTGGAGACGGATGAAGCGGGCTTTTCCCTGGAGCCCTTCATCCTCACCCAGGACGGCATGCTCTCCTGGGCTGACGCCGATACCTCACTGTCCATGGCCGCCGACGGCGTGCCCGTGCCAGCCGTAGCGTGGTCTGCCCGGGAAATGCGCCTCGAAATCCAGCCATGGGTGGATGGCCACAGAGAGACTCTGACTCTCCACGTCACCTACCGTCTGCAGTGCCCCGCTGCGGAGCCAGGCACCCGCCTGGTCGTCGCCGTGCGTCCCTTTCAGGTGAATCCCCCGTGGCAGGCATTCCGCAATTTGGGTGGCATGAGCCCGATCTATGAGATCGACTGCACCGGCGGTGACATGCGAGTGGATGGCCGGCCTCTCAACTGCACTCCCCATCCCACTGAAATGGGAGCCGCCAGCTTCGAAGAAGGAGGCGTGACTTCCTTTCTCCAGGCAGGTGTAGTGCCACCAAGGCGGCTGGCCTGCGATGAAGGCGGGCACATCGGTGGAGCGATGGTATGGGACTTCCCCACCGGCGGGACCGTGCTCGAAGCCACGGTGTCCTTCCCTTATTTCGACAAGGCCAACCCAGCCGGCACGGATGCCTACGCACGCGCAGTGGAGGACTGGCGTCAGACATTGGGGAAAGTGACCTGGCAGGCGCCGGAGAACACGCGCATGGTCTTTGATTGTTTCCGCACAGCCGCGGGACACATCTTGATCAATCGCGATGGTCCTGCCATCCAGCCAGGTCCGCGACGCTATACCCGCTCATGGGTCCGTGATTGTGTGATCATGGGTGCGGCCCTGGCCAAGGCCGGGCTTCCACAAGCCCTTCGCGTGTTTCTGGAATGGTATGCTCCCTTCCAGCGCGAAGACGGCTTTGTGCCCTGTGTGGTGGACCGCGACGGTGTCGACTGGTTGGTGGAGCACGACAGCCACGGACAATTCCTGTGGGGTTTGCGGGAAGACTTCCGCAACGCCGCTGATCCCGGCTTCCTGCAACGTATGCTGCCTCACATCCGCAAGGCCGCAGACTATCTCATCACGATTCGGTCTGAACGGCAGACGACGCAATACAAGTCCGGAGATCTCGCCGCCTGCTATGGCCTGCTGCCGGAGTCCGCAAGCCATGAAGGCTACCTCGCCCACCCCGTGCACTCCTACTGGGATGACTTCTGGGGAGTGCGTGGACTTGAGGCAGCGGCAGATCTAGCAGAACAAGCGGGACAACCTGCAGACGCCACACGGTGGCGGCATGAGGCGGCAGCATTCCAGGAAGACATCGCACACTCGCTTCAGAAGGTCATTGCAGAAAAGAGTCTCGCGTACATCCCCGGTTCGGTGGAGTGGGCGGACTTCGACCCCACCGCGACGTCCAATGCGATTGCCATGCTGGACTTTGCGGATGCCTTGCCTCGTGAGCCCCTTCACGCGATGCTGGACACCTACATCGACGGATTCCACCGCAAGCATCGCGGTGAAATGCCGTGGAACAACTACACCGCCTACGAGATCCGCATCATCGGCGCATTCGTGCGGTTGGGCCGGCGCGATGAGGCAAACGAACTGCTGACCTTCTTCCTGTCGGATCGCCGTCCGCTGGAGTGGAATCAATGGCCGGAAATCACGTGGCGTGATCCGCGTTCACCCGGCCACCTTGGCGATGTGCCTCACACTTGGATTGCTGCGGAATATCTGCTGGCAGTAGCATCCATGGTAGCCTCCGAGCGTGAAGCCACTGCCTCTCTGGTGCTCGCCGCCGGCATGCCCTGGGCGTGGATTTCACAGGAGGATGGATTCGCTGTGCAAGGTCTCCCCACGCGATTTGGTGACCTGGCATTCTGCATCGCGACTCGAAACGATGATGCCATCTATGTGGAGATTCGTGGCTCACTCACGATGCCGCCGGGTGGGTTGTTCATCGCACCACCGTTGCCCATCGGGAAACAGATCATCGCCTCAGTGACAGCCGATGGCGCAAAGCAGCCATACGAGAGCGGCGCGACAATTGTCCGCGTCACGGCTCTGCCCTTCGTGGCAGAGCTGCAACTTGGTTCCAGCACGGTGCTAGCCTAGCACGATGGCCAGCCTGTCACCATCTCCCGTCAGTTGACTGGTGAACGAACCAAGCGGAATGCGGACAGCTCCCGGACGGTAGGGATTTGGCTCACGAGTGAAGTCCAACACGGTTCCATTCACCTCCACGGACATCACCCCGCAGCCCTTACTCCCCACGCGATAGAGCACCACCAAGGAGCGACCATACAATTGCAGTCTTGCCTGCAGCCCGTCCAAAGAAGCGGGCATCACAGCATCCACTACCATCGAATTCTTCTCCACGCGAATGCCGAGGAAGCACTGCATGATCAAGCGCGTGGCAATACCAGCCCCACTGGAATAAACCCTCCAGCCGCCCTCCAGTGCTACCTCGCCGAGATTCACCTTCTCGTAATGCTCAAACGCCTCATAGCGATCCGCGAAGGCAGGATCCGAGCTGGAGTAGTAGCAGTTCGCCTGTCGCAACCCGGCGGAGGGAACAATCTGCCGGATGGCAATGGGATTGGCCTGGCACAGGGCATGGAAGAACGCCTCTGCATCACCATACCGGGCGAGCGCTTCGCAATAGCGCAGGTGGGCATGCGTGTACATGATGCCGATTTCACGGCCGAAGTAGCTGGCGCTTTCAGCACGCTGGAAATACGTCTGGATACCACCACGGTAAGCCAGCGGGCGATCAAATAGATGCGCACCATCAGGGCCCAGGAGATGCCTGCGAATCAGCTCAAGATGAGCCGCCGCCTGCTGTGGCGCAAACATGTCATTGATAATCGCGTGGATCATCGGCAGGAGGCTGTACGACAAGCCCGTCGCCTCGTCACCAGGGTGAAGCAGATAGTCTGTCCTGCCGCCCTCATGGAAATACGCCAGGCCGGCCACGACATCGTCCACGATGAGCGTGTGCTGGAATTCATCGAGCACCGCGGAGGCCATCGCTTCAAACTCCTTCGCCCGTACTGTGTCTCCGAGCGTCCTGAAGGCATTGGCAAGGGCGACGAGCGTTTGATAATTCAAAGTCACAGTCCACGCACTGCAGAGGCGTTCGCGCATATCAGGCTTGGCAGGCTGGAGGGAGTCGTTCCAGTCACCGTGTCCATAGGCCGCAAGCCTCGTGCCGGGAATGACTCTGCGTTGGATCAAATCCAATGCGCGTTCCACATGACCAGCCACGGTGCAGGTCTCCGCCGCAACATCGCCTTCAGGATGGAAAAATGGAAGGCGCTCCTCCAACAGATCAGCATCACCGGTGGCAGACAGGTACTGCGCGAGAGCCACCAACGGCCAGTACACGATATCACCGTGTGAATCTCCCGGACGAATACCGCGCTCACGGTCAAAAAACATGAACCACTGTGGCCAGTCACCATCTGCGTTCTGCTGACGGAACACACGGCAGAGCAGATCTCTCACCGGCTCGAATCGTCCGAGTGCCAGAAGCAGTTCCACCGGTCCCTGGCAAACGTCCCGCGTCCCCCACCCTCCTCCGGAATACTGTTCCAATCCACGCGGTGAAAGGTAGTGCACCAGCGCATTGTGAATGAACCAGGGAAAGATCTCCGCCAGCTGGCTCGCTCGTGCAGCATGCTCCCCTGCAGAAGGGGCCTCAATCTTCAGGCCGGCTCCAATAGAGTCCCAGAAGCCTCCACCATGTTCATGAGACTCCGGCACCAGACGGCCCTCGATGCTGAACGCCACGGAGAGTGCAGGAGCGGTTGCGAAACACAGGAACGGCTGTTTACGCGACACGCCATCTGCAAAGAGCATCTCATCACCTCCGATGCCTTCCACCTGCGTGCCCTGCGAGGGCTTGATGACAAACTCACCTTCGGGGAAACGGCGCCCCACATCACTCTCCGGAATCGCGCGCACGAATGCAGCACGGTCTTTCACCTTGTATTGAGCCGATACCGAAGAGCTTCCGTCATCGCCATTCATGGCGATGTGGTGTGAAATCAGCAACCTCGCGGGGGCCCCTGCGAGGACGGTCACTGAAAGGAGGAGTTCATGCCGATCATCTGGCGCAACGGACGTCACTTCAACCACTCCTGCGCGATGCTTGTACCACCAGCGGCAGAAGCCAGGTCTCATCTCAAAGGCGGAAGGCACTCCCAGCAAAACCCATTCCCCTTCCAATTCGATGAAGATGCGCTGTCCATGGCTGCGGAAGAGTCCCAGGTAGGTGTGGCAGGTGGAGAGGAAGCGATTGATGCTCACGTGGCCCTGCGTGACCATCGAGTGAAACACGCCTCCCATCCATGCAGTCGAGGCCAGGGCAGACTCATCAGGAGTCAATACGCCGCCGGTTCGCAGCAAATGTCCATGCGGGCGAAGCACCTGGAGTTCTTTGCGCTTGAGCACCACATGGCTGTGCTTCCCGGTGAAGAAGGAGAGCAGGTGTCCACGGTCATATTCTGCATCACGACGTTCCGGGCCGACGAACGCATTGATGTCATCCTCGGCGAGTTCAACCGCTTCCAAGAATGGAGCCGAAGCGAAGAGTCCGCACGCAGGCATCGAGTCTGTCGCATCTGCGGGCCAAGGCGGGCAAGCTGATTCCGGCAATGTCAATGCCGACTCGATGAACCGGCGGTCTTTGGGTGATGTAGCCTCGGACTTGTTTGATTCAAACCAGGAAAAGAATCCCCGTCTGGCATTCGCTCCAGGCTGAAGTACAAAGCGCTCGTCCTGGATGCCCACCATGGAGTGCTCATGTTGCAAACGCTTGCCAGGAAGATCGGCAGCCAGTCCCGCAAGTTCAGCCCCCGTGCGCCTGCTGAATCCGTAGGACTGCAATGCATCGGTGGCGTAGGACACGCCCCATCCCAGTGACCCAATGACAGTCCACGGGCAGCGTCCCCCCATGGACTGGTTCTGCCGCGAAGCCACCGCCACGCCCTTTGATGCGTGATCCAACGCCGTGTGGTCCAGATACTGGCTCACATAATATTCATTGAGACGGATGGCGCCATAGTGAGCGAGGGCAATGTCCTGCACGTACACCAGGTCGCAGGCCACCTCCTTCATCCCGTGATTCTCCACTTCCACGTGCCAGAACCAGGCTGGTGACGACTCCGCCAGCACGAGACGCAGCCGAAAAGTCAGATCTCCCCATCTGCCACTTGCAGTCATGCCCCGCTCTTCAAACCGGTAGGAGGCAGAGCTGCACGGACCAATCAGCGGAATCACTGTGGTGCTCTCGCCATGCAACCTCAAGAAGATGTTTGCGGGACCGCCCTCAGCTTCGTTCCCGAGAAACAGATTGATCATGATGTCTCCGTGATCGATTCGCCGGATGGAGCCATTCGCATTCAGCTCGACACTCAGCCCGGAGGGACTCGCGGCACGGAAGGGAAAAGTCACGGATGATGGCGTTGGTGTCATGATGCGAGATTGCTTTGTCCTGGTATGCCCGTCGGCGCGGCGCCCTGCTTCAGGTCCGTCCATTTCCACGAGCCGTCCTCCCTCAGCTCCAGGCTCGTGTCATAGAGGGTGGGATCCGGATCCTCTTCTCCAATGGAGATGCTGGTAATGCCCCGCTTCGCCAGAACCGCGAGGACATTGTTTTGCGCGTGCGTGCTCAGTACGGATCCAAGATTATCCAGAAACACAAACTTGGGTCTGGCCAAAAGGACACGAGCCACAGACATCAACTGCTGTTTGGAAAGTGACAGCGCGTCGTGCCAGTCACGGGGGATTTCAAAATCCTCAGGCGTCCTGAACTTGGAAGACGCCAGCCCGATCTCTGCAAAGAGCTGTTGTAGCTCCCGGTTCGTGATTTCCTGCTCCTTGCCTGATGGGACAAGGACTTCCCGTGCAGTGCCAGCAGGTAAGTACGGTTGCTCTGGGAGAAAGGCCAGCATCTCCTCCGGCGGCCGCGCAATGGTGCCAGAGCCTGTACTGTGGATGCCCGCAGACGCCCGGAAGAAGGCGACCCTGGCCGCCTGATTCGCACCATGCACCAGCAGGCTCCTGCCCGGAACGATGAGCGCGTTCAAGTCTCCGAGAATGACATTCCCCGATTTGTCTGCCGACTGCAGGTCGAGGCTCGAATATTTGATCCCTTCCACACCCTCCAGGCACTCGATGGCGGGAGTATCGGATTGCATGGCCGCCCTTTCGGAAGCGTCCACAAATTCACCAAGTCGGGTAACAACAGAAGCATAGGCGGAGATGGCCTGGAACTGGGTGACCACGAGTGAGAAGGCCGCCACCAGCGTGGCAAAGGCCATGGCGGACTGCCCAATCACACCGAAGTCGACCCCCTCATTCATGAAGAGCGGAGCCACCAGAAGTGTGGGAATCAACTGGATCATGTAATTGTACCCCGTGGTAAAGAAACCAAGATTCCTGTTCACCGCTGTGATGCGGCGGAAATTTGTGACCAATTGATCGATGCGACCCATCAGCCGCTCCCGGATGGTGTTCTGGTTGGCGGTGAGTGCGATTCCGTCAGCGTTCTCGCGGACATGGATCAACTCAGAGCGGAAGTTCGCCTCGTAGTCCGCTTGCTGGTAGTTCAGCCGGATGAGCGGACGCCCAAGGAGAATGGTCAGCGTCGATCCCGCAATGGCATACAGGACCGCGACCATAAACAACGTCGGGCTGATGGTCCACAGGACCCCGGAGAACGAGATCGCGGTCATCGTTCCGTTCAGAATCATCAAGAGGAAGGACAGCGTGGTCGTGGTCAGTTGCCTGATGTCCTCTGTCATGCGCTGGTCGGGATTGGTGATCCCTTCTGCATCGAGATGCAGATAGATGCGCTCGTCCATGTAGGTGCGGACGACCCGATGGGTGAGCCAGTCACGCCAGAGCAAGCCCAGACGCTCCTCCACAAAGCGGAAGAAGACCGCGACAATCGTTGTAGTGGCAAAAACGCCCGCATACATCCAGGCGTAACGAACAAACCCCGACCGGTCCTTGGCTTCTATGGACGACATGAAGTCCCGGCCCACAAAGCTGTTCAGCACATTCATGCCGTTGATACACAGCATCAGCACCAGCAGAGCCGCGGCCAGCAACCAGGCGCGTCCGCCGACCGGCGATCTGAAAAACATCGCCGTCACATGCAACAGCCTGCGAAACACTTGAGTTCTGAGGGATGTCTTCTTCTCGGTCATGAGGAACCGATATCCGGCGCCCGCATCATCGGCTCCTCATCGGTTGACATCGTCATACCAAAAGTCGTGCACCTAGGTAGATAGGACCTAGGTCTGATAGTCCCCTTGGACTCGTCGAGCCGCACTCACCGGGTAGTCGTAAATTGCCTTTTGCAACACGACCGGTGCGAATTTCCTGTTCGCAATCCAGTATCCACTGGAGCTTGTGGTTGCCCCTTTTCAGCACGAAAGGCTCTTCAACGCGAAGGCCTTCTTAAATTTGGCTCCTGAGGTAGGGATCGAACCTACGACATGGTGGTTAACAGCCACCCGCTCTACCGCTGAGCTACTCAGGAATTCCGTTTTGGGAGCGCTGAACATACGCATCCGTTGGCGGATGCAAGCGCTTTTGGCTCCCACACACGAATTATTTCCTCGTCGGCCTGCGACGGCGCAGAAGCATTCCCGCGAAGCCGATCACGAAAAGCATCGCCCTGCTGGGCTCTGGAACGTTGTTGGCTACAATCAGGATACCGTCCGAGAGGAGCTTTTGCACGTCCCAAACAAGGTTGCCGGTAAGAGTAGGCAACTCCAGATCCCCACTCAGTCCCCCACTGCGAAGGCGTGCATTGCCGGTGGCAGTGATGGAGCCCACATCAAAGAGACCTGCCGTCAGCCCCGTCCAGTCAAGGATGTCAAAGATATCGCCTGCGGCATAGGTGTAGCTGCCCTCGGTCTGCACCTGAATCCGTGTGTTGCCGTCCAAGGTGACACTGCCCGAGATGTTCAGGAAGTCATGATTGGCGCCACCCGCAATACCGGTGACCGAACCTTCGTAAGTGCCAAGCTGGGCGGTGACATGGGAGTCGTAGCCCGCGGAACCGGCCACGAAGCCCGCCAAGGTGGCATCATTCATGGAATTGCCGCTGAGCTGGAGTGCGAACGTACCACCCGTGGCGTTGAGATTGCCAACGATGTCGAGTTTGCCAATGCCGCTGGTCGTACCGTTCCAGCTACCAGGCTGAATAGTGCCCTGTATCGAATGAGCGGTGCTGGAAGCTGTACCTTGGACTGTGCCGGTACCGCTCAAGAAAGCGCCCGCGCTGACCGTGGTAGCACTCGCTCCCGCCGCACCGGTATCACCAGCGGCACGAGAACCAACGCCACCGCCAACGCCCACATGCAACCGGCCTTGAGAGACTGTGGTCGTACCCGTGTAGGTATTGTTGCCGGAGAGCACCATCGTACCGAGACCTGTCTTGACGATGCTACCGGTACCAGCCGATGACACTACGGCAGACACGGTCAGATCGTTCGTGGCCGTGGTGCTGTCACCCACCGTGAAGGTGCGTGAAGCTCCACCCAGCGCAAGGTTGCCGCTGATGGTACCACCTTGCGGATTGTTGGCAGCGTCATAGGTGACATTGCCCAGCAGGGTCAGAGTGCCGGTACCCGTTTGCACAGTCGGCGTGCTGGTGGTCGTGGTCCCGCCCATCGTCAGCGAGGCAATCGAATCATTGTTGTTGTTCAGATCGAGCGTGGCAGTAACTCCTGCTCCCGTCGCATTGATGATGATGGGGCTCGCATCGGGAAGCACATTGCTCGAACCGGAACGCAGCGTGCCATTCTCAATGGTGGTGGTACCGGTATAGGTGTTGGTTTGGGTCATGATGCCCACGCCAGTACCCCTCTTCACGATGTTCAGTTTGTTGCTGTGCACCAATGCAGTGGAGGCACTGTAGATAGAGGGCGTAGTGCCATCACGGAAATGGACATCCCAATTGGTGGTACCCAGTTGATTGATGATGAGGGTCGCGATGTCGTTGGACGCATTCTCGATAAAGATACCCCGGGTCGCAGCACCATTGTCCACCGCCACAGTTCCACCGCCGTCGGTCACACTGACGGAGAGGTCGCCGATTTCAACGGTGTGACCAGCCACCTGCAGGGTGCTGTTGTTCCTCAGCGTCACCGCATTCGCAGCATTCAGGGCGGTATTGCTTCCCAAACGCACGGTGTGCAGCATGCGGGTCTGGCTTGCAGCGTTACCCATGGTCAAATCACCCACCCACGAGGAGTTCTCGCCGTTGAGTTCAAAGATGCTGTTCACGGTAGCCGTGCCGCCGACCAGATCCACCACCGTGGTGAGGTTCCCGGTGCCGCTGATATTTCCATCCAGCCCAATGATGCGGGTGATGCCCGTCCGTTGTGACCCATCCGGATTGGTACCAGTCGGAGTGAGTGCCGGATTGGTGCCATTGTCGCGGTAGGCCACCTGCAGATCGTCATTGAGGGTCAGCGTTCCTGCGAAGCTGTACCGGTCATTGTTCATGCCACTGTTGTTGTAGCCGATGTTGCCGGCTGCTGACGCGGTGCTGGTGGCATTGGTGTTGAAGGTCACCCTGTTGGTCGCCGGATCAATGGCCAGAATAATGGCGCCAGCGGGCATGCCGGCGATGGCCGACTGGGTGACCATCCCCGTGAACAGATTCGCCACACTTGATACCGTCACGACCGGGCTGCCGGAGACGGTGTTGACGGTGACATTTGAAAATTCGTTCAAATCATTGCGCACCCCGATTTCCTTGACCTGCGAGCCACTGGATTCCGCCCTAACCACGATGTTTTGCGTGATCTTATACTCCGTGGTGAACACACCTCCCGAGGTGCGGGAGCGTTGATAGAGACCGGCGGTACCCAAGCCCGCTGCCGCTCCGCTGGTGCCAATCAGAATGGAACCACCCTGGCCGGTCACACGTCCCTGGCTGCGGGTTATGATGGAACCCTCCTGGATGACCCACCCACCGCTGAAGTCAGAATTGTTCTCAAACAGCATCAGTGAACCAGTACCGGTCTTCGTGATCGTTCCCGTGCCCTGCAGGAATCCGGAGCTGCCATTGAGGCGCAGGTTGCCTGCGGCCACATTGATCTCACTGTTCGCGGTCACGCTGATCACGCCATCCAGTGCACCGTCCGTATGGAGCGCCGTGGTACCCAGCACGCCTCCAGCCAGGGTGATCCATTCCTTCGTGCCGTGAGCCGAGCCACCCGTGATTTGGAGATCAAGGCGAGCGCCTGCTCTCACAATCGTGCCGTCGATGGTAGAATCATTGCTGCCCAAGATACCGGAGTTGGCTTTGCCAATGTTCAACTGCAGCGTACCCGCCTTCACATCCGTGATGCCGAAGTACGCATTCCAGGTAGTGAAAGGAACCGAGGAAATCGGAGCAATCAGATTCGCGACACTGTTGTCATTGGTCAGGATCAGCCGGCCATTTCCTTCCTTGATCAGGTCGCCCGAACCAATGTTGCCATAGTACTGGTTGGAACCCAGATTGCCCATCTGGATGTTGTCTTCTGAACGAATGACACCACCATAGGTCAGGGTCGTGCCGGCATGGAACACGTCAATGTAGCCGCCGTTGCCACCCAAGGTGATGCCCCGGTTCTGATGCAGAGTGAGTGCAGACCCGAGGGACGAACCACTGACATCGGAGTCAAAACGCAGACGCCCACCGTTCAGGAAGATCGATGCCGGATTGACCGAGCCTGGCGTGGCTCCCAGACGGTTTTCGTTCGCAATCCACAGCGTACCCACCAGAAGGTTACCAGCGGCATCTGTTCCTCCACCGCTGACAAAGGTCGAGCCCGTGTAGTTGTTGGTGGCATTCGTCAGATGCGTAACCCCGGGACCACCAATGACGAGGTTGAGACGGGAGGGCCCTCCATCAAGGGCTCCTGTGAAGTCTACGATACGTGAACCGATCGTGAAGACACCCTGCTCATTGTAGTTGTGAATGATGAGGTCCCGCGCATCGAAGGTAGAAGCGTGTGCGGGATAGCTGAGTGATATCGTGGTATTCGCAGGGCGGATGGAGGGGGCCTGGGCCGCGAACAGATCGAACTGCAGGCCTGTGAAGTCGTTGACATCCGCAAGGGTGCCGGAACTCAACGTGATCTGATTTGTTGCTTTATTGATCGCTATGATGGTGGTTCCTGGAGCAAAGAGGTTACCAGCATCTGTGGAGATCCTCATTCCCACCACCAGGTCAGCCACGGATTGGAGCGTGAGCGTCGTGGTTCCGGCGGTTGCGTTACCATTGGTGTTGCTGAAATAGTTTGCCACGTGGTATTGTGGGAGGTCGCGGAACTCAAGAACCGCTCCGTTGCTCACGGCCGCGCTCAGGCCCGTATTGAGCGTCACGGTATTCGTCACCCGATTGATGTCTGTGATATAGCTGCCAGGCACAATGCCAGCGCCGGATACAGTCATGCCTACTTTCAGCGCACTTACGGAAGCCACGCCCAAGGTATTCCCTCCGACAGTACCACCAGCCGCCGAAGCGGTCGTGGTTGTGAGAGGCTGAGTATAGTACGTGCTCAGCAATGCGGAAGTGAGCTCGCCACCCTCAATCCCCTGGTTATTAGCGCCAACTGAATTGGAGATCAGGATGGCTCCGCCGTCCTGCACGGAAAGGCCTGCCGTACCAAAAACACCTTCCCCGGGAGCGGTGGTGCCAAGGACGAGTCGGGTGCCCGCAGCAATGTTGATGGTACTCGAAGCGGCGGCGGCAAATCGAATGAGTTTCGCCCCATAGAAGTTGCCCCCACTGTTGGCATTGAGCGTTCCTGTGAATCCGGTCGAGCCCGCAAAAAGGGCATCGGTCATGTATTCAGTGCCACCCGCAGCACTTACATACGAACTCCAGCTTCCGAGTTGCGACGCAAAGGTGCCGCCTCCACCGTAGTCCTTGAAGAGCACGTTCCCGAGTAGACCGCTGGAATCACCGATGACGGTATTGTTGAGATTTGGATTGCTGGTGGATTCGGGAATGAAGGATGCGAAATCCACATAGGAGGGGTTTCCAATAGAACCAGCCTTGAAAGTCGCATACGGGATGGAGGTGAAATAGCCCAGAAGCCCATTGTCAGCGAAGCCGTTGCCATTGAGCGCATTCTGAGAATACAAATAACGGATGGTCGTGGACGTGAGAGGCGTTCCATCGAAGGCAATCGTAGCGCCTGCAAAACGATCAGGAGCCCTCCAGTACCAATCAGGATTCTGGATGGCTGAGGAAGCAGACGTAGGCTCCGAGATGAAGACAGAGAACGGATTGTCCAGGCCCAAGTTCAGAACGATGGTGGCAAACTCACTGTTAGCCCCAGCCTTGATGGAGGAGTTGCCCGCTCGAAGTGTGAACACACCGCGGAAAGACTCATTCACCGTTTGTGCGACGGAAGAGTTGCCTAGCGCCGACATCTTGAGTTCCCCACCTGCCAGGGTCAACTGGTAGGGGTTGGCCGCAGTTCCACCGTTCACACGGGAGTTGTTCGTGTTTGCCTGGCCGTACAGAAGTTCCAGCGTTCCTCCGTGAACGTTGATCCCGCCATCCAGATCGCTCGCTCCAGCGGTGCTGCCGCTCAGTGTTACGACACCGCGCCCTACTTTGGTCAACGCTCCAACTTCATTTTGCAGGCTAAATCCGCCATCGTCCGTGAAGCGCATCTGGAAGTCTGACTTACCTCCCGCAGCCTGATAGAGACGGGTTTCGGAGAAGTTGGAAACCTTGCGGATGTTCACAGACGCCGCAGCGGCAATTTGCGCACTGATCGGCTGGCTGAGAGTGACGGTGTTGGTCGCGGGATTGATGGCGGTGATGACCGTGCCGTTCGGGACGCCCGTACCGCTCACCGTGGCACCAATGGACAAGCCAGCCACCGAGGAAAGTACGAGTGTGTTGGAGCCGGACGCAGCAGTCGCAGACACATTGTAAGCCACCGCCGGGATGGGCACCGTCTGGATCGTTGTTTCGTTGATGGGCCCGTTGGTAGCCGCACTCAGAACCACCGTCTTGGTCACAGGATCAATGGCAGTGATGACAGTACCTATCCGGATGCCATTTCCTGAGATGCCCATGCCGATCTGAAGTCCTTGCACCGTGGACAATGTGATGGTGTTGCTCAGTGCGTAGACGCTGTAATTGCTGCCGACGGCGGGTGGCGCCGCAGTCGTAGCTTTGCTCAACAGCACCGCTCCCGTGGCAGCATTCACGGACACAATTTTGGTATCTGTCGGAATCCCTGTACCAGAGATTCCCATGCCCGGTTCCAAGCCTGCCACGCTATTCAGGAAGACAATTCTGTTGCCACTGGCCGTGGCAATACTCAGTGTGGTGCCGGACGGCACCCCGCTCCCGGTGATGTCAACGCTGATGGTAATTTCATCCGTTGCAGGATTGACACTGAGAATGGTGGCACCATTGGGGATATTTGGGTGGCCGGTGACTTGCATCCCCGCTTCAAGCCAGTTGGCATTGGAAAGTTGAATCACCTGTGAGCCTGCCGCTCCGCCGCCTGTGCTGCTCAGTGAAAGCACCTTGGTCGTGCCTGGAGACCCAGCCGCGTTGTTCGTGGTGCTGAGATAGCCGTAGGAAATGGTCCCATTCGCGGCGATGTTCCCACTCGTCGGCGTGCTCAAGGTAATGACGTTTCCGTTGATCCCGGTGATGGTCGTACCAGGGGCGATGCCAGTACCAGAGACGCCATCGCCAACCCTCAAGTTCGCTGCCGATGAAAGGGTCAGTGAGGTGGCACCGCTCCCAGTCGCGCCCGGAATGGTCAGGGAACCACCCGACGTCCCTGTGATGGGGTTCATGTCCACCGTGTTTGTACCGGCGCCGAACGTGACAGTGCCACTCGTGTTCTCACCGCCCAAAAGAGCGATGTTGTTCGAAGAATAAGCACCGGTGTTTTCACCAATCTGAATCGTGGGGGAGCGGAAGATGGCGCCAGCCTCCGACAGCAACAGAGCGCTGATGGTCCCTGCGCGATCCACGTTCCCGCCATCGTGCTGACGAAGAATGGTGAAGGTACCACCCGCTCCAGAAGAGATCGACGTATTGGCCGTCACATCCGCGGTCAGGGGATCACTCAGGGTGATGGTGTTGGTGGCGCCATCAATAGCAGCGACTGTGGTCCCGGGCTCGATGCCTGGTCCCGTGATGACGGTTCCCACCGTCAAGCCAGCGGTCGTATCGACCACCAGCGTGGTACCGCCGGTGAAGGCGTCCTGCACCACAGTCACCGTGACGCCGGCACCACCAGGTCCCCCGGCCGAGGCATAACCCTTATCCAGGTGGAGGTAGCCGGAACGGAGGTCCAGCTGGCCATTGGTCTGGCTCGCATCCTTCAAGAACACATTGAAGCGGCTGTTGGTAAGGGACCCTTGCCCGGTGTAACCGCGCACAAAGAGATTCAGGCGCTGATGGGCTGCGGCACCACCGGCGAAATCTTCGTCCGTAATCGTGCCATTGATTTTGATGATGCCGTTACGCACCGAGCTGAGGTTCGCACCGCCATTGGTGAAAATCAGCCCGCGGCTCTCCCCGTTCCCGGTGTAGGCCGGGTCTCCGTTGATGCCGCCCAAGGCAGCGCTCATGCCGGTCACACGTCCATTGATGATGAGCGAGCCATTGTCATTGACCTGGATGGTCCCGTTGTTGTTCTGACCTGTCTCAAAGTTGTTGTTGATGAAGACGTCGCCGTTCCAGGTGTTGTTCTGGTCGATGACCAGCAGGTTTCCGCCGATGAGCAACTCCAGTGTTTCATCGTTGGCGGTGACTACACCACTGTTCATCCCAAGATTGCCGTTCACGGCTTTGGTGCCATTTCCGGAGCCGCTGGCGCCAAGGGCTCCACTGGTGTAGATCCGCAATTCACCTTGGGTGACAGTCGTCACCCCCGTGTATTTGTTGAATCCCTGCAGTTCCATCAGCGCGCCACCACTCTTGGTAAGGCCGGCGCTACCAGTGATTTCGGAACGGAAAATTGAGGTATTGTTGGTACGGATGATGGCTTCTCTCGTGCCAAAGCTCAACGTACCGCCATTCATGGTAAAGCTACCTGATGGCAGGGATACCAGGAACATGCCGGAGCCATCCACACCGGCATAATTGGCGTCTGCTGCACGAGTGCCCAGATGAAGCGTATTCTGTTCCGAGATCGTTGTCACCGCAGCCGCGGTTTGCACCCATGCGTTGAAGGAATGCTCGCCAAGCAAGACATTGCTTGAGGGACCAATCAGCAGGCTGAAATCGGCAGCGCCGCGTGCATTGTTATCGCGCGTAGCAGCCACGAGCGCTGTAGCAGACGCAGCAAGATTGGAAGACGTGGTCGTGGTCGCGCTGGTGATCTGGGTCCGGAAATCAGCAGCCAATGATGCATTGAGTAGGCGAATGTAGCCATCTGCGCCCACCGTCACCAAGCGATCATAAGCTTGGTTGTGCGTGCCACCGTAAGCGCCGATGAGAACTTTAAAGTCAGCATCTCCAGCATCCGCCGTGTTGGAGTTGCCTGCCAGTAGAGCCATCGAACCGGGGGAAACTCCGCTCTCAAACTTCACCCTTGAAAGCGCCGTAGCTCCGTTGGTCAGGCTGAAGCCAACGGCGGGGCCATTCGTGCCATCACTTGCGATTTCTGTAAATCCGACGATCCCACCCTGGTCGCGTTCATAGTCAGCGAACACATACTCAATGGCGCTCGACAGGTTCACGTTGTTATTGCCACCTGTGCCATCGGTGTGGTCCGTCCGCACCTGGCTGAATCCTGCGCCGATTTGCAACACCCCCATCTTTTCGATGGTATGCACGGTCGTGCCGTTATTGGCTGCACGACGAATCAACAGCAATCCTCCCTTGTCCAAGTAGATCCTCGCGGAGTCATTGACACGATCGTTGTTGTTCCCAGAACCATCCGTGGCCGTGTTGTTCAAGAGAGCAAGTTGCCCGTTGGTGGACACGCGAATGGTGCTGGTGCCACTGACCCTGCCATTCGCTCCTCGAAGCACCAAGCTCGAGCGCCCCACCAAGGTTTCCCCGGTGTAAGTCTGATTGTTTTCGAAATACGTGTTGGTGGAACTGGCTTTCCACACCGCCATCTGCCCGTTACCATCCTGGATAATACCCGACCAGGTGAATTCCGTGTTATTCTGTCCAATCAGGATGGTCGAAGTCGTCCCCAACTTGTTATTGGTGATGACCCCGGCTCCCGCGATGACGTTGAGGGCCTCACTAAAACCATTCAAATCAAAAACCCCCGTGGAATTCACAGTCAAGGTGGCTCCACGATGGATCTGATTTGTATAGTTCGTCATGTGGGTATTCCCCAAGCCCACATAGCTGCTGAGATCCCCAATCTGCGCAGTTTCCACACCTCCACCGGCGACGCCGACGATGAGTGTGCCGCCACTGCCAATCGCATGCACGGTAGGTGAACTGGCTTTGGCCAGGATCAAGGTTCCTTCCCGCACTTCCACTCGCGCAGTGCTGTTATCCAGCGTCCCCCCCAAGGTCAGGGTCTCGGTGCCAACTTTGACAATCCGTGAATTACCTCCGGAGCCGCCCATGTTGACCGTTCCGTTGAAGACATCATTAACGCCGTCGCCTCCGATCTGCAAAACCGCATTCCCCACGCTGCTGACAAGGGAGGTGTTGTTGCTGGTGGAGTTCACTGACCCGAACGCGAAAGTCTGAATGGTCCCCACGTTGTCAGAGAAGTTGAATATCGCGTTGTTGTTCAGCACCAAATCGATAGCACTGGCAAAGTTCACCGTGCCCGAAGCAGTGCCGCTGGAGAGGACATTCAGCGTACCGCCATTCAGGGTAAGAAGATTGGTGGCTCCCCCTAGCACCGTGGTGACACCCCCACCGTTGCCCGCCTGGAGGGTCAAGGTACCACCGGTGATCTCAATCTGATCTGCGTCGATCATGAAGTTCACCGCATTCCCTGCGGTGCCGATGTTGACTGCGCCACCGGTGACAACCAATTCGCCAAGACCCGAAGCGAATGTGGTCTGGCCTGTGCCGAAGTAGAGTTGAGAAAGCTCGGCAAGTGACGTTCCTGCAGGAAGGGGCGCGCTAAGGGTAATAGTCTTCGTCAGCGTGTTAATGGCGGTGATGGTCGTGTTGGCCGGAATTCCGGGGCCAGTAACCAGCATATCGACAGTCAGTTGGGAAACGTCACTAAGAGTCACTGTGTTCCCCCCAGCAGCTGTCGCCACCGTGGCGTGAGCGGTGGCGTTTGCCACAGGATCCCCGAGGCGAGCACCAAAGTTCAGCACCTGGTTTGCACCCACTCCCCCACCCGATACCGGATTGCTCAAAGTCACCGTATTACCGGAAACTCCTATCACGGTCGTGCCGGCGGGAATGTTGGCACCATGGACGTTCATGCCGATCGAGATACCGGCTGTCGAATTCAAGGTGATCGAATTACCGGAGCCCGTGGCGAGGGCGGCACCCACCGAGGGACCGCCAAACACCAGGCGATCATTTGCAGTGACATTCCCGGAGACGGGATTGCTGAGCGTGATGGTGGTCCCGCTGATCCCGGTGATATACGTGCCCACCGGGATGTTCGCTCCTGAAATGGCCATCCCCGTGCTCAACCCGGCAACGTTCGTCAAGGTAAGGCTGTTACCGGAAGAAACCGTGGCGGAAACCACTTGAGAAGCAGCGCGGCCGCTGAAGTTCAGCGTGCCACCGGTGACCTTGACGGTATTGGCAATGGCGTTCGACGGGGACGAGAGATTCAGGGTTCCTGCCGTGACGAGCAGGCCTTTGTTCCCCGTCGCAGTGATAACATTGTGGTTATGCAGGTTGAGCTGGCCGCGAATGTCCACGGTGCCCCCACCAATCTTTTCCAGGACTTCCGTGGAGATGGTGACTGGTCCAGAGAGCGCCAGGGTTCCAGTGGTGACATTCAGCACCAGCCGCTCGGTGTTCAAGATGCCTGCCGCAATGATGTCAGTCCCACCAACGGTCTTGTTGATTCTGGTATCAACGCCATCGCCGGGCGCCTCGTTGTTCGCAAATGTAAGGGTCGATCCGGGCGCGCTCGGCAAGATCACAAACGAGTTGCTCGAATCCCCAATCGTCAACCGGTCGAGAGTGGCCGCAATGTCCAGCGTGATGTTGGTCGTCGCTGTGATGTTGGACAGGATCGTGACCTGCGCATTCGGGGAATTCGGCACCCCGTTGTTCCAGTTGGTGCCCGTGCTCCAGAGTCCGGAAGTGGTCGGGGTCCACGAGGTGGTGAAGGACTGCGCATGACCTGCCGTTCCCGCAGCGAACAGAACTCCAGCCAATGAAGCAATCTTTAGGAGGAGAGGAATTGAAGCGGAAAACGCATGGCGACGTCCGTTCAACAATCCTGTGGGGGAGCAGGTGTTGGATCTTGCGTGCATGGGGGGACCTGGTCTTACGGCGAATTTCGACAATCTTAGTTCTAGATAATTCAATCGTGTTCCAACGATCGAATCAACCCTTTATCACTGAATAGAGGGCCGATAGCTGCTCAATCGGCCGGTCAGCGCATCCACCTGGATAGTATAGAAGTTTCTAACCTCCGTCGGGGCTTTCTCGGCATTCTCTGTCGAGGTGACTGTCAGATACCATTTTGCGGCCTCATCGAGGTCTGTCCCTTCAGGATAAAACACAAACGACCTGTATTTCGAGGCAGGCGGAGTGAAGGGAATGTACTTATCACCCACACGTAGCACCGCATCCACAGTCTGCCCGTCTCCATCCAAGGAATCAGGACGATTCCCGATCAGTGTCGACATTTGCACATCTTCGGAGATGGCTGTTCCGCCAGGCAGAAGGTGCATGGCCTTGCGGACAACGGCAAGAGGCCTCATGAGCTGCGTATAGGCCTTTTGAGTAGCCGCACGGGGGTCCAACTCTCCAGTCTGATAGTATTCCGTGAAAACTACCCCACGGTAAAATCCTTCCGCGGAGGCTCCGTTGAGGGCATCTTCTTCGCTGGGCACCCGATAGAGACGCACCTCCACTGGTCGATTGTTGCTGTTTGCCCGACTTTGGGCCTCGGAAAAAAGGCCAACCAAGGTCTCACCGCCGGAGGTGAGCCGGCTGGCGCCAACACTGCCCAAAATGGTGGGTGCCGCCACCGCAATGAGGATTGCAATGACCGTAATGACGATCAAAAGCTCGATAAGCGTGAAAGCCCCGGCGCGACTGCCGGAGCTCGGGGCGTTCTGAGACGAAGCTGCTTTCATGGTGGATTTGAAGGTGGCTAGGTACCTTGCCCCCATTTCGATGCGCGAATGGGAACGGTAGCGGTGAAGACCCGGAAGTTGATTTTCTTGTCCACCAGCCCCTTCACCACGAGATCCAAATCGGTGTGGTAGGTTTCCGCCCGCTGGAACAGGCCTGTGTTAAGAACATCCCTCAAAGGTGGTGAGGTCCCGTTGTCGATGGACATGTTCGTGGCTGATGCCTCGTCTACAACCACAAAGGTAACCGCTACCATGGGAGGCAACTGATATTCACTGGGGTCCTGCACAGTGGTGGACATGGGGTCTTTCGGCCTCGTGTTGTAGGTATAGAAAGGCGCGATGTCAGTTACCGGGGAGAGACCATCCTTGTCCGCTTGAGAGCGCCGGGGAGACAGCACCAGCAGAACCACATTGTTGGCGATAGGTTTGCTCCACTGGGCAAAGTCTTCATACCAACGCCTTCCGCTGGCATTGCTGTCGGGATCATAAGCCCGATTGTTCTCCGTAGGGGCTCGGTATTCGTACAGCCTGTAGCGGTACACTTCTGCCTGGCCGATGTTGTTCAGGAAGTCAGGCCGATAGTCCCTGTCAGACCCAAACTGCACGAAGAATCCGCAGCCGTTCAGCGAGGTTGGCAGCCGGTACTCCGAAGTAGTACCCATCGGCGCCTGAAAGAAGATCGCATGCCCCGGCGAGATGTCCGGGGGGAGGCCCGTCATCGGCGGGTCCGTTGCGGAAGAAGAACGGCCACAAATGAACTGCAACTCCGAATAACGTGCATAGCCCGATGGTTGCGCAGTTTGAGTCTTGGAGGGAGGAGTCAATGGGTCATCATTGTTCGGGTATCGGTAGACCAGATAATTATTGAGACTTGCCTGACTGATGGCATTGACCATCCGATCAAAAGCGCGTCTCGCTTCGCGGAACTCCGAGACTTTGGAGTGCGCCTGATGCCATGCGCCCTGCACACTGCCCACTACGCTGGTTACCAGCAAAAGGAGCACGGTAAGAACCGTCATCGACACGAGAAGCTCCACCAGGGTAAATGCAGCCCCACCATGGCGACTCGGCTTCGAACCGCCATCCCTTCCCCTACAAGCAAGTGATATATGCATTGTCGTCCTTTGAAAAGCTGGTTCAATATTGGCGCGTAATGGTGAACGCGCGTTTTTCGTGCTTGGACCGTACGTCATCAAAGTCGTAACCCGGTGTGGGAGTGACCGCGACGTGAATGATGATCCTCCGGGCGTCCGCCCGTTCATTCATCCCCCCCGGCACGATGCCCGCCCCCGGAACAAGGGCCGTGTTGAGCGGCACAAATTCATATTTGGCTACGTAGGAAAGAGCCAGATACTCTTCATCGCCCAGCGTATGGTTCCCAGAACGATTCAGGGTTGTGCCCTCCGAATCAAAGTAGCGCCTGGCATTCTCATACTTCCTCAGGTTCTGCCATATGCCACCCGACTGTTCACCCCAGTCGGCGGATTGGATTTCATTCACCATCTGCTGATAAATCCTGGCAATCGCCACGGTGTTGCCAGCCTGGCGAACGTTTTCAAGCCCTGTCGGCAACAAGCCGAGCAGGGTGATGATACCCAAAGCGGCAATCGCCGTGGCGATGGCCACTTCAGGCAGTGAGAATCCTTGGGGACGCCGGATCGAAGGGAAGTTTTTCATGGGTTTGAGTGCAAAGACGGGTGCAGTACCGGGAAGGCGTCGCATCACGGCATGAAGCGCTTCATCTCAAGCACACGGAACCGGTAGAAGTCATCCAGGGGGGGCAGGTTGATCGGGTTCGCAGCGGCTCCGTAGTCAGGAATCCGGGTGTCCGACGGGTCAATGCGCCGCTCAACGAGCGCCGAGCCACGGTAGTCTGTCAGCACGGCGTCTTGAGCCGGCTCGAAAACGTTCTGCTTCGTCGAACGAGCCTTCTTCAAGGCTTGGGCTCTGAAGTGCACACGGTAGGTATTGCTCTGTGTGGTGATCTTTCCGTAGATATTCGCATAGGGACGTTCGCGGATGTTGTCACCCGTGAGTCGGCGAGTAGCCCAGAAGACACTGCTCATTTTTGCCACAGTGTACGACTTGTCACTACCGATGGAGTCGGCGCCATCCCCCCCCGTAATCACTTTGGGCAGCAGATGTATTTCGCAAATCTGGCTGGCAGACCTGAAAAGACCACAGAGAGCCGGCGGCGGAGTCGCGTCATCCTTGTCGCCCGAACGCGGGCTGAAGTTAAAGCGGCTCTCGAATTGAGATATCGTACCCAGCACCACAGGATTGGTGGAGGTTTGACGCGTTTCCACATCAATCTGCCGGTGCCACCGCTTGATGGTCGTGTTGGATGCCTGGTTCTTGGTGAGATCCGTCCAAGGCTGCCGGTAGGTGTATTCATCTCGCTTGCGATCAGGCGGGCTGCCCGGCATCACATTATAACTTCCCGCATCCGCAACCGGGACGGCCTTCAGCATTTCCCCTTTCAGCACAGCGTGAATGCCAGTCGCACGGCGGATGTGGCTGAACGGCACAATCTGGTAGTTGATGTTGACCTTGCCAGCTGTGGAGAAGGGCTCGCTCACAGCGTAGGGCTCCACGATCGGCATCCAGAAAAGATCCATGATGTAATGGTCCGCCGGATCCTTTCCACCCTGCCACTTGGCGGCACCCGGGTGATCATTGAGGTATTGAGTCGCCAATGAACCACGGGTTTGCGGCCTGAAGAGCAAGGTCTTCCACGGTACCCCGTCATAGACGCCAGTGGAAAGCGAACCAAACATGCCCGGAGAGGGCATGATGCGATTGGGCGTCATGAACGACTCACCCGCATTGGTGTACAACCAGCTGTAGTCAATGGTGGCCAGGTAGGCATTCACCATACGAATGGTCTGGGTATCGTTGGGGCCATACCGGCGGAAGGTGATGCTGGTGTCCCCTTCATCAGGCTTATTGATGAGAGCTCCGTCACGACATCCCGAGGCAAAGCCACCAGTGTCAAAGTCCCCATACTTGCCAGCCGCCTCCACCGCAGTTTTGTGAGCCGCAATCTCAGGGTAGGCACGAGCGTTGTAGTTTGCGTTCGGCACCAGACGCAAGGAGGCAGAACCGCGATCAAACCCTGCGTCAGAGCTTGAATAGTAACGGCTCATGCTGTGCGCCACATATTGCTTGAACGCCACGGTATGACCGGATGCCTTCACCACCTTGCCCAAGTCACCGATACGCGGATGGTCCATCCACTCGGTGGCGGGGACCACCGGCATGGCGGCAAGAAGTCTCGTGTCCCCATGCTTGGGCACCATGGTGAAAACCGTATCCTGACCGCGAGAACCACGCTTGGAAGTCAAGGGCTCCGTATCGGACCATTTTGTGTCACTGAAGTTGTCGGTAGTCACGTCGTCCGCGGGATCAGACGGATTCAGAAGGTTCTGCGTGAAGGCACCGCCACTGACAGGCTCGAAGGCCCACATCAGAGAAGCGCCACGCGGAATACCATGCGCCGAGGAACGATCGTTGCCGCCCTGATTGAAAAAGCGCCCTCTGGTGGACACAACAAAGCCATTGGAACCCGGCGCGACATTGTATCCGCGAGGAGTCCAGCCACCAACATACCGGTTGATGGCGCCAGCGTAGTTGAATGCCCACCAGTGGGGAGCATCCACAGCATCGTTGATGGTGACCGTATTGCCACTCTGTTGCCAGGAACGGTCTGCGGACATCGTCACAATCTGCGGCGCCGGAAGGTCCTGGCTGGGCAGATTGATGTTATAGGTCTGCACCAGATTGTCCTGCGTCGTCTTGTGGCTGCTGTAGAGCTTGATCGTAAGGGGTGCCCCGGTAAAGCGCATCGTCTCACCAGCACCAATATTGATCGTCACATATTTGGTGACGAGGTCCATGTTTTTGGTTCCGCGATGGGGATCACCGCTACTAGAAGCGTTGATGTCATACCCCGGGTCCGCAGGGATGAGCGCTTCCCCGTGGACCGCCGCTCTACGGCCCACTGACATCGCAGCGGCGCTGATGCATCCGCCCACAGGGCGGCAGTCAGTCCGATGGTAGACATCGTTGTCGGACTTCCAGGTAATGGGAAATACGGATGAAGTGTCGTACAGGTCCTTGCCGTTGAGCTTCGTGTTCTTCAAACCTTCGATGACCACAGTAAATTCGGGGTTCAGCTCCGCGTAGCCAGCCGCGATCATAGCGAACTCCATCAAAAAGATCCCCTGCACCCTTCTCTCAGTCGCTGTCAGGGGCGGAAGTCCACGGTCCAACGTAGCATTCCAGTACTCCGGTTTGCACCCGGGATGATTGTAGGGACTGTTGGGATCCTTGGTGCCTTTCGTAGAATCCACTTTGTAGTAGGCCTGCATGACCGCAGGAATGGGCACCGGAGGATAGTTCGAGTACCAGAACTGCCTTTGCCCCGTCTCTCCGGTAAACGGGAACAGGAGCTTGTCCTGATCATCGTTGGGCAGCTGATCACCAGGGCCAATTCGGTCTTGGGTATCACGCTTCGTCCACAACGCCGTGCGTCCACCACTGCGGACAATATTGACGGTGCCTTTCCTGTATTTCTGCTCGCCGTTGGGAAGCGTTTCGCCTGGCACAGGTTCAAGGTTGGTCCAGCTACCCTTGTCCGTTTGCCCATCGGCGGTGCAGATGAACTGGAAGCCTACCTCGGTAAGGGTCACAAAGCGGCCGAATCCCTTTTTCCCGTTGTATTCTGAAGGCACGACCATCCCGTGGCCAGGGAAGGTGTTTTCCACCATGCGTTCAGTCTTGGGATCGAGGGAGCCCCCACGGCTCTGGCTGGAGCTTCCTCTATCATACGTGTAAGTCTTGAAAGTTGTCGGCCGGTTGCGATAGAGGCTGCCGTGGTTGTCGATTTCGTTGGTCCCAGTTGGATACCTGTTGCCGTTGTTAAAGTCGTAAACGGTATTGGCCTTCTGAAGCTCTTCCTTGGTTGGGGCGAGGAATCCATCGTAAAGATTCGTCATCCGAATGTAGTCAAAGATCTCAACGAGGATCTGTTCATAGTCGTTGGGATACTTCTGGGCAAATGAGAGCCCGCCTGGCAGCTGCTGCTGCAGGAGATTGCGCAGATAGGCCATCAGTCGCTGGTTGCGATACAGATTCACATCAACGGTTGGGCTGTACGCACATTTGCGGCGGAAGAAGTAGCTCTTTTCGCCTTGACCGCTGGTTGTCGGCTTGCCCATGGACGCGCAGAAAGCGATCAATTGGTCATAACCGGTCCTGTAGTCAGAGCCCTTGGCCCCACCGGTCTTCTTGCCAGGTTCATATTCAATGCCGCCCTCATCCGCGATGGGCCAGATGGCAACACGCGGCGTGCCGAAGATGTTCACTTCAGGCATCCGGCTTTGCGCAGTCAGGAAGAACCTCGCTCTCTCGAGGTTGATCTTGTCAGCGCTGTACTTTTCCGTCGGCTTGGTGAACATCCAGTTCTTCGTCGGCTTGCCCGAACTGTCCACGAAGCTGTTGACGTCGCGGAGATTCCCCGTGCCCATCTTCTGCGCGAAGTACAATTCATCAACAGAAGCATAGAGGCGCTCCTTGATGGAGTCCGTCAGGTCCACCCACTTCTTGTACATGGCGTCCTGATAACCAGCGTAGTTATCGACGAATTTCCAGTAGGGAATCGTTCCGGCTTTGGAACCACCGGTGTTTACCTTCGGAGCCATCAGGTAGATGGATTCTTTCCGCTCGAGGATCTCCTGATAGGACTGACTGCCGACGTCCTTGCCGTAAAGATCCATCTCCCGATTGGGGAAGAACACGGTGCTCAATGCAATCGTGGCCGGATGTCCCGGGTATCTTTGATACTCATAGGTGGTCGGCTGATAATGTGCCCACCACATATCACGGTCATGGTAGAATGAAGGAGTGGTCCAGTAGGATGGTTCGCTGGCCACGTTGACGTTCAGCTTGGTGCTCTCATCGTCTGCCCAAAACGCGATTCGACCGACGATGGGGTTCGTGGCGGCCTCACCTGCCGTCAGGAGACTGCCATCAGGCTTCACAAACGCGTTCGTTTGATCCAACGCCCCCACAGTGCCATCCTTGAGCAAATAGACCCACTCCACAGGCATGGCCAACCGGGCGCTGATATCATCCGGCGTCTGAGCCATCTTCACGCCGAAAATTTCCGAATTCGTCCTCGAGGTGGATGTGTACCAAAACCCTTCCACATTGGGGTTTTCGGGATTGTCGGGAGCAGTGGAGGGAAGATCGCGATCGCGTACATACGCCCTCGGGTCGATGATGGGGAAGTACACCATTGGCTCAGAAGTGCCGGCAACGGGGGGACGAACCACTGGGTCGTTGAGATCCACATAGCGAGCAGGCATCAAATTCCAGTCCCCGGGAGCAACGTCGTTGATCATCTGCTCTTCATTGCCAGCGACCACCATTGATGAACTGGAATAGAGCTTGAAACCAGAGTGAAAGGCACCATCTGCGCGATACTTGCGGATGGCACCGGGTTGGGAAGCCCAAATTTCACGACCAGGAGTGGTCGCATCTTGTTTGGTTGCCTGCCAGATTTGGGACATCACCAGATTGATGCCTGTGTCTGCAATTCCCCTGGCCATCTCCTGCTGACCGTGCTGGTCAGATGCGGCCCGCTCATTCTCGGCGAGCGAAAAAATCGCGATGGTCAGTACCGTGAGCAGGGCGAGCATCGAGACGACGATGACCAACGCCAGCCCTTTGCTGTTCCGCGACTTCAGTTGAGGTTGCGATGTGTTCATAGCGGAATGAATTAATTAGGGATGCCGAAATGGGATTTTCGAGAGTAATTAAATTACAAAGTAATTACTTCATCATGTCAATTACCAATTCATAAAGCTGTCCTTCAGCTTGGGGGCGAGCATGATGGGTCACAGCGCGCCCAATGTCGAATTCAGATTCGGCGAAATCGCTTAGGTAGAGATAAGAATGATCCTAACTCTTTGAGACCGAACCCCAACTCAGTTGTTGGGGGTGGACTTGAACGTTCAACCTACCAGTTGCGGCGACGACGAACGGAGAGCAGCAGGAGCAACCCGCCCAATAGCAGGATGGCCCTGCTCGGTTCTGGCACGACCACCAAGAAGCCATGGCTGGCGAAGGCGCTGACGTCCCAGACTTGGTTCGAAGAGACAAGAGTGGGAAGGAAAAGGTCGCCGCCTCCACTGCCACCGCTACGGAAATTGGTTCCCGCGTTAAAGGAAGCCAAAGCCGCACCCGTCCAATCCAGCAGGTCAAACACGTCACCCATGCTGGCATTCAGCAGGTAGCCGTTGTCCTCCACCAGGAACAAGGGGGTCGGATTTCCGCCAGTCACGGTCAGGGACCCGTTGATCTGGAGGGCGTCATGCGCACCTGCCGGCACCGCAGCGCTGTTCCAGGTAGCCAGCTCACCGCTCATAGAGGTAGCTACATTCACAAAGCCCCCGCCAATGGTGGTTGAAGTCGTCCTGGAGGTGAGCTGGAACACGGACTGAGAACCTGCGTTGAGGGTCAGGTTGCCATTGAAGGTCAGTATCCCGTTGGACGCGCCGTAGTTGTCCCCAGGGCTGATTCTGCCACCGCTCTCAACCACATGCGCGGTCGAGTTCGGAGTTCCATTGATGAGACCAGAACCGGACAGCGTGGCACCAGCCGTCACCCTCGTAACACCCGTGCCAGTTTGACCAATGCCGTTCTCACCCACCTGCAGATGACCACCGCCTCCGAGTGTAGTGGTCGAAGAGTTCACCGTGGTGGTGCCACCGTAGGTATTCAGGCCGGTCAGCTTCTGACGGGAATTCCCGTTCTTGACCAGGTTGAGACGGCTGTTTGTCGTGGCCGTAATCGCGCGGGCATCGGTGATGATACCAGCAAACGTCGTGTCCACGGAGGCAAGGACGTCCCCTACCGTCAGCGTTTGGGTGTTATTCGCACTGTTGGTGATCACGCCGCCGTGCAGGGAATCCTCCCCACTCAAGGATTTGACCGTCATTGCGTTGCCATTCATGTCAACGGTACCGGCAGACTCCACGATCAGATGGGAACCCGCCAGTGCGGTGCCCGAGCCCTGCTTGAGCAGACCACGCTTCACACGGGTGTTTCCGGTGTAGGTATTGGCCCCGTTGAGTTGGAGGATGCCATCGCCGTCCTTGATCAAGCCGCCACCCGTGCTGCTCACCACACCACCGATGGTGAAGGTGACCGTGGGGCTCTCCACCGTAATGACGCGATCTCCGCCGCCAAGCGCCACAGCGCCGGACGCGGTGAGGTTATGATTCGTTCCCGAATTCGCGTTGGTACCGCCAATAATCAGGTCTTCGTTGATGTCGATCTGGTTGGTGATGGTCAGAGCGGCCACACCGTTGGTCATCAAGGTGTGGGTACCACCCGCCGCGCCGTCGCCAATCGTGAGCTTGCCGGTGCCGAGAGAGCCAGCATTGCCGAGGACAATGCCGCCATCCTTCAGCACAATGCCTTGGGCGAAGGTATTGGCCACCGTCAGGGACAGCATGCCGTTGCCATCCTTGGTGAGCGCTTGCGTCCAGCCGGCGTTGGTCTGGATGACGGCGTTGATCTGCAGGCCATGGGTGGCAATCCCCGAGGGATTGTTCACCGTGATCACCGGTGCAGCTGCGCTGAACTGCAAGTTGCCGGCGGTGGTCACCGCGATGGTCGGCAGTGTCTGGTAGTTCTCGTTGGTAGCCGTGATCGCGTTCGTTCCAGACAGGATGAGCGTGCTAGTGTTCAAGCCGATGATTACCTGGGGTGTGGTTGTGCCACCCGAGTTGTTGAACACCAATCCAGCAAGAGTGTTGGTTGCCACTGCATTGGTAGTCAGGTTCAAGATACCACCCCCATTGATGGTGACGACGTTGCTGGCGTTCACCCCATTGACCACATTCGCAGAGGTATTGGTGATCACGTTCGTGTCATTGATCGTGAGTCCACCTGCGGGAACTGCATTGGCAATGTTCAACTGGACCGTGGTCGTGTTGGTAAGGCCGTTCACCACGGTACCCCCGGTGTGAAGGTTCACACTGGCGAGGTCAATTCGGCCGCTGTTGGCACTCCACAGAACCAGTCGCACCGGAGCGCTCGCGCTGTTGTCTACGATTCGCGAGTTGATGGTGAGGACGTTCTGGTTGTTGTACATGTACAGGTGCTGCACGCCGGTGGCACCCACCACGCCCGCGGAGATCCGTCCGTTGTTGACAGCGTTACCAATATTGGCGGTGACGTTGCCTGACCGGAGGAATGCGCCCGCAGTCAGGTACAGGGTGTCCAGACTGTCCACGAACTCCAAGGTCTGACCATTGGTATTCGTGAGGAAGTTAAGGGAGTTCAACAGGAAATTCCCCGCCGTGCCCGTGCCTCCGATGTCAGCCACCTGGTAGGTGTTGTTCTGGAGACGCATGTTACGAGTCGCAATGGAGTCAGCCGCGCTGAAATTCGCCACCGTCCCCGTGTCTTCGTCATAGGTGATAAACCCGGCCCCTGTGTCTGACATGGCACCCACACCGGTGCCACCGCTGGAGTGCACTCCGGCTTGGTAGACCAGCCAGTTATCTCCGTTGTGGATGGCCCAGCCGCCAATAAGACCGTTGGTCAGGGTCGGAGCGTTTTGAAGGATCAGCTGGGGGCTCTGATCATTGTTGTCACTGCTTCCACGACCCAACACGCCGATCCCCGGATTCACAAACCAAGTGGCATCACCATTGCTGCGAGCGAGCGAGGTCGCGTTGAGCGTGACCGATGAGCCCTGAGTAACATTGAAGAGGAAGCGGGACATGCCGTCGGCGAAATCGATGGTGCCCACGTTTTCCATGTTCGTGGACGTCACTTGAGTTTGCCGCGGCGTGAACTGGAAGGTGCCTCCACGAAGGGTCATATTGACACCGGACCGAAGCCGGTTCTGTCCATACCATCCGGTGTTGTCCACCAACAAGGTGCCGTAGTTAAGCTCAATGTTTGAGGTGTTTGCCAGGACACCGTCATCACGCAATTGCAGCGTGCCACCGCGGACGATGGTCGCTCCGGTATAGCTGTGCGTCCCCGTCAGTGTCCAAGTGTTGGCACCAGTCTTCACGACATTGGTAGCTCCGGAGATATTACCCGAGTAGGTAACATTTCCCGCCTGGGTGTTCGTGTACAACGATGCGAGGGCACCGGTATTGGTAATATCTCCCGCACCATTCGGCGCCGTGTCCCCACTGGTGGTGGTGATTCTACCAAAGGCCTGGTCATTGCCATTGAGGTCAAGGGTGCCGCCGTTGAGATTGAAGTCGAGCTGCGTGGCAGTGCCGCCGGTAGGAGCCACCATGATGGTGTTATCTCCAGCGTTCAGGACCAGCGTGCCTTCTTGCAGGGACAGGACCCCGATACCAAGGGTCTTCTTCCCAAGAGTCAGCGTTCCAGCGCCGCTCTTCACGATGCCTTGGTTCGCCGCGGTTCCACCGACACCAATGATGTAGGAATCGATGGTCAGGTCACCGAGTGTCGTGATGTACAACCTTCTGTCGGAAGCTGAAGTGATGACCCCGCCTTGAATGCCGGTGTTTCCGGCAAAAGCCAGGAGACCGCCGCTGGAGATGGTGAGTGTATTGAGAGTTCCACTGCCATTGAACATTCTGCCCGCCGCGGACTGCCCCTGTGCAGTGCCAAGGAGCATACCACCGCCAGTGGAGTCCACGCCACCGCCTGACTGCAGGGTGAGGCTGTTCACCGAGGTGCTGTTGTCCATGGAGTGGGTCAGGTTGGTCCGGACGTTGTCGGCAGTGCCGACGTTGTCACCAGGCGCTGCCCCAGGCACAGTTGACACTCGCAAAGGATTGGCGTTGCCCAGATACCTGGTATCTGGCGTTTTGTATTCAGCTGCGGTCAGCAGTCGAAGGCCATCCAAATCGTGGGTCACAAAGCCTGTCCCCGTACTGTCCGTGCCGATGATATCCGGACGGATGCTCATGTTCTTGGTGCCGGCCAAACCGCCACCGCCCAGGAGGTTCGGCGTGGTGGCCGCGAAGTTCACGTGTCCCGCGCCCTTCGTGCCCCCCAAGATTGCACCGCTACCCACAGCATTGAGATACAGGATGCCGTTGTTCACGCCAGCGAGATTGTGGGTGATGAAGACCGTCTCCGCGCTGCTCGCGGTCATGTTTAGAACGCCCGCTCCGCTGGTCATCGCGACCTGGTTGAGCACTTCCATCACATTGGTGCTGCCCCCAATGAGATTCACCGTACCGCCGCGGAACTCCATGTTGCGGTTGGGATTGGGATCCCCGTTCGGAATCGTGTAGTTGATATTGGTGGTGCCAATCTGCAAAGCTGCCGTGCGGATGCCCGTGCTGCTTTCCGCGATGGGTCCACCCAGGCGGAAATTCAGGACATTGGTGCTGTTGTCCAAAGTCAGCACGCCGCCTGTGGCGATGTTCTGCTGGGCAAATCCAAGCCTTGCCGTCGTCCCGTTGAGCAAGATGCGGCCATCCAGCAGGGATAGTGTGCCTGAAAGGTGCTGGGTGTTATCCGCTGTCAGGGTCCAGGTTCCCGTGCCGACCTTGGTCACGTTGATCATGCCACTGGTGAACTCGCTGCTAAACAACCCGTCGAAGGTGGCATCGGTGTTCGCTCCACCAGTTACCAAGTTGCCGGCGGTACCCACGTGGAAGTTGAAGATGGTTCCCGTTCCAGTCACGTTGCCCACGACCACGTTGGTCAGGCCACGCATGTCCAGCTTGGTGCCGCTGGCCAGGTTGATCGTAGCGTTCCGATAGGAGGCAGTGGAGTTCAGGGTCAGGTCACCTGTAGCCACGTTCACCTGGAATGCGGTGTCGCTGTGACCACCCAAGGACAGCATGCCATCACCCTGCTTGGTGAGTGTACCTCCCCCGATGACATTGACATTCATCGCAAGACCAATCTGATTATGGATGCCATTGGAAGCACCAGCCACCTTGTCCACCGTCACGGTGAGAGCATTGTCAGATCCGAAGTTGATGTGGCCCGCAATCAGTGGGACTGCCGAGGCATTGATCAAATTGGTGGCGGTGACGCTGCCGTTGACCACCAAGGTGCCTGGTCCGGTAAGCACACGCGGACCAGCATTATTGCGGGAACCGCCTTCGCTTTGGAAGATGAGGTTGTTGATGGTTTCCGTATATCCACCGACATCCCATGCGCCATTCCCCAGAAGGGTCACGTTGGCGGTATCCGCAATCTGTTCGTTGCCGCGATTGTAGACGCGTTGCGTATCCGGATTGGCGGTGTCAGAAAGATCCTGCACGCCCCCGGCGATGATGAGGTCCCCTGTAATGGCATTGCCACTGCCAGTCAGGTTGGCAAGGTCAACACGCGCTCCCTGGACGTAGGTCAGGCCTGTGTAGGTGTTGGCGTTGCCCAGCGTGATGCGCGCACTGTTGTCCACACGACCAGCCGAACCAAGCACCAGATGCAACTTCCTTCCGTTCGTGGGATTGTCCGCGATGATGGAGTTGATCACCATGTTGTTGGACGGATTCGTCACGTACAGATAGACATCGGAGGTAGGATTGACCCCTCCCGCCGTCAAGATGCCCGGGGTGGCAACGCTGCCAATGGTCCGCACGTTGCTGTCAAGACCTCCCAGAAGACCACCGGAAGTAATGTTGAGCACATCATTTGCCGCACTGAAACTCAGGGTGACAGCACCACCATTGAGGGTCAGTGAGTTGATGACCGCTCCACCCGCCTTCACGGTGGTATTGCCGTTAAAGCGCACATTGGCGAGGGGATCATTGAAGTGGTTCACCATCTGGGCGCCAGACAACTGACGCACTCCGCTCGCAGTATCGTACGTAGCGAACTCTATGTTGGTCCCCGCCGTGAGACCATCGGTACCCAAAGCGTAGGCCCAGCCACCAATGATGCCATTGGTAAGGGTCGGCGCTGAGTCAAAGTAGAAGAACGGATTCGCTCCTGGAGTGCCACTGCTTGCGGCAAAGGTGAGCGTGGAGTTGTTCGTGCGGGTGAGCCCATCCATACGCACGGTGACCGTGCCCGTGTTTGGAGTGGCGCTAATGTAGCTGGCTCCACCAGCAAGGTGGATGCTGCCCACATCCATCACCGTATTCGTACCGCCACGACCACGGAAATCCAGCGTACCACCATTGAGGGTGATGGCAGCCGTCCCGAAGCGGTTGGCCGTCTGCTGCATCCCGGTGTCATCCCAGCGGAGGATACCGCGACTTACCGTAATGCTGCTGGCCCCGGAAACACGACCTTGATCCTGGAGCGAGAACACGCCGCCCTGTACGAGCAAGTTGCCGGTAAAGGCATTGTTGTCATAGAAAATGGTCGTGCTGCCACCGCTCTTGATGACGTTCGTGTTGCCATTGATGGAGCCCTGCCAATTGACATTGCCATTCACCACAAGTCTCAGGGTTGAGGCAGTGGCACTGGTATTGGTAATGATGCCACCCGCGCCAGCCACGTTTTGACCACCGTTGCCCTGGAGCAGGTTGATGCTCTGGTTGGTGCCATTCAAGTCGAGAATACCTCCGGGCGCGACCGCGAGGACCTGGCCTTGGGGCGTGCTGTTCGGTGTGCTCGACACCGGAGCCACGGTGAACTGGTAGTAGAGAGTGTTGTCCCCACCATCCAGCTTGAGGGTGCCCAGATTGATGACCGTGCTGCCAGTGTAGTTGTTCCTCTCACCGAGAATCAAAGTACCTTCGCCAGTCTTGGCCAAGCCACCTTGGGTGGGCGCAAGGCGTCCCCCCATTTCCACATCAGCATTGAGCACCGTGGAGGCACCAATGGTGTGAATGACGAATTGACGGTTGCCCGCCACGTTCAGCGAACCGTTCCCGGCAAAATTGCCCGACGAGAGCGCCAGGATACCGCCGCTGTCCAACGTAAGAATCTGGAGGTCCTCAAGAGTGATGGTGGCTCCCACAGGATCATCGTTGAAGGTAATGGAATTTACCCCAGTGGTTTGAAGATTGATGTCATTGACACTCAGAGTGTTTTGCAACGTCAAATCAGTGACCACTGCCAGATTGACGTCACCAGTTCCATTGACCGTACCAGTAGTAGGCAGTTCAAGGGCATAAACTGCGAGGTTGGTAAGACCAAGGGACGAGTCATACCGTGCAAATGACATGGAATACGCCCCAAAGCCGGGGTTCAGGATACTATTGTCGATGAGGATCCACGGCAAGATCCCACTCGTATCCGTATCGGTGAACTGGAGAGTCGTGTTTTCCGTGCCCACGGGAATGATGGCGTTGGCAGTACCGGACGTGACCAAGAGGCGCGTGTCGCTCGACCCGATGTCATTTTCGCTGCCACGAATGACCAGTGTCGCGCTGCCATCACGAATCAATTGGTTGACACTCAACGTCAGACTTCCTCCGTTGTTGTTGAGGGTGATGACGTTGTGCCCGAGACTGATCGTCAGGTTGTTTGCACCCAGGTTTTCATTCACTGCAGTGGAGGCGTGGCCATCGATGATCAAGTGACCATTGCGGATGCTCAAGGCACGACCACCCAAGCGAGAGTTTGAGGCTGTGCCGGTGTTGTCGAGTTGCAGGGTCGTGGCAGGAAGAAGTCCCGTGGGCTGACCATAGCCCGCAATGCTGTGGTTGCCGCCGGTACCGAGCTGGCCAGCACCACTGACCACCACTTTGCCACCATTGATCGCCATGCCGTTGTAGGTATTGCCGCTACCGGTGATGAACAGCGTGTTGTTCCCGACCTTCGTGAGAGCAAAGGCACCTGTCACCGCCCCAGTAAGGGTGATATCACCCGCGGTGGCCACACCGCTGTTCGCATTCAAGCGATTCGAACCGATGCTCGTTGCGGCCGTCATGGTGATGTTTCCACCCCAGGTCGCCATCGTGTTTGAAGAGTTGATGATGGCAGCCAGGGTGTTGGGCGAAGTGCCACGGTTGTTGAAACCGATCCCAGCCACGCTCAGGAATTCGTTGGCGATGTTCATTCCGTTGAGGTCAAGGACAGCTCCGTTTCCGGCGCTGGCACTCGAAATCACGGTATTGCTGGCAGAACTGCCTCCCGTGCCCAGAGCCGTATTCGAGCCCAACTTCAGGATGCCATTGGAGATGGAAGCCACACCCGTGAAGCCCACGTTGTTGCCGGACAGCGTCAAAGTATTGCCGCCAATCTTGGTGAAGCCCAAGGCCGCCCCATCGCTCAGGGCGCCTGACAAAACGATATCACCAATGCCGCCAATGCGAGTGCTGCCGGCTCCGATGGTAACATTTCCGGTCAAGGTGCCGGTGCTGTTTGCCAGGCTGTTCCACAGGGCTGCCGTGGTTCCGCTGGCGAGCAAGGTTACGCCGGAGCCGTTGAGGGTTACATTGCCGTGGCTGGAGTTCCCATAGAGGTCCAACTGAGCGCCGGAGGCAACAACGTTGCTGCCGCTGGAGAGAGCATTCGTTGCGGCAAGAAGCGTAAACCCGGCATTCATGTTAAACGCGCCGGTGAAATTGGTGCTCGTGCCAAGATACAAGCTGCCAGCTCCAGTCTTGGTCAGTCCCAAGGCCGCGCCGTCATTCACACCACCCGCGAGATACAGGGTGCCGGTGGTGGGATTTACGGTGACGCCCGAACCGCCGATGGTCGTAACGCCTTCCACACCGTAGTAACCAGTACCGAACTGGTTCTGCACGGTCAGCGAGGAACTGGCACCCATGGTGAGAGCGCCGAACGTCAGGTTGAAATGCGTGCCCTGGCCATCCAGCGTTGATGCTTGACTCGCAGCCAGGTTGTAGGTGTCCGAGATGCGGGCCGCATTGAGGAATCCGTTTCCAGCATTACCCAAGTTCGAGGCGTAGTAGAGCTTGTTGGGATCGATTGCCTGGAAGCCGTTGGGAGAGCCATTGCTCGCAGTGTCCGGTCCGCTGTAGAGCAGGTTGAAGCCACCACCGCCGCCAGCATTTACCCCCACAAACACAATCTGGTGGTAGCCGGCACTCAGTTCGATATACGCGGTATTGCGTTCCGTGAGCCCCTGTCCACCTCCGTTGATGTTATCCGCAAGGACCATCACCCCGTCAATGAAGAGCGCTGCCTGGTCATCGTCAGCAATTCGGAATGCATAAGTGCCGCCCGATGTGATTTCCACCAAACCACTGTACGTGATAGAGGAGTTGGTGAGTGTGCTGGCAACGCCCACAGGTGGCCGATTGTTGTACCCTGTGTCTGCAGGAGGCGTGATACCCACAAAGGCCGCCGACGGACCCACCCCGGAGTTCGCGACAGAATTGGCGTTCTGCGCAGCAGCAAAGCTAGTCTGACGCACCATGAGCCCACCCTTGGTATATCCTGCATTGGAGAAGGTTCCCGCGAGCGGAATGAATGTGTTGTTGCCGGCAGCGAAATTGATCGGCCCACCGGGCATGTCAGTGGTGGTATTGGTTTTGACACCTACGCCCACGACCAGCGTGCCTGCGCCCGTATTCACATAGTTGTCACCGCCCGCCACAATCGTGCCCGAGCCAGTCACCGTTTGAGAAGCACCCACATTCGACAACAGGACAGTCAGCGTCGTGCCGGACTGGATGGCGAACCTGGCCTGGGTATTGATGTCAGCGCCAACAAATCGGAGATTGTAGCCGTTGGCAGACGAGAGGGAAATCTGCTGATTATTCGTCGTCGTGGTCAGCTTGCCCATCTGGATGATATTGTTCGTACCAGCCGAGACGTTGTTGACGTTGAGCTGGGCGTCCGTGAGACCGGCACCCAAAATGAGATCATTGTTGTAGGAGATGACCGCGCCGGACGGAGTACCGCCGCCGCCGTTGTTACGCAGGCTGAGCAAGCCACCGTTCATGGTGATGGCGGCAGTTCCCACTGGACTCGTCACGCCAAAGGTGGTGCCGAACAGTTCCAGAGTGCCTTGATTCAGAGTGACCGCGCTGACCTGATTGTAGTTGTTGCCCAGGCGCAGGGTGCCGAGGCCGTCTTTTACCAGCGTAAAGTCTGAATTGGCGTTGATGAGTCCGTTGAAGATGGCGGTGAAGTTCGCCTCTTCCACATTGACCGTAAACGTGCCGCCGGTCGTCAGTGTGGCGTTCCCATTGAACGTCAGGCTGTTCGCCCCGCGGAAGGTAAGGTTATTGTTCAAGTTCAGATTGTTCGCCAGAGTATGCCCACCGGTGGAGGTGAGGTAGGTATTGGCTCCGATCTTGAATGTACCGGTTCCCAGCGGTCCCGAGGTCACCAGCGCACCCAAGGTGCTGGGTGTACTGCTGGTGGCAATGGCAATGCCACCCTGCTGCAGATCCACACCGCCGGTGAAGGTGCTTGCTCCACCAAGCTGAAGCAGGCCATCGCCCGTCTTGATGATGCCTTCATTGCCCGTGCCACGCATGACACCCGAGATATTGAGGGTCGCAATCAATGGCGAGATGTTCTTGCCGTTGAATTTGACGGCCGACACATCAAAAGTGCGTGTTGCACCGCCAAGGCTGATAAACCCGGTACCTGCGGTCGTCATGGCGGAAACAGCGGCGTTCCCAATATTCTGAGAGGTCGCGGTGACATTGCCATTCAAGGTCAAGATGCCATTCGTCCCCGTAGAAACGGTGGGAGTGTTGCCCCCGGTATTGTTGAACACCAAGCCTCCAAGAGTCTGGTTGAATCCATTGAGATTCAAAGTCGCACCACCGTTGATGGTGACGATGGCAGAATTGTGGATCTGATTCGAAGACATCAACATCACTGTGGCGCTACGCTCATCGAACGTGGAGCCGTTTGTGCTGGTGCCGCCCGTAATCGTCAGGTTACCCGTGCCGGTTGCGGTGATGGTGCTACCGTTCGCTCCCGCTGTGTTCAACTGCACCCTGCCGCCGTTCACAAAGGTACCGCCCGTGTAGGTATTGGCTCCGGAAAGCACCGTCTCGTTGGTATTGTTGCCAGTACCGCGTCCAGAATCAGCATTCAGCACCAAGGTAACCGCACCGGTACCATTGTTGACAATGCGCGCACTGACGAGGACATCTCGATTGGTGACGTCTGCGGTGTTGTTGTAACCCAGAGAATGCAAGTAAAGGTCGCTCGCGACATTCAAGTCACCGCTCGTCAGGTCACCATTGCTGATGGTGATGGCAGAGTTATCCGTCGCGTTGGAGGCGATCAAGCCACCGCTACCCAGAGTCAGGGTGAATCCACCCAGATTGAGGTTCGTCGCACCCGACACCACAATGGCCAAACTGTTGATGTCGCGATTGGCCGTCAGTGTTGAGGCGCCTACGGCGGTGATTCTGATGTTGTCGGTCGTCAGGCCGGTATTGAGGGTATTCTGCGCATAGCCAATGGCCCCCGTGGCATTCAGAGCGGCGATCCCAGTAGCAGAGCTGTAGGTCGCGAATTCGCGCTCCACCACCGCCCAGCCACCAATGATGTGGTTGTCCAGCACCGGCGCATTGGTGATGAAAATCTGTGCAAGACTGCCAATCTGACCGTCCACTCCGAAGAAGCGCAATGTGGCACGCGAACCCGCTTCCCGGGTAAGGCTGTTGATGGTCAAAGTAGATTCATTGAGGGCAGTACCGGGCTCGGCCACATCGATGGCGCTGGCGCCTACTCCCAGGGTTACGTCCCCAATTTTCTCAAATCCAACCTCACCGAATCTCGCGCGATACTGGAACATGGCGCCACGCATGTAGATGGCCGCGGCATCGTTGATGCGGTCGTTGATGTTCACGTCCGCGATGCTGGTTCCATTGTTGTTGGAGAGCAGCAGCGTCGACTGGCTGAGTTCAATGGCGGAGACATTGCTGAACGTGGCTTCACCCAGCAACTGGGTGCGGCCGCCGTTGAGAAGGAGAGGCCCGGTGAAAGTGTTCGCCGTATAGAGGTTCCAGTCCGCGAATGCTGCGTTGTCCGTGGAGCGCATCACCGCGATGTTCCCCTGAATCGAACCAGCAAAGCTGCCGCCCGTCCTGATGGCGAGGGTGGCCTGGGTCGCGACCTGACTGTTGGTGACGATACCACCCGAGTTGGGGAGGAGGTTCCCATTGCGCGGGGCCGTGGTGCTCTGCACCAGCGAGGCGAAGTGCTGCAACGTGCCATTGAGGTCAACCGTACCATTCTGCAATTGCAGGGTGTTATTGAAGAAGATGGTGTTATCACCGCCGCTCAGCTTCAAGGTACCTTGGAGCATGTTGATGTTGCCGGTGAAAGAGTTTCCTGTGGATGAGAGGGTCAGCATGCCTTCTCCAGACTTGGTCAGACCGCCGGAGGTGAGCGTAATGGCGCTGGCGATATTCAGATCTCCTACGGTATACACGATCATTTCACGGTTCGAGGTCGTGCTGAGAAGCCCGCCGCTGATCCCGGTGTTGCCTGCAAGAGCAAGGATGCCACCGCTGTCCAAGGTCAGTTGCCGCATATCGCCAAGGGCCAGACCCCCACCCGAGTTCAGTTGGAGGGAATTGATGGTCGAGTGCAATTGAGTGACGGCCGTATTGGTGGCGTTCAACAAGGTGGTGAGGCGAACGTTCTCAAAGTTCGCCGTGGCGCCAGTCAAGGTGCTGACATACTCCGAGGCCGCGAGGGCACGGATACGTCCGGTCGCCGTATCAGCAGTGGCAAAGGAAATGCCTGAACCGCCGCTTGAGGTATCAACAATACCCCAAGGCAGAATCGCCTTGCTGGTGGAGCCAGCCGCACCAGCCTGACCAACGAAGGTATACCCCGCCCCCGTGGCTTGAATCGTGGCCACATCTGCACCCGGTGCATTCCCCAAATTGGTACCGCGGAAGAGGACCGTGCTGCCCGCATTGCGCGTGACGGCACCGGTGGTGAAATTCGCCTGCTGGCCCGCTCCGGCCGTGACGGTAAGGATGGTGGCGCCAGGGTTCAGGGTCACGGTGCCCGTGGTCGTTTCCGTCGTGGTCGCCGCGCTGTTGCCGAGAATTGTCAGTTCGCCGCCGCGGAAATCAAGGTTGCGGTTGCTCAACCGGTTGTTGGTATTGGTCCCTGTACTATCCAGCAGAAGGGTGCCCTTGGGCAGCATGAAGATGGTATTGTTTGAGGTAGCAGTGTTGCCGATCCCCGGAGTTCCCAAAGTAGCTGCACCATTCAGAGCCAATGTGCCCTGAAGGACAAAGAGCTGATGACCCGAAAAACTATTCGCCGCCTGGAGGTTCCAGGTGCCAGTGCCAATCTTGGCGAGTTGGAACGCATTGTTCGCCGCGCCGTTGGTATGTGTAATGGTACCGGTGATATTGCCCGTCCCCGCGCCGGCCAGCACGAACCATGAATCACGTCCGGTACCTGAGGTCGCCAAATCCGCCCGAAGCCCACCCGTAATATTCAGGATGGAACCCGCGTCGACGCTGATCATGGCCGCGCGCATCTGATTGTCCGCACTGGTTGCGGCAGTGAGGTTGATCAGCCCTGACCATGTATTCGTTCCCGCCATGCTGCGCAGAGCACCCGTGGAGTTGATGCCGCTCCAGGTCTGATTGTTGGCGCCAGCTATGTTGAGGGCGTCGGCAATGGTCACGCCACCCGTCAATTGAACTTGGCCAACAATCGTACCGATCGAGACGCCCCCTGCTGAGGTACCGAACGCATTGGAGTGTTCTGCGCGAACCGCGCCCTGGTTGACGGTCAGCGCACCTGTCCAGGCAGCATTGTCCGCATTGATCACGAGTGTGCCGAGGTCGTTCTTCACAAGTGCCGCAGCTTGCGCTGAGAAGGTCGTCACATCAAAGGCGCTCGTCAGGGTGAGGACGTTGTCCTTGGTCACTTCGATCGCACGCGTATTCGCCGTATTGCCGAACTGGATGGTGCGGGCCGTGGAGAAGGTGCTCGTAGCACGGAAAGTCGCCGTGCCCGTTGCCGGCGCGAGGCGGATGATATTGCTGATGTTCCCGAGAGCCTCATTCGTGGCGACCGCGAGCACACCCTGATTGATGGCAATCACGCTGGAGCCTCCACCAAAGGTGTTTCCATTGTTGCTCAGGACGAGGGTGCCATTGCCCACTTTCGTGAAGACAGTCGTTCCCGCTCCCGTCTGCCCGCCACTGATCACACCGGACATAGTGAGGCCCTGGACCACATTCGATGCGGTCGCGTTGGTCACGCCGAAGGTGGGCGAGCCACCCGAAGTCACGAGCGCGAAATTCTGGGTCAACTCCAGGCCATATCCCCCATTGTTATTCACCGTGAGCGCAAATGCCGGATTGGTGAACGAGATGGCATTGATCTGCAGCGTCTTGTTCGTGGGAAGCAGGTTGTAGGGAGCAAATGTCGTACCGAGACGGTCCACCGTCAGGCTGCCAGTGGCGCCGACGAAGCTGATGGGGTTGGCGCTGAAGTCGAACAGCAGCGATTCCTGCGTCCCTCCGCTCAGCATGCTCGTTCCATCCCAGCCCACGGCAAAGCCGCCGCCGTTGAGGATGGTGATGGCATTGCCATTGAGTGGCGCCGTATTGTTCCCCACGCCAAGGCTGCCGGACGTCACGGTGAAGCCGCCGGTCCAGTTATTCGCCGCGTTGTTGAGGAATACGGTACCCGTGCCCACCTTGTTGATCTGGGCGGTACCGGTGACCAAGCTGTTAATCACCAGCACTGCGGCACCCTCGGCACCGAAGGCGGTGTCACCGAGCATGTTCAGGGTGCCATTCAGCGAGTTATAGCCAGCAATGCTGTCAATGGCGCCATAGCCGCCTGCTCCCTGCCCTTGAACAGTGATGTTCTCAGAAATCGCGATGCTGCCTTCCAGCTGGAGGCTGGCACCGCTCTTGATTTCAGTGCCTCCCACGGTGGAACCCAGCGCCTGGCTGTGCGTCGCGCGGATCGCCCCTTCAGAGATGATGGTCAGGCCATCATAAGTGTTCGCATTGCGCAGGAAGAGCACGCGGGAGCCAAGCTTGTTGATGCCACCGTTCTGAATCACCGTTTCGATAATGGCATCCGGCTTGTTACCGCCAAATCCTGCACTGTTGATCGCACCCTGATTGGCTGTCGATGCCTGGCTGGTGACGTAGATATTGCGCACCACTCCACCGAGATCGAGCGTGCCATCAAGCGTGCGGGTTCCGGTGTTTCCGGAACCTGTAATGACAATATGCTGGGCTTCGTCCCCACCTGCATCACGGTTGTTATTGAGAAGGATGTCTCCATTTACAGTGAGGATGCCGTTCGCGCCCGTAGCCACCACGGCACCGCTCGCGGTATTGGTGGTCATCACCAGGCCGCCGATGGTTTCACTGAAGTTATTGAGGTCGAACCGCGAATTCGCACCGTTGTTCCCCATGACCATCACTACAGCAGCATCGTTGATCTGATGGCTCGCCAAAAGCCTCGCCACCGAGGCTGTGGAGGAGGCTTGGATGATGAGGCCACCCGCTCCAATCGCATCGACTCCTACGGTCTTGTTGAGGTGCAACTCGCCGCCGGTGACGGCAATGGCGCCGCCATTGGTGTTGGCCGTGGTCCCACCGAGCACGAGGTTTCCTGGTCCCACCTTGGTCAGGCCTCCGGGGCCGGTGAGCGCGCTGTTGATGGTCACATTGACCGGCGCGCCAAAGTTCACAGTGGCGTTCGCAGTTGTGGCGGAAGGCGCGGCTGAGAAAGTCACATCGTTGCCGACAATGTTGGAAATGGTGACCGTGCCCGCAATGCCAGGCCCGCTGACGACCTGGCCGATGGCCAGGCCAGCCACGCTCGGCAGCGTATAGGTGGCCGTACCGTTGGTCAGGTTGATGACCACGCTGGTGCCGAAGGTATCAATGACATTCCCGGACAAGTAGGTTTCCGGGAGCATGCCCGTGCCATTTGCTACCGCCGCCACGCCGCCATCACCCAGGATGATCGTCCTGCCCGAAAGGTCATCGGAGAATCCAGGAGCGAGACGCAGACCGCCGCCTTGGAAAAGAATAGTTCCAGTGTTTCCACCAATGTTGTCCAAGTCGTTGATTTTCAGCAGCCCCTTGTTCAACACAATGGCTCCTGTAACTGCTGTATTGTTACCACTCAGGACAAGCAAACCATTACCCGACTTGGTGACGCCCGCGCCCGCCTTGGTCAGGTTGTTGGCGATGGTCACCCCGGCTCCCGACATGTTCAGCTGGTGGAACACGTATTCATTGGTTCCAATTGAGATGCCATTGTTGAATCCATTGATCGTCACCGCCTGATGTGGCGCAGTCGCAGCACCGAGGAAGAGGAAGGCGCCGCTGTTGACGTTCAAGCTGTCTCCAGCACCAGAACCGGAGATAGTCATCGCTGTCGTGGTGGAGGTATTCTCGACCAGCAGTGAGTTGACCTGGTGACCCGTGCCGGTGAAGGCAAGATTCACTCCGCTCGCACTGTAGCGGGCGTTGTTGGTCAACGTCACGCCACCCGCTGCACCAAGCTGCTCATATTCATTCGTGGTGAGGGCACGGAACCCGTAACCGAATCCACCGAAGGTGCTGTAGGTGACAAACGTGTTGCCCTGAGGTCCTGCCCCAGTACCTGTGATTGCCTGGCCGATGGCCCATGGAAGGATGCTGATGTTGCTCGTACCGTTGACGGTGCTGCCGCCGCCCACGAGATTGGCAACGATATTGGAGGCGTCGCGCACCACCACATCACCACGCTGGGTGGCAATCGGATTGTCCATGTTATTGGCCAGCACCACGAGGGTGGACGCGTTGTTGCGGGTCAATGATGCCATCGACAGGATGGGATTCGCGCCTGCAGTGCCCGTGGCAGCCCGGAGCGTGTTCACACCGGCTCCCAAGGTCACGGCCCCCACCGACTCGATGCGAGGATTGGTGGTAAAGACTTGATCCGTTTCCGTAGACAGACCAACAGTGGCGACAGCCGCGTTTGGTGCGGTGTTCTTCAGCAGGATGGCCACGGTGTCACTCAAGCGGCTCACTGGAAGTGAGGCGTTGTTGTTGAGATGCAATCCACCACCATTCATGATGGTGATGGTTGGCACATTGGCCAGGTTGGCCACGGTGCCGCCGTTGGGCACGGTACCATTTGCCAGGACCATCTGGCCATTGCTGATCGTGAGTGTACCGCTGTAGCTGTTGGCGGAGGTATTGAGCGTCAAGGTGTTCGCGCCACTGCCAGTTCCGTAGAGGATGATGCTACCAGTACCCGTCAAAGCGCCACTGTAAGTGGTGTTCCCTGTCTGGTTAATCTTCAGCGTCCCTGTTCCGACATTCACAGTACCCCCGATCTGGGTCAGATCCCCCAACAGACCACCGCCACTCAGGTTTCCGATGCTGGCGTCGAAGCCGTTGAGATCCAGCATTGCATTCGCCCGGTTCGCAAGGACCACCGCAGGCACGCTGAAGCCGCTCCCGGAATTATACCCCTTGAGAGCAGTGCTGCTGCCAAGCTTCACCATACCCTCGGTGATGACCAGGTTACCGAAGAAATCATTGTTACCAGAAAGCACCACCGTTCCCAAGCCGGACTTGGTAACAGCCGTGCCAATGCCAGCAGATACCGAACGGTTTGGATTCCTGATTGCGGAAGCGATGGTGAAGTCAGCCGCCGTATTATCCTGGTGGATCACCAGTTCGCTGGTCGTGCTGCCGAAGGAGAGCGACGTAGCCGTATTAGTACTGGTCGCCGCTGCCGAGAGCACGATTGTGGTATCATCCAAAATGTTCGCAATGGTCGTGCCTGCCGCAATTCCGGCACCAGACACCACCTGACCTACAAAGAGTCCGTCCGTATTCCCCACACGCACGGTGGTGCTCGTATTCGTCGTGTTGCCACTCAGTTGATGCGGAGCCACCGTGATGATGCCGCCCGTGATGGATGCTGCATTCGCCCCCACATTGGTGGTCACGAGAATGCCTCCTCCACTGAGGTTCAGGGTCGCATTCTGTGCGATGGTCACCGTGGAAGTCGTCGGAGCATTGAAACGGATGGTGTTCACGCCGCCCGCGGTGAAGGTTCCGGTGAAGCCCGTAGGACCAGCAGCATCATCCGACGCATTGTCCGACAGAAGCCAGGTGCCGACATTGGTCTTTGTCACCGTGGTAGCCGCCGCCACCAAATTTGCGCCGTCCTTGATGGCAAAAGTCTTGGAACTGCCCGTTCCAACCGTCGCCCAAGAGGTGGCCCCTCCGCCGATCGCCAGCGGGGAAGCGCCCACATTGATGGATCCCAGCGAGGGAAGCACAAAGGCCAGCGTGGACTGGGCGCCGCGAGTGATGGTCCCGGTCGTCACATTCAAAGCCGCACCTCCGGAAGTGACGAAGGAAAGGGTCGAGGCAGTGTTTCCTGTAAGAGTAGCCGAGGTCCAAGTCTGACTTGAAGCAATAGCATCCGACTTGGTGGCAAGGAGACGACCACCGCCAAGGGTGAGCGTGCCAGCGCCGAGTTGGTTGGTGGTTGCCGTGTTGAAGAGGGCATTCCAAGTGCCATTGTTGACGGCAACGTTACCGGTGATGGTGTTCACGCCGTTTGTCGTGAGGCTTCCGGAGCCAGCCTTGGTCAGACCGTCCACCCCAGTACCAGTACCGGATACAATATTGCCGGTGATGACCGTATCGCCGCTGCCTTCGAAGTTAAGGGTGCGCGTCTGGTCGGCTTCCGCCAGGGTGAAAGTGGCGCCCGCGAAGGTGAGCGTCGCACCGGAGGCGATGTTATTGCGGATGACGCTGTTGCCACCTGTGTTGTTGGCGACACCGGTGAAGGTGATGCTCTGGTTCCCCTGGAAAATGCCAGTGGAGTTGCTGATGGTGAATGTATTCGTCAGGGCATTCGCGCCGGACAAATCGGTGATCGCCTGGAGGAATCCATTTCCCATCGTGAAATTTCCTGTGCCCAATGGGGTGAGCGTTCCCGACTTGCCAATCTGTAGGATACCACTGCTCAAGGTGACTGTACCAGTGGCCGTGTTCGCAGCGGACCCATTGATCTGCAGCATGCCTGGCCCTTCATGGGTTGATGCGCCCATCGCCACCGTGAAGCCATCTACTCCAGTACCTGAACCCGCGAGGATGGAGCCATTCAAGATGGTCGTACCAGTACCGCGGAAATTCACGGTGCGGGCCTGATCCGCTTCTGCCAGCGTGAATGTCCCCGTGAAGGTCAATGTCTCGCCCTTGGCAAGGTAGTTGTCGAAATTGCTGTTGCCACCCACATTGGAACCATTCACGAACTGCATGGAGTGCAACCCGGTGAAGATTGGCGTGGCGTTGTTTGTCACGAAATTGTTGTTGAAGACACGGTCACCTCCAATTGCCTGAACCACGGCATTGCGAACGTCCAGATTGCCGGTGCCGATGGCCGTGTTCGAGCCCAGGCCCAGCACCCCACCGTTTACCAAAGTGCCTCCCGTGTAGGTGTTGTTGCCTGAGAGCACCCAGAAGCCACCATCATCCTTGGTGACGGCAAGGGTCCCGGCTCCATTGGCGAGATTGGCTGAAATCTCATTGGCCTCAGGATTCAGGCCGCGAATATTGAGAGTCTTGGTACCGGTCGAGCTGTTGATCACGTCGGTGATGACGATGGCACCACTGCCGCCATTTTCGATGCGGGCGGTGCCGCCTGTGCCGATCAGCTCGATACGGCGCGTCACCGTTTCACCAGCACCGATGTAGAGGAGACCGGCGCTGTTGCCGCCGGAGCCGATCTGCATTCTGCCGGTGCCCGTGGGGTCGGCCATGCTGCCCAGATTGTTCGCAAACGAACTGAACATCAAGGTGCCGTTGCGCAGATTAAAAGCGCCGCCCGTGCCCGTTCCCTGGAAGGTGTTGTTGCCGGTGAGAATCAGGATGCCGGTACCGTCTTTGGCCAGGGCAGTCTGGTTTGCGTTGGCAGCCACACTGTTGCTGATGTCCCCGGAAATGATCGCGTAGTCCGTATTCGTCGAACTGTTGTCATTCACCGTGATCAGGCGGGTGTTGAATCCTGCCGTACCCAAATTGATGGCGTTCGTAAATTCGACTTCCGCGAGGGCAGTGGTGGAATTCAGGATGAGGTTGCCGGTACCGTTGCCGATGCCACCCGTTCCCCATGTCACAGGAGCTCCTGCTCCGCCGATATTGACGGTGAGCTTGGAGTAGCTGGCTGCGAAACCGCCGCTCCCATTCGTACCCCACTGGAACGTTCCCGCGCCTGTCCCAATGGACTGGGCGAACGTCCCGAAGGTTTCGAGAACACCACCGCTGAACACCAGGTTGCTGTTCGCGGACAAGGTGGCAACCCCGGCTGCTCCGAGAGTCACCCGCAGCTGGCCTCCAGAAATGGTGGTGGCGCCAGAGTAGTTGTTGGCCGTGTTGCTCAGAATCCACAGACCGGCATCAGCCTTCGTGATCCCCAAGGTGTACGCCGTCGGTCCGGGCTGGTCCAGCAACTGGATGCCCATCTCATTGTCACCGATGGAGGTGCCTCCAAGGGTGAGAAGCCTCGCGCCCGCAGCTCCGGCGAAGGCCACAGCGTTGGCGCTATTGTTGAAAATCAGCGTGGCGTGGTTGTTGCCGCCCGCCCCCAGGATGTTGTTTCCAAACGTGCCGGAGGACTGGATCGTGCCGTTGCCAGCGAGCGTGAAGAGGCGATCAATCGAAATGGAGGGCGTCTGCGTCTCCTGGAAGATGTTCGCACTGGACCCGGTGTATTGCAGGATGCCGTTGTTGAAGACCAGGCTCGCGGCATTCGTCGCAGCACTGGTATTGTCACCACGACCGATGGCGCTGTTTTGACCAATATTAGCCAGGCTGTTGACGGCCAGCACCAAGTTGCCTGCCGTCGTTTTCGCGATGGTGGTGGGCCCGGTATAGGTATTGACGCCTGAGAGCGAGAAGGTCGTCGTCTGGCCAGCGGTATTCAACGCCGTGGTCACGGTGAGTCCCAATCGACCGCCGCCCGCCCCGTCTTCAATGATGCCCGAGAATGTGCCTCCAGAGCCATTGGTGGTCACGCCGTTGCCAATGGTGAGAATCGCGTTGCTCGCCGACGTGTTGGTCACGCGGCCCGCTCCATTGAAACTGCCAACCGAAGTGCCAGAGCTGACACCATTCAGATGCAGAACACCGTCCTGCCGGATCACGAGAGCCTGATTCGCCCCGCTCAGCGTGCCTGTGCCAGAGAGGCGGATGGTTCCTTCATTGATGGTGGTCGCCCCAGTCTGCAAATTAGTTCCTTCCAGCACCAACACACCCAAACCATTCTTGGTGAGACCGCCCGTAGTGGTCGCCAAAATCGGCACCGCCAGATTCAGCGTGTCCGATACGCCAGCGACCCGTACCACCAAATCTCCCGTTCCGCCCGTGGTCAAGGAACCGCCCCCGCTTTGGGCAATGACACCAGCACCGCCGGTCTGGATGATACCACCGTTTGTGATGGTCAGAGAACCGGTGAGATCCAAGGTCTGCGCCCCATTGATACGGAGCGAATTGATGGAGAGAGCTCCGCTCGAGACATTGCCAGTGATTTCATTGTGCGAACCCGCAGTGAGGGCCGCTGCACTGGTGGTGAAACCCGCGTCAGCACCGTAGACAGGAGCGCGCCAGAAGAAATTCGTGGCTCCCTGCGTGGTATCATTGAAGGCAAAATGGGTCCCTTGATAATAGATGTGGGAATTGATGAAGCCCGCTGCCAATCCAGTTACGTTCAGATAGGTATTGACCCCGTTCACCCCAGTACCAGCCGCTTCGAAGTTCAGACTGGAACCGCCTGCCACTGTGCCCAAGCCGCTGAAAAGGAGTTTTGCCGTCCCCGCAGAGTTGTTCACAATGCGAATGGTGCCTGCACCCGCTGATGGCACCAGCGACCCGAGAGTTTCCGAGGTTCCGCTCGCGCCTGACTCATACACAAAGGTACCGCCAGCCCATCCGTTGCCCTTGAGCAGGACAGAGCCAATCTGATCCTGTCCGAACACAAGATTCGAGGTGTCCGCAAGGTTCGTGGAATTCCCGGAGGCACTATTAGCCAGGACCCGCAACGTGCCACCGGCAATCGTGGTCGGCCCCGTATTCAGATGAGCCCCGGTGGACAGCGTCCAGGAACCTCCATCCAGCTTCGTCAGGTTGGCAAGGTTGGCCGCAGGCAACGCGCCACGGAACTCGTTGTTCGCAGTGCTGGTGCCGCCAAGGAAGAAGGACTTGGTTCCGGCCGCTCCCGCTGTAACTGTTCCGATGACAATAAGGGCTCCGGTACCGCTGGCGTTAAGAACGGCGCTTCCAGTGGTGCCACTGACATTGATGTTCTTGGAGAGAGTCTCACCCGCTCCGGTGTAGGTGAGAGTGCCCACCGTGGTGGAAGTGGCGGATGAGCCAAACTGGAGCTGAACCGTCGACCCAAACGAGTTGGCAAGATTGCTCACCGACAACGTGCCCTGATCGATGCGGATCGTTCCGGTAATCGTGGAAGCCACCGTGCTGTTCCAAAACAGGGTGCCGGTATTCTGCTTGGCAAAATTGTTTGAGCCACCAGCTCCAGTAGACAAGACGGAGCCGTTGAACGTCATGTCACCTGCGGTGCTGAATACAGCGAATTTTCCCGCAGTGCCGTCACCTACGGTGATGTCACCATCAATCGTGACCTTACCGTTGATCGAACTCGAGGTGAAGGTGGCGTTCCCTCCGCCGTTCCCTGCCATGTTGACTCCTGCCGTGCCGATGGAGAAGCCATAGCCATTGCGGCCGTTGAGCGTAAGTGTCCGGGGGGCGACGGCGCCGAAAGTGAAAGCTCCAAAGTCGACAACCTGGTTCAATCCGGTGCCGCCGATGGCACGGTCCACGAATACGGTGCCGTTGTTGCTCGCCGTACTGAGGTTCTTGTTTGCAAAGGTGCCGATGGTGCCGGCGTCCGCACGGACCTCCAAAGTGCCGCCGCCGTTGAACTCGATGGCGTTTGCAGCCGTGCTCGTCCCCAAGGCGCCACCATCTGACACTCGCACCGTGCCACTATCAATACGCAGACGACCGGAGTAGGCATTGGTATTGTTGGAAAGGATCAGCGTACTGGCAATGGCACTGCCACCGGTCTTGATGATACCGGCCGAAGTGTTCTGGATCTGGCCAGTAACGTTGAAATTGCCCGCACCGTAAAAAATATTCTCCTGACCAGCCTGCAGGGTCACCGGGCCGGCGATGGTGAACATACCTGCTCCGGATGACACCCGCTGTTCAAACGCGCCAGTGAGCGTGAGGGAACCTGTGAGGGTGTTGTTCCCCACACTGGTGACTGAACCGAGACCGAGCGCATTCAACGCCGTGGTGATGGAGTTTGCCGTGGCAACACCAGGTCCACTGGCCACAATGTTGCGAGTGAAGGTATAGCCTTGGAGATTTCCAGTGGCCAGCATCAAGGTGCCGCCCCCCGTGGTACGATTGCCAAAGACCTGCACCGTGGAGGTCGCGGCGCCGGCCGAATTTGCCCCCGTCAGCACCAGCGTTCCATTCAACACCGAAGTCTGGCCCGTATAGGTGTTTGCCGCATTCCCCAGTGAAACCAGTCCCTTGCCGTCCTTGGCGATACCAAAGACATTGCCGCCATCACTGATGACGCCATCCACGCTCAATGACTCAAACAGAGCTGCAAGCCAGTTCTGCGAGGAACCCAGCACCACATCTGACGTGACGGCAGCCGACTCATTCGCCAGAAAGCCCACAGGAGCGGCCGAAGTGGCACTGTACCCAGAACCGCTGATGGTGAGATCATTCCCGCCGCCCGCAATGGTGTAATACTGGAAAGGATGGGCAGGATTGGGAACCGTTCCGAAGGTGAGGCTCGCCGCTGTGACGTCTGTACCTAGCAAAATGGAACCGGCCGTGCCCAGTGTTCCCACTCCACCAAAGATGACATGATCACCATTCGTGAACGTAGTGTTGGAAGCCCCCCCGGTTGCCGTCCATCCGGCCCCACCCGCAGACCACGTTCCGCCGCCATTGTCCACCTGACCGTTTGCTGAGGTGACATCCCAGACCAGCGTTGCAGCGTTCAATGGCGATGCGATCTGCCATACGGCCATCACAAGGATCAAGAGACCTCCGATAGGAGCGCGATAGCGTCGAAGTGTTCTCATAGGTTCAGGATTGAAGGGGGTTGTTGGTGAAAAAATTGTCGCTCGAAACCTCAGCGGCCGAGGCGTTTGCACAGGGAACCACAGCAGAAAGACCCGACGGGAAATTCCCTCGGGCAACGAAGTCCAAGACCGGTTGATGCATCTGTGATTACCAAGTTATGACGCTGTACTGTTCTAGTATCCCAAAATGTGCAAATTTTGTGGACGATTTTAAACCGAAACCCAACGAATAGGACAAGTTATTTCCTGCACTTAATTGAACATTTTTCCATGTTTGGGCCCCCGTGCATCCCGCACTCCAGCATGCAGCAGGCCTGTAGACACCCCTTCGGATGGCTTTGTATTGACAAAAACTTAAGAAAAGCTTACCTTTTGCGGTTAATTATTAATTCCCCACGTCGTGACGCCGTCCACTTACCTCATCGCTGTGCCGTTGAGTCTGATAGCCATCTCGGGCTGGCTCGTGAAGGTGGAGAATGACAGCTTTACTAAAGGCACGCGAACCTCTCAAATTCAGCAGGTTCCAAACTATGCCGGCGGAAGGACTGCCGTTGGTGTGCAGCCCCCGGTATCTGGGGAACTGACCTTTGAGCACTCAAGGTTTGCGTGGGCCAAGGACGACGGTTCCGCCCCCGGTCCGCTCGGCGAAGACGTCGGCCAACGCCCCCTTGGAGCACGCGCCCTCCCCCGGGCACATTGGATTGACTCTGGAAATGCCGCTCCGCGCGCCAAATCTTCGAAATTGCCTGAAATTGGGGACTTTAGGGAACAACCTGCCCCTGAAGACCTGGCATTCGAAGCCGTGCAATCCGGTTCTGGATTTCACATCACTGCAGACGAAGCAACCCGGGTCGACATGGGCAACCTCAAAGTGGTGTTTCGTGGGCGCGTCTCGCTCAGCTCTCCTCAGTTCCATCTCACTGGGGAAGAACTGGTGGTACACCTGGGTAAGGACCGGACGTCCTTTAAAATGATGGAGGCTAAAGGTGCAGTGAACGTGCAACTTACCGGCGTCCCCCCGGAAAAGCGGTATCGCGGCCAGTCGCAGAACGCGGTCTACGACCCTGGCAAAGGCACCCTCGTGATGACCGGTTGGCCCAAGATTCAGGGCCAGGGCCAGGAGCTCGTTGCCGCTGAGCAGAGCACCCGCGTTCTCCTCTACCCGAAGACGGGCAAGATGCTTACAGAAGGCCGGGCTCAAACCCGCGTCGCAAAGCGTCTTATGGAAGAGGCCGGTCAGGGTGCGGGCAACTAGCTAGCCTCTCCCCTCCCCACCGCAGGAACAGCAGATCGGCGTGGCCGACCTAGCGCTCCCGGTTTCCTGCTCCTACAAGCACCGGCTTGTCCGGCGCGGCACTGCCTCCGGCACCGCTCGTGGGAGGGTCAACGAACGTATCCAGCGAATCTTCGGCGGTAGGCAGGTGTGCGAAGTCGGGATTCTGCGCGACTTGGGGTCTGGCCTCTGAATGCTTGGAAGACTTCGGCTTGCGAGCAGCCTTGGCCTTCTGTTCTTCCTCGGATGAGGGGCCGATAAGTCCGCCGGAGAAGATCATCTTCATCGCGTCCTCGATGCTCAAGGGTGCGTCCTCCAGTCGGGAGGTCTCAGTGACGATCAGCAACCCGGTCATGGGGCTGAGAGCGCCGGGCAGGAAGACACAGCTCATGTTCTTCTTCGTCTTCGGGTCGTCGTACTGACCGGTGACGAACCCAATGAGCTTCATACCAGGCGAAGGGTAGTCCACATACACGACCCTCTTGAAGCTGCGGGTGCCCCCGAAGCCGCGGAAGGCCTCGATCACCTGCTTCAGCGACTTGTAAATGAAGGAGATGACCGGGATGCTCAGCAGGAGCTTGTCCATAGCGGACACCACCCGGACACCGATGACGTTCGTGGCCATGACCCCCAGGGCCACCACCAGCCCCATGGGAATGAGGAAGCCCACCAGGCTCACAAACTGGGAGAAGTGCGGGCTGGCGATGTCGACATGAAGATTGGGGTCGGGCATCGTCTGGTTGTACAGCCCGGCAAAGGACTCCAGCAGCGGCTGACTCAGACCCCGAATGAAGTCGTACACCAGCCTCAGAATCCAGAACGTCACCACCAACGGGATGACGATCGCCAAGCCCGCAAGGAACTTGTTGCGAACCCACACTAGGGGGTGGCGGATGGGGGATGCTGAGAAATGGGGGTCAGACATGCTCTCTGTGGCTGACAGACCTACAGCCACCCTGGTTCAATACTCTAGAAATGTTCACGCCATACGGAAGGACAAAATTTCAATGGGCAGGTGACTTTGTGGGAAACAGGGTCATGTCGGCATTTTTTTCTGCACGAAGAATTGGCAAGCCCGATGCGACCAAGGGTTCAGGGAGCACACGACGATATCCTATGGCTGCGATTCTGTGATCGACTCACCTCCTTCAAGGCCGAACTCGAACATCACTGCCGGCTTCTCCGCCTCCACCCCGCCGGCACCGGCATAAAGACGCATGGCGGCAGGATTGTTTCGATCCGTGAGTACCCAGGCGTTCACGCATCCGAGCTTCTTCCCATGTTCCAACACAAGACGCAGCATCTGGCGCCCAATGCCCTGCCCTTGGTGCGAAGGAGCAACTCCCACTTCGTTGATCCAGAGTTCCGCAGGCTTGTCCGGATGCACGTAGTGCACGGCGGAAATGAAGCCCACCAACTGCGAATCGTCGATGGCAGCAATCAAGTGGTGCCGTGGATCCTGTAGGAACTCCGCGGTGAGATGCGCCTGTGGACAGTGATCAAAGACATCCGCCGCCGTCGCAATCAGAGCTGCGTCAGCGCTTCCTAGAAGCCTGATGGTAACGGCCATGGGTAAAGAAGATGCACCCGTTGAGGAAAGTTATCATGTCTCTTCCATTGGCTTCGAGGGAATTCCGCATCAACAAAGGTGCAATTTAGAACTTTTTCTTGAAATGCGACAATCGTCTCATAGCAATATTCCGCACAAACCAACCGACTTCTCACTATGCCGCTCACCCCTGCCCAAATGGATCGAAAGCTGGATGAACACTTCGGCCACGAAGCCAGCGACAACGTGGAGGGCGTGCTCGCCACGCTCACCGAGGACGTCACCCATGACATCGTCGGCTGGCCCACCGGACCCAGCCGCGATCATGCCAGCGTCCGTGGCTTCTATGAAACGCTCTTCAGCGATCTCGCTGACGGCAAGGCCACCTCATTGAATCGCAAGTATGGCGAGAACTTCATGGTGGATGAGTCCCTCTGGGAAGGCCGCGCTCCTGGGCGTCCCTTCGGCATCGAAGGAAACAATCGTCCCCTCTCCTTCCGTCTGCTGCACGTGCTGGAGTTTCGCGACGATGGTCAGATTCAGAAGGAACAGGTGTGGGTGGACCTCGCTTCCATTCTGCAACAACTCGCTCCTGCAAACGCGGCATGAAGAAGAGCCCCGCCAAGCCCGTCCCGTCGAGCCCGAGCAACCGGGAGTTGCGCACGCGCAAGGACCTGTTGCGTGCGGCCAGTCAACTCATCAAGCAAGGGCACAAGCCCAGCATGGATGAGATTGCCAAGGAGGCGCTCGTCTCACGAGCGACCGCCTACCGCTACTTTGCCAATGTGGAAGCGTTGCTGGCCGAAGCGCCCGCGGACGCTGCCACGGGAGTGCTGGACACGCTCTTCGATGGCGACACCTCCGCCGATGCCGAAGCACGCATCGACAAGGCCGAAGCCGCGATGCACCGCGTCACCTATGAGAATGAAGCCTCACTGCGTGTCATGCTGGCGCACAGCATTGCCAGTCGCACTCAAGATGGAGCCGCACCGGTGCGGCAGAACCGACGACTGCCGCTCATCGAGGCGGCGCTGTCCACCTCACGCGATCGATTCCGCGATGCGGACTACAAGAAGCTGTGCGCTGCGCTCTCCGTCATCTTCGGCACGGAGTCGATGATTGTATTTCGCGATGTCCTGCGTGTGGACGAGAAGACCGCACGCAAGGTGAAGAGCTGGGCGGTGAAAGCACTGGTAAGGGCGGCCATGGAGAAGTAGCAACCCGCAACCCGCTATTTCTTCACACCGATCGCGTTCATCACCTGCTTTTTGAATTCCTCCAAGGTGAGCGACTGCTGCGTGAAGTCTTCACCCGGAGAATGATTCACCCCAAATGTGGCGACCCTTCCCTCGTGGAGAACATGCGTGGAAGCGGGATCGATGGGATGAAACATGTTGGCACCAAGCGCATCCAAGAACAGGACATAGCGTCGGCCAACCGTCAGGTCGGAGGGACTTTCATCGAAAGTGTAGTCGCAGGGAACGAAAATCGCCTGCGTCAGCTTGTCGCCCGAACCGTCTGTGATGAATCGGGTCAGATGCCCCGAGTCCTTCCACAGCGCGGAGATTTTGACAACAGCAATGGATGTTGGCCCCAGATAGAGACCTCGTTCTTTTTCGGTGACCAACATCTCCCTCGAGGCAAGACGATTGACCGAGATCACTTCAGCCACCACGACGAGATCCGCCTTCATGCTCTTTTCCTCAAGCGAAAGCGGGAAGAACGCCGCATGACACATGGAAACCCAGATGATGATGGCCAGCGCGGCCCGGGCAAGCAGACGACGTCTCATGCTTGAAGATGCTATGAGGAAGGGCCCGACACTTCAAGCCGGGATATGAAGGCACTGGAGAGTGGTCAACCTAGCGACCTTTCGCGATTGAGGTGATCGTTGAGACTACGGAGATTTTCAGCAACCTTTCCTTGTCGATCTGATGGGTGACTTCGGCAGGCTTGCCTTCCATCGCGTGGATCGTCGGGCGGAACACGATACGCTCCTTCGTCTTGTCGTTTCGTGTCACCATTTCTGTGATCTCCATTTTGTAGATCACCAGCTTGGGAGGTTGATCGAGGTCCGCGAGCTTCTTGGCCGCAGCGCCGAAGGACGGACTCTCAGCATCCAACAGGATGCTGTTGCGACGCACATCAATCCTTACCAGGGCCTCTGCCAGATCCTCGCTTTCCTTTACCAGGGCCTGCGCAACGTCGGTGGCATCCAGATGACGGATCTTCACCTCGTGCCAGGAGTCGTCCGGCTCCACCGCTTTCGACACGGCCACCGATGCAATGACCAATGCCAGCAAGATCCAAGGGGCTGTCTTTTTCATGGGTAGAACTTGGGTTCGGTATTCTTGAACATATTGCCAATGGGACGATTCCTCAATCGGAGGCGAGTCGTAGCAGCGATTCCAGTTGTCCCAACACTGCCGCGCTGCCTTCACGCTGAGCCAGAGCCTGCTCGTCCCCGGTGATGGGGATGGCCCACAAGAGCGAGACTTTTTCTCCGCTCATACGGGGTGTGTTCAATTCGGGCGCTCCTGCCGGGCTCTCCGCGAGCAGCACAAACTTGAACTGCTCCAGCTTGTCATCACCGGCGAATGCATCGCATGGAACGGTGTGTCCATGACCCAGAAAGGTGAAGTTCGTCCACGGCAATGAAGCTTGACCGGAAAGGTAGTCGGCAAAACGGCCGACGCTCTCTTCCGAAACATCACAAGGCAGGCAGGCGGCCAGCTCGAATCTCCGAAAGTCCGTTGGGTCTTCGTAGTACATCTCCACTTCGGGCTGGGGGCGTAGGGACACTCCCAGCGTCAGGAGATAGATCCCATCTGCGTGGTCGATGCGGATCATGGCCTTGGGGGGCCAGTTGTCACCATCGATGCCATAGTACTTGGCATGTGGTCCCAAGACCTTTTCATAGGCGGCGAGAAACGCATCCTGGCACTCCGGCCACGGTGACGACTCTTCCCCCCAAGCATTCCAGTAGGCATCGGCCTCAGAGATGCGTCGGTCCCATTCCACATTGCTCTCCAGTTTCCAGCAGAGTCTGCTCTCCCCTACGCAGTCGCGGGCATAACCTTCAAAGTCTTTGTACCCGCTCCATCCGGGAATGATCGCGAGCATCTCGTCATCTTCCAGCAGCACCACACCATCGCCTTCGGGAAGCCAGAGCAATCGAAGCCGGCCAGCATCCAACGGCGGCTGCCCCTGGGGATACGCGCAATGCTCTTTCGGCAGCATCGGAGCGATGCCCTCCTGCATTCCTGCCACGTCCAATTCATCGGGCGCAGGTGCGATATTGCGTACCCAGCAGGACTTGAGACCAAAGTCCTCATTCTCCGTCGCCCGCAGGTAGAGATGCGCCACCCGATGGTCCTGTTCGACTACAGCTTCCAGATTTCCATGCGGAGAGACGTCGTGAAGGAGGACTTCGGGTTCACTCATGCAATTGAATGAAGCAACACCGGGACTGAAACCTCAAGGAAAAACAACGACACCCAGGCACCCACCCTGGGTTTCCGCAGATGCCTATTGTGGAATCAGTGATTGTCCGAAGCTTCAACCACGACAAAATTCTCAAACGTCACGTCCAGTCCCCACGGCAGGAGTTTCACCGCTGAGGGCAGCTCAAACATGAGCGTGAAGTCTCCGATGTTTCCGTCATCCAAAGCCACGGTTTTCAAGTTGAGTTGCTCCGCTTTGACGGATGGCACAGGCCCCTTTTCGTTATGATAGACCGAGGCGATCAGGTTGTTTGCCGCCTCCACACAAAGAGCCAGCAACGCCGGCCAACGTTCTCGTATGTTCGTGAAGGTCGAGGTCTGCGCGGATGTCGGAGCCAAGGCGTCACCCCAGATTTCAACGGCTTCTCCACCTTCACTGATGGGTTGGTCAGCCTCCCAGTGGTCACGAAGTTGCTTCACTTCGCCGAACACAGGATCGGTGAGAACAGACAGGACTCGTTTTTCTCTATCCTGAAGATAGATGAGCCATCGGTAGATGCCATAAAGAGCAAGTGCAATGCCACCCGCGGTGATGGCCATTACCCCTTTGTTTTCCACTCCAAAGATGCTGCTCGCGATGTATCCCGGCACCAGGCCGGTGGCAAGAATCGCAGCCACCACGACCAGGGCTACCAGACTGGGGAGACAACCTTTCATGCGTGCATCCAGCAGTACGAGATTCCGAAATGCACGCTATGGATGGTGCGGTTTCTCAATTTCAAGCACCATGGTCGTTTTGAAACGTTCAGACCGTACGGTTGGCTGCTTCTCGAGTTCAAACGATCCCCCTTCACGAATGTTTTCCGGATGCAATAGTGCAGAAGCGCCATTCACGCGAGCCCATCCCATCACCACAGGAAAGCGCACCTTGGCCTCGCCGTTCGGGCCGAGCAGCACATCAATGGGCTCCGGCGTTTTGGGAAGATGCACGGCCGGGACAGCGTGCGTGAAGCGGAACCTGACCTCGCCCACTGGCTTGCCTGTGTCACGATTTGTTATCCGCACCACACGCTCGCGGTGACCGTAAATCACACACGAGCTGAACGAGAACGCACACCCCAATCCCACCGCCAGGCGAAGGAGATTCATGCGCAATTTGCTTCGCCCATTCATCACACTGGATCCGGCATTGTAAAACGGGCATTGCCCGCCATCAGGCTTACACCCCCACCAGCAACCTCGCCGGCTTCTCGATGCAATCCTTCACGCGGATGAGGAAGGTCACGGCTTCCTTGCCATCCACGACGCGGTGGTCGTAGCTCAGCGCGAGGTTCATCATCGGGCGGATAACGACCTGGCCGTTCTCAGCGACCGGACGCTCCTTGATGGCGTGCAGGCCGAGGATACCGCTCTGCGGAGGATTGAGAATCGGAGTGCTCAGGAGGGAGCCGTACACGCCACCATTGCTGATGGTGAATACGCCGCCGGTGAGGTCATCGATGGCAATCTTGCCCTCCTTGGCCTTCTTCGCGTAGGCGATGATGTCCTTCTCGATGTCAGCAAAGGACTTCTGATCCGCGTCACGAATCACAGGGACGATGAGACCCTTCTCGGTGCCCACGGCCACGCCGATGTCATAGAAATTGTTGGAGATGATTTCGTCGCCATCCACGCGCGTGTTGATCTGCGGCACGGACTTGAGAGCATCCACCACGGCCTTCACGAAGAAGGACATGAAGCCGAGCTTCACGCCATGCTTCTTCACGAAGTCATCCTGCATCACCTTGCGCAGGGTCATGACCTCGGACATGTCGCACTCGTTGAAGGTGGTAAGAATGGCCGCGGTGCGCTGGGCATTCACGAGCTGCTCGGCAATCTTCCGGCGCAGCGGGGTCATCTTCTTGCGCGTGGTGCGGCCTTCCGGTGAAGGAGTGGGCTTGGGAGCCGGCGCAGGAGCGGCTTCTGCCTCGGGCTTGGGCACGAGCTTCAACTGGGGAGCTGCCTCGGCCTTGGGAGCCTCTTCCTTCTTGGCGGCAGGAGCGGGAGCAGGCTCGGCGGCCTTGGCTGCCGGGGCAGGGGTTGCTGCCTTTTCGGGTTCCTTCGGCGCGGGAGCAGGAGCGGCGGCGGCAGGTGCAGCGGCTCCGGCTTCAATCAGGGCAACCACGGCACCCACTTCCACTTCGTCCCCTTCCTTGGCCTTCTGGCGCAGCACGCCATCCGCCTCAGCCGCGATTTCCTGGGCGACCTTGTCCGTCTCCAGCGTGAGCAGCACGTCTCCGGCTTTGACGGCATCACCGTCGTTCTTGTGCCATTTCGAGATGAGGCCGCCGGCAATCGATTCGCCGAGCGTGGGGATCTTGACTTCAGTGGACATGGGAATGGGAATGCGAACCTAGAGGAGCTTTCCGCGCCACGCAAAGTGAAGATCAAAACATCGTGACGACATGCACGATGAATTACGGATTTCCCGCGCTGGCGGGCACGGATTTCTCCTGTTCGTAGCGGTTCTTCGCATCCTTGCCGCGCTGGAATTTCGCATCCGTGACCTCAAAAGTGACCGGGTCCGCGCCTTCTACGATTTTCCCCATGAAGTACACCCGTTTCGCATCGCGCGCGTAGGGGCTATCGAGCACTTCGAAGCTGTCCAGCAGGGTGCCGTCCGGCATGGGCTTGTCGAAGTAGAAGGGCTGCTTTTCATCCTTTCCAAATCCACCTTTGATGACCTTGAAGCTGGCGGGCATGGCACCCTCTACGGTGTTGCCGTTCACGTACACATACTGGCTGTCCGCGAAGTAGGAGTAGTAGTCTGCGTCTGACAGGAGGCGGAAGTTTGCCACGTCGGTGGTCTGCACTTCCACCTGGGGGTACAGGCGGTAGACGGCCTTGCTGTTTTTCACGAAGTTACCGCTCAGCACTTCGAAGTTTGCCGGGTCATCACAGATGCGCTCCTCCCCGCGGTGCACGTATTTGGCGTCGCGGGAATAGCGCCCATCAAGGATCTCGAACGTGGCGGGGTCCACGTCTTTCAGCGCGCGACCGCTGAGGTACACGTGGTTCTTGTCCTTGGCGTAGCTGGATTCGCCCTTCGGCAGGGGATGCTCAAAGGTGGCCACATCCGCTCCGGCAACCTGGAAGGGAGAGCTGGTCCAGCTTTGCAGATACCAGACGACCTTCCCATCCACATGATAGCCCGCCTTGTCGAACGCACCGGGCTTACCGTCCCCGCAAGAGCTGAGGAGAAGGACGAGGGCGCAGGAAGGCAGCAGGCTTTTCAGCATGGGATGAATGAATGCTGGGTGGGGAGAAGCGCAAGTGGCTCGTCATCCCGCGATGGGATGGGATGTAACATCAGGGTGAAAGAAGAATTACCGTGCTCCTCTGGTCCATGGCGCCGCCTACCTGTTGACTGGTAGGGGGCCGCTGCGTCGGCCTCCTAATTTTCGGGGGCGGAGGTGGGGCGGAGCATCCGGGCGAAAGCGGCTTGCCACACACCAGTTCCACACCGTCTCCGCCCTCCTGATTAGGAAGCCGACGCAGCGGCTCCCCACCGGTGTATTAGGCACGCAAAGCGGTAGAGAAGAGGAGTGTCGCAGGGCTTATCAATGCTGCATCCCACCTTGGCCATGCGGTGGGGACGTAAAATATCTGGGATATAGCGACGGTTCACGCTAGGGGCAGCGTGCACCACTTTGGCGAAACCTCGTCTCTCCTGCCTTAATGTTGTCCTAGCTCGCGGTAGCTTCCGCTTGCTCTCGCTTGTACTTCCGCCAGCATCCTACCAGCCAGGAGACACCCCAGAGCACCAACACGGAGGGCACCAGCCATAGGTCCACGAAGGTATCCAGCCGGGTCGAACCCGGTTGCGTGGGATGGAAGATCACGGGGACAGCACTGCCCTCAGGGTAGCTCTCCCGTGACCAGACACTGAGCCCCACGGTCTTCCCCTCCCCTGCCTTCGTGGCATAGGTCACGTACACCGTGTAGGTGCCGGGTGTCTTTGAAACGGTGCTTTTGGTGAAACTGGTGTGCCCTGCTTTGCCGATGGCTCGCTCGGCGCGCGATACCCATTGGATGGTGTAAACCAAGTGGGCGACACCAATCGCAAATACCAACACCGCGCCCAGCAGCCCCCATGAGAAGAATTTCATGGGAGGGGGCTGGAAACTTGCCAGTGACTGTGACTAAAAGCGCCGTGGCTTACACGCTAAACGCGTCTTCCACCAAGCGCTCCTGCTCGTGCGTGTGGATGGCCTTGCTGCCAGCCGCCGGGCTGGAGGCGCGCTCGCGTCCTGCGTAACGCAGCACGTGATTCGTCATCTCCTCAAGGCGATGATGCATGAAGGTCCAGGCACCCATGTTCTCCGGCTCTTCCTGGCACCACACCCACTTCTTCTGCGCGCGCGGATAGCGCGCGGCCACCTTCTCAATCATGTCCACGTTCAGCGGATAGAGCTGCTCAATACGGATGACGGCAGCGTTCTTGATGTCGTTTTCCTTGCGGAAGTTGATGAGATCATAGTACACCTTGCCGGAGCAGAAGATGAGGCGGGTCACGCGATTGGGGTCGGTGGTCAGGGCGTCATCGTCCAGCACTTCGCGGAAGGCGGTGCCATCGGCCATGTCCTCCAGCTTGCTCACGGCCTGCGGATGGCGCAGCAGACTCTTGGGAGTCATGATGACCAGCGGCTTGCGGAAGGGGCGGTTCATCTGGCGGCGCAGCAGGTGGAAGTACTGCGCGGGGGTGGTGACATTCGCCACCTGCATGTTGCAACCGGCGCAGAGCTGCAGGAAGCGCTCGAGACGGGCGCTGCTGTGCTCAGGCCCCTGACCTTCGAACCCGTGCGGCAAAAGCAACACGATACCGCTGGGCTGCTGCCACTTGCTCTCGGCGCTGCTGATGAACTGGTCGATGATGACCTGCGCGCCATTCACGAAGTCACCGAACTGGGCTTCCCAGCAGATGAGCACGTTCGGCGCGAGGAGCGAGTAGCCGTAGTCAAAGCCGAGCACGGCGGCCTCACTCAAGAGAGAGTTGTACACGCAGAAGCGGCCCTGCTCAGGCGCCAGATTCTGCAGTGGGATGTAGCGCTCGCGGGTGCTGTTGTCATACAGCACGCAGTGCCGCTGCGAGAAAGTGCCACGACGGCAGTCCTGACCACTGAGGCGGACACCCGTGCCTTCAGAAAGGAGGGAGCCGAATGCAAGAGCTTCGGCATGGGCCCAATCGAAGCCGGTGCCGGTCTCGAGCGCTTTCTTACGTGCCGCGAGGAAGCGCTTCTCAATGGTGGGGTGCAGTTTGAAATCCGGCGGAGGTTCCACCAGCTTCAGGCCGAGATTGCGCAACTTCTCAGCGGGCACACCGGTATTCACCGGATCATGCGTGTAGCGTGGTTGCGGCTGAGCGGTGCTGCCTTCAAAAGGATTGCTGCCCTTGGTCTTTTCTTCCTCAGCGAGGTCCGAGAACCCTTGTTCGAGATTGCCTTCGAGTTCCTTCTGCAGCGCATCCGCCTGCTCGGCGGTCATCACGCCGTCCTTCACCAGCTTGTCACGGAAGAGCGTGGCCGTGCTGGGCTGGCTGGCGATGAGGCGCGCCATGTTCGGCGAGGTGAAGCTGGGCTCGTCCGTCTCGTTGTGTCCGTGACGGCGGTAGCACACGATGTCGATGACCACGTCGCGGGAGAACTTCTGACGGAAGTCGAGCGCGAGCTGCGCGGCAAAGGCCACGTCCAGCGGCGAGTCACCATTCACGTGAATGACCGGCGCCTCAATGGTCTTCGCCACGTCCGTGCAGTAGAAGGAGGAACGCGCATCCGCCGGCAGCGTGGTGAAGCCGATCTGGTTGTTCGTGATGATGTGAATGGTCCCACCGGTACGATAGCCGGGAAGCTGGGAGAGGTTCAGCACCTCCGCCACGATGCCCTGCCCGGCGAACGCGGCGTCCCCGTGAATGAGGATGGGGAGCACCTTCTTGCGGTTCACCGTGTCGCCGAGGTGACGCTGCCGGGCACGGGCCTTGCCTTCCACCACCGGATCAACAGCTTCAAGGTGGCTCGGGTTGGCAGCGAGATGGATCATCACCTCATCGCCAGACTTCGCGCGGCGGTGGGTTTCAAAACCGAGGTGGTACTTCACGTCCCCGTCACCGGCCACCATGTTGGGCACGTAGTTTTCGGAGAACTCGTAGAAGAGGACCTTGAGCGGCTTCTTGAGGAAATTCGCCAGCACGCTGAGGCGGCCACGGTGGGCCATGCCCATCACGATTTCCTGCGCGCCCACGGTGGGCAGCTTCTCAAAGATATTCTGCAGCGCCACCATGAGGGACTCGCCACCCTCCAGAGAGAAGCGCTTCTGTCCTACGTAGCGCTTGTGCAGGAAGCGCTCGAAGGTTTCCGGCTCCAGCGCCCAGCGGAGGATCTCCGCCTGCTGTTCCGGGGAAGGAGCGGGGGCGTCAAGACGGCCCTCAATGCGCTCACGCAGCCAGGCACGCACTTCACGGTTGTGAATATGCATGAACTCGAAGCCAATCTTGTCGCAGTAGATGCGGCGCAGTTCCTCCAGCATCACGCTCGCCTTCATGGGGCGGCCCTGGCCGTGGAAGTTCGTCATGACTTCCTCGTTCAGCTCTTCGTCCGTGAAGCCGAGTCCGGCAGGGGAGAGAAGGGGTTGCTCGGGAGCGGTCTTGCTGAGCGGATCCAGCCAGGCGGCGGTGTGGCCGATACGACGGAAGTCGAGAATGGCGTTGGTGACCTTGGTCCGGAAGGCGAGGGTCTTCTCCGAAAGCGGCTGTCCCGCGGCGGCCTGCTCTACTCCCTTGGCTGCTGGCGCTCCCGACGGGCGAATCTGGGCCATGCCGAGCTCGAAACCCTCAAAGAACGATGACCATGCTGGCTCTACACTGCGGGGATCTTCTTTCCAAGCGAGGTACTTCTCATCGAGCAGGTCAGCGTTCGCTCGGTACGGCAGTGTGGCGTTCATGATCTAGTTTTGCAGGGGGAGACTAAAGGGGCGCAAAATTCGCACGTTGCAAGCGCAGGTGCTACTCCAGAGGCGTGAATTTTCGCGCATCCGCTCGCGGTGTGACGACGTGTAGGACGAAGAGTGCCAAGGAGTATGATTCGTATACGAATCTTGTCCCGAATTGGGGGCGACGCCTGTTCCTCGCGTCAGGGATATCGTGGTGAAGTGGCAGAACGGTGCCGTTTCCCTAAACCCCTCCGGCTCGATTCTCCCAAGCTACTTTATAGAACTCTCGCCATTTCACCACTTCACCACTCCATCGCCCGCCTCACCTTCTTAGACGTCACAATCGACTCTCAAAAACGCGAATATACAGAAGAATGCGATATTTTGTGGCAATTACAGTCGACAGAGCTTAGATTTCTGAAGAATTCAATCTGGCCCGCCCATCTCGTTCACCATGAAGTTCCTGCTCAAAGTCGCCATCCTGGTCGCCGCAGCGAAATTCATCGCGCACACCCCCGAGGGTTCCAACAAGCACGTGGACGGCATTGCCAAGACCACCGTGCGGGATCTGGCGAAGCACGTGGACGAGGCCTTCACGGCGGTGGAAGCAAAGATTCGGGAGCTGTTGTCGTAGCCTCTTAAAACTGAGCTCTTGGGCTAACCCCAACTCTGGCAGGTGATAGGTCCGGCAGGCAAGGATCGGGGATATTATCATCACTCCACCCACAGCCGCTTCGCTTTCCGCCGGAGATGAAGTCCTCCATGGAGATTGGTCTTGGCCGGGCCATCCGGCTGCAGCATGGCCAATGCGCTCTCCACTTCGTAGGCACCCACCAAGGGGACGTTTCGCAGTTCGCTCAGCCAGTGCTTCAAGATGCGTGACTGAACGGCGGAATGCGCCCTCTTGAATTCCGAAGTGATGAGCAGGCTGCCGTCGGGCGCGAGCAGGCGTTCCTGTTCCACCAAATGCGTGGCGGTTTCCTGAAGGCAGGCTTCATCGCGTGTCGCGAGACGCGCCGTCCGCAGGATGAGCTCCACCACATCGCGGCCGTTGGCATCGGAAAGCATGGGGAGCACATCGTGCCGCAGACGGTTGCGGCGATGCGCGCGTGAGGTGTTGCTGGAATCCTCACGCCACTGGAGCCGATGCACCTTGAGGTAGGCATCGATTTCGGCGCGTCTTGTCTCCAGAAGAGGGCGCAGCTTCGTGAGCCCCTTCCGCGTGGTCGCAGACAGGGGCATGCCGGAGATGCCGTGAAGTCCGGAGCCGCGGCAGAGATTGCCAAGGATGGTCTCGGCATTGTCCTCCGCATGGTGCGCGAGGAAGACATGGGGTGTGGTGTGCTTCTCGGAGAGCGCGTGGAAGAAGGCGTCCCGTGCGTTGCGTGCCGCGGTCTCAAGGGATTGTTTCTTGTCCTTGGAACGTGCCGCGATGTCCTCACGATGCACTTCGCATACGAGGCCAAATTTCTTCGTGAGTCGTTTCACGAATGCCGCATCGCCATCCGACTCCCTGCCACGGAGTTGGTGATCGAGATGTGAGACGATGAGATGCTTCCATCCCGATGCCACAAGACAATGCAACAGCGCCACCGAATCGCGACCGCCTGAGATGGCGACGAGAGCGGTGCTGTCAGGTGTGAGCTCAGGATGGAGGCGCTGCAGCTCTGCGAGAGCGGCTGCGGCTTTCTCTTCGAAGCGACGTGCGAGAGCGATGTCAGGGCCAGCAGACTTGGAAGTCCGCGCTCGTTTGGGTCGCCTTGCCCCTTCAGCCGATTTTTTCGCTACCGAAGTACCTGCGGAGCGGCTCGGGGATGAGGATGCTGCCATCTGCCTGCTGGTAGGTCTCGACGAGCGCGACGAAGAGCCGCGCGAGCGCGGTGCCGGAGCCGTTGAGCGTGTGGCAGAAGCGGTTTTTGCCGTTTTCATCCTTGTACCGCAGGTTCATGCGGCGGGCTTGATAATCGCCGAAATTGCTGCAGCTGGAAACTTCAAGATAGCTCCCCTGCCCCGGCGCCCAGACTTCGATGTCATAGGTCTTGGCCGAGCCGAAGCCGATGTCGCCCGTGCAGAGCTCGATCACGCGGTAGTGCAGGCCGAGGGTCTGGAGCACCTTCTCCGCATTGCCCGTGAGCTTTTCCAGCTCCTCCATGGAGGTCTCCGGCGTGGTGATTTTCACGAGCTCGACCTTGTCGAACTGGTGCATGCGTATCAGCCCGCGCGTGCCGAGACCGGCGCTGCCTGCCTCGCGACGGAAGCAGGGTGTGTAAGCGGCATAGTGAATGGGCAGGCCGGCGAGGGTAAGAATCTCCTCACGATGCAGGTTCGTCACCGGCACTTCCGCCGTAGGGATGAGGTAGAGGTCATCCACCTCGCAGTGGTACACCTGGTCACCGAACTTCGGGAGCTGCGTGGTGCCCACGAGCGCATCCGACTTCACGAGGAAAGGCACGGACACTTCCTGGTAACCATGCTCGGTGGTATGCAGGTCCAAAAGGAAGCTGATGAGCGCACGCTCCAGACGAGCTCCAGGCCCTCGGTATACCACGAAGGCGCTGCCGGTGATTTTCGCCCCGGCTTCGAAGTCGAGCATGCCATGCTGTGCGCCGAGGGTGACGTGATCCTTTGGCTGGAAGTCGTAGGCAGGCTTTGCACCCCAGACGCGCACCTCAGGATTGTCTTCGGCACTGGTTCCCACGGGGCAGGCCTCGTGGGGAAGATTGGGGATCGAGAGCAGCAGGTCGCGCTGGCGCACATCGAGCTCGTCCGCGTCCTTGCCGATCTGGTCGATGCGCGAGCCGATGCCGCGAACCTCCGTCTCGATGGCGCTGGTGTCCTCGCCCTTCTTCTTGGCAATGCCGATTTCCTTGCTGATGCGATTGCGGTCGCTCTGCAGTTTCTGGCGCTCCGTCTCCGCGGCTCGGCGCTGCTCGTCGATGGCCAGCACCTCATCGACCATCGCGGAGAGGGACGCGTCGCGGGTGGCGAGGCGATCCTTGACGAGGGTGGCGTTGTCGCGAATGAGGCGGATGTCGAGCATAGGGGGCGGGAGTGTAGGGAAAAGAGGGACAAAGGCAACAGGCACGAAGGGACAAAGTGGAGGGGGCACCGGCCCGCCCTTTGGGGACGCTGCCCAGCTGCTCTTCCCGACACCCGACAAAACAAAAGGCACAGCAGCGGTTCCCCACTCTGTGCCTTTGTGCCTGTTGCCTCTATGCCTATCTCAGGCGGGGGTATGCGTGAACTTCCGCACGCGACCGTAGGGCACCCATTCCAGGACATACAGACTGCCCTTCGAGTCCACGGTAAGGGCGTGGGGCGTGGTGAACTTGTCTTTCTGGCCGGCCTCGAATTCTTCCTTCTTTTGGCCCCTGCCATCGCCGAGCTTGGCGACACATTTGTCATCCTTGTCGAGGATCGCGACGAGGGAGCCAAGGTCCGGTACGTAGAGATGGCCGTGGGCCTGGTAAAAGCAGCAGGGATTCCGCACGAAGTCACCGCTGATGGTGCGCTTGTACTGGAGATCCATGTCGAAGACCTCGTAACGGCCATTCGCACGATCGGCGATGTAGACCTCAGGCTCGCCCTTCAGGGTGTTGATCCACACGCCGTGGCAGGTGTTGAAGGTGCCATTCGGCGCCTTGGGACCCTTCACCGCATCCTTCGGCGCGCGACCGCCGATGGTCTTGAGGTGCTTGAAGTTCTTGTCGAAACGGCTCACGATCTGGCTGCCGTAGCCGTCTACGATGTAGATGTCACCGTTCGGCGCCACCGCCACGTCGGTGGGGTTCGTCCAGGTGAACTTCTGATGAGTGGAGTCCTCCTTATCCACATTGCCGATGGTGTAGAGCACCTTGCCCTTGAGGTCGGTCTTGTACACACGCTTGCCAAGGGTGGGCTGGCCGGAGGCATCCTTGCCGACGTTCTCCGTGAAGTAGAGGAACTCCTGGTCACCTTCCTTGCTCAGGTAGATGCAGTGCGCGGTGGCACTGACTTGCTCTGGGGTGTAGCCCACGCCATCACCGAAGTCCTTGCTCCAGGTTTCCTCCAGCTTCCCATCCGCGCCGAAGATGGCGACGCAGGGATTCGTGCTGCGAGAGGTGACGTACACGCGATCTTTCGAGTCCACCGCGATGCCGCAACCGAAGCCGTACTTCATTCCCGCAGGCAGAGCACCCCAGGCCTCATCCAGGGTGTAGGTCCACTTGCCTTCACCGATTTTCACCGGACCGGCAGCGGCGGCCGCCGCGAGCGCGGAGGCGCCAGGCAACAAAGTGGCGGCAGCAGCGCCAGACATGGTGAGGAAGTCGCGCCTTGTGAGGCGCCGCGGAAAGAGATGCGTAGATGAGTTCATAGTGAGGAAGAGCGAAAATGCGATGTCCTGATACTGACTGATCCCAAATTGCGAAGCGGTGACGGGAACGAGCCTAACCGGGGTCGTGTTTCGCCGACCAGCAGGAAGTGTATTGCCAGCCTGCCGGATGTTGCCGGGTCAGATGGACGATATGGGCTGGAACAAGGTTAGAGGCTTGGAGCTTGAGGCACCGCTTACGAGACGGGGTCCCTCTCGTGACTTGCGCACACCACGGCCCGTCCTAGGGTGCCTTCATGAACCGGAAACGACTTGGGCGCAGTGGGATTGTAGTGACGGACATCTGCATGGGTACGATGACCTTCGGCCTGCAGGCGGATGAGAAGACTTCCTTTGCCATCATGGACCGCGCCTTGGAGGCGGGGATCGACTTCTTCGACACGGCGGAGATGTACCCAGTGCCGCCCAGTGCGGAGAAGTTCGGCGTGACGGAGGAAATTGTCGGCAAGTGGCTGAAGGGGCAGAAGCGTGGCGAGATCATCCTGGCGACCAAGGTCACGGGTCCCGGCCATGGTTGGTTCCGCCCGCCCATTCGCGGAGGCTTCACCGCGCTGGATCGCCGGCAGATTCACCAGGCCTGTGAAGACAGCCTGAAGCGGCTCAAGACAGACTACATCGACCTGTACCAGACTCACTGGCCGGATCACGGCATGCGGCAGGATGAAACGCTCAGCGCCCTGACTGAACTGGTCGACCAAGGCAAGGTACGAGCCATCGGCTGCAGCAATGAAACGAGCTGGGGGCTGATGAAGAATCTCTGGGAGGCGGAGAAGCACAAGCTGCAACGCTACGACACGGTGCAGAATAACTTCTCGCTTATCAACCGCCGTTGCGAAAGCGAGCTCGCGCAGGTCTGCCGCAAGGAAGGCGTAAGCCTCCTCCCTTACTCACCCCTCGGCGGTGGCGTGCTCACTGGGAAGTACAATGATGGTGCCCTGCCGACTGGTGCGCGCTTCAGCGACTACTTTGTGAATGGTGGCCCACGTCAGAAACGCATGGCGGCGCGGTTCGTGAACGAGCGCTCACTGGAAACGACGAAGCGTCTTCAAGTGATTGCACAGGATCTCGGTATCAGCGTCACCACGCTGGCTGTTGCCTGGAGCAAACAGCATGACTTCGTGGCCTCCACGATCATTGGTGCGACGACGGTGGCCCAGCTTGAGGAGAGTCTGAAGGCTGCGAATTTGGTGCTGGATACGGAGACGTTAGGGCGGATTGATGAAATCGATGAGCAGATCCCGACGCCGATGACGGAGGACGGGTTGAGGAGGTTGTAGGGGAGGGGTGAAAAAATCACCTGCACCATCGCAGAAAATTGATAGTGAGCGTATGAACAGCTTGCCTCGGTCGGAACTCTGATCTAAAAGAGCCCGTGCCCTCATATCCCGAAATCATCAACGCGACACTGGTGCCGAGGCGAAAGGCCAAATTCATGGCTGTCGACCTCTTCGCCGGATGTGGGGGACTGGCACTAGGCTTTGAAGCTGCGGGGATTACGACGATAGGATTCGAAAAAGACAGGGATGCGTGTGCTACCTATCGCAAGAATCTCACCGGAGAATGTGTCGAAACATTTCTTACGCCCGAAAGCGACCTGCCACCTTGTGACGTCGTGATTGGTGGTCCTCCTTGCCAGCCCTTTTCAGTTGGAGGCCATCAAAATGGTCTTCATGATTCACGCGACGGCTTTCCAACATTTATCTCGGCCGTGAAACGACTCCGCCCTCGCCTCTGGATGTTCGAAAACGTTCGGGGAATGATGTACGGCAACAAGTGGTATCTTGATGAGATACTTGTAGAGCTCAGGTCTCTTGGGTATCAAGTCGAGGCCCGTCTGATGAGCACGCTGTATTATGGGGTTCCGCAGAAGCGAGAGCGGCTTGTCGTGGTCGGCCACTCAGGCGGATTTGTTTTCCCGAGAGTGAGCCCAATTCAGTGGACAGCCGGTCAGGCATTGGAGGACATGCTCTTCCTCACCCCTCCGGAATCAAAGTTTCTCACTCCCAGCATGGATCGGTATGTTGCCAATTACGAAAAAGCGTCATGTTGTGTGAAGCCTCGAGACCTCCATCTCGATCAACCCGCGCGCACATTGACATGCCGCAATCTAGCAGGTGCAACGGGTGACATGCAGCGTATAAAGTTGCCTGATGGTCGTCGCCGTCGGCTGCTTGTTCGTGAAGCCGCACGCCTACAAAGTTTCCCGGACCACTTCCAGTTTGCAGGTGCAGAAGGCAGCGCATTTAATCAAATTGGCAATGCAGTCCCTCCGATGTTCGCCTATGCTCTCGCTCAAAGTGTTGTAAAGCATCTCTCGGTGCCAGTTCGTCGTAGCGGGACTCGAGAAGTGGCTAGCTGTTAAACTATGGCTCTCAAGAAACAGGCTGCTAAAAAGCGCCCAGCCGTCCGGCGATTGATCAACGAAGGAATCGAAATCTTGCAGGGATTCGGAGTTCCCTTGGCAGGACTCACTGATCGTCGCCGCGATATGGCATCCATGTGTTTCCTTGCCGTAGCGGGAGTCACCCACTCGGCAGACTGGTCGTCTGCGGGCAGTCATCCGTCTCCTCCACTGCGTACGCGCGAGATTATCGACTTCATCAACAAGCACTTCGGAGAACAGGTTTCTCGTGGTTCCTATGATGACATCCGACGCAAACACCTCAAGTTTGCCGTTTTGGCAGGAGTAATTCAGCAGAGCGCCGGCAACCCAGGGGCTGCTGCCAACGATCCCACACGCGGTTATGGACTCAGTCCAGAACACAGTGCAATCATCAATCTCTACGGGCAGGAAGGCTGGGGAAAAAAGGCAGCGCAGTTCATGGCGACGCGGCCTCACTTGTCTGACAGCGTCTTTGCCAAGCAAAGTGTCATGGCAATGCCACTAGTGCTGCCAAATGGTTCAGAACTTAAATTAGGGCCCGGCAGCCACAACGCGTTACAGCGCAGCATCATAGAGCAATTTCGACCGAGATTCGCCCCAAATACCACGGTGCTCTATCTAGGCGATGCCGAAAACAAAGAGCTGTACATGGAGGCGACAACATTGGCCAGCATTGGAATCGAACTTAATGTCGCCAAGAGTCTTCCGGACGTTGTACTTCTAGATTCACACCGCAAATGGTTGTTTCTGATCGAAGCCGTCCACAGTTTTGGCCCAATCTCGCCGGAGCGTCTCGTCTCCTTGAATGAGCTCTGCAAAGAATGCAATGTCCCGCGGGTCTTCGTAACGGCGTTCCTAGACCGAACAACATTCCGAAAATTCGCACCAGATATTGCTTGGGAAACAGACGTGTGGATTGCCGAAGAACCTGACCACATGATTCACTTCAATGGCGACCGCTTCTTCGGTCCTCGCGAATCCTCATAACATCGGTTACACGCATGCAATCAGGGACGTTGCCTATTCTATGAAAGGAACCAGTATCCTGAGCAACTACTGTTTTCCAGACTCCAGATTCAGCAACACTTCCTTCACCTCCAACCCCCCCGCAAACCCCGTCAGCTTGCCATTGGAGCCGATGACACGGTGGCAGGGGACGATGATGGAGATGGGATTCTTACCGTTCGCAGCACCGACGGCGCGGACGGCTTTGGGGCGACCGACTTGGGTTGCGATCTGCGCGTAGCTGCGGGTCTGGCCGAAGGGGATGGTGGAGAGAGCGTTCCAGACATCCTTCTGGAAGTCCGTCCCCACGGGATCAAACTTCAGGGAGAATTTCTTCAGCTTGCCCGCGAAGTAGTCGCGGAGCTGGCGTTCGGCTTCGAGGAGAACGGGGTGGTTTTTGTTTGCCACCATGGGAGAGAGGCGCACACGCTTGGGGTCGTCGTTCTCCCAGAGGACGGCGGCCAGGCCGCGGTCACTGGCCACAATTTTCAGCTCTCCCACCGGGGTCTTCATGGTTTTGTAGGAATAGGTCATGGGTCTTCTGCGGTTGTTTCTATTGGGGTAAGATGACCCATCTCATGAAAGGCGCTGGCCGTATTCGGACATGAGTATGATATTGTGGTGATGTCCGAAAACGGCCAGCGAAAGAGTGGCCGGGCGCTTAGCATTGGTATCACAAACCCACCCGAGCACCATGATTGATCCCAAAGCTGCCTACAGTGCCCTGAAGTCCCATGACCCGCGTTTTGACGGAGTCTTTTATGTCGGCGTGACCTCGACGGGCATCTACTGCCGGCCCATCTGCCCGGTGAAAACGCCTCAGCTGAAGAACTGTCGCTTCTTTGACAGCGCGGAGGCCGCAGAGAAAGCATCGTTCCGGCCGTGTTTACGTTGCCGTCCCGAACTGGCGCCGGGCCATGCGCCAGTGGACAATGCACATCGCATTGCGCACCAGATCTCGCATCGCATCGATGAAGGCATGCTGGAGGACGGCACGGGCCTGGAGGAGATCGCCGCGCAGTTTGAAATCAGCTCGCGTCAATTGCGGCGCATCGTTCAAAAAGAATTGGGCGTCTCTCCGATCGAACTGCTGCAAACGCGCCGCCTGCTGCTGGCCAAACAATTGCTCACGGAAACGAAACTGCCCGTGACGGAAATCGCCTTTGCCAGTGGCTTCTCCAGCCTACGACGGTTCAACGATGCTTTCAGCTCACAGTACCGCATGCCTCCCACGCGGTTGCGTAAAGAGGCGGCGAATGAGGAACATCAGACCGCCATTGATGCTGCAGGCACCTCGACGCTGCAGCTGAACTATCGCCCGCCGTATGATTGGGATGGCATCCTGGAATTCTTGAAGGCGCGCATGATTAAGGACGTGGAACTGGACACCAGTGACAGCTATGCGCGCACAGTGCGACTGGGAAAACACACAGGCTGGCTCAAAGTGACGCACGCGGCGGAGAAGCACGCGCTCATGGTGGAATTCACCCACTCACTCGCGCCGGTGTTGCCAACCTTGCTTGGCCGACTGCGCAACCTCTTTGACCTTACCGCTCGTCCAGATCTCATCGCCGCGCATTTGATGCGCGATAAAACACTGAAGGCGGCCGTGAAAAAGAATCCGGGGCTGCGTGTGCCGGGTGCCTTCGATGGATTTGAAATGGTGATCCGTGCGATTCTCGGGCAGCAGATCACCGTGAAGGCGGCCACTACGATCGCGTGCCGGTTTGCAGACGCTTTCGGAGAGAAATTCGAGACGCCATTCCCCGAACTCAGCCGGCTCTCCCCGCTCGCAAGTCGGGTCGCCCGGGCCAGTGTGGATGATGTGGCAACACTCGGCATCGTGAGCGCTCGCTCGAAGACCATCATCGCACTCGCCCAAGCCTTTCACTCCGGCGTCGTGAAGCTGGATGCGGGCGCCAATCCGGACACGGCCATCGCGCAGCTCGTGGCCCTGCCCGGCATCGGCCCATGGACGGCACACTACATTGCCATGCGGGCCCTGCGGTGGCCGGATGCTTTTCCCAAGGAGGACATCGCCGTGCGCAACAACCTCGGTGGCGTGAGCGCGAAGGAGGCTGAGGATCTCTCCCAGGCGTGGCGCCCGTGGCGCAGCTATGCTGTCATGCACGTGTGGAGGAATCCGCCTCCAAAACCAAAGCCGGCAGAATAATTCTGCTGCCTCCAGACTTTTGTCAGAAAGATTCGGGCGCCTTCTGGTAACACCTAACAACCATGGCGCACCGAATGGACAGCCGCAGCCCCGAAGAAGACCGGATGATCAGCCTGATCACCGGTCATCAGGCCGTGCTGCATCGCTACATCGTCTCCCTCATCCCGAACATCTCCCTCGCGGACGACGTGCTGCAGGAGACCAATCTTGTGCTGTGGCGGAAGGCGGATGAGTATGACCACGCACGCCCCTTCCTGCCGTGGGCCATGACGGTTGCCTGGCACCAGGTGCAGGCTGCGCGGCGGGATCACGGACGGGATCGGCATGTGTTTGACGATTCGCTGGTCGACCTTCTCGCCCAGGAACAAGCTGCGATGTTGACGGCCCAACCTCCACTGGAGCCAGCGCTCATGGAGTGTCTCAGTGCCCTGCCCGCCGACCAGCACAAGCTCATCCTCGCACGTTATGAACGCGGTGGCTCGGTGCAGGCGCTGGCTGACCAACATGGGAAAAGTCCCACGGCAATTTCGCTCACCCTCATGCGCATCCGGAAGCTGCTGGAGAAGTGCATCCAACAAAAGCTGGCGATGATATGACGGAGGAAACTCTTGAGAAATTGCTGCACCGTCTGCTCGAAGGCGAGCTGGATGAAGCGGGGCGTGCCGAGCTGAATGCAGCCCTGCTGGAATCAGCGGAACGGCGTGCGCGCTACTTGAGCGTCTCAGCGATTCATGCAGCGCTGTCGCGACATGCGCTTGCGGAGCAGATGCTGCCCGACTTTGTGAAGCCATCGCATGAGGTCACAGGGAACACGACATCGCAGCCTGCGTCGCGCTTTCACATTTCTCTCGCTTCGCTGGCACTGCTGGGCGTGGCACTCATTGCAGGTGTGTCCCTGATTCTGCTGCAAGCACCGCGCGAGAAGGCCCTCGCGACCGTGGTGGAAGCAGGTGGTGTGCAGTGGAAGGAAGGCTCACCCGCTCCTGAAACGGGAGCGCTGCCAGCGAACCAGGCGATGGAACTGGCGCAGGGCTTCCTCAAGCTGCGATTCCCCTCCGGAGCGACGGCCACCTTGGAAGCTCCCTGTCGCTTTCTCGTGAAGGAAGCTGAGACGCTCACGATGATGCATGGCCGCGTCTCCGTGCACGCACCCGAGGGGGCGCAGGGGTTCCGTGTGGATACACCGGGAGGACGCTTTGTGGATTTGGGCACGGAATTCGGTCTCGCAGTGGGTTCCGATGGCAACAAGCCGGTGGTGCTCACCGAGGTCTTCACGGGTGAAGTGGAGGTGCTGGCCACTCCCACGCCCACACGCCTGATGAAGGGCGAGAGCCGCGCGCTCGTGCAAGATGAGGGCAACCCCACGCTGCTGACCACGCTGGATGAGTCCCCCATCCTCCTGGTGAATCACGCGAAGCAACTCCCCACGGTCACACCTCGCACGGACACTGACAATCTCGCGCTGGGAAAGCCTGTCTTCAGTCCTGGATTCTACGCGCGGAAGCATGGTTCCATTTTCCCGCCTGACCGCCTGACGGACGGCAGGCTCAATGACTCGGGTGTGCCGGGTGACTGGGCCTTCTGGCTCGCGCCGAATGAACAGGATGGTGAATTCACTGTGGACCTCCTACAGCCGGAGACCATCGCGCGTCTCGCGATGCAGAACACCAACAATCGTGGCATCGGCGACCGCGGCACGGACACCTTCACCGCGTATGGGTCACTGGATAACCTGAGCTTCTTCCCGCTGGTGCAGGGGCAGCTTCCCCGCATCAGGAAGTCGGAGCGGGAATTCCCCTTCCACGACTTCAGCTTCCCGCCGGTGCATGCCCGTTATGTGAAGGTGGTCATCACTTCGCACTACCGGCATCCGGATCGTCCACCCACCCGCACCGATCATGGCGGCGGGCTCAATGAAATTCGCATCTTCCCGAAGTGATCGTGACTGCTCGCGCCACGCTTATCATTGCTCTCCTGTCATTGTCCCTCACGCCACTGCATGCGGAGGTGGACTTTGCACGCGACATCCGGCCCATCCTCAACGCTCATTGTGTTGCCTGCCATGGCGGCGTGAAGGAAGCGGGTGATGTGTCCTTCATCTATCGTGAGAAGGCGCTGGGCAATGGAGAATCCGGCAAGACAGTCATCGTACCCAGGAAACCGGATGACTCAGAGATGATGGTGCGCATTCTCTCCACAGATCCTTCCGAGGTGATGCCCAAGCCTGCGCACGGTCCCCCACTGCCCAAGCATGAAGTCGCGCTTCTGAAGCAATGGATTGCTGAAGGCGCGAAGTGGAGAGAGCACTGGGCCTTCGTGCCACCCATCGCTCATGCGGCTCCCGAATTGAAACAAACGTCGTGGCCACGACGGGAGATGGATCGCTTCATTCTGGCGCGGCTGGAGAAGGAAGGTCTGCAACCCAGCAAGGAAGCGGACAAGGCCGCTCTGCTGCGCCGCGTCTCACTCGACCTTACCGGGCTGCCTCCTACAGAACCGGAGCTTGATGCGTTTCTCGCAGATGACTCCACGAGGAGCTATGAAAAGCAGGTACAGCGCCTGCTGAACTCACCGCGCTTTGGCGAGCGCTGGGCATCTGTATGGATGGACCTCGCGCGCTATGCGGACTCCGAGGGGTTGGGGCAGGATCATCGGCGTGATGTGTGGAAGTACCGTGACTGGTTGATCGCGGCCTTCAACAACGACATGCCGTACGATCAATTCACCATCGCCCAACTCGCAGGCGACCTACTGCCACAGGCGACGCTGGATGATCGCATTGCCACCACCTTCCACCGCCTCACGCAGGCGAACAATGAAGGCGGCACCGATGATGAAGAGTTCCGCGTCACCGCAGTGATGGATAGGGTGGCCACCACCTGGGAGGTCTGGCAGGGCGTGACCATGGGCTGCGTGCAGTGCCACGCGCATCCCTATGATCCGATCCAGCACAAGGAGTACTACGACTTCATGGCTTTCTTCAACAATACGGAGGATGCAGACACTCCGGAAGGCCTTCCCGTGTTGACCGTGCCCTTGGACACCAAGCGGCATGCTGAAGCAGGGCACCTACAGGCGCGCATAGCACAGCTTGAGACAGCCATCTTTGAGAAGCAGCTGAATCTCGCCACCAGCACCGAGTGGTATCCCACCATCGGCATGAAGGCCACTGCTACGAAGGCCGTGCTGGAAGTGGTGAAGCAGGAGCAGAGTGAAGAATTTCGCACTGCAGGGAATGTCGCTGCTGGAGCAGTCTTCACACTCGATACCGGCGTGGATCCGAAGCAGAAGAGAATCACAGCCATGCGAGTGGAAGTGCTTCCGGTGGATGAAGCGAAGGCTCTGCACACACCCGAGTGGGGCACGCTGCTGAAGCGCATCCGGCTGGAACGGCACACCCATGATGACCACTATGCGGATGTGCCCCTTGCAGAGGTCATCACGGACGAACCACATCCACTCTTCAATCCCAATGACTCGATCTCATCCAAGGGGGCACGGCGTGGCTGGGGTCCGTACACGAAGATGAATCGTCCACGGCATGCGATTGTCGTACTGCGTGAGCCCATCGAAGTCAGCGAGAGCAGCCAGCTTCGCGTCACTCTGGCGCACACCGATTTTTCTGCCGGAGGCAGCTTTCCGCTCATTACGAAGCGTGGTCGCATCTCCTTCACGGATGACGAGCGCTGGGAGCAACTCGGCAAGAACATCTCACTGATGCAGTGGAAATCGGAGCTCGCTGCCACGCAAAAGAAACTGCGAGCGATTCCATCCACCACCACGCCTGACATGCGGGAGCTTCCATCCGCTCAAGGGCGGGCCACTCATCTCTTCATCCGGGGGAACTGGTTGGACAAGGGTGAGCGCATCGAGCATCCCGGCACACCACAAGTCTTCCCTGCCATGAAAGGCAATCCGGATCGGCTCTCGATGGCACGATGGATTGTCTCGCCGGCGAATCCACTGACCGCACGCGTAGCGGTGAACCGGTTCTGGTTGGAGCTCTTTGGCACTGGCATCGTCCCTACTCCGGAAGACTTCGGATCCGCAGGAGAGAAACCCACGCATCCCGAACTGCTGGACACACTGGCGGTGCGTTTCCAGACGAGCATGCGATGGAGCGTGAAATCCCTGCTGCGCGAACTCGTGACCAGCGCCACCTACCGACAGGATGCCCGCGTATCTCCCGCCCTTGCAGAGCGCGACCCGGACAACCGCCTGTTGGCGCGCGGGCCACGTCAGCGCCTCACAGGGGAAATGGTGCGCGACCACGCACTGATGGTGGCTGGATTGTTGGTGAACAAAACAGGTGGGAAGCCCGTGCACCCCCCACTGCCAGAAGGCGTATGGAAACCCTTCGATGGAGACAAATGGACCACCCCGAAGGAGGGCGATGCCGAGCGCTACCGCCGCGCCGTGTACACCTACTGGAAGCGCAGCATCCCCTTCCCCATGTTTGCCACGTTCGATGCACCCACGCGCGAGCTGTGCAGCAAGCGCCGTGTCGTATCGAACACTCCTCTGCAGGCCCTCTCGGTGCTGAATGACCCCGCCTTCCATGAATGCGCCAAGGCTCTCGGCCGCCGCATGCAGATTGAGTTCACCGGAAGCATCGATGAGCGCCTGGCTCATGCGTATCGCGAGGTGACCACGCGGAACATCACGGCGGCGCAACTCGTGGAATTGAAGGCACTCTTCACCGCCGTCCGACAGCAGTACGCAGACCAGCCTGCAGAGATGCAGAAGGTCTCCACCACGCCGGAGGGCGCGGCATACACGGTGCTTGCCTCCGTGCTGCTGAATCTCGACGAAGCGCTCATCCGCTGACTTTCACTTTCGTTTCGCACCTGCAATTCATGAATCTCGAAGCACTCCAGCACCTCACCCGGCGGCACTTCCTGAGGCAATGCCCCACGGGTCTTGGTGCGCTCTGGCTGGCCACACAGGGTTTTGCCTCGGCCGCATCGAAGGTGAAGATTACGCATGATCCCAGCGCGCCGCTCGCACCCATCACGCCCACATTTCCCGCGAAGGCCAAGCGCGTGATCCACCTGCACATGGTGGGCGCACCGAGCCAGTTGGAGCTGTTTGATTACAAGCCCATGCTGGCCCGCTATGATGGCAAGACCTGCCCTGATTCCTATCTCAAGGGACAGCGCTTCGCCTTCATTCAGGGTGTGCCCAAAATGCTGGGGCCACGTTTCCCCTTCCAGCAGCATGGCCAGTCGGGCGCGTGGATTTCAGATCGGCTTCCTCACCTCACCCGTCACGCGGACAAGCTCTGCTTTCTCAAGACGATGCAGACGGACCAGTTCAACCACGGTCCTGCGGAGCTTCTCATGCACACGGGAAACCAGAATCTCGGTCATCCTTCCATGGGCTCGTGGATCAGTTGGGGACTCGGCACGGAGAATCAGGATCTGCCTGGATTCATGGTGCTGGTCTCCGGTGGACGATTGCCACGTGTAGGAGCCTCGCTGTGGGGTAGTGGGTACCTGCCGTCGGTGTATCAGGGTGTGCAGTGCCGCTCCTCCGGCGACCCGATTCTCAACACGGCCAATCCTCCCGGCATCACGCGGGACATCCGTCGCACGGCGCTCGACAGCCTGAACCGGCTAAACCAGCAAACGCACGCCGACTTTGGCGATCCGGAAACAATCACACGCATCGCGCAGTATGAGATGGCGTACCGCATGCAGGTATCCGTGCCGGAGACACTCAGCATCAAGGACGAGCCTGCCTCTGTCCATGCGATGTATGGCACGAGTCCGGGACGCGACTCCTTTGCCAACAATTGCCTGCTGGCTCGACGTCTCGCGGAGGCAGGTGTTCGCTACATCCAACTCTTCGACTGGGGCTGGGATTCCCACGGCTCCAGCGCTTCCGAGTCGCTGAACGATGGCTTCGTGCGCAAATGCCGGGACATCGATCAGCCCATCGCCGCACTGCTCACGGACCTGCAACAACGCGGCATGCTGGAAGACACGCTCGTGGTCTGGGGTGGAGAATTCGGGCGCACGCCCATGCAGGAGAATCGAGGTGGCAGCGAGAACCGCTTCGTAGGCCGCGACCACAACCCCAATGCCTTCACCTACTGGATGGCCGGTGCCGGCATCAAACCGGGCTTCACCCATGGCGAAACCGATGACATGGGCTACCACTCCGCAGTGAATCCTGTGCACCTACGGGACTTCCACGCCACGCTGCTGCATCTCTTTGGCTATCACCATGAGAAGCTCGTCTTCCCCTTCCAGGGACTTGACCAGAAGCTGACAGGCGTGAAGAAGGCGCGTGTGGTGACGGAGATTTTGGCCTGAGGCAGATCCTCGCGCAAAAGCCGCTAAGTCCCCTCAGCCGGTGACGTATGGAGTGAGGCGCACGCCGTCTTCCTCTTTCCCCTGCCCGCATCCCATGATCATCAGAACTGCCCTTGTCCTTGCATTTCTCGCCACGGCCCTCCACGCCGCACCACCGGAACCTCCGAAGGGATTCCGTGCCATCTTCAACAGCCAGGACCTCGCTGGCTGGCACGGATTGAATCCGCACTCCGTGGCCAAGCTCACGGGCGAGAAGAAGGACGCGATGCTGAAGAAGATGCGCGAGGAATTCCCGCAGCATTGGAAAGTGGAGAACGGCGAACTGGTGAACAGCGGCACCGGTCCCTACGCCACGACAGATGAGGAGTTCGGCGACTTCGAACTCATGCTCGAATACAAGACGGTGGCTGGCGCAGACAGCGGCATCTACCTGCGTGGTGTGCCGCAGGTGCAGATCTGGGACTGGAATCAGGTGTTCGATCCCAAGAAGCCGGACCGTCGGCCCCACCTGGGCTCGGGAGGTCTTTTCAACAACACTCCGAAGACGCTCGGCCGCGATCCGATTGAGCTGAAAGACAAGCCCCTTGGCCAGTGGAACACCTTTGTCATCAAACAAATCGGCGCGCGCACTTGGGTGACATTCAATACCCGCCTGGTAGTCGATGGCGCGGTGATGGAGAACTACTGGGACAAGACACAACCCTTCCCGGCCAAGGGGCCTATCATGCTGCAGACCCACGGCGGCGAAATCCGCTGGAGGAACATCTACATCCGCGACATCAAGGAAGCTGAAGCCAAGAAGTTCACATCTGAGAATCCGATCCTGCCCACTCCCACGGAATACGACGTGGCCTACGGTCCGCACCCAAAACAGGTGATGCACTTCTGGAAGGCGGAATCGGACAAGCCCACCCCGCTGCTTTTCTTCGTGCACGGTGGCGGTTGGGGTGGCGGTGGACGCCTGAGCGGCGTGACGAAGATGCTGCCTGAAATGCTGAAAGCCGGTATCTCCGTGGTGTCCGTGGAATACCGCTTCGTGAATGAAGCCACCAAGGACGGTGTAGTGCCTCCAGTAAAAGGGCCTCTGCACGATGCCGCGCGCGCATTGCAGACAGTGCGCAGCAAGGCCAAGGAGTGGAACATCGACAAGGAACGCATCGGCGCGAGCGGTGGCTCTGCCGGTGCATGTACCTCACTCTGGCTGGCATTCCATCCGGACAAGGCGGACCCGAAGAGTAGCGACCCGATTGCCCGTGAATCCACCCGCCTCTGGTGCGCCGCCGTCACTGGCGCGCAGACCTCTCTGGATCCGCACCAGATGAAGGAGTGGATGCCGAACAGCAGCTATGGGGCCCATGCCTTCGGCATCACCGGTGACCCGGTGAAGAAGACCTCATCCTTCGCCGAGTTCCACGCCAAGCGGGAGAGCGTCAAGGACTGGATTGCCGAGTACTCGCCGTACGCCCTCGTCACTTCCGACGATCCTCCCATCTACATGTCCTACTCCGCCCCGCCGGCCATGGGCCAGGAAACGAAGGACCCCACCCACAGCGCGAACTTCGGCGTGAAATTGCAAGAGCACTGCAAGACCAACGGTGTGGCGTGTGAGCTTTTCTATCCCGGAGCGACGGATGCGAAGCATGACTCGACGCAGGCGTATCTGCTGGAGAAGCTGAAGGCAGCGAAGTAGCATCACGCCTCATTCATCCGTGGTGAGCAGCACCGATGTCCGGAGGCTCACTACGGCTTCTTCGCCTTCTCCGCCATCGCATGCTCGGCGGACCACTTGATGCCTTCGAGGATGAACTTCCTCACAAAGGGTGTGCTCAGCGAACGCACATCGTGGCCAAACTCGGCATAGAAGAAGCGTCCGCCGCTGGCAGGTTCATTCGTCCAGGCAATGGGATGGTCCGCGCCCATGGGCTTGCCACCTCGGGTCTGAAAATACGGGCGCACGGGCGTGTAGGTGGATTCGTCCACACGCAGCAGGACCTTGAAACCAGGCAGACCTGTGACGCTGCGATCATGATTGGTCCAGTCGGCCTCGATCCAAAACTCTGAAGGCTCACCTTTGAGGCCCGGGAAATCCTTCGCGGCAGGATCGATGGTGACCTTGGCCTTCAGGAAGTCCGAGTCGCTGTTGAAGTCGCAGCCGCCGAGTTTGTTCAGCCAGGGCCAGTTCGTCTGGCGCACCAGCGCGGCGTGCAAGCCCACGATGCCCTTCCTGCCTTTGGTGAACCATTCCTCCACAGCCTTGCGCTGTTCTTCGGGCAGCACCTGGTCGAGTTGGTTGGCGTTGTTGAGCAGGAGCACATCATACTTCGCCAGCACCGCAGGCAGCATGTCCTTGGCGTGCTCCGTCACGTCCACCTCGAACCCGTTCTCGTGACCCAGCAGCACGAGCCAGCGATTGATGGCGGGAATGTCCGGGTGGCGGTAGAAGGCGGTGTTCGAGTACACCAACACCTTGAGTCCTTTGCCGGGAGAGGAGGTCAGGGTGCCCGGCTCATGAGCGAACGTGAAGCCGCAAAGGAACATGAATGCGGCAAAGACGAGTTGGAAATTTTTCATCTGGCAAATTTCACCGCCTCACCTCCATGGGTTCAAGGAATTTCTTCATCGCTACACCACAAGGAAATGAATCACCTACAGCGGGTCCGTTGGCATGACAGGGGGCGATTTCAATGGGTGATGCATGCGTCTTCAAAATCCACGAGTGCGGGTCATGTCCAGCATCGCTTTCTGAAGCTGGATGGAGACGAAGTCTTCTATCGTGAAGCAGGCGACAGAAACGCTCCTGCAATACTTCTTCTCCACGGTTACCCCTGTTCCTCCTACGAATTCCGGAATCTGATGCCGCAGCTGGCAGACTGCTGGCATCTCATCGCACCGGACTTTCCGGGTTGTGGCTACAGCGGCACGCCGGATGCCTTCGACTACGACTTCGATGGTTATGCCGCATTCCTGATCAAATTCACTGAGCATCTCTGCATCAAACGCTTCGCCATCTATCTCCACGACTTCGGTTCACAGATTGGACTTCGCCTCGCCATCACACACCCTGAGCGTGTTACCGCTCTGATCATCCAGAATGGTGACATCTACGAAGACGAACTCGGGCCGATGTACGCAGGGCTACGGGAGTACTTCCGCAATCCAACTCCCGAAGCCAAAGCGAAGCTGGGAGAAGCGATTAGCGAGGACGGTTTCAAACACGAGTTTCTGAATGACGTTGACATCGATGTCGCCGAGCGCATTCCACCCGATCTCTGGACGCTTCACTGGTCGCTCATGACACCGAGGCGTTGTGAAATCGCCCTCGATGTGATTGCAGGTCTCAAGGAAAACCTCGCATGGTTCCCGCGCTACCAAGCGTACCTTCGCAAACACCAGCCACCCACACTCATTGTCTGGGGGCCGAAGGATGGTTACATGCCTGAGGGTGCTGCGCGTGCTTACTTGCGTGATCTTCCGAATGCGGAACTGCACCTCTTTGAAGACGGTGGGCACTGGCTACTGGAGACGCATCTTCACCCAGTCGTGAAAGTAATGCGAGATTTCCTTCATCGCCTGCCTTTCCAAGGTTCGCCTTCACCCGAAAACGTGTGAGTGGCTCGATGGCGCGCATCAGGTGATCACGACTTCATGGGGCTGGCTCACCCCCGCTTACCTCGGCTTCACCGTCTCGAAACTCTTCCCCTTCGCACCAAGTTCGAAGGTGCCATCGGTCGCTTTCGAGAGATAAGCGGGATATTCTTTGCCCTTTTCCAAAGCAGGAGCCGGAGACGGCCCTGCCCAACCAGCTTTGGGAAGGAGCCGCTCGTAGCGGAGAGTAATTTTCTCCCCCTGCTTCGCGCCACTCTTGCTGCGCACAACCTTCACCACGGTCGCCTGCACAGTTTCGATCCGCTTCGAGCGGTCAAAAACACCGGGGAACTTCGAGGAAACCTCATCGACCTTGATCTGGAAGACCTCTGGCGCGTCCGCTTGGAACTGCTCGTAGGCGGAGGGAGGGAGTTCGGCTTTTGCAGTCACGAAGTTCGCGACCAGCACAAGGAATCCCAAGAATGACAGACGGAAGCCCTTCATATGCCGGATACTCTTTCTGAAGCCAGGAAAATCAAGACACAAAGGTTGCATGGCCGCCCCTTTACCAACAGCGCATCAGCACATCATCTGCGGTTCACATTTCGGTGGGACCGGGCACCAGCATTTTCATCCCTGTGAGACGTTCGGATATTTCCCACAGGCGGGAGGCATTCCCCAAGCTGAGGGCCCGCTTGGGGATGGCAGCCTCAGCAGGCGCACCACGCATTCCGCCGAGTCTTGCAGGTCCGTAATAGCCGCCTCCCCTTGCCAGCGGCGATGTTGCGGCAAAGAGCGAGGATAGCGCCCCTTGCGATGCGGGCTGAAACAAGAACCACAGAAACGTTCGCATCATGCCCGTGCCACTCCAGCGACCGGGAGCATTGTGCAGAAGATCCGTGCGTGAAATGCCTGGGTGCGCGGCGATGCTGGCGATACCCAACCTGCCAGCCTTGCTTCGCCTCTGGAACTCCAAGGCAAACATGAGACAGGCAAGCTTGGACTGGCTGTAGACACGCATGGGCTTGTAGCTCCGCTCCGCTTGCAGGTCCTCAAAATTGATCGCGCCATTTCGTGCCGCAATGCTCGACAGCGTGATGATGCGGGCATCTCTGCCAAGGCACAACAGGGGCAGGAGTTGCAGTGTGAGTGCGAAGTGACCGAGATAGTTGGTGCCGAACTGCAGTTCAAAACCATCCGCAGTTTCCTGCCTGTCCGGCGGATTCATCACCGCGGCGTTGTTGACCAGCAGATTGAGGCTCTTGTGCTGGCTCCGCAGCCGTGTCCCAAAGTCTGTGATGGACTCCAGGCTGGCAAGGTCAACCTGCTCGAAGCGGGCTTTTGCGGATCGCACGTCGGCGCAAATCCGCGCCACGGCGTCTGCTCCCTTCTTGGCGTTGCGCCCTGCGATGATGACTTCACCACCAGCACGGGCGAGGGCCAGGGCAGTCTCGAAGCCGATACCCCCGGTTCCCGTAATGACCGCCAGCCGGCCGTGCTGAGACGGGATATCAGAGGCCGACCAGTGGGTGCGTGCCTGAACGGGCAGCTGGTCTGTCGAGGTAATGGCATCAAGGTTTGTCATATTCATCGTCCTTTCATTTATTGACTGACTGGACACTCATTTAAGGAGCAAAAAATTAGCTCATCACTCTCCAAAAGGCTTCGAAGCCCGTCTTGCAGTGTTGCTTGGCATGGGCGGGGTCACTGACCATGAAGTCCATCGTCGTCTCGGCGAGCGAGCTCATGAGGGCACCGACAAAACTCATGGGAGCATTTCGCATCGCCCCGCCTGCCCGCATCTGTTCCACCATCTCACCGAGCCCCCCCATCATCCTCTGTGCGGCAGCGCGGGTCTCCGCTGTGATCAGGTCCGAAACATTCAACTGCGTCAACGCGCGGCGCTTTTCCGGGTTGGCGGTCGCCCATTGGGTCCAATTCAACCAGGTGTGAAACGCTTGCTTGCGAAGCTCAGCCTTTGCCGGAAATCCCTCAAGGATGGAAGTCGCCATGCCGGTTTTCAGCTCCAGGTAGAGTTGATTAAACAAGTCCGTCTTGGTCTCGAAATAGGTAAACAGCGAGCCGTTGGAAATGCCCGCCTCCTTGGCGATGGTCGCAGTGGGTGCGCTCAATCCCTGGGACACAATCACGCGTGTGGCCGCGTCCATGATCGCGTTGCGCTTTTCGTCGCTTTTCGGGCGGGCCATGACCTATCCATAAATATGAGTGACTGGTCAGTCAACTAATTTCGATGACGGGGGAACGGAGAAGGATTCTGGGCACTCGTGCGTTCCAGCCTCCGAATAGCGAAAATGGCCACGGAACTATTCTGTCTTCCAAACGGAAGAAGTGGCGGAGAGAGAGGGATTCGAACCCTCGGTAACGCTTTACGCGCTACAACGATTTAGCAAACCGTCGCTTTCGACCACTCAGCCATCTCTCCAGAAGTTTTGAGTGCGGGAGGCGGAGTGTTACGCAGGGGGGAGGGAGAGTCAAGAAAAGTTCGGAGTTTTGGAGGGCGGAATGCGGAGGTTGGTAGTGGGTTCCGGGGGGCGGGCCTGAGTCTTGATTCCGAGAGGCCTTCGGCGGCGAGCCGCCAAATGGGGGCAGGGGTGCCCCGATCCTTGGAGGGAGGCGCACTTCGAACTCCGAATTCGACTCTCGCTCTTATTTCCTCACCACCCAGATATTCCGGTACCGCACGGGGTTGCCATGGTTCTGTAGGAAGATGGGGCCGGGAGCAGCGGATTCGTCTTTGATGGGAGCTGAGCCGGTGGTGTTGGGAATTTCCACGTTCTCGTGGATGATCACACCATTGTGTTTCACGGAGACTTTCGCATTCGCGATCTTCTTGCCTGAGGCATCGAACTTCGCGGCGGTGAAATCGATGTCATAGGTTTGCCAGGAGAGTGGCGGGAAACACATGTTCACCTTGGGCTGGGCTACCTTGTAGATGCCGCCACACTCGTTGTCCTTCCCTTCGAGGCCGAAGCTGTCGAGCATCTGCACTTCATACCGGCCCTGGAGGTAGATGCCGCTGTTCCCACGGCCCTGACCGCGCGCAGTGGGCATGTAAGGCAGGCGGAACTCGAGGTGGATGGTGCAGTCGGCGAACTTTTCCTCGCTGGTGCAGCCTTCAATGAGGAGTCCTCCTGGCGTCACACGGGCCTTGGGGAAGCCATTCACGCCCTTGCCATCGAAGAGCACCACCGCCCCGTCCGGCGGCGAGGCGTTCAGCGTGGACGATTCGCGATACGCCCGCTTGAGATCCATGACAGGCTCCTTGTGCATCTGCGTGACGAAGATCTTCGCACCATCCGCCTCGCTGCGAGATTTGGGTCCATTGAAGACCACGGTCATCTCCCCCTGCTCGCGGCTGCCGGAGACCCGTGTGATCTCCTTGCGATCGCCATCCCAGCCGTCGCCGGGCAAGCCGCCCTGATAGCGTACCGCTTCAAACTTGCCCTCTCCCATCGCGATGACCTGGGTGCCAAATCGGTTGCCTTCCTTGTCCTTGCCCACGTATTCCCCCTGGATGATGAAGTCGTCATCCGTTTCACCCGGATCGACATATGCCTTGGGCTTGGGAGGTGCCGTCGGGTTTGGCACAGGTGCAACGGCATCCGGCTGCACCTTTACAGGGCCGGTGGTCGTGATCTCGGCGACAGGAGTCTGTGCGTGCAGCAGGCACGAGGCGGTGGCTCCGACCAGAAGGGAGAAAAGCGAAGTGAAGCGCATGGCTTGGGAAAGAATAGGTGAAAACCAGCGGCGAGGGCAAGCGCCACCGTCCCGAGCCACGCGAAATGAATCCCCCCATGGGACAATGCGTCACTCCGCCGGCTTCAGAATCCCCACCGCAGTTTCTGCGGCAAAGGCACTGAGCAACTGCACAGCCGTCAGTTCCTCAAGTGGGTCATCGAAGGAGCCGACTTCCTTCTCGGACAGCTTGATGAAGAAGGATGCCTGAGCCCAGCGATGGTTCAAGTTGCGGAAGATGGCGTCCCGGTAGTTCACGATGCTGCTCATGTCATAGCTTGGCGTGCTGTATCCATGGGAGCCCTGGTACCAGTAGAGGTTCAGCGCACGCACACGCACGCGGGTACCATCATCCTTGATCATGTCACGGAAGAGGCTGAGCACCGTGGCATGCAGTTCGCGGCCGTCCTTGAGATGCAGCGGAACGACTTGTGAGGAGGAAATGATCCAGCCCTGGTCTGGAAGGCAGCGCTCGGGCTGGTGCAGCGTTTTCTTCAGCCGGCCGCTCAATACCACGGTGACCAGCACCTGCTGATTGTCCGGGGTGAGGTACACTCGGCGATTCAGCTTCACAGTCTCGTCAAAGAGCGCGCGCTCCTTGCTGGTCATGGTAAGGGGGACACTGGGACACTCGTCGACGATTTCCGGAAGGTCCTCGCGGAAGCTCGATTCGGCCAACTGGGCTGCGGAAGGTGTGGCCCAGCAGACGACCATGGCACTGACTCCAAGGGCGAAAGCCGTGCCGCTCTTGGCCATGATGTCCGATGGGTGGGCAGATTCCCCTGGCAATGACGCCGCAGCACCTGCGTGTCCCCACTTCTTCGCCTGCTTCCAATGCTTTCTTTCCAGTAGCGAAGCCAGGCCAAACACACCGGCCAAAGCCACACCAAACACGACAAATCCTGCAAAGATGTGGAAAAAGGACTCCACCTGTTTGGACTCAGAAAACGAGGGCCGTTCCAGAGCAGCCTGGGAAAGAATGCCTGAGGCCACAATCGCCGTGGGTTCGGCGTTGGCAGATGGCTTGAGCATCACATTTTGCAATGTGACGTCTGTCAATTCGCGTCCTGTGAGTTTGGCACTTTCCACCTTCGCCTCAAAGACGCGCCCGTCTTCCAGGGTCCCTTTCATCCACCCCTGCATTTGATTGTCCGGCGTGACCTTTTCCACCACGAGCCGACCGCCGGTGACATTCACATAGACCCCTTTGCCCTCGTGATCCTTTCCTGAAACGATGCCGCTCGTGACGCTCGCCTCCACCAGCCTGCCGTGGATTTGTTTCCCTACAGCAAACTCCTGACCCGCCACGAGGCAGCCCACGGCGAGGAAGAGCAGGCGGACGACATTGCCCGCCACGGCCAGCGGTATGGTACTCGCTGCCAGGAGAAGGCGCGGACCTGTGCCCTTCAGTGCGACCATGCTGTAGAGCACGCCGGTCATGATGAGCGCGTACAGCGAACGCATGCCACTGCAGGAATCCGAGACGTCCAAGGTGAACTTTTCGCCTTGTTGCAATCCAGCCACGCTGTCCGCGATGGATTGCAGAGTGGAGCCCTCACGCACGCAGGGCACTCCCACCACATTCAAGACCCACCCGGCAATCTGCGCGGTGGGAATTTTCAGCCGCGCTGCCAGGAGGTTATCCAGGGGAAACAGAGGCCACGCAAATGCGAGAAAAAGCCAGGGAATGAACAACGCGCGCATCCACGCCTTCCCCCCAAGGATGAGGATGAGTCCGGCGAGGACGAATTGAAAGGCCGCATAGCCGAGATACCCGGTATCCACCTTGTACCCTGCCCAATAGGTGAAGATGCCAATCGCCAGCACAGGGACCCCCAGCCAGGACCCCTGAACGGGCAGCTTCCTCAGAAGGTCCGCCTGCCGCCATACCAGCCATCCCGTGACAAAGGGCACCAGAAGGCAGTATTGCCACTCGCCATTCTCAGGCACGAGGGTGAGCACCTTCCACCACCCCTCCATCACACTGCCACGAGTCGCATACGTCCAGTGTTGATAGGGGAACACGGCAAAAAGCAAGACCATCACCACCGCACCCACACCGAGCGGAAGCCACCGTGTCCAGGAGACCTTGGTCTCCACGGTGGTGCGCTTCTTTTCCGCGGTCAGGGTGGCACTACTCATGGGATGCGATTCAACGGGGTGAGGAAACAAACTTTCGGCTCGCGAAACATTGCGCTTTCCTTATGCTAGATGCAAGCAGGCGACCGGATACGATTCTGGCACCTTCGTCAGTTTCAAACATTCCGTCCATGGAGACAAGCAATCAGACAGAGGACTCGTCGACACCCTACGGTTACGATGAGCCCGTGCCGCAAGGGCAGGAGCAGGGCCAGGAATCACCCCAGGAGACCGCCGACGCGTCATGGGGATGGCAACCCACGCCTCCGGTGACCCGTGCCACGGCCGCCTTTGAGCCTCCGGAACCACAGCAAGCTGCGGAGCCCGCATACTTCGAAGCGCCCCAGCCCCTGTCGTTGCCCCTGCCAGAGCCGCCCGCACCGCAGCATTTCTATTCCCCCAAGGTACAGGCACCACTGCACCGGCCGCAGGCGACCCAACCTCTCGAGCAAGCACCTGCGCCTCAACCCGTTGCCGCTCCTCCCACACCCACCCAACGGGTGCCGCAGCCGGTTCCTTCCACTGCTGCCGCTGTTGTGTCTCCCCGCCGGAAGGCGATCCTGAGTGAGGAAAGTGAGAAGGCAGAAGAACTGGGCCTGAGCGGCCGCTCCACCACCTCCTACATGGTCTCCGGCGTGCGGCATGCAAACAAGCGCCGCAGCAACAGCCTCTTCAAGCTTCTGGGTCTGCTCTTCGTGGTGAATCTGCTGATCATGGGGGCTGGCGCCGCATGGCTGTACAACCACTTCGTCACCCAGGTGGAGGCCCGCATCGCAGACTTCGCCAGCAGGCCACCGTCGAACAGCGCCCCCGCGACAGCACGCGTGCCCCTGGCAGCCGGTACTGGCGGAGCCACCGCCGTGGAGATCAAGCAACTACAGGATGACTTCGACAAGCGCTTCTCCGATATGAAGTCCCAGCTCCAGGCGGCACAGTCCCGCATCACGGAGTTCGAGAGTTCGCAGCAGCAGCAGCAGACTCGTGTGAGTGCCCTGGCCACCCAAATGGCCACAGCGGCTGGCGACGCGGCGACCAATGGTGCTGCTGGAGAAGCTGTGGCGTCCGCCGTGGTGCCCGGTGTGGAGGCGGAGATTGCGCCATCTGCGAATGAGCTCATCCTGCTGAAGGAACGCAATCGACTCACCAATTATGCGGACGAAGCCATCGCCACAGGCGCACGTGAGCCCTATGATCGCCTTTGGGAGGCGCTGGAGGATCCGCGCCTAATCAAGCTCATCCACGCAGCGCGTGCGGAAATCCTACGTGTGCAGAATTTTTACCTCTCCGGCTCACGCATCGAGAGCTATACCATCCAGGTGGGCGACTACTTCCCGGACAACGCCGCCCTGAAGGACAGCCAGCTCAGGGATGAACAGCTCATCGAACTGCTGGAGAAAAAAGAAAACCCCTGGCAGGTGCGCATGAAGGCCGCCAATCTTCTCGGCCTGCGCCGCTCCCGTGCTGTGGGCGATGCTCTGGTGCGCGCGGTGAAGTATGACCCGAATCTCGATGTGGTGAAGGAAGCCACCTTCAGCTTTGAGCAGATGTCCGGCTACCGCGCACGCATTTTTGAACCGGCGTCCATGGATGCCTGGTGGACGCAGTACAACGCAGGTCCCGGGTCTGCTGCTGCAACCGAGAAAAACACCACAGCGGCAGTGGATACCAACACCAAATCCACCAAGAAGAGCTCGCCACCTCCGCAAGCCATCCCAGTCCCCTCTCCTGCTCCCATGAAGGAGATGCAGCCGGAACTGCGCCTGCCGGAGTGGGACGAAGAGCAGGAAGCCCGCGAGCGTGCCGATAAGGCTGTGTCCGATCAGCAGAAGGCCCGCGACAAGAAGGATGCGGAAAAACAAAAACAGGCGGCCGCCAAGGCTGCTGGCGAAGAAAAGGCTCCGGAGAAAAAGAAGAAGTCCGAGTAGCAGGTGCTGCTCCCAGAGATGCTCCTCCTGCGGCTAGGATGTCAGCGTGAAGCACGCCCGTTGCGCTTTGTCTGAGCGGCAGTGGGTGCTGCGGGCTTGAGCTCGAGATCATTGCCCACGGCCTCGCACAGTGCCAGGAAGGTCTGCTCAGCGAGCGTGACAGCCTTGTTCTTCAAATGGGCCACGACCCACTGGCGTTTGATTTTTCCACGCAGCAGCGGAAGCGCGAGGAGTTCCCCTGAGCGGATCTCCTGCCGTGTCACCCACGGTGCGACCATGGCCACGCCAAGGCCCAGCTTCACAAGCTCCTTGATCGCCTCGGTACTACCCAGCTCGATGAAGGACCTTGGCCGTGCTCCCAGCTTCAAGAAGTACTCATTGATGAGCTGGAAGGTGGAACTATTCCGGCTGGAGATGATGTAGGTCTCATTCGCCAGATCCTTCGGTTTCGGAGGCTGCTGATGCCACGCATGCAAAGGTGAGGTGAGGAAGACCAACTCATCCTCAAACAGCGCATGGCACGTCAATCGCGACGTATCACGCGGGCGCAGACAGATGGCGATGTCCAGTGCGCCATTCTCCAGTCGCTCGAGGGTTTCGGGCGTTTCGCCCGGAGACACCGAGATGCTGAAGAGGGGGAAGGAGTCCTTGAACTCGCGAAGAACGGTGGGCAGGATGAATTGGGAGGCCGCAGGCGTGCAGCCGATGCGCAGATGCCCGCGCGGGTTCTGATCCAGAGCACCAAGGTTGGAGCGCGCCTGCGCCATCTGGTTCTGGATGGCGTCTGCATGGCGCAGGAGTTCACGGCCATGATGGGTCAGGAGAACCCGCTTCCCCTGGCGGTGAAAGAGCTGGCAGCCAAGGTCTTGCTCCAAGGCGCGAATGGCATGGCTGATGGCGCTTTGGGTGAGATGCAACGACCTGCCTGCCTGCGTAAAACTACCCTCCCGTGCCAGGACGGTGAAGGCACGAAGTTGTCGCGAATCGAGGAGTGGCTGGTCCATCTATGAATGAAATTCATGCATAGCGGGAATAAGATGTCGAGCGGTTTTTGGGATGACCTTGGCCTCTGGCACGTCCGCTGCGGTGTGCCAACCTCGTGACGAAGCACTCAAAACACCATTCTCCGAGCAGCATTCGAGGCCGTCGCGGCCCCGTCCGCATTGGCTTCATTGCCCTTGCCGACTGTGCGCCGCTGCTGGTTGCCGACGCCCTTGGTTTCTTCGCCAAGCATGATGTGGAAGTGGAACTGCACCGCGAAGTGGGCTGGGCCACCATCCGCGAAAAGATCCTCTACCGGCAAATCGATGCCGCACATGCAGTCACTGGTCTTGGCCTTTCCCTTCGTCTCGGTCTGGGCGGTGCGACGTGCCGCACCATCGCTCCCTTCATCTTCAATCTCCATGGAAACGCCATCACGCTGAGCATGGATCTCTGGCGGCGTGGCGTGCGTGATGCCGCCTCACTCGGCAAGCTCATCCGCAGCACGCCCCAACGACTCATCACGCTGGGCATTGTGGCGCGCACTTCCACGCACAATTTCATGCTGCGCCGCTGGCTGCAGAGTGGCGGCATCAATCCTGATCGCGATGTGCGCCTTGTGGTGCTGCCTCCCACGCAGATGGCAGGCTCGCTCGCTGCCGGATTGATCGATGGGTACTGTGTTGGCGAACCCTGGAACTCTGCTGCGGTCGCTCGCGGCATCGGATGGTGCCCAGCGACCAGTGAAGACCTCATGCCGGGTCATCCGGAGAAGGTGCTGCTCACCACGGAGGACTATGCGCATGATCATCCTGCCGAAATACGCTCGGTGATTCGCGCGCTGTATGAAGCCTGCCAGTTCTGCGACCGCATGGATAACAGGGCCCGTGTGGTGGAGATCCTGATCGGGAGCGGTCACGTGCGAGCGGATCGCGATGTTCTGAAGCTCTCGCTCATCGGCCCCTTTGATGACGGCACCTCCCGCCGGCGTGCTGCAGAGAACTTCCACATCTTCCACCGCGGTGATGCCAATGCGCCCTCACGCGCAAAAGCAGAGTGGCTCCTTGGAGAATTCATCACTCACGGTCTCATCGCCCCCGAAGCACGCGAGCATGCCCGCGAAGAAGTGCTGCGCTGCTGCTCACCGGAACTTTTCCACGACGCCCTCACCTCACCCGCATCCACCACCAGAAGCAAATCGAAAGCTGCCCTCCAACCTGCCCTCGCATGAACAAGACGAACAACATCACACGCCGCCAACTGATCCGTCAGTCCGCCAAGGCCCTGAGCGCCGGAGCGCTGCTCGCTGGCCTTCCCAAGGGCTGGGTCGGATCCGCTTATGCCGATGACTCTCCGGAGCGCGCCGATATGAAGTTTGGCATGATCGCACTCACGGACTGCTCCAGCATCGTGGTTGCCCATGAGAAAGGCCTTTTCAAAAAATACGGTATCAATTCCACCGTAGCCAAGGGCGCAAGCTGGGCGGCCATCCGTGACTCTCTCTCCAACGATGACATCCAGGCGACGCATATGCTCCTGGGCATGCCTATCGCCAGTACGATGGGCCTCGGAGGCGCCCCGAAGAAGCCGATGATCATCCCCTGGCTGATCAATCGGAATGGCCAGTCCATCACGCTGAAGAAGGAACTCGCCGGCAAGGTGGCCGATGATCCCAAGGCATTGAAACCGCTGGTGGACGCCGCCAAGGCTTCTGGCTCGCCAATGACCTTCGCCATGACTTTCCCACCTGGCACGCACGCCATGTGGATTCGCTACTGGCTTGCCGCAGGTGGCGTACATCCGGGTGATGCTTCCGGTGGCAATGCCGACATCTCGCTCATCACCATTCCCCCACCCCAGATGGTGGCCAACATGAAGGTGGGCAAGATGGATGGCTTCTGCGTGGGCGAGCCGTGGAATGCGCGCGCCATTGCGGAAGAGATTGGCTTCTCCGCCATCAACACCCAGGGCATCTGGAAGGATCACCCCGAGAAGGTGTGTGCCTTCACCGAAGAGTTCGCCGACAAAAATCCCAAGACCGTGAAGGCGGTACTCAAGGCGCTGCAGGAATCCAGTGCGTGGCTCGACAAGATGGAGAACCGCGAAGAGCAGGCCAACATCGTCAGCGCAGCCACCTACATCAACTGCCCGCCGGAAACCATCCTCGGCCGTCTGCAAGGCAAGTACCTCATGGGTGATGGACGCAAGTTCCGCGACCCGAACTACATGATCTTCAACGATCGCAACTGCAACTACCCGCAGCCCAAGTACGCCAAGTGGTGGCTCACGCAGCTGCGCCGCTGGGGTTTCACCGAAGGCGCTCCCGACTACGAAGGCGTGGCGAAGCAGGTGATGCGCACGGACATCTACGAAGAGGCCATGAAGGAAATCGGATATGCCCATGGTGGCATGAGCGATGCTCCAGAAACGCTCTTCGACGGCAAGACCTTCGATCCGAAGGGCGATCTCGAAGCCTACGCGGCCAGCTTCGACGTGAAATCACTCAAAGCATAACGAGCCATGCACGTAATCAAAAGACTCAGACTCGATGACTTCATCCTGCCACTGGTGGGCTTCGCCGCCTTCCTCATCTTCTGGCAGGTGATCGCGGGAAAGATGCTGGTGACCAAGGAAGTCGATGACTTCGGCGACACCATCACCAAGACCAAGCGGGTCGGCATCAGCGCCGACCTGCCGGCTCCGGGGGAAACCTGGACGTCCAGCAAGCCCTACATCATGCAGCCCTTCGCGAAGCGCGGAGAGCTGGACCAGGGCATCCTTTCCTTCACCAAGCTCTCCCTGGGCCTGGTGATGCAGGGGTACCTGATCGCACTGGTGTTGGGCACACCGCTTGGTTTCTGCCTGGGTCTTTCGAAGACATTCACCAAAGCGGTCGACCCGATCATCCAGGTGCTGAGACCAGTATCGCCACTCGCGTGGTTCCCGCTGGGCTTGGTGCTCTTCAGTTCCGTGAAGCTGATGGATGGATCGGGGAAGACCTACTTCGGCGCCTCTGACGCAGCGGCTCTGTTCACCATCGCGGTCTGCTCCATGTGGCCCACGGTGATGAACACCGCCGTTGGCGTGCGCGCGGTGCCACAGGATTACCTCAATGTGGCGAAGGTGCTGAAGCTCTCCAAGATGAAGACGCTCTGGAAGGTGCTCGTGCCCGCCACGCTGCCCTACATGTTCACCGGCTTCCGCCTCTCGCTCGGCCTCGCATGGCTCGTCATCGTGGCGGTGGAAATGCTCACCGGTCGTCCCGGTGTGGGCGGCTTCCTTTGGCAGGAATACAACGCCGGCAGCTACTCACGCATCGTGCTCTGCATTCTCACCATCGGCGTCGTGGGCCTCGTGCTCGACCGCTTGATGAGCGTGGTGGAGCGGAGGTTTAAGACGGCATAGGCAAACAGGAGGATTTATGATTTTTGATTTACGATTTTTGATTTTCCCCCGGACGACGCTTGGTTGTAGAACGGGTGGCATTGAAGATCTTCGTGAGCTCTTCCGCTTCCGTGTGAAGCGGTTGAAGACGCGTTGGAGACAACAGGCCAGCTCTCATGGTCAACTCCAGCCAGAAAGTCGTCTCATCCGCCTCTTCCAGCGTTACACCAATCTTGCTCAAAAACTCTGCTCTGGAACGGCCTCGAAGAGCTGCGCGGTAGTTCGCGGCGACCGAAGTAGCGCTTCTGGCAATCTGATTGGCCACAGTCCCACCAGCCACACTCTTCGGCAGGGAGTCCACCATCTTGAGAATTCTCACAGCAAATTCCATCGTCCGGATTTTGAGCTCAACGGGTGTCATGTTCGACATTCCAAATCAAAAATCATAAATCGCAAATCATAAATCCCATGCCTCTGATTGAGCTAAAAGGCGTCAACAAGGGTTACGGAAGCAATGGCTCCCGCAACGAAGTGCTCAAGGGAATCGACCTATCCGTCGAGGAGGGTGAGTTCGTGGTCATCGTAGGCTACTCCGGAAGCGGAAAGACGACGCTGATGAACATGATCTCGGGTCTGGCCAAGCCAGACAAGGGAGAAGCCCTTATCGAAGGAAAACCCATCACAGGTCCAGGTCCAGACCGCAGCCTGGTGTTCCAGAACTATTCACTGCTGCCCTGGCTGAATGTGACGGAAAACATCGAGCTTGCTGTGGACGCGGTGTTTCCAGATTGGTCCAAGGAAAAGAAGCGCGAGCACGTGGAAAAGCACATCGCCATGGTGAAGCTGTCCCACGCCAAAGGTCGCTTCCCGAAGGAACTCTCCGGGGGCATGCGCCAGCGCGTCTCTGTGGCACGTGCGCTTGCAATGGATTCGCGAGTGCTCCTGCTCGATGAACCTCTCAGCGCATTGGATGCGCTCACGCGCGCCACGCTACAGGATGACATCAGCGACATCTGGCAGCGCCAGCGCAAGACGGTGATCTGGATCACGAATGATCCGGACGAAGCCATCCTGCTCGCGGACCGTGTCATTCCCCTTCTGCCCACTGCGCCTGCGACGCTGGGCCAGAGTCTCAAGGTGGATCTGGAGCGTCCCCGCGATCGCAAGGCGGTCAACCATGACCCCAAGTTCAAGGCCTTGCGCAATGAGCTGATCAACCTTCTGCTCGAAGCAAAGGGCAAGCAGCGCGCCACCGTGAGCAAGAAGCTCGTGCTTCCGGACATCCTTCCGGAAGACCTGAACACGGTAAACAGCCTCCAGTTCATCAATCGCCGCGGGCCTCGCCGCCGCAACGAAGAAAAGCGCGAAACCATCGAAGTCCTGCCATGATTGCCAGTGCCCAGCCGAAAACGATGCTCGAAATCAGCCACCTGTGGAAGGCGTTTCCCACGCCAAAAGGTGGTGAGATTACGATTGTGAAAGACTTCTCCCTCAAGCTTGCGGAAGGCGAGTTTGCCACGCTCATCGGTCACTCCGGTTGTGGCAAGAGCACCGTGCTCTCCATCGTAGCAGGTCTGGCCAATTCCACCAAAGGCGGCATCATCCTCGCCGGACGTGAAACAGACGAGCCAGGACCGGACCGCGGCGTCGTCTTCCAGGCGCCCTGCCTGCTGCCCTGGCTCACCGCATTCGAAAACGTGATGATCGGAGTGAATCAAGTGTACTTCACCGCCAGCAAACACGAGCGCAAACAGGTGGCCGAGTACTACCTGAGCGTGGTGGGCCTGGGTGAAGCCATGCACAAGTATCCCGCCGAACTCTCCCAGGGCATGCGCCAACGCGTGGGCATTGCGCGTGCCTTCGCACTCCAGCCCAAGATGCTCCTGCTTGATGAACCTTTCGGCATGCTGGATGCCCTCACGCGTTTCGAACTTCAGCAGGTACTGCTTGAACTGTGGCGCAAGTTCCGCATCACCACCCTCATGGTGACTCATGATGTGGATGAAGCCATCTTCCTGAGTGACCGCGTGGTGATGATGAGCGACGGTCCAGAGGCCGAAGTGGGAGACATCTTGCGCATCCCCTTCGAGCGCCCGCGTGATCGCAAGGTCATCATGGAAGACCCACGTTACTACGACCTGCGCGAGCACCTCATCACATTCTTGAACGATCGCTCGCATCTTCGCCCGAGCAAGGATCCCGAATTCAAACCCTCACCGGACATGGCTGAAGAGCTTCGCGCTCACCGCCTTCCCGTGCCCACCCCTCTCCCAGCCGCATAAACAAGGATAACCCATACCATCAACCGTCCACCCTCTGCTCACCTACATGAAGCAATCGCTCATCCTGCCAGTACTCACCCTTGCTGCTTCGGCGGCTCTTGCCGGGACTCCCGTTCCGGACAAGAACGCCAAGGCGGTGATCCCTCCCCAACCTGAGAAGAAGGTTGTCACCTTCGATTTCCAGGAGCGTCTGCGTTTCGAGTTTCGCGAGAACAACTTCGACTTCAATGACGGAATCGACTCCGTCACAGACGATTCGTGGCTGCTCCAGCGTGCCCGCGTGGGCGTCAAGGTGCAACCCACGGACTTCCTGACCTTCTACGTGCAAGGCCAGAGCTCCCTGGAGCTTGACTCTGATCGTCCGAATGTCCCCGGCGCTCTGGGCGCGGAAGGTGATGACGCCATCGACCTTCGTCAGGCTTACATCGCCATCGGCCCGAAGGAGTTCAATGTCACCATCGGTCGCCAGATTCTCAGCTACGGAGATGAACGCCTCATCGGTGGCTTCGACTGGAACAACTTCGGACGCACGTTCGATGCGGTGAAGGTGCACTATGCCCCTACCAAGGACTGGTTCCTCGATGTCTTTGCCTCCAGCGTGGTCGTGGTGGACAAGGACGAATTCAACCAGAGCGACCTGTTCGATGGCAATGATACCGGACGCAACCAGGTCTTCTACGGCGCCTACTTCAGCACCGCGGCCCTGTGCCCGCTGGGGTCCACCACGGACTTCTACGCACTTGGACTGCATGAAGAGTACACCGTGGGTGATACCGATTTCGCCACCCTTGGCACCCGCGTAAAAGCGGACATCACCAAGACGGGCGGTTGGGATTACGAAACGGAAATGGCCGTGCAGTTCGGTGATGTGAAGAGCAAGGATCTCACCGCCTTCGCGGGTCACTGGGGTGCTGGCTATGTGTGGACCAAGGCTGCCTGGAAGCCGCGTCTCTTTGTGGAGTACAACTTCGCCACCGGCGACAGCAATGCCGCGGACGGCGATGTGGAGACCTTCCAGAACCTGTTCCCCACGAACCACAAGTTCTACGGTTACATGGACGCCTTCTCCTGGCAGAACATCCACAACCCGGCCATCAGCTTCAGCGTGAATCCCATCAAAACGGTGAAACTGCAGCTCGACTACCATGCCTTCTGGCTGGCAGACACGGCGGATGCCTGGTACCGCGCCAACGGCGTGACCGCCGTGCGCCCCATCAACAAGGCCGCCGACAACTTCGTCGGAACCGAACTCGACTTCACCGCGACCTGGAAGGCCACGAAGCAGCTCAGCTTCCTGGTGGGCTACAGCCACTTCTTCGCAGGCGACTATCTGAAGCAGACTGGCAGCAAAGCCAGCGACGACGCCGACTTCGCCTACGTACAGGCGACCTTCGACTTCTAAGTCGAAATCAGCCGCTGCCACTGCGGCGCAGGACATTCCTCTCGGTTTATCCTGCGCCGCATGCATGAGCAGAATTCATCGATTCTAGGAAAAGTTTACAGTCTGTTTATAGATCTCGCCCTGCTGGTTGGCATGGCGGGTGCGATTGAGGCGAACGTCAATCCGACCTCTTTCGTACCGCCCAATGAAAATTTCCGACCTCAAGCACTCCGGCCACTGGCCCACGCTCGTCACTTCCTTCCTCTACTTTGACTACAGCTTCATGGTGTGGACGCTCCTCGGCGTCCTTGCCAACCAGATTGCGGCACCGGAATCCCTGAACCTCACTGCCCAGCAGCGGTTCTTCATGGTCTCAGTGCCGATTCTTTTTGGCGGCCTCTTCCGCCTGGTGCTGGGTCTGCTGGTGGATCGCATTGGCGCCAAGACCACGGGCATCATCGCCCAACTCGTAGTGATGACGGGACTGGGTGCAGCGTGGTGGTTTGGCCTGAAGAACTATGAGGCCACCCTCGCCATGGGCGTGGTGCTCGGCGTCGCCGGCGCCAGTTTCGCAGTGGCCATCCCTCAGGCGGGCCGCTGGTATCCCCCGCGCATGCAGGGACTCGTGATGGGACTTGCAGCTGCAGGGAATATCGGTGTGGTGATTGACTCCCTGCTCGCCCCACGCCTGGCGGCGGCCTATGGCTGGCAGGCCGTATTCGGCTTTGCACTCTTCCCTGCGGTGGTGGTGCTCGCAATTTACATCTTCGTTTCCAAAGAGGCCCCTGTGCAGGTGAAGCCCAAGAAGGTCGTGGATTACTTCCGCATGTTCCGGGACAAGGATGTGCACTGGTTCTGCTTCTTCTACACCGTAAGCTTCGGTGGGTTCGTGGGCCTGGCCTACTCGCTGGGCATGTATTTCAAGGATCGCTTCGGACTGACTCCTGCACATGCCGGCGACCTTGTAGCACTCTGCACGGCCATTGGCGCTCTTGGGCGTCCCATTGGAGGCGGCATCTCCGACCGCATTGGTGGCATCCGCTCGTTGTTCATCTACTACACGGTAGCCTGCATTGCCCTGGTACTGGGCGGCTTTATGAACAGTCTCACTTTCAATGTGGTGGTGTTCTTCATCGCCTGCGGTGCATTTGGCATGGCGAATGGTTCCGTCTTCCAGTTGCTCCCGCAGCGCTTCGGCAAAGACCTGGGCCTGATGACTGGCCTGGTCGGCTGCGGTGGCGGTCTGGGGGGCTTCCTCCTTGCGAACATGATGGGCCAAAGCCGTGAACACACCGGCTCCTACCTTACCGGCCTGCTCATCTTCGCAGGCCTCTGCGTCTTCGCCCTCATCGGTCTGAGCCTTGTAAAGACCCGCTGGCGCACCACCTGGGGCGCGCTCACCGAAGCCAGGATCTAACCTCAGGCTTTTTCACCCACCTGATCACTTCACTCATCCCGTGAAGCTTCGCTCCACCACCCATGGCATCGCCCGCGAGGAAGGCACCCCTTCCTCCGATGCCTTTGGAGTGCGTACCTGGGGAGAGACCGTGATGGCAGTGCTGGCCGATGGCGCCGGCATGGGCGAGCCCGCGCGTGAGGCAGCGCAGCGCGCGGTGCGCTCCCTGCTGGAAAACTATGAGGCACGCCCGCGCACCTGGTCCCCCCAGCGAGCGCTGACGGAATTCACCCAACTGCTGAATCGCACCCTCTACCAAGAGTCGCTCGCTCGCTTTGACAGGCCAGAGATGGTCTCCACGCTCGCGGCCACAGTCATCGAAGGAGACCGCCTCTACGGCGTGAACATCGGTGATTCGCGGGTGTGCCTTGCGCGGAATGGCACGCTCGAAGTCCTCTCTGAGGATCATGTGGAGGCCGATCGTACCCATGTTCTCACACGAGCACTTGGGATGGCGCCAGACGTGGAGCCACATGTCTTCGAGCGCACCCTGCAGAATGGTGACATCACGCTGCTCTGCTCCGATGGGGTCTCAAACCACCTCTCCACCGATGAGCTGGCCGGAGAACTCGCAGCAAGCGGCACGGCGCGAGGCATCGTGAAGGCAGCCCACAAGTGTGCCTCCGAAGAGACCATGGATGACATGAGCGCCATTGTCCTCGATGTTGCCCAGACCGGACGACTTCGTGCCATGAGCGAGCGTGACCTCTCCATTCCCGCCTCCTTGCGCAAGGGCGAGGTCATTGATGGCTACGAACTCGTCCGCTCCTTCCAGGACAGTGATCGTGTCTGGCTCGCCGAAAAGAATGGCCAGCGAGTGGTACTCAAGTTCGCACCACTCGAAGCAGCCGACAGTGAAGCGCACCTCAACGCCTTCGTCCGCGAAACGTGGAATGCCACACGACTGGACTCAGAGAACATCATCTCCGCTCACGAGCCCGCCGGACAGACGGCACGGTACTACGTCATGGAGTTTGTGGATGCGCCGAGCCTTTCCAAAGTGTTGCAGGATCGCCGGCTCTCCGTGGACTCCGCCATCGGTTTGGGACGTTTCCTTGGCGAAGCCGGAAGCACGCTTCTGCGCCGTGATCTCGTGCATGGCGACATCAAGCCCGAGAACATCCTCTGTGTGGGTGACTACGCGAAGCTCAGCTTCAAGCTTCTGGACCTCGGCAGTGCCGCAGAAGTCTTCTCAGTAACGTCGCGGGCTGGCACAGCGAGCTACCTCGCCCCTGAGCGCTTTCACGGTGCCCCCATCAGCGAGCGCACGGAGATCTTCGCCATGGGTGTCACGCTCTACCAGTCGCTCACCCAGGCGTTTCCATTCGGACGCATCGAACGGTTCCAGACACCTGCGTTTCACGCGGCAAAGCGCCCCACCAAGCTCAATCCCAACATTCCACCATGGCTTGAAGCCGTCATCCTTCGGGCCGTCGCCCGCAATCCCCAGCGCCGCTATCAGCACTACTCGGAATTCATCTACGACTTGGCCCACCCGGAAAAGGTGGAGCCCTTCTTCGAAGACGATGCTCCGCTTCTGGAACGCAATCCCCTCGGCTTCTACAAAGCTGGCTTCTACATACTACTTCTGCTCACGCTCTGGCTGCTGATGCAATTGCTAACGCGGCCCTGAATCAAATCTCACGCGAGACATGCCTCTGGTCTCCATGATTTCCTTCGGGAATGCTGGCAATCCATCCATGAACGAAATTCATGGGTTTCTCAAAAAACTTCTCACAACGTTTTTCAATCATTCATGCCAACTGGCACGCCCGATGCGTGCTTTTCGCACCCAGTAACCACCTTTTTCATCATGTCCTCAGTACCGCTCATTCCCGAATCCGCCCCCTTCAACACGGAACAACGTGCCTGGTTGAACGGATTCCTGGCCGGACTTCTGAGCCGGGGAGAATCCATGACGCCTGGAGCGCCTGTGCCAGCCCTTCAGGAAAAGCCACGCCTGCTGATCGCCTTCGGCAGCCAGAGTGGCAATGCAGAATCCTTGGCCAAACGGCTGGGCAAGGAAGCATCGAGCCGGGGCTTTGCAGCGCGAGTTGCGGGCCTCGACTCGGTGCAACCTTCCACACTCACTGCGGAACAGAATGTCCTCGTCATCACCAGCACCTGGGGTGAGGGAGACATGCCGGACAATGCCGAGTCCTTCTGGAGCGGCATCAATCAAAACGGTTCGTCGCCGACCCTTGGCGGCCTGAAGTACTCCGTGCTCGCCCTCGGCGACAAGAACTACGGCGATACCTTCTGCCTCGCGGGACGGAAGCTCGATGAGCGTTTCGCGGAACTCGGTGCCACACGCATTCATCCGCGCGTCGATTGCGATGTCGACTTTGATGAGCCAGCAAAGCTGTGGAGTGAAGGCGTGTGGAAAGTGCTGAACGAATCCCCTGCGACCACCACGACAGCACCTGCTCCCGCGATTGCCGAGGTCAGCATTGCTGCGCCAGCCGCAGAAGCGACGGGTGTCGCCGCCTACTCGAAGAAGAATCCCTTCCCCGCTCCACTCGTCACCAATCTCAAGCTGAATGGCGCCAACTCCGCGAAGGACACCCGCCACATCGCCTTCTCGCTCGAAGGAAGCGGACTCGTGTATGAAACGGGTGATGCGCTGGGTGTGATTCCCCAGAACTGCCCCGAGGTCGTTGCCGGCATCATTGCTACCTATGAGCTCGACCCTGCCGCCCTCGTGCCGCTACCTGACGGAGGTGAAGCCCCGCTGCAGGAAGCGCTGCAGAAGTACTACGAAGTGCGCAACTTTCTGGGTCGCAAGCCGCCCCAGGCTGTGAGCGCAGCGGAGTTCGTCGGATCGCTGCGCAAGTTGCAGCCCCGGTTGTATTCCATCGCCTCCAGCCAGAAGGCTCACCCGAATGAAGTGCACCTCTGCGTGGGCTCCGTGCGCTATGAGCAGGACGGCATCGCCCACGGCGGTGTGTGCTCCACCTTCCTCGCGGACCGCCTTCCTCTCGGGGAACCGACGGGCGTGTTCGTTCATACGGCCAAGCACTTCCGCGTGCCTGCCAATCCTGACATGCCTATGATCATGGTGGGCCCGGGAACGGGCATCGCCCCCTTCCGCGCCTTCCTGGAAGAGCGTGAGGCCACCGGAGCTAAGGGCAAGAACTGGCTCTTCTTCGGTGACCAGAAGCGGAAGCATGATTTCCTGTACGATGAACAGATACACCAGTGGCTGAAGGACGGGCACCTCACCCGCCTCGACACGGCCTTCTCACGCGACCAGGCGGAGAAAGTCTATGTGCAGGACCGCATGATGCAGGCCGCCTCGGAACTCTGGCAGTGGCTGGAGGAAGGTGCGCACTTCTACGTCTGCGGTGACGCCTCCCGCATGGCGAAAGACGTGGATGCCGCGCTGCACATGCTCATCCAGCAGCAGGGCCACAAGTCCGCCGATGAAGCCACCGCATACGTGGCAGACCTCAAGAAAACCAAACGGTACGCTCGCGATGTCTACTAATCTCCTCACCCCACCCACCCGCGCTGCCGCTACTCCGGATGACGGATTCTCCGGCGAGCAAAAACGCTATCTCGAAGGCTTCTTCGCTGCGCTCAATGCGAAGGGCATCTCCTTCGGCGACCTCGCTCCTGCACCCGCGGGACCGGCCGTTCCCGCAGGACCGAACCTCGACGACCTCACCAAGGAGGAGCGCATCAAGCACGATCTGCATCCGTTCGATGCCATTGAGCAGCTCATGCTCGATGCACGCTGGAATGCGAAGCCGGACCCGGAGAGCATCTTCCGCTTCAAGTGGAACGGCCTCTTCTGGTTGTCCCCGGTGAAGGACGGCTACATGTGCCGCCTGCGCATCCCCGGTGGCGTGGTGAAGTCCTTCCAACTTCGTGAGCTGGCTGCCATCTCTCGCGAGCTCACCTCGGGCTACATCCAGATCACCACGCGGAACAACTTCCAGATTCGCCTCATCGAGCCGAAGAACTGCCCGGAAGTGCTGCGCCGCATCCAGTCGGTGGGTCTGCACTCCAAGGGGGCTGGCGCGGACAACATTCGCAACATCACGATGAACCCCTGCGCGGGCTATGACCCGATGGAGTTGATTGATGTGCGCCCGTTCGTGAATGAACTCGCGACGCACATCATCTCCAGCAAGGAGTTCTACGACCTGCCGCGCAAGTTCAACATCGCCTTCGACGGTGGTGGCCTGGTCAGCAGCGTGGAAGACACGAATGACATCGGCGCGAGCGCGGTGGAAATCGGAGAGAACGACCAGGGCATCGAGCCCGGCGTGTGGTTCCGCATCGCCCTTGGTGGTGTGACGGGTCACCAGACCTTTGCAAGCGACTGGGGCGTCCTGGTGAAGCAGGATGAACTCATCAAGGTCACCCTCGCCATCGTCCGCGTGTTCATCCGCGACGGCGACCGCACCAATCGCAAGAAGGCACGCCTCAAGTACCTTCTTGAGGAGCGCGGCTTTGAAAAGTTCCTCTCCGATGTGGAAGAGCTTGGAAAGTTCAAGCTGCTGCGCCTCCCGGCAGATTCGCCCGTACAGCTTGCGCGCAAGTTCTCACAGCAAGGCCACACCCATGTGGGGGCCTATCCGCAGAAGCAGGATGGCCTGCACTACATTGGCGCGAGTGTGCCGGTGGGCCAGATGACCGCGAAGCAGATGGAGCGCATCGCGGACATCGCAGACAACTATGGCACCGGTGAGGTGCGTCTCACCGTCTGGCAGAACTTCATCATCCCGAACATCCCTGCTGCGTATGTGAAGACCGCGAGCAAGGCGCTCTCCAAGCTCGGCTTCCCCACGGAGCAGAGCCCGCTGCGCAATGGCTTTGTGGCCTGCACCGGCAATCGCTACTGCAAGTTTGCCGCGAGTGATACCAAGGGGCATGCCATCGCCATGATGGACTACCTCGACAAGCGGGTGAAACTCGACAAGCCGGTGAACATCCACTTCACGGGATGCGCCCACTCCTGCGCCCAGCACTTCATGGGGGATGTGGGATTGCTCGGCACCAAGGCAAAGGGTGAGTCTGGTGAGGGATATCACATCACGGTGGGCGGCGGCTTTGGCGAGAATCGCAAGGTTGGCCGGCAGATCTTCAGCGCAGTGCCGTTCGAATCGCTCGGCACGACGCTCGAGGGGATGCTGAAGTGCTACCTCGCGAAGCGGGAGGAAGGGGAAACCTTCCACACCTTCTGCAATCGCCACACGGTGGGTCAGCTTCAGGAGTTGTTCTCCAATTCATAATTCACACGAGGTCGCATCTCATGGTGGCGGAGTTGGAACATCGCACCTCGCTCGTGGACAAGCTGCTGGCCGAACAGGCGCAGCTTGGCACGGCGGTGGAGCAGTTTTCGGACTGGCATGACCGCGGATCTCATGACGAGCCGCTCCAGGCGCGTCACTACCGCAGCCTCATTCCAATGGTGCGCCCCAAGGCGGGAGAGCAGTACGCCTTTGAGGTGAATCTGGACCAGTGCACGGGCTGCAAAGCCTGTGTGGCCGCGTGCCACTCGCTCAATGGACTCGATGATGATGAAAGCTGGCGCGATGTCGGCCTGCTGGTGGGTGATGTGTACATCCCCTACCAGCAGACCGTCACCACGGCCTGCCATCATTGCGTGGAGCCAGCTTGCTCCAACGGCTGCCCCGTGCTCGCCTATGCCAAGGACGAAGAGACCGGCATCGTGCGCCATCTCGATGACCAGTGCATTGGCTGCTCCTACTGCATCCTGAAGTGCCCCTACGATGTGCCCAAGTTCAACAAGAAGCGGGGAATCGTGCGCAAGTGCGACATGTGCCACCAGCGCCTCGCCGTGGGTGAAGCGCCGGCTTGTGTGCAGTCCTGCCCCAACGGCGCGATTGCGATTCGCATCGTGAATGTCTCCGAGACAGTCGCAGCGGCGACAAGCGACGCGAGTACCACACCGACTTCCACCTACTCCTCTGGCGGGCATCTGCTGCCGGATACCGTTTCCTCCGGCTACACGCGCCCCTCCACGCGCTACATCTCCAGCAAGCCGGTGCCGGACACCGCGATGGCGGTGAATGCGGCCACGCCTCCGGTGGAGCACACGCATGGGCCGCTGGTCATCATGCTGGTGCTCACTCAATTTGCTGCTGGCACCTTCCTCTTTGCGCAGTCGAATGCGCTCGTGACATGGATAGGCACCGCGATCGCGTCCCTCGGGATTGGAGCGAGCATCGCTCACCTGGGACAACCGCTGAAAGCGTGGCGGTGTTTCCTGGGCCTGCGCCGCTCGTGGTTGAGTCGTGAGATTGTGGCCTTTGGCGGATTCCCTCCCGCAGGCGCTGCCGCAGCACTGGGATTCATCCCTTCGTGGTGGGTCGCGGTGATTGGCTATGTGTGCGTCTTCTGCTCCGTGATGGTGTACGTGGACACGCGCCGGCCCTTCTGGCAGATGAGCCAGACACTGCCCAAGTTCTTCGGCACCGGCCTGGTGCTGGGTGGCGCGCTGGGGGCCTGCTTTGGACTCGTGGCACCGGGATTGGTGCTGGCCTTCACCGTGGTGAAGCTGGTCCTCGAACTGCTCTATCTCTCCCGAGATGAAGAGCAGCACACACGCACGAAACGCCTGCTTCTGGGACCTCTCAAGGTGTGGCACTTCAGCCGCTTCGCCCTCGGCATGACGGGCGCCGCGCTGATGCTGCACGCACCGGTCGCAGGTTTGTTAGTACTGCTCGCGGGAGAAATCCTGGAGCGCGTCATCTTTTTCCGCGGCGGGGCCGCATGGAGAATGCCCGGGCACGCATGAACACACCTCTTCTGCCAGCCATGACCTTGCGTGAGTGGGATGGACCGCTCACTTCCCAGCTTGTCCTTGAGCCTGCCAACTTCGGTCTTGGCAGTCTGCCCACGCAGTCTCAGCCGCGTTCCATCGCACGCGCCATTTGCGGCTTCTGCTCGACCGGTTGCGGGCTGAAGGTGCATCTCAATGAGTCAAAGCAAGCCATCGGCCTCACAGCGGACACGGATTATCCCGTGAACATGGGCATGGCCTGCCCCAAGGGCTGGGAGGCGCTCACTCCACTGGCCGCTCAAGATCGTGCCACAACACCGCTGCTTCATGGCAAGCCGGTTGATTGGGATACGGCGCTGCAGACTTTCTGCCGGAAGTTCCAAGCCATCATGGACCAGCACGGACGCGACTCCGTGGCCTTCCTCAGCACCGGCCAGATCATGTGCGAGGAGATGGCCTTCCTTGGCGCACTGGCGAAGTTTGGCATGGGCATGGTGCATGGCGATGGCAACACCCGCCAGTGCATGGCCACCTCCGTGGCGGCGTACAAGGAGAGCTTCGGCTTCGATGCGCCCCCCTTCACCTACGCGGATTTCGAGGAGAGCGATGTGCTGGTGTTTGTGGGAGCGAATCCGTGCATCGCCCATCCCATCATGTGGCAGCGGGTGCTGCGCAATCAGAACAACCCGCACATCATCGTCGTCGATCCGCGCAAGACGGAAACCGCCATGGCGGCCACCCAGCATGTGGCCATCCAGCCCAAGGCGGACCTCCTGCTACTCTACTGCCTGGCACGCTGGTTCGTAGACCATGGCGTCATCGCGGAAAAATTCATCAAAGAACACACGTGTGGTTTCGAAGAGTTCCGCGAGTTCCTCAAGGACTATGCGCCCGAGCATCACCTCTCTGCCATCGGCATCACCGCTGCAGAGTTCGAGAAGATGGCGCGCACCATCGCCTGGGGTGAGCGAGTTTCCTTCTGGTGGACCATGGGCGTGAATCAGGGCCACGAAGCTACGCGCACGGCGCAGGCCATCATCAATCTCGCGCTGATGACGGGAAACATCGGCCGTCCAGGTACGGGAGCGAATTCCATCACAGGACAGTGCAATGCCATGGGATCGCGGTTGTTCTCCAACACCACGAACCTGATGGGCGGGCATGACTTCACCAATGCGAAGCATCGCGAGAAAGTCGCGGACGTGCTGGACATCCCCGTGGAACGTATCCCTGACCGGCCAAGCCTCGCATACGATCAAATCATACAGGGCATTGAAGACGGAACCATCAAGGGCCTATGGATGATCGCCACCAACGCAGCACACTCCTGGATCCAGCAGAAGCGTGTCCGCGATCTGCTGCACAAGCTCGACTTCTTCGTGGTACAGGACATGTACGCCACCACGGAGAGCGCAGAACTCGCGGACCTGGTGCTGCCCGCCGCAGGCTGGGGGGAGAAGGAGGGAACCTTCATCAACTCGGAACGCCGCATCGGTGTCTCGCGCAAGGTCTCCCGCGCACCGGGACAGGCACTCGCGGACTTCCACATCTTCCGCCTTATCGCGCACTACTGGGGATGCTCGCATATGTTCAGCCTCTGGACTTCGCCCGAGTCCGTATTTGAGATTCTCCAGGAGATCTCCAGAGGTCAGCCCTGTGAGATCACTGGCATCGAGGGATACGACATGCTGGAGGCGTGTGGCGGCGTGCAATGGCCGTGGAAGCAGAGCGATCAGTCACAGCCCAAGGACAACGGTCAAGAGGTCAAGGAGGGAGCGGTGAAGCCGATGCAGCAAAGGCGGTTGTTCGAGGATGGGAAGTTCTTCACTGCGGACGGACGCGCGAAGTTCGTATTCGCAGAGCCGCGTCCGGTTCTTGAGCCCACCGATTCTGACTATCCCCTCGTGCTGCTCACGGGACGCGGGACCTCCGCGCAGTGGCACACGCAGACGCGCACAGGCAAGTCCGCGATTCTGCGGAAGCTTTATCCAGCGGAGGTCTATGTGGAGATGCATCCGCTGGATGCGAGAAACCGCGCCGTCAAAGATGGTGATCTGGTGCGGGTGAAATCCAGACGTTCCGAAATCAAAGCTCAGGTGCGTGTGACTTCCACCGTACAACGTGGCCAGGTCTTCATGCCGATGCATTATGCCGAGGTGAATCAGCTTACGTTGACCTCTGTCGATCCGCAGAGCAGACAGCCTTCGTACAAGCACTGTGCGGTGCAGGTGGGGGCACTGGCGGCCTCGGAAAAACGACCGAGACGCAGAACTGGGCATTAGCGTGGTTTGAAAGCCCCGTGGAAGTCTAATCCAGACGCGCCTTGCGGCCGTCCTCTGATCTATCGCGTTGCGCGGCCTATCCACCGGTAGGGAGCCGCTGCGTCGGCTTCCTAATCAGGTGGGCGGAGGCGGTGTGTAACTAGCGTGTGGCAAGGTGTTATCACACGGATGCTCCGCCCCGCCTCCGCCCGCTCTAGTTGGGAAGCCGACGCAGCAGCTCCCTACCAGTTCATTTGGCAGGCGAAACAATAGACCAGAGGTATATCACGAGGCACAAGGCCTCACCCGGTGATCCTGTGATTTCAATCGCCCCCCCCCAACTTCGCCACCTCACGCATACCGTGCCGGGCGCGCATCGGGAGACAGCTTTGACTTCTGGAATTGATCCCACAGGCGCATTCCCTGTTTCATAAGAATCGGCGAGGCAGCTTTCATGACCAGTCCCGCAAGATAGGCTCCCGCACCCACCTTGGGTTTCTCGGCCTTCTTCAGCTGTTTCTTTTGCGCCGCAGTGAGCTCATGTACCAGCTCTTCATAGTGGGACTTCTTCTTGGGAATGAGCAGGAGTGGCACCAGCAGCCCCACGCCAAAGGCGGCGAGCAATACCATGCCGGTGTGGTCGCGCGTGATCCGTTCAGCGGCATGCTTGGGGTTCAGCTCATGGCGCAACCATTTCGCCTCGGCGCTGATTTCCCTGCGGCCGGCCTGAAGAATGGCCAGTGCTTGTTCCTTTAGTGCGGCGTTCCCCGAAGCCATATGCGGTCCTTTTTGAGTTCCTTGAAAGTCTCTGCAAACCATGCGCCTTTCACCACGCGACGCCAGATGAGTAGTGCCACCACGATGACGGCAAGCAGATGGGCGCCTCCGGTCAAGGCAACGGCATTCACCCACGGCCAATCAAAATGATTCGCAAGCAGACCCACCAACGCGATGGCCAGCAGAGACCACGCCACAAACAAAGTCACGCAGGCGACGGCGGCCAGGATGAGAATCGCCACCGATTGCCCCAAAGCCTCCTTCGCCTCAATGCTCAAGAGCATGCCACGCCCTTCCAAATACTTCAGCACGGGATCGAACAAGCGATGCGAGAAAACGGGATTCACCTTCTCTCGCTGACGATGCGCGCGCGCTTCCGGAGTCCATGTTTCCCCTTCCTCATCCACGCTCGTCGCACCGTGCTGCGGAGACACGGCCATGTTCTTCTCCGCTTTCAGCGCTGCCTCCGGAGCTGTCTGGGCATACGCACTGGGCTTGATCACGTGTCCCGTAGCTGCGGCATACACCTGGGTAAACTCAGCACCGAAGAGCAGAATGCAGGAGGCGTAGTAGACCCAGAGAATCAGCAAGACCACCGAGCCTGCAGAGCCGTAGGCATTCGCGGTGCTTTCACGGCCCAGGTACCATCCCAGCGCGAACTTGCCCAACTCAAAGAGCACGGCGGTGATGAGCGCACCGATCCACACATCCCGCCAGCGAATGCACGCATCCGGGAGAATCTTGAAGAGCATGGCAAATAGTGTGGAGATGACTCCGAGCGAGACAAGGGATGCCACGATGGTCCACACCCACGCTGGCAGTGCGAGGATCTGCTCGAAGCTCTGGTTCAAGCTGGTGAGGAAGGAACTGAGAAGCAACGACACCAGAAGTAGAAGACCGATGACCAGCACCATGCCGAAATTCAGAAACTTCGAGCGAATCATGAAAGCCAATCCAACGCCCTTCTTCACCTCCACCTCCCAGATGGTATTGAGCGCATCCTTGAGCTGACCGAGTACACCAGACGCCCCGAGGAGCAGCGTGGCCCCACCGACCACCGTGGCGATGATGCCACTCTTCGGCCTTGAGGCACTTTCCACCATTGCTTGAACGCCGGTAGCAGCCTGGCCGCCGATGTAGCCTTTCATCGCATCATAGAGCTTGCCCGAGGCCGCATCATCGCCAAGTACGAGCCCCGCGATGGCAATGGTGATGACCAGAAGCGGGGCGATGGAAAAGACCGAGTAGTAGGCGAGCGCCGCGGCGAGCCTCAGCGCCTTGTCTTCTGACCAGCCGCGAAAGGTATCGCGAAACAGTTTCAACCAGCCTCGCGCATGCAATGGCTCCGTGGCCGGGGCGTCAGGCGGTGAAGCTTCAAGGGGCGGAGCGAGGATCTGCGCGTGCATTCGTGGTTGCCACTTTTTGGGTGGCTTCATGCACGGATCGCGCCGCAGGCTGAATTTGAGCGTAAAGTGACAGCCCGCGATGCAGCGATAGGGGCGGACACCTAGCGGCATCCACACCGTGTGAGTGGGGGAGTTCGGACAACCAAACTCTACGCTCAACAACCCATTGACAGGGCGCTCCTAGTCCACCGTGGCCTTGGGCGGAGCGATGCGCACCGCGCCAGGAGGCGGCGGAGGCTGCGGCTTCGGCGGCGTGAAGTTCACCTCATACGCCTGCACATTCCGCTGGAAGTACGGATTCGTGTACACTTCCCAGCCGACAGGGACACCCACGGCATCTGCCACATCACGCGCTGCGAGGTAGGTCTCGACGGAGTCCTTGTAGACATAGAACCACACCACCGAGCCGGGCTCAGACTTGAGCTTGCGCATGAGACGCTGGAAGACGGAGGCCGGATTCTTGACGTCCACCGTGGATTCTCCCCCTGTAGGATTGGGAACGAGGCGCATCGGAATGCGGGCCGAAGTGGGTGTGACCACCAGTTCCACCTTCAGGTCGCGATTCTCAATCTTCCTCCGGGCGAAGAGATCAGAGAGCTTCTGCTGATCGAGGATCGTCTTCTTCTTCGGCACATCCTTGCCACGCTCCTTCACCATGACCACGAAACCGTTCGCGTCCTTCACCTCGACCTCAGAGTGGATGAGCTGCTTGTAGTTCTTGTCGATTTCGTCCGTTACGGACTTCATGAACGCCTCATCATTGAGGTAGTAGATGCGACCTCCGGTTGCCAGGAAGCGATGCATCACAGCCTCCTTGGGAATCTCCTTGGGATTCGGCAGGCGCACGATGGTGGCGGGTGGCGGCTGATAGACAGGGGTGGTGTCCAGCAGGGCCTTCAGCTTGTCCACTTCAGCCAACAGCTTGTCGACCTGTTCCTTTTTGCCATTGCGCGCCCTCTTGCGTTCCTCGAGCTGCTTCTGCAAATCATCGAGGTCCATGAGCTTCACATTCTGCTTTTCTGCACTGAGGTCCATGGTCTTGAGGTCCTCAGCGTCCTTCTTGATCTGCTGCTCCAGCTTCTTGAGTTCCTCGTCGATCTTCTTGGGATCCTCCTTGGGCGTATTGTCGGCGATCTTTTTCAGGAGCTGTTCAAGCTGGGTCACCGTGACATCGGGCAGCTCGGAAAACACCTTCTTCACCGAGTTCGCGAGGCTGACCCCGATCATGACGAGCACGATGATGAGCACGCCCACGACGTTCGTCATGGTATCCATGAGGGCCACAAACGGAAGCTCCTCGTCGTGTTGCTCTTTGCGTTTTGCCATGGGTAACTGGGGCTAGGCTTTGTTGGTAGCAGCAGCCGCTGGCGCTGAAGGAGGAGGGGTGGCAGCCGGTGCAGGAGCTCCGGGAGCAGGAGGCGGAGCCGCCGCAGGAGCTGGTGCAGCACCTGCCGCGGGAACCAGCTTCGCCTCTGGAGGCGGCTGCATGGTGCCGAGGTAGTCACGGAACATTTTGAGGTCCACCTCGCCACGGCCAGGGAGGAGCAGCTTGCCGATCTGGTCCACGCGGTAATTGTAGGTGGCCTGCGCCCAGCCGGCAGCCTTGTTGTAAGCGCCCATGCCGTCGTCACGCATGAGGAAGATGATTTTCGACTGCGGGATCTTGAGGACTTCCTTCAGCAAATGGTTGTAGGCCACATCTGCAGCGATGACCTCATCCGTGGCACTTACGACTGTCTTCTTTTGCTGGTCCCAGAAGATGGTGAGTTTCCCCGCGGTGACTTCCACAAAGTAGAGCTTGGTACCTTGGGCAAGACCAGAGCCGCTGGGCTGCACCATCACCGGTGGTAGTTTCTTCTCCAGAGGAGCCTGGCGTGCCTTGAGCTCGGCCATGAGCGTCTCGATCTCTTTCTTCAGCTCGCCATCCTGCTTGCTGAGGCCCTCGATCTCCAGGAGCAGGTTGTCCAGTTCCTTGATGAGGTTCTGGCTGAGCTCCTGGTTCATCTTCTGGATGTCCGCAGAGGTGGAGAGCAGCTTGCGGAGCTTTGCCAGGCGCTGCTGTTTATCCTCAGCTTCCTTGCGCTTCTCCTCCAGCTTGGCGAGCTGCTCCTTCTGCTTCACGTCATCCTTCGAGACTTCCTTCTCCTTCTTCAACGCCTCCACATACTGCTTGGAGCGCTCGATCTCCTCCGGAGTACGGCCGTTGGTCTGCTGGGACTGGGCCACGCAAAGCACGACGATGATCAGCACCAGAATCCCGATCAAAGAACACAGGATGTCCAGGAACGGGATCAGGAGAAGCTCGTCGGTTCTCTTGTGGCGGGAGCGAGACATGGGGCAAGGAGACGGGGCAAGTGTACTTCAAAGCCGGGGGGAATGGCAAGCCTCCCCCGGCGCGTCGGTCCGGGGGGTTATTCGCCGCGGCTGAACCACCCCTTTTTCTTGGTCTGCTGAATGATGATCTGCTTCTCGCCGAGCTCCTTGAGCACGGTGTTGAGCCCACGGATGCCGGTCTCGAGTGCGGCGATGTACTGGGAGGTCATCTTCATGGAGTCGCGCAGGGCACCCTCCACTTCACCACGCATGGTGGTCATATTGTGGATGAATTCTTTCTGCACCGTGGCCTGGAAGGCGTCCGAGCGGCGGTCCAGATTGGTCGCGTATTCGTTCATACGCTTGGAGAGTTCATTGAGGTCGGTAAGGAACTCTCGCTGGGTCGAGGACAAGCCCTTGATGACGGAATCCGCGATGGCGCCGATGTCGCCTCCGCCTGCGCCAGCACCGTCGTGGAGGCGTGGCAGCAGCACTTCGTTGCAGAAGGCATCGATTTCGTTAAGCGTCTCGTCTTCCGACTTCGCGAGCGAGTTCATCGGGAAATTCAGCGTCACCGCGAAGATAAGACCCAGCAGCGTAGCGTCGAACGCGGTACCCAGACCGCTCGTCACCGCACCGAGGGAGGAGATGATCGCATCCACGTTCCCCATGTCCCGGAAGCTCATGCCCGAGATGGCGTGAGAAAGACCGATAACCGTTCCAATGAAGCCCATGAGCGGAATCGCCCAAAGGAATGCGCGGGTCATGATGTAACTGCCTCCGATACGAGCCGCGTCGATGTTCGACTGGCTGGACATCATGTTGCTCACCTCAGAGGTGGATGTCTTGATTTCGAAGAGTTCCAGCGCCTTGCGAATACGATTCACCATGAGGCTGTCCCGCAGGCGGTGGGGGAGGTTGTACACGTGGTCGATGAAGGTGCCCACGTTCTGCGAATTGATCTGCTGGCCCAGCTCCTGGGGCAGCACGTCGAGGAGGAGCGCCTCGCGCTGGTGACGCAACTTCTGGAACTTGAGGTACAAGATGGCCATCGCCCAGAAGAAGAAGAGCGTATTGATGAAGCTGACCTCAAGGTGCTTGTAGAACACGTTCGCCACGAACTCCATGGTGGTGAACTGGGACATGTCCTTGCCATCGGGAGCCTGGAAGGGGAACACGATGCCGAACCATGTCAGCGTAAGCACCAAGCCGATGCCGAAGGTGACAAAGCCATTGGGGTTCGTGGGGTCCGCTTCCTTCCAGCCAGTACGTTGCGGCTTCTCCTGTTGGAAGTTCATTGGCTCGGAGGCACCGCTGGGAGGGAGACCACCCGCCGCATCAGGAAGAGGAAGGCCGCCGCCGCTGGGAGGCGCACCTATCGTGCCGGTGGCTGAGCTCGGCGCAGCAGTCTCGGGGATCTGGAGTTTCGTATTGCAGCCGGGACAGCGGACAACCTTGCCCGCCATTTCTGGCTCAGCTTTCAGACTCATTCCGCACGAGGGGCACTTGAACTTCACAGGCGTTCTCCTTGGTTTAAGATTATCACTAGGTGGGTGGGGGTACTCTCCGAGCGTGGAGGGCGGTTAGGGTAGCACCCCCGCTTCACGCCACTCAACCGGATTTCTTTGATTTTTTAAGAAAAACATTCATTCGGGTCATCTTTCTGGGATACCCGGTCATTTTTTGAGCGCGTTTCAGCAATGCCAAGAGCGCAAATTGAGCCCCTGAAAGGGGAGGTGGAATCGCAGAGTGCCCTCCAGCCCGCAATGGGGGATCGTTTTGTCCACAATCCGCGCCTAGTCATTCTCGGGTCTAGGGTCACGGCCCAGCAACTCCTGAAGCGCTCGCTTCGGTGGCTTGTTTTCATAGAGCACGCCATAGACCGCATCCATGAGCGGGGTGCGCACCCCGGCAGCGCGGGCCGAGTGCCACAGGCTTTCAGTATTCGGCACCCCCTCGGCTACCATGCGAGTGCTGGCGATGATTTCCGCAAGAGGCATGCCCTGGCCGAGGAGCTTGCCCACGCGGTTATTCCGGCTGTGCTCGGAGTAGCACGTGGCCACCAGGTCCCCCACCCCACTCAGGCCATAGAAGGTCTCCACCTGCCCGCCGCGAGACACACCGAGACGCACCATCTCTGCAAGGCCCCGCGTCACGAGGGCCGCGATGGCGTTGTCCCCCAAGTTCAATCCGCGGGCGATGCCTGCGGCAATGGCGTAGACATTCTTCATGGCACCGGCCCACTCGACCCCCAGGACGTCTTCGCTGGTGTAACAGCGGAACCACGGGAGCGTGAAGCAGGACTGCAGGGCGAGCGCGGACTCCGCATCATCACACGCCACCACGCCGGCGCTGGGCATCTGGCGCGAGATTTCCTCGGCGTGGTTCGGCCCGGAGAGCGCGGCATGCCGGTGCTGGGGGAAGACGTCTCCCAACACGCCGGACATGGTCTTGCCGGTGGTCATTTCAATGCCCTTCGTGCAGGAGAGAAGAAGCTCCCTCCCGTGAAACACGCCCGCATCGTGAAGCTGGGCGGACACGGAGCGCAGCCCCTTGGAGGGCATTACGAAGACCACGAGATCTGCCTTGGCTTCTTTCAATACGGCGAAATCGTGTGTGGGTCGCACACCTTCGTGGATTTCCATCTCGGACAAGTAGCGCTCATTCCGGCGCGTGCTGGCCATGGCACTCATCAGCGCTTCATCGCGGCCCCAGAAGACGACCTCGAGTCCGCGACGCGCCAGCATGTCGGCAAGCGCCGTGCCCCAGCTCCCCGCTCCAAGGACGAGGGCGGATTTCAGCGGAGGTGCGTTTTCGGAAAGGCTCGACGGTGGGGTGCTGGTGGGCATGAGGCGGTGCTTCGGAGGGCAAGTCTAGCAAAGCCATTCCAAAAACGCCACCACGGGCAACCGGTGAATTGGATCCCGCCTTGTAAAGAAAGTGACCATTGCCTCGGAACCCCTCCATTTCCAAGGTATCCCGGTGAACAAACTCAATCGCGACCCCGAGTTGTGCCGCCTCTTTGTATCCGAGGCCAGGAGGTTCCTGGCCAAGCAACCCGAGATTCAGCATTCGTGGTCCGTGGATGACGACGAGGATCACGCCATCCTCGAAATCCAAGGGAAGGGTGACGCCGGCTTTGATATCACCGTCCACATCGACTCGGACGCGATCATCCTATGGGGCGAAGGATGGCATGAACACTACTCCGTTACCGAGCCAAAGAAGGACTTTGTGGCGGGCATGCTGGGTCTGATCCGGGACATGCTCAGTCCCTCCATGCGCATCCGGGAGAGGCGCTCCAATGGAACGCCCTACAAGTGGACTCTTGAGAATTTCGAGGAAGGCACCTGGGGCGTTGAGAATACCTGTGCCCTCGTCTTCTGGAATTGGTTTGGCACCAAGACAGAGGCATTCTACAGCAACGAAGTGCTGCCTGCTCGCACGCAAGCAGGCGTCTAGCTCGCACCGATAGGAGGCGTCTTCCTCAATGCCCCAGCATCCACGGCCGCGCGCTCTGCTTCTGCGCCTGGAGTTTGCCGAGCTTGGTTTCGACGAACCGCTTTTGCCGCACGCCTTTGGATCCGGCAGGGCCGTGATTGCACCCACTGCTGCAGGTGTGTCCGCGTCTGCGCTTCGGGGACACTTCCGCTTCCATCGCGGCAGGACCACCGGTGCTGAGACGAGGCTCGTGACGGCTGCGCTCATTGGTGGCATGCGCGAATCGGACGTTGCGATTCATCAAAGCCAGGTTCGGGGCGACAATGAAGCGCTCGGCGATACCTTGGCATGCCGGACACGTGGCAGCGTGATTGCGTTCTTCGATGCTGCGGAAAAGTTCAAAGCCACCGCAATCCTGACAGGTGTAGTTGTAAACGGGCATGAGGAAGATGGATTGAGTGTGAGATGAAGAAAATCTCTCGCTCGTTGAGGGAGCTCCGAGGATGGGACTCTGGAGCTCCCGGGAGTATGGGAGTGGGGGGGTGTTCTATGAGACGACTGCGAGGTCCGTTCCGGGCTCCACCTTGATGGTGGGTCCATCAGCATTGGGCCGGATGTCGAAGTCGAAGATTTCCGTGGGCAGCCACAGTGTGGCGCAGGCATTCGGGATATCCACGATGCCGCTGATGCGACCTTCCACCGGAGCGGTGCCGAGGATGGCATACGCCTGCTCACCCGTGTAGCCAAACTTCTTCATGTACTCGATGGCATTGAGACAGGCCATGCGGTACGAGACGTGCGGATCCAGGTAGTGCTGCTTGCCAGACTCATCCACGGAGATGCCTTCGAAGATGAGATGACGCTTGTACTCGGGAGACAGGGGGCTCGGTTCGAAGATGGGATTCACCACGCCGTACTTCGCCACGCCGCCCTTGATAAGGCTGACGCGCAGGTCAAGGTAGCCGGCCATTTCGATGGCACCGCAGAAGGTGATTTCGCCATCGCCCTGGCTGAAGTGGATGTCCCCCATCGAGAGGCCGCCGTCCTTCACGTACACCGGGAAGTACACCTTGGAACCCTTGGTCAGGTTCTTGATGTCGCAATTCCCACCATGCTCACGGGGCGGCACCGTACGCGCACCTTCCGCGGCCGCCTTGTCCTTGGCATCGCCGGTCATCTTGCCCATGTGCGCCGTGGGGGCGTAGGGCAGAGCCGCGAGAGCGGGCACGCGATCCGGGTTGGTATCGTAGAGTTCCTTTTCGCGCGTGTTCCACGTCTCAAGCATCTCCTTGGAAGGAAGGCAGCCGATGAGGCCGGGGTGCATCACGCCGGCGAACTCCACCTTCGGAATGTGGCGGGAGGAGGTGTAGATGCCGTGGAAGTCCCAGCAAGCCTTGCGCGCATCCGGATAATGTTCCGTGAGGAAGCCGCCGCCGTTCGTCTTGGCAAAGATGCCGGTGAAACCCCAGGCGGATTCCTCGAGCACACCCACATCAAGAATGTCCACCACGAGAAGGTCCCCCGGCTCCGCGCCTTCCACACCGATGGGGCCGCTGAGATAGTGCACCTTGGAAAGGTCTACGACCTCCACGTCCTTCGCGTTATCATCGTTCAAAATCTGGCTGCCCGTCCAGTCGATGCACTCGACACGGAACTCGTCGCCAGGTTTGACCATGGCCACCATGGGGATGTCCGGGTGCCAGCGGTTGTGGAGATATTCTTGGGATTCAGGCGAAGCGTTGAGGTCTACTTTGATCAGTGTTTTCATAGCGTGTGCTGATGTTGTGGTTTTTGGCTTGGCAAATTGGGATGGCGGCGCCCAGACGGGACCTGGGATGAGGCATCACTGCACCTCATCACACCGCGAGCATGGCCTTGATCTTGGCGGCATCGACCGCGTCGCGTTTGTCCTCGCGAATGAGCTTGCCCTTGTCGATCACCGCGATGCGGTCGCAGGTGTCGAGCACGAAGGAGAGGACCTGCTCACTCACGATAATGGTGAGCTTCTTCATGTCACGAATCTCGCGGAGGCTCTTGGAGATGTCCTTAATGATGGAGGGCTGGATGCCTTCGGTCGGTTCATCGAGAAGGAGCACGCTGGGGTTCGTCATCAGCGCGCGACCGATGGCCAGCTGCTGCTGCTGGCCACCGGAGAGGTTGCCACCCTTGCGGTTCTTCATGTCCCGCAGCACGGGGAAGAGAGCATAGATTTCATTCACCGCCTCCTCGCTCACGCCGCCTTTCACCCCGGAGATGAGGTTCTCATACACCGAGAGATACGGGAAGATCATGCGCCCCTGCGGCACGAAGGCCACCCCCTCGGACACGCGCTTGTAGGAGGGCTTGTGCGTGATTTCCTTGCCCTTGATGGTGACGGTGCCATCCACCGTGGGAATCATGCCAATGAGGCTGCGGAAGAGGGTCGTCTTCCCCATGCCGTTGCGGCCCACGATTCCCAGAATCTCGCTCTCAGCGGCGCTGAAGCTCAGGTCCGGGATGACCACACTCTGCCCGTAGGCAACCTTGAGATTTTTGACATCAAACATGATGGGATGGTTTCTAGGATAAGATGATGTATCAGTGGCCGATGTAGACCTCGATGACCTTGGGGTCGCTCTGCACGGTCTCCATGGAGCCCTCGGAGAGGACCTTGCCCATGTGCATGACCGTGACGCGATCGGCGATTTCCTTCACGAACTCCATGTCGTGCTCGATGACGATGACCGAGCGGTTCTGGCAGATTTTGCGGATGAGTTTGGAGGTGGCTTCGCGCTCCTTCACGCTCATGCCGGCCACGGGTTCATCCAGCATGATGATCTCCGGATTCTGCATGAGCAGCATGCCAATCTCCAGCCACTGCTTCTGTCCGTGGCTGAGGATGCCGCCCTCGGTCTCCAGCTTGTCCTCCAGGCCAATCTCCTTCGCGACATCCAGGCACATCTGCATGATATCCGGTTTGCGCCGGTAGAAGAAGCAGCTGAAAACGCCGCGACCCTTGGGATGCGAGAGCTCCAGATTCTCCAGCACCGTGAGGTTCTCGTAGATAGAGGGCGTCTGGAATTTCCTTCCGATTCCCTGGCGCACGATGCGGTACTCACGATTGCCGCGGATGTTCTTGTCCTTGAACTTCACACTGCCGGTGGTGGCTCGTGTCTTTCCGCAGATGAGGTCCAAGACCGTGGTCTTACCAGCTCCATTGGGGCCGATGATGACGTGGACGGAGTTTCGGGTCAGGTAGAAGTTGAATCCATCCACCGCCTTGAATCCATCGAAGGACACGCCGAGGTCTTCCACCTCCAGCACAAAGTTTTCGTTCGGCATCATAGAGGTAAATCAGTCTGCGCGGTTGTGGATTTCAGTGGAGCCAGCAGGCGTGGCGGCGGCAGTGGCTGGGGTGGCCGCGGCTTTCTTCATGCCGCGAATGAGTCCCGCGGTCTTGCCCCCGAGAATGGCGAGCTTTTCCTTGAACCCCTTGGATTTGTCGAGGATGCCGGCGAGACCATCCGGAAAGAACATCACCACGGCTATGAAGGTGCCTCCCATGAGGTAGAGCCAGGCATCGGGATAGGCTTCAGAGAAGGCCGTCTTGCCGAAGTTCACGATGAGACAGCCGAGCACGGCGCCAATCACCGAGAGCCTGCCTCCCACCGCGGTGAAGATGACCATCTCAATCGAAGGCACAATGCCGATGATGGAAGGGGACATGAAGCCCACCTGGAGCACGAAGAGCGCGCCACCCAGACCGGAGAGCATCGCAGCGATGGTGAACACAAACGTGCGGAAGATGGCCACATTGTACCCGGAGAAGCGCACACGCTCCTCACGGTCACGAATGGCCATGAGTACGCGACCGGTGCGGGTGTTGATTACATACTTCGCAAAGAGCGCGGCGAGGATGAGCAGAGCCACACACACGAAGTAGAGCGTGTACTGCGCGCCCGTGGTCCGGATGTCCCAGCCCATCAGCGTCCTCAGGTCGGTGATGCCGTTTCTGCCACCGGTGTAACCCTGGTTGCCATCAATGCCGAGGGACATGATGAGCGCCATGGCCTGCGTGATGATGGCGAAGTACACGCCCCCCACCCTTCTGCGGAACATGGCCCAGCCGATGATGAAGGCGATGATGCCCGGCAGCAGGAACACAGCGAAGGTGGTGAAGGTAAAGCTCTTGAACGGCTCCCAGAACCACGGCAGCGCCGTGAGCTGGTTCCAGTCCATGAAGTCCGGAATGCCCGGCGTGCTCTGAATGGCGGTGCTCTGTGGGTCAGAGGCCTCCAGCTTCAGGAACATCGCCATGGCATAGCCGCCGAGGCCGAAGAATACGCCCTGTCCCAAACTCAGAATGCCGCAGCGTCCCCAGAGCAGTACCAGACCGATGGCGACGAAGCCAAAGGTCAGGTACTTGCCCACCAGGTTCAGGCGGAAGATGGGCAGCACCAGAGGAAGGACCACGAGGATGAGGGCCGCAAAGAGCGCGAAGGCGATGGCCTCCCCCCGGTTTTTGAACAACGTTCGGAATGCAGTAGTCATGACAACATCAAGGTGGTGTGAGGTATATCAGAAGTGGATGGTGGAATGACCCGGCATCAGTGTGCGCGCACCTTGCTGGGGAAGAGACCCTGCGGGCGGAACATGAGCGCGACCACAATCACGAGCAGCGTGGCGACCTTGCCTTTTGTACCCTCGAGGAAGAACTCGAGAATCGACTGCGCCTGGGCGATGCCGAAAGCAGAGGCGAGCGAACCCATGAGGCTGGCGGCACCACCGAAGACCACCACGAGGAAGGCATCCACGATGTAGCGGCTGCCACTGTCCGGACCGGTGGAGCCGATGGTAGTGAAGGCCGCACCGGCGATGCCGGCAATGCCGCACCCGAGTGCAAAGGCCAGCCGGTCCACGCGCTCGGTATTGATGCCGACGGCGGCGCTCATCTTGCGATTCTGCACCGTGGCGCGAAGGCGAAGACCGAAGGAGGACTTGAACATGAAGAGCAGCAGCCCCATGGAGACGGCAATGGCGAGACCGAGCACGAACATGCCGTTGATTGGAATATCGAGACCTTCCTTGGGTGAGTAAGAACCCATGAGCCACTCAGGCAGCGTGGGAGTCACTTCACGTGCTCCAAAGATGGAGCGGAAACCTTGCTGCATGATCAAACTCAGGCCCCAGGTGGCCAGCAAGGTATCCAACGGTCGATGATAGAGATGTCGTATCAATCCCCACTCGACCAGTGCACCGACCACGGCGCAGATGAAGAAGGCAATGAAGATGGCGACAACGAAATAGTAGGGACCAAAAGACGGAGCGTACTCGTGCGTGAGTGTGGAGCAGAGGTACACGGTGTAGGCGCCGAGCGCCATGAACTCGCCGTGAGCCATATTGATGACGCCCATCTGGCCGAAGATCACAGCCAGGCCGAGGCCCATGAGAAGCAGCACGCTGAACAGGCTGATGCCTGCGAAGCCCTGCATGAGGAAAATGTTTTGTAGGTCTTCCCAACTGTATTCCATGTCTGGTGGGGGTGTGAGTGGGACCGAAGCGGTCGAAGGGTGTGTGATGTGCGCGGCGCTGAAGCTGCAGAGCTATCTTTCTACTTATCTGGAGAATGGAGGACCCAGCGCTGGTGTCTGGGTCCTCCCGCCCCTCCCGCGAGCACGGCACTTCGCCGGTTGTGCCACGTCGCGGGAGTGGTAGGGGGAATTTTCAGATGGGTTTATTGATAACCCTTGGGGAACGGATCGGGCTCGATGAGCTCGGATTCGTAGAGAACTTTGGCTTGGCCATCGTCCTGCCACTGGCCGATGCGGAGCTTGCTCCACAGGTGGTGGTTCGGGTGGACCTTCACGTAACCTTCCGGTGCCGTGGTGAGCTCAAGTCCGGGGGATGCCGCGGCAATCTTGTCGATGTCGAAGCTGTTCGCCTTTTCCACCGCAGCCTTCCACAACCAGGGACCAAGGTAGCCCGCCTGCGTCACGTCACCGATCACGCTGTTTGCGCCGTACTTGTCCTTGAAGGCCTTCACGAAGGCCTTGTTGTTCTCGTTGTCGAGGCTCTGGAAGTACTTCATGGCAGAATAGAAGCCCACGAGGTTTTCACCACCGATGCCGAGCACTTCGTCCTCAGTCACCGAGATGGTAAGGAGCGTCTGCTTGGCGCTGGTGATGCCCGCGGCCTTGAGCTGCTTGTAGAAGGACACGTTCGAGCCACCCACGACGATTGCGTAGATGACGTCCGGCTTCTTCAGCTTGATCTTGTTGATCAAGGAACCGAACTGCGTGTGACCGAGGGCGTAGTACTCCTCACCCACGACGGTGCCCTTGATCACATTCTCAATGTGCTTGCGGGCAATCTTGGCGGAAGTACGGGGCCATATGTAGTCGGAGCCGATGAGGTAGAAGGTCTTGGCCTTCTTCTCCTTCACGATCCAGTCGAGACCGGCAATGATCTGCTGCGTGGCCTCCTGGCCGGTGTAGATCACGTTCTTGGACTGCTCCAGGCCTTCATAGAAGGTGGGGTAGTAGAGCATGCCATTCTCCTTCTCGAAGACCGGAAGCACCGCCTTGCGTGAGGCGGAGGTCCAGCAGCCGAACACGGTGCCGACCTTGTCACTCACGAGGAGCTTCTTGGCCTTCTCCGCGAAGGTGGGCCAGTCACTGGCGCCGTCTTCCTTGATGACCTTGATCTGTCGACCGAGCACACCACCAGCGGCGTTGATCTGGTCAATCGCGAGCTGCTCCGCCTGGATGGAACCCGTCTCGGAGATGGCCATCGTTCCCGTGGCAGAGTGCAGCTGGCCCACCGTCACCGTATCATCGGTCACCGCGAGACCGGTGGTATTCACTTCAGAGGTCGGTGGCTTGGCCTGGGCTGTAAGCCCTGTGATGGCAAGCAGCGCGGCCATGGTGCGCAGCTTGCTTTTGAATATTGGAGCTCGTTTTTTCATGTGTGGTTCTGTGATGACGGTTGGCGGTGGTCATCAGCGCGCCGTTCGTTCGGTGTGCTGCGGCATCTCCGTTCTCTTTTCAGCGTGGCTGATCCGATGGTTTGGATTTGCGATGCGAGCTAAAGCACCGCCCGTGCCGCAGGTATGCCAGCCGGGACGGGTGATGATGAAAAGAATTCAACCTGTGATTTGCTCACGCTTGCCGTGGCGCATGAGACCTGAAAATAACGTCATTCCCTGTGCATCACGGGAATGGATCATGCTTGGCGATAAGATGCCCATGACTCGCGTTGCCCCATGACCAGACACGCGAGTGAGATGGCAAGATGAATTTTCGGATTCATGATCACCCCCGCGAACACGACTTTCATTCAAACCGAACCCGGAGCCATCGACTCAAGGCGTCTCCAGATGTTTCTCGCCGCTGCGCAGACATCCAGTTTCGCCGCCGCCGCAGAGCGGCTGAGCCTCACACCCTCCGCGGTGAGTCATGCCATCAAGGCGCTCGAAGAAGAGTTTGACTGCAATCTCTTCAAGCGTCATGGCCCCCGCGTCACCCTTACCCGCGCGGGCATCCGCCTCATGCCACTCGCGGAGGAGCTGCTCACGCGCATGGCACGCCTGCGTCATGAAGTAGCCACCATCCAGGGCAATCCGCGCTCGCTGCGTGTGATGATGCCGGAGTGCTTCGCCTCCTCCATGCTGCCGAAGGTGCTGCCGGATTTCATGGAATGCTTCCCGCTCGCACTGTTTGAAATCGCACCGGGGGACGCGGATGAGGAGAGCTCAGTGGAAACATCTCTAGTCTCAGGCGAGCTGGACCTGCTCATCTCCTACAATGCGAAGCCGGGACGTGATGTGGTGCGGCGTGACCTCTTCCACGAAGCGCTCGCTCTCTATGTCGCGCCGTTTCACTCTCTCGCGCGGAAGGCGCCGCTGGAGCTCAGCATGTTTGAGCAATATCCACTCGCGCTTGCCAATGGCTCACTTATGAAGCTGGCGAAGGAGCGACTCTTCAGTGGCGATTTTGGAAAAGCGCGTATCTGGCAGATGCCCAGCGTGGAGAGTGCACGTGAGCTGGCACGCGTGGGTCAGGCCGTGGCGCTGCTGCCGCAGCGTCTGGCAGCGAAGTCCGTGAGCCAGGGCCACCTCGTACCGCTGCGCACGACCAACGCGAGTTTGCAGTGGTCATGCGCCATCCATTGGTCAGGCCGGGTGGAACTGAGCTGGGCAGCGGAAGTGTTCGTGAGTCTCGTGGCGATGGTGGCTCAGGAGGGTGGTGAAAGCGCGGCATCGTAAAATGTCCATTTCCATCACACCGAGTCGGGTCGAGCTCACTCATGACCTGGTCGCGGGGACAAGGAGTGGGGTCATTCCCCCGCCCATGGAACGCCTGCTACACCCGTGGCATTGAACACACACACACGACGTATGAACGACGCGACTGTCTCGCAGGGAGCGGCACTAGCCTAGTGCCGTCATGCACGTTGAGTTTCGACTCGTGGTGTTTGGTTTGTAGCTGGGCCAGTGTGTGTTTATAGCAGGCTCCGCACCCCAATGGCTCACCGCCGGCACTAGGCTAGCGCCGCTCCCTGCGAACCAACGAGCCTCCTCTTATGGACGAGCGACGGGAGTGAAGATCTTCATACGTGAAAATGTGGGGCAGGAATGCCCCCACTCCTGGGGGCTGTTGCGACGCGGTGGATATTTTGATTGCTTAGAGAGATGATGTGGCGGCGTAGGCGCGGATGCCCTGCGGCGCGAGGGCGGCGCCGAGTTCCTCGGCGTTGAATACACCTTCCCCCAACGGTACGCGTTCGGCGAGGAGCTGCAGCTCCGTGGCGAGCCACTCCTTGTCCGGTTGAAAGTCCTTCTGCACGATGCCCGTGAGATGACGCTTCGCAGCCTCCAGCAAGATCGCAGAATCACAGCGCGGTGTGCCCAATCGTGCCATCTGATCCGCGACCTTCAGGAACTCGCTATCCTCTTCCAATCGCTTGTGCATGTCTGCGAGTGCGTGAGGCAACAGCGCAAACTCCTCCTCATGTTCCGCGACGAGTTCCTTCCTGCAGAAGATGACCAACTGCTGCGCATATTTCCCCGGTTCGAATCTCGCATCCAGTTTCCCATTCCCCTCCACCTGTGCCTGCATGCCCCACGGCGTAGGAGCCACCATGCCGTCCAGCGTTCCGGCCTCGAGCCCTTTGCGCATGAGTTCCATCGGCAGCACTTTAAAAGCGGGAGGGTCCAGATGTTTCTTCGCCACTTGAAGCTGCCAGGTGAGTATCTGGTAGCGCGTGAGTGAGCAGCGCCCCTCAATGCCGAACACCAGGCGCCTGACATCCGTCTTCTTGTTGGCCTTGGGAGGCTGTGCCAGTTTTGCGGCCTTGGTGGTCAGCACGAGTTCGGTGGGACAGGCATGCAGCACCATGGGCACGCACCACACGCCCTTCTGCGCAGGCTTGTTCACCAGCTCCGTAATGCCCAGCTCCCACGGCAGGAGTCCTGCGGCCAGTTCTCCGGTGAGCAATTGCCGGATGATGCGTCCATAGCTGGGACATGGCAGCATGCGCCAGGCGTCGGCGCCCTTCGTGTGAGCAAGCAGCGGCATGGCTTCGAGGGAGGGAACGAATCCAGTAGAGAGGATGGGGGGCACGCGAATGGGGGTTCGGCGTTTGTTTTCGACTGTGCCAAGCACATCATGTGCCGCGTCGTGACCAAGTTTCAGTGGAGTGTGGAAATCATCCGTCACGGAAGGTGTGTGATATACCATGATACAGATTTGTTTCACACAAGACACACCTTAAGCATGAACTTCAGAGGAGAGATGTGGAGGCAGTGCCGAAGGCCTTGGACTGCGTGCAGCCTGCTGCCGCTTTCCTCAAGTGCAGCCTGCTGCACGCTTCACCGCGACGGAGTCGCCAATTGTTTTCTGGCAGCGTGAGATCGCCAGCGAGTGCCACCATCGCCACAGCAGGCTGTGGACTCTGGAAAGCGGCAGCAGGCTGCACGCAGTCCAAGGCCGCTTCGCATCACAGCATCTGGATCTGTCGTGTTCTTTCTCTCGCCTCCGCTACACAGTTTTCTGAATCTCAGGCGAAGGAGGTCCCGCATGAGAATCAGAGAAACAAAAACACCCGGATGAAGCGCGCTCCACCCGGGTGTTGTGTAGTTCAATCAAATGATCGTCAGCCGGTCTGCTACTCCGTCCTTGCCTCGCCTTGCTTGGCCGTGGGCACGAGACCGATGGTCAGCACGTGCCCGTTGGTGAGATATTGCTTCGCCAGCGCTTCGAGGTCTTCCTTCTTGATGCTGGAGAAGTCATCCATCAGGGAGCGGGACCAGTCGAGACGGTAGGGCTGCGCCTGGCAGTTCATCAGCGTCCGCGTGAGCCAGTAGCGATTGTCACGACGCGTTTGGATGAGCTGTTGCAACATCGGTTCGCGGGCGCGCTCGAATTCATCCGCCGTGATGCCCTTCTCAATGTTCTCTGCAATCTCGGTGAACATCGGCTTCACCTTCGCCACCTGGTCCGGCTTCAACGTAGCAGCGGCAAACATGTAGCCGTAGCCGGTGAAGGTATCATTCGCCAGATGATGCGCCATGGGGCTGTAGGTCTCGCCGAGCTCTTCGCGAATCTTCAGACGCAGACGGTCATCCAGAATCTGGCCAAGCAGGATGAGACGGCGCGTGCGGCGGATGTCCAGCATGTCATCCGTGGGCCAGTAGGCCAGCGCCCAGGAGCGGGTGATTTCCGAGACGAAGGAGAAGTCCTTGTCATGCACATCGCGTGGGAAGGTTATCTTCCGTGCGTCTGCAAATTCAGGCCTCTTGTCCTGGCGCTTCGCCAGTGCGCCGAAGGTCTTGCCAATCACTTCAAGAGCCTTCTCCGGGTCAATGTCACCCACCACAGAGACTTCCATGTAGCCCTCCTTGAGCGCGGGCGTGAGCCAGGCCTTGAGCTCCGCGAGATTGCGCTCATCCATGACCTTCCGCTCGGGGAAGCCGAAGCGGAAATCGCCACCGTGGGTGAAGGCCTCCACCTTGTCCTGCATCACCCCTTCATCCGTGTGCTCGATCGCAGTGTACAGCGCGTCGAGGTTCTTCTTGAACTGGCGCTCGGCTTCTTCACGCCAGCCTGGGGCCGCGATATTCGCACAGAGGCGCTGGCACTGGGCCTCGAAGTCCTGCGGTGTCGTCTTCCCGGTGAACGCAAAGGAGTCATCCTTGATCTCAAACTTCGTGCTCACGGTCTTGCTGGCGAAGATGCGGCGCAGATCATCCACACTGTGTTTCTCCAGGCCCGCGAGGGGGAACACGCTCTCGGCAAAGGGAATCATGCCCGGCTTGTCCTTGGGAGCCTCCAGCTTGCCACCTCCGAAGGTCACCATGATGTTCACGCCGTTCTTTTCAAATTCGGTCTTCTTCACATTGGCGCGCACCTGGTTGGCAAAGACGGCCTGCGTGATTTCCAAATCCTTCACCACGTTGGTAGAGGCGACCTTGCCTGCTTCACCAAAGCTGGTGTAGGCGAACTCGAGGGCCTTCGATTGCTCGGGCGCCTTCACCTCCTTTTTCTGGCTTTCGCGGTAGGCGGTGAGGATGGTTTCAGAAGCATTGTCGAGCTTCAGATTGCCGCCGATGAAGACCTGCACGTCTGGGTTCTTCCACACTTCCTGCAGAGCCTTGTGGCAGTCTTCTGCGGTGATGCCCGCGAGGTCCGCTGTCACGCGCTTGAAGTCGGCATCCGGGTCGGTGATGACCTGGTCATTGCCCAACTGACGTACAAAGGCATCGGCGAGGTCACTGTTCTTGCGGGTGTCCTTCTGCTCCGCACGCAGGCGCACGGACTTGAGGAAGGAACTGGTGGCCTCGGCGAATTCCGCCTCGGTGAAGCCATGCTGCACGGCGCGGCGCAGTTCCTGTTCCGCGAGGGAGAGCGCCTCCTTCCACTGCTCCGGCTTGCTCTTCGCGTAGATGCCGTTGTTCTCAAAGAACTTGAACATGTCGAAGTTGTAGGCCTGCGCCTCCATGATGGGAGAGTTCTCCGCCTTGGCCAGCTCGCTCAGACGCTGGTTGAGCATGTTGTCCGCCAGGGTGCGGATCATCTTCTCACGACGGCGTGCGGCGCTGTCGTGCGCCTTGTTCGCCTCACGGGGAGCTTCGATGCTGATTTCCGTCGCTGCGGCTTCCATCTCCGTGTGCAGCATGGCCACGAGGCCACGTCCCTTGGTCAGCTTGCCCAGGCTGGGATCTTCGGAGTCACCACGGCGGGCCTTGGAGTCGCTGAAGTTCTTTTTGATAAGGCCCTCCACCAGCGGGATATCCACATCCCCCACCACAACCACCACAGCACGCTTCGGCGTGTACCACTTCTCGTAGAAGTCCACAAAGCGCGGGCGGCCCATCTTGTTCAAGGTCTCCTCAATGCCAATGGGCATGCGAACGGGAATGAGTGAGTCCGGCAGGGCGAACTTGTACCCGGCCTCCATGGTGCGGGTATCCACGCTGTCGCGTGCCAGCTTCTCACTCAGGATGACGCCGCGCTCCTTGTTGATTTCCTCCTGACCCAGCAGCATGCCGTCGAGGTCATCGCGGAAGAGCTCAAACGCCTCGGTGAACATCTTCTCGTCCACGCGGGGCAACTCGAGCTTGTACACCGTCTCCTTGAAGGAGGTGTGCGCATTCGTATCGGCGCCGAAGCCCATGCCGAGACGCTGGAAGCGCTCCACCATGGTGCCCGCCGCGAAACGCTTGGACCCGTTGAAAGCCATGTGCTCCAGGAAGTGCGCCATCCCCTGCTGGTCGTCCTCCTCCATCAGTGAGCCGGCATCCACGTACAGGCGCACGCTGGCGCGCCCAGCCACGGGGAACTTGTTCGGGTAGATGATGTAGCGGAGCCCGTTCTCCAGCCGTCCGAAGACGGCCTTTTCATCAGGTTTCAAATCGCTCACCTCCTGCGGCCAGATTTCGGCCCGTGAGGTTGCAGGGAGCAGGGATAAACACAACGCGGCGAGGAGGCAGAGTCGCATGATGGATGATAGCAGGTATGAGAATCTGTACGGCGTGAGCCGGGAAGTAGGTAGAGGTAAAGAGCCGCCACCTGTTCAAAACTTTCGCCGGCCCCACTGGGGGGCCGAGTCACTAACGGGGCTAGCCGCGCGACCTTTCCAAGAGGCCGAACATGAGCAGGGACAAGATGATGGGCAGCTCATCTTGGGCGGGCAGGTCGCCCAGTTTCTCAATGTTGAAGCTGCTTTCAAGGAAGGCGCGGTTCTTGGTGAACCGCATCACCGCGCTGCCCTGACGGGAAATGGAATACTTCGGGTGGCAAAAGAATCCGGTGAAAAGACCCACAATCGGAATGTCCCCGAGCATCGAATCCAGAATCTTGGCCCAGGGATTCTCCTCCCGGATGTCATAGGCTACCTGCCCATTTCCATCGAGGATCTCATAATGCGCCTTCCAAAGGGACCTCAAGCCCCGGCGGCGTACGCTGCCTATCTGCACGCCCTCCGGCGTGCGGAAGGCATAGTTCGCATTGAAATCGATGATGCGGTCCGCCTGGATGGTGGCCAGCAGGCTCTTGCGGGAGGAATCGGTGAAGACCTCCACCTTCTCCCGGAACTTGAAGAGCTTCTGCTTCACGTAGCAGACCTCCTGACCGCCCGCGTCCTGAACGTAGATCTGGGGAGCAAGAGCGAGGATTTTGAAACGCAACTGCAGTGGGTAGTTCATACGGCTGAGGAAGTTGGACGGTTCCGCGAACCGTGCAAGCAACCGTTGTCCAATCCCCATGCCGGAAGACTGGCCCGGCATTGCGTGACATTCCGCTTAGAGCACGTCTGATAGAGCGTCTGGGTCCGGCTCGATGAAGCCCTGACCCACAAGGAAGTCATCCATGACGTTCAAGGTCGCCTGGTAGATATCGAACGACACGTTGAAATTGAAGAACCCGTGACCCTGGCCCTCATAGACGATGAGTTCGCAGATGTTCTTCTTCTTCTTCATCCGCTTCGCAAAGTCGAAGGAAGCGTCGAACGGCACCACGCGGTCCTGGGTGCCATGGAAGATGAGTGTCGGGGGCAGTCCCGGAGCAATCGCCCCGGCGAGGTTTGCGCGCTTGGCCTGATCCGGCTCAGTGAAGCGATCAAAGCCGAAGCCCTTCTTGGAGGTGTCCAGCACCGGGTTGAACATCACCAGCGCATTCGGAGCGCAAGGGATGGAGAGGTCTTCTCCGGCCTCATCAAAGCCGCTCACCATGGCAGACGCTGCGGCGATATGCGCACCGCCACTGCCACCCGCACCGACAATCTTTCCAGGGCTGATGCCCAGCTCCACTGCATTCAGTCGCAGCCAGCGGAATGCCGAGCGGGCATCCGCCATGGCATCCACCGGGGTGCTGCCGTGCCGGGCGCTGACCCGGTAGTCAAAGGCCATGGCCAGCATGCCACGGGACGCAAAGTACACACAGTGAGGGGCAAACTGGCTCACCTGCCCATTATCCCAGCCGCTGCTGTAGAAGAAGGCAATGACGCTCTTCGGGTAGGGCGGAGCCTTTCCAGATTCCGGTTCCCAAATATAGACCGGCAGGTTCACGCCACCGACGGTCTTGTAAATCTCTTCGCGCGCGGTCTTCAGCAGCTCACGATTCCGATCAATCGGAGCTGGCTTGGACAGGCTGTCATCTTGGGAAAGCATGTATTGGGGGAAAGCAGGCGCGGATAATCAAGAGATTCTCAACGTCGGCAAATACTTTTACGGTTCTGGGGATTGAGAGGGAGGGAACCCGCGAAAAACAAGCACCAATCCTGCCAGTTTTTGTCGTGGTGGGCAATTTTAATGCGCAGAATTGCCGCAACGTTTTGCATCCGCCGGTCGGGCTGCTACGATGAAGTTTCCATGACTTTCGTGCGCTTCCTCGCCTTCCTGTTCTTGACCGCCGGAATTCTGCGGGGTGAGGACCCGGAACTTCGCCGGCAGCTGGAGCGGTCGTACGGCGCGTGGAAGCAATCCCTCATCGCCGCAGACCTGAGCGGCTGGCAGCAGAGCACCGCCGCCCACCGGCAGATGCTCACCAGAAACCTCATCGTGAGCCAGAAACAGCCGTTCCCGCACGCGCTTTTCGCCATTCCCATGAGGCCGCCGGAGATCGCCACCCTACGATTCCTGGGCAGCACCGTGAAGGGCAACACCGCCAATCTCGCCTACTTTGGCAAGGTGGACCTCGGGCTCGTCGACCAGTCCGAAATCCCTGAAAGCCTCCTCATCCTGAAGTTCGTCCGGGAAAGCACCGGTTGGAAGTTCGATACCACCCGGCTCATCAATCTCGGCTCGGCCCCGGAAATTCAGGCTGCCCTGAAGAATGGTGGTCGCGCTAATTTCCTCGATGATCCCGAGTTCGCCCCGACTGGCGAGGTCCCGGCCGTGCCCAAAGCCTGCCCGGTGCCGGACCGGATTGGCGTGCTCCAGATTGCATCCTTCGGCTATGCCACCCGCGTGTCTGTGAATGGATTCGACGTCGCCACCGTCCAGGACAATGCCGAGGAGCATCTGGTCATCGGAGGCCTGAAGAATGGAGACAATCCCACGACCGTCGAGGCCAAGCAGCTCCCGGTCCCTGAGGGCGCGGAACGCAGCCTGGAGATCAATGCCATCATCCTCACCGGTGAGCAGAAACGCCCCACCATCCAGGTCTTCAGCTGGAAGGCGGAGAAACATCCCGTGCCCGAGTTCCAGAAGATGATGATCTTCGTGAACAAGATCACGATGCGGGAGTAGGTGCCCGGAGGTTAGGCGTCCCGTCTGACAGCGGATGTTAGGCCTCCGGCCTGACCAGCAATGGTTGTACTCCTAGAAGAAGCCTCTCACTTCCCCGGGGCCTTCCTCTCGGGCACATAGATCACCTCGCCGGATTTCAGCCGGTAGGCGGTGCCGAGACGTTCACCGTCGCCACCCAGCGATTCCGGGCTGGCGCGAAACCGCTCAATTTTCATCCCGTCTCTCTTGATGATTTCCATCTCGGGAGTGCCCTCATTCTTGATCATCGTGGCCGTGGTGCCGGAGGAACTCCGATCCAGCACTTCATAGCTCAAGATGGCCAGCAGCAGCGCCACAGCAAAAGCGATCCAGACATCGAAGAGATTCAGCAGACCCGCTGCCGGGTCATCCTCGGAACCTTCGTCCCACTTTCTCGGTTTGCGTCTCATGGCTCCTTACCGATGTGCGTGCCACGGGTAGCCACACCCGTTGAGACTTGGGCAAAAATGTATTCCAGCTCCCCCATGTCATGCTGATACCAGTGCTTCCGCACCAGCCCCATGGTAAAGGAACAGCAGCCAATGAGCACTCCGATGACCGTGGCAGTGAAGGCCACCACGAGATGGCTGGAGAGCACCGCGACATCCCCGGATGCCAGACCGGTAAGCGCTGGCCCGAGCGGTATGAGCGTACCCATGAGTCCCAACATGGGCGCGACACGTGTGAGCCAGGAAAGCTGCGCCAGTGAAGCGGCCACCTCTCCTTCCAAATCATCGAGACTCTTCGCATAGTCGGACAATTCCGGAGCATCACGCCCGAGCAGGACAGCAAGTCTCGCCGGAAGTCCTAAGGTGCACTCACTCAAGCACCGGACCAGAGCTCCACCATCTGCTTTTCCCGGGGACTTCACTGACTTCTGCTGCTTCGCGAGGTGCCGGGCCTCTCGCAGCACTCGCTGGACCCTCGGCCTTGTGAACCACTCCCGCACCAGCCCTCCAAGCAGCAGCATGCTCCACGCTGCCATGATCAGAATGGCCAGGAGCGTAGGAAGCAACAGCGCATTTGAGAGCACATAGAGTGCATGTTGGATTGCATCCATCATACCGAGCCTGACTTTCTGAAGAATCCCACGATGAGCAGCGCAAGAACAAAGGCCCCTGCGAGGTAGCTCCAGTTGAAAGTTGGCCTCCCTGCCTGCGCCTCTGCCGGCGCTTGCTTTTCTTCCACTTGTTTCTGTTCCGTCACGTTTTCCAGCTTCTGGCCCACGACCTTCTCTTCTGCTCCGGCTGCTGAAGATTTGGCGAGCGCTTCCTGCATCGCCTTCGCAAGCTCCTGGTCTTTGGCCTCGCCCCCTGAAATCAAGGTCTTGGCCGCATAGGTGGCGAGCTTCACATTGCCGCCACTCACGAGGCCGCCTGAGTCGCCATGCCTCGCGACGGAATCCGCATACATACGGGTGATGTCGGCAATCTGCTCCTCGGATGCCTGCCAGACGCCCTTCCTCGCCGCCTCCAGCAGCGTGGCTGCAATCTCCTGCATGGCATGGGGCGACACCTTCTCGAACCATTCCTCCAGACCAAGCTTGTGCCTGTCTTTCAGCACCACTTCATAGATGTCCGTCCAGGTTTGCTGGGAGACGCTCTCCGGACGCGTGACAGACCAGCCAAAGGTATTCTTCACCATCTCCGCGATGTGTCCCGCTCCGGCATAGTCATGGTCCTTCATGCCTTGGAGCCATTTCTTGCCGAGCAGCTCTGAACGCAGGTTGGTGGCCAGCACTTCCTCCAGATCACGAATGCTGGCGCCATCAGGATTGCGCACGTCGGCAATCAGCGCCTGCGGTGTGGAACCCGTGAGCTTCTTCACGGCCATGCTGAGTCCACCGAAATATTCGTAAGAGTGATGGTTGGTGAGCTGGCTGGTCATATTGGAAGCCCACACGCGCAAGATGGTATCAGTACCCTGGATGGCTTCTTCATAGAGGCCATCCACCTTCTCCCCCCACACTTCACCGCTGTACACGTAGCTCATGTTATCCGTGTACACGCTGGTGATCTCATCTTGATTTTCCCAGACACCAGAGCGTGGCACAAGGTAGAGGATGTGCGTGCCGGTCATGTTCCCCGGCTTCGTGCCGAAGATGCGCGCCAGTGAGAACTGCGATGCCCGGACGCTGGAGAACCCACGACGATGCAATCGGGTCTCCATTTCTGCCACCGCATCACGCACGGGATTGTGCTCTTCCTTCGCCGCTGCGGCCAGTCGCACCGCTTTATCCAGCAGCACCATCCTGGAACCGAAGGTCTCCTTGTAGTCGCCTCCCACCGCAATAAACACATCCACACGCGGACGCTTCAGCTCATCCATCGGAATGAGTTCGACGTCATTCACCAAATTGTTGTGGTCCCACACGGGACGAACACCAAGCAGAAAAAGAATCTGCGCCTCCATGACTCCGTAGTCGCACATGGTCTCCATGCCGGTGAGGTCCATGCCAATTTTCTTTGGCTTGCGATCGCGCAACAGATCATTCACCAACCTGCATCCCACTTCCCACGCGGCCCGATTGGGGATCTCTTCGGGATTCAGTGAATACAGATTCCTGCCCGTAGGCAATGAACCTGAATTCCGAATCGGATCCGGCCCCGGTCCCGGTAGCGTGTAGCCACCGTCCAGCGCATGAATGAGCCCGGTGATCTCCGAATCGGCATTCATGAGCCGCTCCTGCACGTCACGGGCAAAGGTCACATCCTTCTCAATCTCCGGCGTACGCGGCATGGCGGTCTCCACTTTCCCCTCCAATGCATCTCCCAACAGACGTGCGGCAGCATCCCGCTGCATCTGCTTGTCATGCTCCATGTTCCTGATGAAGGGCGCAGCTTCACTCAAGTGCTTGAGATACCGTAATCCCAAAATCGAAGTGAGATACGGAAGTCGCTCCTGCTCCGTCGGCGGCTGCCCTAGAATGTGCAGACGCGTAGGCGTCTGTGAATCATAAAGATGATGCAGATGATCGTCGACACGTGCGATGACCTCATCCGGGAAGGGCTTCTTACCCTCTGGAGCCCGCGCCACGAGTTCCAGGCTTTCCTTCACAATTTGCTCACTGATGCCCTTGCGGAATTCCTCCCTCAGCAATCCCGGCTCAAGCGTGTTGAACTTGTGGATGTCATCATGCAGCGTCTTGAACTCCTCGGAGAGACCTGCCGTGAGTGCTGGCGGCACCCGGTGATCCACCAGCGTGGCATAGGAGCGGCGACGCGAAACGGTAGCTTCAGCAAGGTTGTCCGTGATCCACAGATTGACGACCGGCATCCTGCTGACGCACACATCACTCCAGCAATCCTTGGAGAGGCCATTCTCCTTTCCTGGCAGAAGTTCCAGGGATCCATGCGTGCCCCAGTGCAGGATGGCATCCGCCCCGAATTCCTCCTCAAGCCACCAGTAGAAGGCCAGATAGCTGTGTGGTGGCGGCACATCACGTGAGTGCAGCAGCTTGTCGTCCTGCTTGTGTCCGCGTTCGGGCTGCGGCGTCAGGATGACATTCCCCATCTGGATGCGCGGAATCACCAGATGCGGTTCACCGTTGCGCTTTACCACCATCAGTCGTCCAGGTGGTGGACCATACTTGTCGACCACTGCCTTACGAGCCTCCTCACTGAGACGGGCATCAAACCATTTCTGATACGCCCTGAGAGGAATCAAAGAAGGCTCCCCTTCATCCGCGAGCTTTTCCAAATCCCCCTGAGCCCACGGCCCGATGTTCCGCCCCTTCTTCTTCAAAGTCTCAATCAGTTCCGCGGCTGTGGCGGGAAGGTTTTCCATCGCATAGCCCGCCTTCTGCAAGCGCGGCAGGAAACGCACCAGACTCTCCGGACCATCTAGAAATGCCCCCGTGGGACTTCCTCGCATCAGGTCATCCTGCCCGAGCCCCTTGTTGTAGTAGATGATGGCAATCTTCTTCTCCGGGTTCTTCTTCGTGCGGAGGGCCACCAGATTCGCCGCGCGTGCCGCAAAGGCTTCCACCCGGTCGGGGATGGGTTCATGCAGACGGAATCCCTGGATGCTCGCCTGCAATCCACCCACGACCATCGGCTCGACGGTGCCCCAGTACTCCTGCAGAGACATGAACAGGCCCACGTCCTGGTAAGACAGGCCGCGCGGATTCTTCTGCCACTCCTCCACCGTGGAGCCCAGCATGGATACCGGCCGCAAATAGGGGATATCCAGCTCCTTGAGAAACTCACCGTTGTTCCAGTTCGAGCCATGACGGTCCTCGATCAGTACCGCCGGTTTCGCTGCACGAATGAGGCCATTCACCTTGTCCGCGCTGTCACCAAAGATCACCACAGGATTCAGCCCATGCCGCTCCAGGGCCTCCATCTGCGCATTCACCACCTTCAGGTCTCGCGTAATCCAAAAAGACTGCTGGATCACCAGCACCGCCACCGGTGCATCATCCTTCCAATGTTGTGTTGATTTTCGAAACTCACGGTACCGCTCAATGTCCGTGAAAGCATCCTCGTGCTCCGGCGCATAGTAGCCGAACTCCGGAATGATGATGGGAGGCAGCACTTCGCGTTCCAATCCGAGATATGCCTTCCCGCAATAGCCAATCATGCGGGTCACATTCGTGGGCCCATTCCCCCGCCAGTAGCTGCGCAGCGCTGGGTCTTGAACCAGCAAGCCTTGCTTCTCGAGGTCCACCTGGCTGTCACGCGTGTCGAGCGAGAGCACCTTCTGCGCAGCATTGACCTCATGGGCCTCCTTCAGCTTTGCGGTAAGTGCCGAGGTGCTCGCGGCATCAATGTTAAGCACCAGCACAACTGGAAATGCCGAGACTTCCTTGCCGTCCAACTTCGCGAACTCACCGGCAGAATAGAATCCTGCAGACACACCATGCTCACGGCACGCCTGGTCCAGCAGCGGCATGGAACGCTCCCACACCCCCACGAATGCCAGCTTCGTGGAGGACGGAACAGCCTGACCCATCACGATAGCGGACCACCACAGCAAGCACGCTGTGGTGGCCGCAATGGCCTTTATCGACTTGGTGACGCCAGGCAGCATCGCGAATCAGAAGGTCAAACGCGCACCGACCACGATGCCGAAGCCAGGAGCCACCTTCTGACGCTGGGCGTAGGCTTCGCGATAACGCGTGTCGAAGATGTTGTTGAAGGCAAGCGTCAGGTCCAGAGCCCGGTCCCCTTCGCGCCACACATTCACCCCACCACGCACATTGGTGATGGCCCATCCGGGAAGGGAGAAGTCATCGCGCAGCGGCGGATTGTTGGTGTCATTGGGTGAACCGTAAGCCGGATCCTTGGAGAAGCCTGCATCCTGCTCATCATCCGGCGCGTGTCTGCGCAGGCGGTCGGAGAAGACCTCCACCACCTCGACCCACCAGCGACCCGAGGGGTGCTCATAGCGCAATCCCACCGTGCCGAAGAAGGGAGGAATGAACCGCGGGGGATATCCACTCGCAGTGTCCTTCCCGTAGGTGTAGGTGGCATTGCCAAAGAAGGTCCAGTTGTCCGCCAGTTCATAAGCCAGCGCGAGTTCAGCGCCGGTCACATATCCCTCGCCGATGTTTGCTTCATGAGTGGCAGCAAAGGTGCCCTGTCCTGGAAGTGTCACCGTCCCCTCCGTCTGGGAGCCGATAAGGTCATCCAGCCGTGTGTAGAAGCCGACGAGCGAGAAGTTCGTGCGCGATGAATGGTAGCGCGGACCGAACTCATACGTGATGGACTTCTCCGGGTCCAGATTCGGGCTCGGCAGGTAGGCAATACGGCTGGAGAAGGTGGGTGTACCCGCGCTCAGCAGGTCCCAATACCCCGGCGCACGGAATCCGCTGCCGATATTGGCTACGAGATCCCAGTTCTCCGTGACATTGTAAATGGCTCCGGCATTCCACGTGACGGATTGCCAGCTCTCATCAATCGAGAGGTCGTTGATGTCATAACCCGCATCTGGGATCACATCACTCTGCGACGGGTCTGAATTGATGTGGGAGTTTTCAAAGCGAGCACCAACCGTAAGGAGCAGTCTCTCCGTGGGGCGAAACTCAAACGTGGCGAACGCGTCGAACACATCATACGTGCCATCGGGAACATTGCCATAGGGCTCCACCACGCTGGTGTTTCCAGAGGCATAGTCGTAGATGGACTGGCTGATGGAGGAATCCAGCATCTCATAGCGGTAGTCCACGCCGTAGATGAGACGGACGGAGTGCTTCTCGAACGAGACGGCATTCTGAACACCCACGCCGAGGACCTCCTGGTCGGTCGTCGTCTTGGTATTGCTGAAGTTGGTATCGTTCTGCCGGCGGCGTTCAGAGAGCTGGTCGTAGTAATGGTAGTAGCCGTAGACTCTCAACTCATCGCTCCAGGAGCCAAGATTCTCCGCCGTGTAGTCGAACTTCACAATCCCTCGCGTCTCATCCGGGGTGAAGATACGCGGCACGCCGTTCGCATTCAGCTTGGACTGCACATACGTTTCCACATCGTCGCGCCGGTTGTGAATCCACGAGAGTCTGAAGGTGTGCCCCTCCGCCGGACGAAATGCCAGATTGGCATAGCCTCCGGTCGCCTCGTATCCCGTCGGACTCAGCGTGCCTTCACCGGGACCTTTGTAGTCATCGACATCCTGTCGCGTGATGCCTGCCGAAAAAGCAAGCGTGGGCCCCGTGGCATGCACATCGAGCGTCTCGGTGAACTCATCATCGTTCGAGCCGTAGCGACCGTACAATTCACCACCCACATTTACCGTGTCGGAGAACGACGCCCGACGGGGAATGAGATTCAAGACACCTCCGATGGCGTCACTTCCGTACTGCACGGAACCCGAACCACGGATGACCTCCACACGGTCCAGTGCACCAATCGGAAACTGATTGAAGAACGGACTTGGACCACCGAACCCGGCAGCATTGTTGATACGCACGCCATCCCAAAGATAGAGATTGCGATTGCCAAGCTGCCCGCGAATGATTGGCGACCCCTGAGCGGCCACACTGACCGCCCAGATGCCGGGCTCCTCCTGAAGCGCCTCGATGGGTGTGCGAGGCTGGCGACGGATGAGGTCCTCGTGCTCGATCACGGTGATGGACTGCGGCAGGTTCAGCAAATCCTCGCTGGTACGCAAGGGTGTCTCTGCTGTGACCGTGACCGGTGGCAGGGTGATGGCCGCATCCGGAGGCGGAGTCGCGGGAGTTGAAGATGGTGATTGTGCCAGGGCAAGACCTCCACAGGTCAGGCTGACCAAAGCGGCCAGTCCGAAGCGTGTGAATCGCCCCTCGTTGGTGGTGTGAGAGGATGTGATATTCATGGGAGTGCGGTTGACGGCGCATGCACTCGATCTCCTGAAGGGCAGGAGTCGTGGTGGGGAGTTTGAATGCGCCCCGTGCATCATTGGGCCATTCAGTCTTCGCAATGCCAAACGGCACGACCTGCGACTGACCGAGGTTCCTCTTCACTAGGCAATGAACACCCCCTGCCCCTCGAAGCACCATCCAATGAACAACCTTTGCCCCGCAATCACCAGGCAAAACATGGATCACAAGGCACGGCCCCTCAACGCCAGGCTAAAGCTGGAGTTCCTACTTCGTCGCGTCCTCCAGCAGGCTCTTGAGGAAACTCTTCCCGGCGTCCTTGAGCTTGTCCTTCACGTCGGAGAGCGCTGTATCCAGGCTCACATCCGGTTTGGACATGGAGCCCTTGGCACGGAAAGGGACCGCGAGGCGCTTCTGCTCATCCATTAGCGCGATGCCAATGAGCTCGACCACCACATTCACCGCCTCATGGGCGCCGAGTTCCTTCGCGAGGACCTTCTTCGCGTCCTCGATGATTTTCTGGGTCAGCTCAGGACTCACCACCAGCTTCGCACGCGCATTGATGGCGTCCTCGGGAGCGTTGAACCAGCTGTTGTCCAGCATGGTGATCTCATACTGAGGAAAGGCGAAGCGGGTGTCGCCCTCCAGCATGATCTTGCTGCCGCGCACCACGTGGATGCCGGTCTTCGTGTCCTCTGTCAGCACACCGCCAATCGCGACTTCATCAAGGTTGATGCCGTACTCGGCCACGCGTTTCGCATCTTTCTTACCCAATTGTTTGCCCAAAGGAAGACCACCCAGCAGGCCGCCCTTCTTCAGCAGGATTTCGAGCTTGAGGTCCGGACTCCACAGGCCGCTGGTCGCATCGAAAGGGGCCACTTTGCCGGTGCCTTCAAAGGCGAAGTCCGCGACCGTCACCTCCTGTTTTTTCTCGGTCTTCACGAACTTGATGCCGGACTTCATCTCAAGGTCACACCGGTTGTGCGTGGCCAGCGCCGTGGGCACGATGTCGATGTTCTTGATGGCCACATTCAGATTGCTGAAGGTGAGGTAGGTCCCCTTCTCCATGTCGATGTTCTCAAAAAGGCCGTTGCTGATGGACACCTCTTTGATGTCGAGATTGAGCTTCAGCTCATTGGCGTACATCTCCTTCTTATCGCGCTTCTTTTTCTTCTTCTTGGCCTTCTTCTTCCGGACCAGAGTCACCTTCGTCCCATCCGGATTCGTCACCACGATGGTATGAGTCGCTGCTGGAAGAGGAGTGGCTACAGGTGAAGGCGCAACGGGGACCGGCGCAGGCACCCGAGTGGCAGGAGCAGGCTCAGCACCCACGGGGGGTACAGGCGTGGCCACCGGGTCGGGATTCGGCTGCGGCGTGGGCGTGGGCGTGGGCGTGGGAGCAGGAGTGGGCGTAGGTGGGACGAGTGCCGGCGGGGCCGTGTTCTCAGGCGCAGGCGCGGGAGCAGGTACAGGAGGAGCCGGTGCTGGCGCACGTGCCGGATTCACCGCCGGAGACGGAGCGTTGGGTGCAGGAGCAGCAGTCGCCTGGGGTACTTCGACGTACTCGTAGTGGTCGTCGTCCTTTTCGTAAGGGTCGTCGAAGAGCTCATCCAGGCTGCTGTCGCCGTATTCATCGATGAGCATGCGCACCAGCGCGCCCTCCAGGTGCAGCTTCTCCACCTTCAGCGTGCCCTTCAGGAGGTCCATGAGCTCCATGGAGAGCACCGCTTCCCTGGCGCCGACCAGCACTTCCTCATCCTTGATAAGCGCGCGCTGGGCGAGCGGCTTTTCCGCCTCGTCATCCTTGGGCACCATCTTCAGGCCAATCAGTTTCACCGAGGCGGGGGAGCTGAGCAGGTTCACCTCCGTCCTCTCCAATTGCACGCGGCAGTCCCACGCCTCCTCCATCTGGGCGATGAGGGATTCCTTCTCCAGCTTCCCGGCGACCCAGAAGTAGCCACCCGTGCCAGCCCCGAGGAGCAGCGCCGCCAGGGTGAGAAAGACAATGAGCGCCTTCTTTTTCAGCTTCTTCATGCGCGGGAGGATACGGGGGAAGTCTTAAGTTCCAAGCACTTTAGGGGTTAACGCCGGGGACCCTGCACTTGGTGTGCACCGGGGGAAAGTAGTTCAAATTCTCTCCGGGGACGCTTGGGGCTTGAGGCCGGGGCGTTCCTTCGTTACATGCCGGGAATGTCCATCCGTGTTCGCTTCGCTCCCTCCCCCACCGGCTACCTCCACGTCGGTGGCGCCCGTACTGCCCTCTTCAACTGGCTCCTGGCCCGCAAGTCCGGCGGCGCCTTCATCCTGCGCATTGAGGACACGGACGAGGCCCGCAACACCGAACCCGCCCGCCAGGCCATCTACGACGGTCTGAAGTGGCTCGGCTTGGACTGGGATGAAGGCCCGGAAAAAGGCGGCGATACCGGCCCCTACTTCCAGAGCCAGCGCAAGCCCATCTACGATGCCTACCTGGCCAAGCTCGAAGCCGCCGGCCGTGTCTACACGGAGGAAAATGGCGCGGTGCGTTTCAAGTTCAGCCGCGTGCCCATTCTCGTGCCCGACCTCGTGTGTGGTGACGTCCAGTTCGCCGCGACGGATGAACCGGACATGACCATCCGCCGCCCCGATGGTGGCTACATCTTCCACTTCGTGAATGTCGTGGACGACATTGAGATGAAGATGACCCACGTGATCCGCGGCGAGGACCACCTGCCGAACACCTGGAAACACATCGACCTCTACCGCGCACTTGATGCCGAACCGCCGAAGTTTGGCCACATCCCGCTCATCCTGAATCCGGGTGGCTCGAAGATGAGCAAGCGCGACGAGGGCGCGAGCATCGAGAGCTACCAGAAGGCAGGCTTCCTCCCCGGGGCGGTCTTCAACTATCTCTGCTTGCTCGGCTGGACGCCGAAGCTCGACCGCGAAAAATTCACCGCACAGGAAGCGGTGGACCTCTTTGACGTGAGCGAGATTCACCACAGCAATGCGCGCTTCGACATGGTGAAGTGCACCTGGCTGAATCAACAGCACCTGCGCGACCTCACCGGCGCGGCGCTGGTGGCTTATGCAAAGCCATGGCTGGAGCAGGATGGCATTCAGGTCACGGATGAAGACTTCGCCGCGCGTGCGCTGGAGACCGTGAAGGAAAAAGTCAGCGTCGCCACGGAGTTCTCCGGCTGGGTGCACTTCTTCTTCCGCGAGGACTTCCCCTTCGAAGACGAAGCCATGACGAAGCTCAAGGGCAATGCACAGCACCCCGCACTCCTCACCGCCCTGCGCCCCGCGCTCCAAGCCACCGCCGACTGGAGCGAGGCAGGCATCACCGCCACCATCAATACCCTCGCTGCCGAGCTCAAGGTGAAGGCCGGTGCCTTCATGCCCCTGCTGCGCTTCTCCCTGAGCGGCCAGACTCGTGGACCCGATGTGAAGGCCATGATGCTCGTGCTCGGCAAGGAGCGCGTGCTCGGTCGTCTTGAACGCGTCCAGGGATTGCTCGCTGCCTAGTCTGGTGGAGACATCAAATCGCCATGGAAGGCAAAAACCACTACACGCTCGACGATCTGCGTCGGTGGGAGGACATCGCTCCCACTCTGTCGCCGCGAGCCCGGGTCGCCGTCATCGGTGACCCGATTGCCCACTCGCGCTCGCCGCAGATGCACAATCCGGCGCTCACGGCACGCGGCATCGAGGCGCAGTACATCCGGGTGCAAGTCCCTCCGGGGAATGTCGAGGAGGCGCTTGGCTTGTTTTCGAAGCATGGCTTCGTGGGCGTGAACTGCACCATTCCGCACAAGTTCGAGGCGCTGGAGGCCATGCATGAAGTGTCCTCCCTCGCACGCCAACTGGGTGCCGTGAACACGGTTCACATTGAAGACAGCAAGTTCACCGGCTACAACACGGACGGCCCCGGATTTCTGCGCTCCGTGGCCGAGGCCTTTGGTCGTGAAGTGCGTGACCTCCGCGTGCTCATCATCGGTGCCGGTGGTGGCGCTGGACGCGCCGTGGCCGTGCAAAGCGCGCTGGAGAAATGCCCCTCCCTGCTCCTGGTGAATCGCACCGTGGAGAAGCTACAGCCCCTCATCGAGGAGTGCACCGCCATCTCCCCTGCGACCACCATCGAGGCCGTGAAGTGGGACGATGCGTCCCTCGCCGACGCTCTGGCACGCACTGACCTCATCGTCAATGCCACACCCCGCGGCATGAAGCCCGGCGATGAACCGCTCTTCGATACCAGCCTCATCCGTCCCTCACACCTGGTCTATGATATGGTGTATCGCGCCAATGGCACCACGCCGTTGATTGAAGCCGCAAGGAACGCCGGCGCCAAAACCTGCGACGGCCTCGTGCTTCTCCTGCATCAGGGCGCCATCTCCTTCGGGCATTGGTTCGGTGAGCCTGTGCCACTGGAAGAGATGCGACGGGGATTGACGGGAGCGTGATTGCGCCCGCCAAACGTAAATCGCGAGTCCCTTCGCGAGATCAGTCGGGTCGCAACCTCCAGTACAATAGAACCTCGCGAAGGGACTCGCGAGCTACGTTGAGTTGCGGCTCTGCATCTCCAATCGCGGTGGCAAAGAGACCACAATCCCTCGTTGTGCCCCACGACCTCAGTTTCAGTCTTCGAAGTTCCTCTGCGTCTCCGTGTCTCTGCGTTGAATCCGATGCAGTCTGCCTCGCCCAACGCTCCCAACCCGTCCCTCTCACTGCGCACAAGTTTCCCGCTACCGATCAAACAACGACCCCCGCTCCCTGTCCCCCACCTTCAGGTACCGGTAGTACACCTCCAGCATCAGTGTGCACAGCGCCGTGGAGTACACATTGTCCCCGCCCGCTGCGGGATTATGGGCACCACCATTGGGCTTCCAGCTTCCATCCGGCTGCTGCGCTTTTAGCAACTGCGGTAGCACGAGCTCGTTCCAGTACTTCCACTCTTCACCACCATGCTGGAAGAAGGCCTGGTGGTAGTAGTACCAGCCATACATGTCGCCCGTGGCAAACTCTGGCGGCTCCTTCTTGAAGAGGTCATGGGCAAACGCGATGGCCTTCTTGATTTCCGTCTTCTTTCCACCGTGTGCCAGTGTCTGCAATCCCAGTGTTCCGGCACCCGTGAGATTCCACTGGTTGTAGCTGCCTTCACGATTCGTCGTGCCGATACCGCCATCCTTCGTCTGCTTGCTCTCAAGGTACTTCACCGTCTTATCAATCGCGCCTTCGAGACCACGAATCTTCAGTCCCGTAAGCTTTGCCGCCTTCAGCGCCTGATATTGCCAGCCGGTCACAGAGAGGTCTTCGCGGCTCGGTGAGTAGAAGCCCTTCTCGCTGTCATACACCCAGCCGCCACCCGCCTGCTGGTTATCAATGATGACCTGCACGCCTTGCTCAAAGGACTCGCGCATGCCCGGCAGCGACTTGCTGCCCATGCGCGCCAGCGTGTACATCTCACCGAGCGCATACGTCGCGATGCCATGCTCATACACCTGGCCATTGCCCGAGGTGGCCTGGCTGAACATCTTGTACGGATTCTTCTGCTGCATCTCCATGAGGAAGAGGATGCCCTTCATCACATTGTCCCCGTAGTAGATGGACTCGGGCGTCTCGCAGCGATCAAGGAAGCACAGCAAGGCAAAGCCCGTCATCGCCCCACGGTTGTTTGTACCCCAGCCGCCATCAGACTTCTGCTTGCTCTTCAGGTGCTCCAGCGCACTGCTCACGGCGCGCTCACACTCGGCGGTGCCACCGCCCGCCGTGAGCTTCCGCAGACGCTCCGCACTGCTGCACCGACCCCTCATGGAAACGGGAAGCTGCACCACTCCCGGAGCATTCCCCGGCCCCGTACCTCTTCCCGCGCCACCAGCTTTCGTCCCAACCTTTCCCAGCTCCCCGGGAATGCCCTTGGCATCGCCAAAGGTGCTCAAGCTCGGCTCGGGCACCTCGATCACGTCCGTGGGCATCTCCGGCAGCAGGAGCTGGCCAGGCGCAGGAGTGGGAACGGCAACCCGCACGGGTTTGAGATTCTTCTGCATGTTTCTGACTCGCGAGTCGTGAATCTTCGCCGTGAGATTGTCACTGGTCCGCTTCTGCCCGGCCGCTTGGAATCCAGGTAGGAAGTCCACCGTGGGTTCCTGCTGGTACTCCTTCACAACAAAGAATGCCATGATCAAAAGCCCAGCATGAATCACCAGGCTTACGATGAACGAACCACCACCCACCTTCTCCCAATAAGCCGCGAGGAAGCTCCTCTTCACACCACTGGATACGGAAATGGAACGTAGTGCGCAAGACGAGGCGACCCCACGCTCGAGTACTGCTGGCCGCAGACATGCCGTCTCCATCACCCTCCCGGAAGGCGCGGCTATTTGAGGAGTCGCTTGGTCGGGCGGATTGCCCCCACCCGGTGAGAGACTGTATCTGGACAGCCCCGGCCACTTCTCCAGATGGCCGGGGCTCGTGGCGTTGCGGAGAGGGTGATTCGTTCATTGCGGACGCGTGTTGAGTTCGCCCGCATGACGAGAATGGAGAGACACCTGTCTGAACTTCCAAGAAAAGCGCCTGCTCCGCGTAACGATTGGGCTGCGCGCAACATCCATCCCAGTGTGATACACCATAGTGCCGCACGCAGGAGTACGCCGCCGCCGGTGCATGAGCTCCGCTCAGTTGCCCAAACAATGAAGGACCTCCGAGGAGGCCCTTCACAAAATCGCTATGGCTGTTTACCTTCTGCCGGAGCTTACCGGTCGAACATCGACTTCTGTTCGCGGTCGCCCACCTTCAGGTAGCGGTAGTACACTTCCAGCATCAGTGTGCAGAGAGCGGTTGCATAGACGTTGTCACCACCAGCGGAGGGATTGTGCGCGGCGCCATTGGGCTTCCAGCTGCCATCGGGCTGCTGGGCCTTCAAGAGTTGGGGCAGGACAAGTTCGTTCCAGTACTTCCACTCTTCTCCACCGAACTGGAAGAAGGCCTGGTGGTAGTAGTACCAGCCGTACATGTCACCCGTGGCAAACTCCGGCGGCTCCTTCTTGAAGAGCTCATGGGCGAAGGTGATGGCCTTCTTGATTTCCGTCTTCTTGCCACCATGGGCGAGCGTCTGGAGACCCAGCGCGCCAGCACCGGTCAAATTCCACTGATTGTAGCCACCTTCGCGGTTGGAATTGCCGATGCCGCCATCCTTGGTCTGCTTACCTTCGAGATATTTGACTGTCTTGTCGATGGAAGAGTTGAGGCCGTTGATCTTCAGGCTGGTCAGTCTGGCCGCCTTGAGCGCTTGGTACTGCCATCCCGTGACGGAAAGGTCTTCACGACCAGGGTTGGCATAGAAGCCCTTCTCCGTGTCGTACACCCAGCTTCCGCTGGGCTGTTGGTTGTCGATGATGACCTGCACGCCCTGCTCAAAGGCTTCACGCATGCCGGGGAGGGATTTGCTGCCCATACGAGCGAGCGTGTACATCTCACCCAACGCGTAGGTCGCAATGCCGTGCTCATACACCGGGCCGTTCCCAGAGGTCGCCTGGCTGAACATCTTGTACGGATTCTTCTTCTGCATCTCGATGAGGAAGAGAATCCCCTTCATCACGTTGTCGCCGTAGTAGATGGACTCGGGTGTCTCGCAGCGACCGAGGAAGCACAACAGGGCGAAACCGGTCATGGCGCCCTTGGAGTTGGTGCCCCAGCTGCCATCAGGCTTCTGCTTGCTCTTGAGATACTCCAGAGCGTTGCTCACCGCGCGCTCGCACTCAGCGGTACCGCCGCTTTCCTTGAGTTTCTGGAGACGTTCCGCGCTGCTGCAGCGGCTTCTCATGGAAGGAGGCAGGCTCACGAAGCCGGTGTTGCCACCGATGCCGGTGCCCTTGCCGAATCCACCACCCGCACCACCCGTTCCAAAACCACCGCTGCCCATGGAGCCGCCCATGAGGCTGCTCATTTCGGGCATGTCGATCGATTCCATGGGCACCTCGGGAAGCTGGATGGCGCTCGTGGCATTCATGGAGACCACCTTCCGCATCGGGGTGGACTTGTTCAGCGAGCTGCGCTTCTTGTTCTGCACCTTCTGGGCGAGCTGCTGGCTGGCCTGCTGGCCCTCCTTGCTGCCACCACCGGGGAGGAAATCCACCTTCTTCTCGGTGCTGTACTCCTTCACGATGAAGAACGCGCCAATCAAAAGGCCGGCGTGAATCAACAAGCTGATGAGGAAGGAACCGCCCCCCACCTTGTTCCAGTACTGCACGAAGATGTTCTTCTTCGGAGCTGGAGCGTAGTGCGGCGCGTGAAAGTCGGTGTGATGCTCCGGATAGGCGGTGGCGCCTTCTTCATAGGCAGCGGTCTCCAGTTGTACCGCGGAGGAGACGGTGGGCGGCGGAATCACCGGGGCAGCCGGAATCGGCACCGCAGAGGAGCTGCTGCCTCCTGGCGTAAGGGATTGGATCTGCACAGGCGTCACGCCTGGGTTCGGTGGCACCGGATTGCCACTGGGAGGTTGCTGGTCACTCATGAGCGGAGCGGGCAGGTTGTTAAAGGCATGACGGCCAAGGGGCCGGAATCTTTGAACAAACCATTAAAATTCTTCGGAGCCGACGGTGAAGGTCACGTTGGAAATCTTGGCCTTGGCGAGGGCGTTCATCACATCAATGATGCGGCCATATTTGGCCTGTTCCTCGGTCACCAAGGTGACGAGCACCTTGCTGCCGCGGTCATCCGCATCCTTCTTCAGGCGGGTGAGGCTGTCGGTCAGCGTGGGAAGCTTCTTCGCCTGGTCCGGAGGAAGATCGGCGTCATAGACCTCCTCGTTCATGGTCACCAGATCGTCTTCAGAGACCTCAATGGTGATTTCATCCGGCATGACCACTTCTTCATTGGTGGTCTGGGCGATGCCGGGGAGCGCAGTCTTCAGCTCGTACTCCACCTTCACGCTGTTCGCCATGACCATGAAGAAAAGCATGATCACGAACACGACGTCGATCATCGGGGCGATCTGAAAGCCCGCATTCGGGCTTTCGGTTTCGATCTGTCTGCGGCCCTTGTGTCCGTGACTGCTCATAGGGAAAAGAAGAGAAAGAGGAATTGCTACTGATTCAGGGCGGAAAACGAGAGATCCGAGTATCCGGCATTCGCCAGGATATTCATGGTCTTCTGGATCTCGACGGCGGGGAGACGACTGTCACCGCGGATGATCAGGCGGTAGCCCTTGATCGTCTCAAGGCGTTCCTTCAGGCGCTCCACGAGCACGGCGGTGTCATCATAGGTGACGCCTTCAAAGCTGAATACGCCTTTCTGGGCCTTCGCATCCCACTTCACGTTGATGGCGCCTTCCTGGACCTTGGCCTTTTCAGGCTTCTTCGCATCGGGCGCGACCGGAAGGACGATGTCCTTGTCAATCTGCAACACCGAAGCCGTGGTGATGCTCATGAAGAAAATGAGCAACACAAGCAAGCAGTCGATCATCGGAGCAATTTGAAACTCCGGTTCGCCGCTCTCCATACTGCCGCCGCCGCCGCCCATAAGTCAGAAAAAAGTAAAAGGTTGAATGAGACTCGTTGAAGAAATTGGAGCCTGCTGGCGCAGGCTCCGTTCATTTTCTCGATCAGGCAGGCACCGCATGGGCTGCACCAGCATCGTCCGCCACCCAGTTCGGGCGGGCGGCGAAGAATTCTTCCTCGCCCACGTGGCAATCCTTGAGATCTTCGTAGGGCATCTTGCGGAACAGGGAGACCACAATGTCCTGGGCATAGTGGATGGATCCCTGCAGGCGGTTGCGCAGCACGTAGAACATCATGAACGCCGGAATGGCGATGGCCAGACCGGACGCCGTGGCGATGAGCACTTCACCGATGGCCGCGGACAGACCGGAGGGGTCGCCCACGCCGGCGGTGCCAAGGTGTTCGAACGCGGTCACCATACCCGTCACCGTTCCGAGGAGACCCACCATCGGAGTGCACACCCCGATAACCGAGAGGTAGTTGATTCGGGTGGTCGTGGCCGCGTTGAACTTGTTCAGTTCACCGATCATGGCGTCTTCCGTCGCCTGCTGGCCGTCCCCGATGAAGCTGAGAGCCACACGGGTGGAGTCGCTGAAGGCGGAGGGATTGTTCTTGCAGTGCTGGTAGGCGCCGACGTAGTCGCCCATGCGGAAGAGGTCCTTCGCGCCGTTCACATGCGCATCCGGGGCCAGCTTCTTCTTGCCCGTGCGAATCCAGAGGTCCACGGAAAGCCAGATGGTCAGCACCGAGAAGCCAAGGATGGGGTACATCACCCAGCCACCTTCCTTGAACTTGTCCAGCATCGACTTCTTGTGGTGGACCACCTTCGCCGCACCTTCACCTCCGGCAGGCGCCTCCTCCGCAAAGGCGTTGACGGACCCGCAGAGCAACGTGCCGCAGATGAGCAGGCGTCCAAGCCAGAGGGTGGTTCGGGAACGGGTACGATTCGGGGATGTGATGTGCATGGTGTCTGGTTACTTTGAATCTGGGTTTGCGGCGGTCTTTGGTGATTCTTCTTTGCCTTTGTCCTTGGCCTTCGAACCGGGGACCTTGTCCGCCTTGTTCGGCAGGCCGTTGATGGGCATCATCTCTTTCTTCGCGGTCTCCGCGATTTCCGACCCGGCGTACTGTTCCTGAATCCTCTGGTAGAAGCCCACGGCGTCCTTGAAAAGTTCCATCTTCACCAGGGTACGGGCGGCGGAGAGTTCTGCCTGAGGCACCAGAGCGCCCTGGCTGCCGTAGAAGACAGGCACGTGCAGGTAGGCTTCGAAGGCCTCCTCCCAACGTTCCTTGCGGGTGTGAATCTCGGCAATGGTGATCCAAAGACGCGCGGCAATCGACGAATCGTCAGAGTCACGCAGCAATTGCTGGGCCCGGGCCAGAATCGTATCCACATCCGAGGAGGTACGGCGATCCATGTTCAGCTTCACGATCTGCAGCTTGAACGCCTTGGTCCCGTCCCACTTCATGGCCTCCACTTCAGGAAGCACACGAAGCAGGGAATCAAAGTCACCTGCCTGGTCCATCACTTCCACGAGGGCAAAGGACACATCGTTGTACGGGCTGCCCTTGACGCTCTTGAAGGGCTTGAAGTAGTCCTTGGCCTTCTGAAGGATGTCGACGGCTTCCTTCGCCTTGCCTTCGGACATCAACGTCTGGGCTTCCAGTATCTGGTTCACCTCCGGCCATTCCAGGCGATCGATGCTCTCCACGGCGACCATCACCTGGGCCTTCTGGCCATTGGAGAGCGTCTTGGTCTGCTGGATCTTCCCGTTTTCGATGGTGAACTGGCCACCCGGAATGCGGGAGCCATCCTTGAGCACCAGCGCCTGGGCATGCAGCCCGGTGGCGCAGAGGCAAAGGAATGAAAAAATGAGTGCGGCTTTCATGAAGCGGAACCTGCTCAGAATATGGACTGACTATTGGCCAACGGTGTTGATGAGCGCTCTCCCCTGCTCGAATTCGGGCAGGTCCGTAATGTCCTTCTGGCGGAGCATTTCCTCAAGCACCTTGCGGGCGTTCTCGCTGTCCTTGAGTTGGACGTAGCACTTGGCCGCCTGAATGTAAGCCTTGGCCAGGATGGGCTTGTTCTTGCGGTTCGCGATGATGATCTTCCGGTAGAAGTCCACGGCCTTTTTCGGCTCCGCCTTGCCTTCATAGCACTGCCCCACGCCGAACAGAGCCTCCGGCATGGCGGAACGCCATTCGCGAGTGTTCATCACGGTTTCGTAGAGCTTGAGCGCCTCGTCATACTTTCCTTGGGCAAGGAAGGTCTTGGCGCGTCCAAGAGTACCGTTCAAGATGCTGTCAGGGCTGAAGGCATACTTCTCAACCGCTTCGGTAAACAGGGTCATCGCGGTCTCGTAGTCCTTCTTCTGGAAGGCAATCTCACCGAGGCCGGCAGGTGCACGGTCGCCGAACTCGCTGTTCGGATACTTGAGGCGAATCTGCTCATAGAACTGGCCAGCCTTGTCGTAGTCGCCCTTCTTGAACATCAAGTCACCAAGGGTGGCGAGAAGCAGAGGGCTCAGTTCCTCCGCCTTGGCGGCGTCGGGAATCAGATTGATGAGATTTTCGAACTTCGTCACGTCGCGGAAACCACGGGCGATCAGCGCCCGGCCGTAGAGGATGCGCGCGGCAGCGGTGCCGTTCACATTGCCACTTTCCGGAGTGACCAGTTGCTTAAACTCTTCCTCGACCTGCTCAAAGGTGATTTCAGGAGTGGGAGGAGCTGGCGGAGGCGTCGGAGCCGCGGCTGGCGCAGGTGTCGCCGCGCCATCGGCAGGCGGGGTCGGTGCCGCTCCATCCGGAGAGGCAGCAGGAGCAGGGGCTGGAGTTGCCGCAGCAGCGGCCGCGGCAGCAGCAGCGGCGGCCTGGGCACGGGAACGGCGCTTGGGCACCATCATCGTGGTGAGCTGCTGAAGCAGCACTTCCACCTGTTCATTTCCGGGATTGCCAAGGTGCGGAGCCAATTCTTTCGCCACCAGTTTGCGGGCATCCTGCTCAGCGGCCTTCGCTTCATCCGTTTTGCCCTGGCTCATCAGTTCCTTGGCATCACGTTCCTTCGCGCGGGTGATCCAGTAGATGGCCTTGAGGGCTTCCGGCTTGCCCTGCCAGACGGAATAGTATTTGGACCACATGTCGGCCAGTTCCTTGTACAGGCCCTTTTCCACCATGAGGTTGGTGGCGTTTTCGATGGCGTAATTAATCACGTCCGGGGACTTGGCCTTGTCCACCGCGTTGCGGTAGGCCTCTAGCGTCTTGGCCACGTAGTCGACACCCTTCTTGACCTCATCTTCCGTAGGCTGCTTCTGGGAGTAGATGTCTCCCAGCAGGGACCACACCTGGCCGATGTTGGTGTCGTTCGGATAGTCCTGAGTCAGTTTTTCAAGGTCGGTCTGGGCTTCAGCCACGTTGGCACGTCCCTGCACTTCGATGAATGCGAGACGGTAGCGCGCGTCCACGATGTACTCACCCTTCGGATTCTCCGTGATGTAGTCGCGCAGTGCACGGCGGGTCTTCACGGAATCGTTCTGGAAGAAGTAGGACAGGGCGATGTAGTACTGGGCGGCAGGACGCTGCACCGCGGTCTTGTGCTCAGTCACCAGCTGCTGGAAGGTGCCACGGCAGGCGTCGAACTTCTGCGATTCAAACTGCACCACGCCCAGGAGGAACATGAGGGAGACCTTCTGGTCGGCGTCCTTCGTGGAAGCGACCACACGCTGCAGGGAGGACTCTGCCTCGTCCAGATTGCCGCTCTCATACGCCAGCGAGCCAAACATCTGCGTCACGTCTGTGATGAACTTCCCTTCCGGAAACTCCTTCATGTACTGTTCGCACAGCTTGTAGGCGCGGCCCGCGCGTTCCAAACGCTGGTTGGCTGCAATCATGCCAAAGAGAGCGCCATCACGACCCGGGAATTCCCTGAAGTTCTCGTAGACCTCCTTGAAGGAAAGGATGGACTCGTGCATGCGCTGCATCTCATAGAAGCACTGGCCGAGGCGGTAGTAGATGTTCGCATCGTAGTCCTTCACTGCCTCGATCTCTTCGAGCACCTTCTTGTTCTGGGCGAGCAGGCCGTCCGCTTCTTCCTTCGAGAGCAGCTTGCCCATGAACTGGACGCGTCCGCCGGGAGTGTTCAGGGTGACGATCCACCGCTCAATGGTGGCCACACGTTCCTTCTGCAGGCGCACGAGTTCCGAGTGGCGGCGCATGCTCTGGTAGGCACGCAGCGCTGCACCAAAGTTGCTCGACTCCAGCATGGCGTCGCCCACCTTCTGTGCGAGGATGTTCAGTTCCACGATGCTCTCAGCACCACTGGTGCCGGCGCGAAGGCGTTCCATGAGGGCGGAGGCCTTGTCCGTCTGGCCCTTGCCCACGTAGATGTCCGAAGCCAGGAGAATCGCCTGTTGCTGCTCCTGCGTGGGTGCCCCCTCCTGGTCTTTCAACACGACTTCAAGGATCTGCAGCGCCTCATCCACCTGACCGGCCTTCTTGTGGTGGTTGGCGATCATCAGGCCCGCGCGGTCACGCAGCTCATCCACGGCCGCCGCCTTCTTGAGAGCCTCAATGCCCTTGTCCGCCATGCCCGCGTTCAGGTAAGATTCGCCAAGCGCCATCAGGGCGTCGTTGATCGGCCCCGCCTGCTCCGGATCGTCCTTGTAGGTCGTGACGAACTTCTCGAAGAACGTCGCAGCTTTGTCGTATTGCTTGAGGTTGAAATGGCACGCCCCCTCCAGGAAGATGATTTGGGGGAAGTCCTTGTTGTTGGTCTTCGTGTGGAAGCCGCCGATCTTCTGCAGCGTGACGTCATACTGGCCCTTGGTAAAGGTGGCCTGGATGTCGTCAAACATCTGCTGCATTTCCTGCTCAGGATTCAGCGCAGTGCTGCCCGCGGGAGCGGGCGCAGCCGGAGCCGCAGGAGTGGCCGGCGGCTTGGGTGGCGTCGCCTGACCCATCAGGGAAGAGGCGAGACAAAAACTGAAGGCAAGGAGGAAAAATGTTCTCATAGAGCACTCTGTCAGAAGACAAGGGCGTAGGGTGTCATTCTGACGGGACGGGTATTGGATCAGCAAGGCAATTTTTCGGGCAAGGGGCGGTTTTTTAACCAGCGAGCATTGGTTTGGCCAGCAAAAAATGACTGTGGAATTACATACGAATTTAGGACGGAGTTCGGGTAAACGAGGCACAACGAAGAAGCCGCCAGAACCTTAGAGAGGGATCGTCGAAAGCTTGCAAATACCCCCACCCTTGTCATGCTGCTGCCCCTTTCCCCAAATCCATGAGCAGCAAAAAAATCATCCTGAAGTTCGGCAGTGGCATCCTTACGCGCACGGATCGCGCCGAGACGGATGAAGAGCAGCTCTGCAAGCTGGTGCAGGCCATCGCGGAGTTGAAGCGTCGCAAGCACGAAGTCGTGGTGGTAAGCAGCGGCGCCGTGGCCTCTGGACTGAAGGCGATGGGCTTCAAGGAACGGCCCCAGGACATGGTGACCCTGCAAGCCTGCGCAGCCGTAGGTCAAACCACGCTCATGCACACATACCAAAGTTTCCTGCGTGGTCACGGATTGAACGTGGGACAACTCCTCCTCACCCATGCCGATCTCGAAAGTCAGGATCGTGCGGAAAAGGTGAAAGCCACCCTCCTGCGCCTTCTGGAGTGCCACAATGTGATTCCAATCATCAATGAGAATGACTCCGTGGCAGTCGAAGAACTGCGTTTCGGAGACAACGACAAGCTTTCCGCCCGCGTGGCCCTCCTCTGGAAGGCGGACCTGCTCATCCTCCTGACCAGTGTGCCAGGGCTCATGAACCTCAAGGACAGCGGCTCGGTGGACATCGTGCCCGAGGTGAAGAATGTAGAAGACGCACTGCATCTGGCTGAGGAGGTCAAGGGCTCCCTCTCCGTGGGCGGCATGACCTCCAAGCTGCGCGCGGTACAAGACGCGGTGCAAGGCGGCATCCCCTGCATCATCGCCAGCGGTCGCCACCCTGAACAGCTCGCCGATCTGGTAGATGGCAGCGGCGTGGGGACCCGCTTCCCTGTCCCGGCCTGACGCCTCCACCTCCATCTGCACGTGCGGGCACGCACGTATCCCTCCCTGCCCCTCCCCATTTCTCTTCCCCGTCCGATCTTCATGACCTCCCAGGAAATCCAAAACCGCATCCTCGACATGGGTGCCCGCGCGCGGGCTGCCTCGCGTGAGCTGGTGAAGCTGACCTCGGAGCAGAAAAATGACGTCCTTCGCGCCATGGCGGCGGAGGTACGCCGCCGGGAAAAGACCATCCTGGAGGCCAATGCCAAGGACATCGCAGCGGCTGAGGAAAAGGGCCTTTCCAAGCCGATGGTCCAGCGACTGGAGCTCAGCCCCAAGTCCTTGGAAGCCATTGCAGTAGCCATCGAGCAGGTCGCAGACCTGCCCGATCCCGTGGGCGAAGTATTGGGAGAATGGACCCGTCCCAACGGCCTGAAGTTCCGCAAAGAACGTGTGCCCATCGGGGTCATCGGCATCATCTACGAATCCCGGCCCAATGTAACGAGCGACGCGGCAGTGCTGTGCTTCAAGACGGGCAACGCCACCATCCTGCGTGGCGGTTCGGAGGCCATCCACTCCAACACCGCCCTCGCTGAAGCCTTGCAAAAGGGTGGCGAGCGCGCTGGCCTGCCTGCGGACAGCATCCAGCTCATCCCCTTCACCAACCGCGAGAGTGTGACGCACCTGGCCCAGATGGACCAGTACCTCGACCTCATCATCCCCCGGGGAGGAAAAGGTCTCATCGAGCGCGTGGTCAAAGAGGCCCGCATGCCGGTCATCAAACACTACGACGGCGTGTGCCACGTGTACGTGCACAAGGATGCCAGCTTTGAGATGGCGGCCGACCTCATCATCAATGGCAAGGTCCAGAAGCCCAGCGCCTGCAACGCGGTGGAAACCGTGCTGGTGCATGAATCCATTGCCGAAGGCTTCGCAGCCACCCTGGCGGACCTCATTCGCCCCCATGGCGTGGAAGTGCGCGCAGACGCCACTCTGCAGAAATTCTGGCCCGGATCCAAAGAGGCCACTGAGGAAGACTGGAACACGGAATACCTCGACCTGATCCTTTCCGCGAAGACGGTGAAAGGCGTGGACGAGGCCATTGCCCACATCAACGCGCACGGCTCCCGCCACACTGACACCATCGTGACGGAAACCGAGTCTGTGGCCAAACAGTTCATGCACGAGGTGGATAGCGCCGTGGTGCTCTGGAACGCCAGCACGCGCTTCAACGATGGCGGTGAATTCGGGTTCGGCGCCGAGATCGGCATCAGCACGGACAAGCTCCATGCACGCGGGCCGATGGGCCTCGCGGAGCTGTGCAGCTACAAGTATCTGGTGATCGGCACAGGCCAGGTGCGGGTGTAACCCGGCTGAGGGATCTAGTGGTCCTGCTTAGAGGCGGATAAAACTGCAGTTCTCTGTCCAAAAAGGATCGAGTTCCGCCTTTTGTTGCCTTCGCGCTATTTCGGTTTCCACCGGGACCAGCTCTTTGGACGGCCATCGGAAGATCGCGAAGTGAGCGATTCCCCACTGTCGCCGCATTTCCTCCATTCCTCAGCCGCCGCCCAGACACACGTGAAGTTCTTCATTCCTCTTGTTCTCTCCACCGTCCTGGCGCTCCCGTTCCCATCGCAGACACAAGGCTCCACCTTGTATCAGGACCCCTTTGCCACCAATCCCTACACGGGAACCGCCCGCTGGGAAGGCGTCCGCTGGGACGGCACTACCCTGGTGGGTGCCACGCACAACAGCGCCCCTCATGATGCCGGCTGGAATCCCGGAAACCAGTTCGGCGTCGGGGGCGGCTACATCTATGTCCAGCACACGGGTGCATCCGTGCCGAGCGACTACCTGCTCAACACCACAGGCACGCTCTCCATCAACCCTGATGTGGCATACCAATCCCTGTACGTCAGCTGGTACTCGAATCAAAGTGCCGCTCCAGATGCCGCACGCCGGTTCGCGATCGAAGTGGATGGGGCCTGGTACGTCGCTACCTCATCCCCATTCCTGAACGGCAGCCAGTACTTCCTGGATTTTCTGACCGCCACCTGGAACCCGGTTAGTTCGACGGATCTTTCGGTCGATACCAGCATCACCCGCACTTTCGCCGACTTGTTTGACGAGCCGACGGATACCATCGCGGGGCTCGGCTTTTTAATCGAGGACATGCCCGCAGCGGCAGGGTCCACCCGTACCGTCCGCTTTGACAGCCTCGCGATGACCAGCGGTCTGCTTTGGGGTGGAGCGAGCGGCACTGGGGGCAATGGTACGTGGAGCAGCACCAATGCCTGGGTGACCAGTCCCACACCCACCCCGGTCACGGCCAACTGGTCAGACCATCAGACGGCCATCTTCGGCCATGCCTATGACACCACGGGACCCGGCACGGTCACAGTCACTGGAAACGTCATCGCGCGTTCCCTGGAGTTTTACGACAACGCGGACGGCTACATCCTCAGGGGAGACGTAGCACCCGGTGGCGATGGCGTGCCGGTGCGCACCATTCAGATCAGCAACGCCACTCCCTTCCGCAGCATCTACGTGGCGCCTGAGGTGAATGTCACTGTGGGCGGCGACGCGGCCACGGGTCTGCGCATCTACCGCACCGGAGCCACCAGCCCGATGCACATCTACGGCGGAGGCACGCTTACCATTGACCTCAACGGCATGGTACGCTCGGAAGGAGGCGGCAATGTGATCGTCAATCATGATGCCACCGTGATCGTGAAAGCGGGTGGCCAGTTCACATCGTCCAGGGACATGTTTATCGGGAGCTTCACTGATACTCAGGACGGCCCCGGAGGCAGCGGCACGGTAATCTTCGATGGTGGCACCGGCACTACTCGGACTGGCGCGTCCGGCGGCGGCGATCTTTTCCTTGGGGGATCCACCGGCACGGCGACTTTCACGGTGAAAAACAACGGCTCCTTCACCACCCATGCCGGGGCGCCTTTCGGTGTCCAGTTTCAGGGCACCGGCGTCATCAACCTGGAAAGTGGCGGAACCCTTTACACGCGCAAGATAGGCAAGGCGACGGGAGCGCCCGGCACCGCGACACTTCGCTTCGACGGAGGCAAGGTGGTCATCAACGCCACCCCTGCAGCCGGCACAGGAACCTTCATCGGCAGTGACGTGGACTTTGTGTACGTCTCAGGCGGTGGCGCCATCTTCGACACGAATGGCTTCAATGCCACCCTCGGTGCTCCGCTCAGGCACGATCCCACAGGTCCCGCCACGGATGGCGGACTCACCAAACTTGGCCTGGGCAATCTCACGCTCTCCGGAGGCGCGGCCAATACCTACAACGGCGTCATCACCATCAAGCAGGGCAAGCTCATCACACCGACCTTTGACGAACTGGGAGACGCCCCGAATTCTCCGTCCAACATCGTTCTCGATGGCGGCACGTGGGAACACACAGGAGGGGCCTCCACCAACCGCGGCATCACTGTCACGGCAAATGGCGGCACCCTCTCCGGGAACACCGCATGGCGCATCAATGGCAACGTAGTAGGCGCGGCAGACAGCACCCTCTTCATCGCCGGCAATGCCTGGCTCTCAGGAAACAACGCCTCCACCTTCCATGGCCTGATCGATGTGCTCAGTGGCGAATTCCTGGTGCGCCGTGCCAGTTCACTGGGCTCCGCCCAGGGCGGCGTCATCGTGCGCAGTGGCGCCACCTTCAGCCTCGACCACAACGGTACCGGCGGTGGCAATTTCCTGACGAGCGATAACACGTACAACGACGACCTTGTCCTCAAGGAAGGTAGTCGCCTGCGCAATCGTGGCCAGACCAACCTGGACAACGCGGGCGCCATCTATGCGGGGGACATCACTTTGGAGGGCCCTGGGCAGGCAGAGATTGAGGTGCGCGATAATGGAGCCACCCTGCCCACACCGGACCTCACCATCACGGGAGGCATTGCTGGCGCAGGCGGCCTCAACAAGACAGGAACCGGCCGGCTCATCATCACCAGTCAGGCGGCTTACACTGGCAAAACCACCGTCAGCGCAGGCACCCTGGCGCTGCAAGGCACAGCATCCCTGACCAGTCCGTGGATCGAGATCCAGACGGGGGCTCAATTTGATGTCAGCGCGCTCAGCTCGACTCCTGCACTCACTTCAAAAATCCTGAGTGGCACGGGCTCAGTGCAGGGCAACATGACCCTTGGACAAAACTCGCTCCTCAAGCCCGGAGCCTCCACACTGGCGACGGACTCCGCCACCGCCGGCGCTCTGGCGGGCACGCTCACCTTCACCAACAATCTGTCGCTCACGGACAACGCCACCGCGTATTTCCAGATTTCCGGCAGTTCGACCTACGATCAGCTGGACGTACTGGGTCAATTCAGCGCGGGGAACTCCACTCAGATCATCGTGCAATGGTTGGGTTACGAGGGCGTGCAGGGAGATGCCTTCGACCTTATGGACTGGGCCAGCGTCACATGGGGCAGTACGTACACCAATGAAGCTACTCTGCTGAGCCAGCTACTGCTTCCCAGCTTCACCGACACCAGTCTCCGCTGGGATACCGGAACATTTCTCTCGGATGGCATCCTCCGCGTGGCAGCCGTGCCAGAACCTGCCAGCGGTCTGCTCTTTGCCGGTGGCCTTGCGATGCTGTTGCTGCACCGCCGTCGCTTGCGGTAAATCGATGCAACATCCCATGCCTGCACTTCGTCTGGCACGGGATGAAACGCATCCTTGCCACCCTGGCGCTCCTGGCGAGCGGCATTCTCCCCGCTGCCGCTGCTGATGCCGCGCCATCGAAGCCCAACGTCCTCTTCATTGCCATCGATGACCTGAACCACTGGGTGGGCTATCTGGGACGCAACAAGCAGACCATCACACCGAACATCGACAAGCTCGCAGCGCGTGGGGTTCGCTTCACCCGCAGCTACTGCGCAGCACCCGTCTGCAATCCTTCACGCGCGGCGCTCATGTCCGGCATGCGCCCCAGCACCACGGGCGTGTACAGCAACAACGAAGACTGGAGGACTGTCATCCCGGAGGAGAAGACTCTCATCACCACCTTCAGGAATGCGGGCTACTTTACCGGCGGCGCGGGGAAAATCTACCACGGGGGCTTCGACCGGACCAGTGAGTGGGAAGACTACCCCAAGGAGAAAGGCAAAGAACCCAAGCCCAAGGGTAGCGACGGCGTGGGTGGCATCAAGTTCGCGCCCCTGGACTGCGCGGACTCCGACCTCTCCGACTGGGGCATTACGGACTACGCCATCGAGCAGCTTGGCAAGAAGCATGACAGACCCATCTTCATCGCCTGCGGCCTGCACAAGCCGCACATGCCCTGGAATGTTCCGCAGAAGTACTACGACATGCACCCGCTCGACAAGATCGAGCTGCCTCCTCATCTCGAAGGCGATCTCGCAGACGTCCCTCCCGCCGGTGTGAAGATGGCGAGGCCGGAAGGTGACCACGCCGCCATGCTGAAGAGCGGACGCTGGAAGGAAGCGGTGCAAGGCTACCTCGCCGCGATCAGCTACACGGACATGAACATCGGCCGTCTCATGGAGGCGTATGACAAATCACCCATCAAGGACAACACCATCATTGTCTTCTGGGGGGACCACGGCTGGCACTTGGGAGAAAAGGAACACTGGAGAAAATTTGCCCTGTGGGAGGAGTCCACACGAGCTCCGATGCTCTGGGTCGTACCCGGACTCACCAAGCCGGACAGCCTCTGCGAACGCACCGTGGACTGCATGTCCATCTACCCCACCCTGTGCGACCTGGCAGGCATTCCCAAGCCGGCGCACGTGGAAGGCAAGAGCATCAAATCCCTGCTGGCCGATCCGAAGTCCGCCTGGGACACGCCAGCACTCACCACCCACATGTACAACAACCACGCGGTGCGCAGTGAAGGCTGGCGCTACATCCGCTACGCGAACGGTGATGAGGAACTCTATGACGAGACCAAGGATCCGCTGGAGTACAAGAACCTCGCGGGTGACTCCAACTTTGCAGACAAGAAAGCCGAGCTCGCCAAGTGGCTTCCCACTTCAAACAAGGAGCCCGCGGCAGGAAAAGGTGAAGACAAGCAGAAAGGCAAAGGCAAGAAAAAGAAGGCGGCGGCGGAATAGCGCGCCATGTCTCACAGACCATCAGGCATCTTCCGCCTGATGGTCATGGTCAGACGCGAAACAGAATCTGAGCTCCCTTTCCCGCTGTTCCGAACTCAGTTCGGCGGACCGAACGCATTCTGCTGCGGAGATTGGGAGAAGTTCCCCTGGCCCGTGGTGTTGTACTTGTGATTGTCAGAGAAGACCTTGAAGGAGCTCGAATCGATGGTCACCGTCTTGTCATTCAAGATTTCCACTGTCTTGCCGGCTATCCTCACATTGGGTGAGTTCAGGTGTGAGTTCTCGGTAAACCTCACGCCGCCATTGGCGCCTTGCGCAAAGAGCTGAATGAGAGTTCCGGCATTGATGGTGGTTCCACCGACATTGATCCAACCGTTGCCTCCATAGGTCGTGGCCTTGAAGACATCACCCGAAGTCTGGGTGTTGAGGAGATGGATGTTCCCCGCCAACGCCTCCAGTTCAATGTTCCGTCCTTCCACCACGCTGTTGGAAATGTTGATATCACCCTGCTGCGCCACCAGCTTCACCAAGGCAGTGGTCTCATAGAAGGTCAACGCCTTGAGTTCAGCGCTGTTGCTCACGTTGATATGGCGCTTCGCGGTCACCGTGAGGTTGCGCTTGTCAGCCACGATCTTGCCGCCATTGACGTTCACATCACGGCCTGATTCGATGTTCACCGCATCTGCCACCACCTTCTTGGTGACATTCACGTCGCGACCCGCGATGACATTGAGATTGGCCGTGAGAGTGCCCTCGTAGGAGTCGCCACCGGATTCCAGGATGACATCGCCGTTGATGTTCACGTCACTCTGCGCGCTCGCTGCGACCAGAGTCACGTTCTGGTTGTACCCGTAGATCGCGTTGCCCTTGGTGGTCCGGATGTCGAGGTTCCCGTTCTGGGTGTAGAGGACGAAATTGTCGACCAGGGTGTCATCCGCCAGATTCAGCAGGGTATCTTCAACACCTTGGGGGCCCACAACGCCACCCGCTTCTTCAGGGACCTCACCGGGGAACAGCCCCGCTTCGCCGAGGAGAATGCCGTTCTGCGAGGCCAGAATCACGTCGTGAATCGGCACGGGGCCTTCGGAGTAGGCAATGGAATAGGGGTACTCGAAGTAGGGAGTGCCGTTGATGATGAGCTTCTCAAACTTGAAGAGCGCCCAGTCCCCGCTGTTGGGATAGCCCCAGGCGTCAGCAGGAGCATTGAGAAGCGGCTGCAACGTCGGGCTGATGACATTCGAGTCGCCGAAGGTGAAGTACTGGAACAGGCCATTCGCGATCCCGTTGTAAACAATACCCTCGGAGGTGACTACACCACCCTGCTGCACATTGTAAGCCTCCACATGGGGGTTGGTGAAAACCGTGGAGTTCTGGTTCAGTACTGTCGTGCCGGCGATCAAAGGAGCAATGCCGGGGAAGCTGGGCCCGTCGGGACCGGGATTCGGGTTGTCATTGTTTCCGCCACCGGGATTGTTCGGCGGAGGCGGCGGGTTGTTGTCCGTGACGGTGACTTCCTTGAAGACGTTGAGCGCAGTGTTGTTGTTGAGCGAGACCAGGGTACCACGGCCCTCGATGACCATGTTCGTCACCACGAGGTCGCCGCCCTGAATCTCCTCCTGCTGCTGCTGCATCGCCTGCTGGATCTGCCGGGCATTCGGGCCCAGGTCATCAGCACTGATGAGCTTTGAGGACTTCAGCAGCGTGGAGAGATCAACGTCCACCGGCTGCGGGATGGTATTGCCATCCGCCTTCATGATGATCATCTGCCCTGCCCCGACCGTCACGAACTGGCTGGGGTTCTTGTTCATGGAGAGGTCCACCGAACCCTCCACGCAGATGAGCTTCACGTAGCCACCCGGGAGATACTCGAAGAGCACGGTCGTTCCGGTTACCGCAGCAGTCACGGCCGCCGTGCGCACCTTGGCCCCGCCCATTTTCTTGGGCACCTGAAGCATCATCACGCCACCTTCCAGATCCAGCGTACGGCCATCCCCCTTCAAGGTGAAACGGGAGTTTGCCCCAATGCGGGTCAGTGACTTGTCCGGAAAACGCAGTTCCGCGCGCGAGTCCGCCCCGGTGGCCACGGACGTGACATTCGTGATCTCCTGGCCCACGGCAGCGGGCTTGGGTGCTTCTTCACCCTTGAGCACGTTCACTTGATTGTGCAGGCGGGTGAATTCGGCCTTGCTGTAGCCGGCGGCGAACGAATTCGCCGTCACGCCTGGCATCACGCTGGCAGCGAGCAGCGCAAGGAGGAGAGGCTTCACTTTCATGGCAGTATCAGGATTTGAACTGGGGGACGGGAAAAAAAGAAAAACGGAGCAGAACGAACTATCGTTAGAACTGGTACTTCAGCACGACGGACGGGCCCGCAAGCTGGGCCTCGTATTCGAAAGCATCGATGTTGCTCTTGTTCAGAGTAAAATTGTAACCGGCACTAAGTTCGAGGTACTTTTTGGGCCTCCACGTGACATAGGCGCCGAAATTTTGGTACCAGTCTTCACGGTCTTCCAGGTTGAAGTAGTCGTAATAAATCAGGCGGTACGTGAGCGAGAGCAGCAGTTCACGGGTGATTTTGAAGTTGTACCCGACGTGGAGGGACTGCTCGTGGCGGCGCAACACATCGGGCTCGGCGTCCACGGAGAAGGAGCTCATCAGGCTCAGGTTCACGCTGTTAAGGCGGTCGATGAGGAAGGTCTTCTGGGCACCAAACCGGATGTTGTGCGTATCGTAGATGGGCGAATCATCCAGCCCCTGGGTGATGCGCTGATAGTAGTAGTTCAGGAAGAAAACGGAGTTGGCCAGCTCCGGAGCGAGCACAATGAGCCCCAGACTTGCTTCACCATTTTCGTAGTCGAGCGCGTCCAGTTCATCATAGCGGTACCAGTGCTGCCCGATGTAAGCGTCTCCGTAGAAACGGCCCTTGAGCCGCTGTTGCCAGGAGATATTCACCCCTCCGACGTAGAACCAATCGTCAATTTCGCCATTGCTGACGTTGGCCGCGTTATCCGTCCAGAAGACGCTGCTGTCCAACCACGCGGTGAAGGGTTGGACTTTTTCCAGACGCTTGAGAATCAACTGATCACCCAGATCGGAGTCCCCTGGAGAGGCCGGGGCGTAGGCATTCTCGGAATCAAGGCCGGCACTCGTCGCTTCTTCTTGAGCGCGAATCAGTGCCTGGGTGGCGGCATCTGTAGGAGTGGCTGCGGCCGCACGGGCCGGGTCCAGTTGGGTTTGCGCGGACAAAGGCACAGCAACGCCAAGCAAAACGAGAGCAGAAGCAATCCGGAGGTGACGGGACAAGGCAGTCATGAGGCGGGAAATCTCAGGGAGACAGACTAGCTCTAAGAAACAGAGGATAAGGATTTTTTAGGGGAAAGTCCAGTGATTGACTGATTCAAATCTCGGTACCTGGTGGGACAAACCCGTGGAGGCCGGAGCGCATTTCACACCAGGCTGACCGAATCCCGAGCTTGTCACGCACGGAGTTTCATCGTTTAACCTTCAGCAGCAATCCACAGTCCCGTGACAAACAACAGCCTCAAGAATCTGCTGAGTACCGAATCCGCTGTACACCAGCGGGTGCTGGCGATGATGATTCTGGGCGCGTTTGGGGTGCTCGCGATCGTCTACGGATGGGACAATACGCGCGACCTGATGGAGCGGCGCGACCGCTCTGTGCTCGACGAGTACCACGACAGTTCGCGCAAAACGCCCGCGCGAGATGACATTGTCATCCTCGGGATCGACGATGCAAGCCAGAAGCTCGACACCCTGTGGCCCGAGGAAATCGATGCCTCCCCTGCCCTGAAGGAGATGAAGAAGCAGTGGCAATGGCGCCGCCGCGTCTGGGCACCGGTGCTGGACCGCCTCTTTGAGGCCGGAGCAAAATACGTCTTTCTGGACCTTACTTTCAAGGCTCCGGCGCACGATGACGAGGACGACCGCCTCCTCCGGGAAGCGCTTGAGAGACACAAGGGCAAAGTGGTTGTGGGCGGAAAATGGGAAATTGAGGCGGCCGTTGGCAACAAGCGCATCGTCCAGAACACGGAAAACGTGCCGCTCATGGTACCCAGCCCTACCGCCGTCGGGGAGGAGTTTGCGACGAGCGACATGTTCGGCATCCTCAATTTCTTTGGTGAGGCCAACCTGGATGGGGTGGTAAGAAGCGCGAACTACTGGGTTTCCGTGAATCAGCTGATTCAGCAGGGCATCGTCACAGGGCAATTGGATCCCACGGAGGTGGCCCGTCCCTCCGTCGCCATGGTGCTCGGAAGGAAAATCGATCCGGAAGCGGCGGCGAAGGCCGGCGCCCTTGAGCGCATTCGATACTGTGATCTGGATTCCTATCCGCCTTTGTCGATCCACCAGATCTTTGTGGATGAACTCTGGAAAAACAACTTCGGCAATGGCGCTGCCTTCAAGGAAAAGATCGTCATGGTCGGCGCCACGGCGTCGGACTTGCAGGACTTCCAGGAGACCACCTTGGGACGTGTGGAGGGAGTACGGGTCCACGCACACGCACTGACAGCTCTCCTGGCCAATTCCTTCGTGCACGACGCGCCTCCCTGGTGGACCTGGGCCAGTCTCGTGCTTGGTGCAGTGCTCGCATGGACGTTGGTCACCTTCGTACGTCACCCCCTCGCCACACTGGCTGTCCTCGTACTGCTGACAGTCGGAGCCTATGCGGGGACGTTTTACATGTTCGACATCCACAGCATTGAAGCAAGCCCCGTGCCTTTCGTGGTTGCTCTCGACCTCTGCGGTGTCGCCGGCATCACCGGCAACTATTTGATGCAGCGCCGCGCGCAACAACGAGCAGTGCGCCTTCTCGCCCGTTACACGTCGCCTGAAATGGCGAAAGAGATGACGCGTGACAGAACAAGCCTGTACAACGCCCTTGGGGGCACCGAGCGCACCGTGACGGTTCTATTCTCCGACGTCCGCGGTTTCACCAGCATGTCTGAGAACATGTCTCCCACGGAGATCGTGGGACAGCTCAACGAGTACCTGAGCAAGATGGTGGAGCGAGTCTTCAAGCAAAAAGGCCTGGTGGACAAATTCATCGGAGACGCGGTCATGGCGCTCTGGGGCAGCATGCGCGGTCAGCAGAACGTGGACGGCGATCGCGAGGATGCGCGACGCGCAGTCATGTCCGCACTGGAGATGCGCAAGGCTCTGACAGAGCTCAATGCAGACTGGGTGAAGCGCGACATCCAGGAATTGAAATTCGGCATTGGCATTCACCAGGGGCCGGTCGTCGTGGGAAACATCGGCGCGGAGTCGCCCTACGAGAAGATGGACATCACCGTGATCGGGGACAGCGTGAACACGGCTTCGCGCCTGGAGGGCCTGACCAAGCAATACGGTGTGGATCTTCTCGTGAGTGACGCCGTCCGCCACCACCTGGGCGATGACTTCGTATGTCGAACGACTGACTTGGTTCGAGCCTCTGGAAAGCTCAAGCCGGTGGAGGTATTTGCCGTCATCGGGCTAGCGAATGGACAACGACCACCTGGCTTGGACCAATTCGAGGCCGGCGTGAAACGTTATCGCGAAGAAAAATTCCTTGAGGCCAAGGAGCTGTTCTTGCAAGCAGAGGCGGCGGGACTCGGAGATCAACTCACCTACGAATACATCCACCGTTGCGACACCCTCGCAGCCAATCCGCCCCGGGATTGGAGCGGGGTTTACACGGCCACGAAAAAGTAGCTCTGCAAGGTGGCTCCTTTTACGCCGCCACTTCACCCGACATCGCCGTGGCAACCACATCGCCGGAGATGATTTTCGGCGGGAAGGGAATCAGCGCGGAGAGGTGCTTCATCACAAACTGGGAAGCCAGTTGGTTGGAAGCGGTGGCGCTGGCTTCATCCTCGAAGATGCTGATGGCCGTCACATCCCCGTCACCCTCGTCGACCGCGTAGTAGGCTACAAAGCGCGGAGCCTCCCGGATCAGCGGCACAAAGTGCTCGTTGATGGAATCCACCAGTTGCTGCGTGGCACCCGGATGGATCTTGTAGCGCCGAATCGTGACGTGCATGGCCGACGTGATTGGAGGCATGATAAATGTTTTCATAATGCTTCGCAATGCATTTCCTTGATTTCGAAAGAAATCCCACAGCGGGAACACCGCTCCCGGCGACTGGTTGCAAAAACTGAAGGAAAATCTCTCAGGCCGGGTTTTCGCGGCCGAACTGGCCTCGCCGCACGCGGAGTTGCAATTGCGCCCCTTTCCGGCATGATGACCGGCTCCTCAGCTCCCCTTTTACCATGGCACTCATCAACGAAAACTACCTCAAGCTCAAAGCCGGCTATCTCTTCCCAGAAATCGCCCGGCGCGTGAAGGCCTTCACCGAAGCCAATCCGGATGCAGCGAAGCGCCTGATTCGCTGCGGCATCGGCGACGTGACGGAGGCCCTCCCCGAGGCGGTGCGCTACGCCATGCACGAAGCGGTGGATGAGATGGGCAAGCGCGAGAGCTTCCATGGCTACGGCCCGGAGCAGGGTTACGATTTCCTGCGCCAGGCGATCGCCAAGAACGACTTCCAGGCCCGCGGCCTGAACATCGAGGCGGACGAAATCTTCGTGTCCGACGGCAGCAAGTGCGACACGGGCAACATCCTCGACATCTTCGGCAGCGGGAACAAGATCGCCATCACCGACCCGGTGTACCCCGTGTACGTGGACACCAACGTGATGAACGGCAACACCGGCGACGCGGATGAGAACGGCGCCTACGGCGGTCTCGTTTACCTGAAGTGCACCCCGGAGAACAACTTCGTGGCGGACATCCCGAAGGAGAAGGTGGACCTCGTCTACCTCTGTTACCCGAACAATCCCACAGGCGCTGTGGCCACGCGCGCGCAGCTCGAAGCCTGGGTGAAGTACTGCCTGGCGAATGACACCACGCTGCTCTACGACGCCGCGTACGAGGCCTTCATCCGCGACCCCGAGCTGCCCCGCAGCATCTATGAAATCGAAGGCGCGCGCGAGTGTGCCATCGAGTTCCGCAGCTTCTCCAAGAACGGTGGATTTACCGGCGTGCGTTGCGCCTTCGTGGTGATTCCGAAGACCCTCATGGGCCGCAAGAAGGACGGCAGCAAGCACCCGCTGCATCCCCTCTGGAGCCGCCGCCACAGCACCAAGTTCAACGGCGCGAGCTACATCGTGCAGCGTGGTGCTGAAGCCCTCTACACGGACGAAGGCAAGGCCCAAGTGAAGGAACTCATCGAGCACTACATGGGCAATGCCGCCCTACTCGTGGAAGCCTGCAAGAAGGCTGGTCTCCCCGTCTACGGTGGCGTGAACGCCCCCTACGTGTGGGTCGGCTGCCCGAGCGGTCTCTCGAGCTGGCAGATGTTCGACAAGATGCTGAACGAAGCCAACGTGGTCATCACCCCCGGCAGTGGCTTCGGCAGCGCCGGTGAAGGCTGGTTCCGCATCAGCGCCTTCAACAGCCGCGCCAATGTGGAGGAAGTCTGCCGCCGCATCGCCGCGCTGAAGTAAGCCTTTTCAGTAGATCGAAAATCGTTTCAACATTCGGGGAATGGGCACGGTCCCATTCCCCGAATTTTTTTGCCTGCATTCGTCATTCGTCATTCGTCATTCGTCATTCGTCACTCCGCACTCCGCATGACTCGCTCCCTCTTCCTCTCCGGCATGCTCGCCCTGTGTTTGAGCACCACGATCACCAGCACCGCAAACGCGCAGAACACGGCGGAATGGTCCGAACCCTTCCCTCCGCACAAGGTCGCGGGCAATCTCTACTACGTGGGCTCGAAGGGACTTGCCACCTACCTCGTCACCACGCCGGAGGGACACGTCCTTATCAACAGCAACCTTGAGGACTCCCTGCCGCTGATTCAAAAGAACGTGGAGCAGCTGGGCTTCAAGTTCAGCGACGTGAAGATCCTGCTCATCAGCCACGCGCACTGGGACCACTGCGCGGGCAGCGCGAGCATCATCAAGGCCACGGGAGCGAAGTACATGGTGATGGAGCAGGACGTGGCTGTGGTGGAATCCGGCAACGCTCCAAAAAAATCCCGTCTGAAGCCCGCCTACCTGGGCTTTCCCACGGCCAAGGTAGACCGTGTGCTGAAGGATGGTGATGAAGTGAAGCTGGGCGGGGCGACGCTGGTAGCACACCTAACTCCGGGCCACACCCCCGGCTGCACCACTTGGACCCTGCAGGTGGAGGAGAATGGCAAGAAGCTGGACGCGGTGATCATCGGCAGCCCGAATGTGAATCCCGGCTACGTCCTCGTGAACAACAAGGACTATCCCGGCATCGCCACCGACTATGAGAAGACCTTCCGCGTGCTGAAGTCCCTGCCCGTAGACCTTTTCCTCGGTGCGCACGGCAGTTACTACGACATGGAAGCCAAGGTGAAGAATCTCGAAGGTGCGGCGACAAATCCGTTCATCGATAAGGAAGGCTACAAGCGGTATGTGGAAGACCGTGAGCAGGCTTTCTTGAAGGAGTGGGAGAAGCAGAAGGCGGCAAAGAAGTGAGCACCATGCCCTCCGCTAGCGCCTATGAAAGACGTGGGACCGCCTAGAGTGGTTCATACCACAAGGTCATCCATGGAACACGGACATGGCAAAGGCCCAAGGAACGGGAACGCCTCGTTCCCGTGGGTGAAAGGGCTTGTGGCGTGTATCCGCCAGAGCACTCTTTCGGAACACAGGGCACTCCTTATGCCACATCACCAGTCGTAGTGACCGCTGACGGGAACGAGGCGTTCCCGTTCCTTGGGCCTGCCGCAACACCCTGGGTATGTTTGGCGCGTTATCGACCTGTTTTCAACTCGTCTGGTATCACCGCTTCTCGGTACCGCCAGCGGGTTTCGGAGCAGGCGGATCACCCAAAGGGTCGATCAGGTTTGCAGTGACAAAGACGAAACACCGTCTCTGAAAGGAGATAGTCTCCGACTTGATCGTCCGTCCTGCCGCGTCAGTTTCTTCCACGAGTTGCTTGTCAGTTCTCGGCTGCAATTCCATGACCACGGTTTGTCCATCGCTCAGCACCACATCAGCCTTGGCTTCACGCTTGCTGAAGACAGGCTTCTTGTAGGGGACCCTGGTCATGGAGATCAGCGCCCCCTTGGCGTCATAGGTGGACTCTTCAACCTCTCCGCGTACGGCATCGCTCGCAGACAGTGTGCTGGTGCCATCCGGGTGCAGAACCTTCCTCACGGAGACGGAATCCGGGCTTGCACCTTCGGCAGGGGCAAATCCCTCGAACTCCACCACCTTCGGAGCGAGAGCCAGGGTGATCTGCTCCTCCCTAGTCACCTTCGGGGTCAGTTCGAGAAAGACACCCACGTTTTCGGTCACCTGTCTGCTCTTGTTGTCTGGGTAAACGAACTCACGCACCACTTCAATCCTGGCTGGCTGTCCGGATCTTGTGAGCACTGAGGGAGCGGCCATGAGATCCACGCCTTTCCGCTTGCTGAGTCCCCGAATCAGCACTTGGAATTGAGGATCGGTAAGAGTGCCGATAAGGCCGGGCGTTCCCTTCTCCTCCAGCAGACCAAACGGCAGGGCGCTCGCGGAAGCCCCTGCCTTTTGTTCGGTGATTTCCACAAACTTGGAAGTGATGTAGATCTGGAGAGCTTTCGGATCCGGTGCCGGAGTCGCGGCCTGGGTGATGCCAAGGAAACTCAAAAGCACGATGCCGAGGCTGAGAGTGGCTTTCATAAGAGGATGCTGATTGGGCCTGGCTGCAATGAAACGAATGCGGGAGCGCAGGGCAGCGCCGCGCTGGAAGATGCCGACAAAACCGAGACTGAGTCCGTGATGGCTGAAGGAGGTCTCCACCTTCAGCAAGGTGTGCCCGTAGGCCACCCGCTCGACCTGGCCTTCACCACCGAGCACTTGCGCGTCACAAGCAGCTTCGCGATCAAAGCGCGCCTTGAGGAACGCGAACCACAGCAGCGGGTTGAACCAATGCATCGAAAGCAGGAGACAGAGCAGCGCATTCACCAGCAGATCGCCACGCTTTATGTGCATGAGTTCGTGTTTCAAGACCAGACGAGCCTCGTGCACCGTGAGCGTCTGCTCGAACTGTGCTGGAAGCAGCAGCACGGGACGCAGCAAACCAGTGACCGCAGGGCTGGGCACCGCCGCGGACATCCAGACACGCGGAACACGACGCAGCCCCACTTCTCGAACCATCCCCGCAATCTCGCGCTGCAAACCCTCGCTCAATGGCTGACGACTGCGCTTGTACCGTCGCAGCGTGTGTCCATAAGAGCCCAGGCCGATGAGTACTGTGCTCACCACACCAGTGAGCCACACCACCGCCAGGATTTGCCTCCACGGCATGGGCGCCGACCTGGCGGCTTCTCCCGAAGCGATGGGCGGCATAGGGAGAGCTACAGTGGTCTGCTTCATCACAGGAACCTCCATCTTCTTCACCGGGCCAAGACGCGTGATGGAACTCATACTCCACGAACTTTCCGGAAACACCGGCATGAGCAGCACGACGAGCACCGGCAGCCAGAGAGCAGAAAGCCACCGTGCCGGCACACGGTGCCGCAGCAGCGCCTGGACGATGAGCACCACCACCGCAAGCACCGAGGCGCGTGCACTCGCGGTGAGCATCCAATCAAAGAGCGGCATGAGGGTGTTCATGGCAGGGTCGAGTCAGGACTTGAGCGATTGATCGAGAATCTTCTTCAGCTCGCGCACTTCTTCGGCAGTGAGCTTGCTGTTCTGGGCGAAGTGGACGAGCAACGGCTTCGCAGCCCCACCAAAGACACGCTGCATGAAGGACTCCCCCTCCGCCCGCACACAGGCCTCGCGTTTCACCGCCGGCAGGTAGGTGCGGGTTCCGGCACTATTCTCGTTGGTATGGAGCGCCCCTTTTTCCATGAGGCGTGTCAGCAGGGTGCGCACCGTATTCTCCGCCCAGTTCATCTTCGGGCGCAGAGCCTTGGTCAGCTCGGAGGCGGTCTGCGGAGCGGACTCCCACAGGGCCTCCATGACGGCCCATTCGGATTCGGAAATAGCAGGCAGGGACATATTTCCCGCGAGATCACTACATTCGTAGAGATCTGTCCACTACAAATGTAAGGATGCAACATTCGCCCCCTCAAGTGCACGGTTCAGGTGCACCTGAACTCAGCCAAGCCCTTGCTTCTTCAGTGAAATAAAAAGGCGGAATCCCGCAAGAGACTCCGCCGATGGATGACAGGCAACCAGCTGGCAAGGGCCGGCCGTTGCAGTCGATATTTAGTAGCGGCTTTGCCTTCTGCCACCTGCTCCGCCAGAAAATGCGGGGCGTTCTTCACGAGGCATCGCCTCATTGACATTCAGCAGGCGGCCGTTCAGCGGTTTGCCGTTCATCGCGGAGATAGCCTTCTTCATGCCTTCAGCGCTTTCCATCGTTACAAAGGCAAAGCCACGAGGGCGGCCTGTACTGCGATCCATTGGGAAATGAATATCGGTAACCAAACCGTGTTGTTCGCAAGTGGCCCGAAGATCCGTCTCCGAAGTGTCGAAGGAAAGATTCCCGATGTATATTTTGGTGTTCATGATCTTGGATTGAGAGAACAATCTGCTTTCTTCGACTGTTCTCGATCTCCGAGTTTCAAGCCGCCGCCAGATCAATATCTGCCAAGCGACTACCATGTCTTGAATTGTACAGGTGAACTAACAATTCAATGTATAAACTTGAAAGACCAAAACACAAGGCCTTTCTACGAAGCCGCCAAGGTGGGGAACACCTTATCACGATATAAGCCGGCAATCTCAAATAGATATGAACGCAGCGACGGATAAAGCTGTCACACACTGTGCGAAGTGCACGTGTCATAATTCTTTCATCCGCGATGGAATGACAAAACTCGTGGGCGTGCTTACTGAACTGAAGTGAGGAGCGGTTGTGTATGAACGAAGCGATTGCCGGCAGTGGAGCATTCTTTCTTGTCGGCCTGTTTGCTTTCATCAGCATTCCTGCGTGGGCGCAAATGCGGCGCATCCGTACCACCCATCCTCAATGGCATGAATTCTTGAGGTTTTGCATCACGGCGGCTGGCGCCATGTTCATCATTGCTCCGCTATCCTGGTTCGTAGACTATTCCGGCGGCGGGCAAATTCTTGTGCTTTGGGCCGCAGGCGGGCTAATCGCCGGCGCTCTCTGCTGGAACCTTCTCTTTGTGTGGCTGCTTGATTGACTGATTGGAACGGCAGGTTGCGTTCCAGCCCTCAAGATCACCTCGTCCCAGTCGATGCCTGGAACATCCCCTCCGGAGCCCCCCGCGACTACCGCCGTCAGAGCTTGCCGCTCCCGTTGCCAGAATAGCCTTTTTCCGATGTGGCCGAGGCGCGGGAATGTCCTGCGGTTCCTTACCCACGGGCAGGGCCATCGATCCGGCGATTGAAGGCTCCGGGGAAGGGGGCATCTTATTGTCCCCCTCGCTCTCTTGACGTGGTGCATTCCCACGGCATGCTAGCGACAGTCTTTCGCTGTCTTTCAACGATCTTATGCTATTTCGCCCCGTTCTGTCCGGTCTGATTGCGCTGACGTGCGCAATGTCGTCAACGCAGGCACAGGACGCCTCCGCTGCTCCTCCGCCTATCCGCACCTTTCTGGACCTGGAGGCTTATGCAGCTTCTCTGGCGCAGAAACCCTACGATCCGCCCAAGCACCCGCTGGATCCTTTTTTCGACACCCTGAAATACGACGGGCATCGCCAGATCCGGTTCAAGGCGGACAAGGCCCTCTACAATGACGTGGAGCACTCCTACCGTATCGAGTTCTTCCACCCCGGCTGGACGGCGAAGAAGACGGTCGAGTTCTTTGACATCAAGGCGGGCCAGCCTGCCGCCATCCCTTTCAGCAAGGACCTCTTCGACTACGGCAACCTGAAGGTGCCTGAGGGCGCCAAGTACCCGGACGGCTATGCTGGCTTCCGTCTGCTGGCACCGGACACGCTGCTGAACAAGCGCTTTGAGTTCATGGTCTTCATGGGTGCCAGCTACTTCCGAGCGGTGACCACGAAGCTGGGCTGGGGCCTCTCCGCCCGTGGCGTGGCCATCAATACTGTGGGTGGCGAGCCTGAGGAGTTCCCAGATTTCACCCACTTCTGGTTCGTGCAGCCGAAGGCCGGTGAGAAGGTGTTCCAGTTCTACGCCCTGCTGAATGGCCCGAGTGTATGCGGCGCCTACCAGTTCGAAGTCACCCCCGGGGAGACGACCATGATGCGCGTGAGCGGCTCGCTCTTCCTGCGCAAGAAGGTGAAGCTGCTGGGCCTGGCCCCCTTCTCCAGCATGTTCTGGTACGGGGAGAACACCCACCCGAAGCCGCTGGACTTCCGCCCCGAGGTGCATGACTCCGACGGTCTGCTGATTGAGCAGGAGAACGGCACCATGATCTGGCGCCCCCTGGACAATGGCAAGGAGATGCGCCAGAGCGTCTACAGCCTGGAGGGCATCAAGGGATTCGGTCTGCAGAAGCGCGACCGTAACTTCAATCATTTCGAAGACCTCGAAGCCCGGTACCATGAGCGCGTGTCTGTGTGGGTGGACCCGGTGGAAGGCTTTGGCCGCGGCAAGCTGCACCTTATCGAACTGGCCACGGGTGAAGAGACCTGGGACAACATCGTGACCTTCTGGGAACCCGAAACCCAACCCACGGCGACCGAGCCGCTGCGCTTCGCCTACAATCTCTCCTGGCTGGCGGAGAAGCCCCACGACCTGGCAAAGGTGCTCGCCACCCGCTGGGGTGAAGGTGTGGCCACGTCGGAGATTCCGAACGACTACCTCTTTGTGGTGGACTTCAGCAAGGGCAAGCCCCTCCCCGGCAAGGCTGCAGACTGGGTGCCTGACACCGAGCTGCACATCACCGGCACAGCGAAGGTGCTCGACAAGCGCGTGATGATCAATCCCGAGACGGGCGGCTACCGTGCCTTCTTCAAGCTGGACATCCAGCCGGACGTGAAGATTCTGGAAATGACCTGCGACCTCGTGGATGGCAAGAAGCCGATCTCCGAACGCTGGTCCTACCAGTGGAAGCGCTGATACGCGACCGAGCCGGAGCGATTCCTGCATCAGAAATCCGCTCCGGCCGCGAATTTGAACGCCACCGTTCGATTCGCATGGTATCGTCCTCCCATTCGTCAAAAGTGAATCTCACGCAGACTCCAGTCACCACGGATCCCATGGATGCGGTGACGATTCATTTCGCGCCCAAGACGGGATCCGAGGAAGACTGGAACGAAGCGTACGCGCGTCTGGCGGACTACTTCCGCAGCTATCGGCTCCACAACCGCATCCGTCGTACCCAGCTCATCCTGGAGACGCTGCGCCGCGCGGCGGAGGAGCATGAGAAGAATCCCTCCCGCAGCCCCACGGCCCACGCCATTCAGCAGGCCCGGCTGATGATGCAGAGCTGGCTCTCTGAAATTTACAAGGGCATGGAACTTACCGACAGCCAGATCGAAGGGTCAGGAAGATTGGGATTCCACCTGTGCGATGGCCCCAGCCGCTGGCCGCACTTTTTCATCGACCGTGAGAACCTGCCGCCGGACATGACGGAGGCCATGCGCTCCGCCGTGCGCACCTCCGGCCCGCGTCTGCAAGTCTCCAAGATGACCCCCCGCCCGATCGATCTGGGCCTGTTTGAAAATCTGGATGAAGAAGACGCCACGGACCGTGGCGGGTACGCCCTGCTACGCTATGCCGCACTGCTGGCCTTCGTGGTGGGTGCGCTGTGGTTTGTGTATGACCTGACGAAATGAGCGCCCCCGTAGCCAGCCCCTCCGGGTCACCCTCACCGACGACCGCCCTCGGCTCGCGCACCGCGCAGCTCCAGTCGCATGCGGGCATGCCATCCCCGGCGACTTCCCGGTTGAGGAGGGCCACCTTCTTCTCCTTCGTCTTCGTGGGTACGGTCGTGGGCATCTGGCTCATGTACCAGATGCTGAACAGCGGCGGCATGGCCTGGTATGAATGGGGCCTGCTGGTGGTCTTCATCCCCCTGTACTACCAGCTCAACATCGGCTTCTGGACGGCGCTCATCGGCATCTGGATGATGAACCGGCCCAAGCCGGATCCGCTCGACCTGTTCCGCACCATCACGAACGATGACATGGAAGCGCCCCTCGGCGCGACGACCGCGATCATCGTGCCGGTGTACAACGAGGACGTGACCCGCGTGTTCGAGGGCATCCGCTCGGTGTACAACTCCCTCGCGAAGACGGGCAAGCTGGAGCACTACGACTTTTTCATCCTGAGTGACTCGGATGACTCGAACAAGTGGATTGAAGAGGAGGCAGGGTGGCTGGAACTCTGCCGCCAGCTCAATGCCTTCGGGAAGATCTTCTACCGCAAGCGTCGTACCCCCATCAATCGCAAGAGCGGAAACGTCTCCGACTTCTGCCGCCGCTGGGGCAAGCGCTACCGCTACATGATTGTGTTCGATGCGGACAGCGTGATGAGCGGTCCGCTGCTGGTGAACCTGGTGCGCATCATGGAGAAGAATCCGGGCATCGGCATTCTCCAGACTTTCCCGAAGCAGATTGGCGCGGACACCTTGCTGGGCCGCATCATGCAGTTCGCGCAGGCATTCTACGGTCCGGCTTTCATTTCCGGCTTGAGCTACTGGCAGTGTGGTGAGGCGAACTTCTGGGGGCACAATGCCATCATCCGTCTTGCGCCCTTCATTGAGTACTGCGCTCTGCCCCCGCTTCCGGAGAAGGTGCCCTTTGGCGGCCACATCATGAGCCACGACTTCGTGGAAGCGGCGCTCATGCGCAAAGCGGGCTACGCGGTGCGCCTTCTTGCCACGGACCATGGCAGCTATGAGGAGGGCCCACCCACGCTCATCGATACGCTGAAGCGCGATCGCCGCTGGTGCCTGGGGAACATGCAGCACTTCTGGCTGCTCTTCGCGCGTGGCTGGCATCCCATCAGCCGGTTGAATTTCTACCACGGCATCATGAGCTACGTGAGCTCGCCGGTGTGGCTGCTGTTCCTCGTGCTGGGCACCATCATGGGAGCCAGCAATGAGATCTCCCCCATGGACATGGCGCGGGCGACCTTTGCGGGGCAACTGCTCCTGCTGCTGACGCTGGCCTTCATCTTCATGCCGAAGATCATCATCATGCTCGATGAGCTGGTCACCGGTCGCCTTTTCAAGCCCATCCGTCTGCGCCTGATGGCAGCGCTGAGCAGCTTCCTGGACACCTTCATCTTCACGTTGATGGCACCCATCATGATGTACTTCCACTCGCAGTTCGTGGTGAAGACCATCTTGGGTCAGGGTGTGTCGTGGGTGGCGCAGCGGCGCAAACTCGGCGGTGGCATTGACTGGCGAGAACCCATCCTCACCTTCGGCTCGGTCACGCTGGTGGGCATCGCTTGGGGTGTCGCGGCGTTCTTCATCTCGACGCAATTCCTTCTCTGGATCAGCCCGGTGCTGCTGGGGCTCATCCTCGCCATCCCGTTTGCGATCACCACCTCCAGCACGAAGACCCTGCAACGTCTGGGGCTTTTCGTCACGCCAGAGGAACTGCATCCGCCACCCGTGCTGCAGTCGCTGAATGAGCACCTGGATGAAGTGCACGCGCGACCTCCGCTGCAGCCGGAACTGGAGCAGCGCTTCGGTCTCGTGCAAGTATGCCTGGACCCGTATGTAAACGGCCTGCATGTGAGCCTGCTGCGCCGGCGTCGTCAGGTGGAGCACTCTCGCGAGTACTTCCGTCACCTGAGCCACAAGCTCATCAGCCAGGGTCCCAACAGTCTCAGCAAACGCGAACTCACCGCAGTGCTGTATGACCCGGATACGGTCATCCATCTGCACTATGAGCTGTGGTCTTCCTCGGAAGAGACACTCTCGCCCTTCTGGAAGCTCGCGATCCGCCAGTACAACTTGGTGGCGCCAAACCCCTTCACGCATCTGCTCGCGCAGAAAGGTGTGACGAGTTAGGCGATAGAGGCCACGGCAGCTCCTTAAGGATCGAACGTCCGCGGCACAACGGTGCGGAGCTGGCAGCATGCGCCATTCGGCCAGCATCCTTAGCTTTCCCACCCAAGGTGTTCGTCGCTGAGACTCCCTAACCCCGGGCTTGGCTCCTGCTGCCCTTCAGGCAGCAGCAACTTCGGACGACTCATTTCTACCGTCCGTCATGTGCATTCAGAACAATTCGATGGCATCGCACAAAATCGTAAGGCGTTTTCGCACGACCACGGCGCGTGTGGCGTCCGTTCCTTTTTCAGCAGCAAAGGATTTCGAGTATGCGCGTGGTTCATCTCATCATGACTCTGCTCATTTGCCTGGGCACTGGGGCCCCGGCACAGGAGAACTCGGGTTCAAAAACATCGAGCAAGAAGAAAACGTCGGGCGCCAGTGCTACCACGGGCACGAGTGGCACCAGTTCTTCGGCGAAAAAGAAATCCGCGTCATCGGGCAGCACCACCAGCACTTCCTCCACGACCTCGAAATCGAAGTCGAAAGCAACCTCCCCAGGAGTCAAGACAACGGTCGCCAGCAAGGAGGCTGCCACAAAGGAGAACACGAATTCAAAAGAGGAAGAACCCAAGAAAAGCCCGGACGCCTCGATGACAGATGAGGAAAAGGGGTCGGGCACCTCGCGCAAAACCGACGGCAGCGAAAAGAAGGATTCCACATCGTCCGCAAAGAAGACCTCCACCGCATCAGGCGAGCCTCTTGAAGAGGAAGAAGGCACTGACGAGCGCGACCCCACGAAAGCGGGAAAGAAGCCTGCGGCAGTCTCCAGCATCGCGCCGGAGGAGCTCGAAGGCTTCGAGGCTTATCCGGCCGCAACACAACAGCTCATCCGCCATTCGCTGGAACTCACGACCCAGAATCTCCGTTACCAGTTCGGATCTGCGGATCCAAAGGCGGGCGGCATGGACTGCTCCGGCACCATGTACCGGATACTGCAAGACTCCGGCATCAAGGACGTGCCGAGGCAGAGTGACGAGATCTGCCGGTGGGTCATGCGGCGCACCCTCCTGTATCGCACGGAAGATACATCCAATCTGAAGGACAAGTCCCTCTCCGCGTTGAGGCCCGGTGACCTGCTCTTCTGGACGGGCACCTATGAGACCAGCAGCCCTCGTGAACTGCCGATTTCCCACGTCATGCTCTATCTCGGGAAGCGCAAGAAGGACGGCAAGCCGATCGTCTTCGGCGCCAGCGACGGTCGCACCTATGATGGGCAGCGTCGCAACGGGGTGAGCGTCTTTGATTTTGTGATGCCCAAACGCGACGGCAAGGCGGCTTTTTACGGATATGGGCCAGTGCCTGGGCTGAAGAACACAACAGCCAGCGCGGAGGGGCAGTAGCGCGCTCCCGTCCAACGGCCACGTTCCGGGCTCACTATCAGGAACATCTCAACAGATGCCCCGAGTCACCCCACCAGGCCGTCCACCTGTCTGGCCAACGCGAAGTCGAGCTTCGTGAGCCCACCCTTGCTGTGGGTGCTGAGTCGCACGGTCACCTTGCGCCAGCCGACCTGCATATCCGGGTGATGATTGGCCTCTTCCGCGAGGTGCGCCACCTTCACCACGAAGTCGATCCCGGCCATGTAACTGGAGAACTTGAAGAGGCGCACGATCTCCACCCCCTCCCTGCTCCACCCTGCCACTGCGCTGAGTTGCTCCACGATTTCCGATTCTTGCAACAGTTCGGCCATGACCCATCATCGCACATTTTCCTAGGGATGGCTGTATCCTTTTTGCCTTGCAAGCGCGGTCCCTCCGTCTATAGGCAGCGTTCCGCCGCTCCGGGCGGCTGGTCGACTTTTCCCACTCCTAACCACTCAGCACTTATGGGCAATATCTACAACAACATCGTTGAAACCGTGGGCCGCACCCCGCTTGTGAAGCTCAACAAGGTCACCGCCGGACTCGATGCCACGATTGCCCTCAAGTGTGAATTCTTCAACCCGCTGGGCTCGGTGAAAGACCGTATCGGCATGGCGATGATCGAAGACGCTGAGAAGCGCGGCATCCTGAACAAGGACACGGTCATTGTGGAGCCCACCAGCGGCAACACCGGCATTGCCCTCGCCTTCGTGGCCGCTGCCAAGGGGTACAAGCTCATCCTGACCATGCCCGAGACCATGAGCCTGGAGCGCCGCACCCTGCTGGCCCTCCTCGGCGCGGAACTCGTGCTCACCCCTGGACCGCAGGGCATGAAGGGCGCAATCGCCAAGGCGGAAGAAATTCTCAAGGCCACGCCCAATGCCTGGATTCCCCAGCAGTTCGAGAATCCCGCCAACCCTGAAATCCACAAGAAGACCACCGCTGAAGAAATCTGGGCGGATACGGATGGCAAGGTGGACATCCTCGTCGCCGCCGTCGGCACGGGTGGCACCATCACCGGCTGCTACGAAGTGATCAAGCCCCGCCGCCCCGGCTTCCAAGCCATCGCGGTTGAGCCCGAAGCCTCCCCGGTGATCAACCAGACACTCGCAGGCGAAACCCTCCAGCCCGGACCGCACAAGATTCAGGGTACCGGCGCTGGCTTCGTGCCGAAGAACCTCCACCTCAAGGATGAAGCGGGCAACGCCCAGATCACCGAGTGCGTGAAGGTCTCCAATGATGACGCCTTCGCCATGGCCCGCCGTCTTGCCAAGGAAGAAGGCATCCTCGTGGGTATCTCCACCGGCGCGAACGTAGTGGCCGCCATCGAAGTCGCCAAGCGCCCTGAAAACAAGGGCAAGCTCATCGTGACCATCGCCTGCTCCACCGGCGAGCGCTATCTGTCCACCGCACTGGCCGATGAAGCCAGGGCCAAGGTCGGTGCGTAGTCTTTCATTGTTCCCTCCTCGTCATTCCCGCTTCCTCCCTCATCCGCATGTCGGCCGCCCAGAATCCCGCAGTCCCTCCCCAGGCCCAGCCTGGTGAACCAAGTCCCGTCGAACAGTTTCTTGAGAAGAACTTCAAGAAGCTCGCCATCGGCTTTGTCCTCCTCGTCATCGTCGTGGTGGTCTTGGGGCTGGCTCGGCATTTCCGGCATCAGACCGAGTTGGAAGCCGCTGAAAGGTTCACCTCCGCGAAGAATGCCGAGGAAAGCGAAAAGGTCATCCAAGGGTTTCCCGGCACGCAGGCGGCTGGGAATGCCCAGCTCCTGAAGGCCGACTTCCTCTGGGCCGAAGGCAAGAAGGAGTCATCCGTGAAGGCGTTGCAGGAGTTTGTGAAGACAGAGAGCGGTCACCCGCTGCTGCCGCAGGCGATGCTGGCCCTTGGCACCAAGCAATTGGCCATGGGGGAAAAGGATTCCGGTCGCAAGACGCTGGACGAAGTGGTTCAGAAGTTCCCCAAAACGGACGTGGCTGCTGCTGCGCAGATTCAGATCGGCGACCTCCTCTGGACCGAAGGCAAACTGGAAGAAGCGAAGAAACACTTCAACGACCTGCCTCGCAACTACCCCGGAAGCCCCCTTCTGGCCCGCATTGATGAACGCGTGCAGATGATCGACGCCGGCCTGCCCACCGTGGAGGTGGAGCCGCCCCCGGCGCCTCCCGCTCCTCCGGCCCCAATCCCCGGACTTCCTGGCGCGCTGACTCCTCCCACGACCCCCAGCTTGCTGACCCCGACTCCGAGCGCACCCGCACCGCTTTCGGCTCCGTCCCTGACACCGACCGCTCCCGCAGTGGATCCCTTGATGCCGAAGACAGAGGCGCCAGCTCCAACACCTGCTCCTGCTCCTGTGCCTCCCACCACGGAATCCAAGCCAGTGCCAGCGCCGACTCCGACCCCGGCTGCGCCGCCCGCTGCAGACAAGCCTGCTGAGACGACGCCTGCACCGGCCCCGGCCACCCCAGCCCCAGCCCCAGCCCCAGAAGCACCGAAGGCGGATGCGCCTCCTGCGGCACCAGCCAAGACGGAAGCACCCGCAGCACCTGCGCCGGCTCCTGCTGCGCCCGAAACCCCGAAGCCTTAAGGCAGCGGCAGAGACGAAATTTCATCTGAAAAAGGCAGGCCGCATGGCCTGCCTTTTTTATTTGAATTGCTCACCGAACATGGAATGCCGCCTTGAGGGGACAAGAGTGTCCCCGATCCTTGAGGGAGCTAACGCTGACTTCTGCCGGCAGAGCTGAAACCGGGGCCAGGCACGGGGCCGGTGAGCTCACCAGAGGAGTCCAGGAGCGCTATTCGCAATACAGCAGACAAGCGAGTCCGCACTCCTTTGCCAGTCCCTTTCTTACACCATGCTCACCGGAGCCTCAGCCGCCTGACGCTGTTTATGCTCAGGAGTCCGGAAGAGAATGGCGACAGCTATCGTGACGAAGGTGCCGAGTGTGATGCGCCACGGGAAGGACATGGGGAGCAATGGCACGGTTTCCCCCTTGGCATTCGTCTGCGTGAAGCCAAAGGCCTCCTGCACCCCGAGCACGTTGCTCATGAAGAGCACCACCACGATGCCGCACCACATGGCGATGACGTTGCCCATGTCGTTTCCTCGTGTTTTCGTAAAGATGGCCAGCAGGAAGATGCCCAGCAGCGAGCCGAAGGTGAAGCCGAGGATGCCCAACACCAAGGGAAGGATTTCCAACTTAGGATTGTGCGCCATGACCCATGCCGTCCAGATGCCGACCCCAATGATGAGCACCGCAAAGAACACGGTGCTCCAGCGCATGACCGAAATGCGGCGGCTCTCCGGAGCATCGGCGGGCAACATCGGCAGAAGGAAGTCACGTGAGAGCGAAGTGGCGAGCGCATTCAATGCCGTGCTCAGCGATCCCATGGCTGTAGCCAGGATTCCCGCCGTCACGAGGCCGCGCATGCCGGGAGGCATCTCATGCATGATGAAGTAGGGGAAGATCTCGCGCGTTTCCGCAGGCAGGTTTGGATTGGGGAACGCCTGATAGTAGGCAAACAGAAGAACGCCGATGAAGATGAAGGCAGAGACCACCGGCAGGTCGATGAGGCCGGACAGGATGGTGGCGAAGGCGCTCTGGCGGCGGTTCTTCGCGGTCAGCATGCGCTGCACCGTATCCTGGTCGATGCCGTGCGTGCTCATCGTCACGAAGGTACTGCCAATAATGGCGCCCCACAGGGTGTATTCCGTGACCAGCACATTGCGGATCCACGCCCACACTCCGGGTGACTCTGGCTTGGCGAAATCAAAGAACGCGGGGGATTTGATCACCGCCCCGATGGAGTCCCAGCCGCCGGGAATCTTTCCGATGAGGTAGGGAATGGTGAAACCGAGAGACGCAATGAGCACCCCCACCTGGATGAAGTCCGTCCAGATCACTGCGCGAATGCCACCGACCGAAGTGTAGAGAGCCGTGAGCAGGGTCACCACGACCACCGCGCCCGCATACAGCCAGAATTTCGTATCCGCCGTGGCGACCTCACCCGTCCACATGGTGTAGGCCAGCACCATGATGATCGCGGACACATACAGCCGCGTGCCCATGGCCAGCACGCGCGTGACCATGAAGGTGATGGAGGCGAACTTCCGCGTCACCACGCCGAAGCGGGTCTCGAGGTACTCGTAGAGGGAGATGACGTTGTGCCGGTAGAAGAGCGGGATGAAAAGGAAGCTGACGATGATGCGCGCGAGGATGGTGCCGATGGCAAACTGCGCGTAGCTCCAATTCTGCCGGCTGTACCCGGACTCCGGCGCTCCCAGGAAGGTGGCGGCACTGATTTCCGCGGCGAGGATGCTCGCCAGCACCGCCCACCATGCCATCTCACGATCGCCGAGAGCGAAGCCTTCCACGCTCTTGTTCTTCCGGCTCTGGGCGAGGCCGATGCCGAGGATGACGGCGAAGTAAAGCAGGAGAACGAGGATGTCCGCAGCGTATGCCATGCGCCGATGATGGCGGGGATTGGCGTGGGAGCAAGAGCGGAAGTCCGGAGGTGGGAGTTCGAAATGCGGAGGTTGAGGAAGTTTGCGATCGTTGAGCGGTTGATGAGCGATGGCTGAGCAGTTGTTTAAGGAAAGGGAAGGACTGCTGCCTGAGGCCCGGTGATTTTCCGAACCCCGAATGACCAATGACAAACCCATCCACAGTGCTGAAAACTCAGCACTGCAGATGGGCTCAGACTCCGGTCTTCGGGTTCCGCACTCCGGACCCAGCTGCCCTCACTCCCTAAAAGTAGTGATCGCGCAGGGAACCGTCATGCCGGCCGGAGCGCAGGCAGCAGTTGCGGAAATTTCCGGCAGGATCCGCACGGACATAGATCGTTGCGTCCGAGCTTCTCGACCAGTTCCTTGGTTCCGTGAACCACACGCCATCCTTTCATGACGCGTGTTTCGCTGGGGTAGCCTTTCCGGCGCTTGCTAGTGCGCTCGAAAAAAGGCGCCGTCTTCGTGTGCATGTTGCATCGTCATGGCAGCCTCCTTGTTGGTTGGTTTGCTTTGTCCTGATGCGCCATCCGGGTGATGGCGGGGTGTCTTCATGCCACATGATGGGCAGAACGCAAGCTGAGGAGGAGGCCACGTTGAAAGCACGATCTCTGCCGCGGCCGAAGATGCCACCAGTACTGAGGGGACAAGAGTGTCCCCGATCCTTGAAGGAGCTGATGTTCCTTGGAAATGCAAACGTTTCCCATCGTGTGGAATGAGGCTTTGCCCAAGGATCGGGGGCACTTCTGCCCCCGTTTTCCCGTGGCTTCGCCTCAGGGCCGTCCTACTTCTTCGCCACCTCTATCGGCGGCAGCTTCTCGGCGAGCAGGCCCCTCAGTTCCTTCAGTACCGCAGCGTGCTGGGGGTCTTCCGCGAGATTCTTGTACTCGTGTGGATCCGCATCGTGGTCGTACAACTCGATGCCATTGCGCCCCTCATCCCACTCGGTGCAGCGCCAGCGCTTTGTGCGCACGGTGCGCCCCCAGTACTCGGCGTTCTTGCCCCGGCGGGCCTGGGTGAAGGCGGCATCATGAATGGATACACCCGGGTCCTCCAGCACGGACCGGAGAGATTTGCCCTGAAGGACATCAGGCGCCGGAAGGCCGGCAAGATCGCAGAGGGTGGGATACACATCGAGCAGTTCCACGAGACTGGTGCTTCGCTTGCCCACGCCCTTCGTGCCCGGCGCGGCAATGATGAAGGGCACGCGGGCGCTTTCTTCGAAGAGGCTGCGCTTATGCCAGAGGCCGTGTTCACCGAGGTGCCAGCCATGGTCGCCGGAGAAAACGACGATGGTATTTTCCTCCAATCCAAGCCGTTTGAGAGCCTCCAGCACCACGCCGGCCTGGGCGTCCATGTAGCTCACACAGGCAAGGTAGGCACGAATGGCGGCACGGCGCTGCTCCGGCGTCGAGGTCAGCGTGTATCCAGGCACAGCTCCATTGCGCGCGGGCTCAGGAATGTCCGCCTCATCATCCGCGGGCGATTCTGGAAGCGTGATGGAATCGAACGGATAGAGATCAAAGTACTTCGCAGGCGCCACCAGCGGCAGATGGGGACGGTGGAAGCCGACAGCGAGGAAGAAGGGCTTTGTGGAGTCGCGCTTTTCCAACCAACCGACCGCCTTTTCGGCGAACTCTCCATCCACCATGTTGCTGTCTGGTCCGGTGGTTTCCTGCCAGGGTAAGCCCTGCTTTTTGCCAGCCTTCACTTTCACGTCACTCACCCGTGTGGGCGGATATGGGCGCTCATCGCGGAAAGGCAGGCCGAAGTCCCACGCCTGCGGGTCGTCCATGCTCTCCTCACCCGTCGGGACGCCGAGGTGGAAGATCTTTCCATACCGCGCCGTGGCATAACCCTGCTGCCGGAAGTGATGCGGCAGCGTCAGGACACCCGGGATGTTTTTGTAGAGATTGTCCCCATTGTCCGTGACACGGGTGGTATTGGGTCGGAGCCCACTCATCATGGAGGCGCGAGAGGGATTGCAGTGGGGGAACTGGCAATAGGCCTGGTCGAACTGCACGCCTCGCTTGGCCAGAGCGTCGAGGTTGGGTGTCTTCGCCACCGGATGCCCATAACATCCCAGCGTGGCCGCGAGATCGTCGGACATCATCAAGAGCACGTTCGGCTTCGCTGCGGCTGGTGCAGCGTGAAGACCGCCGGCATGCCCCAACACCCCCATGAAAGCGGTGGCGAGAAGAAGGGAAACCAAGCGAAGTGCGGAAGGCATGGCGGAAAGACGACGGGAAAAGGGTGATTGTTTCGCCCGACGCATCGTGGAAAGGATTTGCCGGCGTCGCCGTCCCTGACGGGCGTAGTGCATTCAGAGGCGTCTCTCCTTCCCCGCTTTTTCGTTTCCCCCATGCTCACGAATATCATCATCCAAGCGGCCGAGCGGGCCACCGGCGTGACGATGGACTACCTCCGGTTCATCGCCCAGCATTCGCGGAGCGGTTTCTGGAAGTTCCTGAGATTCATGCCACTGGCACGGTATCGGCGGAAGCTGCCGCCAGACCTCTGGCATGCGGCCCGCATCGTGGCCACCCAAGTAGATGACTGCGGCACGTGTGTACAAGTCACCGTGAACCTGGCACTCAAGGATGGCATACCCGCGTCGCTCCTGCAGGCTCTGGCGCATCGGAAGGATGAAAAGCTGCCTCCGAACGTCCGGGACACGGTGATGCTGGTGAGGGCCGCCCTGACAGGTGACGAGTCCACAGCGACTCCTTTGCGGGAGGCTTTGGTGCGGCAGCACGGAGAGGAAGGACTGGCGGAACTGGCGCTCGCGGTAGCCTCCGCGAGGGTCTTCCCCACCACCAAAAAAGTGCTCGGTCTGGCGAAGAGTTGCTCGATCGTGGAGGTGGATGTGCCGCAAGGGTAGGCATTCTCAGAATCGCGACGACTTGTGAGAAATTGCGGAGACTCTCTTGGTTGGGTCTCCGAAAAGGAAGGAAATAGGGCTGATTTCGAGCCCATAGTTACAACATAAAACTATATTTATTGTCACGGTTGATACGTGATTATTATAGATTTTATGGCACAGTGTCTGTGTTGAAGGCGATTCCCTGATGGAAGCGCACTCCAAATCCACTCAGACAGCCATGCTTCCTCAGTTCCCCGGCAACGACGCTCATTACAATCAGTGGCAGGACAACCTGACCTCGGTTGCGCTCGCCCATGCGCATGAGCTGAATTTGGATCCCACCAAAAAAGTGGCTCTGGAAAACGCCCGGCTGGCGTGGCAGACCGCTTTCACGGATCACCTCAAAGCACAAACAGCAGCAGCGGCCACCGCATCCTGGAAAGAAAACGCGCGCCGTGAGCAGGAGATTTTCCTCCGTCCTCTGCTGGCCGAGTGGCAGGAGAATCCGCACGTGAGCCAGACGCTGCGCACAGCCCTGGGCATGGGCGCCCGCAATGAAGGGCGCAACGGCCACGCCAAGCCCACCACCCGCCCCCAGCTTGAGGCGGATACCACCCGCGCCGGTCAACTCACCATTCATTTCCGTGACTTCGGCGCGACCACCAAGGCCAAGCCACCCGGAGTACGGGGCTGCCAGTTCTGGATTCAGATTGGCGGCAGCCCGCCGGTGATTCTGGAAAGCATGAACCACGTGGCCACGGACACGCGCACGCCCTACGTCATCCAGTTCAATGAGGCAGACCTCGGCAAGACCGTCTACATCATCGGGCGCTGGGAGAGCCACCGTGGCCTCACGGGTCCCATGAGCGAAATGATGACGGTAACCATCCCCGGGTGACGACTCCGATGCGGGAAGCGGGGTTGACGAACGGCCTTTTTCCGGCCACAGGCTAGTTGCACTGATGGCGAAAGCTCCCTGATGGCAGTAGATTGCCGTCGCTCGCCCGCCCTCCGCTCGTGCATCCCTGATTTCCTGTGACCACTCCGAAAAAGCCCAAAACGTCCCTGCTCACCCGTCTGAAGTCAGGCATCAAACGCCTGCTTGGCTCGAAAAAGAAGAAGACCGAGGAGAAGAAACACGGCCACGAGGAACACCCGGAGAAGCTGCACGCGAGTGCAAAGCATCACCCTGCGAAAAAGCCGACCGCCGGTGGGCATGATGACAAGAAGAGTTCCCGTCATCCTCGCGCTGAGGGTGAGCGTCGCGAAGGCTCCAGACCTCCTCGCGAAGGTGACCGCGGCCCCCGTGGAGGCCGTGATGGCGAAAGAGGGCCTCGCGGTGGAAGGGATGCCCGCGGAGGCCGTGATGGAAGGTCAGGACGTGGAGGACGCTCGGGCAAACCGGAACGTGGCGAACGCGAAGAGCATGCACCCCGCCAGAACTTCGAGGCCCTGCCGCCGCCCCCGGCCCCTCCTGTTCCTGAGGGTCCGTATCCCGAGGCATTTGAAGTGCTGGGCTTCTCTCCTGCCATTCTGGCTGGTATCCGTGACCTCGGCTACGCCCAGCCCACGGAGATTCAGGTGAAGGCCGCGCCCATTGTGCTGGAAGGCCGCGACCTTATCGGAGCCTCGCAGACCGGCACCGGCAAGACGGCAGCATTCGGCATGCCCGCGCTCAGCAAGATGGGGGCTCCCGGTGCGCTGCGCTGCCTCATCCTGGAACCCACGCGCGAGCTGGCAGCCCAGGTGGTGGACAATTTCGACAAGCTGGGCAAACACACCGGTCTGCGCACCCTGCTCGTGCATGGGGGCGTGGGGTATGAGAAGCAACGCAAGGGCTTGCAGCAGGGCGTCGACATCGTGGTGGCCACTCCGGGGCGCCTGCTGGATTTCATGCAGGATGGCACCGTGAATCTCGACACGGTCGAGGTGCTCATCCTCGATGAAGTGGACCGCATGCTGGACATGGGCTTCCTGCCGGACGTACGCCGCATTGTGGAGCGCACACCGCGCACCCGCCAGACACTGTTCTTCTCCGCCACGATGCCCGCACAGATCAAGGGGCTTGCGGATTGGGCGCTGAAGGAGCCTGCCAGTGTGGAAGTTGGCATCCGCTTCTCGCCCTCCGAGACGGTGAGCCACTACCTGTATCCCGTCGCCAGCGATCAGCGTGAGGAATTGCTGCTCGAGCTGCTGCGCCGCACCGACTTCCACAGCGTGATGATTTTCACCCGCACGAAGATGGATGCAGATCGCCTCTTCGGCTCGATCCAGCGCGACGGTGAACACAAGGCCGCCGTCATGCATGGCGACATCACCCAACGCGACCGCGAGAAGGCCCTGCAGGATTTCCGCGAAGGCAAGGTGGAGGTCATCGTCGCCACCGACGTCGCCGCGCGCGGTCTGGACATCAGCGGCGTGACCCACGTGATCAACTACATGGTCCCCGAGCGCTCGGAAGACTACGTCCACCGCATCGGCCGTACCGGACGCGCGAAGAAGGAAGGCGATGCCTTCACCCTATTCACTGCCGAAGAGATCGGTTATGTCTCCTCCATTGAGCGCCTCATCGGCCAGGAGATCGAGCGCAAGAAGCTGGACAACTTCCCCTACAAGTACACGACCGTGCTGGAGAACGAAGACAAGGCTCGTGCGATTATGTTCGGCCGGAAGACGAAGAAGCGGAGGTAGGTTTTTGGACCGCTAATCAACGCCAACAGGCGCTCATGAACACAAGCTTCCGGCAAGGCCGAAACGCAAAAGCCGGTTGTATCATCAGCGCAGGTTAGCGTCCACGAGCGGTTCGCTCGATATCGATCACGGCACCTGCTCGCCGGAGCCCTTGTAGTACCAACCTGCGACGCGACCATCCACGATCTTGGCGACAGCAGTGGTGCTGAATTTGCCGAAGGCAGTCTGCGCATCGTAGTCCACGGCAACGACCCAGCAGGGTTTGCCATTGTGATCGCCTTTTTCGGGGTTTCCCCAGCGGGTAATGGAGTTCGGAGTGACTTCCGTCACCATGCCGGCACGCATGCTGGCGAGCAACAGAGGGAAAGTGCCATCCGCGCTGATCTGGGGTTTGCCATCGGCTGCGACCTGAGGAGTTGTGAACACCACGGGCGCACGGTCCCGATTTTTCCAGGCGATGCGGGCTTCCTCAATGCGGCGCTCGCGCCAGGCATTGTAGGCTGTGGTGAGTGATGCCTTGAGATCGGTGGAATCCACCGTGACCGAAGCGCGCGCTGCGGAAGCGGGTGTAGGCGCGAGGAGCAGCGACCCATTCTGCAGGGAGAGGGCCGTGACTTCGCTCCCTGCTGGCATCTGGGTGCCGCCGTAGCTGGCCTTGAACGCCACCGGAAGCAGCAGCTTCACCTGCCGGGGAAAGGCACTCGCGGGAACGCGCGTCCAGTTCGCAGTCGCCTGCTCCACGCTCGGCAGAGCAGGTGGCGTGAATGTGTCCGAAGAAGCCACGGGAGGTGCAGGCGCCGGAGCAGGGGGCTGCGGCATGGGAGGCGGCGCGGTGTTCACGGATTCAGGAGTTGGAGGAGGGGGCGCCGGTGATGGAACTGGCGCGCTTGCAGACTCCGTGGAAGCCATGGCGGCAGATGCATCAGATTCGGCTGACTTCGCCACTGCCGGCTGCTTGAAGACCATCTTTTCCTCCGGCGGGGCCACGAAGTAATCGTAGGCCAGGAAAGCGCCACCCAGCACAAGGACTGTGATGAAGAGTGATTTCAGGGATTGCATGGTGTCGTTGATTCTCTGAGGGTTGGAGTATTCGAATGCTTGGCAAAACTTCAGGGGCAGAGAGGCGCCGCGCCGTCAACTGCGGCAGGTATTCGGCGTTAGACGCAAAGACCGCACCAATTTGTCTACATCGTGACGGATTTCCGTCAAAGTTCTGTAAAAAGTGATGCCGCACATGATGCCAGCGTGCGTGGAAACTTCACCCTGCCCACGAGACCTCCGCAGCGCCATCCACGAAAGGAAAGCACCGTTCCTATAGCAGAAGATACCGGGAAAGATCATATCCGTAGTCTGGCTGCCAGACAGCACCACGGATTCAGGCAGGATTGCTTGGAAGATTTTTCTCATTGCTTCCCAGGAACAGGTTTCATCCCTTTACAGAAGCAACTGCAGTCGGTTGTTACAAAATCCGGAAAAAAACTTGGGTGACGAATTCGCGAGATTTCGTGTCGCAAGAGAAGTGCGCGCGTTGACTTCCGGGTGAAATGCGAAGAGAAACGGACTCTCTCGCACACCATGGATCGCCACGCTCTTCGTTCCCAGCTTGCAACCTTGGACCTCACACGGCGCACCGTTGAAGAACCCTTTCGTGATCAGATGATTGCACTGCTCGATGCAGAATCGCAATGCTTCCATCGCAGCTGTTTTCCCGGTCACTTCACGGCAAGCGCCTTCATCGTCAGCGCGGACGGGTCGCGCACGCTGCTGAATCATCATCGCAAGCTGAACCGCTGGCTTCACTTTGGCGGCCACTGCGACGGTGATGAGAACCTTGTACGAGTCGCACAACGTGAAGCTCTGGAAGAGTGTGGCATCGAAGGATTGATCCTGGCGTCCGCACGTCCTTTCGACCTCGATGTTCATCCCATCCCTGCTCATGGAAATGAACCGGATCACTTTCATTATGATGTGAACTTCGTGCTCATCGCCCCTGAGGGGGCCACGGAGATCATCAGCCCTGAAAGCGTGGAACTGCGGTGGTTCACACCGGAGGAAATGCAGGCTCTGCCCCTGGTGGAGAGCATGCGGCGCATCACCCGGAAGTGGCAGGATCTGCGGGAGAGACGTGCACATGCGGCTCCGGACGCGTAGTGATTGTGTCCGAAAATGCGCCGTCCCCTGCCCCATCGCAATCATCGCATGCAGCACGCCGTGTGTCTCACCCTCAGCCTGGTGCTTCTGGCGGCGGTGATCACCATCACGGTCTCCTGCAGCTCAAGCCACTTCTACTCGCAGGCGGCTCAAGGGCAGGCGGATATGCTGCGGCGTGCCCGGCCCATTCCCAAGGTGCTTGCCGATCCAAAGACCAACGCCAAACTGCGTTCGCAGCTGGAGCTGGTGCAGGAGCTTCGCACCTTCGCGCATGACCAATTGAAACTGCCGACGAACAAGCAGTACAAAAATTATGCGGATCTCGGCCGGAAGTTCGCGGTGTGGAATGTGTATGCCGCGCCGGAGTTCTCCCTGAAGGCGAAGACGTGGAGGTATCCCGTGGTGGGCTCGCTGAAATACCGCGGCTTCTTCTCGGAAAGCGCCGCCAAGGAAGAGGCGGAAGAGCTGCGAGAGGATGGTTATGACGTGATGGTAGGCGGCGTGCGGGTGTACTCCACCCTGGGATGGTTTTCCGATCCGGTGCTGAATACTTTTGTAAATGACAAGGAATCGCAGCTCGCGGAAACCCTGTTCCATGAGCTGACGCATGCGCGCTTCTTCGTGAGCGGCGACACGGACTTCAATGAAGCCTACGCCACGGCCAGCGGGCAGGAGGGTGTGCGACAGTGGCTGCGCTCCAAGGGAGACACCGAGGGACTGAAAAAATATGAAGCGGACCTGCTGGAGTTCGGCCGCATTCTTGCCCTGCTCCGCAGCACACGCGCGAAGCTGGAAGCGCTCTACGCCCAGGAAGACAATCTCTCTGAGAAAGACATGCGTCTGCGGAAGACGGCGGTCTTCGACGAGACACGCGCGGAATATGAGGCCATGAAACGCCGCGGTGAATGCGACAGCTCGTATGACAGGCTCTTTGGCACGCAGCTCAACAATGCACGCCTCACCGCCCTGGCGACCTACTACGACCTCGTGCCGGCCTTTCATCGTCTGTATGAAGAGCAGGGCCGCGATTGGGAGAAATTTCATCAAGCCGTGGAAGCCATGAAACCCCTGACCAAAAAGGGACGGAGGGAAAAGCTGGGCATGCCTGCCACCGAATAACCAGGCGAGACTGCAAGATTCGAGCGCATGCGGCCTTTGCAATGACATGCGCGTTTCTCTCCTCATGGCCGCCATCGCGTTGCTGATGGCCGGGACTGCCTTTGCAGATTCCAAACCTACGCCTCCATGGAATCTTGAGCAGCTTTTCAAAGCGCCTTCTTTTGAATGGGCAGACCAGAAGAGTCCCGTGCATGCGCTCTTCTACACGGGCGAGCTGTTTCAAGGAAAACCCAGCCGTATCTTCGCCTACTACGCCACGCCGGATACGCTCGCGGGCGCGCCGACGAAGGCAGGAACGAAGTATCCCGGCATCGTGCTGATTCACGGAGGCGGTGGCACCGCGTTCAAGGAATGGGCAACCTTGTGGGCCAGGCGGGGCTATGCGGCGATCGCCATGGATCTCGCCGGCGTGCGTCCAGATGAGGCGGACAACAAGAACCGCACCCCCATACCCCAAGGTGGGCCCGGACAGGATCACGTCGCGAAGTTCGACACCATCAAGACAGAGGACTTCACGGATGACTGGAACTACCACGCGGTGGCCAATGGCATTCTCGCACACTCGCTGCTGCGCAGCTTCCCGGAAGTGGATGCCGACCGCACGGCGGTGACCGGCATTTCCTGGGGCGGCTACACGACATGCATCGTGGCGTCTCTCGATGATCGATTCAAGGCAGCGGTGCCGGTGTATGGCTGCGGCTTCTTGAATCAAAACAGCTCATGGCTCCCAGAATTCGAGAAGCTCAGTCCGGATTACACCAAGAAGTGGGTGAAGTTCTATGATCCGGGTTCATGGCTGCCGCAGTGCCGTGTGCCTATCTTCTTTGTGAACGGCACCAACGATGTGCACTACCGCCTCAACAGCTACATCAAGAGCTACGATGCAGTGAAGCTGACACCGAAAAACATCCGCATCCAGGTGAAGATGTCCCATGGCCACCAACCCGGCTGGGCACCGATGGAGATCGGCCTGTTTGTGGACAGCCTTCTCGGTGTGCGCAGCGAAAAGCCGCTGCAATCCTGCGACCTCCCTGAATCCGCAGGCGACAACGTGAAGGCCTCCGTGCGCAGTTCCACTGTCCTCAAAACAGCGACGCTCTCCTATGCGAAACCCGGCAACACGTTCCACACGCGCGAGTGGGAGACCGTGCCTGCCACGATCGAGAACGGTATTGTAACCGCACCCGCCCCGCCCCCGGATTCTGACATGTGGTTCTTCAACATCACGGATGAACGTGGCGCCATGATCAGCTCGCCTGTGCGATTCCTCGCGAGGTGGTGACCTCCATGGCGCCCTTCTGCTTCGATTTTGCTCTGATTGATGCGCTCTGCCATGAGAAGGACTATCGCGGCGCTGCTGATGTGCACCGGCGCATCCTTTCTGTGCTCTGGGTTCGCCTCAGCAGAAGATTGGCCCCAGTGGCGCGGCATGGCCCGGGACAATGTGTGGAAGGAAACGGACATCCTGGAGGCCTTCCCTGAAGCAGGGGTGAAGGTGCGCTGGCGCATGCCTGTGGGACCTTCGTGGTCAAGTCCGGTGATTGCTGATGGGCATGTCTACATCACAGATGTCGTGCTGCAGAAACCAAAAGCCACGGAGCGCCTGCAGTGCTTCGAGGAGGCCAGCGGCAAGGTCCTGTGGGCGCATTCGTACGAGGCGCCGTATCCCGACTGGGTCTTCACGGCGGGACAGGAAAACGGTCCCTCCGTCACTCCGATTGCCGAAGATGGCAAAGTATGGATGCTCGGTGCGATTGGCGCGCTGCATTGCCTGGATGCCAAGACCGGCGCGGTCCTGTGGCACAAGGATCTCGCCAAGGACTATGGCATGGGAGGATTCTCCACGAATGCCTCTCCTCTCATCGATGGCGAAAAACTGGTGCTCGTCATCGGTGGCAAGCCGGATGCGTGTGTGGTGGCCCTGGACAAGCACACAGGCAACGAGATCTGGCACGCGCTGGATGAGGCTTCGGCGAACAGCTCACCCATCCTCGTGGAAGCCGGGGGAAAGCGTCAGCTCGTGGTGTGGACACAGCAATCCGTGAGCGCACTGGACCCGCACAACGGTGCAGTGCTCTGGCGACAGCGCCTGCTCACCAGCTCGGACAATACGGTCTCCACGCCGGTGTCTCAGGGAGATCTGCTGCTCATTGGCGGCCTGATGCTGAAGCTGGCGCAAGACAAGCCAGGTGTTTCCTTTCTATGGCCGGATACCAAGGCCGTGTCCCATCGTGTACTGAGCAACACCTCGACGGCGATGCTCGCCGAAGGACATGTGTACTCCGCCACCACCAAGGGTGAACTGGTGTGCCTGGATGCACAGACAGGAAAGAAGCTCTGGAGTAAGGACGGTCTCACCTCAAAAATGAGCGGCACCGCGATCCATTTCTTCCCCAATGGAAACAGCGTGCTGCTCTACACGGATGAGGGGAATTTGATTCGCGCGAAACTCACACCACAAGGTTATGAGGAGATCAGCAGGACAAAACTGCTGGAGCCCGTGTATTCTTTTTCGGGGAGGAAGTTGTGCTGGTCACCACCGGCGTTTGCGAATGGATGTGCCTTCGCGCGGAATGAGAGGGAACTGGTGTGTGCGGAGCTGAGAGTTTCCAAGTAGCTCCTCTCGCTAAGGCCGACGGCCCGCTTTCTTTAGCTCCGTTTGAACAAAGTCCGCGATCATGCGCTCTCCACAGACACGGTGATGGCGATGGTCCGTGAGATCTTCGAGCAAAGTCCAGCCTGGTCCATCCGTGCGGCGGTATCCGGTGATGTCCGGTGCCCCGGCGTGAAACAGCAGGTACTTTTCACAGCGTTCCCGCTCCTCCGCCATTCTCTTGATATAGGCAGCTTCCCCGGGATCCTCCACGATCACCAGCATTCCATAGCCAGTGCCTTCATGGAAGGCCATGATCTTTTCACCCCATCCTGGGCTGGCTGGAATTCTGTTGGCGAACATGCAGATGGGCAGGGCTTCAAAGGTAATCTGCCCGGTGGCACTGGCCCTCACGCGCTGTTCAGTGCAGACGAGCCGCTCCGTCTGGTAGTCATCGTGCATGTAGAGCCGCACGGAGGTGATGTCCGGACGGGCGAGCAGTTCTGTGAGTTTCGCATAGTACTCCAGAGTCCGCAGCGGCCTGGTCCGGGAGTCATAGTGGCTGGGCGTTCGCCACCACGGAGCATCGGGAGAGTTGTCCCACGAATGGGACGAGGTCTCCATGAGATGGATCACGTGACGAATCAGCGGATCGGAACCACTCCGCAGCGCCTCCTGAGCGGCGCGAACCCGTTCAAAGAGGCTTCTCAAGTGATCATGAAACCGTGCCGACTTTCGGAAGTGCAGCCAACAGCCGTCTTCCGGCTCCGTGTCATCCCACGCCGCGATGAAGAAGCCATCGAACGTCGCCAGCGACACAACGGTCTTCGGTTCCTCCTTGGGTTTCTTTTCCAAACACCGCGACAAGGTGTACTCGGTGACCTCAACCGGTTCGATGCCGATGTAGTGGATGATGTCTCCCGGCCTCCGGATGGACATCAATTCGTACACACGATATGCCTCCTGAGCATCCGCCAGCAGGTGATCAACCGCGTAGGAATGAACGATCACCTTCAGCGAACGGAGAACGTTCTTCGCAACAGGATACTCAAGTTCAACGAGCATGACTGCACCAGTCAAAAGGGAACCATGGAAACCGAAGCGGCAGCCGCTCAGTTCGTGCCGCTCCCCGGCTCCTCCCACATCCGCTGGACGCGCTCGATGGCTGTTGCCTTGCCTGTGGCGGCATCCACATCCACCAGCACGCCGCAGACCTTCACGGGTCCCCTGGCCACATGATTGCGGCTGGGCATGAGCGTGATGAAGCGTGAGACGGCGGAATCGATTTCCATGCCGATGCAGGAATTGATGGGCCCGCACATGCCAGCATCACAAAGGAAGGCTGTCCCTTCGGGGAGAATGCGTTCATCCGCCGTCTGTACGTGGGTGTGCGTGCCCACGACAGCGGAAACCTTGCCATCCAGGAACCAGCCCATGCACACTTTCTCGCTTGTGGTCTCGCTGTGCATGTCCACAAAGATGACATTGGTCTCCTCGCGAACCTTCTCCACGGCGTCCTGCATGACAGTGAAGGGATTCTCCAGGAGCATTTTCATGAAGGTGCGGCCTTGCACGTTCATGACGGCCACCTTGCCCTTCTTCGTGTCCAGGACCACGCTGCCGCTGCCGGGCGTGCCCTCGGGGTAGTTGATGGGTCGGAGCAGGCGCGGCTCCTCTTCAAACCAAGGGATGATCTCCTTCTGGTCCCACACGTGGTCACCGGTGGTCACCACGGCGGCTCCGGCGCGCATGAGCCCGATGGCGAGCTTTGGCGTGAGGCCACGGCCACCGGCAATGTTTTCCCCGTTTACAATCGCAAAGTCCACGGAGAACTCCTCCTTGAGCTTCGGCAGCAAGTCTCCCACGGCGCGACGCCCGGGATCACCCATGACATCCCCCAAGAACAAGATGCGGATGGTGTTGTCGTCAGGGGCTCCAGTCATGAGCATGGTATTTGGAGATGAATTGCCCACGAATCAAGTTTAGGCTGAGGGTCATGTCATTCTGGAACTGGAGATGTTTGAAGCCCGCGATCGGCACCGCAGTGGTGGCGCTGTGCGGGGGAGCCATGCCCGCGCAGGAGGCTCCAGCGCCTGCAGTTCCGGCTGTGCCTCCTGCGGCACCGGCATCTGCCTCCCCCCCACCCGCACCTCCCCCGCCCCCCCTGACGCAGGAAGACAGCCCACCCCTGCTCACCGTACCCACCGTCCCCGACAAGCCTCTGCTCAGTCCCCTGGCCGACAAGCCGGACTGGAACACACTGAAGGCGGTGGCAGGCACCATGACACGGACCGAGTTTCAGCAGGCCACGGCCTCCGTGTACCTCGATGATTCCGCCCAATTGCCTCCGTGGCACATCGAGGGAGACTCGCTCATGGTGGAGACGTCCCCCGGGCAGCCCCCGATCACCATTGCCTTCGTCCGCGAGGATGCTCTGCGGAGCAAGCCCATCCGCTACTGGCGCACCGCGCAGGAGTTACCCCCGCTCCAGAAGGGTGATTCACCGTTGAAAGGATTGCACATCGCCCTGGACCCGGGCCACATCGGGGGCGGCTACGCCCAGGTCGAGGAGCGCTGGCTCAGCATGCGTCCCGGTGAGGCCGTGATGGAAGGGAGCCTGGTCCTGCAGGTGGCCAATCTGCTGAAGCCACGGCTTGAGGCTCTGGGTGCTGTGGTGACCTTTGTGCGGTCTCAGGAAGCTCCCGTCACCACGCAGACCCCGGACTCACTCCGGCCCGTGGCAAAGCAAGTATTGCTCGATTCAGGCATCTCCAATCCCCCAGACTCCTATACCAATCGCTACGACGAACGGCGCATCATTTCCGTGCAGTGGCAGGCGGAGAAGCTCTTCTACCGTGTGAGTGAGATCCGGGCGCGTGCGAACCGGGTGAATCAGGAACTGAAGCCCGATCTTGTGCTGTGCCTGCACCTGAATGCCGAGGCGTGGGGTGACCCGGAAAAGCCCGCCTTCGTGCCGCAGAATCATCTTCATCTGCTGGTAAATGGCTGCTACAGCCCGGCAGAACTACGGCATGAGGACATCCGCTTTGAGATGCTGCAGCGTCTCTTCAGCCGCGTGCAGGAATCCGAGATCCCCATGGCGGATACGGTAGCCGGAGCCATGGCCCAGGCCACGGGACTGCCAGCATATGTCTACACGAAAAACACAGCCCGGCGCGTATCCGGCAGTCCCTACGTGTATGCGCGCAACCTGCTCGCCAATCGCACCTACCAGTGCCCGGTGCTCTATTTTGAGCCCTATGTGATGAATCACGAGGAGACCTACAAGCGGCTGCTGCTGGGCCACTACATCGGGCGCACGCTGCTGGATGGCCACCTCGTCTCCAGCCCGTTGGAAGACTACACACGCGGTGTGGTGCGCGGTCTTGAAGAGTACTACTCAGCCAACCGCAAGAAGGAGGCTCCATGAGATACCTCGTCATTGGCTGTGGCTACATCGGTGAGCGGGTCGCGGACCTGCTGCACGAGGCAGGGCATGACGTGGCGGGAGTGACGCACTCGCCGGAGTCGGCACAGCGCCTCGCGGCCGCCAAGCCCTACCCAGTACATGCTTTCGACGTGAGTCAGGCGGCGGAGGTGCAGGCCCTGTCAGAAAAATTCGGAGGCAGCCCTGCGTGGGTCATTCACTGCGCGTCCTCCAGCCGCGGTGGCGCGGAAACCTACCGGCAGGTGCATCTGGCGGGCTGCAACAACCTTCGGGCTTCGTTTCCGGCGGCGAAGATTCTCTTCACCAGCAGCACCAGTGTATATCCACAGACAGACGGGTCGGTGGTCACGGAGGAGAGTGATGCCACTCCCGACAGGGAGACCAGCCAGATCCTGCGTGCGACCGAAGAGCTTGTGCTCGCCGGTGGCGGCAGTGTGGCCCGGCTCGCGGGCATCTACGGCCCCTCGCGGTCCTTTGTGCTGAAGAGCTATCTGGAAGGCACGGCCACCATTGAGGGAAATGACGGCAACGGCCGCTACCTCAATCAGATTCATCGGGAGGATGCCGCACGCGCGCTGGTGCATCTCACCACCACTGCACCGCTGGGCATCTACAATGTGACGGATGACACGCCGGTGACGCAGCGAGAGTGCTACACCGCGCTCTCGTGGCGTTTTGAGAAGCTGATGCCCCCAGTCACGGAACCCAATACCCAGCGCAAGCGTGCGTGGACGCACAAGCGGGTATCGAATGCAAAGCTCCGCAGCACCGGATTCACCCTGAGCTATCCCTCCTACGAAGAAGCCATCGCGCAGGACCCGGACCTCGTGCGGTCGATCATGGTTCAATTAGGTGGCAATGGAGCGGCGCCTTCCGCTGCCGATGCCTCGCGTGGGTGTAATGTGATTCTCGTGGGTCTCATGGGCTCCGGAAAGTCGACGGTGGGCCGCATGGTGGCGCAGAGCCTGGGCTTTGGCTTTGCGGACACGGATCATCTCATCACGGATGTGGCAGGGCAGACCATCCCGGAGATCTTCGCGGCAGAAGGTGAAGAAGGATTTCGCGTACGTGAGACGGCAGCTCTGCGCTCGTTGATTGGGCGGGACGGCCTGGTGATTGCCACGGGCGGCGGGATCGTCACACGCCCGGAGAATCTCCCCCTGCTGAAGCAGCTTGGTTTTGTGGTGTGGCTCAGTGCCGACCCCAATGTATTGCATCGCCGCACGGCCCACAGCCACGATCGACCGCTGCTGAAGAATCCCGATCCCGCAGGAACGTTGCGCAAACTGCACGACGGCCGGAGCCCGCTCTATGAGCAGGCCAGCGACATGAAAATAAATACCGATGACTTCTCCCCGCAGGATGTAGCTTATGGCGTGGCGGAGACGGCGAGGGTACACTTCAGCAAGGCATCCCCCGCCCCTCGCACGCATCCTCACTCATGAAATGAAGACCCGGACGAACAAGCTGATTGGCCCTCAGGTCGCCGCCTGGCTGCTGCTCACGATTCTGCTCCTCGTACCCGTGGCTTTCCTGGCCTATTTCTTTCCCTGGGTTCTGGGTCTGATTTTCGTTTCAGGCTTGATTGTAGGGACGGTGCTCCACGCCAAGGAAAAAGGGTCCTGGAGTGCAGTGCGGTTGTTCTTCAAAGAAATCATTTGGGGATGGTAGGCTGGCAGCGTGCATATGACTAAAGCAGAGCATCCATGCGCCGCCATGGACTGCAGTTTCGATGAATTCCCTCCTCAAGGCCGAACTGCAAGCACTGGCCGCACAACTCGGCTTCAGTGATTGCCGCATCGCGCCTGCACTGCCTGCGGCGCATCGCCATCTCTACGCGCAATGGGTGGCTGAGGGCAAGTATGGTGACATGGCCTGGATGGCGCGGAATCTGGACCGCCGCAGCGATCCGCGTGTGGTGCTGCCGGGGGCACAGTCGGTGGTAATGTTTGCCATGAATTACTTCCAGGGTGCTGAGGAGCCCGGGGAGTTGGAAGGTCGCATCGCCCGATACGCGTGGAATGACGACTACCACGACATGATTGAGAAGAAGCTGCGCGAGGTGGATGCCTTCCTCATCTCGCGTGGTGGTTCGCAACGCTTCTACGTGGATACGGGCCCGGTCCTGGAGCGCGACTTCGCCAGCGAAAGCGGCCTGGGATGGAATGGAAAAAGTACCATGCAGATCCACCGCAAGCTGGGCACGTGGTTTTTCCTTGCGGACATCCTTACCACTCTTGAGCTGCCTCCGGACACGCCTGCGCATGACCTCTGCGGCAAATGCACACGTTGCATCGATGCCTGTCCCACGAATGCCATCACGGGACCCCGCCGCATGGATGCACGGCGCTGCATTTCTTACCTCACCATCGAGAGCAAGGGCAGCATCCCACTGGAGTTCCGCAAGGCCATTGGTGATCATCTCTATGGTTGCGACGACTGCCTGAATGCCTGCCCATGGAATCGCTTCGCCCAGGTGTCGCGAGAGGCCACCTTTGCGGCGCGCGAGTCGGTCTTCTCGATGAAGTTGCGCGAGATGCTGGCGCTCACGGATGAGCAGTTCCGCGCGCTCTTCAGCAAGTCTCCCATCAAGCGCATCAAGCGACCCGCCTTCCTGCGGAATGTGTGCGTGGTGCTGGGCAATATCGGCACGGAAGAGGATCTCCCTGCCCTGCGGATCGCTGAGGCAGATGAGCACCCGATCATTTCCGAGCACGCCCAGTGGGCCATCGCGGAAATCGAGGCGCGAGTCGGCGATGGATTTTCTCGGTCTGCGGTGTAGAGAGGCGGCTCGTCCCTCCCTGCCCCTACCCTGCTGTTTCACGCTTTCCTCGTTGTCCTGCCATGAGACCCTTTTCCCTTCGCTCATTTGTTGCGACCGCCACAGCGGTTGCCGTTTTGCTCTCGCTGCACACACCCGCGAGCGCTGACTACAAACCCGGACGCATTGCTGCGGCCTTGCAACCCTTTGTGGGGCAGAACACCCTCGCTGGCGCCGTAACCCTCGTGGCAAACAAGGACAAGGTGCTGAGCCTCGAAGCCGTCGGGTGGGCGGACATCGACAAGAAGAAGACGATGCAGACGGACGGCGTCTTCTGGATTGCCTCCATGTCCAAGGCCATGACCGCCGCCGGCCTGATGATCCTGGTGGACGAGGGCAAGGTGAAGCTCGATGACCCGGTGGAAAAATACCTGCCCGAATTCGGAGGACAGATGCTGGCGGAGAAGGGTGACGATGGGCGCTTCGAGCTCAAGAAACCTTCGCAACCGATCACCGTTCGGCAAATTCTTTCCCACACCAGCGGCCTGCCCTTCAAGTCGTCGATCGAGCAGCCGGTGCTGGACATCTACACCTTGCGCCAGCGCACCATCAGCTATGCGGTGACGCCTTTGCAATCAGAGCCGGGTTCTGCCTACCAGTACAGCAATGCCGGAATCAACACGGCGGCCATGATCATCGAGATCGTGAGCGGGATGAAATACGAGGAATTCATGAACGAACGCCTGCTGGCGCCGCTGGGCATGAAGGACACCACCTTCTGGCCGGATGAAGATCAGGTAGCCCGTCTTGCCAAATCGTATCGACCGAATGCCACCAAGGATGGACTTGAAGAGTTCCAGATCACCCAGCTCACCTACCCGCTCACGAATACGAAGCGGCAGTGCATGCCGGGAGGCGGCTACTTTTCCACTGCGATGGACGTCTCCAAATTCTGCCGGATGCTGCTGAACAAGGGCACGCTCAGTGGCAAGAGGATCCTGAGTGCAGACGCGGTGAAGCAGATGACCACGGTGCAGTCTGGCGAGGCAAAGTCCAAAGACCAACTCGCGGACTACGGCTTCGGGTTGAAGATCACGACCAAAGAGGGCGGTGAGGATTCCCTGAGCGTGGGCAGCTACGGCCACGGAGGCGCCTATGCCACGCAGATGTGGGTGGACCCGGTGCGTGGACTGGTGGTCATCCTCATGGTACAGCACGGCGGATTTCCGTTCGATGCCGGAAAGAAAATCAATCCCACGGTGCTGAAAGCGGCGTTGGAGTGAGGGTTGAACTGCGATGGATGTCCGGGAATGCTCTAGTGCAAATCGCCATGAACGAGAACTCACTTCCTCAGATATTGGAGTCTCCGATCTTCGGTCTTCTTACACTCTCTGAGGTCTGCGTCCCCGGATTTCACTCCTTCAACTACTCCGCCGAATGGGCAACGGACCACCACGATCTGATTAGTGTAGTATTCCATCCACCATCCCATGACGCCACTTCATGGACAAAGGACCTACGGCAGGCGGAATCCAGGGGACAGGACATCGTTGCTTCTGAACAGACCATTCTCTCAACAGGCAAAAAAATCTTTCGACGGCTTTTTAAACATTACCAAATCGCGCCCGCAGACATAGACAAAATGTTCCCCTTCCTGAAACTCTCCATCATCAAGCTGGTATCCTCGGGCAACGACGAGCTTGTCTACGAACCGTGCCAGCCATTTCCGTCGTTTAATCTTACTGTCCTACTCGACCGCGAATTCAGGGTGACGGAGGCAAGTTTTGGCGGATAGGGTCGTCACGTCCGATAGTTCCCTTCAACCCTTCCTTTTCCGTGAAGCACTTTCTCACTCTTGCCTCGGCATATCTTATCTCGGCGTGGGCTCTTCATGCAGCCAACCTATCCCTCGTCCACGACGGCCTCGAAGTGGATGCTGGAAGCCTCGGCAAGTTCATCGTGGAGTATCCCACGTTCTCCGATGCGCAGCAGAAGCCGGTGCACAAGCTGGTGGAACGCAAGGCGGCTGGGAAATCGGTGACCATCAAGTATGAGGATGGCGCGCAGGTGGAGATGGCTGTTGGCCAGGGCGGGCAGGTGACGATGACGATGTCCAGCATCCCGTCGGATGTGAAGCACTTCGATTTCCAGATGCAGATCCCGATTGCCTACAACCAGGGCGGCTCGTGGAAGATGGGAGACAAGACTGGCGACTTTCCAAAGACAAAGCCCGCCTCCCCGCATCTTTTCCAAGGACATGCCCCTTCCCTGAACATCACGAACTACGAGGGCAAAACGCTCACCATCGCCACACCGGAGTTCTCGTTTCTGCAGCTCGCGGACAATCGCGAATGGAACTGGGCCATCTTCCATTTCAAGTCGGTGACGCCCTACGATGCCAGCAGGAACACGGTGACGCTTACGATCACGGATGCAGGTCCCGCCGGTGGCGCGAAGGCCAAGCCACTGGTGGATTCCTTTGGCCAGAGTGCCCGTGAGGAATGGGCCGACAAGGTGAAGAGCGTGGAAGAGTTGAAGGCGGATGTCGCTGCGGAGAAAAAATACTACGACGGTCTGCAACCTCCGGCGCGTGATGCCTTCGGGGGCCTGCCGGGCAGCAAGGAGAAGCTCGGATTGAAAGGGACCGGTTTCTTCCATGTGGAGAAGAAGGGAGACCGCTGGGTGCTCGTGAATCCAGCAGGCAACGCCTTCTTCCACCTCGGTCTCTGCGGTGTGAATCCCAATGACGACTACACCCTCGTGAAAGGACGCGAGAGCGCCTACGAATGGCTGCCTTCGCCCCAGGGTGAATTTGCCTCGGTGTTTCGTCCGGACAGTGGTGGCACGATTGTTTCGTTCCACTTGGTGAACCAGATCCGCAAGTATGGCCAGCCCTACGGCATCGAGAGCTACACCGCGCGGATGATCGAGCGCATGCGGAAGTGGGGCTTCACCTCGGTGGGAGCATTTTCCGAGAGTGGTGAACAGGCACGCAAGGCAGCAAGCTTCCCCACGGTCTCTCACCTCCCGCTGAATTTCTGGGAGGGCATTCCCCGCATCGCAGGCATCCACGAGACCTTTGATCCCTTTGATGAAAAGACCCGTGCATTGGTGCAGAAGAACCTGGCCAATGTGCTGCCTGGCAAAGCCAACGATCCGCTCATCATCGGCTGGTACATTGTGAACGAACCCATCTATGAGCAGATACCCCACATAGTGCCGACGCTCAACGGCAGCCATGCGTGCAAGCTCCGCTTCGTGCAGTGGGTGGAGGAGAAGTACAAGAACATTGCCGCCTTCAACACCGCATGGGGCACAAATGCGACCTCGTTTGGCGCACTGACCGACGTCGGGCTCGCGATGCAGACGGATGCTGCAAAACAAGATGCCATCGCCTTCGCCAGCGTCTTCCTGGATGAGTACATGAAGCTGGTGTGTGAGAACACCCGCAAGCATGACCCCAATCACATGATCATCGGCAGCCGCCTGCAGCCCGGCACCATTTCGCACGAATGGATCAGCCGCGTGATGGGCAAGTATGTGGATGTGATGTCCTTCAACTACTACACGTATGGCCTCGACACGGGTTTCCTGAAGCGCATCTACGAGTGGACCGGTGGCAAGCCGATGTTCCTCAGCGAATTTTTCTGGTCTTCACCAAAGGACAGCGGCCTGGAGGGCGGGCGCGATGTGAACAGCCAGCAGGAGCGCGGTCTTGCGTACCGGAACTACGTGGAACAAGGCGCAGCGCTGGGCTTCGTGTTGGGCATCGAGTGGTTCACCCTGGTGGATCAATCCGTGACCGGCCGCTGGTTCTCCGGCTTCGACGGTGAGCGCTCCAACAGCGGCGTCATCTCCGTGGCGGATCGCCCATGGAAGGGCATGCTCGAAGAGGTGATGAAAACGAACTACAACATCTACAAGGTGTACCTCGGCGAGAAGGCGCCCTTTGTGTGGGATGATGCGCGGTTCAAGGTGAAGTGAGGAGGAAAGTAAACAGCGTGCACCGGGTGATGTGAGGCATCGCTCAAGGCTCGGGGACATTTATCATCGCCGTGCTGCCTGAGATGGCGGCGAACTTGGACTGCTGGAGCTTGCTCCAGCAGTCCAAATCACCGGACTCCCGTTTCTTCTTTACATCGTTCCATGCAACCTCCCATCATCGGACGCAATACGGAGCAATGAAACACACCACCGCTCTCACCACGGCGTTCTTCTTGATGGCCACGATCATGCAGCCTGTGACCGCACAGGAGCCTGTCGCGAAAGGGGGCGATAGCGCACGCCCCAAAGTGGGCCTGGTGCTCAGCGGCGGCGCGGCCTTTGGCATCTCCCACATCGGCGTGCTCAAGGCCCTGGAGGAACTGCGAGTACCGGTCGACTACATCGCAGGCACGAGCATGGGCTCAATCGTAGGGGGACTGTACGCCAGCGGCATGCCACCCGAAGAGATTGAGCGTTGGTTTCGCGAAGCGGACTGGCACTACCTTCTCTCGGACAGCCTGCCACGCGAGAGCGAATCTCTACGCACCAAGGATCGTGGCTTTGCGCTCAACCAGGGCGTGGAGTTCGAAATCAAAAACAACACGCTGAAACTTCCGGCCGCCTTCGTTTCGGGACGGAACATCATGGCGAGCCTGCGCAAGCTCACCGTTCCGGTCCGCGATGTGCACGACTTCAATCACCTGCCCATTCCCTTCCGCGCGATCGCCACCGACATCCAGACAGGTAACAAGGTCGTGATGGGCGAAGGCGACCTGGTGCAATGCATCCGCGCAAGCATGTCCATTCCGGCCATCTTCCTCCCGGTGGAACGTGATGGCAAACTCCTGGCAGACGGCGGCTCCGCCAGCAACCTGCCCATCAGCACCGCGCAAGACATGGGCGCGGATGTAATCATCGCCGTGGATGCTACCGAGGCGCTCAAGAAAGCGGATCAACTGGATACCGCCGACAACATGGCCCTGCAGGTGGTGTCCATCCTGCTGAACAACCAGATGGACCTGGAGAAGAAACTCCTCAAGCCAGACGATGTGCTGCTGCGCACGATTGTGCCGGACATCTCGGCGATGGATTTCGCGAAAGGCGTGGAGGGCATTGCCGTCGGCTACGCGGAAACCATGAAATCCCGGGAGAAGCTTTCCCGCCTCTCCCTGACACCTGAAGCCTACGAGCGCTACCTCTCCCGGCAAAGACTCGCCCGTGAGGAGGCGGTGATGGTCGACTTCGTCAAAGTGCGCACTCCGGACGGTCGTGTGACCAATCACCCGGTAAGGCGCCCTTTCAACTTCCTCCTGAATGATGAGGACGCGAGGATTCACATGCAGGACATCGTCGCGGACCTCGGGGAGTTTCACCAATACGACGTCGGCGACTATGAGGTGATTGAGGAAGGTGGCAGCCGCGGGCTCTTAATCACAGCGCGTGAACCGAGAGCCGGCCGGCACCAGATTCATTTCGGGCTCGATTTTGGCTACAGCTCCACGGACGAAGGCGACTACAACCTGCTGCTCGCTCATCGCATGACGGACCTGAATCGCTGGGGAGCAGAATGGGTGAACTACCTGAGCCTGGGAACAACCACCCAAATCCGCAGCGAATGGTACCAGCCGTTGGATCCCGAGCGTCGATTCTTTGTGGCCGTACATGGACTTGCATCCAGCTCCTTCATTGATGCGCGAAGCGAGGATGATGACCCCATGCGCTTCCGCCAGAAGGACTACATCGGCGGCGTGGATGTGGGAATGCGCCTGTGGCAGGCGGGTGAGTTCCGTGTGGGCTATGCCGGCGGATCGAGTGAGATTCATCGACGACTCGGTGTACCTGATGATGTGCCCACCCAAGGCGACCGAGGATGGCTTCACGCAGATCTCTCGGTGGATACCCTGGACTCTCCCAATTTCGCTACGCAGGGGTTCTACGGTCAGGTATCCGTCGCGGCCTCACGTCGGGAGTTGGGGGATGTGGCGGATTACACCAGGCTGTACGGACAGGTCTACAAGCCACTAACCTTCGGGAAAAACACCATCGTGCCGCGTATCAGTGGCTCAGTGAAGCTCGATGGTGACGACGTGCCGCTCTACGATCAAGGATCGCTGGGTGGCTTCCTGAACCTCTCCGGACTGGCGCCGGGTGTGTTGTTTGGGGAGAGCTATGCGGTCGCAGAGTTGGTCTACTATCGCAAAGTCATGGATCTGAATCCCTCCACAGGCCGTGGCATCTATGCAGGATTCTCCGCAGAGTATGGTGAGGTGTGGGGACCAGGTCGCGGATTCGACCTGGAAGAGGGCACCCTTGCGGGCAGCATCTTCCTGGGAGCAGATACTGTCTTCGGTGGGCTCTATCTAGGCGCCGGTGTCGCGGAAGGTGGGGATGTAGGGATCTACCTGCAGCTGGGACGTCTCTTTGATCCGAATGTGCTCCGGAAGTGATCGACCTGGGCGCTGCTCGTTGATGAAGGATTCTTGTCCCGGACTGCGTCCTGTATCGGGAACCTTCCTCACGGCTTCCCATGCGCACGCTTCCTCTCGCCCTGCTCTGCTGCTCAGCCCTCGCATTCCCCGCATTTTCTCAAGACACTTCCACCATTCCCAACACCAAGCCGGTGCCACGCCTGCAGGTGCTGCCGCTGCCGGACCATCAGGCGAGCTTCCAGTTGGATGGAAAGGAACTGACACGCTTCCACTTCGACCCGGAGGCGAAGAGACCGTTCTGGTACCCCATTCAAACGACCATGGCGCCCTCCCTGGTGCGCATGGGGCATCCGCATGATCCGCATGGGCACCGCCACCACTACGGTGTGTGGATGACACACAACTCGGTGGATGGCGTGAGCTTCTGGTCAGATGAAAAGGACAATGGCGGGAAGAACGAATACGGCAGCATCCGTGTGAAGAACGTGCTGGGGTACTGGGACGGTGAGGACTCCGCCTCCATGATGACCCTGAATCACTGGGTCTCTGAGCGCGACCAGCGCATCCTTCTTCTCGAGAAGCGCCATACGGAACTGAAGCTGCTGCCGGATGCCACCTCATGGCTGCTCATCATCGACAGCGAATTCACCGCGCCGAAGGGCAAGACGACCACCTTTGACCAGAACAACTTCGGCCTGGTGGGTGTGCGCATGGCAAAACAGCTCGGCACGGCCGATGGCGGCGGGCGCATCCTGAACTCCGAGGGCCAGATTAATGAGGAGCAGATCCATGAGAAACCCGCACGCTGGTGCGACTACAGCGGTCGCCTGACGAACGACGAAAAAGGCTTCGCCGGCATCACTCTCTTCAACCACCCGCAGAATCCCTACAACCCCACTGACTTCCACGTGCGCAAGGACGGCTGGATGTGCGCCTGCTTCTCTCGCAATGGTGCTCTGACCGTGAATGACACCACCCCACTCCGAGGGCGTTGGGCTCTCTGGGTCCATGAGGGGGTGGCAGCCAAGGAGAAGTGCGAGGAGATGTGGCAGGCGTTTTGCAAGCTGCCGGTGGCCGATCTGGCGAAGAAGCCGTGAAAAAGACGTCGTTTTCAGGAACCGACTCCGCATCGTTTAAGTTTCCGTACCCCCCTCATCCTGAAAACTGAACACTGAACACTGTACACTTGCCCCCACCCGCCCGCGGCAATCCACCTCCCCCGCCTCCTTTCCCTAGTTGCAATTGCCCCATTCCTCTCTAAGTACCGCCCTCCCATGGCTTCCGTCCCCGTCATCAATCTCCGCAAAGGTCACGCTGTTCGTCACAACAACGACATTTGCGTCGTCTCCGACTACGAACTCAAGACGCCTCCGCGCATGGCTTCGTACGTCCAGATGTCCATCCGCAGCATCACCATCGGCAAGGTGTACAACCTGCGCATGACCTCCAACGAGTCCATGGAGTCGGTGAACCTGAACCGTGACTCCCACGAGTACAGCTACAAGGACGGCGACGGCTACCACTTCATGCACCCCGAGACCTTCGAAGACGTACTCTTGGGCGACGACAAGGTGAAGGACGTGAAGAAGTACCTCATCGAAGGCCAGAAGTACCTCATCGTTTTTGCGGACGAAGTCGTGGCCGGCATTGAACTTCCCCCGTCCATCGTGATGGAAGTGACCGAGGCTCCCGAAGGCGTGCGTGGCGACTCCGCCAACAACGTCTACAAGACCGCCACCATGGAAACCGGTCTCGACGTGCAGGTCCCCCTCTTCATCAATCGCGGCGACAAGATCAGCGTGAAGACCGAAGACGGCAGCTACCTGGGCCGCGCGAACTAAGTTCGTTCCAACATTCCTTTTCGAAAACCGGTCTGCACGCAGACCGGTTTTTTTACGCTCGCGTGACGACCGCTATTGGTGCACCCCCGCCAGCACGTCCTTCGCCTGCAAGTCCAGCTCGAAAGGTTCCAGTGACATCTCATCCCCGTGATCCAGATGCTCAGCACACAGGGCGAAGAGTTCGGCCTTGGTCTTCACGCGACGCATCGCATGCAGGAAGGCGCCGCTAGGCTCCACGCCGAGACCGAGGAAGTTGAGGTACTTCTTCATCTTCTGCACCTGCAAGGTTTCAGGCACTTCAGGTGAGGTGACGGCATCGTAGAGGGCGTGGATGTACGCGAGGACGTCGCGGCCACGAGGCAGCAGGATGGGCTCGCCGTGCTGATGCTGCCGGATCTGCTGGAACATCCACGGATTGCGAATCGCTCCACGGCCAATCATGAGGCCACGCGCGCCGGTCTCTTGCAAGATCTGCTCCGCCTTCTTCGCGGAGGAGACATTGCCATTCGCCAGCACCGGGCAGGACATCGCCTGCACGGCGCGGGCGATGAAGTCGTAATGCACGTCACTGCGATACATCTCCAGCACGGTGCGACCGTGGACGGTGAGGAGGTCGATGGAGTGCTTCGCGAAGATGGGCAGGAGACGGTCGAAGACGGCATTGTCATCAAAGCCGATGCGGGTCTTCACGGTGAACTTCACCTGCACGGCATCGCGCAGGGCGCCGAGGATGGCATCAATGCGTTCCGGCTCGCGCAGCAGGCCGCCGCCGGCGCACTTCTTGTACACCACGGGTGCCGGGCAGCCGAGATTCAGGTCCACGGCGGCGATGGGGTACTGCTGGAGCTCTTTTGCCGTGCGTACGAGGGAGGGAATGTCATTCCCAATCATTTGCGCCACGGCAGGCATGCCGGTGGGATTCTCCGCGATGGAGGGCACGATGCCCTTCTCCAGCTTGGAGTCGGCGTGGACGCGGAAGTACTCCGTGTAGTACACGTCCGCACCGCCGTAGGCCGTCATGAGCCGCCAAAAAGGCAGGTCCGTCACGTCCTGCATGGGGGCAAGGGCCAGCAGCGGCTCCGGGCGGGCCAGGAGGGCATTGAGGTGCTGGACAGGAGTCATGATTTCGGGGGGGCCAAAGATACAGGCAACGTCAACCTACAGCGGCTGTGGCGAGCATTGATTTACTCCATTCTTTGTTCATAGTCGCCGCCGTTCAGAGGCAGGACGACAACTAGTATTCTGGAGACAATTTCATGGATTCCAACCGAGAATATCCACCCCACCAAAGCAGATTGGGCAGCATCCAGCCCCCGGCTGCGGAGGCCGCCAAGCTCGGCCGGCTGGAGGCTGGTCATGCCCACTATCACGCCTTGCCTCCGCCAGTACAAGAACGTCTCCTCAAGCGCCTGGACGCCAACCGGAGCGGGCAATTTGCCATCGACACGAGTTTGTCCGGCTCAAGGGTGGTCCTGTGCTTCATTGCCCTGCTCCCCATGGTGTACGTGGTGGGGTATGGATTCAACGCCCGGTGGAAGGGTTCTACCGAATTTTGGCTGGGTGTGGTGACGCTGGTCGCAGCCCTGATTCAGATTGGCATCGTTCTCAGCACCTGGAAGCTCTTCACTTCCAAACTGAAGGACTGGCTGGTAATCACGCCGCTCTACATCATCAAGACCGAGGGCAATGAAGTCTCTTTCTGGCCTCTCTGGACGCTGACGAAATTGAAGGGCACCGCAGAATACGTGAACGGCTTTTACTCGATGACCAATCTCAAGATGGAATTTGGGAGTGGTCCACATTGCAGCGATATCGACTTCAAATCGAAGCACGGATACGAGCGCATCGTGGACAAGTTGAACGACTTCGAAGCAAAAATACGCCAGGCGATCCACACGTCCGATTGGAATTACCTCTCCCAGCAGGATGATTTCCGCGAATACAACGCTGCTGAGGCGCCGATTCTGAAGAAGGGCTCTTCTTTGGGGAAGTGGATCACCGCAGCGTTCGTCCTCGGACTCTACATCACTGCGTATGTGATGGCCTGGCAGGCCAATGCCGCGCTACCGTTGAAGTGATTGGCTCATTTTTTGCCGGCCCGCATCACCGGCGGGACGAGCAGGTTTCCCCTCTTGCGCCCCGGGGGTTTTCTTGCGAAGACCCCGAAAGTTTCTCCGCACCACCCGTTCTTCTCATAATGCTCCGACGCTCAGCTCTCCCCGGCATCTCCACTGCTGCCGCCCTCGCCCTCTCCTGCGCCGCCCCTACCTTACGGGCGGACTTCCCCACGCCCACGGACAACCAGGCAATGACCATCCCGTATGCCAAGGCGGAGGAGTCGCTCTCGAAGATGCAGCTTCCGCCCGGGTTCAAGGCCACGGTGTTCGCTGCGGAGCCGGATGTGATGCAGCCCATCGCCATGACATGGGACCAGAAGGGACGCCTGTGGATTGCGGAGAACTACACCTACTCCGACAGCAAGGAGCGCTTCGACATGAAGCTGCGGGACCGCATCCTCATCTTCGAAGACAAGAACAACGACGGCCGCTATGACGAGCGCAAGATCTTCTGGGACGAAGCCCAGATGCTCACCAGCATCGAGCGCGGCTATGGTGGTGTGTATGCCATGTGCCCTCCCCACCTGCTCTGGATTCCTGACAAGGATGGCGATGATGTGCCGGACGGCCCACCGCAGGTGCTGCTGGATGGATTCGAGACGAAGGCCGACAGCCGCCACACCTTCGCCAACGGCCTGAAGTGGGGTCCCGATGGCTGGCTGTATGGCCGTATTGGCATCAGCAGCACCTCGTGGATCGATGTTCCCGGCACCCCGAAGGAGAATCGTCTCCCCACCGCCGGCGGCATCTGGCGCTACCATCCTGTGCGCAAAATCTACGAACCCTACTGCCATGGCACCACGAATCCCTGGGGCATGGATTGGGATGAGAATGGCGAAATGTTTTTCATCAACACGGTCATCGGCCATTTCTGGCACGGCATGCGCGGCGCGTTCCTGAAGCGCATGCACGGTGAGCCTCCCTATGAGCATGTGTATGGCCTCATCGACCAGCACGCGGATCACTACCACTGGGACACGGGCAAGAGCTGGACAGACTCACGCAACGCCTCCGGCAACAAACACGACGAGCTCGGCGGTGGTCACGCCCACGTAGGCATGATGATCTACCAGGGCACGAACTGGCCCAAGGAGTACCGCGGAAAAGTTTTCACCCTGAATCTTCACGGACGCCGCGCCAATGTGGAGCGCATCGAAAAGCAGGGCAGCGGCTATGTGGCCAAGCATGAGCCAGACATGTTCAAGACCGCCGACCCTTGGTTCCGCGGCATCGAAATTCAATACGGGCCGGATGGTGGCGTGTACATGCTCGACTGGAGCGACATCGGTGAATGCCATGAGAACGACGGCGTGCATCGCAACTCCGGTCGCATCTACAAGATCACCTACGGCGATGCCGTGAAGCCCAAGGAAGCGGACCTCACGAAGCTCAGCGATGAAGAACTCGTGAAGCTCCAGCTCAGCGACAATGAGTGGCTGGTGCGCATGGCACGGTGGGAACTCCGTGAGCGCGCCATCAAGGGAGGCAACCTCACTGCGACCATCAAGCAATTGCTGGCCATGCACGATGGCGCGTCAGATACGCGCACGAAACTCCGCTCCGTGTGGACTGCAGGCTACATCTTCGACGCCTCCTCCAAGGAAGTGATGAGTGCCACGATGGCAGACCTAAAGTCCCACCTGGATCAATGGCTCGCCTCCAAGGACGATGCGCTGAAATCCTCGGCCATCCACTTGGTCTACACCTACAACAAGAAGATGGCAGGCGCGATGCCTCCAAATGCTTCTGAGAAGGACAAGGCGAACATGGAGAAGTATTTCGAAGAGCTCGCCGACACAGCCGTCACCCACATTGCGGCATCCACTCCCCGCCAGCGCCTGGCCTGGGCCGAAACGCTCTCGGTGTGGAATGATGCCCAGAAGCTGAAGCTTGCCAGCGCCCTCGTCGCTTATGGAGAGGACGCCAAAGACCACAACCTGCCGCTCATGTACTGGTTTGGCATTCGTGACCTGCCTGCCACGGATCTGGTGAATCTCGCCAAGGGATGCCGCATCCCGCTGGTCACCGAACTCATCGCCCGCCGCACTGCTGAGGACATGGAAACCAATCCTGCGGCGCTCAACACGCTGCTGGTATTTGCCAAAGACCAGGAGGGACGCAACATGCTCGACACCACCGATGCCATTCTGCGCGGCCTCACCACGGGATTCACTGGCTGGCGCAAGGCACAAAAACCAGAGGCGTGGGATAAGTTCTCTGCCAGAGTTGCCTCACTGAAGTGCGACACATTCGACCAAAAGCTGCGTGACCTGAACGTCCTCTTCGGCGATGGACGCGCCCTCGACGAAGTGAAGCGCATCGTGAAGGATGGCAATGCTGATGTGAACGCCCGCATGGCCGCGCTGAAGACACTCATCGATGCCAAGGATGCGGATCTCCGGAAGACCTGCGAATCCCTGCTGGATGTGCGCAGTCTGAACACGGTGGCCGCACGTGGCCTGGCCGCGTTCGATGACCCGGCCATCGGCGAACTGCTGGTGAAGAACTATCGCAAGTTCTACCCCGCCGAACGTCCCGCCGTGCTGGACACGCTTGTGTCGCGTCCTGCATTCGCCGCCGCCCTGCTCAATGCCCTCGCCGCCGGCCGCATCGAGCGTGCGGACGTCACTGCCATGCAAGCCCGCCAGATTCGCGGCTTCAACGATGAAGCCCTCACCAAGAAACTGGCTGAAGCCTGGGGCGAGCAGCGTGAATCGAGCGAAGACAAGAAGAAGCTCATCGCCGACCTGAAGACCCGTCTTACCAAGGATGCCCTGGCAAAAGCCGACGTGAACGCGGGACGTCTTGTCTTCAACAACGTGTGCGCCGCCTGCCACACACTGTACGGCCAGGGGAATCACATTGGCCCTGACCTCACCGGCAGCGGTCGCCATGATCTGAGCTACCTGCTGGACAACATCGTGGACCCCAGCGCCATGGTTGCCGCGGACTATCGCATGACCGTGATGACCCTGAAGGATGGCCGCATCCTCAGCGGCAATGTGGCCGCCAAGACCCAGCGCACCGTTACGCTGAAAATGGTGGGCCAGGAAACCACGGTGGAACGCACAGAGATTGCCAAGCAGGAGGAATTCCCCATGTCCCTCATGCCGGAAGGCCTGCTCCTGACGCTGAATGAGCAGCAGCAGCGTGACCTTGTCGCCTACCTGCAGACTTATGCGCAGGTGCCCCTGCCTGCGGCTTCGGCGGCCAAATAGTCCTCGTCGAAAGCATCCTCTCCTGCGCACTCGTTTTGCCATGCCACTGGTTTGGCTATAGAGTGCGCAGGCAGCATGGCCTCACCTCACGACTCGACCAGGGCAGGGAAGGTTTTTGAGCACTCGATGCTCACGACAGATGTCGCCCGTGCGCTACGCAGCTCGCTGGCGATGGCCGGGGCCTGGTCTCTCTGCCTGCTGACGGGGAACCCCTGGGCAGTGATCATGGCGGCGCCAGCCGCGCAGAATGTGGCTCTGCTCGATGTCCGAGGTGACTATCGCGCACGGGCGGCGATTCTTCTCGTGCTGACGGCGGTGCTTGCCTGCTCGGCATGGGCGGGCGCCATGGCAGGGAATCACCTCATCACCGCCGTGCTGGCCATTGGTGTGCTGGCCATGCTCGCGGGGTGCTGGAGGTACCTCAGCGGAGACTACGGGCCAAACTTTGCCCTGGCGTCCGGACTCTTCTTTCTCCTGGCCATGTCCGAGCCGGGTGACTGGTCACATGCCTGGCACCTAATGGCAGCCACGTGCCTGGGTGGGCTGGGCGGCATTCTGGTGCAACTGGCCGGCTGGTTCTTCCGTCCGCAACATGCGGTGCGGCATGCAGTGGCAGAGACTTGGGTGGCGGCCTCAGATCTCGTGACGGCCATGCGCTCTGAAACGGATGATGGCAAGCCCACGGTGCAGCAGGTCCCCGAGAAAGAGGGGGCCCTGCGCGCCACCGTCGACCGCACCTTGCATGTCATCGCGACCACCATGGGCCAGCGCAGTGAGAGTCTGGCCGCGCATCTGGATGACACGACGCAACTGGCCGCACGTCTGGCCACCCGTACCACGGCTCTCCACACGGCCATGGAGACCCTGCGCTCGCGGGATGACTTCAAGTCCGTTGGGCCCAGCTTTGATTCTGCACTGCGGTCCCTCGCGAGCGCCTTGCGTTCTGGAGCACTCACCGTCATCACCCATCGGCCGGAGCAATTGATGGCACTCGATGTGCGCATCCGCCGCGCCGGTGACTTGCTCCAGGTGCTCGATACCCGACTGCAATCGCTGGCACTCCAAGATGAAGAAGTGCTGCAGGCCAGACAGATGCTTGCCATGGTGAGCGAGTTGCTACCCACAGTGCAATTGACGCTCCGGGAGACCGTCGACCACGGCACGCCGCAATCCGGATTTGCGCTGCGTCTGCCAGACCTGAGCGGCATGTCGATGCGTTCACTCGGCGCGTGGGTGAATCCTCCAGCCCAGTTCGACTGGACGCTGGTACGCTACACCTTTCGCGTCGCTGCGGTGCTCATGGTGGCGGTGGCGATTCATCAGTGGTTCCAGATTCCGCGCGGGCACTGGATTGCCTTCACGGCGCTGGTGGTGTTGCAGCCTGACTACGGCGCGACCCGGCAGAAGCTGGGTCAACGTCTCTTTGGCACACTCGCAGGCAGCACCGTGGGGAGCCTGCTTCTTTGGGTGAAGATGCCTGCCGCCGGTTTCATCCTCTGCGCGTCGGTCATGGCGTTCTGCTTCGCGTACTTCGTCCGTCGTCGCTACGGCTATGCCGTGTTCTTCGTCACCCTCATGATCGTGCTGATGACGGAGTCGATGATCCCCGTGCATCTTGACTTCACTGTGGAACGGCTGCTCGCCACACTCGCCGGTGGCATGCTCTCACTCGCTGCCGCTTTCCTGCTCTGGCCGAAATGGGAGCAGTCCCAGGCACCGCGCTACGTGGCCGCTGCTCTACGGGCGAATCGCAACTATCTGGAATCAGTGGTCGAGCACTTCGGGAAGGGGGACCGCTTCACAGGCGCCGCGGTGCTGGCCAAGCGCACGGTCGAGCGTGCGAACAGCCAGGCTGTGGCGTCCTTGCAACGCCTGCTCAGCGAACCCTCGAAGCGACGAGGTGACGTTGAGCAGATCGCGGCACTGACGACTTATAATCAGCGACTCACCCGCGCCATCACCGTGCTAGGTCAGCATTTGAATCATCGTGCAGGGGATCCGCTCGCCATTCCACACGCCTATGTGACCAGCATCACAGAAACGATGGAAGGGCTGGCAAAGAGCCTGGAGTCGGGTGTACCTTCACCGAAAGACTCGTGGCAAAAGACGGCGCCTCCCGCAAACATCTCACCGGACGATGCGATGGTCTATCGCCAGCTCGCCACGGTGGTCACTGAAATTGATGCGATGGCGCTGGCAGCTGGCGCAACAACGTAGAAGGCTTCTCCAGAAGCCTTTCAAAACGTCTGAAACGTAAACAGCCACATCGCAGAACGACGTGGCTGCCAAGGGGATAATCAGGCCGCAAAAAGGCTTCTGGAGAAGCCTTCTACAATCACTCAAAACCCTGCGTCTTCATGAACTTCAGACTCTGGGGAATCTGATCGATGGACGTGGAGGATTCGTCCTCGATGAAGTAATGCTGCACACCCACCTTCTTCGCAGCAGCGAGCACGGCAGGCCAGTCCGTTTGACCGGTTCCGAGCGTCACATCATTCTCCACATCCGTCTTGCCGGAGAGCGAGCCGGTAGCCACGTTCTTCTTCAGGTCCTTGAGGTGCATCAGCTTCCAGCGGTTGCCGTATTTCTCGAGGAGCTTCACCGGATCGTGACCAGGGAAGACAATCCACAGCACGTCCATCTGATAGCTCACGTACTCCGGCTTCGTCTCGGTGATGAGGAGATCCAGCAGGGTACCGCTTCCGTGTGGATGGAACTCATAACCATGCGCATGGTAGAAGAAGGTGATGCCCTCCTTCGCGAGCGCCTCACCGGCCTTGTTGAACACCGCAATGGCATCGCGGCATTCGGCTTCATCAAAGGCATCCTTGTGATCAATCCAGGCGCAGCCGGCGAATTTGATGCCGAGCGCCTTTGCATCCTTCACCACATTGGCGAGATCATTCTTGTAGCGTCCGTAGGGGAAGTGGCTGCTCACGGCCTTGAGGCCGCGCTTGTCCACCTCTGCTTTGAACTGCTCCGGTGTGAGGTTGCCCGTGCCAGCGAGTTCAAGTTCGGTGATGCCAAACTCCTTCACCTTATCCAGCACCCACGGCACGCCACGCAGGGCGGTCTGGCTGCGCAAGCTGTAAAGTTGCAGACCGGTGGTGGGCTTGGACGGAGCCTGGGCGTGCGAAAAACCGCACAGCCCGATGGCCAGAAGGAGAGAAAGGAATGCAGAACGTTTCATGGGATTCGTGAAAATGAAGGAATCGTAGCTTAAGAATTTCCACGCAGCTTGGCGAGACTCTTCTGATAGCGTTCCGCTTCTTGGGCAGATGGCGGGGTCCACTTGATCTCGCAGCCGGGCAGCGCCGCCTTCAGCTTGTTGATGTCCTCCTCGCTGGCGCCGACCTTGTCGAGCTCCAGTTTCTTGAGGTTCTTTAGTGTAGCCAGATGCTTCAGTCCACCATCATAGCTTACCACGACTTCGCCAAACTTGAGCGACTCCAGATTCTTAAACTTCGCCAGGTGCTCCAAAGCAGCTCCGCTCAACTCACCGTTGAATTGCGAGGCAACCACGAAGGCTTTCAGATTTCCAGCGAGTGGCAGGAGCGTGGCCACGTCTTCATCACTGGCCCCCATGTGGAAGAACTGAAGGGACTCCAACTGGGTAAGCTGTGCGCAAGCTTTTGCCGCTTCGCTGGTCATCTTCGTGCAGCCGCCGAAACGCAGCGACTTCAGCTTCGGCAAATCCTTGAGCGCGCCCGCTCCGCTGCCACTGATGATGAAGTTGTGATCCAGCGAGATGCTCTGCAGTTCTTTGCACTTCGCGAGCACGGCAAAGCCCGAGTCATCGAAGATCGTGGCGTTGAAATAGACCGTATGGAGTTTTGGCAGCTTCGTGAGCACCTCCAGCGCCTTGGCATCGGCAAACTTCGCCGTGCCACGCACCAGCGACATTTCCGGCAACTCCGGAAGCTTGTTCCACAATTCGGGCGTCCATTCTCCCTTCCCCCAGCCGATCTCCGTGGCGTGGTCACCAACCACTTTCACATTGAATTGACCCGTCCTGAGGGCATCGACGATTTCGGTTTCTGCACTCCACACCGCGGGTGCTGTAAGACTGAGAAGGGTGCAGAACGTCAGTGACAGTGCCTTTTTGTTCATTGGGAGTTTCCGGTGGTGCTGGCAGTAGGTGAAGTTGCGGCTGGCTGCGCGGGCTTGCCGCGGAGGATGAGAGCCTTGCGATCCCAGTTCTTCTTCAAATCGTCATCGCTGCAGGCTGGCACCGTGGTGCCTGCGTCCGGCACGGGAAGTTTCGATGCCCAGAGAATCGAATTCACCATGAAGCGCCGCTGGCTCTCGATGCCCCACGCGGAGTGCAGGTCACATCCGGTGAATCCCACGCTGCGCCCGCCATTGGCGCGTTCATAGGCCCAGGCGATGACTTCGGCGCGACCAGCGTGTGACTTCGCATCTTCCGTGGTGCGGGATTTGTCCGGTACCTGACCGGTGAGGAGTGGCGTCACGCCCCTGTCCGCGAAGTGCAAGTTGAAGAGCCATCCGTCCTTCGGTGCGGCAAAGGGCTTCACCCCGCGCGTGGTGTCATGTTGCGGGATGCTATCAAAGCTCATGTCCCAATGACCACGATTGCCAATGTCCTTCTGCCAGACACCCCCCATCCAGGACTTGAACTGAGCCGCCTGAGCTTCAGGCACCTCCACCGCCTGGTGCAGCATGATGAGCCCGGCGCCTTCATCCATGAGCTGGGAAATGCGCTGCCAGCGAGCAGGCTCCAACAAGGCAAACTTGTCACCCCCATCCATGTAGCAGACCACGGATTTGGCGCCCTTGAGAATCGACTCATCCTTCGGCCAGCCCTCCGCCACCATCACGGGCCACACACCGGGTTGTTGCTTCAGCCAGTCCAGCATGAGAGCGCAGCCGGCGAAATACTCGTGCTGTCCGGGTTTATTGCTGGGAGTGCCTGCCAGCAGCACCACTTTGGCCAGCGATGCATCCTTCGTATCCACCTCCAGAGGCACCTTCTTTTGCTCATCCGTCAGTTCAGCACAGAGGTGCGCAGGTGACAGCGTGATGAAGCCCATGCCAATGACGGCCAAAAGAGAGAAAGAGGAGAAGGTGGACATGACAGAAGGCTGCTAACGCTCCCGCCGTGCGCTTTCTTCAGGAGGAATTCACCCGCCGCCCGGGAGATATGCTTGCCGTGCTTCGGAAGCTGCCTGTACCTTGTCCCCATGCAAGCCCGCATCCTGACCCTCCTGGCCGCTGCCTATGCCCTGGCCGTCCCTCAAATTTTCGCCGACGCCGCTGCCGACGAAAGCTGGAAAAAAGTAGAAGCGGCCATGAAGAGCATCAAGCAGCCGGAGACACGCCCCAAGTCCCGGGAGGAGGCGGTGGAGATGCTGAAGAAGGGACTCGCCGAATACGACGCCGCAGCCAAGGCGTTTAGCGAGAAGGCACCGACCGATGCCCGACGCTGGGAAGCCAAGTACTTCGAGCTGGAAATCTCACGCGCCCGCGACTTCGTGGGCCAGAAAGATGCTCCCTCTGCGGACAAGCTGGCCGACGAAATTCTCAACGCGCCCGACGCCTCCGCCGAGATGAAGGCAAATGCCACGGGCATGAAGCTGGTCAACAGGGTCCAGAACCTGGACGAATCGCCCGGCGGCGAAACGGCCTGGGCCAAGGACGCCGAGGCCTATCTCAAGGCAAATCCCCAGAGCAAGTTTGCCCCGATGTTTGAGCAGAAGCTCAAATCCATCACCGCGCTCGCAGGCATCAAAGACAAACCCCTGGATCTGAAATTCACCGCCGTGGATGGCCGTGAAATCGATCTCTCCAAGATGCGAGGCAAGGTGGTGCTCATCGACTTCTGGGCCGTGTGGTGTGGCCCGTGTGTGGCGGAAATGCCGAACGTGCTGAAGGCCTATGAAAAGCTGCATCCCAAGGGCTTCGAGATCGTGGGCATTTCGCTCGATCAGGACAAGGCCAAGCTGGAGGCTTTTGTGAAGGACAAGGGCATGGCATGGCCCCAGTATTTCGATGGCAAGGGTTGGAAAAACGACATTTCCACCAAATATGGGATCAACAGCATTCCCGCGATGTGGCTGGTGGACAAGAAGGGCATGGTGGTGAGCACCAACGCACGGGGCAAGCTCGAGGAACTCGTGGAGAAGTACCTTGCGGCAGAGTAAATAATAAGGTCGCTTCGAAACCATTTATCCCGCACGGCAAGACATTCGTTTTGCCGTGCGTTTTTTTGTGCTCTCCTACCCTGCATGAAACTGCCCGCGCTCCTCACCACCCTGCTCAGTTGCGGCACGCTGCTCGCAGAGCCAGCGACCACCCCCCTCTTCTGGCCGGACCGCCAGGGACCCACGCGCGACGGGAAGATTCCGGAGTCCGAATGGGCAAAGCTGCCGCTGGAGTGGGACGAAGCGAGCGGCAAGGGCATTGCGTGGAAGACGCCCATCGAGAATGAAGGCCACTGCTCCCCCATCATCGGTGGGGATCTGGTCTGGTTCACCTCCGCCACCACAGATGGCCACAAGATGTACGTCTATGCCATCAACCGGCATGACGGAAAGATTGTCCACCACAAGCTTCTTTTCGAAAACGAAGCGCCGGAAGAACTGGGCAATCCGGTGAACAACTACGCCGCACCCTCGCCCACCATGGATGAGACCGGTGTGTACGTCCACTTCGGCACGTATGGCACCGCGAAGCTGGACCCCAAGACGGCCAAGGTCATCTGGCAGCGCCGTGACATCAATGTGCGTCACTTCCGCGGTCCGGGCTCCACGCCGGTGCTGTTTGAGAATCTCCTGATCCTCACCTTTGACGGCATCGACAAACAATTTGTCACCGCGCTGGAGAAGGACACGGGCAAGACCGTGTGGACGACCAACCGTACCACCGACTACGGCGACCTCGACAAGGAAGGCAAACCCACCCGCGACGGCGATCTGCGCAAGGCCTACGGCACCCCGACCCTGATGAATGTGGACGGGCAGTGGCAGGTCATCTCCGTGGGTTCCCGCGCCGCGTTCGGCTATGACGCCAAGACGGGCAAAGAAATCTGGACCATCCGTCACACCGAGTTCAACGCCTCAGCCCGCCCCGTGGTGGATGGCAACATCGTGTACATCAACACTGGTTCCGAGCGCTCCCATCTCACCGCGCTGAAGCTGGACAAGGACGCCAAAGGAGATCTCACCGAGACGCCACGCATCCTCTGGGACCGCGCCAAGCGCAATGCCGTGCTCTCCAGTCCCATCCTCCTGAATGGCCACATCTTCCAGGCCACCGGAGCCGCCGTGGGTACCTGCGCCGATCCCAAGACCGGTGAGGACGTGTGGAGCGAGCGCATCTCGCCAGGCAAGTTCGTCGCCTCGCCCATTGCCACCAAGGACCGCATCTATTTCATCAGCGACACAGGAGACGTCACCGTGGTTGCCGCCGCACCGGAGTTCAAGGTGATTGCCTCCAGCAAGTTCGAGTCTCCCGTCACTGCCTCGCCTGCAGTGGCGGATGGTGCCATTTTCGTGCGCACAAAGACGCATCTGTGCAAGGTGGTGCAGGCGAAATAGCTTTTGGCTGCTTCGCCGCGGCCAGTGACCCACCATCACTCACCTACTGTGGAGCGGGCGTCCCTACGGAACGCCCGCTCCACCGTTTGATTCCCTGCCCACCACTCACCACCTGCCACTACCCATCCTGCGTACCATGAGACACTTCGCTCTTCTCTGTTTCCTACCCCTCGCCAGCGTGATGGGGGCAGACTGGCCCCAATGGCGCGGGCCGGACAGAAACGGCATCTCCAAGGAAACCGACTGGAAGGTCGACTGGAAGGATTCCCCCAAGATTCTGTGGAAGGCATCCGTGGGCCTGGGCTATTCGTCCTTCGTCGTCGCGGACGGAAAGGTCTACACTACGGGCCATGCGGATGGAAAGGACACTGTCTTCTGCTTCGACGCAGTGACCGGAAAGGAAGTGTGGAAACACACCTACCCCGCGGAGCTTGGGGACAAGTTCTTCCAGGGCGGCACCACCGGCACCCCTACTCTCGCAGATGGAAAGCTGTATCACCTCAGCCGCTGGGGGGACATGTTCTGCTTCGACGCAGCCACGGGAAAAATCGTGTGGCAGAAAAACATCCAGCAGGAAACCGGACTCCGCCTCCCTGACTGGGGCTACACCGGAGCTCCGCTGATTTGGGAAAATCTCGTGGTGCTGAATGTCGGCGAGCACGGCGTGGCCCTGGACAAGGCCTCCGGCAAGGTTGTGTGGAAATCCCCGGACGAAAACGCCGGCTACTCCACTCCCCTGCCCTACCAGCAGGATGGGAAGACGCTGCTCACCTTCGGCTCGGGACGCGCCTACGTGGCCATCGATCCCAAGACAGGTGCGAAAGTGTGGGAGCACAAGTGGACCACGAGCTACGGCGTGAATGCTGCTGACCCCGTCATCCATGAGGGTCATGCCTTCATTTCCTCCGGCTACAACAAGGGCGCGGCCCTGCTCAAGCTCGGCGGAAGTGAACCGCAGGTGGTGTGGCAGAACCGCGTGATGCGCAATCAGATGAACGCCTCCATCCTCATCGATGGCCACCTCTACGGCATCGATGGCAATGAAGATCGCGGTGCCAGCCTGAAGTGCATTGAGCTGGCGACAGGCAGGCAGCTCTGGGAAGAGAAAAGCGCCGGGGCCGGAGCAGTAATCGCCGCCGGTGACAAGCTGATCCTCCTGTGCGAATCCGGTGAACTCGTCGTCGCCAAGGCCTCTCCGAAGGCATTCGAGCCACTCTCACGTGGCCAGGTGCTCGACCCCAAATGCTGGACCGTACCCGTGCTCGCCAACGGATTGCTGTACGGCCGGAATGCCTCAGGCAGTGTTGTGTGTGTCGATCTGCGGACAAAATAAATTGCATTGAGCGCAGGAATGAGGAAGCGCTGAACCCCAGCGCTTCATTGCCTGTCTCACTCCCCAAAAATTCACCCCCAAAAAAATCCAAATCTCAAATAACCCCCATGAATGTCCGCTTGTTTGTAAAGTCCGGTTGCCCCTGGTGCGATGAAGCGATGGAGTGGCTCGACGACCACGGCATCGAATACACGACACTGAACGTCTCTGCCGATCAGGAAGCCCGCGAAGAAATGCGCGAACTCACCGGCCAGACCAAGGCCCCGAGCATCGACGTGGACGGTGAGATCCTGGCCGACTTCGGCGCGGATGAACTTGAGGAATGGTGGGAGGAGAAGGGGTATCCGGTGAATCCAGAAAGCTGAGCGTCGTCGGCCAGCAATGCGGTTGGGAATAGCCGCAAAAGAACGCAAAGGACGCAAAAGTTTCCAGGAAGTCGGGTCTCCTGACCGGACAGCGGATGGCGGGTTTCCCAACCCGCCATTTTCGCGCTAGCCGGGAGAGTATTCCGTCGTCCCGTCGCCACCGATCTCCACAGTCACTTCTCGGGCAATAACCTCAAGAGACCCCGCCGCATTGAAATTAAGCCTGTAGTGTTTGTACCCCGCCTCAGGGGCACACTCGCGGCAATCGAAAAGCGATTGCATCCACTTCGACTGATGGATGATGTGGGTACCATCAAAGTGTTCCCCTTCCAACTCACCATCCCAATTGATCTCCCCCCAGCGATGAGCGATGGCATCCACGAACAACACCTGGGTGGGCTCGTCGTTCCATTGGGTGAAATGAATCCGCAGGTTTCCCTCGGTAGTGGTCAGGTCCGGCCTATTGGCATCGGCCACTGTGAATCCTGGTTCTATCAATTCGGCGGTCTCCATGTGCTGCGGCGTCCAAGGTAACCTCGCCGATTCGCTGGCGCATCAGGAAGATTCTTGACTGAATCCGCCACTCCGTCACGATTTCTCCCTCTCCACGATCCGCCTGCCATTCTCACGCCCATGCAACGCCGCCACTTCCTGACGACCGCCGCTGTCACTGCGGCCAGTGCCTTCTCCGCCGTGCCCATCCTGGCGCAGAAGTCTGGGAAGAAATACCGCACGGCGCTCATCGGATCCGGCTGGTGGGGCATGAACATCCTGCGCGAAGCCATCGCCTCCGGTCGCGTCACTGTGTGCGCCGTGTGCGATGCGGATGACAACGTGGCGGAGAATGCGGTGAACGACGTCAATGCCGAGAACGGCGAGACGCCGAAGAAGTACGAGGACTACCGCGAGATGCTGGAGAAGGAGAAGCCGGAGATCGTGATCATCGCAACGCCGGATCACTGGCATGCGCTGCAGACCATCGCTGCGGTGAAGGCGGGCGCCCATGTACTGGTGGAAAAGCCCACCGGACACACCGTGAACGAAAGCAAGGCGATGGTGCATGCGGCCAAAGACTCCGGAGTGCTCGTGCAGGTGGGCCTGCATCGCCGCATCGGGCCGCATCACGTGGAGGCCATGAATTTCCTGAAGAGCGGTGCCGTGGGCAAGGTGGGCATGGTGCGCTGCTTCGCCCACAGCAGAGGCGGTCCGGAAGCCCCCAAGGCCAACGTCCAGCCGCCCAAGGGCATGAACTGGGATCTGTACTGCGGCCCTTCCAACCTCCGCCCCTTTTGCAGCAAGATCCACCCCGGCGGCTGGCGCGGTTTCCTGGACTTTGCCAATGGCACCATGGCCGACTGGGGCGTGCATTGGCTGGACCAGGTGCTCTGGTGGAGCGGCGAGAAGGGACCCAAGACGGTGTACTGCACCGGCGGACGCGACATCGCCGGTCCCGCCATCCTGAATGACAAGGAGCAGACCACCGACACACCGGATCACCAGGTAGCCACGTTCGAGTTCGAAAACTTCACTGCCGTGTGGGAACACCGCCGCTTCGCTGGAAACGGTCCTGAACATCACAATGTGGGCTGCTACTTCTACGGTGAGAAGGGAACGCTGCACATCGGCTGGAAGGATGGATGGACCTTCTACCCTGCGGATGGCAAGACACCCAACACACATGGCGACTCCCAGCTTCAGGAGCCCCAAGGTGACGGCCACAACATCGGCGCCTTGTGGGCGGATCTGATCGATGCCATCGAGCAAAAACGCAAACCGGTGGCAGACATCGAGAGCGCCCACCGTTCATCGTGCCTGCCCCTGCTCGGCATGCTCTCATGGAAGGCTGGACGGAGCATCCGCTGGGATGCCGAGAAGGAACTCATCATCGGCGATGAAGAGGCGAGCAAGTTGTTGGCCCGGAAGTATCGCGGACCGTGGGAGTATCCGGTGTGAGTTCAGTCTACAGGCGAACCCATCATCGCAGCGATGACTTCCGCCAAGCAAGAGATCTATGAGTTCATGCTTCGCAGGACCCTTCCGCACCTGCGAAACGTCGCCTCACTGGGCTGGTGGCGTCGAATGCGCGACCGCTCTGCTTACTACGAGGCTGAGTTGATTCACAACCTGCCCAACTCGATGTACAAGCCAGAGTTCGTGGAACACGACATCCATTTTCTCAATTGGCAGGCACGCTGGTACTGCGAAAAATGTGACGTCAAATTGTCTTCGATGTATCCCCAGCAAGTCGGACTCATCCGGGGGCTGTTTGCATTGGTGCCTCCGGAAATGCGATCCCAGCTCAAGTGGTCGGGGCCATAAGACTCTTCAGGGCCCCGAGAACCGCCTCACAGCCTAATCGCTCCTTCAATCGAATCATCGAGCGTCTCACCAATCGCGGCGCCGATTATCATCTTGATTCCTGCGACCAGGTTGCCGTGCTTCACATCCCAGTAGTAGCCCTCGGTGGGGATGACTTCGATGACGGTGATGCGCGGATCCTGCTCGCCCTGGGTGAACCATGTCTTGATGATCGGTTCCCACAGTTCGTGAATCTTCACGGCATCCTGCGTCACCCGCGCCTTCCCATTCAGATGGAGAAATCCGGAATGCGGCGACGCCTGAAAATAGAGATGCGCTGAGGGGTCGCGGGCGAGTTCGCGATTGAGATGGCTGTCGATGGCGCTGAGAAACCAGAGGCTTCCGTTGTCATCCACCTTGCGCACGTTCATAGGCCGGGCGCCCGAGGAACCGGTGACCATCACCTTGGTACAGAAGAAGCAGGTCTGCGCCTTGCCGACCAACTCCCGGATCTTGTCGACCGCCTGCGGTCCCGCGAGGTCGTCGTGGTTGTGCTCGGGCTGGTTTTGATTGATGGAACTCATGTCCGTGGATCGCGGCATGGGTCCGCCGTGGCGGTGCGCCATCTGCCCCCTTGCTCCGGCGGTCCGTTTTGGTGTAACGTCTGATGAAAAGACCGGATCTCTGAAGCGTTAGGGTGTCCAAGGCCATGAATACAGCTCCCTCTTTCACACGCCGGTTTCTGTCGGTCCATCTGGTCATGATCCCCTGGATCGCGGCCGTCGGCATATTTTCGATGATGGCTTCTCTGCACGCTGCCGACCCCAAGAAGGCGGCGGGCATTCCCGAGGACGCCGTGTACTTCAACGGCAAGTGGTACAAGGCCTACGTCGACGGCTCCGGATGGAAAGCCAGCCAGGGAAAATGCCAGCGTCTCGGCGGGCAATTGGCCATCATTCCCAATCAGGAAACCCAGGCGTTCCTGAAAAAACTGGCCAATGGCCGGAAACTCATGATCGGCGCCAGCAAAGAACGCTCGGAAGTGTGGAAATGGATCGATGGCTCCGCCATGACTTTCCAGGCTTGGGACCGCGGCCAGCCAAACGATGTGAAAGGCAATGAGAACTATGTTGCCCTGGGCCCCAAAGGCGGCTGGGTCGATGTGGCAGACAGCACCGACTGGACGCAGGGGTACATCTGCGAGTGGAAGGCGAAGTGACGCTCCTGTTCATCGCCCATCTCGACGAATTATCGCACCACGCCAAACTTCTTCCTCTTTGAGGCAGTGTAAATCAGCAGTGCCAGTCCCAACGTGCTACCAAGGGGGAAATAGAGAAGCCACAGTACACCGAGGCTGATCATCCACCAGAGGAGCCATCGTGGTCGATAGCCCTGGCCGTCGACACAAAGTCCAAGAAGGATCATCCCAACGAACCCAGTGCACACTCCACCTTGGAGTTGAAAGGCCATGAGCACAATGCTGGCTCTGGCGAACTGCTCCTCGACATGGTGAATCTGGGACTTCAGCACGAAGTATTGGATCACCGTCCACAGCACGAGAAGAAGCGGTGCCACCAGAAAAAGGATGCCAGTGATAGCAAGAGCGCGTCTCATGGATTCAAGCCTTCAGCCTGCTCACCCACCCGCCAGCTTCACCGCCAGACGCACTGCCTGAATCATACTGCCGGGATTCGCTTTGCCCTGCCAGGCGATGTCCAAGGCGGTGCCGTGGTCCACGCTGGTACGGATGACAGGAAGACCGAGCGTGGTGTTCACAGCGCTGTCGAAGGCGAGGGCCTTCACGGGGATGTGCCCCTGGTCGTGATACATGCACACGAAGGCGTCGGTGGTCTTGCGCTTGGCAGGGACAAAACAGGTATCGGGAGGAAGCGGGCCTTCAATCTGCAAGCCCTTCGCGCAAGCAATCTCGATGGCGGGAATGATGACGCGCTCCTCCTCCTGATTTCCGAAGAGGCCGTGCTCACCGGCGTGGGGATTCAGGCCACACACCACGATCTTCGGCGCGTATCCGCGGATGCGTTGCAGGGCGTCCGCCGTGAGTTCGATGACATCCAGGATGCGTTCCTGCGTGAGCAGGGCTGGCACCTCAGCGTAGCCCACGTGCACGGTGACGAAGGTACAGGTGATTTCCTCCGAGTACTGCATCATGCACCAGCGGGGCGCGTGCGTGCGTGAAGCAAAGATCTCCGTATGCCCGGGAAAATTGATGCCAGCCATGTGCAGCGCCTCCTTGTTGAGCGGGCCTGTGGCCACACCAGCAATCTCACCTGCGAGCGCGGCTTCGATAGAGGCCTCGACATAGGCGAAGGCAGCGGCTCCGGTGTGGGCACCGATTTCACCTGGTGTCACACGATCCGCATTCAATGCAGGCAGGTCCAGAATGGCGGGCCGGTTCAGCTTCTTGCGGCGGCTCCGCCACTCCGCCGGCTTGAGGATTTCCGCCTCGAAAGGAAGGTTCGTAAGGGCGGCAACGCGCTTGAGGATCAACGCGTCACCAAAGATGACTGGCGTGCAGATCTCCGAGATGCTCTGGCGCGTGATGAGATGCAGGCACACCTCCGGTCCGACGCCAGCGGGGTCGCCCATGGTAAGGGCGATGATGGGTTTTTGTTTCGCCGCCATCTCCTCTTATACAAGACCCGGGACGCTGGCGCCAGTGCTGGTGCCAAAAGCGTCTGTCTCCACGGACATGCGCTGGAGCATCTGCACGAAGAGGTTGCTGAGGGGGATGTTATTTTTCGCGTCGAATCCAAGGTGCTGCCCGTGCTTGAAGCCGCCGCCGGCAAGCACCATGGGCAGGTTGTGCCAGTCATGGGAATTGGCATTCCCCAGGTTGCTGCCGAAGAGGACCATGGTGCTGTCCAGAAGGGAGCCGCCGCCCTCCTTCTTGGCCTTCAACGAAGTGAGCAGACCATTGAAGGCTCGGAACTCAGCCTCCTCAATGAGACGCAGCTGGCGGATCTTCTCCGGATCCTGGCCGTGGTGTGATAGGTTATGATGGTCAATGGTGACGCCCTGCACCGGCGGCACGTCTCCACGCGCCTGCAGGAGAATGGTGATGAGGCGGGTGCTATCCGTCTGCAGTGCAAGAGGGATGAGCTCAAACAAAAGGGTCATGCGCCCGATGGTATCAGCCTCATTGGTGATGTCCTGCGGCGCGGTGGCATCGACTTTGGGTTTGGGCTTCTGCACCCAGTCTTCCGCCTTGGCGAGGCGCTGCTCCATTTCACGTACGGAGGTGTAGTATTCATCAAGCTTGTCGCGGTCGGCGCTGCCCACGCGGCGCTCGAAGCGCTTCGCCTCCTCCGTCACGGTGTCCATGATGCTGCGCCCCTCGCGGAGCTTGCGCATCTGGTTCTTGATCTGGTCTGGCGTGCCGTCCAGGAAGAGCTTGGCAAAAATTTGCGAGGGCTTGGAGTCCGCCGGAATCATGACGCCGCTGCGGGTGTAGCTCTGGCTCGTGCCTCCCGTGCCGAGCACGAGCGAGGGGTAGCGCGTCTCGTAGCCAATCTTCTCCGCCACGTACTGGTCGAGCGAGATGCTGTTGCGGAAGCCGCCGAGGCCGGGATGGCGCGCAGCGGTGAGCCAGGTCATCTCGGAGGAGTGGCCATCCGCGCCGGACTGTTCCGGGTGGGAGAGACCGGAGAAGACGGTGAAGTCATTCCGATGGTCCTTCAGCTGACTCAAATACGGTGTGAGTTCGTAGTCGCGGCCTGTCTTTGTGGGGATGAGGTCCGGGACATAAATCCCCAGCGAAGCACACACCGTGACCATGCGCTTCGGCGCGGTGGCTGCGGCTCCCGCGGCACTGGCGCGTCCGGGCCACATGGCATCCAGGAAAGGCAAAGCAAGGGAGACACCGGTGCCGCGCAGGAAGGAGCGGCGGGACATGCTGGCGGGGATGCGATTCATGGGAAGGCCGGAAGGAGGGAGTTACTTGCTCTGAAAGGCGGGGCTGGCAACAATCTCGTGCACGAGTGTACGTAAGCCGCTGCCCTGCTGTGCGGTACGGTTTGCGATGTCCTCCACCGTGGCACGGTCAGCAAAGGAGATGCCCGCGCCGCTGGCGTAGGTGAGCAGCTTCCCGGTGAGCGCACGCAGCATCTGGGTCTCCTGCTTGAGTAGGAGTTGCTTGAATTCGACGATGCCGTTGAACTTGCTTCCGTCGGTCAGCTCTCCAGTGGCATCCACGGCGGGGCCCAGCTTGTACGGAGGATACCTTCCCGGCCGCTTGGTGGGAGCTGCGTCGCCCTTCCCCTGGGAGCGATAGCGCTCGCGCCACCCACCGATGACATCGAAGCTCTCCAGAGCGAAGCCGGGCGGATCAATCTTGCTGTGGCAGCCTGCGCAGCTCTCCACATTGCGGTGCAGGGCGAGCAGCTCGCGAATGGTCGTGGCGCCACGTGTATCCGGCTCTACGGAGCCCACCCCGGGTGGAGGTGGAGCGGGCGGCTGGCCGAGGATGCGCTTCAGCACCCATGCGCCACGCATCACGGGGGAGGTCGTGGTACCATTGGCGGTGACCTTCAGCACGCTGGCCTGGGTGAGCACGCCGCCACGGGGGCTGCCCACAGGCAGCGCCACCTTGCGGAATTCCTCACCCTTCACGCCCTCAATTTCGTAGAGCTCAGCCATGCAGCGGTTCAGCATGGCAAACTTCGAGTCGATGAAGTTCGACACGCTCAGATTGTTCTTCAGGATTTCGGCAAAGAACGCCTCCGTCTCCGCCACCATGCCGAGCTGCATGAGCTCATCGAACTCCGGGTAAAGCCGCTTATCCGGCGAGGTGGCCGCGATGCTGCGCAGGTCGAGCCACTGGCCCGCGAAGTTTTGCACGAAGGCCTTCGCCTTCTCGTCCTTGAGCAGGCGCTCTGTCTGGGCGCGCAGCACTTCAGGCTGCGAGAGCTTCTTCTCCGCGGCGAGCTTCATCAGGGTTTCATCTGGCAGGGTGCTCCAGAGGAAGTAGGAGAGGCGCGAGGCCAGCGCGTAGTCGTCGAGCTTCCCAGGCTTCTCTTCAAACAGGAGGAACTGCGGCGCCGTGAGCACGGCACGGAAACCCAGACGCATGGCATCAAGGAAGCTATCGCCGGCATCCATCGCATCGGTCGAGAGCTTCACGAAGCGATCTGCCTCACCCGCTTCCAGCGGACGTCGGAAGGCGCGCGCGGCGAAGTTTTCCAGAAGCTGGCGTGCGGAGGCCTTGGGATCCACCGGGGCAAGTTCGAAGCCGATCTGCCGGTTATTGCGGAAGGTCTTCTTCTTTGGGTCCGTGGGATTGACAGGCGTATCGCCAAAAAGCTTCTTCACGCTGGGCGGCGGCCAGCTCTCCAGGAGTGGGCCTTCTGCTTCCAACCACTGCAAAGCCAGGCCCGGACCCGTGAACTCCTTCACGTTGATGTTGTAAACATTCTTTCCCTTCGCATCCACTCCCGAGTCAGAGGGCTGGATGTTCAGGTGCTCGCCCTCCTTGAGCATCACTGTCATTTCCACCACGCGGGGTTGCTCTGTGATGTCGAAGTATCCCAGCAGGCGCTTCTCACGATAGTTATCCGCGTATACCCGCATCACCACCGGGTGGCCCATGCTCTGATGCACGTACCCTGCCAGGCGCAGCTTGTACATGCCCGTGAAGCGCGGGTTGAACTGGTGAATCTTCGCGGAAGGATAGCCTTCGTTAAAAAACACCACCGCGTCGGGCAGTTCCTTCAGCAGGTGCTTGTGCGCGCTCTTGGGATCGTTCTTGTTCGTGATGGTGCCTTCCGCGATGTCGAGGTGCTTCCGGGTGCCCTGATCATCCTTGAAGAAGTACTGCTTCTTGGTGGACGGTGCCGGAGCGACCTGAAGATTGATGGCCGCCTCGATCGCCGTGTCCGCTGCCTCCAGGTACTTTTCGATTTGCAGGGTGGAGAGCCGCAGCCCCTCCGCCACGGTGTCGAAGCCGTGCATGGGGGTATCTTCGGGAAGGATATCCTTCAAAGGAGTCTGGATGCCGAGCAGGTCCTGCACGGTGCGTTCATACTCGGTGCGGTTGAGCCGTCGCAGGAGGGTGCGTCCTGTCACCTTTTGCCGGGCCATGTTCGCGTTGTGCAACTCGCCCTTGATCGAGGAGAGGAAGGGCGTGAGCTCGGTCGCTTCAGGACGCGGTTTCTTCGCCGGAGGCATCTCGCCTGTCACCACACGATCGAAGATCTTCACCCACTCATCGAAGTTCTCGCGCTTGGCGGGATCCCATTTCAAAGCCGTGAGATCGAGTCCACCTTTCTTCACATCCGCATCATGGCACTCGGCGCAATGTTGATCGACAAAGCTTGTGATATTGGGCGCGGCATCCAGCGACGTCAGAAAAGCAAACGAAGCGGCCAGGGTAGTGGCAGCATATGCCTGGGTGCTGATGGGAATCAGTGAGCGGGAGAGCGTGGGCATTTTTCCGGGCAGAGCAATACAGGGTGGGCAGGCCCCCGATTGCACTGGAGGCGTCATTTTACGAACGGGCGGGAATGGTGCAGCGTTAGGCGGATGTCGCACTTTCTCCTGACCCCCTTTGGCAGCGCTGGTGATGTGAACCCCTTCATCTGGATGGGCCGGCTGCTCCAGTCCCGCGGCCACGAGGTGGAGCTCATCACTGCCCCCATGTTTCGCGAGATGGTGGAGCGAGCCGGGCTGCCCTTCCATCCGCTGGGCAAGGACGAGGAGTTTGAGGCCATTATCCACCACCCCGACCTGTGGAAGCCACTGAAAGGCACCGCATTGGTGCTGGAGTACGGCGCCAAATTCCTCGTCCCCTGTTACGAGATCATCGCCTCACGAGTGCGTCCGGGTGAGACACGACTGGTGTCGCCGTTTCACCTCTTCGCGGCGCGGGTGGCGAGGGAGAAATTCCACGTGCCTCTGGTATCCACCCATCTGCAACCCTCTTGCTTCCTGAGCCTGCATGACACCCCAGTGCTCATCCCGGGCCTGGAGTGGATCACAAAGCTGCCCAAGTGGATGAAGCGGCTGATGTTTTCCCTGCCAAATCCGGCCGACTTCAAGCTCTCTCCGGTGCTCAAAAAGCTGTGCCGCGAGGTCGGGGTCACGCCTCCGCCTCGTCCCCTGCCCCATTGGATGCACTCACCGGATGCGAATCTTGCGCTCTTCCCCTCGTGGTTCTCCGCGGCGCAACCGGACTGGCCGGAGCACACCACGCAGACCGGGTTTCCACTGGAGGATCTGAAGGGTCAATTCGAACTGCCGGCCTCTTTGAGAACGTGGCTCGATGCCGGGGACAAGCCGGTGCTCATGAGTCCCGGCTCTGGCAATGCGCAAGCGCACGACTTCTTCCGCGAGGGGCTGGAGGCCTGCCGTCTCGCCGGCATGCGAGCCCTGATCGGCACCCGGTATCCAGAGCAGTTGCCTTCACCACTACCCGAGTTCGCGCGGCATTTCGACTACCTGCCCTTCGGCGATTTGCTACCGCGGGTGAATGTGCTGATCCACCACGGCGGTATTGGTACGCTCTCACAAGCACTCGCTGCCGGTGTACCACAGCTCCTGATGCCAATGGGCCACGATCAGCCGGACAATGCGATGCGGCTCGCACGACTGGGCGCGGGGGCGAGCTTGCTGCACAGGGATTTCAACGCTGCCAAAGTCGCGGCGATGCTGAAGTTCCTCTCCGAGGATGACCTTGTGGGCGCAGCATGCCGCACCGCCGCCGAAAAATGCCGGGAAGCGCGACCCGCGGAGATCGCACTGGGAGTTCTGGAGAGCGTGACGCGTCGCGGGTGAGCCGCTGACGCACTCGCCTTACTCACGCCATCGGCAGGCTCAGCCAGAAGGTGACCATGTTCTCTTGGGAATTCACCCCGAGGCGTACGTTCATCTGGCGGGCAAGCATCGCCGCGACGGTCAGGCCAAGACCAAGATGATGACTGCTGCGGCTGCTGACGAAAGGCTTGAACACCTCCTGGATCTTGTCCGCCGGAATCGTGGAGCCGGTGTTCGTGATGAGAATGTCCACGCTGCCTTCCTGGGTCGGGGTCACGATGCCGGGGCCACTGATCTGCATGAGCGCACGGCCGCCACCCTTTTGCGCGGCGGAGGCGGCATTGCGCAGGATTTCAAGGACCAGATCCTTGAGCTTGGAAGGATCGGTATCGACGTTTGGCAGTCCGGGAGACACCTCGATATCGAAAGGAACACCAGCCTTGGAGAAGGGCTCGCGCAGGGACATTTCCACCGCACTGAGGTAGTCCGTGAGATTCAGCGTTTGAGGCGTGATCTTCGCACAACCACCAGCGACACGGATGCGCTCGCTCAGGCCTGAGACGGCGAGACTCGCTTCCTTGATGTGCTGCATGTTCTCCTTCGAACCTTCGTCGAGGTCGTCATTCATCAGGATGAGGCTGCTGAAGCCCTGGATGATGGCGAGGAGATTGTTCAGCTTGTGCGTGACGCCCCGAAGGAGCTCCTGATGATAGCCATCCCCCGTTTCAGTGCTTGCGGCGAGCAGGGTGGGATGAGTGAAAACAACTCCGGAAGTAGCGGTAGTGTGCGCAGCCGTCATAATTTCCACGGAGTTTAGTTAAGTGAAGTTAAAAGTCTACACCTATTTGGTGCGTGCTATCATGTTCATGAGAGCTGGAATTACTCTCATTTGCTAGAACTGAATCGATCATCAGCGAACATTTTTTGCCGGGCAAACGATTCAATTCCGTCGTTGCTCAAGGAATCGCTCCCCCAGGCCCGTCCACATCCAGCTCGCGGACGCGCTTGCGGTCGCGCTCAGCCTGCACCGCCGTGCGAAGCAGTTCGCGCACTTCCATCGCATCTTTGATCGCGGGGATATCGACAACGGGGGTAGTCGCATCCGAGGTGACCAGGCGGATATTGCCGAGACCGAAGATGCGCATGAGCAGCGGCATCTCCACACTGTAGTCCTTCACGCGGTAGAGTTCGAGTTCATCGAGGGTGCGGTTCAGGATGCCGGAGGTCTTTCGCAGGCGCTGGGAGGTCAGTTCGTACTTGGTCGTGCGGGTCATCCACCAGCGCCCAATCCACATCAGGAGCGGGATGAGAAGTCCTACCAGCGACAGCCCTGCGGTGAACAAAGCACCCACCGCAGCGGCGATGGCCAGGAGTACGCAGAAGAGGTACCACCAGAAATGGACCCACTGGGAAGAGTGACCTGACCAGAGGACGGTCTCTTGGGTCGCAGGCGGAGTCGGGGACGCATCTTCCACAGGCATAGCTTTGCAGGAGCGGAGTTGGTTGTTGGGTGGAACTAAACGCAGGAAATCCACTGCGCCAGCGGACTTCTGAGAATCTTGGGCCTCGCGCCGGTGGGGACAAAATCGCAACATCTTGGTTGACGGACCTTGCCATCTGCCTACAAATCACACTTATACTGTATACAGCATGTCATCCCTGCCTCCTAACGGTCTCCAAGCCATCCGCCGCTCCACTCTCGCCGAGGAGGTGGCCGCCCAGGTACGTCGCGCCATCATCTCGGGCCAGATCGCCGAAGGCAGCCAGGTGAGTGAGCCCAAGCTCGCAGAGCAGCTTCATGTGAGCCGAGTGCCCGTCCGTGAGGCCCTCGCAGAACTGGAACACGATGGCGTGGTGGTCTTTGATCATCGCGGCCGTTGCCAGGTTCGCCAGTTCACCAAGGCGGACTTCGAGGAAATCCTGTCACTGCGGCTCAACCTGGAATTGATGAGCGTGAAACTCGCTGCAGAAAAGGTGACCTCCCAGGATCTCGCGCTGCTGAAGAGCAATCTCGATGCTCTGGAAGAGGAAAAGGACGTGACGAACATCAGCCGTCTGGACGTCGAGTTCCATGACCTCATCATGCAGGCCGCACGCCATGAACGCCTGCGCGTCTGCTGGCATACGGTGCGGACCCAATTCGAGCTGCTCCTGGCCAAGGCACACCGCTGGCAGGCAGCGAATGACATTCCTGTGAGCGACCACGCCCTGCGCGGGCATCGCCCCATCTTCCGCGCACTCTCTGCAGGTGATCCCGAGAAGGCGGTGCAGCAGATGCAGAAGCATATCCGTGAATGGGCCGAATGGATGCCCGCGGATGAAACCACGGTGGCGTGACCTGCATGCTCATCAACCGCCCGACTTTGTTTTTTAGTACTCGCTTCCTCCGTCATGAAACCCATCGTTCAAATCTCCCTCGACCTCACCAACATCGACGAAGCCCTTGAGACCGCCGCGCTGGCCATGCGCGCTGGCGTGGACTGGCTGGAGGCAGGCACGCCGCTCATCCTTGCGGAAGGACTGCATGGCGTGCGTGCCTTGCGCAAAGCGTTCCCGAACACGCCCATCGTCGCTGACCTCAAGACCATGGATGGCGGCTATTTGGAAGCGGAGATGATGGCCAAGGCCGGCGCCACCCACGTGGTGGTGATGGCACGCGCGCACGCTGAGACCATCAAATGCGTGGTGAATGCCGGTCGTGACTTCGGCGCAAAGGTGATGGGCGACAACATGGTGTGCCCTGACATGGTAGAAGGCGCAAAGTGGCTGGAAGACCTCGGCTGTGACTATGTGATTCACCACATCGGCTATGATGAGCGCCGTGGCATCGCCGCCGCCGGTCATCGCATGCCCAGCCCGCTCGACCAGCTTCGCGAAGTGGTGCAGGCGGTGAAGATTCCCGTGCAGGCCGTCGGTGGACTTACGCTGGAGCAAGCCATCCGCTGCCCTGAGTTCGGCGCCCCGCTCGTGGTGCTGGGCGCTCCGCTCACCATTGATGCGGATGCCTTCAAGACTGCGGATGGTGATCTTGAAAGCTCTCTTCGCCTGATCTGTGAAAAGATCCACGCCTATGGCGATGTAGCTGTGGGCGCAGGCAAGTAAAAAGTAAGTAGTAGATAGTAAGTAGAACTGAAACTGATGTCGTTTGAGAGTTTGATACTCAAGTCTTGAAACTCTCGTTTTTCATTCACCAAGGCGTCGCACTGACTACTGACTACTGACTACTGACTACTGACTACTGACTACTGACTACTGACTACTGACTACTGACTACTGACTACTGACTACTGACTACTGACGCCCGCCACCGCCTTTCCTCGTAATTCCCCTTCCCCCCATGAACTCCGCTGCCGTCGTCAACTTCGCGCCCGAAAAGGGCTCCGTCGAAATCCGTGAAATCCCCAAGCCGGAGATCGGCAGTGAGGATGTGCTGCTCGAAGTCGCCAATGTCGGCGTGTGCGGCAGTGACCTGCACCAGTGGACGGCGGACCACTCCTGGCCGGTGAACTATCCCGTGGTGCTGGGCCATGAGTTCGGCGGACACATTGTGCAGGTGGGCAAGGACGTGCAGGGCTGGAAGGAAGGCGACCGTGTGGTGAGCGAGACCGCCGCCATCATCAGCCAGAACAATCCCATGACACGTCGTGGGCTGTACAATCTGGACCCGACTCGCAAGGGCTTCGGCTACGGCGTGAACGGCGCGATGACCAAGTACGTGCGCGTGCCCTCCCGCATTCTGCACCATGTGCCAGACCAGCTTCCCTTTGAGCAGGCGTGTCTCACGGAACCCTGCTGTGTGGCGTACAATGCCGTGGTGAGGAACGCGCGCATCGAGCCCGGTGACCGCGTGGTGGTGCTGGGACCTGGCACCATCGGCATTCTCTGCGCGGCCATGGCGCGCCTGTGTGGTGCAGAAGTGGCGATTGTGGGTCTGGAGCAGGACGCGCATCGTCTTGAGATCGCGAAAAAGTATGGCTGCCAGGTCATCATCGGTGATGCCAAGCCCTGGGCCATGGAGCGCGACGGCATGGGTGCAGATGGCATTATCGATGCCGCCGGTGCCAGCGTGACATTGCGCATCGCGCTCGATCTCGTGCGTCCCGCCGGATGGATCAGCAAGGTGGGTTGGGGTCCGCAGCCGCTTGGGTTCAACATCGATCCGCTCGTGCAGAAGAACATCACTCTGCAGGGAAGCTTCAGCCATAACTGGCCCATCTGGGAGCGCGTCATCGCGTTGCTCGCCAGCGGCCAGATGGACGTGCGCCCGATCATCGGTGGCGTGTGGCCCATCACGGAGTGGCATGAGGCCTTTGAGAAGATGCACAAGGGCGAAGTGGTGAAGAGCGTGCTGAAGCCGGTGTAACACAACCCCGACACGATGCCATGAACACGCGTCGCACCTTCCTCACCTCTTCCGCGGCTGCCGCTGTAAGCGCCCCTCTCTTGAGTGCGCAGTCGCCTGAAGCAGCCCCAAAGAAGAACCTGCGTGAAATTGAAACCGACGTGCTCGTGTGCGGCGGCGGCTGCGCAGGAACGACGGCGGCTCTGAGTGCGGCACGCGCCGGGGCGAAGACACTGCTCGTGGAGAAGGCTCCCTTTGCCGGTGGCATCATCACGAATGTAGGCTTGCCCTACTTCGACGGCATTTCCAACATCAAGGATTTCCGTGTCGTGGTGAAGGGCATCGCGCTGGAACTGCTCGCGAAGACGGGCGTGTGCAAACCGGACGCCACGCACATCAAGCCGCACAATCCCACGATTCCGAACACCTTTGAGTTCAAGGTGCTCCTGGATCGTGAACTGCAGGCCTGCGGTGAAAAACTGAAGGTGCTCTTCAATTCCGTGGCCTGTGATGCCGAATCTTCCGGTGGCCGCATCACTTCAGTCACCATTGCGAACAAGGATGGCCTGGTGCGCATCCGCCCCAAGGTGGTCATCGACTGCACCGGCGACGCCGATGTGGCCGCCTGGGCTGGTGCTCCCACTGAACAGAGCGCCGAGGTGCAACCACTCACGCTGCATTTCCGCATTGGTCACGTGCAACCCACGAAAGGCATCAGTGCGCTGTGCCGCACTGCTCTAATCAATGCCCAGCAACGCGGGGAACTGCCACACTTTTACGGCCCCGGGGTCGGCTTCACTTATGGCAAGGACGAGGTGTATATCCACGGCGTGCGCGTCCCGGCCAATCCCACGGACGCAGCCGATCTCTCGCGAGCAGAGATGCAGGGACGCGCAGATGCGCTTGCCATGTTCCACGCATGGAAGGCGGAGGTGCCTGCATTCAAAGATTCCTATTTCATCGAATCCTATCCGTGGATTGGTGTGCGCGAGTCGCGACGTCTCATCGGCCAGCACGTGCTCAATGAGGACGACATCATGAAGGGACACTCCTTCGATGACGCCATCGCTACAGGCTGCTGGTACCTGGACCTTCATCCCAACAAGACAACACTGGGCAGCGCGAATGATTTCCAGCCGGAGAAGGTGCAGCCTGCGCCGTACGACATCCCTTATCGATCCCTGCTGCCGCAGAAGATCGAGAACCTTCTCGTTGCTGGCCGCTGCCATTCCGCCACTCGTGGTGCACATGCCTCCACCCGCGTGACCGTCACTGCGATGGCCATGGGCGAGGCAGCCGGATGCGCTGCGGCACTGGCCCTGCAATCGAAGGCCGAAGTGGCCACGCTGAATGGCCAAAAGGTCCGCGAGGCCCTCACCAAGGTGAATGCCGGTCCATTCACCCAGACATGATAGTTTCCATTACACCACACTTCCTCTCTTTCCATGTCATCCCGTCTTCAGGATAAAGTCGTACTCGTCACCGGTAGCTGCACCGGCATCGGCAAGGCCATTGCACAACGCTGCGTGGCCGAAGGCGCCCGCGTCGTCATCCACGGTCTTGAGAAAGACTTGGGCGAAGCGCTCGTCGCGGAACTCGGCAAGGATAGAGCCGTGCTGCACATCGAAGATCTCACAGCAGAAGGCTCCTCAGAGCGTCTGGTACAGCTCGCTGTCTCCACCTTCGGCAAGCTGGATGCCGTGGTGAACAACGCGGCGATGGTCTCCGCCTCGAACATCCACACCACGGACCTCGCCTTCTTCCGCCGCATGCTGGAGGTGAACACGCTTGCTCCCTTCTCCCTCATCAAGGCCGCGCTTCCGGAGCTTCGCAAGGTACGTGGCGCGGTTTTGAACATCGGCTCCGTGAATGCCTGGAGTGGCGAGCCCAATCTCTTCCCCTACAGTGTGTCCAAGGGCGCACTCATGACCCTCACCCGCAATCTCGGCGATACGCTCATGCGCGAAGACGGCGTGCGTGTGAACCAGATCAATCCTGGTTGGGTACTCACAGAAAACGAGGCCCAACGTAAACGCGAACACGGCCTCGCCGATGACTGGTACACCCAGGTACCCAAGGTGTATGCGCCGGCCGGTCGTATCCTGTGGCCTGCAGAGATCGCCGCCGCAGTCGTGTACTGGCTCGCGGACGAAAGCGGTCCCATCAGCGGACAGGTCGTGGATCTGGAACAGCATCCTTTCATCGGCCGCAATCCTCCGAAGGACGCCACCACGATCCCGACACCCGCCAAGTAGTTGTCCCAACTTTCCTCACCTCGTCGCCTCTTCCCGACTCATGCCAAAACTCGCCGCCTTCCCCAAAGCGTTCATGCAGGCTCTCTGCAAGGACGGCACCATGAAAGTCTCTGAATGGATCGCTCTCGCGTCCAAGCTCGATATCGATGGCCTCGAATGGTACGCAGGCCTCCTGGAGATGGCCGATGAATCCAACTGGTCTCGCTTCCGCAAGGAGGTGGAGGATACCGGCAAGTGCATCCCCATGATGTGCTGCTCACCGGACTTCACCCATCCTGATGCCGCCTTCCGTGAGAAGGAGATCGCCAAGCAGAAACGCTGGATCGACATGACCGAGGTCCTCGGCGGCTCCTACTGCCGGGTGCTCAGCGGCCAGCGTCGTCCGGAGCTCAGCATGGACGAAGGCGTGAAGCTCGCCGCCGATTGCATCTACGCATGCCTCCCCTACGCCCAGGAGCGCGGCATCACCCTCATCCTGGAGAATCACTACAAGGATGACTTCTGGGAGTACCCCGAGTTTGCTCAGAAGATGGATGTCTTCTGCAAACTGGTGGACGCCGTGCATCACTCCCACTTCGGGGTGAACTACGACCCCAGCAATACCTACCTCGCTGGCGAGGAACCGCTCGAGCTCCTCTACCGTGTCTCCAAGCGCGTGGTCACCATGCACGCCAGCGATCGCTACCTCATCGAAGGCACGATCGAAGATCTCCGCAAGGAAGAAGGCGGCGCCCTCGGCTACGCCAAGCGCCTGCGCCACGGTGAAATCGGCAAGGGCCTCAACGACTACGATGCCATCTTCACCGAACTCAAGCGTGTCGGCTTCGATGGCTGGATCAGCATCGAAGACGGCGTGGAAGGCATGGACCAACTCGAACGCAGCGTGACCTTCCTGCGCAAGAAGATGGCGCAGTATTGGGGTTAGAAAACGCCCGTCGGTCCGACGTGTTTTTCTTCGGAAGCCATCCCGACTCGCTTGCTAGATCGGTCGGCATGGCTTTCTTGCGCTGTGGACGCGATCGGAAGCTTCGAAACCCATTTTACGCTCAAGGTCGCTGACGCGGGTGAGGTCATCGATTGGGCTCAGAGGCAGGGCATGAAGCTGACCCACATTGTGCTCTTGGGCGGCGAGCACCCTTCCCAGCCCATGATCACGAGGCACAGCTCAGGACGTCTTCAGGTCTCCCGTGCCGAAGCACAGCGCATTGCAACACAACTGCAGTCCATGGGAGCGGAGGTGCTCCGCATCAAGATCGAAATGGATGCCGATAATCCTGCCGCTCCTGCGGATGCGAGCGATGCCATGCTTTGCCCTCCCATTTGCTATTTCGAGCACCACATCAAATTGCTGCTCGCGGCGGGGGAAGAGCACACACTGCTCACCGAAATCGCAAACCGACACGGTGCCCGGGTGTCGCGGAACGCACTAAGGCATCGAGAGGACTCCTTCGAAGAGCGTTTCCTTACCCAGCGACTCTACCGGCAGGGGCGTAATGCAGCCTCGGCGGCCCTTGAGCGCCTGCAGTTCGAGCTAAAAAACGAGTCATTCACCATTCTAGAGACAGAGGCCGAGTACGTGATCTTCGACAGCAATGTGGATCTCGATGCAGGCTGGCTTTCATCCCCTTAATCACATGTCCTTCTTCGACAAGCTTTTTGGGAAGTCCGGGCAGCCTGCTCCCAGTTCACCACCTCCCGCCAGCATGCAAAAACGCCCGGAGTATCCGCCCACCATGGGCCCGCCACCTTCAGCCGGTGAGAGCATCGCGGACTTCATTTTCGACCCATCCACTCAGCACTATACCAGGGCATTCCGTCGGGGTGACCCTGTTCTTCCCCCGGAAGATCAGAAGCGTTGGGTGTCTGCAAGACGAAAAATCATGACACATCTCGTGAGCATTGCGACTTCCGGAATAGGAGCGCACTATCTGGTGCTTCGTGGAAGCTTGGCTCTCAAGTCGTGCCTTGGAGAAGAAGCTCGCGAACCGGGTGATATTGACTGGGTGATTCAGCCAAGCGAGATGCGCATGGATGATCGAGAGTCCAAGGAGATGCTGGAGGGTATCATTCGGGGGGTGATCGCAAATCCCCAATGCGATGATGTATGGATTGAGCACCAGAACATCACGTCTACAGACATTTGGACCTATGATCGCGCGCCCGGCCACCGCATTGCCTTCCCATGGCGATGCGACGAGCTTCCTCCTGCGATTGTGCAGATGGACTTTGTATTCGAGCAACCATTGCACGCGCCAGCAATCAATGAGGAAATCAGGTTCGAACAAGGCACGCGCAAAAGAGTTACCATGGCCAGTCCGGAAGAATCGCTTGCCTGGAAGTTATCGTGGCTTGCAAGCGACATGTACCCTCAAGGAAAAGACCTCTATGACGCTGTGCTCCTCGCAGAGTTAATCATCCTCCCGCCGCAACTTTTGAAGCAGGTCATGGTCGACAGCAAAACCTGGGAAGGGGAACGAACTCTTAAAAGGTTCCCATTCGCCCGAGTAGACGAGGACAACGTGGACTGGGATAATTTTTTGAAGGAGTGCCCATGGGTGCAGGGGACCGCTGAAGAATGGACCGGTCGCCTTCTAAGAGCAATGCACCCCGTTATCGACGGCTTGAACAAGGAACGATGAAACGACAGGAGGCATCAAGCTGCCTCCTGCCTCAATCCACGAGTTCACACCTTCACATCCCATCCCTTGCGGTACTCCGGCCGGCCCCAGAATTTTTCAGCGGCAGCCTTGTCGAGCACCTTGCCAGTCTTGGGATCACAGCGCACCACGGTATTGGTGCGGTAGGCGATGTTCCCCAAGTGACAGAGCATGGTGCTCTTCTGGCCTTCGTCGATGGGTGAGTTGAGCTTGGCGTTGTTGCGGATGGCATCAAGGAAGTTGCCGATGTGGGTGGTGTCGTTGCCCTTGATGGTGGCCTTGCCCTTGCCGGTTTCTGCGCCAGCGAGATCGTAGATGGTCCATGAGTCGCGGCCGATGCCCATGGTGCCCTTGTCTCCGTAGAAGACGATTTCGCCGATGCCCTTCTCAGCGGAGCGCTGGTGACAACTGCTCTGCACCCATTCAAAGCCCACCTTACCGCAGTCGTACACGGCGGTACCGGTGTCGGGTGTTTCCTGCTTGTCGTCGTACCAGTAGCGGTTGCCGAGGTAGGTGATGCGCTCGGGATAATCCACCTTCAGTCCCCAGCGCAGGATATCAAGCGTGTGGATGCCGTTGTTGCCGAGTTCGCCGTTGCCCCAGTGCCAGAGCCAATGCCAGTCATAGTGCACAAAGGGCTTCATGTCCCGCTCATCCGGCACCGGTCCCTGCCAGAGATCCATGTCGAGGTCCGGCGGAGCTGCGAGTTCGCCGGGCACGCCAATCGCCTTGCGCTTGTTGTAGTAGGTGGCGCGGCCAAACTTCACCTCACCAATGGCGCCGCCATGGAGGGCATCAATGGATTCCTTCATCCACGTGCGGCGCTGGTTGCCCATTTGCACGAGGCGGTTGTACTTCTTGGAGGCCTCCACAATCATTTCCGCTTCGCGCGGATTCTGACTGCCGGGTTTTTCCACGTACACGTGCTTGCCTGCCTGCATGGCCATGAGGGCCATGGGCGTGTGCCAGAAGTTCGGCGTGGCGATGAAGACTGCATCCACCGACTTGTCCTCCAGAATCTTGCGGAAGTCCTTCACGCCCTGACACGAGACCTGTTGCTTGTCGGACACCACCTTGAGTCCACGCTCCAGGCGCTTCGGATCGACCTCGCAGAGGTAGGCGATCTCCACATCTGGCAGATTGAGCAGGGCACTCACATGGCCCATGCCACGTCCGAGCGCGATGACGGCGACCTTCATTTTCTTTCCGGGCTGCTCCGCGGCACGGACGATATTGAAGGAGGAAAGAGCCACGGCGGCTCCGGCGGCCGTGCCTTGAGTGAGAAGGGTGCGACGATTCATCGGCGTAGAGTGCAAACGGTAGAGATGCTTCGGTGTGCATCTACGCGCGCGAATCGGGCATCTTCCTCCGGGGTCACGAAGGAATCAGTTTCGGGTATTTCGTGCTCAGTAACCTGAGCGGGCTCTCAGCCCTCCCACACGAACTCAATCGGGATGTCGATCTCCGGACGCACGCTCTGGTGCACCGGGCAGCCGTGAGCGGTGTTCTCGAAGAGGGCGCGTTCGGGATGGTCCGGTGGCAGCGGCATCCACACGGTGGTGGGCAGGCGCACGATGCGGCGCGGGCTGTCCGTGCTCATGTGCTTCTCCGTGCGCACACGCATGCCGGTGACTTCGATGCCCTTGCGCTGGGCCACGATGCCGATGGTGGTGGCGATGCAGCTGGCCAGCGCAGTGGCCACAAGATCGGTGGGTGAGAAGGATTCTCCCTTCCCCATGTTGTCCACCGGTGCATCCGTGACGAGTTCGGTCTTCGAGGGGCCATGGATGGCGCGCGTGCGCAGGCCGCCTTCATAGGTGACATTGATTTCTACCATGGCGGCATCAACGGCTGGGAAGCTTCTGATTCAAGCCCGATGTTGCAGAAGATGTGGCCGCCCCAGGGACAGGTGCCTGGGGTTGCGCATTTGGTGAGGTGACCGGCAAGGTCATTTTGAAGTGTTTCTGAAAGTACGGCTCCAAGGCATCCGCCAGCGCGCGTGCCAGCGCCTCGCGGTCAGTCTTCTCATTTCGGAACTTGCGCGGCACTTCGAGCTGGATGGCATCCAAGCCCACGCCATCGAGTGAGCCATGCGTTTCAGTGTTGTACCCGCCATTGAAATACAAATCCCCCGGATCCACATGAGCGCCCGGAGCTGGGATGCACGGCACACCGCGCTGCTCCAGCAGGCCACCCAGGCTCGCTGGTCCTTTCAGGAGGGCCGCGAAGTCTTCATCTGAGTTTTGGTCGAGTAGCCGGATGCTGCTGCGAGCAGCCACTTCAGGGAGGTTCAGCTTCTGCGGTGGCCACTGAATCTCGTCCTTGCCGAGGAGGTAGCCGAGTTCCACCTGCTGCTTCTCATGGCTGTGTCCATGGACATCCAGATACAGCCCACGCGGAAACCTCTTCATCACGGCACCCTCCGCCTCATGGAGAAAGCCGTGGTACTCGTGCCAGGCCTTCTCCGCGACGGCGCTCCCCTGTGCAGCCTCCTTGATCTCACGGTTCGCATCCAGCTTCACACGTGCGAGATGGCAGATGACCAGATGCGGGGCGACACCATACCTCCGCTGCAAAGCATCGCGCATCTCCATCGCGAGCTCCGCCGTGAAGGCATCCCGCTGGAGCCGACCCGTGGTGCGGTTGGGAAGTTCCTTCGGGATGAGACGTCCTCCATGCGGCGCGGAGAGCACGATGGGCAGTTCACCGGGCCAGTACTCGATGTATCCAGTCTCTCCTTTCCGGGACTCCGGCGCGGTCTTCTCTTCGGCCCATGCCAATGCCGGAACTGCCAATGACAACAGGACCAATACGCCATGAACACAGGCGGCGTTCCATCGCCGCGCTGCCGCTGTGAATGGATGCCTTGGGTTCACTGCCTCACAGGAATAAATGCGCGGAGGCAGCTTGCCCAGCCAAAACCATCGAGTCCTTGATCAATCCGTGTCCCGCTTGTCGGCCGTGGGCCCATCGTCCGGCTTGTCCTTTTTCTTCAGGGACCAGTCGTCATCGTCGTTCGAAGTATCCGTCGCTGGCGAGGCCTTGCCCTCCTCAGGCACGGGACTTGGCTCAGATTCAGGTTCAGGTACGGCAGGACTGTCGCCAGTGATGCTGGCTTCAGGTGCACTGTAGCTGGTGTCTGAGACGGAGTTCTCTTCGCTGCTTGTGGCGGGCGACTCAGATGAAGGAGACTCAGAGAGCGCCTCTGCATCTGTCTTCGCTTCAGTGCCGGCTTCCAGCTTCGACTCGCCTTCCGGCGTTGATCCGTCGGTAGAAGGCGGAGGCGTGGATTGGGGCTTCGGCTTGGTGCCCGAGCCTTCATCCTCGTCCTCTTCTTCGTCGCCACCACCCCACGGGTTGTAGTTTTCGTTGTCCCAGTCGTTGTCGGCCACTTCGAGGGCCTTTTCGTCCTCGTCCTGTTCCTTGTAGTACTCGGGATAGAGGGCACGATCACGCTTCTCCAGCCACCATGCGAGCCAGATGCAGATCTCATACAAGATGTACATCGGCACTGCGAGCAGGCCGAGAGTCATGGCATCCTGGGTGGGCGTGATGAGCGCAGCAGCCACGCAGATGATGATGGCCGCCCAGGAGCGGGAGGTCTTCATCACCTTGTAGTTCAGCACATCCAGCTTCACCAGGGCCATCACCACCACCGGCAGCTCAAAGCAGGCGCCGAAGATGAGGATGAACTGGCAGATGAATTTCACATACTGCTTCAGCTCCCAGATGAAGGGAGTTGCAGGAGCAATCGTGGCCGCAGCCACTGCAGGCACCGCGGCAATTGCCGTGGTGGGTGATGCCTCGGCAGTCACTAGTGGCTTGTCCGGTGGTGCAGGTGGAGGAGTAGTCGTGCCCGGTGTGGGCACGGGAGCCGTGCCTGTGCTTCCTGGGGAGGTCGCTCCTTTGTTCGACTCCAACCGGGGAGCCTGCACTTCGACAACCTCAAACACGAAAGACATTCCTTCCGCGGTCGTGGCGGTGATGCGGGTGCCGGGTTTCAGGTCCGGAAGAGTGGTGGTCGTAGCCGGGGGCGTCTCCGCCTTCTGCGTCTGCACCTCCTCCTTCTTATTCTTCGACACGGCACCCATGTCACGGCTGAACTCGTAGAAGAAGGTCAGCGCACGGGGTGACACCACGAAGTAGGCGAAGAGTACACCTATGAGGAAGAGGCCAGCTCCCACACTCAATGCCGGGAAGAGCACCTTCTTCTCATTACTACGCAGGCCAGGCAGGACGAACTGCAGCAGGAAATAGAGCAGTATCGGGAATGCCAGGATGACGCTGGCCACCAGGGCCACATTCATCGCGGTCATGAAGCCCCCGGTGGGATCCAGGTTCTGTAGGGTGACCTGCTGCTCGATACCCGCCAACGTCAGGGGGTAGGTCATGATGGCCATCAATTCTTCAATGAAGAAGAAGGTGGCGAGAGTCATCACCAGCAGGGTGACGGCCATGCGCACAATCATCGTGCGCAAGTCATCAAGGTGATCCAGGAACGGTTTCTCGTCGTCGCCTTGGCCGAGATCCACCGCCACCTTTTCACGGAAGGTGACGACTTTCTTAAAGAGCCAGTTAAACATGTGTCGCGTCTGTCGCTAGGGGGGGAGTGCCCGCTCACACCATCCCGCGGGCCGACAGGCGCGCGAAGAGGGCGAGCGATAGCGCGTCCTGGATGATCAGGGAAGCCACCAGGTGGCGCAGTTCATCCGGCGTTACCAGCCGGACCTCGCCGATGTGCTCCCCGCCGACGGGTTGTGGTGCGCGGACGATACGCATCGGGCCGACGGCAAAAAGGTAAACGTGCTCGCTGGTGAAACCTTGCGAGGCAAAAAACCAGCCCAGCGGGGTGAACTCGGCGCCGGGGAGTGCTTCCACCCCGGCCTCCTCATCCAGCTCGCGCAAGACGGTGGCAATGATGCTCTCCCGCGTCTCGCCATCATCAATCTGGCCCGCGGGGAACTCCCACAACGCCCGCTTCACCGGCAGGCGCTCCTGGTGTACCAGGACAAACTTTCCATCCTCCGTGAAGGCAGCCACGGCCACGGCAGGCACGCGGTGCGCCACGGTCCACGGGATGTCCTCACCTGGGCGGGCCGGCGTGCGGAAGTGACACTCCTCCACCTGCACATAGCGACCACCATAGACGATTTTGCCCGGCAGCTTTTGCCAGCCGTCGTGGTCCTCAAAGGTGCAGATCTCGAAGTCCGGGATGGTCATGGGTTCAGTCAAATCACTCCTGCTCTACTCCGAGAGTACGCTCCTCCAGTGGTTCAGGCGCGCGGCCACATTCTGCGGCGAGGGAGCTCCAGCGCCTTTTCTGGCTGCGAGAGCCACATCCACCTTCAACAGGTCGTGCACGGAATCATCAAACGCCTCGCTGAACTGCCGGTAGTCCGCCGTGCTGAGCTCCAGGAAAGTCTTCCCGGTCTGCCCACAGTGGGCCACCAGCTTGCCGATGACTTCATGCGCATGACGGAAGGGTGTGCCCTTCAGCACCAGGTAATCTGCAAGATCGGTCGCCAGCAGCAGCGGATCGGCGGTCGCGGCAATGGTCTTGGGCCGGTTCACCTCCATGCCGCTGACCATTTCCGCGAAGACTTCCAGCGCGAGGCCCAGCGTCTCGATGGAATCAAAAAGCGGTTCCTTGTCCTCCTGCAGATCACGATTGTACGTCATGGGCAGGCCCTTCAGCGTGGTGAGCAGGCCCATGAGATTGCCGACGAGACGTCCGGACTTGCCGCGTGTGAGTTCCGCCACATCCGGATTCTTTTTCTGCGGCATGAGGCTCGAGCCCGTGGTGTGGGCATCGCTCAGGGTGATGAAGGCAAACTCCGCGCTGGCCCAGAGGATGACGTCCTCGCTGAGACGCGAGAGATGCACGCCCGTGAGCGCGAAATCAAAGAGCAGCTCGGCGATGAAATCGCGATCGCTCACGGCATCCATCGAGTTCTGCGTCACACCATCAAACTCCAGCTCCTGCGCTACAAAGACGCGGTCGAGAACAATGGTGCTGCCCGCCAGCGCGCCGGAACCCAGCGGCAGGACGTTCAAACGCTTCCGCGCATCCGCCAGGCGGCTCGCATCGCGGTCCAGCATCTCCACATAGGCGAGCAGGTGATGGGCAAAAAGCACGGGCTGCCCGCGCTGCAGGTGCGTGTAGCCGGGCATCACGGCGTCCGCATTGCGCTCGGCGCATTCCACGAGGGCGCGCTGCATGGAGCGCACGAGTACGAGAATCTGGTCCACCGAGGCACGGCAATAGAGGCGTGCATCCGTGGCAATCTGGTCATTGCGGCTGCGGGCGGTGTGCAGCTTCGCTCCGGCAGCACCGATGCGGCGCGTGAGCTCGGACTCGATGTTCATGTGCACGTCCTCAAGCTCCTGCTTCCAGGTGAACTTGCCCGCTTCAATGTCCGCACGGATGCCGAGCAGGCCTTTTTCAATGCTCTGCTGCTCGTCCTGCGTGAGGATGCCGGCCTTCACCAGCGCCTTGGAATGCGCGATGGAACCTCGGATGTCGTGCTCGTACAGCCTCCAATCAAAGGACACGGACTCTCCGTAGCGCTGCACGAGCGCACTGGTCGGTTGCTGGAATCTGCCTTTCCACATGGGGAGGCAGAGAGTAGACGGAACCTCCCGTCGCGCAAGAAATGTCTGGCAACGCTCCTGCCCGTTCTGCGGCGGTGAGCCTGCCCGGTTACGCGTGCGCGTGAGCGTGCGAATGCGCCGGCAGGGTGCCCGCGAGCTTCTGGTCGCGGTAGGCGCAGTGGCCTGAACGGGCCAACTGGTCGCAATTTGCCGCAATCCGGATCGTCTTGCTGGAGGGCGTGAAACCCAGACGGCGGGTAATGCAGTCCTCCATCAGCGCAATGTGATCATCCTCGAACTCCACCACGCGATCGCAGTCGAGGCAGATTAGGTGGTTGTGCTCGGGCTTGTCGAGGAAATTTGGGTCGTAATAGGTCTGGTCGCGACCGAGGTCCACTTCGCGCAGGAGACCGCACTCCACAAGCAACGCGAGCGTGCGGTACACCGTGGCACGGGAGATCGTGCGATCAATGCGACGCGCCATCTCATGCAACTCCTCGGCATTGAAGTGCTCCTTCGTGCCAAACGCTGCTTCCACGATCACATCGCGCTGCTTGGTGCGGCGGAGCCCCTTGCCGGAAAGGAAAGTTTCGATCTGCTGGCGGGCGGTCTCGGTCATCCGATCAATGTTCCAATCATTTGCACAAGGTCAACCCGCAATGCAATGGCGGGCCTGTTTGGAAATGCGACAGGGTCGCACGTTGACGCGGCCGTCGCATGACGGCAGTTTGCTTGATGTTCCGGGGCACTGCCATTTTCGCTCTCGTGCCTCTTTTTTTGCTGAGCTTCTGCGAACGCACTCAGCCTGATGCCTCTCCGGCTCATCATCCCCCGTTTGATGCGGCCTACCTCCTCCTTTCTCCGGCCGAGATGGCGAGTCTGCCTCTTGCTATCCGTTTTGAGGCTCCCATGGGAGCCGAGCAAGGGGCGCTGACTTACAATGCCCAGCCCTTCCGCGTGACCCGCCACCTTGGCGACGACCTCAATGGCATCGGGGGATGGAACTCAGATCTCGGAGACCCCGTCTACGCTGCCGCCACGGGAAAGGTAATCTACGCCGGATGGCCGAGTGATGGCTGGGGAAACATGGTGGTGCTGGCCCATCGTGTTCCGGACGCCGCAGCTCCGGAGGGCTGGCGTGTCTACCAAGCCGTGTATGCCCACTTGGACAAGATTCAGGTGAAGCACAGCGATGTCGTTCCCCGAGGCACCCCACTCGGCACGGTAGGCACGGCGGGAGGAAAGTACCTGGCTCACCTGCATTTCGAAATTCGCGAGAGCCGGGCCGTGTATCCCGGTCCAGGCTACTCCGACTTCCCACTCGACCGGGTATCACCCGCCACGTTCCAGAAAGAGCGGGGAAAGAGTGGTGACTCCGTGGTGCAGAAGGCGCCAGAACGCGTCATTCCCTAGCCATCCCGATTCGCCGACTGGCTGGAGAAAATCCGCCTTCGTGCAGTTTATCAATATTCAGTCTTTTTGTGAAAATTATCTTGCAATCGCGTCGTATTTTTGAGAATAGTCAAAAGTTTGCGAGATTCTTGGAAGCATATGGCCTTTCTCTTGGTACGCTCACGCAAGTATGAGGATAGCAAGGGCCACTCCAGCTATGAAAAACTTCGCGTCTATGGAACATCGAGCCTGGCCGCACTCTCGCTTTTCTTAAGTATCCTTCCCCTCCCCGTTTGGGCCGAGGGCCTCCGCAATCCAGAAGGTCGCCAACCCTTCGCCGCCAATGGCCCCCGGGAAATCCCCCGCCGCATTCTCGTGTTGTATGGATGGGACGAGGAGCATTCCGAGAAGCCGAGAACCTGGCCGGTGGATACAGTCGTGGGCGAACTGCTCCAGGCGCCCCTCGAATGGCTGGGCTATGAAGTGGAGTACCTGAACCTCGGCAAGAGTCCCCTGCCCCCGCAACTGCCGGAGCGCTTCGCCGGAGTTATCATCGACGGCGAGGTGGACATCCCTACCTTGCGCGAGCAGGAGGTGGCAGGCTGGCTCCTCGCGGCAAGGAAGCAGGGAGCACTCCTCCTTTTCACCGGTGGCTTTCCCTTCACCCGCGAGGAGGTTATTCAGGATCTCACCAATAGTCTCGGCCTGCGCGGCACCTGCGCCAAGGTGGAAAATCCCTCAGAAGTCGCCATCAATGCCGCCGCCGAAGGTGTGGCGAACTTCGAAGCGAAGGCGGAGCCGCGCGGCAGTGACTTCCTGAATCTGGCAGCACCAGAATCGGCACGCGTGCTCCTCTCGTTGAAAGCACGCGATGTGGAGGGCACACGCGTCCGCTTTGATCCCATCTTCCTCACGTCGTGGGGTGGCATGTGGCTGGAGCCTTACCTCATCCGCCGCGCGTCCGCAGACAGCAGTCCCTTTTACGCGGACCCGTACCGGCTGCTCGCAGAATGGCTGAAGCCCAATGGCGTCTTCCCCGCGCCAGACACCAGCACACGCGAAGGGCGCCGCATCTTCTACTCGCACATCGATGGGGATGGCTTTGCCTCGCTCTCACAGTTCAAGGGGCACCCGCTGTGTGCGGAACTGGTGCGCGATCGCATCCTGAAGGTGTTCCCCTTCCCCATCACGGTTTCGATCATTGAGTCGGAGCTTCGTGGCGAGTCCGCAGGCATGAGCAAGGAACAGCCTTTTGTGCAGGAGGTGGCAAAGGAGATCTTCTCCCTGCCAAACGTACAGGCCGCTTCGCACAGCTACAGCCATCCCTACATCTGGGAACCACTCGACCCCAATCCCGGTCGCTATGACGAGCCCTGTCTGGCGATGAAAGTGGAACCGAAGTTCCCGGCGCTGGATCTTGCGAAGGAGATCCCGGGATCGGTGAAGTACATCAACGAAACACTCCTGCCACCGGGCAAACGCTGTGAACTCTTCCTTTGGAGTGGCAATTGCCGGCCCGGACCTGCAGCGCTGCGCACGGTGCGTGAGATGGGACTCGAGAATCTGAACGGGGGCAACACCATCATCAGCCGCATGTACCCCGGCTTGGCAGGGATTGCGCCGCGCACCATGGAGTGGGATGGCGAGCTGCAGGTGAATGCCTCAAATCAGAATGAGTTCATGTACGCCAATGGCTTCAACGGCCCCTTCTACGGCGGGTTCGCGGATGTCATTGACACCTTCGAGCTCACCGAGTCACCGCGCCGTGTGAAGCCGGTGAATGTGTACTACCACTTCTACAGCGCCACCTATCTCAGCTCCCTGCGCGCCCTGGAAAAGATTCATCACTGGGCGGCCGAACAGAAACTGCACAACATCACTGCGCTGGAGTTTGTGAAGCTCACCAAGGACGCGCGGGAGACACGAGTCATCGCTCTCGGTCCGGGTCACTGGCGTTTCGTGAATGGCGGCAGCCTGCGCACCTTCCGTCTGCCGGCGACACTCGGCGTGCCAGACATCGCACGCTCACGAGGCATCACTGGCTGGACCCGGCATGAAGACCAGATCTACATCCACACCGACGGCAAAGCGGAGACGGAACTGGTGCTGGTCAATGCAGAGAAGGCGACGCCTCATCCCTATCTGGAGCAAAGCTCCGCCGAAGTACGCTGGCTCAAGTTCTCAGCGGCTCAGCTCGATGTCGAGGTGAAGGATCTGCGCCCGGTTGAGCTCGTCTTCGCAGGGCTCGCGAAGCAGTCGACGTGCACTCTCAGCATCAATGGCCGCGATGAGCAGCACGTCACAGATGCTGCTGGCCGCCTCCGTCTCACCCTGCCTGCTCAGGCACGTATTCGCCTCAGCCTTCCCACCGTCCATGCAGCCCGCTGACAAACGCCTGCAAGGCCCCATCCTGCCGCTGCCCATGGTCGGGCTGCTGGTGGCGGTGTGCCTTGGCGGATCATGGCTCATGGTGCCAAAGCAAGGCGAGCTTGTGGAGCGCCTCTTCAAGGACAAGCAGTATGCCCGTGTGGTCAGCATCCTCCAGGATGAAGCCCACGGCATGCGCTCCAGTGACATCAGGGGCCTGAGCACACTCGATGCCGCGCAGATGACCGCGCTCAGCCGCCTCTTGAGCCTCACCCCTCGCGAACAAATTCGCACTGTCTTCGCTTCACGAAGCACGCTGAAATACGACGTGTATGTGCACAACATCGTGCTCGCTGCCGTGCGCTACGTGGACGTGCTATCACCCGAAGAGGTTCACGGGATCATTCTGCCTGCTGTAGAACGTGTCCCTGAGTCCAACCGTCTGGAGTTGCTCAGCATGCTCGCCCAGAATGCACTCGCCGTCGCGCGACCGGATCTGGCCGCGGATGCCCTCCGCTTCGCAAGCCAGTGCGCAGCCTCCGATTGGAAGGTCATCCGGCAGATGGTCGAATGCCATCGCTGGAACAATGATCCTCAACATGCGCGCTCGGAGCTGGACCGCTGGCTCGCAACACACCGCGAGGCACTGAACGCAGAGCAAGTCGCGCAGGCAGAAGAGCTGAACTTCCACCTTGCGATGGAGAGCAGCGCCCCCGGAGAGGCTTTCTCCCTATGCATGGCTCAGATTCAGCGACAGGCTCCTTCAGAGCCGATTCCTTCACAACTCATCGACAACGCACACCTCTCCGCACTGCAATCCGGCCGCAGTGGTGAACTGCTGCCGACGCTGCGCCGGCACGTGCAGTCCATGCCCGCCGCACGCATGAAGTTGCATGAACTCAAAAAATGGGCCCAGGCAGACGGCTCCAATCTACAAGACTACCTGAAGTGGGCGAAGACTCTGGCGCAATGGAGCGACTGGAACCAGGACTTCACCACCGCGTATGATCATCACCTGCGTCTCGCTGTGTTGGGAGATGGCGCATCACGTGACCGCTGCATCGCACTCACCGACTACCTCGGCAGAACGGAAGAATGCTGCGACCTGCTTTCCATCCTTGGCGATGTGCCGGATCATCCTGAGTACGCCATTCTCCATGCCCGGCAGCTTGCGGAACTGGGGCACGATGATGAAGCAAAAGTTCGCTTCGAAGCATGGCTTGCCTCTTATCCGGGGGACCGTGACGCGCGATTCGACTACGCCTGCCTGTTGGAAGACATGGGCGACGAACCCGGGTCACGCAGGGCACTAGCATCCATGCTCGGGACATTCCCAGGTGATGTGCCGGTCATACTGCGATTGGCCACCGCGTGTGTCCGCGACCATGATCTCGCCGAGGCCCTTGATCTTTACAAGCGCATTCCAGCCGCAGGTCATACGCTCGACTCGCTGGAGAACTACGAAATGATTGCAGAGTCGCTGGACGATCAGCCAGCAAGATATGAAGCGCTGCGTCTCACCAAAGCCAAAACCGGGAAACCCGACGTCGAGCTTCTTCTCAATCTGGCGGACGCCGCACGCCAGGCATCACGCACTGAGGATACACTTCAGATTCTCGAAGATGGTCTCCGCATTCACCCGCAGAGCGCACAACTCCGCCTGAGCTTCGCAGACTCCCTCGCCCGGGCTGGTCGTAATGAAGAAGCGGTCACCACACTCCAGCACGAACGTCTCAGGGACAGCTATGATGCCGCCTCCCAACTGCTTGCGTTGACCCCGGTGTTGACGGATGCCGGCCAGGCCCTGGAGTTCCTCGGCAAAAACGTGGAGCGCAAGTTCCCGCTGGGTGCAAGGCAACGATTGCAACTCGCCGTGCTACACGCACGCATCAATGACACCGATGCGGCAGCAAAACTCTTCGCCTCCGTGAAGGAGAACCCTTCATCGATTCGCATGATCGCCGAAGCCCGGAGCTGGGCCGGCCAGAGCGATGAAGCCGCGCGTCTCATGACATCCCATGTGCAGACCAATCCGAACTGCACCGCGCAGGATTGGATCTTTCTCGGTGAACTCTGGGAACAGCTCGGTCGGCCCGAAGACGCCCAGAATGCCTACGACCACTCCCTTGTACTCCTCACCTCGGATCTGCCAGACACGGCGGCCAACTGACGACGGCGACCATGCACCTTCCATCACAGCTTCCCCTGCGACCGTTCGTCTACCTGCCTCTGCTGCTGGTGGCGGTGGTGCTTTTGCCGCTTCCGATGGAAGGTCAGGACCTGATCGATCTCCCACTGGACGAGACAAAAGGTGGCAGTGAGGAAGTGCAGCGTCCCATCCCCTTCTCCGAGCAGGAACTGCGGGTCATTCGCCACCTCGGGGTGCTGCCCACCGAACGCCTTGTCGAATTGGTTGTCGTATACGACAAGCTGAACAACGACGCGATGTGCTCCATTCTGGTGCGCCAGATCTTGAAACGCGACCCGCAGAACGCGGAGGCCCTTCGCATCAGCAGCACACTCGATCCCGATGAAGAGGTGCGCCCCGCAGGATACCTGGAATCCCTTGCGCGCATGCTTTCCGCAGGCAAGCCAGTACCGGACCCCGATGGAGCTGCCGTGCAGGCGAATACCCTCATGCAGGATGACCGCCCGAACGAAGCCGTAAAACTTCTCGAAGCACTCCGCCAGCTCAACTTCCCCAGCCAGCCCTTCCCCTACCGGCAGGACCTTGCCGACGCCTATCAGGAAGCCGGACAATATGAAAAGGCGACCGAGGTATACCAAGACCTGATACAGGACCCTTCCACTCCACCCACCGTCAAACAGGACGCGCACAAATCCCTGGCCGTAGTCGCTGTGCAACAAAAAGTGGCCACCTTGCGCACGGAAGCATTGCGAGATCCCGAGGCAGGAGTGAACTCTTCCGCCAAGCTTCTACAAGCACATCCCAATGACCCGATTGTCATCACCTTCCGTGTGGAAAGCCTCAACCATGCAGGGAAATTCAACGAATCCCTCAGCTTCCTGGAAGAGCTGAAGGCCCGTCAGACCGAAGGACCTTTTGCCTATCTTGATCAGCTCGCCTTCACGCACTATGGCGCGAAGAACTTTTCCGAAGCACGCCGCCTCTTCAAGGAGGTAAAGGATGGGGCCTACCCGGAGCCCACCCGTGTGATTGCCACGCAGATGCTCAGCAACATCCGCACAGACGAGAAACTGGAGAAGGGCAGCACGGCTCTCAAAAAGAATGATCTCACCACGGCCATGGAAGTCCTGGAGGAAGTGGAGAGGGAATTCCCCAAAGATCCCGATGTCTTCGCATTCCGCTGCCTCGTTGAAGCGAAGTCCGGCCAATCCACCGAGGTGCTCGAAAGACTGCGGGCTCTGCAGCAGGAGGCGGCCTCCAAGGGGGAAGTATTCAAGAGCATGGACACGCTGGCGGACGTGCAGCTTGAGCGCAAGGAGTACGACAACTCCATCGCCTCCTACCAGTCCATCATCGACGACTCTCGCTATGACGCCACGATGCGGGCCGAGGCAACCCAGGATCTCCTTTCCGCGCAACAGCAGAAAAAGATCGCCGGTGCCTATCGTGAAATCGAAAACGGCAACCTGAAGCCAGCAGAACAAATCCATGCGGAGCTGAAGTCAGAAGTCCCCACCTCACCGGAAGTCGAACTGCTCGGCGCAGACCTCAAGCTCAGTCATGGCAAGGCACGCGAAGCTCTGACAGACTATCAGCGTCTGAAAAGTCAGCAGCCCGCCAGTAGTGCCTTCGACGGGCAGGGTGGCATCGCCTCGGCGCATCACCGCCTTGGTGAATGGGAAGAGGCCTTGGACGCTTATGATGAAATCATCAACTCGCCCGGCTTCGAACCGCAGGAGAAATGGAGCGCCACTTGGGATCGCCGTGGATTGCTTCCGCTCCTGAAGCCTACGCTCGACGTCGAAACCTCCGTGCTGAGCGAGAGCGAAGGCAACCGCTACACCCAATCGCTGAGCTACACCACAGCCTGGTGGAATCAGTGGCGTCTCATCATGAGCGCGCGTCAGGATAGCGTCCGCCTTGATGACGCCACCAATTTCCTCAGGGACAGCAGCGCTGATTTCGTGGAAGGCGAGCTCGCCGTTCAGCGGAGATTCCGCGGCGGCTACTTCGCCGAAGTGTCAGCTGGGGGCTCGGAAGAAGACGTCCTCTACGGTGCACGTGTCGGCCGATTCCCCAATAGCGGGGTCGGTTGGGCGAGCGTGGCGTGGTCCCTCACCTACACAGGAAATAAACGCGCGGATTACGGCCTTCCTCTTCAGCTTCTCAACGGACGCGAAGACCGCCTGGAGTTTGCCATGGAGGGATACTTGCATCCTCGCGTGCGCTACAACGGCTCAGCCTACGCCAGCCGCATTCACGTGGATGGCGATGACCTCGGCGACAGCTACGGCATCAGTGGCTCCATCGACTACATTCTGCTGACGGAAACACGCAAACGCCCGGAGGTCGCGATTGGCTACTCCGGCACCTATACAAGGTTCCATGCTGAGTCCAAGCTACCCAATAGCGTGACACGTGAGCTCGGCCCACCTGAACAGATTCGCCGCGCACTTGATGCAGGGGAGGAACTGCGCAAGGCAGTCGCCGCCAACTATGGTCGCGAGATCTTCGACAGCCTCGTGGATCCCGAGACGAACCGCCATGGCATCCAGCTCAGCATCAGCAAGCGAATCGATACCACCTGGAGCACCTATTTCCAGGCAGGCGTGTATCGTGACTTCGCCGATGAGGCCTGGGAATACACTGTGGCTGCAGGCGTGGAGTACTGGCTGAATGATCACGCCATGCTGTACCTCGATCTCCGCCATGACTCCGATGGTGTGGGTTCCTCATCAAGTGATGGAGCATGGCAGGCTTCTCTCGGCGCCGAGGTCAACTTCTGAGCATTTTCCAAAAAAACGCGATCTGAATATGCGCACCTCAAAGCTTCAGCGACTCGTGACCATCCCCTCACTTCTCATGGGCATCCTCTCCGTACTAACCGGAGCTTCCGTGTGGGGCCAGCAGACCATTCGTCGCGCGCAGCCCGTGTGGAAGCCGGAGCAAACACGCTTCTGCATCGACTACTCCCTCATCCCCGACAGCGCCGTTCTGCGCAGTCATGATCTCTGCATCATCGCTGTCACCGCCAAGGTCGATCTGCCACAGCTAAAGGGAGGTGGACGTAGTGTGCTGGCCTATGCCTCCATGGTGGAGGTGCAACCCGGTAGTCGCGAAGCGCTGGCTGCGAAAAGACGCGGCATTCCCATCATTGGGGACAATCCCAACTGGAGCTCCTCTGTGCTCGATATCACCCATCCCCAGTGGCTCCCGTGGGTGCTGGAGGATCTGACACAGCCGGCCATCCAGCGAGGCTTTGATGGTCTCTTCCTCGATACGCTGGACAGTGCCCAACTCATCAGCACCGCTCATCCGGAGAAAGCAGAGTCATGCCGGAGCGCCTTGGTACACGCCATCCAACAGCTCAAGGTGAAACACCCCTACACTCGCTTGATCCTCAATCGCGGTTTTGATCTCCTGCCCGACGTCGCTCGAGATGCAGACGCAGTGCTGGTCGAGAGCCTTTATCAGACATGGGATGGTTACCGCCAGCAATACCGGGCAGTCTCCCCTGATGATGCCAAATGGTTGCTCTCCCACGTGGCTCGCATCCAGCGGCTGGGGCTTCCCGTGTTTGTGGTGGACTACGTGGCGCCCAACAACGCCTCTCTGGCCCGCACGACGGCGCGGCGCATCGAGGCGCAGGGCTGCATCCCCTTTGTTGGCACGCCGGATCTGCAGGGCATCCCGCATTTCCAGCCAGACGAGCAGCCTTCTTCATCTGAGGAGGAAGTCTGCCAGTAGTCGCAATTTCACCCACGTCAGCTCATCACTTCCCTCTCTCAACTCCCACCCACCCAAGTGGACGCCACTGGCAGCACAGGCAAAGCCGCGCGAGACTTCATCGTGCTCACGTTGCTGCTGGCTGGTGCCAATCACCTGCTGGGCCAGAACGATCCCGGATGGCTGGGCCTGAATCCTACTCCGTGGCTCATTCCCTCCATGTTGGTGGGTATTCGCTATGGGTTCATTCCTGGTCTTCTGACGGGGCTCGTCACCAGCGCAGGGGTCGCCCTGGCGGTAAGTCAGAAGGAAGTCATCACTTTGGCAGAGGCACTGCATCTCCACTCCTATCACATGCTCGCGCTTGTCGTGGCAGGGGCAGTGGCCGGAGAAGCCGGGAGCATTCTAGGCAAGAGCCGGCGGGCACTAGCACAAGAATCGGCCCAACTCAGTGAGGAGAACACCAGGTTGCACAGCCAGCTTCAGATCATCAACGACACACGTCACCAACTTCAGCAACGTCTCGCGGTCTATAACGCGCCGTTGTGTCCCCTCGACGAAGATCTCGCCCGCATCTTTAATCACCCTCCAGAGCAGTTCAATACGCAACTGCTGCATGCCCTGCACCGGGCGACCGGCATGGTCAGTGCAGCCATCTACGAAGTGCGGGATCATGTGCTGCATCAACTCGCATCGCTTCATCCCACCACACCGCTCAAAGAGTCGCTGTTGCTCACCGCCACGCCTCTTGCGGAAAAGGCGCTCGCAGCCCAGGCGCTTGCCAGTGTGCCGGACGCCACGGAACTCACCCAGGCGCAACCCTTCCTGGCCGCGTTTCCATGGATGGACGGGCGTGGGCATACCTGTGTCCTGCTCATTCAAGACATGCCTCTGGAGAGCTACACGCTCCAGAATCTCGCGAGACTTGAGCTCATCATCTCCTGGGCCTCGGCATTGGCAGCACTGCGCCAGGACTTCACACGTCATTCAGAGAGAGGCGCGAATGTAAGTCACCAGGAATTCTCCACGCTTCTCTCTGAAGCCATCAACACGGATCAGACTCACGGCATTCCCTCGATCATGCTGCGCATCGATCCCCCTGCCACCGGTACACCGATACGTCGCAAGTCGGTTTCATTGCCATCCACAGCCATCACAGCCCAGCTTGCTGATGAGAATGCCCTGGCCGTCCTCCTTCCTTTCTCCGGTCAGGCAGAAGCTGCGGGGCTGTCGCGCGCGCTCGTGCAAACCATTCCTGGAGCGCGCATCCGCCACCATGTTGTCTCAGGGGAGAGCTCGGCCGAAGACCTCTGGCAACTCTTGCAACAGGCATCATGACCACGCTCTTTGCCATCGTGGACTGGCATCCGGCCCTGTGGCTGGCGGCATTCTGCGCGCCTCTGCTGGCCGCTGCATTGACGCTCGGCTGCATGCCACGTCGTCACCATGACATGGGTGAAATCCGCATCGGGAATTCCTTGCTGCGTGGAAGGGGTCGCGCTCAACCACCGGAGGTCCAGACACACTCCCTGCTTCATCTATGCCGCACTCTGGAAGTTGCTGAGCTGCGTCCACTGGTCTCTGGCATGAGGCATCTACCCTGGAGAGAGACGATTCCCCTCCTGCGCCGTCAGCTCAAAAGCAGTGATCCCGAACTCCAACTCTACGCTCAATGCGTGCTACAGGAGGGACAGGCCACATTGCAGGATCATTTTCAGATGCTGGCTCAGAAGGCAGCCTCAAGAAAATCCCCCGCCCTTCTTGCTTCGTTCCTTGAGGCGGCATTCGCGCTCCTGCGCTCCCCGCTCACACCGACGTCTGAGCACAAAGCCATTGTGGAAAGGGTGCAGGATCTTCTCTCTCCGAGGCTCGAAGAACTGAGTCATCCACGCGCCCTTCATGCTGCGGCCATGTATTTCCTGCAACTCAATCAACCTGCCCAGGCCCAGGCCATGCAGGCGCGGCTGCCTGTGGGCAGTCCGTTGCACACAGACCTCGTCCCGCGCCTGATGCACGTCGCTTTCATCCAGAGTCCCCCGCCCGTGGTGAGCAGTAACTATCAGATGAGCTGACCATTCTCCCCTCATGAAACAAACGGATGCACCTGCTGTGGATATCTGCCTCCTCTTGGAAGGCACCTACCCCTACGTGTCCGGTGGTGTATCCACGTGGGTACATCAGATCATCACCGCCATGCCGCAGGTGACGTTTGGCATCTTCTACATCGGCAGTGAGAAGGGAGAAGATACCAGCTACAAGTATGAGATCCCGGAGAACGTCCTGGTCCTGGAGGAGCTGTACCTCTTCGAAAGGACACCCACCGTGAAGAAGCGGGCGGTTCCTGCATCTTGGAATGCCATCTACGCGCTGCTCCGGAATCTCTTTGAACTGGCGCCACGCGGTGACGCTCAAGAATTGAGTCTAATGGGGCCACTGGCAGATCACCTCCTCCGGCATCCCGGCATCGCCTTTGAGGATTTCTACCACGCACCACAAACTTGGAGCGTGCTTCAAGAGGTGTATGAGCGCTACGCCCCGGAGGAATCCTTCCTTCATTTCTTCTGGACCGCGCGTTACTTGATTGAGCCGTTGTGGAAACTGATGCACGCGCTGCCACGAATTCCCCAGGCCAAGGTGTATCACACCGCATGCACAGGATACGCAGGCTTCCTTGGCGCGCTGGTGGCACAGCAACAAGGCAGGCCACTCATCTTGAGTGAGCATGGAATCTACCTCCGTGAGCGCATTCAGGACATCTGGCGTTCCAGGTGGATACAGGACTCCCTAACCCTGCACCCTTCTCTCACGGACTCCATTGGCACCTTGCGTCAGGCTTGGATGCGCACCTTCGATGTGCTTGGACGGTGGTGCTATCACCAATCCGCCCACGTCATTTCCTTGTTCAATCGGAATGCAGCCATCCAGCACCATTTCGGCGCGGACCTCTCCAGGATCAGGGTAATCCCCAACGGCATCGCGGTGGAGGCCTGTGAACCTCTGTATCAGCAGCGGCTTGAGCGACGCAAAGCCAATGCAACCTCGCGCGTGGTGGGTTTCTTGGGACGCATTGTCCCCATCAAGGATGTGAAGACCTTGCTGCGCGCCGCGCGCCGCGTGTGTGATGCCCTGCCGGACACCCAGTTCCTTCTCGCCGGACCTCTGGAGGAAGCCCCTGACTATGCGCGCGAATGCACGCAACTCGCCACCCAGCTCGGACTGAAGGATCAAGTTCACTTCTTGGGACTGCGCCAGCGCGACGAGGTGCTGCCACTCATGGATGTGATGGCTCTCACCAGTGTGAGCGAGGGACTCCCCTTCGTTATGCTGGAGGCGATGGCTTGTGGCATCCCGATCGTATCGACGGATGTCGGCGCGTGCCGCGAGCTCCTCGAAGGCCAGCCCGCTGAGCAGCCCCGCCTGAGCGCATGCGGCTTGGTAACTGAGGTTGGCGATTCCGACCAAATGGCCCAGGCCCTGATTGCGCTGCTGGTCAGTCACGAGATTCAGGATCGTTTGGGCCTGATTGGCCGGGAGCGCGTCTACAGAAGCTATCACGAGAGCCGCACACTCGGCGCCTACTGGGAAATGTATCGGAACCTGGCTCATGCGGAGGCAACCGCACCGGCATCCACCCCTAAAGAGGCCCGTCCATCCCCCATGACTGCTCTCCCTGTCTGACCATGGCTGGAATCGGATTCGAACTTCGGAGATTGAGCGCGCGTCGTGATTACACGGGGCAATTGCAGGCTTATGCCAGTGCGGCCGTGGTGAGCGCGGGACCGTGGATCATCTCCATCGTCTCGCTCATGATCGCCACCTGGCTGCTGGATTCCATCCTGCGCCCGGATGACCTTCGTCTCCTCACCTCCTCCATCACTCATGTGTATGCATTTGCGCTGGTGATCACCGGCCCCATCCAACTGGTGCTCACACGTCATGCGGCGGACTGCTTTTCTGAGAAACAACGGGGAGCCATTTTCCCTTCGTTACTCGGCTCTCTCTTTCTGACGGCAGCGCTGTCTGGTGCTGCGGGTGGTTGGTTCTTTCTTACCCAGGTACCTGCGCCTCCCCTGTATCAAGCTGCGGCCGGGGCCCTGCTCGTGCACGTGGCAGGCATCTTCATCATCAGCACCTACCTCAGCGCCCTGAGGCACTACACGCGCATCGTGGTCGCGTTTTTCGCGGGTTATGCGGTGTCCGTGTTGGCAGCGTACTTTCTCGCAAAGGAGCACGGGCTCACTGGGGCCATCCTCGGTTTCCTTGGAGGGCATTTTCTCATCGCAGTCATGCTCCTCTACTTTGTGTATGCGGAGTTCGGAAGGGGGCGCGGCTCGTGCTTTGGCTTTCTGCGTGCTTTCACGCGATTCCCGGATCTCATGCTCTGCGGCCTGTTTTACAACTTGGCGATCTGGATCGACAAGTTCCTCTTCTGGTGGTTTTCCCAGAGCAATGTGCAGATCGCAGGAGCCCTGCACGCGGCGCCGGACTATGACTTCGCCATCTACCTGAGCCTCCTGTCCATCGCACCGGGCATGGCGGTCTTCTTCCTTCAGGTGGAGACAGCCTTTGCCGAACGCTTCCACGAGTATTTCGATGCGGTGAAAGAAGGGCGCCCCCTGCGCGAAATCACCTCCGCGCGCCACGCCATCATGGTCAGCCTGCGTGAGGGATTCATCCGCTTGTTGAAGGTGCAGGGATTCACCACCGTGGTGCTGGTGGTCTTCGCCGATCACCTTACATCATGGTTTCACATCGGCTATGTGCAGACTGGCATCTTCCGAATCACGCTTTTCGGCGCGCTTCTGCTGGTGATGTTCCTCTCCGCACTCACCGTTCTCTTCTACCTGGATGACCGGCGTGGTGCGCTCTGGTGCTCGCTGGTATTCCTGCTGGGAAATGCCACCCTGAGCATCATCACCTTGCGGGAGAATGAAGCATGGTACGGCTTCGGCTTTGTCGTGGCTGCAGGATTTGCCCTGCTGCTCGCCGCTTCACGGGTGAACCGTCACCTGGCAGAGCTCGACTTCAGGACCTTCTGCGTGTCCACACGTTGAGTCATCTCCGTTGGGTAGGTGATTTGGTAACACATGATGTATACCACCACTCCAGTGACAGAGACGTACAGCCATACCGGGAGAGTCCAGCGCGCGATGCGCTTGTGCTTGTCAAACTTGCGTCTGGCCGCAGGAATGACCGTCATGATGATCATCGGGAGGTTCACGATCGCCGCAATGATATGGGTTCCCAGCAGGGCGAAATACACATAGCGGAACCAGTTGGTGACTGGAAATCGGAACGGCTCCGTATTGAAATGGTAGATCAGGTAGCTGGTCAGGAATGCCGCCGACACCAGCAACGCCAGAATCATCAGGGCAATGTGCGCGGCCACCTTTCGGCTCTTGATGCAAATCCACCCCACTACGAGCAGGATCGTGGCGGTGAAATTCAGGATGGCGTTGAGTGTCGGGAGATCGGAGAGCTGCATGGCAAGGATGAGAGCGATCAGGGAGCCGTGGCGGGGTCGGAGGGAGCAGGTCTGCCGGGCGGCCGCTTCCACGCCATGATCAGCAGAGAGAGCACGGAGATGCCCATGACAGAAAGCAGGATGATGCCCATGGCCATGTTGTTGGAAGACTGGGTTTCAGCAAGAACCCTCTTCATATCCTCTCTGAATTTGGCGTTGATGAACTCATTCTGTTGGGGATCCGGATTGGAGATATCGTAGTGACCACGCACCCTCCCCTGCTTGTCCACGAGCGCGACCTTCATGTCATGCATGTACTTGTCCGCGGGAGACAGCCGGTCCTTTTCCGGAATATCCTGCACAGCCATGAAACCGAAGTAGCGCGTCATGTAGCTTCGCAGCACATCCTTGGGCCCATTGACGAACCACCAGTTGTCCCCTCCAATCTTCAGTCCATCCGCAAACGTCTTCAACTGCTCAGCTCCGTCGTCAGGATCCACACTCACGGAAAGGAAATGCACGTCGGGATTGTTCTCGTAATCCTTGTGCACGTCGAGCATCGCACTCACGACGCCTGCGCAGCCGCGAGGGCAATGCGTGTACACCCAGCAGGCGACAATGACCTTGCCCTTGAGTTGTGAAAGCTCAACGGTCTTCCCACTGCGCTCAACGAGGGTGAGATCCTTCTCAAGACGTGAGAGCACCGGCAGGCGATCCTGGCGCTTCTCCATGCTCAATTTCACCAGGTAGCTATACGCCACCACGATGCCCCCCACGATGGCAATGATGGGGATCCAGATGGTGAGAGGGTGAATGCGACGAGTTTCAGCAGGGGGGGGAGTGCTCATGACTGAAGAAGGGTACGCTGCGGAACGATCACAGGCGCTTCCAGAATGCCATGCTCACCCCGAGCAGCAGCGGTAAATGCATCAGGGTGTAGAAGAAAAGTTTTCGTGCCGTGGGGCGGTCTGGAGTTTTCAGGAACTTCCACGCCAGCCAGAGCAGCGCTCCATTGATGACACAAGCCGCAGGCAGGAACCAGAACCCCGTCTGGCCTGTGAGCGCCGGCAGGAAGGCTGCGACCACCGTGCAGATGGAAAAGAGAAACGCGAGACGTGAGGTCTTGGCCCCTGTGTCATCATCATTCGCCCACATGACAAAACCACCCTTCCGATATTCATCGCGGTACATCCAGTTGATGGCCAGGAAGTGTGGAAGCTGCCACAGGAAGAGAAGCAGGAAGAGATAGATGGCTCCCGGTGAGACAATGATCTGCCAGCGGAAATACGGATCACTCTCTGCGGGCTGACCTGCCGCACCAGCCCAACCGATAAGGGGTGGCAACGCCCCAGACACCGCGCCCACAATGGTATTCCACGCGGACTGCTGTTTCATCGGTGTGTAAATGAAGAGGTATACCGCCAGCGTCATGGCGCACAAGGTGGCAGCTTCCAGATTCACCATCTTGACCAGATGAATGATGGCAAACGCGCTCAACAGCCATCCAATGGCAAAGGCAGCCCCCGGTTCCATACGACGTGAAGGCAGCGGCCGATCCGCTGTTCGCTTCATGCGCTTATCGACGTCGATCTCCATCAGTTGGTTGAACACCGCTGCCCCAAAGGCCGCGAGCGTGCTGCCCAGGATGGTGTGCACCAGAAGCCACCAGTTCAGCGGGCCATGACTGTTCAGCCAAAAACCCACGAAGGTGGTGACGATCACCATCGCGCTCAGACGGAACTTCGTCAGTACCATGATGTCCTTCATGGTGCCTGGCGATGGTGCCGTGTTGCTGCTGGTGGTCTCGGTTTCCGTCATGGTGGGTGGTCGCTCAACTTAACGCGTCGGGGCCGGGACGCCACCCGCAACCGCAGCGCTGCCATCGGTCTTCCGGTTCGTGGCACCCAAGAGCCACAGGAACAACCCGCTTACGAGGATGGAAGACAAGCCGATGTGCAGCACTTGCGCCACGCGCACGATGCCCACGTGAGCCAGGATCAATCCTAAAAACATCTGCGCAAAGACAATCCCCACCACACCCCACTCCAGCCATCCCACCTTTTTCAGAACCGACTTTGCCTCCCATACCCACCAAAGGACGCAAGCCACAATGAGCCACGAGAAGCTCCGGTGGATGAGGTACACCCAGCTCTGCTCCAGCTCACCCACCCACTGCGAACGAAGCTCACCCACATGACTCTTGGCCAGCGCATCCGTCAACTCGCGCACCTGGGAGCCCATCACCCCCTCAATCACAATGAGGAGGAAAAGCAACCATCCCAGCATTCTGAGACCTGCAGTCATCCGGCCCTTGGTGTTCAGGTGCCAGGGCATTGCGGTGCCCCGCCACGCCGCATACACCAGTACACACTGCAGGAGAATGGCCAGGGCCATGTGCAGGGTGATGATGCCAGGCTTCAATCCACTGAGCACCACGCGGGCACCCAACCACGCGTTGATGAGTACCAGGGCGAAAGCGCTCACTCCCGCGAGAAAGACTCCAAACCGTCTTTGCTTGAGCTGGCCAAACGAAGCCCCAAAAAGAAGCAGCGAAGTAAAGCCCACGGGAAGGCTGGTGAGCCGGTTCAGGTACTCAATCCATGTGGCTACAGGATCGAACTCGGTGCGCAAGCTCTCCTCGGTGATGCTGGCAGGGTCACGTCCGTGCTGGGCTGCTTTCTTCCGGAACTTCTCCAGATCCAGCTTTGAAAAATCGATGTCCGCAGCCTTGGTCGGTGGCAGCCAGCAGCCGTAGCAGAATGGCCAGTCCGGACACCCGAGACCGGAGCCGCTCGCCCGCACGGCAGCGCCCACAAAAATGAGCAGCTCCACCGCGATGAAAGTCGCGATGGCAAGGCGTTGAAAACGGGTCCAGATCATGTGCGTGCGCTGGCCTCAGGCGAAATGTCCCGCACAGTCAACAGTGCGGGACATTCGAGAGACAGAAAATGCCGGGACAGCGCAGCAGGCACCACCTCGCAATTTAGTGCGCGGCAGCCGGGGCTGCGGCCGGGGCAGCAGCAGCATTCTTGAGGGCGCCTTCGCTGCCTTCCTTCATGAATTCGTCAAAGTCCTTCTGCGGAATCACTTCCAGAGTGCCGCGCATGCCACTGTGACCGGCGCCACAAAGCTGACCGCAGATGATGTCCCATGAGCCCGTCTTTGTGGGGGTGAACCAGAGGTGACCGTTCACGCCAGGGGTGGCGTCCTGCGCGGCACGCATGGGGACGAGCGCGAGGTTGTGAATCACGTCCTTGCTGGTCACGTCGATGATCACCGGGCGGCCGACGGGGAGGGTCAGAGTAGCACCCTTCACGAAGTCATCCTTGCCATTCGGGTCCTTGGCGTCGAGCCCCATTTCATTCGTGGCGGGGTTTCCAATGTTTGCGAGAGCGTACCCACCGAGGGTGCCATCCTGGCCAGCGTACTGGAAGTTCCACTTAAACTTCTCACCCATGGCGCGCACCTTCACCACTTCCTTGCCGGTGGGATAGCCCACGGACTGCTGTGCCCAGAGGGGAAAGGCAAACCCGAGGAGCAGAATGGCCTCCACAATCACCACGCCGATTTCAATGTGGGTCGACGCGTGACCACGCACACCGACGTAGTCCGCCTTGGCGCTCTTGTCCTTGCGGAACTTGGTGAACACAAACACCAGGAAAGTGCTCCAGCCGATGAACAGAACCAGCATGAACCAGTGCACCAGTTCCAGCATGTGATCGACCATTTCTCCATGCTCGGAAGCAAGCTCCGGGATACCCAGAATCTTGTTAAGGGCAGGGATGGCAGCGACGATAGGATCCAGATTCATGATGATTGCGCAGGAGAGGACTTTTCGAACTCCCGCTCACGGCGGGCAAAGTTGAACATGATTTTGATGAAGAGCCCCATCATCCCAAGGATGATCACACCGAGGAACATGATGGACATGCTGGCAGCCTTCGACACTTCCGAAGAAGGGTCTGGCATGCAGGTGGCGCAGGAAAGCAGCGGGGTGATAAGGTCCATGTCAGATGGGGTCAGACAACGTGGATGGTTTTGCTCTTGCGGACGACAAACCAGATGCCGTACACCAGCAACGCGATGGCGAGCGAGCCGCTGAAATTTGCCATGGCGGACACGCCCAGCTCCTTCGCGCGCTCCGCGAACACCACCGCCCACCCCCAGAAGCCCGCCGTGCAAAGGAAGGCCAAGGTGATGAACAGGATGTGGAAACCCTTGAGAGACATCGCGTGAAGAGAAGTGACTTATTAACCGTGCTCGACGGCCGGAATGATGTGCGAATGCAGCGGGTCAGCCCACGCGAGGTACGTCAGCACAAACAACCCGATGGCGAAGATGACCGTGAAGAAGAGGAACTTGTAGATCAGGCCACGCTCGCTCTTCAAGTGCATGAAGATCAGTCCCACGAACGAGGCTTTGATGGTTGCGATGAGCATGCCGAAGGCAATGTTTTTACCGCGGGTACCCATATCCCAGTCTCTTGCCCACACGGTAACAACCGTGCCGAATACAAGGACAAGTCCAACGATCCAGATCATATTCGATGCCTTGCGGATCGCTTCAGGGCTGTCGTGGTCGTGATGGTCGTGTGCCATGTTGAATCAGTCTAAAATTTGTACGGAACAGGTAAGAGCGCTGGACTAGAGGAGATACAGCAGCGGGAAAAGGAAGATCCACACCAGATCCACAAAGTGCCAGAAGAGGCCGCCTACTTCCACACGGTTTGCCATGTGCTCGGGATCCTTGTCATACAGCTTCTTGCCGAAGAGGAGGAAATAAGAGAGGACGAGCGCGCCAGCAAGAACGTGCAAACCGTGAAGGCCGGTGATGCAGAAGTAGATGGCGTAGTAGTTATGCCACTTCGGGGTGAAGTTGGAGAAGTGGGCCACTTCCTTGTGGGGCACAGTGACCGTGGGATGGTCGTGGTGACCACCGCCGGAGGCATCATGCGCAGCGCCTTGTTCCAGAGCAGCCACCCGGGAGGCAGTGCCATTGGCGTCCTGATTGCTGGAATGCTTTGCAGGTTCATGCGTGGCACCACCCGCAGAGAACTTCTCCAGCTCCGCATGCAGCACCGAATAGGTGTTGCGCACGAAGTCGTCGTTGTTCATGGGATTCGGAACCGCCTTGCCGCCAAGATCAGCATCGTGCTTCTTGTGGAAGTGATCCAGATGGTGGGCACGGTGCGTCTTGAACTTCTCCTTCAATTCAGCCCCATTGGGAATGTGCTTCCAAAGATCTGCGTTGAGGGCGGCGGCAAAAGCCTTCTCCTCGTCCTTCTCGTGGTGGGGGAAGAGCCAGCGGAAGTCCAGCTTGTCGACCTCGAGCTTCACAGCGTCATCCGTGAGCTTGCCTTCGAGGACAGTGCCGTCACGAAGGTAGGCATTCTTCTCCGTCCAGGAGTTGTCGAACATCTTGCCGGCAGGGATCGTGAATTTCAGGGGCTTCACCGCCGTGAGCTTCACCGAGGCGATGGGCTTCCAAACGCCCTTCTCGTCCTTGTGTTCCTTGCTGCGGGCGTGGTCCATCAATTCCTTCACCTTGGCTTCATCAAGGGTGATCTCCGCGCCGTCTTCGGTCTTGAACTTGGGTTCACCTTCCGTGATGTACTTCAAGAACTCTCCGTCCGAGCCGTTGTGGAAGAAGCTGATGCCGAAGAGACCCATGTCCATGGGGCGACTGGCCAGGGTCACCGTGGTCACGTCGGAGAACGTGATCTTGTACTTGCCGTGGGAACCGTCTGCCTCGTGAGGCAAGTGGCCTTCCATCACCGAGCCGTCATGCAGGCGCAGACCGTAGTGATGGAACTTGTCATTGTACTCGATGCTTTTGATGCCGAGGAAGGCGAAAGCACAGAAGATGGTGAGGGCCATCCAGATGCGGAAGAGATTGTACTTCCGCAGCTTCAGCGCGACCCATGCCTGAAGCACGGTCACGGAGGATAGAATCAGGATCAGGGTGTTCCAGAATCCCCAGCTCACCGTGAGCACCTGCACCGGCCAGGGACCTTCTGGCGCAAGGCGCAGGAAGATGTAGGCGGAGAACAGGCCGCCGAAGAGCATGACTTCGGAGGCGAGGAAGAGCCAGACGCCAATCTTGGCATTCCACAGCCCGGTGTCCGGTCTGGCTTTTACGGTGTATGGGATTTCCATCAGAAGAGAGAGAAGCAGGTTGTCAGATTGAGACGGAGACGGTCGCGATGCTGCCGGGTATCAGGAACTTCAGTGCTTTGCGTGGGTGAGTTTGTCCTCCACCTTGGCACCTTCAGGAAGCCACGAGGGTGTGTAGTCCGTTTCGGCGCCGGGGACGCTGTACTCATAGGGCTGGCGGTAGACGACCGGATCCTCAAGGAAGTTGCCGTGTCCGGGAGGCGTCGGTGTTGCCCACTCAAGCGTGGTGGACTGCCAAGGATTGTCCGAGGTCACCTTCTTGCCACCCTTGATGCTCAGGAAGAGATTGATGATGAAAGGAACCTGCGACAGGGCGAGTCCCCATGCTGCGAAGGACATCAGCGGGTTGAGAATCATCAGGGTGTCCGTGATGTCGTTACCCTTGCCATCATACATGTGGAAGCCAAAGAGCTTGAACACACCCCCGACGAGTTCGGAGATCCACATGCTGCCGTGGGTCGTGCCTTCAAAGGCAGCACCACCATCGTGCCAGCGGCGATGGAAGCCCGCCATACCCTGCACCAACATCGGCGCGAACAGCAGGTTCATGAACACCAGGGAGGGCCAGAAGTGCCAGCGACCGGCAGTTTCATTCATGAAACGTCCCGTGATCTTGGGGTACCAGTGGTAGATGCCTGCAAAGAGACCAAAGATGGTACCCGGCGCCACCACGTAGTGGAAGTGACCGATCACATAGTAGGTGTCGTGCAGGAAGAGGTCGATGTAGCTGAAGGCCAGCGGCAGACCGGTGAGACCACCGATACCGAACATCGGGAGGAACGCGCATGCGAACAGCATCGCCGTATTGAAGCGGATGGAACCACCCCACAGGGAGATCATGAGGCAGGTCAGCAGGATCACCGAGGGCACCGAGATCAACACCGTGGTGATCTGGAAGAAGGTGCTCACCACCGAGCCCATGCCGGTGAGGTACATGTGGTGTGCCCACACGATGAAGCTCAGGAAGCCCAGCACGAGGGCTGCGTAGATCATCGTGCGATGGCCCCACAGCGGACGGCGAATGTTCGTCGGGATGACCTCCGCCACAATGGCGATGGCCGGAAGGATGAGCACGTACACCTCAGGGTGACCCAGGAACCAGAACAAGTGCTGGTACAGGAGAGGGCTACCACCGCCGGCGATGTCAAGGTGACGGTTGGCTTCCACAAGTCCAGTGGGCAGGAAGAAGCTGGAACCGAAGAGACGGTCAAAGAGCTGCAGAATGGCGGCCACTTCCAGAGGGGGGAAAGCCAGGAGCAGCAGGAAGGCGGTCACGAGCATCGCCCAGCAGAAGAACGGCATGCGCATCCAGGTCATGCCCTTGCAGCGCAGGTTCAGCAGGGTGGTGATGAAGTTCACAGCACCGAGCAGCGAGGAGGAGATGAGCATTACCATCGCCATGAGCCACTGCGTCTGGCCAGTCCAGAACAGGTCCTTCACGTCGATTTGGGCCGTGGTGGCCAACGGTGAGTAGTTCGTCCAACCCACCTGGGCAGCGCCCGTCGGAAGGAAGAAGCTGATCATCATCATGAGGCCGCCGATGAAATAGAGCCAGTAGCTCCAGGCGTTCAGCTTCGGGAAGGCCATGTCCACCGCACCGATTTGCAGGGGCATCACGTAGTTGCCGAAAGCAGCGAAACCAAGGGGCACGATGCCGAGGAACACCATGATGGTGCCGTGCATGGCACCGAACATGTTGTAGAGCTCAGGAGTCACCACACCGCCAGGAGCCCAGCGCTCACCCATGATGGCACCGAAGATCGGCATCGGCTGGCCCGGGAAGGCAATGCTCCAGCGCATGACCATCATCAGGAAGAAACCGAACAGCAGGAACGCCATCGCGGTAAATCCGTACTGGATGCCGATGACCTTGTGGTCGGTCGAGAAGATGTACTTGTAGAGCCAGCTCTGCTGGTGATGATCATGCTCGTGCGCATGATCGGCGTGAGAGTGGTCGTGAGTGGCAGTCGCAGAGCTCATGAGATAAAGGAGCTGACCTGTACTTGGTAAGTGGGTTTCGGAAAAGGTTACTTGGCAGGAGCGGGAGCAGCGGCGGGGGCTACAGTAGCGCCAGGACCGGCAGGAATCGGGCCTTCGATGTCCTTGTCCTTAAAAGCATCGAGCTCGGCTTGGGTGTAGGCAGCCGCATGGGTGGCGGTTTCTTCACGCACTTTCTTCACCATTTCCGGAGTGACCATGTGGCCGGAGTTGCCCCAGGAGTTGCGGATGTAGGTGAGCACGTAGGAGATTTCCTTGTCGGAAAGCGCACCCTGCGGAGGCATCACACCATTGTAGGTAACACCCTTGACCTGCACCGCGCCGCCGAGGCCGTGAAGAATCACGCGAGTAGTACGCTCTGTGCCACCGAGCACCCATTCGGAGCCGGCGAGCGGAGGAATGGCACCGGGCTGGCCAGTACCCGCGGCGCCGTGGCAGCCACCGCAGATGTTGTACACACCAGCGCCCTTTTTCATGGCGAACTGGAAGGGATCAAGTTCTCCACCTTCCGTCTGAATGATAGGGCGAACATCCTTGGGAGTGCCATCGAAGGGAGAATTCCGGTCGAAACCGAAGCCGCCGACATAGGCACCGAGGTAACCACCGCCAAAGACCATGGCCACCATGGTGGCGATGAAGACCCAAAGGGGCGAAGGTTCCGCGCCAGGACGCACGTCCGGCTTCTCGCGCTTCACCGCTGCATGCAGACGGTCAAGGTCGGTGGAATCAAAATTCTGGGGAGCGTTTTCGTTCATGTCTCAATGATTATTTCGCGTCCTCAGCCACGACTTCGCCGGGCACGGGTGCATCCTTCTTGAGTGACAGCAGATAGTCGACCAGTTGCTCCGCCGCGGGGGTGGGCACCACTTCGAAACCCTTCTTGGGCTTGAGTTCCTTCGCCATGTCCTCGGGGAATTCCAGGGCGTGCGAGGAACCGTTGCCTTCAATCGCCTTCACTTTGTAGAGGTGACGGTAGGAGGGCATCATGCTCCAGGCATTCGTCTTCGAAGCACGCGGCGCATACAGCTTCAGGTGGATGGCGGCGCGCTCCTTGGGGGCACGGTAGCCATAATTGGCAAGGTCGGGACCATTGCGCTGAATGCCGAGCGGAGCCACCGGCTCACCCATGTAGTCTTCCCACTTGCTGGGGCGAACGGCATGCTTGGGCTGGTCGCTTTGATCACTGCCCCAGCCTTTCTTCCAGCCGTCCAGAATACCGACAAAGCTGGGACGAATCATCTGCGTGTGGCACTGGGCGCAACCTTCCGAGATGTACACGAGCTGACCCTGGCGGTCGATCGAGGTGGAGGGGTACACACCCTCGATGCCGTCACGATCCTTGTCGTAGGCTTCAGGGGTGAGCTTTTGCGCTTTGATCACCGGAATGATGACGAGCAGCAGCCAGGGAACGCCAAAGGCGCCGGCCAGGCCGAAAAGAAACTTGCGGGAACCAGTCATGCTACGTGGAGGGAAAGTTTAGGCCGTCGCGGAAGCCGGGGGATGAGTCGGGGCGGGCACAGCGGCGGGGCGCTCGTCGTGATGGTCATGCACCAGCAGGGTGGGAGCCACGCTGCGGCGGCCAAGGCCGAGGACCATGAAGACCAGATGGGTGAAGAACCAGAAGTTCGACCAGAGGATGAAGGCCCAGGCAAGAGCGCGACCCACCAGGTAGCCACGCGCATTGATCACACTGCCGATGAAGGGCTGGTTCCAGTTGTCGGGATTGTTCTGGCTCTGCCCCTGGGCAAGACCACCAATCACCATGCAAGCCACCAGGGCCGTGATTCCATACACGGAGAACCAGAAGTGATTGCGGATAAGACGGGCGCTGAGCCACTCACAACCGGCGAGACGCGGTGTGATGTAGTAGATGGCGCCAAACATCGTCATGCTGAAGAAGGCGTACACCGCAGCGAGGTGGTAGCCGTATTCCGCGTAGGTGAACTGGAAATTCGTGCCCGTCCAGAAGTTGCTGATGAGGGCCGCGATGCCGCTCGTCACAAGGAACGAGGCGGAACCCACGAAGATGAAGCGCAGGGTCGGGCTGGTCTCAATGAGGCTGTGCTTGCCCGAGGTGGTGAGGTGGTGGTTCAGTGCCACGATGCCCGCTGGCACGAGGAGCAGGATGGTCGCCATACCACCAACGGCTGCCGTCCAGGAAGGAACCGGGCCGCCCATGTATTTTTGGAAGCCACTCCAACCGCCGAGGATGATGAGGCCCCAGAAGCCAATCTGCGCGAGCTGGTAGCTGTACACCGGCTGACCGGTGATCTTCGGGATGAAGTAGTAGCACACGCCCAGGCCGAGAGGCGCGAAGAAGAGCATGATGGTTGCGCTCACGTACCAGGCATTGACACCGGCACCGATGGCACCAATCGGGGTGGCAGCGGCGAAGCAGTTGAGCACCAGGTTACCCGTGAGGAAGATCCAGGGGAAGCAAAGCAGCGCGGCAAGCAGGTACCAGGAAGTGAGGTGGAAACCCTGCTGACGATTCGCGCGGTTGTAGTGCACAATCATGTTCACCGCAATGACGAGGTAAGGAATCAACAGCACCGGCCAGACGAAGGAGGGAAACTCCAGCCACTGGAGAGCAGTGCCCGCACCGGAAAGAATGCCGATCACACCGAGAGTCACGCCTACGTTCCAGAAGATGCCAGCCACCAGCATCGTGCCAGCGCCACCTGAAAGGGCCTGACCACTGCGACGGGCCAGAAGCCACACTGCCACGCCGAGGCCGGCCTGCATGGCCCAGCCATAAACCAAGGCTGCCATGTGAGCGGGCTGAAGACGGCTGTAGTTCAGGAACCAGAGCCAGTCGTAGTTCAGGAAGTCAGGGGAGACCAGTTTGATGGAGGCAATCAAGCCCATCACGGTCGAGGCCAGCAGCCACATGGCGGCATTGGCGAAAAGGAAAAGCACCGGCCCCTTCACCGAGCGGTCAATGGCCGCGCGGCGCAGGCTGTCGCTGTTCGAGATGGACGAGTCTGTGGTCGCCATGGTTGGTGGATACTTGGGAAAAACTTACTGGGGATTCGGTGCGGGGGGAGCGGGAGCCGGCGGAGGAGCAGAAACGGGGGGCGGTGGCGCAGGCGGAGTCGCAGGGACCGGAGCGGTTGCAGGAGCCGGGGCAGCAGGTGCGGGCTCGGGTTCCTTGGTAGGAAGCGGGGGCTCAACGCGGCTGCCTGGAGCAGAAGCTGGCTCAGGGGTGGGAGCGGGCGCGGCGGCGGGCGTAGGTGCCGGGGCGGGCTTGGGCTCAGGAGCCGGTGTTGGGGCGGGGACTGGAGCCGGGACTGGGGCAGCCGGAGCAGGCTTCGGTTCCGCAGCTGGTGCGGGAGTCGGGGCTGGAGCTTCGGGAGCCTTTTGTTCAGCAGGCTTCTTGTCAGCAGCAGGAGCCGGGGCCGGGGCTGGTGCTGGGGTCGCAGCAGCGGCCTGTTCCAGCGCGGTCTTCGATCCAGGGACCACGACCTTGCTGGCGCCTTCCTTGCGGGTCTTCAGACCATCGATGGCTTTGGCGAAGACAGCGTCAGGGTTTCCTGCCAGACCGTACTTTTCAAGGAGAGCGTGCTGGTCCTTTTGCACTTCGGCCTTCTTCTTCAGAGCCGTCTCATGACGGACATCCTCAGGAGCGCCGCCGCCGGCCCACTGGAACAGCGTGGCCAGCAAGGCAAAGCTGGCAATCGCCGCCAGCACGCCAAGCGTGGTGGTGAGTGCACGGGAAGGTGGTTGTGTCGCGGGTGATGACATGGATAAGAAGGATGCTGCGCTTGCGGACGACTAGTTGGTGGCGATCACGGACTCCAGCAGGCGCGGGTCGCGGCAGGGATAAAGGCTGGCCTTGGCAAGACGACGGAGGTAAGCCCAGCCGACAAGTCCGCCGATGGTGAGGAAGGCGATGACGTCACCCACCCAGGCACCCGGGCTGAGAAGAAGCTCACCCTTCGTGAGGGAAGGTGCGCGCTCAGGAATGACAAGCCAGTACCAGTCCACCAGGTGCATGACGAGCACCCAAGCACAAACCCAGTTCATGCTGAGGGTCTTCTTTTTGCGACCGGCGGAGAGAAGGAGCACGAAAGTGGCCACGAAGTGCCCCCATACGAGGATGTTGCTCAGGTACCACCATGGGCCGGTGTTGCGCAGGAGGAAGAAGCGCGTTTCTTCCGTCACGTTCGCGTACCAGATGAGGAAGTACTGGCTGAAGGCGATGTACGCCCAGAAGATGGTGAAGGCGAGGAGCAGCTTGCCCATCAGGTGGTAGTGCTCACCCGAGACGACCTTCTGCAGGTAACCATTCCTGCGCACGTACGTGAGCGCCAGGATGGAAGTGGCCATCGCACCCCAGGCGCCGCCAGCGAAGATATAGACACCCCACATGGTGGAGAACCAGGTGTAGTCCATGCTCATCACCCAGTCGACGGCACTGAAGGTCACTGCAAGAGCGAAGAAGAGCAGCGGGAAGGCACAAAGGGCGCGGGAACGGAAGGTGTGCTTGAAATCACCATCCTTGTCCTGCTGAATGCTCCACTTGCGAAGCAGGCCGATGATGCCGATCAGAAACGCGAAGTACAGGAAGGCACGGATGTACCAGAAGGTGGTGTTCAGATAGCCGTACTTGCCGTAGAGGATGTGCAGGTGATGGTTGGACTCCGCCATGTGGTGGAGCGCTTCCTTGGTGGAGGTGCCCGCTTCATGAGCGTGGTGTGCGGCTTCCTTGTGAATCACATACCATTCCCAAAGGGAGTCACGCACGCCAGGGATGAGCGGGAAAGGCAACGCCAGCACCGCCATCCACTTCACACCACCACCGAGGTTTTCAAACAGACGGCGGACCGCCACGCTCCAACCGGAGTTGGAGATATGCTGAAGCATGGTCCAGAAGATGCCGCCGCAGGTGATCGTGAAGAAGAAGAAGAAAGCGAACAACCAGGAGTAGGCAAACTCGCCCTGGCGGTTGACCACCACATGGCCGGCTTCGTCCTTCGTATTGGCGAATCCGAAGAGGTAGATGAGCGAGATGATCGCTCCGATGCCGCCCACCAGGAGCAGGACGCCGTTGAGCTTGCTGATCTTGGCCAGATCCAGCTTCTCTCCGTCGCGGGGCAGGTCGTCGAGTGTCAGGGAATGATGCATGCGGACAGGTGTGTTGCCTTTACTTGCCGGAAACGGGGTTCTTCACAGCGTGCTGGAGGGTGCGCACATAGGCCACGATGGCCCAGCGATCTTCCACGGAGATGTTGGCGCCATAGGAGCCCATCTGGTTCCAGCCATTGGTGATCACGTCGTAGATCTTGCCGTCGGGACGGTAGGCAGCGTTGGCAGGATCGTCGATGCCAGCCCCGGTGAGATCCGTGGGAGCCACCATGGTGTACTTCGTCACCATGCCCTTGCCGTTGCCGGAGGAGCCATGGCAGATCGCGCAGTGAATGTTGTACCGTTCCATGCCGCGCTTGAGCAGCGCATTGTCGAGCACCACTTCCTTCGGGAAGCCGTCGCCATAGAAGTCACCAACTTTGCCGGTGTAGTAATAACCCGTGCCGTGGGTGAAGCCGTACTCCTGCTTTTCAAAACCCTGGCTGGCGGGCTTGCTGGGCATTTCGAAACCGATCGGCATGGTGCCCTTCACAGGGTGGCGCATGGCGTGACCGTCTTCAAAGAAATTGCTGGAGCGCTGGTACTTGACCTTCGCCTGGCGGTCCATGTCCGGGAAGATTTCCCACGGAGTCTTCTCGGTCTTGTGACCACGAAGGCCCGCGAAGCTCACAACGGCCACCGCGACCAGAATGTAGATGAGGAAAAAGTATTTCATGGAATGAGCCCGGGACTCTTAGAGTTCGTCCTCCACCAGTTCGATGTTCTTGCCGCCAATCTCCTCAAGGAGCGCCTTGGTCTCAGCCTGATGGAATTTGGGGTCGCGCGCTTCGATGCAGATGAAGAAGCCGTCATCCGAGAACTTCTTGAACTGCTTCGAGGCGAAGAGCGGATGGTTCAGACGGGGCAGGCCCATGAAGGCGAAGCAGCCAAACAGGGTGGTGAACGCCGAGAACAGAATCGTCAGCTCGAACATGATGGGGAAGAATGCCGGCGTGGTGAAGATGTTCGCCGGTTTCGCCTGCACCACCGTGGGGTAGATTTCCACCTGCGTGATGAACGCAAGAAGGAAGGCCGTCAGCGTGCCCGTAGCTCCGCCAAAGAACACAAAGAAGGGAAGCGACGAACGCTTCACACCCATGGCTTCATTGAGGCCGTGGATGGGGAACGGGGAGTGCACGTCCCAGCGCTGGAAGCCCGCGTCGCGGATCTTCTCGGATGCATGATACACGTCCGAGGCGCTTTCAAACTCCGCCAGGTAGCCGTGTACTCGTTTGAGGGTGGTCTTCGCCATGATTGGTTTCCTCGTGCGCTGGGTGATTAGGCCTTGTTGGGCAGTTCCGGATTGCCAAACACCCCGGGTTGCAATTCGTGGACGCCACGTTCGACATGGTCGTCATGGTGCGGGTTGGACTGCGGCACCACACCCTTCACTTCCGCGATGGCGATCACCGGCAGGAAGCGGAGGAAGAGAAGGAAGTTCATCAGGAAGAAGCCGAAGGTTCCGATGAAGGTCCAGTTATCCACCCAGGTGGCGTCAAAGGTCCTCCAGGAGCCCGGCATGAAGTGGCGCTCCAGGGTGGTCACGATGATCACGTAGCGCTCATACCACATGCCCGCGTTCACGAACATGCTCACGACCAGGACCCACAGCAGGCTCTTGCGCGCCCACTTGAACCAGAAGAGCTGAGGCGCGATCACGTTGCAGAAGAACATCGCGTAATACGTCCACACGCTCGGGCCGTACAGGGTGCGCAGCAGGAAGGCATCACCTTCATACTTGCTGGAGCTGTAGTAGGCCATGAAGAGCTCCATGCAGTAGGCGTAACCGACGATCGTGCCCGTGAGCAGGATGATCTTCGCCATGTTGTCGATGTGCTTTTCCGTGATGAGATCATGCAGGCCGTAGATGGCACGCACGGGAATCATCAGGGTCAGCACCATCGCGAAGCCACCGAAGATGGCGCCCGCCACGAAGTAGGGCGGGAAGATGGTGGTGTGCCAGCCGGGAACGACGGACGTGGCGAAGTCGAAGGACACCACAGAGTGCACGGAAAGCACCAGCGGGGTGGAAAGGGCGGCCAGGAGGAGGTACGCCATTTCATAGTGGTTCCACTGACGGTTGCCACCGCGCCAGCCGAGGGCGAAGATGCCGTACAGGGTCTTCTTGATGCCAGCCTTGCAGCGGTCGCGCAGGGTGGCGAGGTCCGGCACGAGGCCGAGATACCAGAAGAGCACGGACACGGTGAAGTAAGTCGACACCGCGAACACGTCCCAGAGCAGCGGAGACTTGAAGTTCTGCCACACGGCATTGGCGTTCGGCACGGGAGCCAGGAACCACACCATCCACACACGACCCACGTGGAAGGCCGGGTACAGACCCGCGCACATCACCGCGAACAGCGTCATCGCTTCCGACGCACGGTTCACCGCAGTACGCCACTTCTGCCGGGTGAGGAAGAGAATGGCGGAAATCAGCGTACCGGCGTGACCGATACCGATCCAGAACACGAAGTTCGTGATGTCCCAGGCCCAGGCGACCGGCTGCTTCTGACCCCACACACCGACACCGGTGGAGATGAGGTACACAAAGCCGAACACCATGATGCCTGTCAGAAACACTGACGGGACGAACAGCCACCACCAGAGGGCGGGCTGCCTGTTTTCCACGATGCCGCAGATGCGGTTCGTGATCCAAGCGTAGCTGCGGTTGTTGAGCACCAGGGGCTCGCGCTCAAGGATGCGCGGCTTGGCCGGGGCTTCAGAGGATGCTGTCGCGGAATGCGCCATGACGGATAAGGGTCAGGAAATCAGATGTTGTACTTGCTGGCTTCGCCTGCCTTGCGGGCGCGGGTGTCGAGCTTGAGAAGTTCTTCGTTCACGTTGCGAATGCGCGCGAGGTAGCTCGTGCGGGGACGCGTGCCGATGTACTTCAGCACTTCGTAGTTGCGCGGGTTGGCCTTGGCCTTCACCACGTCACTTTCCGGATTGGCAAGGTCACCGAAGGTGATGGCGTCCGCGGCGCAACCGGCCTGGCAGGCCACCTTGAGATGACCATCGGGCACACGCAGCTTGGTGGCATCATCCTTCGCGATACGACGCTGGCGGATCTTCGCCTCTTCAAGACGCTGCACGCAGTAGGTGCACTTCTCGATGACACCACGCATGCGCACAGTGACATTCGGATTCTTCTGAAGCTGCTGCACTTCCTGCGGAGCCCTTTCGCCCAACGGGCCAGCCTTCAGGTTGTTCATCTTGACGCCAAGGACTTCCGTCTTGATGAACGGATTGCGCTTGTTCCAATCGAAGAAGTTGAAACGACGTGCGGTATACGGGCAGTTGTTCGCGCAGTAGCGGGTACCGATGCAGCGGTTGTAGGCCATCGCATTGAGACCGTCTTCGGTATGCACCGTGGCGTTCACCGGACAGACCGTTTCGCACGGAGCAGCTTCACACTGCTGGCAGGACACCGGCTGGCTGACCATTTCCGGATTGTCCAGCTCTTCAAGGCTCGGATCTTCGGAAACACCGTCGCTGGTGGAGAAGTAGCGGTCCATGCGGATCCACTGCATCACGCGCCCCATGCGCACCTGTTCCTTGCCGACCACCGCGATGTTGTTCTCGCTCTGGCAGGCCACAATGCAGGCGGAGCAGCCGAGGCACTTGGAGAGGTCAATGACCATGCCCCACTGGTGCTCGTTCTCGTAATCGAAACCGTTCGGGTTCTCTTCGGTCTTCTTGCCCACGCGGCCCTTGTACAGGGTCATTACCGGCGGGATGTGGGAGTCCATGCCCTCGGTCGCGGCGAAGTCTTCATCCGCATCAAAGCGGGTCTTGGAACCTTCGCGCACCTGCGCGCGGGCTTCCATGGTGTAATTCTCCTGCGTGATGGCCAGCTCGTAATGCTCATTGGCATTCTCGACCTTGGCGCCGGTCAGGATGAACTCACTCGTGCTGTTGCGCAGCGGGTAGGCGTTGAAGCCGCGATCCTTGCCAACGGCACTTCCCACCTTCTGGCCGTAGCCGAGCGGGATGGTCACGGAGTTGTGTGCATGACCGGGGCACTGCACGGCAGCGAGCTTCAGCTCCTTGCCATTCACGGAGACCTTGATCATGTCACCGTCGTTCTTCAGACCAAGGTCGCGGAATGTGCGGACACTGAGCCAGGCGGCGTTGTCCCAAGTCAGTTTGGTGATGGGATCCGGAGCTTCCTGCAGCCAGGCGTTATCGGTGTAACGACCGTCAAAGACACTGGCGTCTGCAGTGAGGACGACTTCAAAAGCTTCCTTCGTCGGAGCGGAGGCAGGCTTGGCAGCGGCGACAAGGCCACCGAGGGCACCGACATTCACGGAGGCGGCAGCCTTCGTCGCGGCGGAGCCTGCGAGGAAACCGTCACGCAGGGTGATGTTCCACTTTTCCTCGTTCCACCCACCCGCGAGCTTCGCAAAGGTGGCCTTCACAGCCTCATAAGCAGGGTCGGATTCTGCAACAGCAGGAGCCGGGGCAGGCGCGGGAGCGGGAGCGGCCTTGGGATCCGCGGGTGCAGCAGCAGCGGCCGGAGCAGGTTCAGGAGCCGGGCCGATGCGCTTGCGGCCAAGCATCGCCAGCAGAAGTTCGATTTCCGAAGCGCCACCGAAGAGCGGCTGAATCATCGGCTGCGTGATGCCGTAGGTGCCATTCGTGCAGCGAGCATCACCCCAGGACTCGAGGTAGTGCGCCGCGGGAAGCACCCAACCGGAAATACGGCTGGTGTAGTTCGGACGAAGCGCGAGCTGCACCACGCTCATGTTCGTGGTCGCCTTTACGGCTTCTTCAAACCCGGGAACGTCATACGCAGGGTCCGTCTCCGCAGTAACGACAAGCTGCTTGACCTTGTTGGCCTTGATGTCAGTCACGAGTTCGGCAATGCCGCCCGCGGACTTCACCGCATCCACCGTGAAGGTGTCGAGCGTGGCGCCAAAGGCACCGAGCGCCTGATTCATGCTGAGCACGAGGGCTTGCACCGCATCACCCTGACGAGCACCCGCAAGCACGAGGGACTTGCCCTTCTGCTCGGCGAGATCCTTTGCGGCGATGGCGATCCACTTGCGCAGGTCTTCGCTCACACCTGCAGCCAGAGCCGAAGCGGATTGGGAAAGAGCAGCGTTACCAAGGGCCTTGCCAAGCTCTTCAGCGAGCACGGCGGCGGCTTGGGGAATCAGGCTGGCTGCCACCGGCAGGCGGTGATCCGCAATGCCACCCGTGAGGGTGTAGCGGTTTTCCAGCACATAGAGGCGATTCATCTGGTCCTCCTTCTTGGAGGGACCGCGCCACTTCATGAATTGCTTCGTGCCACTGTCGGACGAGGCATCAAGACCAAGGAAGTCGCTATCGAGGGAGAAGATACGCTCGGCCTTTTCGAAGTTCGGCACCAGCTGCACGTTCTCACCGAGACCGGCCTTCACCGCGGCCGCTTCACCAGCGGAAGCCGCAGGGCTGTACACAAACACCTTCGCCTTGGGATATTTCTTGGCAAGATCCTGATACAGCCCGGTGCGCGTAGGGGAGGAACTTGGACTCGTCAGAATGGCCAGGCCTTCACCGCCCGTCTTGCTCCATTCGTTCTCATTCCACTTGCGGATGTTCTTCTGAAACTCAGCCCAGGAGTGCTCCTTCTTCTTGTAGGAGACATGCTTGATGCGGCTGTCGTTGTACAGGTCCAGCACGGAAGCCTGAGCAAAGATATCAAGGCCACCGCCACCGGGATGGTGCGGGTTGCCCTGCAAGTGGGTCGGACGACCTTCATGCGTGACCACGACCATCGGCGTCGCACCCCAGGGACGAGGCATCGAAGTGGCATACAGCAGCGCCTTGCCGGGGATGATCCACTCGACGTGCTTGGTAAAGGGAAGAATCTTCTCGACGGGGCGGCGGCAACTCGCCAGACCGGCCATGGCGGCAATACCGCCAACCATCTTCATGAAGTCACGGCGGGTTTCGCCTTCCCCTTCATTTTCCCCCTTGGCGAGTCCAGGATCGAACTCGCGACCGAGCTTCTCCGTGAATTCAGGCGTCTGCTGATATTCACCGAGGCTACGCCAGTAGCGGCGATCGGATTTCACTTCGGGATGGTTCCAGATGCGTTTCATGCTGAGCAGGGCGGGCGCGGGATTTTAGCGGTGGCAGGCGGTGCAATCTTCCGGCGGGGTGATGCGCCAGTTGTGCTTGAGCTGGGTGCCGACCTCTTTCTGCGTCACCTTGGGTCCGTAAGTCTTTTCGGCGAGGGCCACGATGCCGCTGATGTCGCCAGGGAGGGATTCAGCCTTCTTGTCACCAAGAATGACCTGCGCAAGATCCTCGACCTTGGCGCCCTTGTCTTGAAGCCCCTTGTAGAACTGCTCGCGGCCGAGGTCTTCGGGCTTGTAGTTCAGATTGGTAATCTGGTCGAGCGGGCGAAGCTTGTTTTCAGGCTCGCGGTGGCAGTCAAGGCACCAGCCCATGCTCTGCGGCTCGGCATGCTTCACGACTTCCATCTCATTGACCTGGCCATGACAGCTCACACAGGAGACGCCGCGGGCAAGGTGGACGCTATGGTTGAAGTACACGTAGTCAGGCGCCTTGTGAACCTTGGTCCACTGGATGGGATGGCCGTCCTTGTCAGCATTGCGCACCATCTCCAGCTTGGGGCTGTCCTTCTTCACCTGCGCCTTGTCCGGGCCGTGGCAGTTGTAGCAGGTCTGGTTCGTGGGAACGTTCGCGTGGCTGGACTGCTCGATGTAGGAATGGCAGTAACGGCAGTCGAGACCGAGCTCGCCGACGTGCTGCTTGTGCGAGAAGGGAACTGGCTGAGTCGGCTCGTAACCCACACGCGTGTACTTCGGCGTGAAATAGTAGGTCGCGCCAACGACCGCACCCACCACCAAAAACCCGAGGCAGACTGCGATTTGCAGCGGCACCCAGTTGCTCCAGCGAGGAAAGAAATTGCCCATGAGGTAGTTGTTTCAGCGCTTGTGAAAAATTTCACAAGGGTTTTCCATTGTAGAGATGGGCCTGCCGAATGCAAGGCGGGAATGGAAGAATTTTGAACGCCCGCGAAAGAATCGCTGTCGCATGTCGCCCGGTTTTGTAGGAGGCGTCCCGAGTGTTTCATCAGGCATGGGAATTCCGGGACATTTTACCCGTGAACTCGGCAGTGAAAAGTCACGCTTCCGCCCCAATTTTCTCGGCTCCGCTTCGGATTTCTGTTCCCTTGCGACGGGAGGCTCTTTTAGGCTCGCGGGACCCACATTCCTCCCATGAAATCCGCCCGTCGCCCCTTTCTTGCCGGCCTGTTTTCACTGCTGGCTTTCACCTCACCAGCCCTTCACGCTCAAAGTGAAACATCAAAACCCAGAGAGCTTTCCATCTACTGGATCGATGCCGAGGGCGGCGGCGCCACCCTTGTGGTCACTCCGGAAGGAGAATCCATCCTCATCGATACCGGCAACCCCGGCGGGCGGGACGCGGGACGCATTCACAAGCTGGCGACCGAGATCGCCGGGCTGAAGCAGATTGACCACGTGGTCATCACCCACTTTCACGTGGACCACTTTGGCGGCCTGGCAGAGCTGGCGGTGTTGATGCCCATCGGCACGCTTTACGACAAGGGCATCACGGAAACGAGCCCCGACAACAAGCCCAATGACATGCGCTGGACCCTGATGAGCCGACCCTATCGGGATGCCAAGGTAGGCAAGCGCGTGACCCTTGCCGCCGGTGATTCCATTCCCCTGAAGTCAGGCGCTCCCGGCTCCCCTGCCCTCTCGCTCAAGTGCCTCGGTGCCAACAAGAAATTCGTCGCACTGCGCGCCGACCAGGCCACCCCGAACCCGCTCAACGGTTCCGTGCCCGCCAAACCCGAGGACACCTCCGACAACGCCAACAGCGTGGTCCTGCTCCTACAGTACGGTAATTTCGTCTTCTTCGACGGGGGCGACCTGACTTGGAACCTGGAGGAGAAGCTGGTCTCGCCCATTAATCTTGTAGGCGAAGTGGATGTTTATCAGGTGAACCACCACGGACTCGATGTGAGCAACAATCCCCTGCTCATCAAGAGCCTCTCCCCCACCGTTTCCGTCATGAACAACGGCCCGCGCAAGGGTACCAGCCAGTCCGCCATGGACGCGCTGAAGGGTACGCCTTCCATCAAGGCGATGTACCAGGTTCATGAAAACGTGCGCGACGACCGGCAGAACACCACCGAACCAAAGCACATCGCCAACAAAGGCGACCTCGGTGAGGGCTGCCAGGCCAACTACATCGTCTGCACCGTGGAGCCAGAAGGGACGGTCTACAAAGTGGCAGTGCCGGCAACGAATCACATAGGAACGTTTGTGACGAAGAAGAAGCCGTAGGAGGGGCAATGCCCTCACCCTGCCACCTGTCGAGATCTGCGCGGTGGACTGCGGAATTCACGAACAAGCGCCCCTTCCACGCACCGATGAAAATATCGACTTGTCTGACAGCAGCCTTGCTCGCCCTGATGGCCGTTGGCGCAACAGGCACCTCGGCTACCGAGCACATCCTGACCCTGGCTTCAGGCCGGGCCAACGATGCACTCACGATCCTGGCAGATGGGAAGGTCGAGACGAAAGTGGAACTGGGCTGCCAAACGATCTATGGAATCCGTGAGAAGGCCATCCACGTCCTTTCTGCCACCAAGATAGACGGAAAGCTCAAACGCACGCTGCAGGCTATCGATTGCCACACGGGTAAATCCCTGCGTCAAATCGACATCAACGTGCCCTATCAGGCCTGGCTGGGCGGCCCCGATGAACAGATTGTCGTTGGCGAGACGGGTCAGTATTTCCTCATCTCAGTGGAAGATCTTGGCGAAGCACAGGGACACAGGAAGAACTTCTCGCTCGCCATCGTGGACGGTGACACCGGCGCCGCTGAATTGGTACCGCTCCCTGCAGGATTCAACAGCCCGCGACTCCTGAAGATTCCCGACGGCGTGGCCATCTATGGATGGGCGAACTCGGGACTGTATTACTACAACACCTCTTCGAAGTCCCTGGCTACCGTTGTACCTCCAGGTCTGGAACCCGAGGGCAAAAGATATGGAATGGGCGCGAAGAGCCAGAGCGAAGTCTTCCGCTGGAACAGCAAAGGGCAGGTTGAATGGTTTGAGCTCAAGGATGGGAAATTGACACCGGGCAAGGTACTGTACCTGGACGCCTCACCAAGTTGGGTCATTACCTCCACCTTCCATGGTACGCCTGCACTCATTTGCGGAATCAAGTCAGGCAAGGAAGAGATGGTCCTCCTGGCGCATGATGCCGCGCTGGATAAGGAACTGGCCAGGGTTGATGCTCCATTATGCGCCAGCAGGGCGCCTCGGTCGCTTTCGAGCAACGCGAACCTGCTGCTGAACGACTTTGATGGCCACGTTTGGAGAATGTCGCTGTCAGACTTATCGGTCCATGAACTCGTCAAAGTCCCGCCAGAAGTGGCCCCCTACCCACCGGAGATCAGGGTCATCCAGCTCAGTGAGTGACCCGCAGGACTCTCACCCCGAGCCAAAAAGCGGCTTCGTTGCTTGCGGCGATGGGACCGCTCCGCTAAAAAATCCCCATCATGCGTTTCGCTATCTGCAACGAACATTGGGGCAATGAGCCTTTTGAGAAGGTTTGTGAAGACGCCGCGGCCTGCGGCTACCAGGGTCTGGAATTGGCCCCCTTCACCCTGAAGGAAGACCCCCGCGAGCTGACCCTGGCAGATGCCACGCGGCTGGTGCGCATCGCGCACTCCTTCGGTCTGGAAATCATCGGCCTGCACTGGCTGCTCACCCGTCCCACGTGGATGCACATCACCACGCCGGACCCGCTGCTGCGTCGCGATGCGATGCGCTTCGGCCAGAATCTGGCCCGCTTCTGCGGCGCTCTCGGCGGCAAGGTGATGGTGTGGGGCAGCCCCAAGGCCCGCAACCTTCTCCCCGAGTGGGATCGCGAAGAAGCCACGAAGCGCGCCGCCGAAGTGGTCCGCGGCGTGGCCGAAGTGGCCTACGAAAACGGTGCTACGCTCGCCATGGAGCCCCTCGGTCGCAAGGAGACCAACTGGATGAACACCGCCGCGGAAGGCATCGACTTCTGCAAGCTGGTGGATCACCCCGGCTGCAAGCTGCATCTCGACGTGAAGGCGATGAGCGATGAGCCCACGTCCATTCCCGACATCATCCGCAACAGCAAGGAGTGGTTCATCCACTTCCACACGAATGACCCAAACCTCCTCGGTCCCGGCATGGGTGAGGTGAAATACGAACCCATCATCGCCGCACTCAATGAAGTGGGCTACGATGGATGGCTGAGCACCGAAGTCTTCGACTACACCCTCGGACCGAAGGTCATCGCAGAGCGTAGCATTGAGTACCTCAAGAAGGTGATCGCTGCGCAGGCCAAGTAGCAGGACCGGCGTCCGCCAGCTCCGATATGAATCCACCGCCCAGGTCCATGACCCCATTCCCCGCGGGACATGGGCATGACCGGGACGTGACTCACCTGGGGGTGCTGGCGGTCTTCCATTTCATCTGCGCGAGTTGCATCGGCCTGGCGATGCTGCTGGTGGGGCTGCACTACGGCATCATGCACTTCCTGATCAACGAGGGCATGAAGCGCGGCGGAGAACGTTCCCAAATCGAAGTCACCTACATCGAGGATCCCATTCGCATGATGCAGTGGTTCTACATGCCACTCCTGCTGGTGATGGGATTCAGCGCCCTGTGCAATGGTCTTTCCGGCGTGTTCCTGCTGAAACGGAGGCGGCGGGTATTCTCACTCTTCACCGCAGCGAAGAATTGCCTGCAGTTCCCTCTGGGCACAGCGTTGGGCATCTGCACCATCATCGTGCTCAATCGTGAAAGCGTGCGGGCGAAATACGCCGTGGCCGATGGGACGCTGGCCCCGTCAAGGTAATCCGTGGCCCTGCTGAAACACCTTACACCATGAACCCGCCGCCTGTTCCAAGTGCCGTCCCGCCGCACATGTATCACGTACCGGAACGGGACAGGGATGAGGATCATTTGAAGATGCTGGCCCTCTTCCACTTCATCGTCGCGGGAATCGCAGCGGCGGGGTTTGCCGTCACCGTAACCCACTACATGATCATGAAGTCCATTCTGGGCTCCCGTGTGCAGATGGTGACGTCTTCATCAGGAGAGGAACTGGCGATCATCACGCCCATGCCCCCACTCATGAAGTGGGGCTATGTCTTCGCCTTGGTACTCTTCATAGGAGGAATCACGCTCAATGGCCTGTCTGGATGGTTCCTGCTCAAGCACCGGCACCGGAAGTTCTCACTCGCCACGGCCGCGTTTAACTGCGTGCAGTTCCCAATCGGCACGATTCTCGGTGTCTTCACCTTCATCGTTCTCAATCGCTCCACGGTGCGTCTGAAATACTACGCCGCGCATGCTCCCCATTTGCCTCTTGCATGAAAATCATCTTCCACGGCGCCGCCGAAACCACCACCGGCTCGCAGCACCTCATCGAAGTCAATGGCCAGCGCATCCTGCTCGACTGCGGTCTGTACCAGGGTCACCGCGGTGATGCCTTCGAGCGCAATCGCAAGTTCCCCTTTGATCCAAAGACACTCGATGCGGTGATTCTCTCCCACGCGCACATCGACCACAGTGGGAATCTGCCAAACCTGGTGAAGCAGGGCTTCGCAGGAAACATCTATGCCACGGATGCCACGCGGGACCTTTGCAGCATCATGCTGCCGGACTCTGCGCACATCCAGGAAAGTGATGTGAAGTGGCTTAACAAGAAGCGCGAGAAACAAAAGCTTCCACTGCTGGAACCCACGTACAACCGCATGGACGCCGAGAAGTGCCTGCGTCAGTTTGTGACCATCAACTACCACCGCCCCATGCCCGTGGCGGATGGGGTGAAATTCAGCTTCATCGATGCCGGTCACATCCTCGGCGCGGCGCAGGTGATTCTGGACATTGATGACCGTGAGACCGGCAAGAAGAGCCGCCTCCTGTTCTCGGGAGACGTGGGCCGACCCAAGAGCGACCTGCTCAATCCGCCCGAACCCAGCGAAGGCATCGACTACGTGATCATGGAGAGCACCTATGGCGGGCGCGAGCATGAAATGGAAAACGCCAGCGACGATCGCATCTGCGAGATCATCAATGCCACGCTCGAGCGCAACGGGAAGATCCTCATCCCCGCCTTTGCGGTGGAGCGCACCCAGCAGCTCCTGTATTCGCTGAACAAGCTGCGGGAAAGCAACTGCTTCCCCCCCATTCCCATCTTCGTGGACAGCCCCCTCGCGGTGAGCGCCACGGAGATTTTCCGCCTGCATCCAGAGTGCTTTAACCAGGAGGTGTATCAGTTCCTGTTCGAGAAGCGGAATCCCTTCGGCTTCGAAGGCCTGCGTTACATCCGTGAAGCCAACGAATCGCGCCAGCTCAATGACCTGAAGGAGCCCGCCGTCATCATCGCCGCCAGTGGCATGTGCGAGAGCGGACGCATTCTGCACCACTTGCGCAATCACGTGGGTGAGCCCAGCACCACCGTACTCTTCGTGGGCTACTGCGCAGAGCACACCCTCGGATGGAAGCTGCGCAACGGCGCGCGCAAGGTGAACATCCTCGGCGATGAATTTGTGGTGAATGCGCGCATCGAAATCATGGACTCTTACTCCGGCCACGCGGACCACAGCGAGCTGCTCGACTGGTTCTCGCACGTGGGCGGCCCGAAGAAGCAGGTCTTCCTTGTGCATGGCGAACCAGAGCGCAGCGAAGCCTTCCGCACAGCACTGGCGCTGAAGTATCCCTCCAGCAACGTGCGTGTCGCCAAGCTGCATGAAACCGTGACCCTCTGACGCAACTCATCTGCTACAATTCCTTCATCGACACGGCCCGAGTCTTTCTACCTTTCGAATCTCCTTCCCATGAAAGCCCTTTTTCTGACCAACGAGTATCCTCCCAACATCTACGGTGGCGCCGGCATCCATGTGCAGTACCTCACGAAGGAACTCTCCCGGCTCTGCGATGTGGATGTGCGTTGCTTCGGCAATCAGAATGAAATGCTCAATGACCACCTCAAGGTCACGGGCTACGGACTCAACACGGACCTGTGGACCTGCCCCAAACCCCTCGCCAGCGTCTTTGCAGCCGTGCAGCGCGGCTTGAGCTTCAACACGACGAATGTCGATGCGGATGTGGTGCACCTGCACACGTGGTACTCGCACCTCGGCGGTATCCTCGCGAAGCTGAACTATGGCATTCCCATGGTGCTCACGGTGCACTCGCTGGAACCCCTGCGCCCGTGGAAACGTGAACAGCTCGGCGGCGGCTATGACTTCAGCTGCTGGGTGGAGAAGACAGCGATTGAAATGGCCGACGCCATCGTCGCGGTTTCCCAGGAAACCAAGGTGGATGTGCTGCGCTTCTTCCACGCGGATCCGAAGAAGATCCACGTGATCCACAACGGCATCGATCCCGAGGAGTATCACAAGGTCCATGCGCCAGAGGTCCTGGTGAAGCACGGTGTGGATCCGAACAAGCCCTTCGTGCTCTTCGTAGGCCGCATCGCCCGGCAGAAGGGCATTGTGCACCTGGTGCGAGCCATCAAGTACATGGATCCAAACTATCAGGTGGTGCTCTGCGCTGGCGCGCCGGACACACCGGAGATCGCGGTGGAGATGCAGCAGGCTGTGGCTGAAGCCCAGAAGACTCGGGATGGCATCGTGTGGATCCAGGCCATGATCCCCGTGGAGGAGAAGATCGCGTTGTACTCGCACGCGGACGTCTTCTGCTGCCCGTCTATCTATGAGCCGTTTGGCATCATCAATCTGGAAGCCATGGCCTGCGAAACCGCCGTGGTCGCCAGTGCCGTGGGCGGCATCAAAGAGGTGGTCCTGCCCGGTGAAACCGGCCTGCTGGTCCCGCTCCTTCAGCAATCTGAGAGCCCCTACGAGGCTTCACACCCAGAGCAGTACAGCCACGATCTTGCAGAAAGCATCAACCGCCTGATGGCCGACGAGCCCCTGCGCACCCGCATGGCCAAGGCTGGCCGCGAGCGCGCCGAGCAGCACTTCTCCTGGCGCGCCATCGCAGAGAAGACGCATGAGCTGTACGAGTCGCTGGTGAAGCGGTAGACTGATGCGGGCCGCAACATCCCCGCGGCTCGCACGTTTCCCTTCCTATGCGCTTCCATGTCCCTGCCCTCCTCGTTTCGGGGATGGCATCCCTCTCGCTTCTTCACGCCGCGGATCCCCTGCCCGGCCATTCGGCCCATGGCGAGACCTTCAATGAAGGTCCGCGCCAGGCTGCCGTTTTGATCGAGGGCTGCGGCAAGGTGAGTTTCCCAGCCACGACGAAAAGCACCACGGCTCAGCAATTCATTGATCAGGGTGTGGGCCAGATTCACGGCTTCTGGTACTACGAGGCCGAGCGCTCCTTCCGTCAGGCCCTCACACTCGATCCGGATTGTGCCATTGCCTACTGGGGTTGTGCGATGGCGAACGTGAACAATGAAAAGCGCGCGGCGGGTTTCATTGCGGAGGCCGCGAAGCGCAAGGACAAGGCCTCGAAGCGCGAGCAGGCCTGGATCACCGCGCTACAGACCTTCTATGCGGACCTGAAGAAGGACAAGAAGGTGCGCTATACGACCTTCATCAAGGATCTGGAGGACATCATCCACGACAACCCTGAAGACATTGAGGCGAAGGCCTTTCTCGCCTGGGCCATCTGGAAGGCAAAGGACGCAGGTGTCACCATGGTGAGCCGCGAGTCCGTGGACGCCATCGTGCAGCAGGTGTTTGCGAAAGCGCCCATGCACCCGGCGCATCACTACATCATCCATCTATGGGATGACACGAAGCCCTCACGAGCGCTCGCTTCCGCCGCGCTGTGCGGCCAGACCTCACCCGGCATCGCCCACATGTGGCACATGCCCGGCCACACCTTCAGCAAGACGAGCCGCAATGAAGATGCCGCCTGGCAGCAGGAAGCCGCGAATCGCGTGGATCACGCGTACATGATCCGTACGCGCGTGCTTCCCGATCAAATCCACAACTACGCGCACAACGCTGAGTGGCTCATCCGCACCTACAACCAGCTCGGCCAGGCAGACAAGGCCGTGGGCCTCGCGAAGAACATGGTGGAACTCCCCCGCCATCCCGAGTGGAACACCTTCGAGAAGAATCGCAGCAGCAGTTTCTATGGGCGCAACCGCCTGCTGGACACACTGCTCGAGTTTGAAAAATGGGATGAACTGACGGCCTTGGATGGCACGGCGTATCTGGATGTCGCGCAGAATCCCAGCTTCGAGGCCACTCGTCTTCGCGCACTGGGCATTGCAGCCTTCTTCAAAGGGGACAAGGCAGGCGTGCAGAAACGCCTCGCGGAAGTGCAGAAGCTGAAACTGAAGACGGAGGAAAAGACAAAGCCCGCACCGAAGACGCCAAACGCCCCGGAGAAGAAGAAGGAGGATCCAACCACCCTGGCTTCATTGGACACCAGCAAAGACAAGCCCAAGGCTGGGGATACGAAGGCTGAAGAGAGCAAGAAGGATGCACCGGTATCACCGGCACCCGCAAAACCCGAAGACAAGGCGAAGCCTGACAAATCGCCCGCACCTGAGACTGCGAAGAAAGATGAGGCCAGCCCCAAAGACAAAACCAAGGACACTGCTGCCAAGTCCGAGGACGACAAGAGGAAGGACGACAAGAACAAGCCCAACGCGACGGTGACCAATGCCATCGCCGAGTTGCAGGCGCTTGTCGCCATGCTCGACAACAAGCCTGCGGAAGAAGTCACCAAACTGCTCGACCAGGCCAAGGACACGCCGAAGGAACGCCTCGTCCGCTACCAGTTGAAGATTGGTAACAAGGACAAGGCCGTCACTCTCGCCAACCAACTCCCAAATGACGCTCCTGGTCTTGCGATTCGCATCGATGCCTTAATGCAATGCGGCAAGACGGACGACGCCAAGAAGCAGTTCGCGACAGCGCGCAAGACCGCTTCGCTGCTCGATGCCTCGCTGCCCATGAGCAAGCGGCTGGATGAGCTCGCTGTGGAATTCGGCGCGGACAAGAACTGGCGTCAGCCCACCGCTCCGCGCAAGGACAGCGGCGTGCATCCTTCCCTGGACTCCCTGGGACCACTGCACTGGCATCCGATGACATCACCAGATTTCCTGCTTTCAGATGCGGCTGGAAAGCAAGTCTCGCTCAAGGACTACGCTGGAAAGCCTGTGGTGGTGATCTTCTACCTTGGCAGCACCTGTGAACACTGCATGCAGCAGCTCAAAGCCTTCACCACGGCCGCAAAAGATTATGCGGCAGAAGGCATCGAGATTGTGGCCATTGGCAGCGAGCCTCCCGCGGAACTCAGCAGCACTGCAGCTACTTGTGATGTGAAGTCAGGTGCACCGTTCACGCTGCTTTCGGATGCTGACCTGAAATCCTTCAAGGCCTGGCGTTGTTACGATGACTTCGAGAAGGCACCCTTGCACGGCACCTTCCTCATCGACGCCAAGGGTCAGACCCGCTGGCTGGATGTAAGCTACACGCCGTTCCAGGATGCGAAGTTCCTGCTGGGTGAAGCGAAGCGGTTGCTGAAGTTTGAGTGAGGAAGAGCTTCCAGTGTAACTTCGAAATCGTTCGAGACGGAAACGCCGACTGATTCGACTGAAGTCGAAGCACTTTGTGATGAGCTACTCGCGGAATTTTTGGACGATGGGCATGCGACGTCCCATGCCGAAGGCCTTGCTTGTGACCTTCAGGCCGGGTGCGGCCTGATGGCGTTTCCACTCATTCAGCTCCACGCGGCGAAGGACCCAGCGCACGACTTCCTCGTTGTAGCCGGCGGTCACGATCTCGCCGACGCTCTTCCCCTGCTCCACAAAGAGCTCCAGGATGCCATCCAGAATGTCGTACTCCGGCAGGGTGTCCTGGTCCTTCTGGTCGGGGCGCAGCTCGGCGCTCGGTGGCTTCTCGATGGTGGGCCACGGAATGATCTCGCGCTCGCGATTAATCCAGCGTGAGACTTCGTACACACGCGTCTTTGGAAGATCGCTGATGACGGAGAGGCCGCCGCACATGTCGCCATAGATGGTGCAGTAGCCCACAGCCATCTCGCTCTTGTTCCCGGTGGTCAGCAGCAGGTGACCAAACTTGTTCGAGAGGGACATGAGCACGAGGCCGCGGATGCGGCTCTGCATATTCTCTTCCGTAACGTCTTCCGGCTTGCCCGCGAAGATGTCGCGCATCTGGCCCTTCACGCTTTCAAACACTGGCTGGATGGCCACGGTGTCGTAGCGAATGCCCAGATGCTTTGCGAGGTCTCGCGCATCGTCCTTGCTGCCCTGTGAGGAGAACTCGGTCGGCAGCGAGATGCCCAGCACGTTCTCGGATCCCAAGGCATCCGCGGCAATCACCGCCACCAAAGCGGAATCGATGCCGCCGCTCAGACCCAGCACGCACGACTTGAAGCCACACTTGCGCACGTAGTCACGGGTGCCCAACACCAGCGCGCGGTAAAGCTCTTCGGCATCGCAGGTCTCGACAGCCTGAGTGGCAGCAGTTGATTTGCCCAGCTCCACGACCTGCAGATCCGTCTCGAATGCCTTCAATCTTGCGAGCACATCACCGTTGGCTCCAATCACCAGAGAGTTGCCATCGAACACCAGTTGGTCATTCCCGCCCACGGCGTTGCAGTACACGATGGGAACTTTCAGCTCCTGTGCGAGCGCACCGAGCATGCGCTCACGGATCCGAGGCTTGCCCAAGGCATAGGGGGAGGCGCTGATGTTCACCAGCAAATCAATCCCCTGCTCGCCCAGCATTTCCGGTGGAGACACATCATAGAGCGGGCGTGGCAGGTACTCGTCCGTCCAGATGTCTTCACAGATGGTGATGCCCAGTCTTTGGCCATCCACCGTCACGGGCGCGATGATGCGCGCAGGCTCGAAGTAACGATCTTCATCGAAGACGTCATACGTTGGCAGCAGGGACTTGTGAACGATGTGCGCCACCTTCCCGTGTTGCAGCACGGCGGCTGCGTTGTGGAAATGCTTTCCGGCATCCTTGTTGATGTCGACGAAGCCCACGATTATGGGCACCTCGCCCACTTCTGCCGCGATGGTATGCAGAGTCTCGATATTCCCCGGCACAAAGCGCGAACGATGCACGAGGTCGCGGGGCGGATAGCCGGTGATGACAAGCTCCGGCGTGAGCACAAGCTTCGCGCCTGCGGCCACCGACTTGCGATAGGCATCAAGCACCTGAGCCTGATTGCCGGCGAAGTCGCCGACGATGGTATTGAGCTGAGCGAGCGCAATCTTCATGGCATCTGACTACAGGCCCAAGGGCTCCTCTTCCCCGATGATTTGCACCTCGGTCTCGAGGATAATGCCACGTTCGGTGAGGGCGGACTGCTTGATGTCATTGATGAGATCCAATACGTCTCGCGCACTCGCTCCGCCGTCATTGAGGATGAAGTTCCCATGTTCCTCGGAGACAAAGGCGGCGCCACGGCCGGTCTTTTTCAGGCCGAGTTCATCCACCAGCTTGCCTGCCGGGATGGGTCCGGGATTCTTGAAGATGCAACCCGCGCTCGCGCCAATGGGCTGACTCTCGCGGCGCTTCGTGTGGGAGGCTTCCATCTTCGCATCAATCTCCGCCGCATCCGCCGGACGACCTTCCAGCACGGCGCTCACGGCGTAGTGCTGATCCAGCTCCGGCACGCTGCGGTAGTGGTGGGTGATCTCATCCTTCGTCTTCTCGCGAATCTCACCGCCACCATCCAGGAAACGCACGCTTACCACCTGGTCAAAGGTCTGCGAACCCATGGCTCCCGCATTCATGCGTAGCGAACCACCGAGATTCCCAGGGATGCCTTCCATCCATTCAAAGCCACCGATGCCGGCAGCCTTGGCGGCACTGGCAATCTTCTTCAGGCGCGCTCCCGCACCGGCGATGATGCGATTTCCTTCCACCTTCACCTCGTCAAACTCACCCTTGGACGGATGAATCACGGCGCCACGGATGCCGCCATCGCGCACCAGCAGATTCGACCCGCGGCCAATGACGCGAATGGGGACGGAGGAAGCACGCAGGAACCTCACCACTTCGACGAACCCGTTGATCGTGCTGGGCTGAATCCAGAACTGCGCCGGGCCACCGATGCGGATGGTGGTGTGATTGGAGAGCGGCTCATACAGCTTCACCGCACCGCTGCCATCGCGGTTGAGAATTTCGGTGATTTGTTCCGCCACCTTGAGATCCTTCGCAAGGCAGCCGCCCACCTCATGCACGTTCCCTGCGCCGAGGGTGATGAGCAGGTCCCCCGGTTGCAGTTTGCTGGCGATGAGGTCACGCGCCTGCAGGAGTTTTGGTGTGGAGTAGCACTCCACTTCCGACTGCAACTTCACTTCTTCAATGATGGTCTCGCCGCTGACGCCAGGCAGCGGCTTCTCACTCGCGGCATACACATCCGTCACGCAGAGGATGTCCACATCGCCAAAGGCCTGGCCAAACTCCTTCTTGAGCAGTTGCGTGCGGGAATAGCGGTGCGGCTGGAAGAGGCAGATGAGACGCTTTGGCTTGAGCGCCTTTGCCGTGGCGAGTGTCGCTTTGATCTCGGTGGGATGGTGCCCGTAGTCGTCGATGATCTGGTAGTTCGCGCCGGCGTACTTCGACTCGAAGCGACGTCGTGCACCGCGGAAGGACTCCAGAGCCTGCTTGATGCGGTCGAAGGGAACTCCCGCACGCGTGGCCATCGCCAGCGCGGCGAGGGAGTTCAGCACGTTGTGTTTCCCGGGAATGCCCAGCACCACGGTGCCGAGTTTGTTCTGCCCTTCGTACACGTCGTACTCGGTCTGCGTCGGGCGCAGTTCGATGATTTCCGCGGAGAAGTCGCAGGTGCGGCTCCATCCGTAGCTCACGCCATTCTTGCGACCATGGCAGAGTTCCGTGGCCACGGGGTCTTCCGCGCAATACACGCTGAATCCGCTGGTCTTTTCGAGGAGCTGACGGAACACCACCTTGATGGCATCCAAGTCCTCATAAAAGTCGAGGTGCTCCGCCTCGATGTTCAAGATGATGGCATGGCGCGGCTGGAAGTTCACCAGGGTGCCGTCGCTTTCATCGCCTTCCGCCACGAAGAGTTCGCCTTCATCATCCCAGTGAGCGTTTGAGCCAAGGATGGGGATCTCCGCACCGACATAGTGCGAAGGACGCATACCACCGACGCGCAGCACGTGCGCCGTCATGGAAGAGGTCGTCGTCTTGCCATGCGTACCAGCCACCACCACCCCAGCCTTGCGCGCCATGATGGCGGCCAGAGCTTCCGCACGACGCACCAGGGGGATGCCCTGCTTGTAGGCGGCTTCGTAGGCGGGGTTGCCCGGCTTCACCGCACTGGAGTAGATGACCATGTCCGCGCCATCCACCTCTCGATCATGCTGGGGGCAGTGGAAGGTCAGGCCAGCCTTCTGCAGGCGGGTCGTCTCGACCGTGCTCACCCGGTCTGAGCCACTCACGGAGTGCCCCAGTTCCAGCAGCAGAGAGGCGAGGCCGCTCATGCCACTGCCGGCCACTCCGATGAGATGCACCCGCATCTTGGTGCGGCCTTCCTTCAACAAGCTGAGAACTGCGTGGGTCATGAGAGGGGGGGGAGCGGAAACTGGGCTGGGAAAAACGTCGTCAGCGTCTTAGCGCGAACCCGGCGTGGAGTCGAGTGGGAAGGAGCGGGTCGTGGAGGTGGTGACCGAGTTCAGGGCGTTCTGGGTGCCTTGGAATCGGCGAAAAAGGGATGTTTGGCAGAACGAACTATCGTTTTCGGAGCGGTTCGTTGGTTTTGAGGGGGAAGGGACGGGTGGCGGGGAGTGCTGGAGTGCTGGAGTGCTGGAGTGCTGGAGTGCTGGAGTGCTGGAGTGCTGGAGTGCTGGAATGCTGGAATGCTGGGGTGGTTCGATGGGGGCGTGAGATATGGGAGGGACAGGCATGGGGGTGTCATGGAGCGAAGGAGAGGTTTGCGCATAATTTGCACTTATGAAATAGTTGAATTATTTGTGATGTTGAGCCCAAGGTGGGGTGGTTGTGCTGACTGACAAAGAGGGGAAGAGCCATCACTCCGGGTTTTCCAACCGCCGCGCTACACGCTCGCCACGTGCCACTTCGTCGCGAAGCAGCGTGCAGCAGGGCCGCGCGAAATCCAAGGCCTTCGGCACCGCTTCCGAATCTTTACCCTAAAGCTCATGCGCTTGAAGGGAGGGGCGCCAAGCGAGTTGGTGTGGTGTCACGGAAGTTTATTGAATCATCATGCTCTCCCTACCCCATCACGGGACCCGTTCACACGTGCGCAAACCGGGCGAGCTGTTACGCCGAAGGGGTTCCACAAACCAACGCCAGGCCGGACGATGCGACTTGCCGATGGACCCGTCTTTGTGGAACACCTTCGGCGTTCATGAATGCTCATGCTGTCCCGGGGTGGCGCCCGCTTCGCGGGCTGACCCCGGGCTGTGCATGTGCAACGCCTTCGGCGTAGGAACAGCCAACAAAGCAGCCACATGCAACGCCGCCTTTTTCGTAAACAAACTTGCGTGACACCACACTAGTTCTCTATCCTGTTCCTACGGTGAAGGAAGGAATAGAGGAGGTATCCCATGACGAAGCACCACGCCAGGGTAGCCAAACTTGGGAAAGGGCCAATCGTGCCCCCAATCATGGTTTCAAAGAATGTCTCTCTCCTCATCAAGCCTCTGGGGGTCACACGCAGGCCGAAATATTCCAGGAGAACGATCGGGAAATAAAACAGGTTGTGCAGGAAGAATATGACCTTCCCAAAACTTACGCCTTCAGCCTTGTTGAAGGCAGTCATCATGCCACCGAATCCGAGAGCCCACAATCCACTGGTGACGCAGTGGAGGATAATACCATTGATGACAGTCCACTTCTTCATGTGCGGAACGGAATGATTGAAGGTGAGAGATGTTTCATCTCCTGGCGGAACCCCAGCGATTGGCATCCAGCATTTATTCCGCCGGGGATGCTTTGTCACCAAGGGGCTCATCGCCCAACCTCAGAGCTTGAATGCTCTCAAGAAGACTGGCAAGCGTTGCTTCATCCGATCCAAATTTGCTGCGTAGTCCTGCCAGGTCCAATCCGCCACCCAAATTGTTGCTCTCACCATAGATCCAATTCAATGCATCTTGGGGAGTCGGAGATTTCTCTTCCAGCCCGAATCTCATGATCACGTCATTGCACCCTCGGAGGTAGGCATAGACTTCCTCGATCGTGCCATTTGGAAGGCACAGCTTGGGCCGCCGACAAACCGACTCCGCAATACTCGCCGTCTTGATGTCCTTCTCGTTGTAGTCTCTTTTCATATCAAATAACAGAAGTCGCGTGGGTCACGGCAGATAGCGTGGAGGGGGGGCAGGCGGCTCCGGTTCAGGGTCTTCAAAACCCCAATATCCGCGAATGAAACTGCCAAGTGTAGTCGTGCGAACCACACACCCCCATAGAGTCTGAATGGAATCACTCCGCTGGAGGATGGATTGAGGAATGTCATCCATCTGGAGATCATCGCTGACTCGCGTGAGGCACTTGAAGGCGTAAGCCGCCAGGTAAGGATCCGTGTCCGACAATTTGGAGAACAGGAAGTCGGCGGCGTATGGATGCAGTTCGGTAAACTCCACGCAGAGCAAGTGTTCATGGCTCGGCTCCATCTTCGGTCCGACCTGCCCGCTGTTTACGCAGCCAGAGTTTCGCCACGCTTCCGCAAAGCGTTCCCAATCGTATTCGATACCGCTCATGGTGTAGGGGTGTGGGTGTTCGAGGCGCAAGATCTCCGTCAACGGCCGACGGCTGTGGAGGGGGATTATCACATCCCGCGTGCATGCGGCTAAAAGTCAATCGTCCAAAGTTGCCGCACATATTCCGCTTGTTTTCCATCCCATGACCAAAGTCCAGCGTCTTCGCCCCCGGAGAGGTCGCCTGAAGATTCTCCAGAGCGAACAAGCCACGGCACAGTGCCGGGAGCAGTTTTCATGTCGTACGAAAAATTCCAATACTTGTCCGGCGCAGGGTCTTTGACTTCCCACCAATAGTTGATGAACCACCTGATGACTAATTCAGGGTTTTTATAGATTTCATCCCAGGCTGATAGCTCGTCGGGAGTCAGCACTACCGCGCGATTGTCCTCGCCCGGCCACAAAGATTTTGCGACGGACATACCCACCAACGGAATGGAGCAAATCAAGACTCTCTTCCTTCCGCTGTGTGAACTCGGCGAAGCCTTGCGGATCAGAGATTCATAGATTGGGAGTTTGGCCCGATCACGAGGATCCAGCCTCTCAGGGTCGGGGCACGGATTTTTCTTGCGGCAATCAGCCGCAAAGTCACGAAGCCTGGGCGACCACTCGAGGTAGTAGTCCATCGACTCTTCGATCCTGCCAACGTATCCGCGAACAAAATCACCACCGTGGCGGCGGAATGAATCCGCATAGAACTTCGGATCGAACGCTGGATCGTAGTCCAGCGCTCGAAGTCTAGTCGCGATGTCCGGTGGCAGGCTCACGCCAAGATGGCGAATCTCCTCGGGTACCGGCCCCGGGATGGTCGCGGTCCAGAGCTGATGAAGATAGTGGCTGAGCGTGGTGACGCCGTCTTCAAAGCGAAGGACAGGCTTCAACTTGCGGGTACGGTCCCCTTGGAGAGAGGTGCCGTACAGAATGCGAAGTTCCGTAGGGGGATGAAACTCGACGGTGACACGTGGCTCGCCGCCGCGAAACCCGTGATGATCGAGCGTTGAGAAGATGATCTCATGCATCGACTGGCCAACGCGGAAGTAACGGTTCAACCCGGCGTCGATCCCGGCACGAAGGAATCGACGAACGAGTGGCTTCCACGGCAGCCAGGCCTCGTTGTCCGGATATTCTTCGATCCCGGCAGCGACGATCTCCCATGAAGCGATGTTGTTGCTCTGGTGTTCAGGGGTCATGGGATGCGGTGTGGAAGTGACTGGTACACGCGAAAGTGTATACAGGCTCCGGGCGTGATAACCGGACTCGGTGCAGCGCCCTGTCAGGCTGCGGTGCGTTGCCAATCAAGATATGCTCGAATGAGCGCCAGTGTATATGATGCGTTCATTGTGATATTAGCGTAATCGCCAGGCTGGTATGAGTTCGTGCGGGAAAACTCCACGCAATGGCGATCAAGGGATTTGCGTCCGTGTGGTCGCGGCTTGTCCGTCTGAGGCAGATGCTCAAGGCCATCTCCCAGCACCCGGACAGTGAATGGGCACTTCCTGTGCAGGGTCACAAGATGGAAGTCGCCCCGTGAACAAACGAACTCGATCAGATCTTCAGATGAGACGTGTATCATGTAGCGCGATGGCTGTTGGCCTAACATACTGATTGTCTACAATGGCGCAGAAAAAATCAATCCTGCTCTGAACTGCATTCTTGCGATGAGGGGGCGTCACCATGCATAATCCGCCGCACGCTCCTCCACCCTTTCAGGGTGGGCACCTTTTTTTCTCCACCCAGGGTGTCGGTCGCTGAGGCTCCCTAACCACTGGGCTGGGTTCCTGCAGTCCTTCAGACTGCAACTTCGAGTGCGCAGCCAACCTCGGAGCCGGTTGGGATCAAGGGTGCGAGTGTGGGTATGGCATGTGTGCACGGTGGCGCAACGCCGGCCGGAGGCCCGCGCTCCCAGGGCTCAGCGGTGATGGCGGCGCCAAGGATCAGCGGAAGTCGCCTTGGCGGAGGGTGCCGGTCGTGACGCCGAGTTGGGATTGGGCTTTCAGGGCCTGGTGCAGGCTCACGCCGGAGGTGCGGCCGGAGAGGAGTCCCTGGTAGGTGGAGATGATGTGGGCGGTCTCGCGACCGGTTTCCTCCAGCAGTTCCACGCGGTAGTGGCGCAGGCCCACGTTCATGAGGTCCTGGAAGAAGAGGGCGCCGGTCTGGGCGACGGCGTTGAAGAGGGTGTTGCGGCAGCCGACGTCGGCCTTGAGCGGGTGCTCCATGCCGACGCGGTCGCGCAGCTTCACGTTGTGCTTCTCACACGGGCGGCCGCAGTCGAGGAAGGATTTCCCATTCGACATGAAGGAGGCGAACACGCAGTGCTCCATGTGAAACATGGGCATGTGCTGGTGCAGGGTGATCTCAAACCACTCCGGCGGTGCTCCTTTCAAAAGGTCCAGCACCTGCTCGATATTCAGATCATAGCTGATGGTGCACTGTTCCAGGCCGGACTCGATGAGGAACTCGGCGGTGAGAGGATTGGCCACGTTCAGGGAGAAGTCGCCGGTCATGCGCAGGCCGGCGTTCGCGAAGAACTCGATGGCACCGAGGTTGCGGATGAGCACGCCATCCGGTTCGGCGCGGGCGATGAGCTTGAAGAAACCGTCTTCGCGCGCCTTTTGGATACGGGGTGTGGCGAGGAAGATGAGACCATCGCGACCGCTTTCGCGCACAAGACGCACGGCATCGCTGTAGAGACGGATGTCTTCGAAGTCGACGTACATGCGCTGCACATTGGCATCGAGAGCAGCTTCGATTTGTTCCATGTTCCGGCAGAGAACATGCAGCACCGGAGATGCAATGGGCGCGCGAGGCTTCGGCACGGCAGCGAGCATTTCTGCGGCGGTCGTGGCGGACTTCACTTCGATGGAAGTTGCGGCGTTGATGCCTTGCTCAAGCTTCTCCACCAAGTCGCGGCGCAGGCGATTCAGCTCGCTGACAGGAAGGATGGCATTGTCCGGGAGGGATACATCGAGGTGCCGCAACTCGTAGGGCGTGCCACCGAGACGCTCAAGCTGGGACTGCAAGCCCTCGCGCGTCAGCGGGCGATTGCGTGCCACATCGAGAGGCATCGCGGATTCAACACGAGCGGTGACCTGTTGTGCGGCATCCAACGCTTCCAGCACCAAGGGTGCGCCGATCATGCCACTCACGCGGAGGTGGAGCTCCAATCGTTTGCGAATAGCGATGTCACCTTTGAAACTGGCCTGCAGTTCCTTCTCCAGGGCCATGTCGCTCGTCTTGAAGACGCGGGTGCCGGGCTTCACGATGCGAAAGTCGATCTTGCCACGCTGGAACTCGATCCAGTTCTCATGCACACCGTAGAGGTAGCCACCTTGTTCGCGGTTGGTGTCGGAGGGATTCTCAAACACCACGCCATCGCCGGGTTTCAGGGGGGTGGCGAAGTCGGTGAGCTCCACAGCATCGCGATCCACATAGAGGACTTCACCGACGAAGGGGCCACGCTTTTTCGCGTACTTCGCGCCGACCAGTTCCTGGTGGTTCACGCCATGCATCCAGCCGGAGAAGAGTCCGCGGCTGAAGGTCATCTCCAGCGCGTACTTGTCCTTTGCAGAAAAGGCTTCTCCATGGGGCAGGCCTGCCATCTCGGCGAAGGCGGCATCCATGGCCTTGCGATAGACCTGCGTCACGGCGGCGACGTATTCGGGGGTCTTGAGGCGGCCTTCGATCTTGAAGCTGCGCACACCGAGTTTGATGAGCTCGGGGATCTCATTCACTGCGGCGAGATCTTGCGGAGAGAGCAGGTAGCGCTTGTCACCGAGATCGCGCAGTTCGCCATCGACCACCAACTCGTACGGCATGCGGCAGGCCTGGGCGCACTCGCCACGATTGGCACTGCGACGTCCCAGTGATTCGCTGGTAAGGCACTGGCCGGAGTAGGCCACGCACAGGGCGCCGTGGACGAAAACTTCCAGCGGCAGGGCATTCTCATCCGGCTTCGGGAAGGCGGCGAGTTCACGCAGGCTCAGCTCACGCGAGAGCACGGCGAGATCCAGACCCAGCTTCCTTGCGAAGCGCAGGCCCTCGGGCGAGGTGATGGTCATCTGCGTGCTGGCGTGCAGGTGCAGCTTCGGCGTGCAGGCCTTCACGATGCGGGAGAGGCCGAGGTCCTGGATGATGACCGCGTCCACGCCGGCGCTTTCCAGGAGCTTGAGCTGCTTCTCCGCGTCTTCGATCTCGCCGGTGAAGATGAGCGTGTTGAACGCGCAGTAGCCCCGCACGCCATGCTTGTGGAGGAAGGTCATCAGCTCGGGCAGGTCCTCCTCCGTGAAGTTGTCTGCGCGCAGGCGCGCATTGAAGCGCGGCATGCCGAAGTAGATGGCATCGGCCCCATTGGCCACAGCGGCGCGGGCACACTCCCAGTTGCCAGCGGGAGAGAGCAGTTCGGGCTTGTAGTTCAGATGGGGGGCAGGTTCGGACACGGGGGTGGACAACATAACTCAACGTCCGGCGGGTACCAGAGGTTGTTTGCCATTCTTGCGCGCGAGCCATTCGGTCATGAGCGTGCGGAATGCATGGGCGGCAGGGTTGTTCTGGTCGGCGTTCCACACCATCACGAGTTCCACCGGCTGGACGGGTTGGAGAGGCTTGAAAATGAGATCACTGCTGTTGTTGAAAGCGCTGATGCTCTCCGGCACCACCCCCACCCCTGCGCCCGCCTCCACATAAGTGAGCACCGTGCCCACGATGCTGGGAGTGTGCGCCAGTCTCGGGGCGAAGCCCGCCTTGTGGCAGCCGAGCATGACGGCATCGTAGAGGCCCACACCCTCGCGCCGGGCGAGGGTGATGAGGGGCAGCCCCTGCAACATCTTCCACGTCACCCTGGCCAGCCTGGCCAGTTCATGGGAGCGCGGCACCACGGCGCACATGGCCTCACGTCGCAGGCGGAGGGTTTGCAAACCGATGCGCTCCCCGGCCGCGACGGGACGGGTCAGGCCGATATCGAGACGGTCCTTGGACACCATCTCCCACACGCGCTCGGGGGTGCGCTCCTCCAGGACGACGGTGACGCGCGGATGGCGGCTGCGATATTCCTTGAGCAATTCCGTGAGGAAGGGCTGCGTGGGCGGTCCGATGTAGCCGAGACGCAGCTCGCCCTCCTGGCCCTTCACGGTGCGGTGGACCTTGCGCACGGCTTCATCGCAGAGGCCGAGGATGATGCCGGTTTCATTCAGCAATACGGAGCCGGCGGGGGTGAGTTTCACGCTGCGCTTGTTCCGCGTGAGGAGGTCGGCGCCGAGTTCCTGCTCCAGTTCCCGCACGGCACGGCTGAGGGCGGGCTGGGCGATGCGAAGCTTCTGCGCGGCCTTGGAGAAGCTGAGCTCTTCCGCCACGGCTTGGAAGTATCGGAGAAGGCGGAGTTCCATGGGGAGGATGAGGGTAGGCGAGTTAGATCATCACGGCATCACTGCGATTGCAAGATTGGATTTCCGCTATTAGACCGCCCGGTTACGTTTTTGACTCTCACTCATGTCCCTGAGAAGCACGCTGCTCATTTTCGGCCTCATCTGGATCGCTGCGATCACGGTGCTGCATGGCACGCTGAATCTCGAGTGGGGCAAGCCCGAGGCGAAGAAGGAGAAGTTTGCCGTGGGGTTCATCCCGGTGACCTGCCACCTGACTTGTCCGGTCACGGATTTCATCAATCAGAACATGGAGGGCGAGAGTTTTTTCAAGCCGATGCGGTTCTCTGGCTTTCCAGAGTTGAAGGAGATGTTCCTGTCCCATCCGGACAAGATGCCGGCGACGTTCATTCTTGCGCCGCTGGCGATGTCCCTGAGGGAACAAGGCGTGCCGATCAAGATGGTGTACCTAGGGCATCGTGACGGCACGGCGATGATGGTGCACAAGGACTCGAACATCTTCAAGATTGAGGACCTCAAGGGCAAGACCATTGCGGTGCCGAGCCGCTTCTCCAATCAACGGCTGCTTATCTTCAAGGCACTGAAGGATCGTGGCATGTCCATCAGCGATGTGAAACTCGTGGAAATGCCGCCACCGGACATGCCCGCGGCGCTGAGTGTGCGTGCGGTGGATGCAGTGACGTCGGGAGAGCCCTTCATGGCACAGACGGAGATGGATGGCTATGGGCGCATCCTTTACCTCACCAAGGATGTGTGGCCGAACTTCATCTCCTGCGTGCTCGCGGTGCATGAGGATGCCATCAAGAACCGCCGTGAAGAAGTGCAGGCGCTGGTGGATGGCATCGCGAAGAGCGGCAAGTGGCTGGATAGCAGCATGGACAACCGCATGGAGGCTGGCGAGGTGGTGGCGAAGAAGTACTACAACCAGAATCCCGAGCTGCTGAAGTTTGTGCTGAGCAAGCCACCGGATCGTGTGAAGTACACCAACCTCAACCTGGTGCGGAAGGATCTGGAAGAGATTGAGGCTCTCGGAAAGGAAGGTGGTGTGCTCAAGGGCACAGTGCGTTTTGAAGACTACGCGGATCCTTCGTTTGTGACGGATGACACACAGGTGAAACCCTGGGACTACAAGGGCAAGGGGGTGCAGCGATGAAGGCGAAGGACTCGATACTGGCCCGCTTCGGTCTGCCGCTGCTGGTGGCAGCGGTGCTGCTGGGCGTGTGGCATTTCTCGGTGGTGATTTCGGGCACGACCATCTTCCCCACGCCGTGGGAGGTGGTGAAAGGCATCGGAGAACTGGCAAGCCATGGGCTTCTGGTGAAATACATCGTGGCCTCGCTGTTCCGAGTGACTTGGGGATTCGTGCTGGCCATCCTCGTGGGGGTACCGCTGGGATTGGCACTGGGATGGTTTGATCGGGCGTTCATGGCCATCAATCCGATCATCCAGGTGCTGCGGCCCATCTCGCCGATTGCGTGGATCCCGGTGGCCATCCTGTGGTTCGGCACGCATGACGCGGCGCCAGTGTTTCTGATCTTCCTCGCGAGTCTGTTTCCCATCGTGGTGGCGTCGACGGCGGCGGTGCGCAACATGCAACTGGTCTATCTCCGCGCGGCGCAGAACTTTGGCTTGAGTGGCATACAGCTTTTCCGCCGTGTTATTTTGCCTGCCACGCTGCCACAGATCATCACGGGACTGCGCATTGCACTGGGCATCGCGTGGCTCGTGGTGGTGGCTGCGGAGATGATTGCCACGCAGGGCGGTGGGCTCGGCTATCTGATTATCGATGCGCGAAATGCGGGCAAGCGGTATGACCTCGTGGTGGCGGGCATGGTGATGATTGGATTGATTGGGCTTGGGCTGGATCTGCTGATGCGGCGGCTGGAGAAGTTCGATGAAGTACGCTGGGGGGTGGGCCAACGATGAATGCGGCGATGGACAAGATGGGAGGCGCGCACAGCGGCCGCAGCAACGCGAACGCAGCCTCCGCTGCTGCATCGCCAGTGATCACCGTGGAGGATCTGTGGCTGACCTTTCCCGGACGCAGAGCTGAGGAACCGATCCATGTGCTGGAGAACGTGCAATTCAGCGTCCGGCCCGGTGAGTTCGTCTGCATCGTGGGACCGAGTGGCTGTGGAAAGACCACGCTGCTGAATGTCCTCGGAGGTTTCGTGAAGCAGACTCGCGGCACTGCCGTGGTGGAGGGCGAAGCCGTTCAGGGACCGCATCCGTCACGCATCTTTGTATTCCAGGAGAACGGCGTCTTTCCCTGGCTCACCGTGGAGGACAACATCGGCTTCGGACTGCTGAACCGGCCCAAGGCGCATCGCGAGAAGCAGGTGCGTCACTACACCGAGATGGTGGGGCTCAGCGGCTTTGAGAAAGCGTACCCACGCGAACTCTCTGGCGGCATGCGCCAGCGTGTGGAGATCGCCCGGGCTCTCGCAGCAGAAGCGCACGTGCTCTATATGGATGAACCCTTCGGCGCGCTGGATTTCCTTACGCGACTGAAGATGCGGGCTGACCTCGTGCGCATCTGGCAGCAGGAGGGCAGGACCATCCTTTTTGTCACGCATGACATTGAGGAAGCGGTACAGCTCGCGGACCGCGTGCTCGTGATGAGCAAGCGACCCGCCACGATCAAAGAAGAGGTGATTGTGGATTTGCCACGTCCACGAAACCTCGATGACGCGCGTTACCTGTCCGTCCGCGACCGCATCTTTTCCATCATGGGCATGGATGCCCAGGGTGGAACCACCGGGAAGTCCCACTGAATGCTCATTTCCGAATACGCACCCACCACCACCCACCCAGTGCCAACAGACACGCCCCTTATGAAGAACAACCCAAACGACTATGATACGATCATCATCGGCGGTGGTCCCGCCGGTTCCTGCGCTGCCGCGATTCTCGGAGAGTACGGCCACAAGGTGGTCATCCTCGAGCGTGAGAAGTTTCCCCGCTATCACATCGGTGAATCGCTGATCCCATTCACTTTCCAGCCTCTGGAGCGCATCGGGATGATTCCGAAGATGCGGAAGTCGCACTTCGTGAAGAAGTACAGCGTCACCTTCGTGCAGCCGGACGGGAAACGCTCACAGCCCTTCTACTTCTTCAATCGCTATGATCGCGAGACCATCGCCCAGACCTGGCAGGTGCTACGCTCCGAGTTTGACCAGATGCTTCTGGACAACGCCCGCGAGAAGGGCGCCGAAGTGCGCGAGGAAACAACCGTGAAGAAGCTCCTCATGGATGGCGATACGGTGGTGGGTGTGGAAGCCACGGACAAGAGCGGCAAGACCTACGAACTGCGCGCGCCCATCACGATCGACTGCACCGGCAAGGAGGCTTTCACCTCCAACAAGCGCGGCTGGCGCATGAACGATCCCTACCTGAACAAGATTGCTGTGTGGACCTACTACAAGGGCTCGAAGCGCGGCGAAGGCATCGACGAAGGCGATACCACCGTGGCATATGTGCCTGACAAGGGCTGGTTCTGGCACATCCCGCAACACGACCAGATGACCAGTGTGGGCATCGTGGCGGAGGGCAAGTACCTCACGCGTGACGGCGTCAAGGATCCGAAGGAAATCTTCAACCGCGAGATCGAAGAGAACCAGTGGATCAAGCGCTACCTATCTGAGGGCGAGTCCACGGGGCAGTACTTCGTGACCAGCGAATACTCCCGCCACTCCAAGTACTGCGCGGCACCCGGCCTCGTACTTGCCGGTGATGCATTCGCGTTCCTCGATCCGGTCTTCAGCAGCGGGGTCATGCTTGCCCTCAAGAGTGGTCATCTCGTCGGTGAAGCCATTCACGAGGGCCTCGTCGCGGGCGACCTTTCACCCAATCGCTTCGAAGAGTATGGCAAGGCCATCCGCTTCGGCGTGGAGAACATGCGCAAGCTGGTCTACGCCTTCTACGATCCGAAGTTCTCCTTCCGCGAGGTCATCAAGAAGTACCCCGAAGCCGCAGGCGAAATCACGGACTGTCTCTCTGGCGACGTGAACAAGGACTTCACCGGGCTGTGGGACAAGATTCGTGAGTTTGTCCCATTGCCGGATGACCTGCCCTACGGCGAGCCTCTGGAAGCGGAAGAGCCCGCCGCGGCCTGAAGGCTGCACATCCAAGTGCGCCATCCATGCACAGGACCTTCTTCGGAAGTGTGCACGGTGGCGCACTGTTGTTACAGCCCGGCAACTACAAGCATATCGACAATAAAGTTTTCCAAGGAAGTCCGAGCGCCATGAATCTGAGGCGCGATTCAAGTTGTTCACAAATGCCCGGGCACGAAAAATGCAAGCGAGGTCCGGTGTTGTGAAGCGTATGGTTGAGGTTATGATCTACAGCATGAAACAACGCTGCCTTTGGATTGCCGCCCTTCTGGCGCTGGCCGCCCTGCCGTTGCAGGCCCAGTTCGGAGCCGACACGCAGGACGACAAGTTTGATGCCTCTGCCCTCCAGCAGCTTGCGGAACGTGGCAATGCCGATGCGCAGTTCGAATTGGGCGTCCGCTATCTGGGCGGCGAAGGTCTGACCAAGGATGAAAAGAAGGCCTCCGAATGGCTGCAGAAATCCGCGGACCAGCACAATCTAGCCGCGATGAACGCCCTTGGCACTTTGCACGAGGAAGGTGTCGGCCTTGCCAAGGACGAGAAGAAGGCTTTTGAATGGTATGAAAAGGCTGCCAAATACGGTTTCCCATTGGCGCAGCAGAATCTTGCAGAGTGCTATGAGTCCGGGAAAGGGGTGGAAAAGAACCCGGCCGAGGCCATGAAGTGGCTGGAGCGCGCCGCGCACCAGGAGTTCGCCCCCTCCCAAGCCCTTTATGCCTGGAAGCTGGAGAAAGGGAGCGGCGTGGACAAGAACACGCCCGAGGCCGCGAAGTGGTACCTGAAGGCCGCGCAGAATGGGCTCATCCGCGCGATGACCCACCTCGCTTACATGTATTACACGGGCACCGGAGTACCTCTGGACTACCGCCGTGCGGAGGCCTGGTATCGCCGCGCCGCCCGGTCGGAGGACCCGTGGGCTCGCAATGACCTCGCATGGTTCCTTTCCGTGTGCCCGGACGAGACCTTCCATGATGGGCCCACCGCAGTGGAGTTCGCCCGCAGCGCGGTCGATAAGATGCAGAAGCAGGACTATCAGGTTGTGGACACCCTTGCAGCCGCCCTGGCCCGGGACGGCAAGTTTGGCGAGGCGGTGCAGCTCCAGACCAAGGCGCTGGTGATGTTCAGCGAGGACAAGGAGAAAGAGTACACGGACGAAGACCGCTCGAAGCTGGAGAAGGAACTGGGTGAGCGCCTCACCAAGTACAAGGAACAGCGCGCCTGGACGGAAAAGCATCCCAAGCCCGAGACAGGCGCAAAACCTCTCGTGGAAGACCGCATCCTGCAGGAGGAAATCATCCCGCGCCGCAAGCCGAAGACCACGCCCAAGCGCGAAGGCGATGACGAAGGTGGCTCACGGAAGCCGGTGGTGTAGCCCGGCGGAAGTCTGAGATTTGGCGAACCTGAGGGACAATATGGCCAGCAGGTTCGCCTTTTTGTTTTGCCTGTTGCTCCCGGTTGCCGGCTGCACTTGGAACGCAGCTGATCGCGACGCCACCCTGGCTCATTTCAAAGCGCATCGGGGCGAATACCAAGCACTGCTCGAAAGCGTGGGCAAAGACCCAGCTGGCGACCTCAGCAGGTATCAGGCGGTGCTGAAATCGATCGAGGTGCAACCCACCACACCGCCGATTGTGGAAGTCACGCCGATCGACTTTTACTACGTGCTGGTCCATGCGGGAGATGAAGCCTCGCTCGCCGTCAGTGACGCCATGCGCGACGAAGGACGTGTTTTGAAGGATCTGGGCGATGGCTGGTACCTGGTGCAAAGGGGATTCATGTAGCCCCGCGTTGCCCAACCCTCTCCCACGCACATTTGTGAGCACTCAATTTGCGTTGCGAATGAAGTCCTCCCGCACGCAACCTAAAAAACCACCTGACAAATGGCAAAGACTCGCTTAGGTGGAACATGGGCGCGATTCCTTTGTCTTTGTCGTTCGACGACGTTCTTCTCCTCCCGGGGAGAAGTGCTGTGCTGCCGGGTGAGGTTCTTCTGGGTACCAATCTGACCCCCACCCTGCCGCTGAATATTCCGGTGCTGTCGTCCGCCATGGACACGGTCACGGAGAGTGAGCTGGCCATTGCGCTGGCACGTGAGGGGGGCATGGGCGTAATCCATCGGGCCTGTCCCATCGACTACCAGGCGGAGCAGGTGGCGCGTGTGAAGCGCTCGGAGAATACCGTCATCCACAACCCGCTGCGGGTGAAGCCCGACAACACGCTGGGCGATGTCGCCCGCCTCATGCGCGAGAAGGGTGTGAGCGGTTTCCCGGTAGTGGATGAGAAGGGTGCCCTCGTCGGCATGGTGACCAGCCGCGACATGTGGTATCTCGAAGACGAGAACACCCCCGTCCGTGAGATCATGACGCCTCGCGAAAAGCTCGCGATTGGCAAGCCGGACACCACCTGGGAGGAAGCGCTGAAGATTCTCTGGATCAACCGCATCGAGAAGCTCCCGCTCGTAGACGCCGCCGGTCATCTGGCCGGACTCATCACGAAGCAGGACATCGAGAAGCGCCAGATGTACACGAATGCCGCCAAGGACGACCAGGGTCGTCTTCGAGTGGGCGCCGCTGTGGGCGTGGGTGAAGACTGTGTGGATCGCGGTCTGGCCATGCAGGCTGCTGGTGCGGATGCCGTGTTCATTGACGCGGCCACGGGTCATACCGCGCGAGTCATCAAGGTCATCGAACAGCTCCGCGCAGCGTTGGGCGACCGCACGCCGATTGTCGCGGGCAACGTGGTCACCAAGGAAGGTGCACGCGATCTCTGCGATGCTGGCGCCTCCGCCATCAAAGTGGGTGTGGGTCCCGGTTCCATCTGCACCACTCGCGTCATTTCGGGCGTGGGTATGCCGCAGTTCACCGCCGTGCAGGAAACTGCCGAGGTCTGCCGCAGCCGTGGCGTGGCCGTCATCTCCGATGGTGGCGTGCGCTACTCGGGCGACGTGGTGAAGGCCATGGCCGCAGGCGCGGATTGCGTGATGATTGGCTCGCTTCTCGCCGGCACCGCGGAGAGCCCCGGCGCCACCGTGCGTCTCCAGGGCCGCACCTTCAAGGAGTACCGCGGCATGGGTTCCCTCAAGGCCATGCGCAAGGGCGCCGGCGACCGCTACGGCCAGAACTCCAGCGGCAAGCTGGTACCGGAAGGCGTGGAAGCCCGCGTGCCCTACAAGGGTCCGCTGGCCGATGTGGTCTTCCAACTCATGGGCGGTCTCCGCAGCGGCATGGGCTACGTGGGAGCCAACACCCTCGAAGAGCTCCGCCAGAAGGCGAACTTCGTCCAAATCACAGCCGGCGGTCTGAAGGAAAGCCATCCGCATGACATCGTGATCACGGAGGAGCCGGTGAACTATGAGGTAGGGTGAGTTGGGGTGAGATATTGATTTTTTAAGCGCTGGTCTCGGTTGTGGGGCCAGCGCTTTTTGTTTCATAGAACACCTCGGTAATCTGCCGCACCTCGAAACCAAAACCCACTCGCGACACTCCTCCAGTCTATCGCTTGGCATGCCTACACACTGGTGGGGAGCCGCTGCGTCGGCTTCCTGATCAGGTGGGCGGAGGTGGTGGGGAACTGGCGTGTCGCAAACCGATATCACCCGGATGCTCCGCCCCACCTCCGCCCGCTCTAGTTAGGAAGCCGGCGCAGCGGCTCCCCACCGCATTTTTTTGAAACAGCGCCGCACAGATTGCGCCCGCAATAGGCTGACTCGATCGACAGGGGCCATGTTCTTTGAACTTGCTCAGCCCGTCGTGCGCAGGCCGCTCGCGATGGCATTCACGCTCAGCAGCACTTCAGGCAGCAACTCGTTCGCAGCGGCTTCATCGGTCTTCAGCAGTCCACGCCACTGACGAAGCAGATCGATCTGCTGCTGGTGCAGGGTGCGCAAGGCAGCAGCGCGGAGTTCGAGGGTGCGCCACATGCGGGGACGCAGCTCATGCATGGGGCCGCCGCGGAGACGATCGAGCATCACGCGGGTAAGATTCCATTCCTGCTCGATCTGGCCGAAGATCTTGTCGCGCACCTCGGTGTCTTCCACGAGGTCCGCATACGCGGCCATCAGGCTGTGGTCGGTGCTCGCGAGAGAAGACTCCACATTCGTGATCACATAGTGCAGGAAGGGCCAGCTACGGAGCTCGCTGGAGAGTTGGGCGAACTCCTCATCCGTGAGCGAAGCCAGCGCAGTGCCGGTGCCGTACCAGCCGGGCACGTAGAAGCGCGATTGATTCCACGAGAACACCCAGGGAATCGCACGCAGGTCATCCAGGCTCGCTTTGCCCGTGCGACGTGAAGGACGCGAACCGATACGGCTGTGCTCCAGCGCATCAATGGGTGTGGCCTGCCGGTAGAAGGTCATGAAGCCCTCATTCTCCAGCAGCGCTCGATAGGCGGTACGCGAGGTGGAGGCGAGCTTGCCTGCAAGCGGCGCCAGAGGATGCTCGGGAGCAGGGCCACGTGCATGGAGGCACGCCGTGGCGGAGACACCAGCGAGCAGCAGTTCCAGATTGAAGGCAGCGGTGGATTGGTTGCCAAATTTCTGGGCAATGGTCTCGCCTTGCTCCGTGGTGCGGATGTCACCGCAGAGTGAGCCATGCGGCAGCGCATCGAGGAAGCGATGCGTGGGGCCCGCGCCACGGCTCACGGTACCGCCGCGACCGTGGAAGAAGCGCACCTTCACCCCGGCATCCTTCCCGGCTGCGGTCAGCTGGGTCTGCGCCAGGTGCAGCGCCCACTGGCTGGCGAGGATGCCCGCATCCTTGTTGCTGTCACTATATCCTATCATGACCTGTTGCACCAAACGCCCGGGCTTGCCGGCCCGCTTTGCGTGGTACTCCAGACTGCGCCGGGTGAGCGGCTCCTCCACAAACTTCCGCAGCATCTCCGGACCGCCTTCCAGGTCGTCCGCCGTTTCAAAGAGCGGCACCACGGGGAGCAGGCACACCAGTCCCTCCGGCGTGCGCTTCATGAGGCCAGCCTCGCGCGCCAGCACATACACGAGGAGAAGATCGGAGAGACGGCGCGTCATGCTGACGATGAGGGCGCCGAGTCCTTCGTGGCCGTTCCTTTCGAGGTGCTTCGCCAGCACGCGATAGCAGGCCAGCACCGCATCTGCCTCGGGACCCGCGGATGCATTGGCATGCAGGAAGGGACGTGGAGAGCGGAGCTCCTTCTCCAGGAAACGCAGGCGCTCGCCCTCCGCCCAGTCCTCCCAGTCGGAGCCGTCCAGGCCCGCGGCATTCATGAGTTGGGACAGTGCCCGCGAATGGAAGGCCGAATTTTGCCGGACATCGAGACAGGCAAGGTGGAAACCGAACACCTGCACGGCGCGCTGTAACGGCTCCACATCGGTGGCAGCCAGGCGCTCCGCACCCGCCTCCACGAGGGCGGCGCTCAACTCCGCGAGATCGGCAGCGAGCTCCTCCGCACGAGCATAGTAGGTCTCTCCATGCCGGAGATGCGCCAGTGTACCGGGGGAGACATTCACAGGCAGGCGGGCCAGCATGAGCTTCACCACTTGTGACCAGGGCTCCTCAGAGCTGGAGGCCATCAGGGGCTCAACCTGCACCTTGGTGGCGATGAGCCGCTCCCGCAGAGCCTGCAGACGTGCAGGCGGGGCCTGCATCCAGGTCGTGAGTGTGAGCTTCGTGGCGAGATCGGCAAGGTGGCGATGATGCACCACCATGGCGTTCGTGCGGAGGCGTTCCAAGGTCTCCTCCGTGACCTCAGACGTCACCCCCGGGTGACCATCGCGGTCACCACCCACCCAGGTGCCAAAGCGCACCACAGGGAGGGACTCCGGTTCCTTCAGCAGCACCGGGTCCAGCCCCACCTCGGTCCAGGCAAAGCGCAGACGCTCATCCAAGATGCGCAGTACGGAGGGAAAGACCTCGCGGAAATAGTAGAGCACATTGCGCCGCTCGTCAGTGAGCGTGGGCTTTTCGAGAAGGATCTCCCCGGTCCGCCAGAGGCGCTCGATGGCGGCCTTCACTTCAGCGCGCTGACGCTTGGCCCCGATGCTGCCACCCTCGCGATGGTGGCGCGCATTCAGCAGCGTGAACAGGCTGCGGTGGTGGTCCAGCACGGAGAGGCGCTTCGCCTCGGTGGGGTGGGCGGTGAGTACTGGCTCCACGCAGACCTCACGGAAGGTGGCCACGATTTCCTCTGCGGTGGCGCCTTTCTTCTGGAGGCGGCGGAGCTGGCTGCCCCAGAGGCCGCGCTCGGCGGCGATGCCCTCATGCTCCTCACGGATGGCGCGGACACTGGCGGCGGCGCTCTCCTCCACCATGTTCAGAAGCTGGAAGGCCAGGGAATAGGCGAGGCCGAGACGTGGCGGCAGCGCAGTGGTGGAGGGTTCATTGCCCGTCCAGGGGAGATGCTCCGTGAGCTCCGGCATGCCCAACTCCGCCAGCACCTCTCCGAAAGCCCCCATGAGGAACTTCATGTCACGATCAATCTGCTCGAAACCGATGTCGAGATAGTCAGGTGCTGGCGATGTCTTGTCTTCCATGAGGGAGGGGCGTGCGGGAGCGGGGAGGGGTAGGTTACTTCAGTACTAGCAAAGCCTGTGCCTGCCAGAGCGCGACTTGCAAGTGGCGGTTTCGCAGGGGTGCCCCGGGGATGACGGTTCGCAACCTAATCGGCTCGCCATTCCTGCTGAACCTTTCCCGGCAAGATTGCCACGTGATAGGATTCCAGTGCTATCACTCATGAAACCGGTCCTGCCATTCCTCCGCCCTCTGCTGCCTGCTGTTGTCTTTCTTTTCGGCATCATCACGCCTCTGGTCTCCAAAGCTGAGACCAAGCACTTCGGCATCCAAGTGGTGGATGAAGTCACGGGACGCGGTATTCCGCTCATCGAGCTGCGCACGGTGAATGACCTGCGCTATGTGACGGACAATGCGGGGTGGGTCGCCATTTATGAGCCGGGACTCATGGATCGTGAGGTGTGGTTCCATGTCAGTGGACCGGGTTATGAGTGGAAGAAGGACGGCTTTGGTTTCACCGGCATCCGTCCGACACCGAAGTCCGGCGAGACATTCACGGTAAAGCTCAAGCGCAACAACATCGCCGAGCGCGTGGGACGTCTCACGGGACAAGGACAGTACCATGCGAGTGAACTGCTCGGGCTTCCCCTGCCGCTGCCGAACTTGAATCCTTCCGGTGTCATGGGGCAGGACTCAGTGCAGGCGGTGCCGTACAAGGATGGCATCTTCTGGCTGTGGGGGGATACGAACATGCCCAACTATCCGCTGGGCAACTACAACACCACGTGCGCGACGACGGCTCGCGACATCGATCCCGAGAAAGGGATCGCCTACAAGTACTACATGGATGAGAAGGACCCGAAGCGACTGCGCAAGATGATGGTCGTGGAAGGACCAGGCGCGGTGTGGCTCTTTGGCCTGCTCACGGTGAAGGACGAGAACGGCAAGGAGGTGATGCTGGCCCACTATGGACGGCATGAGGGGCTCAAGCCACATGCAGAACATGGCATCGCGCGCTTCGACGATGCGGCGCAGACCTTCAAGACTGCCGTGAAGCTCGAGATGTCCAACGAATGGCGCTACATGCAGGGGCATGCGGTGCAGGCGGAGGACGGCTACTACTACTTCAGCGCTCCCCTGCCCCACACGCGCGTACGCGCCACGCTGGCGGATGTGTTGGATCCTTCGAAGTATGAAGCGCTGTGGTTCGACCAGGCGAAGGGTGAGTGGAAGTGGCAGAAGGAACACCCACCCACCAACCAGGAGGCTGAGCAGGTGCTGCTGAAGCAGGAAAAGATGAAGCTGGCGCAGGCCCGCTTTGACATCCGAGATGCGGCCACGGGAGAGCCTGTGCAGCTTCACAATGCCAGTGTGCAGTGGAACGCGTACCGCAAACGCTGGATCCTGCTCGGGGTGCAATATGGCTTCAAGGCCAAGGCTCCCTCACCGCTCGGAGAGATGTGGTATGCCGAGAGCGACGCTCCCGACGGTCCGTGGGGCAAAGCGGTGAAGGTGGCCACGCATCCCAGGTATTCGTATTACAATCCGATACACCACGGGTTCCTGGATAAGGAGGGTGGCAAGGTCATTTACTTTGAGGGGACGTATACGCTGGAGTTCAGCGGCAATCCGATCGCGCCGGCACGGTATGACTACAACCAGCTCATGTACCGGTTGGACCTGAGTGATGAGCGGCTGGCGCCAGCTCACAGGCAGAAGTGATCACGCCGGGACCGCTTCACGAGCATCTCTCACCACAGGTTGGGCGTTCGGCACGCGGGGCGCGTTCTCTTCCACCTCCCGGGCATGGTCCAGGATGTGCGGGGCGAGATCGCCACGGGTTTCGGAGGGCGTCCAGGTGATCTTGGCGTAGCCCAGCTTTTCGATGGCTTGCGTCATGTCTGTATCCATTCTCGACTCAGCCCAGAATGCCACCGTGATATGGACATCTGGGAAGGCGTGGCGCAGCTTTTTGCACAGGTTGCGCGTCCGCGAGAGATCCTCATGGGTGAGGAGGAGCAGGCACACGGCCTCCGGCTGTTCCTCTTCACGGGCCAGCCGGCCAATCGCTTCGGAGGTGAGGGAACCCTCCGCAATGACCTGCCAGCGGCACGGGAGGTCCGTGCAGTGATGCTGCAGCAGTGGCACCAGTGCCTCTGAAAGGCTGCACAAGGGCCAGACCACCACCGGTCCCGCAGAGACTGCCGAGCTCTGCCTGGCTGCGTCCGCCTCTTCTTCCTCGTCGATTTCGTCATCCGTACGATCGAGGATGTACGGAATGGCGGCCGCGAATTCCTCCACCTCCTCCTCGCTGAGCGCTCCGCGCATCTCTTCACCCCGGGCATGAGCCAGAGCAGGTGCAATAATCTCGTCACCGGCCTTCGCAAAACCATGGGCCTTGGCGTGATTCTTCGTCAACTCAGCGGCCTCGTTCTTGTCATGGGCCAGCAGCCGCTGGTAGAAGCGCAAATGCAATGGAAGCGCGGGCTTGTCTCCAAGGAGTTGTGAGAAGAATGAAATCGCGGGCACATGCTCGCCGAGCACCACGAGGCACACCGTCAGTGGCACGGCCAGCACCAGACCTGCGGTGCCCCACAAGAATGTCCATGCGACGGCTGCCAGGATCACGCCAATCTCCGAGAGACCCACGCGCCACCCATAGAGCCAGGGTTCCAGCACATTGTTGCTCACCAATTCCAGCGTGAGGAACAAGGCCCCCACACTGAGCACCTGTGTCCACCCTTCAGAGGTGACCAGACTCACCATGATGGGCAATGCGGCGGCCACCAGAGGACCGAGATAAGGCACATAGCGAAACATGGCGGCACACAAGCCCCACAACCCGGCATAGGGCACGCCCAGCGCCCACAATCCCAGCCCGATGACAAGGCCGAAGCTGCCGTTGATGAACATCTGCGCCGCGAGGTAACGCGCGATCCTCTTGCCAGCATCATCGATGGCTCGCGTGGTACGCGTGATATTCTGATTCATCACGCTTACCAGCCGCGCGCGCAGGTCTTCCCAGCGCAGGAGCATGAGTGCCACGAGCACAAAGATGAGGCCTCCGGTGACCAGGGGTTCCATCAGGGGAATCGCGGCATTTGTCAGACTGAAGTCGAACCAGCGCTCCTTCGATTCAATCACCACAGGCATGGGCTCATTGGAAATGGAAGCAGGAGCAACAGCTTCTTCCCTGGCCTTTGCCTCCCTCTCGAGAGAATGGAAAACCTTCTGCAACTTCTCCAAGGCGCCGCCTCGCATGGAGCCCTGCACCTGACCGATTTTCTGACTGATGTTCTTTTGATAGGAGGGCAGTTCGTTTGTGAAACTGGCCACCTGCACGGTGATAAACCAGACAGCCGTCACGATCAGTCCCGTGGCCAGAAGCATTACTGACCCTACAGAAATCAGTCGGGGCACCCGGATGCGCTGCAGTCGCACCGCGAGTGGATGCAGCATGAAGGCAATCAACGTGGCCAGCGCCAGCGGCATGAGCACTTCCCTCCCCCAATACAGGAGACCGCACGTGAGAGCCGCAATCACAAATCTGGCGGCGAGCACCATGGTGCGGTCCTGTAAGGAGAAGGGGTTCATTCGGGATACGCCTCCTGAGCAGGTGATACCGGGGCAGATCCCACGACAGGCGGAGGCACCTGGGAGATGGGGTGGGGCTCGGGCATGGGCATCGGAGCAAGACCTGGAATACTCAGACCTTTCTGGGCCATCCAATTGGAAACCTGGTGAGCCACAATGGGCATTGCCGCTGCGGCACCGGCACGCACGAGAGGCGTGAGCATGCGACCCATGACGCCACGCTTCCTGCTCCCGAGCAGGAGTGGAATCAACTTCGCTGCGACCAGTCCCACTCCCGCACTGATGGCCACCCACTTCAACGGGTGCTCCTTGAACTCAGTGCGCACACGCTTCGAGACATTGAGCTGATCCTCGATCCGCTGGATGCCGCTGTGCATCTGCCAGCGACTGGATTCGAGCTGGGTTCTCAGACGTTGGATGTCGTTTGCAGGTGCAGCCATCGCTTGTCCTCCTTGAATTCTGTTCTCGTATCGTGAAAGAGCTTTCGTCCGCGCAGGGACCAGATGATGAATCCCGCGCAACTGAGCAGGAGGAGGAGATGCACTCCTGCCATGATGAACGCAGCGGGCATCACCGCGCCGTCCCACCATTGGTGAGCGATCCACAAGGTCACGCCGACCATGGCGCACACGTACATCACGAAGGCGCACGCGAGAGCGAACAGGGTGACCACAGCCACCTGGATTCCCAGCCGCATGGCCTCTCCCGATTCCACCTTAAACAGCTTCCACCGCGTCTCCAGATAGGTCACCAGCGAGGAAAGCAACGTGCGGACGGAATCCGACAGGCTGTTTCCGCGATCAAGATGTGATGACCACGAGGGAGGCGAGGAGGCGTGCATGTTCACAAGTGGTGGGAGATTTCATGACGGCCATGCGGGTCAAAAAGGTCTGCCAGGCGCTCGCGGCTATCGGCGTGAGGACAGGCGGAAGATGGAGGACAACAGCAGGCCGGCGCCTACCGCAATGCCCACGGCAGCCAGCGGGTTCGCAGAGATCCAGGTGGTAGTCTGGTCGTAGCCGCGTGCGGCATATCTTTCCGCCACAGCGAGCTGTTGGTTCATGCGATCACGGGATTGCTCCAAAGCCTTGCGCGCTTGCACGCTCGCACGCTGCGCCGCGTCCATGGCGGGTTCGACAAAGCGATTCTGCGCCATCTTCATGGTGTCGTCAGCGAGAGTGCGCACATCGCGCTTGAGGGTATCAACGGAGGGTCCGGAAGTGCTCATGGTAAGAGGGGGTATGGATGTTCTTGTTGGGGTTTGCTTCTTTGAAAGTCTGGAGCGAGGTGCGGCTAGGCAGCATGGGGCTCATCGTTTTCGTCTTCGTCCATGGAGACCAGATGCTCGAGAAGGCGGAGGTCGACGTTGTCCTCATGCGCCGTACTGAGTGCTGCAAAGGCTGCAGCAAGGTGACTGCTGTGCCGGCTACGCCCGCGATGACGTGGCACCTCGGAGCAGTCTTGTGCAGGAAAATAAAGTAGGGTTGCCATGCGATCCATAAGCGCATGCCGCGTGCCATCGGGATGGTGTTACGATTTCATCCTCATTCCCAACCCTTTGCAAATTCACACCACATCGCAACCGCCTCATTCCTCATGCAATGTGCATGTCCTGGGTCGAAGTTGCTATGCAGGTTGCAAACAAATCATGCACAACATTCATGGAATGAGGCACGCATGGCTTATGACACTTCGTGGCGCAACTTTTGCTCCACTCCGATTCCGTAGTCGGAACAATTCGCGTCAATCAAAAAAATGGCGGGTGGAAAAACCCGCCATCCAATTTCCAATCTGCAAGCCCGGCCTTCTGTCAATCAAGACCGAGCTTCTTGCGTTTCCGGTAGAGGGTGGCCTGGTCGATTCCCAGGACACGCGCCACGTCAGCAAGATTCGGCAAGGTCTTGAGAAGCGCTTTGATGTGCGCACTTTCCAGCTCCTCAAGCGAAACTGCGGTGCCCACCATGGGGACATTTCCAGCAGTTGCGACATCTCCACCGACGCCACCGACCACGCCATTGGCGCTGGGAGATGGGAGATCGGTCGCGGCAATTTCCTTTCCATGCGCGAGGATCACAGCGCGCTCCACGGCATTGCGGAGCTCGCGAAGATTGCCGGGCCAGCCATGGGCGAGAATCTGATGCCGGGCTGGTGCGGAGAAGCTCCGCACGGGGCGGCCGAATTGTGAAGCAAAGAACTCGCGGAACTTGTCAGCGAAGAGCAGCAGATCATCCGGCCTGCGGCGCAGCGATGGCATCTCCACGGTGATCACGTTCAGGCGGTAGTAGAGGTCCTCGCGGAAGGTGCCGGCCTCGACGGACTTTCTCAGGTCGCGGTTGGTTGCCGCAATGATGCGTACATCCGCCGCGCGGGTTGTATTCTCGCCCACGCGTTCGTATTCACGATCCTGGAGCAGGCGCAGGAGTTTGGGCTGCAGTTCCAGGGGAAGCTCGCCAATTTCATCCAGAAACAAGGTGCCTCCCTCCGCGGCCTTCACCTTGCCCCAGTGATCCCGCACCGCGCCAGTGAAGGCACCCTTCGTGTGACCGAAGAGTTCGCTCTCGAGCAATTCCTTGGAGAGGCTCGGGCAGTTCACGGTGACGAAAGGTTTCTCCGCACGTGCGCTCCGCAGATGCACCGCGCGTGCCGCCACGCTCTTGCCGGTGCCGCTTTCACCAAGGATCAGAACGGAGGCCGGGGTGCTGGCGGCGCGGAAGAGCACCTCCAGCACTTCTTTCACCGCGGGACTCGCCGAGTCGAACACGGGCTCGGGGGACTGGCTGGCCACCTGAGTTTGCAGTTCCACCACGCGCTCCGCGAGCTTCCGATGCTTTTGCACACGGGAGAGCACGATGCTGAGCTGTGCTTCGGAGAAGGGCTTTTCCAGGAAGTCGAGCGCACCCCGACGCATGGCCTCCACCGCCGTCTTGATGGTTGCTGCCGCAGTGAACACCACCACGGGCAGCTGCGGATGCTGCCTCTGGATTTCCGCGAGCAAATCGAGACCGTTCTCGCGGCCCAGATTCACATCCAGCAGTGCCAGGTGGAAGGGAGATTCCTTCAGCGCCTGCAAGGCGGTAGAGCTGTCTGTCGCAGTCTCTGCGTAGTGCCCTGCGTCCTCAACTAGCTGGGTGGTGGCGTCGCGGATGATCTTTTCGTCGTCGATGATGAGAATGTCCATTCTGAGGGAGCGAAGGCGTGACTAGGATTGCGAGCGCTCCGTGGGGGCATCGGCCGCAGCCTGTGCCACGGCGGGCACTTCGGCGGGCTCCGGAGTGGTTGCGATGGGAAGTGACACAATGAATTCTGCACCGGGTCCGCCACCTTCCGCAAGGACGATGGTTCCACCCATGGCATCGAGCAGCCTTTTTACGATGGAGAGGCCCAGCCCCGTGGAGGGCTCGTCGCCGGTAGGGCGCGCACTCAGGCGTCCATAACGGCGGAACATCTTTCCGCGGTCCTGCTCAGTGAAGCCGGGTCCGTTGTCCCGCACGATGCACTTCGCCATGCCAGCCACGGGCGGCTCCACGATCACCTCCACGTTGCCTCCCTGGGGGGTGAACTTCAGGGCGTTCGAGACGAGATTTTCCAACACCTGGGTCATGGCCTCGCGATCGCCCTCCACCTGCACAGATGTGCCGGGAATCTGCGAGACCAGGGTGATCCGCTTGGCTTGCGCCGCTGCCTGATGATTTGCAGTGAGCAGTGTGACGAAGTCACCGAGATTCAGCCTCTGCTTCTTCAACTGCAGGCGCTCCGCATGCTGGTTCGCGAGGAACTCCTTCACGAAAGAAAGCATGCGCTCGGTGGAGTTGGCGATGTTGTCCACCAGTGCCATGCACCTTGGAGGCAGATCCCCGGAGCGCCCCTGCAGCAGTCCGGCGCTCAGCTTCATGCCCGCCAGCGTGTTCTTGAGGTCGTGTGCGAGGATGCCCAGAATCTCATCCTTGTCCTCTGCCAGGGTCCGCAACTGGTCACGCGCCTGCTTCAGGGAAAGCTGCGTGCGCACGCGGGAGACAAGCTCGGCCATGTTGAAGGGCTTCGTCACATAGTCCACCCCACCCGCCTCGAGAGCCTGCACAATGAGATTCTTGTCATCCGCCGCTGAGAGAAAGATTACGGGAATGTCCGACCACTTCGGCTCGGCCTTAATCTGCCGGCAGGTGGAGAGCCCGTCCGTCTCTGGCATCAATACATCCAGCAAAATCAAATCCGGCAGTCGCGATGTCAGGCGCTTGAAGGCCTGCTCCGCGCTGCTGGCCAGGATGATGTCGTAGTTCATCATCGAAAGCACCGTGCCGACCAGCCGGAGATTCTCTTCCTGATCATCAACGATCAATATGGTTTGCGCAGGGGGCTGGGTCATGTCGCGGCGAGTCGTTCCTCAATCTTGGCAATCACACGTGGAAAGGATTCCATCAGTTTATCAAGTTCCCCTGGTGAAAAGCTTTGGCATTGGGTGATGAGATTGGATGCATACAGGTCGAGCGGTGGGCAGGCGTATTTCTCGGCGAGGTCACGCAACCGCGTCGCGAATGCGCTGACCTCAGAAATCACCATTCCATCGCGCACCACCGGCCAGCTGCTCGCCTCCAGATCGTGCAATTTTTCGATCAGCTCTTTCCATGCCGGGGTGGGCTGCACCTCCCCCAAGCCGGATTGCGGGGCGTTGACCGCCTTGTACCTCGGGATGAATTGCGCGAGCTCCCGGAAGAGTTGGGCGCGAGAAAAGGGTTTGCGCACAAAGCCGTCGAACGCCTGGCGCAAGCTGGCCTCCTCCCCTGCCAGACTGGATGCAGTGACCGCAATCACCGGCAAGGGATCCATCTCCTTGCTTTCACGAAGCGTCCGCAACGCGGTGCGTCCGTCCATGACAGGCATGCGGATGTCCATGAGCACCACGTCGGGTCTGCGCTCGCGCAGCACGTCCAGCGCCTCTCGTCCATCAGAGGCCTCGCGGATGCGGTGATGGGTGGTGTCAAAGAAGCCGCGTACCAGCTCGCGGTTCACCGGGTTGTCATCCACCACGAGAATCTCGGATGGCACCAAGTCATTGAAGTCCACCGCAGGTTCTTCCGGCATGGAAGTCTGGGGCAGGCGCGCTGAGATTTCCACTCCTGGCAGATCAAGGCGGAAGGTGCTGCCCTCTCCCACCTTGCTCTGCACGGAAACGCTGCCCCGCATGAGGTCCGCGAGTCGTCGCACAATGGCCAGGCCCAGACCCGTGCCCCGGTTTTCCGCATCACGCTTCACCTTCGCCTGCACGAAGGGCTTGAAGATTTCCGCCTGCCGCTCGGGTGGAATGCCCACGCCCGTATCGGCGACCTCCACCACCAGTCGGTAAAGGGGGCGCGTATCCCCTTCCCGATTTCCGCCAAACCGCAGGGTCACCCTCCCCTTTTCTGTAAACTTGAAAGCGTTTCCGGTGAGGTTGATCAACACCTGCCGCAGACGGGTGCTGTCCAGCATCAAGGAATGTGGCACGTCCTGCGCAATCTCCACCCGCATCTCCACTCCCCTGGCATTTGCCTGTGTGTTGAAAAGCTGCTGCACAAAGGCCGCCTGCTCACGCACGTCCGTGGGCGTGGCATGGATCTCCATCATGCCGGCTTCTATCTTGGAGAGATCCAGGATGTCATTGATGATCTGCAGGAGGGAATGCCCGCTGCGGACGATGGATTGCGCGTAGCGACGCTCCTTGTCAGTCTTCGCCTCCCCCACCATCAGCTCACCAAATCCGAGGATGGCATTCATGGGCGTGCGAATTTCATGGCTCATCGTCGCCAGGAAAATGCTTTTCTCGCGGTCGGACTGTTCCGCGCGACGCTTCTCGATCGCGAGACGTTCTTCACGGCGCGCCTGCTGCTCGGACTCACGCAAAAGCCGCCACGCGAGCACGCCTGCGAGGAAGCTGGCAAGGGAGGTGCCGGCCACGCTGTAGAACCCCCACCTCAGGTCGCCTTCCATGATCTTGTTGTACCGCTCGACCTTGGCATCGAGCTCACCCATTCTCCGGCCAGCCTTCAGACGGATCTCGTCCATGATGGCCTTGCCCGCACCTTGCTTCACGAGCGTTGCCGCAGCTTCCGCACCCTCACGCCGCCGTACCAGAATGGTGTCGCGGAGTTCTTCCATTCTCCGGTCGGTCAGCTGCTGGAAGGAGAGCAATTCATTCTCACCATATTGATCCTCCTGCAGCGCCTCCAGTTCCGTCAGTTTCTGAAACTGGGCCGGCAGCGCGCCGGCAGCGGCATGGAAGGGCTGCAAGTGCTTGTCATCTCCGGTGATGAGGAAGCCACGCTGGCCTGTCTCTGCGTCCTTGAGCATGGACACCAGCTTCTCCCACTCAATGGCGACAGTCCGCACCTCCATCCGTTTGGACACACTTGAATTGAGACGGACCCAGACAATAACGGAGAGCACGAAGGCGCTCAAAATCATGGCTCCTGCAAAAAGCACGAGCATCGACCTGGGGGTTTGCTGCCGGAGTCGCATCGGGGGGACTGCTAAGATGAGGGAGAAGTCACGATGGGATCAAGCACCAGTTAATCTCCGGCCGACTCCACCTTGGACGGAAGAACATTGCAGAATGCTGACCGCCATGCGCAATACGCATGCATTTCGCCACGAACAGGTGGAATTTTAGCAGGCACCAAAAAGCTCCCAACTGCACATATACACCTGTGCATCAACATGTTGCGATGACAGCTCGCAAAATTGGCACGGGTATTGCCCCTTAGTGGGGCACAACCCTGCTCCCTCCCATGCACTCCCTCCATGAATTGCTCAAGGATCAACTGAAGGACCTCTTCGACGCAGAAATCCAGTTCAGCGCCATGCTCCCCGATATGATTGAGAAGGCGACCAGCACGGATCTGCGTCAGGGGCTTTCCGACATTTCTGAAAACACGCTCGAAAACATCACCCAACTCCAGGAGGTCTGCCAACTTCTGGAGACGGCTCCCACCGGTGTCACCTGCGAAGCCATGCGAGGGCTCATCCGGGAGACCACTCAAACGACGGGCGGGCAGGGGGACACAGCCACCATCGACGCCTGTCTGATCGCCAATGCGCAACGAATCGCCCACTATGAAATCGCGGGCTTCGGCACCGCGAAGGCCTTTGCCCGGTGCCTGGGCAAGAGTGAGGCAGCGACCTTGCTGGGCAAGCTGGCTTCACGCGCCGGTGATCATGACAAGATGCTGTCCTACATCGCCACGGGCGGATGGTTCAGCACCGGCGTCAATCAGGAGGCCATTGAGGGAAGCACCTCACACTGAGCCACCCCGCGAGCCGCGATTCATCCGTGGTGTTTGTGATGATTTCCAAACTCTGAAACGAAACCAAAACCCAACCCCCAAAAAGCCATGACAGAGCTCTCTTTTAAAGGCAGGTGGAACACCCTGAAGGGCAAAATCAAACAGAAGTATGCCCAACTCACCGATGACGATCTTCTCTTCGAAGAAGGAAAAGAGGAAGAAGTGATCGGTCGCATCCAGCAACGCACCGGTGAGACCAAGGAGAACATCCGCAGCTTCATCGCGAAGCTCTAGGAACCTCTCTCTGCTGCCTTCCTGAGAACCCCAACCCGCCGCAACGTGGCGGGACACTTCCCCCCCAAAATCACCCAAACCAAAACCCCAAACCCCAACTAAGCCATGCTCCACTATGCCATCATCTTCCTCGTGGTCGCCCTCATTGCGGGCGTCCTCGGATTCGGCGGCGTCGCGGGCACTGCTGCTTGGATCGCCCAGGTGCTCTTCGTTGTGTTCCTGGTGCTCTTCCTCATCTCGATCCTCACCGGTCGGGGTGGTCGCGGCAGACCTGCCGTCTAGCGCCAACCTGAGTTTCGGCATGCCGGCCACCTCATCACCATGAGGATGGCGGCTGCCGGAGCCAGCCCGATTCGTGATCGGGTTGCATCCATTCACGAATCCGTCTCCCCCTCAACAACCCGCAACAACCACAACCCAAAAGAACCATGAAATCTGCAATCCACACCCTGAAGGCTGCCGGCATTTCCCTGTGTCTGGTCGCCACCTCGGCTATGCTCCCCCTCACGATGACGAGTTGTGAACGCGACAAGTCACTGAAAGAAGGCGTGGACGACGCCTTGGATCGCCGTCCCGCGGAAGGACTCAAGGATGCCGGTGAGGATGTGAAGGACGCCGTCAAAGACGCGGCAGAAGAAACCAAGGATGCGGTCAAAGACGCAACGAACTAGCATTCGCATTCCTTTTCACCGGAGATAGGAGACGGACAGACTGAAACCGGTCTCCGCCTCCCTTGAGGAACTCAAAGCGAGCACGGACGCGATGTCCGCGCTCGCTTGCTTTTTGACCCGGCGGTAACATACGATTCTCCCGACGAGCTACGGGAGTCCACATCGTGAGCATGAAGCCGCCAGATCCGACCGAGATAGCGACCGGAATGTCCGCCTCTGTAGTGCGGCCACGTCAGATGCGCTTGTTTCAGGTCACCAATCCCATCACCACGCGTGTGGGTGCGGAGGTCTTCGCGGGACTGCCCCAGTGCCCCGGGGTCTACTTCTTCTACGATCTCACGGGAAAGCTGCTCTACATCGGACAGTCGCTCAATCTCCGCGCACGAGTCACCTCCTATCGTCACGTGAGCCCAGAGAGGCATCCCCGCCGCATCCTGCGTCTGGTGCACCGCATCGCTCGAATCGAATGGCAGACCTGCGAGTCTGCCGGGGCCGCCATCGAACTGGAGCGGGTGTTGTTGCTTGAGCATCGCCCACCCTTCAACCGCGCCGGCACCTGGCAACCGCCGCCGTGGTATCTGCGCATCACCGTCAGAGGTGAACACCTTCATCTCTCGCTGACTCGTGAGGGAAATCCTGCTGTGGATGCGCCATCCGATGAGTCCTCTGTGACCACCATCGTTTCGCCTGTCCACGCGCCTGCGCGTTCTCTGCATCCCCCACTTCCTTTGCTGGATGACTCTGCGGCAGAGGCTTCCCAGCATCTCCTGACAGAGGCCCACACGCCCGATGCCTCACCAGCATTCGCCCTGCCGCGTTCCATCCATGCGGCCCTATGCCGATGTGTCATGCGGCTGCATCACCCTCAGCTGCCCCTTTCGGAGTACCCGGCAGGACTCCTGAACTTCACAGCTCCCCTTCACCTGCGGTTGCCATTTCCTGGCAACGCCGTGGGAGTGGCCTGTCAGCTCAGTGACTTTCTCTCCGGACGCTCCACGGATCTTCTGGAAGCTCTCAAGCCCTTGATGATCGAAGTGCCGGACGTCCCAGCCGATGGAGAGTCCGGCGCTCCGGAAACTACGCCCGATCCAGACAGCATCGCTGCCTACTGGTCAACACAGGTGGAGATGCTGCAACAGTTCGCGGTGAAAAAGCTGCCCGGCCTTCTCATGGCCGAATGAACTGCCTTCGAACGGCATCCAGGAAAAGGAGGCCCGGGATCAGAATGCCATGTAGATGAAAGGCTCCACCGGCAGGCCGATGCGGTACAATGTGTAGTGGCCAACGACACCAATGATACAGCCAATGATGAATGACAGCAGGATGCGGAGAGCCTTCTTCATGGACATCTACTTCTTTTGGCCCTCCGATGGTTGTTGTTGTTGTTTTGTGTATCCGAGATCTGCGGCCAGGGCGCGAACGAGAGGGGCGAGATCTGCAGCGAGTTTTGCTCCACCGGCCCCAGTAAAGTGCACATGGTCGGCGAAATCTTCGTCAGTGAACTTTCCAAAAGTATTCAAGCATCGCATCCCTGCCGCCTGGATTTCTTTTTCAGTACAACTGGATAAAACCGCCAGCTTCTGATGTTGGTCCGGCGGCATGCGTGCCATGACGAAAGGTTCGTAAGTAGTTTCAATGACGATGGTGCGACGGCGCAACTCATCTTTGGGCAGGGAAACCTCCAACTTTTTCTGGATCTGTTGCACCATGGCTGGTGGCACCGTCCACTGGCCATCAGCTTCCTTCTCCAGTCCTGAAGGATCCAACCGTTTCACGCACGGGTCGATTGTGGCCAGATAGTCTGGGCTCGCATGCCGGACATCCGGCGGTGGTGGCTGCGGCTCATTGTCCGGCAACAGTTTCAATGGTGTGAAGGACTTGGAGCAATGAATCCGGTTCCAGATGGTTCCCCCGTGGTGGTACGCCAGGGAGTTCCACAAGTCATTGAAGTAAAACCGAGAGTCGAGCCGGGCGCCGGCGCGCAAATCTGCAAAGGTGACATCCCCCCTGCGCAGGTTCTGGGTCTCTGCAAGGCTGGCGTTGCGTGCGAGGTTATTTCGATCAATCAGCTTCTTGTACCAGGCATCCCAAAAAAAGTATCGGAAGCGGACTCCGTCAGGGTGAGCAGGATTCCCACCGGGTCGCATGTCGGTGATGAAAATCACCTTGCGACGGTCCATGATCATTTCTGCACCGAGAGCGCCCACCTCTCCCATGGTGGCCGCACGGAAGCCCAAATTGACAACCTTGTACTCCGGGCCAAGCAGCCTGGCCAATTTGCCTGACCACAACTCGTGAGCCTGCTGACCGGAACCATTGAGAATGGAACTCCCCCGATGATCACATTGATCTTTGCCTTCTTCGTACGGTACAGAGCCAGCTGTTTCACCTGTGACGCCGTGGGATAAAACAAGGCCTCGGGTGTGATCAACTGATGGAACCGATTCACCTCGGTCAGCTGGTGGATCTCGGTTGTCTTCCTGCCAGCCATGCAGCAGGCGACAAAACCGCATGCCACTCCCAAGAACAAAGCCCATGGGATGATGCAGGGATTCGCACCCGTTTCGATGCGTCGTTTCATGGAGTTCCCCCAGTTGCAAAGAGTCCGCAGAACATCTTCATGGCTTGTGGTATGGGATAAAAAAACAAGAGCCAGCCTACGTGCACAAACATCATGGTGAGGAGCCAGGCAAAAATCCGGTTTCGTGAAAGCCAGAAGGCGAGCATGCGTCCCGGCCGCCCCAGCAACGTGCGGTAGTTTCCGCTGATGGCCAATCCCACCCCATGGTAGAGGCCCCACAGCACGAAGTTCCACGCGGCGCCATGCCAGAGACCGCAGAGGGCAAAGGCAACCAACCCATTGAAGATCCTGCGAGCGACTCCGAACCTGTTTCCACCGATGGGGATGTAGATGTAGTCACGGACCAGGTGCTGAGGGAGATGTGCCAGCGCCTCCAGAACTCGTTGATGTTAGCAGCAAGGTAGGGCCACCGGAAGTTTTCAGGCAACGCGATGCCCATCATCCGGGCGAAGCCGATGGCCATGTCACTGTAGCCGCTGAAGTCGAGGAGGATTCTCAATCCCAGCGCGATGAAAATCCACCACCGGGTAGCCAAAGGAAGGGTATCGTAGAGAGAGACTGAGTAAGTGATGTACGCGGTGAGATTGTCCGCCACGTACTTCTTCACGAGGCCGATCGTGACACGGATGAGTCCAATGGCCACGTCATGCTGGCTCACGCTGCGCGCGCCTTCATGCATCGCTGGCACGAACTGCTCGTACCGCTTGATTGGGCCGGCGACGATGGAGGGCCAGAAGACGGCAAAGGCTCCAAACTCCACCGGGCTTTTCAGGGGCGCTGTTCCCTTCCGGACGTCATAAAGATAATGCACAAACTCAAAGACAAAGAAGCTGATGGCTAGAGGTGGCGCTACGGGAAGGAGGTGCTCCTGCACCCATTCTGTGACCGTCTTTGCCATCTCAGGCGAGATGGGTGAGAGCGCCGACGTGAGAATGAAACTGGAATACTTGTAGAAGACCAGCGCGAATGCACAAACCGCGATCGCCGCCAAGCACGCTTTCTTGTTCTGGGAGCGCGCCGCGAGATACGTGATCAGCCCCAGGAGCAAAACGGGCACCACGCCAGCCGGTCCCGCGAAATGCGTGTGGAATACGACGCATGCCACCAGCAGCAACCCCACACGGACCCTGGCCACGGGAATGCTCCAGTAGAGGACATAAAATGCCACGGCAAAGATGACGAACCAATAGGTGAGGAAAAGCATCTCAAGACAGCCGCAGGATCACTTGTGCACAGGCGTGTGTGCATGTCCTTTTGCCAAACAATTGCAAGCACCTTTCGTCTTCATTTTCCCCATCCTGGTGCTCTTCACACAGGATCTCTGGTGGTCTCGGCCATCCGGCTGCTACGAGAGCAGCGAAGCGCCAGTGAACCAACTGTAGGAAACAGCCAGTTACTTGCTTAGGCGCCTTCGCCTTTATCGCGGCTTACCGCGCCGTGGGAAACACGAGGTCGAAAGACACGCCGCGCCCCTGGGCATTGCCAGTGCGGGTGCGTACTTCACCGCCCAACTGGCCGGCAAACACGCGAAGGATCTTCATCCCCATGCCGAGATGGTCGCGCTGCTCAAAATCCGGAGGCAGTCCGATGCCATCGTCGGCCACGGTGAGCCGGCCGTGCGGGGTACCTTCCGGGGTCTTGCCAGTCATGAGACAGATGCGCATGAAGCCGGGCTGTCCATCGGGCCAGGCATGCTTGAATGCATTGGACACCATCTCGTTCAGCGCCAAGGCCAGTGGCATGAGCCATTCATCGGGCATTGCCTGCTCGGGAATATCCAGTCCAAGCACCACACGATCCGACGGAACGTGATAACACTCGCGCAGGTGACTGATGAGTCCCGTGGCAAAGGCGCGGAAGTCCGCGGTCTCACCTGTGGTGAGTAAATAAAGATGCTGGTGCAGAGCCGCGATCGAACGCACGCGATTCTGGCTGGAGCGCAGGGCATCGCGAGCCTCTTCGTTATGCAGCGTGCTCATCTGCAGATTGAGCATCGACGTGATGATCTGCAGGTGATTCTTCACCCGGTGGTGCGTCTCGCCGAGAAGCACGCGCTCGCGCTGCAGCTCCTCAAACGAAGGACGCTGCTGGGGCGTTGTGGGAGCTGGAGGCGCGCTCTCAGGTGCCGGCAGCTCCGGTGGCAGCTCTGACTGGGGAGTTGGAGCCGGAACAGGAGGAGAAACAGGAGCTGCCTGATATGCCACGGTCAATCCCGCCTCCACGGAAGCTGCGGCAGTCGTGTCCTTGTACAGGGACTGCGGCGGCGCGAGGCTCAAGGGCTTGGGCGCCGCGGGAGGTGTGTCTGCAAACATACGCTGCGGAGGGGCCAGCGTCAGCGGGGCCACCGGCGCGTCCGGCACGACTGTCTTCTGCACAAAGGTCTCCGCAATGAAGGCCAGAGGCACAGGAGTCGCGGCGGAGATCGAAGGAGCAAGACTCTCATCCAGCAAGTTCGCGGGCACCGCCGGCCACTCCTCAGGCGCCTCGTGCTCGTCGAGCAAGAGAGGCGGCGGCACCATCGCTTCGTCTTCGGCGATCTTCGGCTCCGCTGCGTTCTCAGGCGCAGTCTCCACGACCGCAACCCCGGGAACGGGCGGCTCGCTTGCAGGTGCTGGCGGTGCTTCAAACGGGACCGCGTGCGAGAATTCCTGGGGTGCGATGATGGGCTCAGCCACTTCCATCTGCACGGGCGCGTCTTCCACGATCGACGCTGGCTCTGGAGAAGTCTCCGGCTGAAGTTCCGGCGCACTCTGCGGGATGGCGACACGCTGTTCTTCCTGCATGATGAGGGCGAGTCCACCCTGCTCCAGAGGAATCAGCGTGAACGTCGCCTCCTGACGTCCTTCCATCTTGTGGAAAAAGTTCCACGTCACTGCGGACGAAGAAGCTGATACCCACCCGGGCAGTGCCAGGATTTCGATATGCAACCCCGTGGAATCCGAAGGACGGAACAGGCTGTGCAACCCGCGTCCCAGCATTTCGACTTGTGAGAAACCAAAGCGCGTCTCGGCTTCGCTTGTCCATGCCGTGATGCGACCGTGAAAATCCGTGGAGAGCAAAGCCACGGCGCGCACTTCTTCAAGAGGAGCGACGGGACGGACGGAAGCGGGAATCTCCTCGATGGGGACAGCCTCCTCCAGCACTGGTGTAGTAGCGGGGGGCGGCACGGGCTCGGCAGGCGCGGCTTCGACGCTGGAAACGGGGATATCCGCTTCCGCTGGCATAGTTTCCGACAAGGATTCAGCCTGCTGGCTGACTTCAGTCGCAGGCTCAGGTTCCACCTGAGGTGCAGGTGCAGGCGTCGCCCAGGGATCCAGCCCTGCGGAGGCAAACGATTGGGCCTGCGGAGCGCTCCAAGGATCTGCCGGAGAGACAGGCTCCGCCAGCTGGGAAGCTTTCCAGGGATCGAAGGCACGATGCGACTCCGCCGGTGCAGGAACTGCCGTTGACGCACTCCACGGATCCTGAGCCATCGCCTCCTGCTCGGTGGCAGGGGGCGGTTCGCTCAGCACCGGATCGTATGCGGACACACTGGGCGAATCGGGAACCGGAGCCGTTTCAGCAAAGAGAGGCGGCGCTGGCGCTTCGGCAACCGTCGGCGGAGCGACGCTGTCCTCAGTCACCGGGTCCGCAGGAGCCTTCTCCAGCGGCGTGGGCGCGAAAGCCTTCATGCGTGCTGCGGCGTCAGCCAGCGCGGCGGACGTCTTCATGACAGCAGCTTCCACTTCGCCTTCACCCACCTGGGCGGGATAGGCCGACTCGTGGGCAGGCTCTGCTGCAGGAGTAGCGGAGGGTGCGACCTGGCTGCTCGCTGCGAGTTGAGGCACCGGCGAGAAGAAGTGCAGCGTGAACATCGGCTGGCCACTCGTGTCTGGCACCACCGCCAGACGCAACTGCACGGGGAAGACATACTCTGTCGCGTGGATGACCTGCACGGGGAACTCTGCGTAGCGCTCACCACGCTTCGTCATCTCCTCCAACACAGCCGCACGACGCGAAAAGCTCTCCATGTCCAGCCAGCGCTCGATGGGCATGCGGCGCATCTCAGCACGCGTGTGGCCAAGCAACTGCTCGCATGCGGGATTCACGTCGAAGACTGCGCCGGAGCGGTCTGCCAGCACAACCGGCAGCGGATTCTCATGCACCAGCGTGCGGAACTTCGCCTCGGTGGAGCGCAACATTTCCTCGCTGCGGCGGGACTCGGTCACATCCTGCAGCATGAGCAGGAGTCCCCCACCAGGAAGAGGCACGGGGCGCATCTCCACCTCGCGATGGAGTCCGTCCGCGCCGGTGAGGGGCATGGGAATGATGCTGCGCTTTCTCCAGATCTCCTCAGTCCAGAGGCGGATGCTTTCTGCGCGATGCTGCTCATCACGCGCGCCCTCGGCCAGCCACTCGTGCATGGGCTGACCCTCTGGCACCACGCGACCCAGCAATCCGGGCACCTGCGCATTCTGATAGATGGCACAGGCGTGCTCATCGATGACCATGAGTCCGCACGGAGCGAGCTCCAGCACGGCACGCAGGCGGGTCTCCCGCTGACGGGAAAGAGCTGCAGCGTCCAGCGCCTCCTTGTGCGCCTGACGGAGGCGGCCGATCTCCGCCGTGAATTGATCCCATTCCTGGCTGCTTGCTCCCTGCGCTGCGGCATTCTCGGCGACGGGCTCCACCTTTGCAGCCGGCACCGCTCCATGCAGGCCCACTACCAGCGCCACATCTCCCTCCACATCAGGCAATCCGCTGCGGAGCTTCGACACCAGCCACTGGATGGGAGCAGAGGCGACGAGTACGTCTTCGTTCTCCTGGATGGGATAGGTGAAAATGGAAGCCTGCGATTCCCCGCTGCTCAACACCGCATCCAAAGCCACGAGGGTGGCACGCCTCACCGGAGGATGCATTTCCGGCTCCGCAAAAGCGTCCCAGAAGAATACGGGTTCCTCTTCTTTCGAGCAATCGGGAATCGTACCCGCCAGTCCCTCGCTCACACGCAGGATGCGCCCCGTGGCGGTGAGCGCAAGCAGCGGCATCTTCGTCTTCCAAAGGCTTTCCTCCTGGGAGGCAGACTTGTCCACCGCATCTGCAGGAGCGCCGCTTTGATAAAGACGCTCGCAGGAAATGGTGACGCCACCGATGGTGGTATCCATGTGCCGCCAGGGGCGAACCTCCCAGCGATAGACCACACGCTTGCCGTCCTGCGTGATGGCGTCGCGATCGCTGCGCACGACCTGCCCGCCGAGAGCGCGATTGTACACATGGCGCCAGCCGGGATGCAGGGAAGGGAAGAGGTCGTACTGGCTGCGACCGGTGACGTCGACTTTCGAAAGCTTGAAGTCCTCCAGCCAACGGCGGTTGGCGAGGAGATAGCGCATGTCCGTGTCGAACATGGCCATGGCAACCGGCGCATTGTCGAACAGCAATTTCATGTGCCCCGAGTGGGCAGCCGTGCGTGGAGCTGGACCAGCCAATGCGGCGCGCGGTGCAGCACCCACCGTATCCGCCGCACTGCTATGAGGCATGACCGGAGTGCCGGCGGACGGAAACGAACTCGAAAGGTCAGGAGCGGGAGGTGGTGACGCAGGAGTCTCTCCGGGCTGGTCGGCCTGGCTTTCGATGACGTGACGCAGTAGTGAAAACTGGCTGTTCCCCATAGCTTAAGCTCCCCTGAATCTCAGGGGTGATAATTAATTTTGTCATGCTTCGCAAGCAAGACAAAAGCCGGACGCTGAACTCTTTTTCAAAAACATTTTTACCATCGATTCCGGGTTTCCGGATGTGACGCCAAGTATTATAGCCACCATCGCCCGCGTTGTGAAAATTAATCAGGTGTATCACACCCTATGGTAAGGCTCCCCGCGATTGATGCTGATGGCACGGTAGATCTGCTCCATGAGCACGACGAGGGCCAACTCGTGCTGGAGGGTCATGGCGGAGAGGGACCAGAGCTCGTCCGCCGCATTTCGCACCTCCGGCGGGTGGCCGTCAGCCCCGCCAATCAACAGAGAGACGCGCTTCCTTCCGGAAAGCTCCTGCTTCTCTATCCACTGCGCCAGAGCCACACTGGACATCTGTTTCCCCCTCTCGTCGAGGACAATGCGCCAGGCACCTTCGCTGGCTTCCAGCGCTTTCTGCCCGACTTGGGCGGACGGCCCCTCCCGCAAATGGACGATTTCCACCGAGGCCTTGTGTCGAAGGCGCCCGGCATAGTCCTCCATTCCCTGCTTGGCCCAAGGGAGGGAAGGCTTGCCTACAACGATGATCTGCCACTTCATGAGTCAATCGGTCTAAAAAATCCGCCTCACTGAACAATCTTTTTTGAGAATTTTCTCTAACTTGCCTTGCAAGATTGCTGTAAAAAACATAAACTTTGGATTAGTCTCAACTCCCGCGTCTATGGCCACACTCCCACGAAACCTGTCACGTGCCGCGCTCTTGGGTGTGGCATCCACCATAGCCCTTTCCTCCTGTGCTCTGCCACCACGTGAGGCTTGGCGCAAGATTCAAGATGACGGCTTGATCGCCTACATCAAGTACGAGCTTGAGACGCCTCGTCACGGTGCCCCGACCACAGCGCCTGCTCCTGCCACGCCAGTGTCCCCCACCAGGGCCACGCCAGGCAGTTCCCGCTCCGGCGAAATGGTGCTCGCCCAGAGGAACTTCGTGGAGTCGATGAAGAATGAGGAGTCCCGCACGCCGCTGACGGCCTTCAGCGTGCCGGCCCTTCCCGGCTACGTCCGCTCTCCGTACACGAACCCGCCGCGCCTCGTGGACGTGCGTGGCGTGCCCTCCGGCACCACGATGGTGTGCCCCTATACGCACCGGAAGTTCATTGTGCCCGGCGCGAATGGAGCCGTACCCACCCCAAGCACCATGCTGGCGCAGGACACGAGCCGCGTGCAGGCACCAGAACGCACCGCCCCTCCTGTTAAGCAGGAGGCTGAAGCTCCGCGTGTGGTGCTCAATGACAAACCTGTCTCCACCCCCACCCCTCCGGCGCCCGCTCCCACGAAGCCGATCGAAAACAACCCGGTGACGACGCCCAGCGCTCCCACCGTGGCCAGCTCGCCAGCCCCTGCACTTTCCGCTCCGACGAAGGCTCCCGCTGCGGCGAAGGAGATTGCTCCCACGAAGCCCACTCCCACGCCCAACGTGGCAAAGAACACGCCTCCGGTGAAGCCCTCCCCGCCGGTAGTCGCAGCTCCGACGCCTCCAGCGCCGAAGCCGGTGCAGGAGATTCCGTACGGCGAAGCCATTGCCGGTCGCCCCGGCTTTGTGAACAGCCCGTACGCCGCCAAACACCAGCTCGTGGATGTGACCGGTCTGCCAGCCGGCATGGAAGTGAAATGTCCCTATACCGGCAAGCTCTTCCGCGTGCCCATGCAGGACATGGCCTCCAGCAAGCCCGTGGAAACGGTGCCGCCCCTGGCCTCTCCGCAGGACAAGCCGCAGAAGAAGTAACTTCCCCACCGCATTCCGATTCTGTTTTCGCAAAACCTCCGTCCCCACCGGGCGGAGGTTTTGTTTTGCATGAATGGGTGTCCGGCGTGAGGGTTGAATGTCTCGTGATACACCCTCCTGCACCCACGGAATGAAACTCCTGCTCTCGGCCTTCAGTTGCGGACCCGGCTGGGGTTCGGAACCAGGCATCGGGTGGAACACCGTGGAGCAGGCCTCGCGGCATCATGAGGTCTGGGTGCTGACGGAAGCTGGCTGGCAGGAGCGCATGGGCGGCAAATTCGACCCGGCCAGACACCCCAACGTCCACTTCGTCTGGGTGCGCATCCCGACACTGGACAAGCTCGTGGATGGCGGCCCGCTCAACAATGGCCTCGGGTGGCTGGCGTACTACTACCTCTGGCAGCTCGCCGCACTTCGTGAAGCCCGCCGCCTGCATGCGGAGCATCGCTTTGATTTGGCGCATCACGTCACCTTTGGCAAACACAGCGTACCCAGCCATCTGCACAAGCTGGGCATTCCCTTCCTCTTCGGACCAGTCGGCGGTGCGGAGAAGGCGCCTCATGGAAGCTTCTACGCAGAGTTTGGGTGGAAGACACGACTCGCTGAATCCCTGCGCCTGCTGCACGTGCGCCTGGCGCGATCAGACCCCTGGCTGCGCGCCTGTGTGAAACGTGCCGCCCTGAGTCTGGGTGTGACGCGCGAGTCCGCCGAAGAGCTGCGTGCCATCGGATCACCGAATCCCGACGTGCTGCCGGCCATCTCTCTGCCGGATGAGGAAGCGCAGGCCCTTGCAGCCCTACCGCGTCACCCGTCCGCGGGCGAGAATGAAAAACTCACCCTGCTCTTCACCGGACGGCTGCTGGCCTGGAAGGGTATTCACCTCGCCATCCGCGCACTGGCGCAGAGCGATCGTTCCCACCTGCATCTCCGCGTGCTCGGCGACGGACCAGAGCGGGGATACCTGGAACAGCTTGCAAAGAATTTGAGCGTCGCGGACCGCGTGCAGTTCAGCGGGAGCGTGCCCCGCGAAGAGGCTCTGAGGGCCACCACAAATGCGGCGGGTCTGCTTTTCCCCTCGCTCCATGACTCCGGTGGTTATGCCGTCATCGAAGCCATGGCGGCCGGCCTTCCGGTCATCTGCCTGAACCTGGGTGGCCCGGGACTCTTTGTGAATGAAGACTGCGGCTGGGTGATAGAAGCTGATACACCCGACCAGACCGTGGAGGAGCTGGCTCACGCCTTGAGGGCGTTTGCCGACTCCCCTGAAGAACGTCACAAACGAGGCGCAGCTGCACGCGAGCGCTGCCTGAACACCTACACCGCCTCCGTGCGCGGAGAGCAGATGGAGCGCAGATACGCGCAAATCGCCCTCAGGCACTAGACCCAGCCTAGTTGCCAGTCGCCTGATTTCCGTTGCCAGCGTTCTGCGGCCTGCCGTCGACGTATCCAGAAGCCGTCAGCGTAGCGATGATCTCATCCACCTCAGTGGCCACGCTCGCATTGTCGCGGATGGCGGCGTTCGTGAGAGTCTGGTCAAACTTCGCGGTGAGAATGCTCACCCCAGCCACACCCACGGAGGTGCCGGCACCTGCGAACGGAAGATCCTTCTCGCTATCCGCGCTCACGGCATAGCCCGTCATCTTTTCAGCGACCTTCACCTTGCTCACCGCGTTGCGGCTCTCCACTTCGATCTCCTTTTCAGTCTTGCCGATGGCGTAGAAGACCGTGGTGCTCACATCATTGGCGGCGGTGGCACTGAGGACCATTTTCTTCTCCTTGCCATCGACGGCTACGAAGAGTTCGCCGAAGGCCTCATAGGCGAAATATTGCTTCTGGTTGCCCGTGATGAGTGTCAGGATGAGGGAACCACTGCCACCATTGATGGGGGCGATGTAAAAGCCGTTCTGGTAGGGGCGGTAGTTCACGCTGTCCCCGGTCTCCTCAAACGACAGCCGGTACACAGCCACAGGGCCCGTTGAAGTCGTGGTCGTCTGGGCATGGAGCCCGCCGCAAAGGAGGGAAAAACCAAGCAGGCACAGGGCGGGAACGATGCGTGAGAGGGAGCGCATGGGAGAGATGGTAGGCATTTGAACCACCATTGTCCATCCTGGTTGCAGAAACTCAGGAACTTGGCCGTGATTGCAGAATGAGGCGCGTCACACCCAACCCAAAGCTCTCAGCAGGAGCCAGATCATCATCAGTCCCCCCATGATCACCAGAACGCGCGACACGATACGGAGGAAGCGATCTTGATGGTGCTCCGGGGTGTGTCGCCGCCGTCGGCCGTGACTTTGTCCTGAGTCGGATTTGTCGGGCAGACCGTCAGATGCCAGGGACGGTACGGAGTCCGGCTTGGGGCCGGCAAAGGTTCGTGTGCTCATAGGGAATGGGGGTCTCCCATTCCCTTAGATGCACCGGCCCTCGTTCCCGTTGAATAGGGTCGCGCGAATCAATCTCCCTCCGGCTTTTTGACATCCGGCGCTGGGGTGTCGATGGAGCGGACGTCGACCTTTACCCCCTTTTCAATCCGCTCCACTTGCTCACGCACCTCCGGGGAGAGTTTTTCACGTTGTTCGGGAGTATCAACCGGGCCGGAGAAAAGCTCCTTCCCCCCAGCATCCCTCACGGTGAGGTGCTTGCGCCCGTTCTCCACCTTCAACTCTCCGCTGCCCTGCTCGTTCTTCCATTTCGTGACCATCACGTTGTTGTGCGTGATGTAGGTCGTGCCGTCCTTGCCCACGGCACTGGAAATGGCTGAGGCCACCGCGCCTTTTCCATCCTCCCCACCCGTAAGAACCTGAACACGGACTTTGGGCTCACCGGCATCCTTGTCCTGGTAGTACAGGACACCTTTTTTCTTTCCGGCCTCAAGCTTCGCAGCATCCTGCATGCGGGAGGTAAAACGCTCAATCTCCTTGCGAATCTCCTCCGCATTCCCCTGCAGCTTGTGCATGCGCTCCTGGAACTCACGCACCTCACGCTCGTAAGCCTCAGGGCTCCTCACCGGAGCAGCCCAAACTAGCGGACGCTCCATGACTCCACGACCGGGACCATCGAACTGATGAAACAGGCGTGGGCCGTCCGTCACTTCACGCTCTTCACTGGCCACGATCTCGCCCAGCTTCACCTGGATGGCTTCCACTTTGCCTTTCCGGAACAGGGTGAGCTTCACCTCATTGCCGATGCCAGCCTGCTGTACCAGCGCTTGCAACTGGGGCTCATTCACCAGGAGCTGGTCATTGAAATAATGCAGGACATCATGCTCCATCACACCCGATTTCGCAGCTGGGCTGTCATCCATCACAGCACGCACCAGAATACCGACACCACGAGACAAGCCAAGCTGTGAGCCGAGGGATTCATCCACCGGACCCAAGACCACTCCCAGGAATGGCACCTTCGTCCCTGGCTTCACCTCCTTTTTGAAAAGCATCTTCCTCAAAGCGGGGCCAGACTCTCTGGCTTCAGGAGCTTTGGCATCGAACTGCCTTTCAAGCTTGTACTCCTTGAGCTTCTTCAGGTCCTTTTCCAGCAGCTCCTTCTTCTCAGCGGCCGGGTCCTTTTCGTCTTGTGCCTTCAACATGCCGCCTGGCACCAGAGCTGAGGACAGCAGGGTTGCGCATATCAGCGCTTGTTTCCGTCGATTCGATTTCATGAAGATAGTTGAGTTGGAATGTTTTGGTCTCTTTGCGCGATTCACTAGTGAAGTTGGACGGGCACGTACATGACCTCCTGGCGGGGCACTTCCACCTGCACGACCCCGGCATTCTGGAGGTCCGCCCAAGCCTGGTGCTCCACGGCGGTGCGCTGCAGCTTCAGCACAGGCTGGCCACTGCTGTCGAAATGGATGCCCTCATCCTTCCAATCGAGCGCTTCGTTGCTGGTCAGCACCTTCTGGAATTCAGGAACTGCGCCCGGAACCGCCGTCACAGGGTCATGCTGCGTGACGGTGAGCACAGAATCAGGGGCCGGCGCTGGACGCATGGCCATGGTGACGGCGATCGCCGCCGTCGCGCCGAGCGCAGACCACAGCAGGCGATCAAGCCAGACCCAGAGAAGTGAAGGTTCCGAAGTCGCAGATACCCGCCGTGACACCGGAGTGGGAGCAGGAACATGTCGCTCCAAAGCAGTGGCAATACCCTGCGCCAGGTCGGGCGATGGCTTCACCGGCGTGAAGCGACGCAGGCCGGATTCGAATTCAGACTCGTTCATGACAATCTTCAGGCAGAAGTTTCTTCAAGCTGGCCAGCGCGTAGCGGTACCTCGCGGCCACGGTGTTCGGGTTCTCGTTCAGGGTTTGGGCAATTTCGGCAAAGGTCATTTCTGCCCAGATCTTCAGCAGCAGGACTTCGCGGTGATCCTCGGAGAGGCGCTGCATGGCCTTCTGCAGGACCTGGGCACGCTCCTGCTCCTCCAGAGTCGGAGCGTCCCACCAGCGATCGTCCCATTCCTTCCCTGCATCCGATTCCCGCTTCGCGGCACGCATTTGGGATTTGAGGAGATCCAGAGCCGCACACCGCACCGTGGCATACAGCAGCGGCGTGTCCTCGGTCACCGGCTCGGGCCGGTGCTTCCAGAACTTCACAAAACCCGCCTGCACCGCGTCCTCCGCGTCCTGCCGGCGAGGCAGCCACTGGCGGACGTAGAGCAGCAGACGCGAGGCATGGGACTCATACCACTGGCGCCAGGGGACAGCCTCTGCAGCCTCGGCGGTGACGGAAGCGGAGATGTACTCGCGCTCGCCGCTGTCGCCGGGTGGGGAGTCCCCGTTGCCAGATGGGATGAATGCCATGCATCTATGACAACGACGCAGGGCGGAATGCTTGTGTGAGGGAAGTCAATTTTTCAGATGTCGTGAAGCACACGCCCAACCCCAACCGAAGTTGCAGCCTGAAAGGCTGCAAGGCCCCCTTTATGGCGCAGCTACGAATGAATTCATCACCGAGCAATGTGTTGCCCGCGTGGCGGGCCTCACCTCTTCTCCAGCTTCACATAATCGATGCCGACCATGAACTTTTGCACCGCAGCGGCATTGGCTCCGGTAATCTTGATGGTGAGTTTGTTCTCCCCAGCAGGCAAGTCGTACGTGCCCCAGTCGAGTTCTCCGGTGTGGATCACGTTCGGTGTGTTGTAGAGATCCAGTTTTGCCGCTGAGACGGGAGTCTCGTTGAGCGTGGCTTCAATCATGCCATAGTCGCGGGCCTTGGTAAGGGCGAGCTTGAGCGCGTACTTGCCAGCCTTTTCCGCGGGGAGAGACACCGTGAGCGTGTCGCCAGCCTTGGCACCGGTCCACCAGAGGTGCTGTCCACCGCTCCACTGCGGGCCGAATCCACCCATGGCCTGCGGACGCGCACTGCCACCACTGGTGCTGAGCACTCTCAAGGACTCACCTTCGATGGCACCTTCCACCCAGCGAGCATTCCCTCCGGCAGCGGCAGGTGTCGCGGGCTTGGAGACGTTGCTCTGCAGATACGCGACGAGGTTGATGACCATATCGGCTGGCAATGCCTCGAACTGCCCCTCGGGCATGGTGCTGAACTTCGAGATTTCACGCGTCGCGACCTCGGCCTTGGTGAGAGTGAACTCCACACCACCGGGCATGACCACGCGATAGGCATCATCCGTTTCCTCCTTCACGATGCCGCTGAGTACGCGACCGTCCTTCATGGAGAAGAGATTGAGCTGGTAGGCCTTTCCGATGATGGCGTTCGGGTCGAGCACGTTCTCCAGAAGGTAGTCGAGGCTGCCGCGATTCGAACCCGTGAGATCCGGGCCCACGCTGGCGCCTTCGCCCAGGAGCTTGTGGCACGTGCCGCAGGTGCTGGTGTAGACCAGTTTGCCATTCACAAGATCCGCGCCCTTGAGCTTATCCGCGGAGAGCATCGCTTTGAACTTCGCCACACGCTGCGGCAGATCTGCTTTCGACTGATTCACTGTCCCCCATACCTGAGCGACAAGCGCGTCCACGTTCTTGTCCTTGAGCGTTTGGAGCTGGCGGATGAGGAACGGCGTGAGCGCATCCCTCGATACCGTCTTGCCCTCCACAGCCTTGAGCAAGGCGACTGCACCTTCCTTCGTGGATGCGAGCACGGAGATGGCATCACTCTTCTCCTCGTTGGAGAGAGATGCGTACACAACCACCAACGCGGGGGCATTGCCTACATCGGGCAGACCGGCAAGCGCTTGAATGGCCTTGCGGCGTAGTGGCGACGCAGCACCTGCAATGATTTCTTGGCAGGGCTTGGCGGAAGCCACGTCACGCACCTGCAAAAGAACACGCAGAGCGGCTTCGCGCTTCTGCGGCGACGCAGAGGCATTCGCAAGCTCTTCGCGGAAAGCCTTGATGGCAGCAGCATCGCCGAAGAGCGCGGAAAGCTCATCCACGGCAGTGGCGTCCACGGAGCGCAGTGATGCGGAAGTTGTAGACCAGTTCTGAGGTGTCGAGAGCTTTCCAGCCGTGCGCGCTGCATCGACCAACATGGTCAACGTCTTCTTCTGTTGTGCCGCGTCCTTCATGCTGACGACAGCGGAAAGCAACGCCTCACGGCCCGCAGGATCACCCGAGAGACGGCGATAGATGAAGCCCGTGACCTTGTCCATCTGGCTGACATTGGCGAGCGCAATACCCTTGGCAGGATCTTCCGCGACGAGGGGTTCGATGCCATACCATACCAACAAGGGAATCATGGGATCCGCCGCGTCTTCCTTGCGGGAGATGAGGGCCATGGCAATACCCTCACGCTGGGCAATAGGAAGGCGCTGGAGAAGCGACGCGAGTTCGCGGCGCACCACCGGCGACTTGGTGGCTTTCGCCGCCGTGTTGAGGTGACCGATGGATTCAGCACTCAAGCCCTTGCCCTGGAGAGTACGAATCGCGAAAACGTTCACGCTCTCATCCGTGTCTGCGGGTGGAGTTCCCACGACATCCTGCTCCGCAGCCCCGATCACTTGCAACGCCCATTGGGACTTCAATCTGCCATTGGGCACACTCTCCTTGTTCGGAGCGGAGTTCATCACATACCACTCCATGAGTTTCATCGGCGCGACGGGATTGCCTGAGGCATCTTTTTCCAGCTTGCCAGAGGCCGCACGCTCCATGAGGACGCGGCGTGCCATGCGCTCGAACCATCCATTCGTGCTCTCCACGGCCATCTTCGCGAGTTCGGCATCGCCCAGCTTCGCGAGGTCTCCCTTCCACGGCTTGTGCGTGTCATACACGATGCGATAGATACGCCCGTTGCTGCGGTCCCACGCCTTCACATCGCGATGATGGCAGGTCTGCTTGTCCGACCAGTCGCTGATGTACAAAGCGCCATCTGGACCGACCTTTTGCGTGACCGAGATGAAGGAGTGGTCGTTGCTGCGCATGAAGTCCGCGCGATGCTGGCCCACATACGAGCTGGCAATTGGGTCCGCATGATCCTGCACCAGGCGATGGCCATGAAGATTGCTGAAGAGCAGTTCACCTCTGTACTCGACCGGGAAATTGTCACCGTTGTAAATCGCCAGTCCACAGTGCGCATGACCGCCACCAGCGTGATCGGTGTCATTGCTGACGGGGAGATTCACCTGACCGGCACGCGGCCCCCAGTGCGCATTCTCACCGACGCTGCCCGCGTAGTGCACATGGTCCGCCATGGTCTTGATGTCCTCATAGGTATGAGGATTGAAGTGCTGGCCAGCCTGGCGGTGATAGCGGCCACCCGGCACAATGTGATACAGATGCTGGATGACGCACGCGGTCACGAAGAACTCGCCCTGGTCATTGTAGTCCAATCCCCAAGGATTGCTGGTACCGTGCGCGAAGACTTCGAACTCGTGCTTCACCGGATGGTAGCGCCATACAGCGCAATTCAGCGGAGTGCGCTGCTCGTCTGGAGTGCCTGGTTTGCCCACACGCGAGTGGGTGAAGACACCATGGCAACCATAGAGCCAGCCATCAGGTCCCCAGATGAAGCTGTTGAGCGTTTCGTGCGTGTCCTGATACCCCCAGCCATCCAGCAGCACCTGCGCGGGTCCATCCGGCTTGTCATCGCGATCCTTGTCTGGGATGAAGAGGAAGTTCGGCGCCGCACCGACCCAGACACCACCAAAGCCAACCTCGATGCCGGACACGAGGTTGAGGTTTTCGAGGAACACCTTGCGGGTCTCGAAGCTGCCGTTGCCATCTTCATCCGCGAAGATGAGGATGCGGTCCTTGCCCTCCCCTTCCGGAGCGCGTTGGGGATAGGTATTGCCTTCCACCACCCAGAGGCGGCCACGCTCGTCCCAGCACATGGCAATCGGTTGCACGAGATCAGGCTCCGCCGTCACCAACTCTGCCTTGAAACCTGCAGGCAGCGTCATCGCCTTCACCGCTTCCTGCGGGCTCAGACCGCCGGCATATTTCGAGGATGGCATGGACTCCGGTCCATAGAATTTGCGGGGCTGGAACTGCGCAAAGCGCTCCGCGCTCACCTGCTCACGACGCTGCAGAAGCACACGACAACCATACTTGTTGCCCACAACCACATCGAGCAGTCCATCGCCATCGATATCGCCCGTGGTGAGCTGCGTACCCACGCCGGTGTCACCATCGATCATATGGGGGATGAACTCGACCTTGCCATCCTTGCCACGCTTCGTCTGGAACCAGTAGAGCACGCGAGGATCGCGCTCGTTCGGATCATGTCCATTGTGCGCCCAGTAGCGTTTGCCGGTGATCAGGTCCTTCAGTCCATCGCCATCAACGTCCTGCAACGCAAGCGCGTGCGGCTGGCTGAAGCGGACGCCGTATTCATTCTCCCAAGGCTGCGATCCCACGATGAGACGCTTCTCCCATGCCGCACCGTCCTGCCCCCCCTTGTTCTCAAACCAGGCCACGCCATACTGGTGCGCGTTCAACGAGGTGATGATGTCATTGCGACCGTCACCATTGAAGTCGTAGGCGAACATCTGCGCACCGCCACCGCCGGTGAGATTGAAGGTGTGCTGCTTCCATGCATTCCCGGACGCAGGGGCCTCCCACCAGCGCTTCGCCTCGAGGAAATCCAGGCGTCCATCACCATTCACATCGCCAATGCCCATGCCGTGGGTGAATTTGCCCACCTTCACGTCTTCCGTGAGAGGATGCCACTGCCACGTCTTGGTTACATCGCCCCCGTCAGCGGAGTAGTAGCCAAAGCGGCCTTCGCGCGAGCAGACGACTTCTGGCTTGCCATCGCCGGTGACGTCCGTGAACTCGGGCGATTCGTTATCGACGATGTCCGCCACCTGAAAGGCCTGCCACTCTGCTGAGGGAGTCTTGCCGGGATTGCGGTACCAGCGGGCATCCTTCCCGGGGAATCCAAGTACCAGCACATCCTTGAAGCCATCTCCATCCACATCGTGGACATAGGAGAAGAAGTTGTTGGAGTAGCCATTGATGTTGAATTCGTCCTGTTTGTAGAAGGACACTGGTGTCTTGAAATCCGGACCGAGCCAGTAATAGGGCCCGTAGACAATGTCGTTTTTTCCGTCGTTGTTCAGGTCGCCGAAGGCGGCGCCTTCGCTGAAAAAACGCGTTTCCAGCACGCGCTTTTCCCATCGGATCAAGGATTCAGCAGAGGCCGTGGGGACCGGGGCCAAGCTGGCCAGAGCCGCCATCATCAGCGGCAGGGTGAGACGTGAGGAGTGCATGGCGAGAATGCGTTGGAGCGAGGGTGAGGCTACGGGAGGACATCAGGGCTCTAGCGGACAATGTTTGTGCGAAATCGGACATGCGCTGCAAAGTAGAAGGCTTCTCCAGAAGCCTTTCACGGCTCCCACAGGTCGAGGAGTTTCTGTCGGCACAGGATGATGCAAAGGGACTTCAGACCAAGTGAAAAAATGCAGGCGTGGGCAGGGCCATGGTGAAAGGCTTCTGGAGAAGCCTTCTACTTTGAACTTCTCAGCGCCTCTTCAAGAATCCCCCCAAACTCTCGGAAGCTCCACGCAGACCTGCTCATGCCGAAGGACTGGTCCGGCCCCTTGCTCACCTCCAGATCGATGGAGATGAAGTCTTCCGCATGTCTCCGGCTGCGCACCAGGATCTCGCCTCCTGGGTCGATGACGTAGCTGTCTCCATAGCCCACGCCTGACGTGCGGGTGATGCCGCTTTTCGCGGTGTCCAGCACCACATTGTTGCCACGTACGAGATACACGCTGTTCTCAATGGCGCGCGCCGTGTGGTCCGCGCGCACCTTCATGAAATGGCTGATGAGCCCGGTGTCGCGGATGTAGTTGAAGTGCGGCGCAAAGATGATGCGAGCGCCCTTCGCGGCAAGAATACGCGCAGGCTCGATGTAGCCGCCATCCGCGCAAATGATGACGCCGAACTTCACTCCTCCACGCTCGAAGATGGGAAACTCGCGCCCCTGCTTGTGAAACTTCTGGTACGCAGCGCACTTGCTGTACACACCGAGCACATGTCCTCGATGGGCCACCACCACCGAATTGTACAGGTCTGAGCCACGTTTCTCATTGAAGCCAACAATGAGGGTGGGTTCAAACCGGCTCGTCAGGTCCAGCACCTTGGCAAGCTGGGGTGAATCCATCGCAAAGGCGCCACGTCGTGCTTCTTCCTCCGTATCCGGATACCCTGAAAGAAAACACTCCGGGAAGGAGACAATCTCCACCTGCTCCCGGTCCGCCCGGGCAAGTCCCTCTTCCACACGCTTGAGATTGTGTTCGAAGTCACCAACCCACGATTCGTACTGGCAATGGGCAATGCGCATGGGGTCAGTCTGCCGCACAATCCCAAGTCTCTACAATCCGAAAACGACACCTTTCCATACTCCCAGAAGCCATCATCGGGTGACGAACTTGCCCGTTGCCAGAATTTTCCCGCCCCATCACACTTGCGCCATGAAGAAGCTCATTGTCTGGTTTGACATCCCCGTGAACGATCTGGATCGCGCCATCTCCTTCTACAGCGCCGTGCTCGGTGAGCCGGTGAACAAGGTGGACATGGGTGGTGGCTTTGTGATGGGAATGCTCCCGGGTGAGGAAAATGTCCTGGGTGGTTGTCTCTACAAGTCGGATGAATCCTCCCCCACCGACCAGGGCACCATGCAATACTTCAACGTGGATGGCAGGCTGCGCGCCGCCGTGGAAGCGGTGAAGGCCAACGGCGGCAAGATGCGAACGGATGTGGAACCGATCGGACCGTGGGGATTCCGGGCCATCGTGCTGGATAGCGAGGGCAATCGCATTGCTCTGCACTCGCAGACGGACTCCTGAGCCCCAGCTAGGACGATGCGGGCTTCGCCACGGAGACTCCGATTTCCAGTGTCGGCTCCGTGGGGTCGTCCAGCGGCAGAGGCGAGACGCGTCCGCCATCATCCCGCATGTCCGTGCCAACAGAGTAGATCAGACCGGAAGCAAGATTGATGCGCAGTCGTGCGCCGGTGAAAGGATCCACCACGTCTTCCGGAAGGTAGGCTGCGGTCAATTCACCGGCGTCCTTCGGCACGCGCGCTTCCACGAGCAGGAACCGGCGCACCGCAAAGAGTGTCATGATGGAGGCATGCTGTGCACGTGCGAGGCCGTGCCGGTCCGGCAGGGCGAAGTAGGGCTGGATGCGCGTGGCAAAGTATTCCTCGCCCGTGGCATTTCCATCCGGAATGAGCATGCCCCCCTTGGCCCGTTGGCGCATGCGGAAGCCAATTTGGTTTTGCCGTGCCATAACCGTTGCCGATGATTCGCTTTTTAGTTCGCGAAAGCTGTCTGCAAAGAGATGCAGCGTGGCGTTGGGTTTGAAGAGAAGCCAGTCTGTACGCACCGGGATGTATCCCTCAGGCAGGGGCGGCTCACCATCCTCTGGCCCGACCAGCAGCTTCCGCTCAAACCCGTAGAATCCACTCATCGCCTCGCGCAAGGCGGTGGCAGAAGGAGCCCACGGACGATAGACCTCCTCCTGCAGGCGGCGGAGCGTCTGCGCATCGAGCTGGGTGCGGCGCAACAGCATGGCCAGGGACTGGGCACTGGCTTGGTGCAGATCCAGCGAGCGGTCCATGAAGGAAGGCCAGGCATCAAGTTGCTCCAGCAAATGGCCCAGTCGGGCGAGGTCCATCGCAGCGAGAAAGGCTGCCTCCTCCCGACCGCTCCGGCTGAGGTAGGCAGACTCTGCCTGCTTCAGCTTCATGACAGCATGCCACGCGGAATCGGCCCCGAAGTCCTCGACCATCCAGAGCAGGTTGCGCGGGCTCCATTCCTCCGTCTTCTCCTCCAGCAGGTCGCGGAGGTTGTCGAGCACCATCCCATTGTCATCGAGGGCTTGGGCGAGTGATGGTGTATCCCACTCCCATGGAGGCGTATTGGGATATTCAATGAGCCGGATTTTGGAACCCGCCATCAGCATGTACTTCATGCGACTCGGAGCCGAGAGATCCTGGCTCTCCTCCGTCATCGAAGATCGTTTCAGGTCATCCTCCCACGGGCGGGGTTCATCCTTCAGGTAGGTGTAGGCCAGCACCATCAGCACCAGCACGCCGAGCAGCAGGAAGGTCATCACCTGCGTGCTGCGCCTCACTGTCTCGGACCGCCGCTCATTGAGGCCGCCACGTCGCATCGGCGGCGGTTGAGGGAGGTCATCCTCCTCATCCAGCCACCGCTCGTGGGGCTCGCGCCGGGGCGGTTGCTCGTGATGATCCATGTCTCCGCATGATGACATGGAAACCGCAGAAGGCACGCACGCATTTCTGCGCCATCAATCCCCCACCACGGCATTCAGGAAGCCGTCGACCGCTGCCCGGGTGATCTGGCCACCGGGTCCATCAAAAGGCCAGTCAAACCCGTGCACCGCCCAGGGCATCTCGATCACGTGATGCTTCACGCCGAGCTGCTCGAGTCGCTGCGCATAACGCCGGCTCTGCATGTTCCAGACGAATGTATCCCTTGTGCCGTGGAGGAGTAACGTGGGGCAGGTGTCGCTGCTGGCGAGCATGAAGGCCGAGGCCGTGCGGTAGTTTTCGGCAGCCTCGTCTGGATCACCTCCAAGATAGTTTCGAAGCAGCCGCCGGGAATCCAGCACATCCTCTGCAAAGGCGAAGCGTCGCGCGAAGAACATGTCGTGCGGAGCATAGATGGCGATGCAACCACGGATCATCGGATCGCGCAGGCTGACCGCGCAGGCACTTGCAATCTGCCCGCCGGCGCTGCGACCGAGGAGGACGAAGCGGGCGGGATCGATGTTGAGTTCGTCCGAGTGCGCCTTCAGCCAGGCAATAGCCTGCTGCATGTCCGCCAGCGGTGCGGGCCACTGGTGCGTGGGAGCCAGGCGATACTCCACACACGCGACGGCATAGCCCCGGGCAGACCAATAGGCACTCCACGCTGGAAACTCGGTGGCGGCGCCATTCTCCCAGCCGCCTCCGTGGATGACGATGATGCATGGGGCATGAGCACGATGCTCGGCGCGGAAGAAGTGGACCCGTAGAGGCTGGGTCGCCGTTGAGTCAGTATAGACAAACTCCTCCGCACCCTTCCACGCTGGCTTTTTCAAGCCAAGCCACAGCGAGGTGAACGGCACGGAGTGCGGGTGGCGCGCAGCCTTCTCACCAAAGGCGGCTCGCATCTCTCCAGCCAATCGCCCCGAGATGCCCGCCATCTGCCACACCGGCGTCAGCAAGACGAATGCAGATCCCAGAAGCAGCGCCGTGCCCGCCAGTTCATCCCGGCGACGAATGAACATGCCAGTGCACGCGAGCACGATGGCCAGGACCGCAATGCGATGGCCATACTCCGTGGCCAGCAGGGTAAGCTGCCAGTTCAACCGGGTATCGATGAGCACGACGACGTGCAGCGCGAGAAGCGCGCACAGGATCGCCATCATCAGGCGGAGGCGAACCCAGATCGTCAGCATGCGAGGTGGGACAACTTGCGCACCATGCAGAACCCGCCCGCGCTATTTGCTCGCGAGGATGACCGGTCCTTCCACCTCTGGCGCGCCGCCTTCCTTCTCCAGGCTCACGGCGAACTTGGAGACTTCTGCGATATGCTTGCTCGGGTGGAAGACCACCGTGGCTTCGCCCTTTTCGTTCACCTTCACCACGCCGGCATTCACCGGAGTTTGCTGTCGCTTGCAAATGACCCAGAGCTGGTAGTCCTTGCCGGGTTGCACGCTGGGCATGTGGGCCAGCTTGATAAGGCCCTCCTGCTTGGTTTGATCCCAGACCACGAGTACTTCACCCTCTTCATACCGCTTCACACTGGCGCGCAGCATGGACACCTCCATGCTGGCCACAGCGATGCCTTTACGCAGCTGCTCAGCCTCGGTCAGAAGTTTCGCATAGCGTGCATCTGCATCAGCGACCTGCGTCTTGAGCAAGTCCTGCGCCTTCCGCGCGTCAGCCACTTCGCCCTGTGCAGCAGTCTCGCTCATCACCAGGGTGGTGACGCGGTTGTTGAGTTCGCGATTGGCAGTCCAGAGCCCCGTCGCGGAAACGGCAATCACGGCGGCGGCAGCCCAGGCAACCCACGGACTGCGCACGACTTTCCACGCGATGGAGATCGGCGTGACCTTGGCCCGGCGCTGACGCTTCAGCGTGGCGAGAAGCTGCTCACGCACGTCTGCGGGCGGTGTCTCAGCGGGCATGAGATGCGCAATCTCAGCTGCCACCTCGGACAACTCCGCGTACTCCTCTCTCAGGCGCGCCTCATAGCGCCACTCACTCTCCAGTACCCGCACCTCTTCAGGCGTGAGTGCATCGAGCGCGTGCAAGGCGATTTGTTCCTGCTGCCGATCCGTCATGCGTCACCTCCTTTCAGAATATCGCGCAGCCTGAGCAGGCCACGCCGGATATTGGTCTTCACCGTTCCCAGAGGCTCATCAAATTTCTCGGACAATTGGTAATGGGTCAACCCTTTCAAGAAGGCCCACTCAATGCACCGGCGCTGAGCCTCCGGCAGAGACTCCAGGGCACGTCGGACAATGCCGGCGCGTTCTGCACGATCCGCCGCACGGTCCGCTCGTTCCACATTGGAACCATCCAGAGTGGGCAGCAGTTCCACGGTGGCATCCTCCACCAGCTTGGCACGACGGCGCGCTGAGCGCAGGCGATCGATGGCCTTGTGACGGAAGATGATGACCGCCCAGGTGAACGCCTTGCTCTTGGAGGCATCGTAGTCGCGGGCGCGGTCCCAAAGGTAGAGAAAGCCTTCTTGCAGGGCGTCGCGGGCCTCCTGATCGTCATTCAAGATGCGGCGGGCGAGCGCGTAGAGTGGACCGGAGAAGCGATCGTACAGCTCGGCAAACGCAGCCTCGTTCCCCGTGGCGACACGTTGCAGAATGGCTTCGTCGGTTTCCTCCTCCATGCAGTAGCTTCGGGATGCGCGCACCATGCGCGACCCAGTCTGGGGTGCGAGCACCGCAAGCTGAACCGAAGTGTGCGAGAGCTTTAGCAGCGGAGAGGCGGTCACACAACTATTTGCGTCTGGGGACGGCGGGTGGATTCAGAGCAAATGTCCTCTGGGCCCCACCGGCACGCTTGACTCCCCCCCTGGCTTTCGGTGTCATGGCGCCATGCTGCCACCCACAGACCTTCGTCCCAACCGCCTCACGGCCATCGACGTATTTCGCGGGTTCGTGATGTTCCTGATGGCGGCGGAACTCATGGAACTGGCTCACGTGGCCCGGCAGTTCCCGGACAGCAGCTTCTGGCAAATCATTGGCCGCCACACCAGCCACGTGGAGTGGACTGGGTGCTCGCTGCATGACCTCATCCAACCCGGCTTCAGCTTCCTCGTGGGTGTGGCATTGCCCTTTTCTATTGCCGGCCGGCTCGCAAAAGGTCAACGCCCCGCGCAACTGTGGTGGCACGCTTTGTGGCGCTCGTTACTGCTGGTCCTGCTCGGCGTCTTTCTGAGGAGCATCGATGCGCCCATCACCTATTGGACGTTCGAGGATACGCTCTCGCAAATCGGATTGGGGTATCCCTTCCTTTTTCTCCTCGGTTTCGTAGGAAGCAAAGCTCGTTGGGCAGCACTGGCCTTCGTGCTCGTCGGCTACTGGCTGGCCTTCGCGCTCTTCCCCCTGCCCCCGGCAGACTTCAACTATCCTGCCACCAATGTGAGGCCGGACTGGCCACATCACTTCGAGGGCTTCCTCGCGCACTGGAACATCAACAGCAACGCCGCCTGGGCCTTTGACGTGTGGTTTCTCAACCTGTTCCCGCGCGAAGTGTTCTTCACCGGAAATCGTGGAGGCTACGCCACGCTGAGCTTCGTCCCGACGCTTGGCACGATGATTCTGGGCCTGATTGCGGGAGCTTGGCTGAAGAGCGCGTCTGATGACTCGGGACTGAAGCCAGCGAAGGAGGTGAGCGCGGAAAAGGGGACCGAGGATACTCCGGCCATGGCAGCCACGCTGCGCTTGATCTATGCGGGCATCATCTGTCTCGCATTGGGATGGGCGCTGCATGTCACCGGCGTCTGCCCGGTGGTGAAGAAGATCTGGACCCCTGCATGGACGCTCTTCAGTGGAGGCTGGTGTTTCCTCATCCTCGCGGGATTCTATTTCATCACCGAAGTGCAGGAGTGGAAGCGCTGGGCTTTCCCATTGCTGGTGATCGGCATGAACTCCATCGCCATGTATGTGCTGGTGCACACGACATCAGACTTCTTCCGCGAGGCGCTGCATACCCACCTCGGCACCGGGGTCTTCAAGGTACTTGGGGAAGGCATTGCGCCCGTGCTGGAAGGCGGCGCCGTGCTCCTGATCCTGTGGTTGATTCTCCTTTGGATGCACCGCCGGAAATTGTACCTGCGGATCTGAGTGATGGAGTGACTGACTCATGAACGTCCTGCAATTCGGTGTGTACATCCTGGGCGCGGCCTGCTGCTGGTGTGGATCGTGGCTGGCGCGAAAGTTTCCCGGGCAATGGTGGATGGCGGCACCGCTCATGGTGCTGGCCATTCCGTGCGCGGTTTACGGGCTGTATTATGCACGTCTTTGGGACGAACCGATCTGGCTCTACCAGTTGCGTGCAGTTCCCGGCGCGGAACTGCTGGCTGCCTTGGGCGGGCTGCTCGTGGGATGGTTCCACTGGCATCTGCCCAGGCGCTTCGCAGGGTCGCTCGGTTTCGTTTCCTGTTTCTTCTTGCTCTGGCTGTCTGTTCCTTACCTCAAGCAGCTCATCAGCCCGCTTCGGAAGGACCAGCTTCATGAGAAATGGAAGGATGGTGTGTGCATGCAGAGCACTACTTCCACATGTGGGCCGGCCAGCGCTGCCACGCTCCTGAAGTCGATGGGTATCGAAGTGACGGAAAAGGAACTCGCCACCGAAGCCTTCACCACGAGCAGCGGCACGGAGAACTGGTATCTGAACCACGCCCTCCAGCGCCGCGGCATTGATTGTTCCTATGTTTTGCGTGCTCCGGGATCCTCTGACCTGCTCTACCCGGCCATTGCCGGTGTGCGTCTGGGCGCACGCGCCGGGCACTTCATCGCCATCATCGGGGAAACGCCGGAGCACTACATCGTCGGCGAACCGCTGTCAGGTCGCCGTCTGCTACGGAAGGATCGCCTGGACCGCAGTGGTTATGAGTTCACAGGGTTCTTCATGCTGTTGAAGAAGAACCCCTGAGCAACACGTGCCCCCCGGACACCCGAGCATCATTGCTCGGCACTCGCGTCTGCTTTGCTCTTTTTCCGCTTCGACGGCTTCTTTCCATCGAGCGCCGCGAGTCGCTCTTCGAGTTCCTTCACACGATCCAGAAGTTCTGGTACACGAGCGGGATAGGTAAGCATGCGGCGGCCCTCAATGAGGGGCTTCGCAGGATACCCGGTGTAGGCACCGGGAGTGGGATAGTCTTTGGTCACACCGGACTTCGCGAGGAAAGTCACCTGATTGCCAATGGTCAGGTGGCCTGCCACGCCCACCTGTCCGGCCATGGTCACGAAATTGCCAAGGCGTGTGCTGCCTGAGATGCCCACCTGCGCGACAATGACGCAGTGCTTTCCGATGACGCAGTTGTGCGCAATCTGCACCAAGTTATCGATTTTGGTACCTTCACCGATCCAGGTGCGCCCGAATCGCGCGCGATCAATCGTGGTGCAGGAACCGACCTCTACATCATCGTCGAGCTGGACAATGCCCACCTGATCGATCTTGAGATGTTTGCCTTCGCTGAACTCGTAGCCAAATCCATCCGTGCCGATGATGGCACCGCTATGAATGATCACGCGATTGCCCAGTTTGCAGCGTTCCTTGACCACTGCGTGCGCATGGATCACGCATTTGGCGCCCAGACGCGTGTTCCGTCCGATGTACGCCCCGGCATGAATGAAGGAACCATCGCCAATGATGGCACCCTCCTCGATCACCACATGAGGCCCCACATAGGTCATGTCCATGTTCAACTGCGCGTTCGGGCTGACGATCGCCGTGGGATGCACGCCAGGGTCGAATGTCTGCTTGGGCGGCCCGAAACGCTGGATGATGGTGGAGAACTTCAGCGTCGGATTGTCCACCCGTATGACCGCCATCGCAGGAGGCACATCGGTGAACTGGCGGTCGACAATCACCGCACTGGCATTGCTCTTTTTCAGCGCGGCGGCATAGCGGGGATTCCCCAAGAACGTGATTTCACCAGGCTCAGCCTCCTGGATGGAATTGAAACCAGTAACGACGAGATCCGGATCACCGGCGGCGATTTCGCCTTCCAGGAGCAGGGCAATCTTGTTGAGTGAGGTGTTCATGGGTTGGCCGGGAGAAAATGCAAATCCCTGCCTTGAATGCAACATCAAGGCAGGGATTTCAGAACGATCGGAGTTACCGAAGGAGAACTGCTTATTTCTTGCCCTTCTTTTCCTTCACAGGTTCAGCAGGAGCGGGAGCCGGTGCCGTGGCTGCGCCAGCAGGAGCGTCCTTGTTGAGCTGCACAATCACTTCGGAAGTGAAGTCCTGCATCACGCCTTCCTTGGCATGAAGCAGCACGGGGAAACCAGTCACGCCCACGGAGGACTTGTCGAAGACCATGTCATAGCCATCAGCCTTGGCCTTCTCGGCGACCGCTCCGACCACCTTGCCATAGATTTTCTGGCGCTGCTGGCCAGCTTCGGTCTGAAGCTGCTGTTCACGACGGCGACGCTCCTTTTCGAGTTGCTCGGAGAGGGAACGCAGTTCGTTGGCTTTGGCTTCAAATTCCGAGGCCTTCTTGGCGCGGATTTGCTCACTCAGCACCGGGTCGCGGGCTTCCTTCATGAGCTGCTTGGCTTCGCCGTCCAGCTTCTTCAGCTTCTCAAGCATCTCCTGCATTTCGCTGTCCATGCGGGCCTTGTTCTGGCCCAGCAAGTTCTTGGCGGCTGCGGTTTCGTGGTACTCATCAAGGACGCGGCCCATGTCCACGACGCCGATCTTGAGATCAGCAGCGTGGGTGGCAGCCGTAAGGGACAATGCGGCGAGAATCGCGGAGAGATATTTCATGAGGAATGGAACGAGAACGGAGCTTGGGGGTATGGGCCAGTGTCTCCAGAAGATTAGAAACGATAGCCAAGATTGAAGTTGAACTGGCCGCTGGAGTCGTTGTCTTCGTCAGCCTGAACCGGGATACCGAAGTCAAGACGGATGGGGCCGGTCGGCAGGAAGTAGAGACGAAGGCCGATACCCACGTCGGAGTTCACATCGCCACCCCAGTCGTAGCTGTCGCCACTGACCATGCCGACGTCATAGAAGACAGCGCCACGCACCTTCTCGATGATGGGGAAGGTAAGTTCGGCAGACATGTAGGCGGAGGTGAGGCCACCGATTGGCTCGCCGTTTTCATCCTTCGGACCCACATCACGATAGTCGAAGCCACGCAGGTTGTTGGCGCCACCGAGGAAGAGGCGCTCAAAGATGGGCACATCGTCGCCATCCACCGCACGGAGAGCACCTTCGAGGCTGAAGATCATGTTGTAAGGCAGGCTGAAGTACTGCGCGCCTTCGAGGCTGAAGCCGTAGGCATCCACGTCACCGCCAGCGGAAACCATGGCACCGAGCTGCACCTTGTGACCCTTGGTGGTCAGGTAGACGGAGTCACGGGTGTCATGAACGAGGCTGAAATCGATCTTGTTCTGGAAATACTCACCCTCTTCATCCTTGATGATTTGGGAGGCATCGTCATCCACATCCATGATCTCGACCTGGCGGGAGGTAAAGACACCTTCCACATAGGCGTGCTCGCCAATGGGCTTGCGCAGATTGAACGAGGCACCGTATTCACGCTGGTCGTACACGTCGCTCAGGTAGTAGAGGTCGCGATAGAAGAGGTCCACACCGAAGGAAAGACGGTGACCAAAGAGCCAGGGCTGCACCCAGCTGATGCTGAAGTCGCGGCGCTTGTCACCGGCACGGATGTCGATGTTGAAACGCTCACCACCGCCGGTGAAGTTCGGCCAGTTGGTGATGTCGAAGTTCGTCTGGGTCAGGGAGAAGAAGCCCACCAAGCTGTCGATGGAGCTGAAGCCGGCGCCCACGTTGATGGAACCGGTGGACTGCTCAGTCACGGTGATGTCGATGTCCTTGTAGCCAGGAGTGCCGGTCGGGTTGTTGCGGAAGTCGACCGCGCTGAAGTAACCCATGTTGGTAAGGCGGCTGCGGCTGCGCTCGATGCGGACCGTGTTGAACTCTTCACCAGGGGCGAAGGCAAGCTCACGACGGATGACGCGGTCCTGCGTCTTGGTGTTGCCTTCAATATTGATCTTCCGGATGTAGGACTTCTCGCCTTCCGTGATGCGGTAGAGGATCTTCACGGAATCCGCGCCGGCGGGAATCACGCTGGTGTCGATGCGGGCATCAGCATAGCCACGGGAGCCGTAGTACTCGCTGAGCATCTTCTCGTCAGCGGAGATGTCCGTCGCGGAGTAGGCCGCGCCGCCTTCCATGATGAGAGCGGGATTGAGCTCATCCGAGGTGAAGACCGTGTTGCCTTCGATGGCCACGTCGGAAACGCTGTACTGCTTGCCTTCATCCACCACGTACACGAGGTCGATCTTGTCGCCGCCAACGGGCTCGCGACGGACCTGCACCACCTTGGCATACACATAGCCGCGGTCCTGAACGGCGCGCTCCACGGTGCGGATGTCTTCCTGAAGGTCATCGTTGTTGAGCTTGCCAGCCTTGCCCCAGAGGTGCCAGATGCGCTTTTCCTTGAGCTTCAGCTTGGAGCGCAGCGCGCTTTCCTTCACGGCGGTCAGGCCTTCGAAGCGGATGTCATGGATGATGCCGCGGGAACCTTCATTGATGTGATACACCACGCGGACGAATCCGGCGGTGGGAAGCGACTCGAGCTTGTACTCCACGCCCACGTCTGCGAAGCCCTTCTTGTTGTACAACTCGCGGATCTTGTTCGCGCCGGTGAAGAGCTTGCTCTCTTCCACGGGCTCATTGATTTTCACTTCCACTTCCTTGCGGAGACGGTCAGCGTCATAAACGGTATTGCCGGTGAAAGCCACCTCCCCGATGGCACCGCGACCGGTCACCTTCACAATCACGTTCACGCCACCCGCTGCATCCTGGGTGGTGATGTCCACGCTTTCCACCAACCCGGTGGCATAGAGGTTCTTGATGTCCCGCTCTACCACTTCCTCTTCGAAGGGTGCACCTGCGCGCGTGCCCATGTTTGCCTTGATGCGGTTCTCATCGATCTGAGCACCGCCTGCGGAGATCACCTGCACGCTGCGGACGACTTTCTTTGCCGGAAGCGCAGCCTCAGCCTGCCCGAAACTTCTGGCTGAAAACGTACCGGCGATCAGTACCGCTAATGTGAAGTGAATGAGTCTGGAAAATGTCATGGCAAACCGTGTGTTTTCAGGTGGGAGTAGGGAGGCTGGCATATGGCGTCTGTGGCCATGAATCGTCAAGCTTGAAATACAGGATTTCACCAGCACTGGCAAAGCAAATAGTTAACATTACTAAAATTGTTATTACATGGACCGTGGAACGAGTTATGATGGGTACAGAACGGTTGATCGCGGCCCGATCGCAGCATCCTTCATGCCTGCTCTTGTGCCGCTTGCGACACGGGAGTGATGCATCCAAGTTCACCGCCTTGAGCTCGAATTTCTACGACCAGACCGCTGCCACACCGGACTCCCCGTTCGATGTGGCCCTGCGCCCGCCAGACTTCTCCGAGTTTGCCGGGCAAGAGCGGGTTAAGGAGCGGCTCATGCTCATGGTGGAGGCCGCCCGGCAGCGGGGTGAGACTCTCACCCACGTGCTGCTCTGCGGACCTCCTGGCTTGGGCAAGACCACCCTCGCCCATATCCTGGCCACGGCCATGGGGTCTAAGCTCCACAGCGCCAGCGGCCCCCAGATTGAGCGCGCCGGGGACCTCGCAGGCATCCTGACGAACCTTCAAGAGCGGGACATCCTCTTCATTGATGAGATCCACCGCCTGCATCCCAGCATTGAGGAATACCTCTACCCGGCCATGGAGGATTTCCGGCTGGACATCATCATTGACCAGGGACCCAAGGCCCGCACCATCCGGCTGGACCTACCGCCTTTCACTCTGGTGGGCGCCACCACCCGTGCCGGCATGCTCACGGCACCCATGCGCGGACGCTTCGGCATCCCGAACCGGCTCGACTACTACACGGTGGACGAGCTGAAGGGCATCCTCATGCGCTCCGCCGGGCTCATGCAGGTGGATATGCGCCCCGAGGGTGCAGCAGAGGTGGCCCGGCGTTCCCGTGGCACCCCTCGTGTGGCAAACCATCTCCTCCGCTGGGTGCGGGACTACGCTCAAGTACGCGCCCAGAACATCATCACCGGCGAGGTGGGCGCTGCCGCACTGACCATGCTGGACATCGACGAGGACGGCCTCGACGAGATGGACAAGCGCATTCTCGACGCCATCATCAACAAATTCAACGGTGGCCCCGTGGGTCTGAACTCCGTGGCGGTGGCTGTGCATGAAGACGCCAGTACGCTGGAGGACGTGCATGAGCCTTACCTTGTGATGCAGGGCTATGTGAAACGCACCCCGCGTGGCCGCGTAGCCATGCCGGCAGCCTACAAGAAACTCGGCCTCCCCGTCCCCATCACGTCTCGCGATCCGCAAGGCGAGCTCTTTGGCTGAACTCCCGTGTTGAGGGATCTCATTCCGTTTCGTGCATGCTGACCAACCTGAACATCCTTTTCCAAAGGCTGCGTGACGCCGAGTACGCGCACCTGCTGTTGGAACAGCTCCCGGTCTACGGGCTGCTGTTCGGCCTGCTGTTCTTCGCGGTCGGCCTGTACCTTCGCGAGGATAAATGCCGCATCGTGGCACTGGCGGTCATCCTCCTGGCCTGCGGCAGCGCCGTGTACGGAGCTGAACTCCGCCAAAAGGCGATGCCCCGCATTCTACAAGGGTGCGAGATCACCCAGGCTCCTTTCATCAAGGAACAGACGAAACTGCGCCAGGACACCATGTGGGTTTACTACACCACTGCCGGACTGGCGGTACTCGCGCTGGTCAGCGGCGGGAAACTCGGCACCTGGCTGAACATCCTCCTTATGGCCGGCTGCGCGATGGCCTTCACCTTTTCCCTCTGGCTGCACATGAAGGAGGCGGAAGTCTTCCACCGCAACATCAAGAAGAGCGTACCGCGAGCCAAGGTCACATGACCGTCTGCGGCTGCGGCGGGATTTGAGGGGCTTGGGAAAACTCCGGCAGCGCCTCTCGCATGACACGCTCCACCCGTTCCGGAGTGACCTTGGTCATGCAATCATAGTGACCAAAGGGACACTCGCGGCGAAAGCAGGGACTGCACGGCACGTGGTAGCGCACCACGCGATGTTGCGCTCCCAATGGGCCCGTCAGCACCGGCTCCGTGCTGCCAAAGATGCTTACGGTCGGCACTCCGAGAGAAGCCGCCAGGTGCATGGTGCCAGTGTCGTTGGTAAGCAGGAGGCTGCAGGCACGAAGTTGAGCGATCAGCTCCGACAGGCTCGTCTTGCCGACGAGGTTGGTGTGCTTCACCCCGGTCAGCAGGCGGCTGAGTTCCTCGCCCATCGCCTTTTCATTGGGCGCACCAAAGAAGATCCACTCCACGTCTGGCCATGTGGCCGAGAGCCGCCGTGCCACCTCGGCAAAGCGTTCCAGCGGCCACCGTTTCGCGGGTCCGTACTCGGCGCCGGCACAGATGCCAATCGTCTTTGTCGCTCCGGCATCCACCCCACCAGGCACATCGAAGAGAGATGAGTCCTCCGTCTTCGCGCCGCAGTTCGCGGCGAGGCGCAGATAGCGCTCCGCATGGTGCTCGGGCGGGCCCACCTGCTTGGGTTCGGGCACGATCTGATGCAGCAAACGGGAACGAAGGGAACCACGATAACCCACCAGGCGTGGGATGTCCGCATGCCACAATTCCAGCGTGGAGCGCGTGCTGTTCGTGAACAGGATGGCGGCATCGTAGCCGCCACGCTCACGCACCTTCCGGGCCACATCACGGATGCCATCCCCCTTCTCCTTGCCGATGATGTCATCAACTTCCGGGATGGCCTTCCAGAGTTCGGCGAGTTTCGATGGTGCGAGAATGGTGAGGCGCAGGTCCGGGCGACCTCGCTTCAGTGCGCGGATGGCCGGCAGTGTCATGCAGGCATCCCCCAGCCAGTTCGGCGAGCGTACCAGCAGGTTGAATTTTTGAAGCCGGTTGATGTCATACCCGACTGGCAGCACGACACCTCGGCGGTACTTGGCGAGCAGGAAGTCCGGCTGCGGCGTCTTCCAGCGGTTGTGCACCCAGAACCAGTTTTCCGGGGCACGACGGATGACGATCTCGATCGCGATGTTGAGCATCGCCGTGAGGCCTTCCGCGGTTGTCTTCTTTTCCCCGCTGTTGACGGGCGGATAGCAGACCATGCGCCAGCGCGCCAGGCCGTCATTGTACATTGCGATGGGTACCAGCGGCGTCTCCACCCGCAAGGACATGAGCGCGGCCAGGCTGGAGGTGCTGGCCAGCCTATCAAAGAACGGACACCAAACGCCCTTGTCCCCGGCATGCTGATCCACCAGCACGCCCATAGCTCCCTTGTAGGCACGCATGTGCTGGATGGGGCCGCTGAATCCCTGGCTGCGATCGAAGAGCGTATAGCCCAGTTTCTCCCGGCGGCGCTTCACGTGCTCGTTCAGAAAGGCATTGCCCAGGGGCTGGAAAACACTGGCGGGCTTCACAAGGCCACTGGTGAACAGGGAAGGCACTTGAGTGAAGAGCTCCCAACAACTCAAATGGCAAACGGCATAGAGCAGTGGTTTCCCCGCCGCGGCCACCGCATCCGCATGATGCATGCCCTCCACCGTGACCCGAGACTCGACATCCTTCTGGGACATCAGCGGCAGCTTCAGGCCACAGAGGAAATTCTGCCCCAAGGAGGCGAAGTGCTCGCGAGCGGTAGCACGGATCCACGCCTCATCCTTCTCCCGGCCAAACGCGATGCGCAAATTCGCCTGGGCCAGCTTGCGATAGCTGGGGAAGAACGCATGCGCGACCAGCCCAAATACCCGGCCCACAAAAGCACACGCCATCAGTGGCATGAGTCCAAGCACACCCTCCACCGCGCGGAACAGCAGGTAGACCAGATACTGCCCCGCACGCGAGATGTTCTTGCCGAAACCCGTGCGTGCCATGAGAGGGAAGGCTATGCCGCAGAGTAGGGGTCCATGCAAGACCGGACCACCGCGATCCGCCTGTTGGCGTGCAGCCTGCCCGGTCAGGTCAACCCGGGCCGAAGAGGCTATCCCAGCCAGACACTTCTACGGGCTTCTCCCGCGTCAGTTTTTGATCGGGCTCGCTCATCAGGGCCCCGAGGTACGCAACGAAGCCATTCAAAAAGCCCTCCACTTCGGCAGCGTCGTAGAGACTTCCATCAAAGCTCACCCACACCGCCAGCTCATCACGAGCGCTCACCGTGGAAAAGCTCAATCCTGAGGTCTCCAGCCTTTGTCCGTGCTCAAGCCAGCGGGTCGTCTGCGTTCCCTCCAGGGAAAGGGCATCCCCGGGGAGATGCATGTGCTGAAACAACACCAGCACTTCCGGAACCTCTTTCCCCGCTCCCCTGAGATGCTCGGTGACCTCCTCGAACGGAAGCTCCCGGCGCAACGAAACTTGGTCCAATTCCAGCCGCACTCGCTGCACGAACTCACGGAAGGTGCTGTCCGGCGGACTCTTCACCCGCACCGGCACCATGCTGACAAACATCCCCAGCAACCCTCCAGCAGCCATGCGCTTGCGATCCGACACGTAGGTGCCGATGGCAACCTCACGCTCCGGGATGTGCCCAAGAAGATAGGAGCTGAACGCGGCAAAAAACAAAGTGTACAGTGTGCACTTCGATTGCCGGGCGAGAAGCTCTGACTGCCGGGCGATGTCCAACGCAACGAACGCGTGCCTGGTGGAGGCAGAGGAGGCAACGGCGGAAAGCGGTTCCTTCAAAACAAACGGAAAGCGGGGAATGGGAGGCGGCGCATGCCAGTACTCCCGCCACCATGCGAGCCGCTCCTGATACGGAGCGGCATCACGCCGCAGCCAGTCACGCTCCCACACGGCAAAGTCCGCGAGCTGCCATTCCAACGGTTCCAGGGCGGGCGGATACCCCTTGCAAAGGGCGGAATACAGCCGGGTCAATTCTGCAAAAAACACACGCAAGGCATCCGCATCGCAAAGCAGATGATGAAAGACCAGCATCACCCGGTAGTCCTGCTCCGCCACCTTGATGATCGAAGTATGAAACAGGGGGAGGACGCCCACGTCCATCGGCTTCATCACCATCTGGCGGGCTCGCGTGAGCATCTGGTCCTCGGACTGTAATGCCACGTCCGTCGTCCAGTCCACTTCCTCCACAACCACGGAACCGGTGGGATGCACAATCTGCACATAGCTGCCTGCGTGCACCCCAAACGTGGTGCGGAGCATCTCATGCCGCCGGACCATTTCCGCGAGTGCACCCCGAAGCGCATTCAGATCAAGCGCTCCCCTGATGACGAACCGGGGATTCACCAGATTGGCATCGAGGCCGGGCGGCAGATTGGCATGCCTCAGGAGACGTTCTTGGGCCAATGTGGCAGGCAGCGGACGTTCACGGGATGGACTAGGCATCTGCAATTCAAGATCTCCCGGCTCCGACCTTGCCATCAACTCGGCCACTTCTTCGATCGTCGGATGCTTGAGCAGCAGGGTGGCCTGCAAATCACGCCCCAACCAGGCTGCAAGGTCGCCCGTGAGCATCAGCATCGAAAGGGAATCCAATCCCAGGCTGGTGAAAGGCTCTTCCAACCCGATGTCTTCTGGGGAACACTTCAGCGTCTCAGCAACTTTCTCGATGAGCCAGTCCCGGATGTCGCTCTGAGTCACTTCCTTGGTTGCCATAGCTTCAAAGTTCGCTCCATCCATGCCGCCTTTGCAGCATGCCGTTGAATTTTGCCACTCGATGTTTTCGGCAGCGCTGCCGGCCGCAGTAAGACCACTTCATGAACGGACAAATCATGGAGCGCCGAAACCGCTTCGCGAATGTTTTTCACGATATCATGCAGGGCAGAAGCGATGTCACCATCCTGCGCAGCAGCAACGCTGTTTCCCGGCGAACCTTCAATGGTCCGTTCCAGTTCCACCGCGATGACCAGTTTGGTCTCTTCTTCCACCTCCGTCTGGAATGCCGCGCAACCTGAGGAGCGGATCGACACATGGGAGGAACCGACCGTGTGCTCGATATCAGCAGGGTCATGATTGCGACCGGCAATGATGATCAGATCCTTGATCCGGCCGGAGATGTACAGGCCACCATGGTGGATGAAGCCCAGATCGCCAGTACGCAGGAAGCGCGTCCCTTCCATGTCTGGCAACAAGGCATCAAAGGCATGCGTCGTCCTTCCTCCTCCGCTCCAATATCCCTGCGCCACATGCGGCCCCGATATCCAGATTTCCCCAACCTCCCCCTGAGCGCAGCGGACACCAGAGTCTGGATCCACGATCACCACCTCCTGCTGTTCCCATGTATGCCCGCAACTGACAAGCATGCGCGAAGGAACAAGAGAGTCCGAACCTGTCACCTCCACAACACGGCGATTTTCCAATTCGGATTTGCTGAAGCGCGCACTCCGCGCCCCCGCGAACTTGCCGGCCCCAGAAACAAACAACGTCGCCTCCGCAAGCCCATAGCAGGGATACAACGCCTGCCGCCCGAAACCACACGAGGCGAATGCCGTCGCAAACCGCTCCATGGTGGTGTGGTGTACTGGTTCCGCGCCGCAAAACGCCGTCTCCCAGCCACTGAGGTCAAGGCCGCGACGCTGCTCCTCCGTGACCTTTTGTGCACACAGTTCGTAGGCAAAGTTGGGAGCACCGCTGAACGTGGCGCGACGCTGCGACATCGCCTGCAGCCAGCACACGGGTTTCATGAGAAACACCTCCGGCGGCATGATCGTGCACTCCGTGCCGAGATAGAGGGCCTGGAGCACATTGCCAATCAAACCCATGTCATGAAACAGCGGCAGCCAGGTAACGATTCGCGTCTCCCCCGTCTGACCGAAGGCCTCCTGCATCATGCGATGATTCGCGAGGAGATTCCCATGGCTGACCATCACGCCCTTCGGGTGCGAAGTAGACCCCGAAGTGTATTGCAGGAACGCAAGTGAGTCACCATGGAGATGCGGAGGTTGCCAGCATCTGCCCATGTCCGCAGGGCGAGCATCCATGGACACAATCCGCAGCGTGTTCATTCCCGCCTCCGCCAGGACCGGCGTCATGCGCTCCTGCATGCGCATCGTGGTAAGCGCCACCGCTACGCCAGCATCTTCCACAATGGAGCGAAGACGATGCGCCTTGCGGTTCAATCGCGGCGGATTGACCGGCACGGGAATGACTCTTGCATACAAGCAGCCAAGAAACGCAGTCACGAACTCCAGACCTGAGGGGAACAACAACAGCGCACGCTCACCTTCCAGCGCTTGTGACTGAAGCCATGCCGCGATGGATCGCGCCTCGCGGTCCAGCTCTGCATACGTAAGAGAGCCGGCTTCATCCACACCATTCAACAGGAAGGTGAGGGCACGCTCCTCCCCATGTGCTGCGGAATGACTCTGCACCAGATCTACCAGCGTGTACGCACCCGTGGGGATTCCCCTCAGACGATCAGAATCCGGCGTGAAGCGGGGCCCGGCACTGTGTGATGCGGCTAGCATGGTGGCAGAGCACTTCTGAAGTCCACCGTGGCAGGAAACCCGCTCCGCACGCGCAACGCCATGCCGGGAAGGGGTCTTCCCACACTGCCCTCCGGGATCGTCACCCGCACGTAGCGGGTGAGCAGGGCCAGAATCACCGGAGCCTCCAGCATCACCAGGCCCTGGCCCAGACACTGGTGCCGTCCACCCAAGAAAGGAAAGTAGGCATAACGATGACGCCCGTGACTGCGGTCAGGATGAAATCGACCGGGATCAAAGCGTTCCGGATCGCTCCAGAAATCAGGATGACGATGGGTGGTGTACGCGCTTAGGACAACCAGGGCGCCGGCAGGAATCGACACCCCGCCAACCGTGTCGTCCTTTTGAGATTGCCGCACGACCATGCTCACCGGCGGATACAACCGCATGGCTTCATCAAACACCATGCGCATGTATCCCAACCGGGAAAGAACTTCAGTAGTTGGGACTTGCGGGTTCAGCTCTTGATCTACTTCATCCGCCAGCTGGGTTTGCGTCCCGGGGTGTCGCGAAAGGAGATACAACGTCCAGGCCAGCGCGATGGCCGTGGTCTCATGCCCGGCGATGATCATTGTGACAATCTCATCCCGCACTTCCTGATCGGTGACGAGCCCCTTCCCCCGCGCTTCCAGAAGTGTGGGCACGACTCCCCCAGTCCGCCCTGCCCCGGTGCTCACTCTGGCGGTGAGCCCGGCCACCAGGGCATCAATGGTTCCAAGGGCGGCGCGGAACCGTGTCTCGCGTCCGGGATCCATCACGAGCGGTACATTCAGCACCACATCCGAGAGCTCTCCCAAATGCTGCATCACGACATTCGCCGCATCCGCCATCCGAGTCACTTCATCCTGGCTCACCTTCTCGAACAACACCCTGAGAATGATCTCCAGGGTCAGTCTTTTGGTCTCCCTCCCGATGTCGACGCTTCGTGTCGCACCGGGCAGTGCCTCCCACCGCCGGAGCATTCCCATCGTCGCATCCGCGATCATGGGCAGAAACCCGTGCAGGCACTTTTCATGGAAGGGCGGCTGCAACAGACGGCGCTGCGACTGCCAGCGACGACCGTCGCTCGCGAGCAGTCCATCGCCGGTCACCATCTTCAGCAAGGCCGTCCTCTCGAAGTTGGTATTTTGCACGATGGATTGCACATGGTCCGGGTGATTGAAAAGGTGCACCGGGCCATAGCCGCTGCGGTACCGGACAATGTCGCCCTGCTCACGGATCATCTTCAGCAAGTGTCCCAGAGGATCCGGCTCCGCATCCAGCGATGGTTTGGTCTGGGAAGAGGGAGCCAGCATGCGTTGCCTACATAAAAGCGGGAGCGGAAGCAAAGCCGGGAATTCCGGCCCGCAAAGTATGCGGGGGCAACTAGAGGGCAGCAAACATTTAGTGGCGGATGGGTCGCAAAACCTTTCCGGCGCACGAGACCACCCTCGCGAGACAAGAAGCTACCTCACGCGGTGGGACGGGTGCCCGGATGTTGCTTTCTCCCAACCCAAGCGATGCCCCCCAACACCAGCGCTCCTACGGTGAGGAGCCACAGGGCTGTCTTGCGCCCGGGCTCCAGAGGCTTGTCGATGTCCAGCTCCAGCGTGGCGTGGTCCTTCAGCTTGCGGAAGTGGTACACGGTACCGGTCAGCGGCACCTCCACGGGCAGAGAGACACGGCCTTGGGGCTTCAACTGCGGGGTCGTCATCACCACCGGCACTGGGTCTTCCCATCCACGATTCACTTCATTGAGCATGCGGAGACGGGTGTGATCCCTTGCCGTGTCAAAGTATTCTGCGCGCTGCCGTTCTGCAGCTTCCATTCCACGACGCGCTGCGCGGTTGTAGGGGTCCACACGCAGCACTTCCTGGAAGGATTGGTTCGCGGCATCAAAGTTGCCGAGGTTGTAGTTGCTCCAACCCATCTGCAGATTCTTCTCCACGCTGCGAACATCCTCTGCTTTTCTCGGAGTCACCGCCATCTCGTACCGGCCAGGTTCCGCGGGCCGGTTGACAGGCGGTGGAACCGGCGACGTTCCCCCAGCTCGTGCGGGCGCGAAGGGATCGGCTGCAGCAGGTGCGAAAGGATCAGCTGGGGCCGCTGCTGGACCGGCGGGCATTGCAGGCGCCTCGGGTATCACCGCCATCTGGCCGCTCCTTGTCACAATCGTGCCCCGGGAAACTCCCGGCTGGCCCGGCGTTCCCCCAGCTGAGCGCTCGTCAGCCGGCACCATGGAGCTGCCATCAGCCTGCAGGAAGTTTGCAGCACCGCGTGCGTTATTCAGCGTACTGTTGGACGAGAGCGCTGACATGGCCTCGGCGGCCTTCATCCCCTGCACAGGCTTCTTGGCATCCGGGGCCGCGGGTTTCGAAGGACTCGGTGGCGCATCCTTGGCCACCAGGAAGTCGTTGCTCACCGCGACGTTGTCATTGATCACGGTGTTGGCACCCTGGAGCATGATCTTTCCTTCCTTGCTCTTTCCTGCGGCGGCATCCTTGTTGAAGTTCCAATTGTTGCCGACGGGCCTATCCATCTGGTACCGGTCCTGTCCCACCTGGAGCTGCAAGGTGCCAGCGCCCGTCTTGCTCAGCTTGCCGGTGTTCGAGTCGAGCAGTTCCTTCTGCTGCCGCAATTGCTGTTCGACTTGAGCATTGCTCTTGAAGCGCATTTCTTCATCCACTTCCTTTCCCACGGCCTTGCCCTTGGTGGTGGGTTTGCTGTCGCTTGTGCTTCGATAGCTTTTTGCCTTCTTGCTCTCCTGGTACTTGGTCACTTCTTCCAACGCCTTGGTGGCGTTGCCGAGCGCTTCCTTCGCATCGTACACACTGGTGCTGCTCATCGAGACAATGCGATTCAGGCGGAGCACGTCACTGAGCTTCTGCTGCACCTTTTCGTCCTCGATGACATCCTCGACCACCTCTTCCATGTTCCCGTCGAACTCATCGAGTTCATAGCCCTCGGGCACCCACACGTTCCACAGGGTGCGCTCCGCGGAGAGGCCGACGAGCTCCGGGTCATCCATCGACTCCGCGTTCATGAGGCCGTCCTTCTTCGCAGGCACAAAATAGGTGAGCCGCACCTGCTGTGAGAGCTGGCCCGCACGCATCTGGATGAGGGGCACGAGGTGGCAGGGCTCGACCTTGGCTCCAGCAGTCGTAGCAGGAGTGCCCCAGTCCGCGCGCACCATTTCATCACCGACCATCACGGTCACCAGTTCAGCACCTTTGGGCAGGCGAACCGGCAGGAACTGGAGCGAACGGTTCGCCAGTGAGTACACCACCGTCTCCCACCGCTCACCATTGGGCCGCAGAGCCGTGGTGATTTCCGCAAGCGTGATGATCGCTGCATTCGCAGCCGTGGCCTGGGTATTGGAGAAGGTGAGCTTCATCTCCGCATCGGCACTGCGAGCCTGATACAAGTCCGTTGAGGCCAGACCCTCGGGCAGCCATGGTACGGCAGAGGCCACGGTCTTCTCCACCTGGGTGAGGGCAGCCTTCACCTCACGCGAAGAGTTGTTCTCCAGAATGAAGAAACGCCGTGAGCGTGAAGCACCGTCCACCACCACCAAAGGCAGCGCTGCTTCCGCGGCCGGAGGCTGCTCCCAATCCAGCGTGACAGACGCCGTGCCAAGAATCTCCCCCTGAAAAGTCACGTTGTATTCCCGCGCTTCTCCCCGGGTAGTGACCTGTACATCACGCACATCCGGTCCACTTACACGCGCCTCCGGCGCGCTCGCAGGCAGTCGCACCTTCAAACCTGCCACGGCCCCCTGCTCGACTGCAATGCCCACCTGCTGGGAGAAGGCCAATGCCTCATCCGCCGAGCGCACCAGGAGCACGGTGTCCGTGCTGAACTTGGGAGCTTGAGCAAGCAACGTCACCGTGGGCGCGGCGGGGGGCTGCTTGGCAGATGCAGCATCAGGCTCCCAGAGCAGCGCTCGTTTCGTCACCCAAGGCGGAGAGACCGTGAAGACTGATTGAAAGGAGGCGGGATCGGTTTCGCGCCAGGCACGATCAAACTGCAAGCGCACATCCATGGCCGCATTCACCGCCACCGACATGCGGGCCTTTTGTTTTGCCATTCCCTCAAAAAATACCACCGGCAGACTGGGTGCCGCTTCCCCCGGAGCGCGCGTCATGGCGGCGTTCAACACAAAGCGCGCCTCGCGACTGACGCTCGCATCGAACTGCACGAACACGCCGCTCTCATCCCGCTGCCAATCACGGAGACCAGCGCCCTGCACACTCTGCACTTCATATCCCTGGGGCAATCTCAGATAGGTTTCACGAAGCGGCAGACGCCCTGCCTGAAGCTTCGCCGCAATCATGATCTCCAGCTTGCTCACCCCGACCTGTGCCAGTGCCTCCATCTCGGCACTCGCCGTATCTTCCGCCACGCTCACAGTGTAGGCAACGGTGTTGTCTCCACGCAATCTCCATGCTCCAACGACGGGCTCCCCACTTTCCAGAGGGGTGGCCGCTGCGATGCGCTCCGGACCCGCTGAGGTCACATGAATCTTCAGCGCAGGTGGCGCGAACACCTGGATGACACGCTCCACCCGCGAAGCTTGAGCTCCCACGTAGGGCGCCTTGCGCTCGCCTTCGACCGTCTCACGGGTCCGGAGCGCCACCATGGAGACCGTGAAGGCATCCCGCACAGGCTTGAGCAGGCGCACCTCTGCCAGCAACCGGCCATGCTCACGCCGCAAGACTACTTCCTTCATGCCGCTGACGTTCCAGCCTACCGGGCGCACATCTTCATCCATCGACACCACAAACATAGAACGCTCAGCGCCGGGGAAGGTGAAATCCAGGCGTGCATGCACCTGCTCCACCTTCTGGCGCACGGTGAGGTCCGTCCTGACATCACACACCGCAGCAACCGCTTGATCCACGGAGCGACGCATCGCCTGCCGCTTCAACGTCAGGTCCCCACCCTGGCTCGTGTTGAGCACGAAGGTGAAGACACGCCGGCCATCTCGCACCTCTTCGGATACCAGGGTGGTTTGCCTTTGGGGTGTAAAATCCGGCAGCCCATCCGTGAGGGGAACGGAAACACGTAACAAGCTCGCCGCAGCCGCGGGGATTGTCAGCGCAGCCTCCTGCCAGCCACGAGAAAGCCCCACCGTCACCATGGCGTCCAGTTCATGCGTTCCGGGGTTTTCCAAAAGCACCTTGCCATCCTTGCGCGACGCAACACGACCGTTCAGCGTCCAGTCCACCGTTGTATTTCCCGCAATGGCCAGCGGGAGACTGACGCTCTGCCACTCGCCACGGGATCCCATCTGAAAGCGGCTCTTCACCGTGAGCGCAGCATCTTCCACTGCCACGTCATGCATGGCGAGATTCACGGCGACACCTGTGCCCGTGTCCTTCTCCGGCTCTTCCGGCCGACGGTGTTCCTTGGCCTTCGACCACAGATCCTGGAACACGGCGTAATCGAGATAGAACTTTTCAGGCGGCTGATCCTTCAGCGGCTTCGAGGCATCAAACGGAACAATCACCGTGTGCGCTGCGGTATCTGGCGGGGGCACCTGTGGCGTCTGAGCTTGTGCGACACCCGTCATGCACCACGCGGCCATGGCTGCCGGCAGCATCTTCAGCATTGTTACAAGGAACGTTCTCATGCCACCACCTCCCCGCCATTTGCATTTGCAGTCACTTCCGTTCTTCGCTTCCACCAACACGCCACTTTCCACAGCAGCCACACCCCCAGCGCCAGTAACCAGCCGGTCAGGAGCGCATGGCAAGTGAGACTCCACGACGGCAGGAGAAGCACCGGGACACAAGTGAGCAGGAGCACCGCCACAAATGTGGTCAGCCAAACCCGGTCTCTTCCCAGTGTCCAGAACACTGCGATGCCCAGCAACACCAGCAGGCTCGTACGTGCCATCTGCCTCTCCCATGAAAGATAGCGCAACGTGAGTTCCTTCGGCCGTTGCTGACCAGCCAGGGACAGAACCTGACCGGCCATGGGCAGCTCCAACTCCAGAGGCACCTGGCCAGACTTCGCGCGTGCCAGCGACGCATTCCTCCGTTCAGTGGCGGCGACCACCATCAATCCGTCCGTATAAGATTCAATCAGATCAAGAGAGGGCTGGGTGTTGCGCACAATCAACTGACTCGTCGCAGGGAGGAACACCGCAGATGAGCCTTCCGGGAAAGGAATGCCCATGGATGCCAGTTGCTCCTTGGCCGTCGCCCGGGATGAAAGTCCGGAACCTTCGGCACTACTCCAGAGGGACGGCGGTGCCCTGAAAGTCCGCGTATACATCTCAGTAGCCACATCCGTGATGGGCACCACCACGACTGCAAAGGGCTCCACCTTGTACTTCATGCCGCCAAGTTCCGTCACATAGCGCAGCGCCTCCGACATCGGAACGTCCGTGAGATCCAGGGAGATTGTCGCAGTGGATGGTGCAGCACCGGGTTTGATAATGAGATTGACGCCCTTCTTGGAAGGATCGCGCTCCATATGGTCGACGTCTCTGCTCTTGATGCGAAGAAACTCAATGGCCTCCTCGATCGATGTGTTGTTAAACTGCACCTTCGGGAAGATCAGCTTGGACATCTTCTCCAAATTGTAGTCCATCCCCCCATGGACCTTGCCGAACCCTACGGCGGGCTCATTGAGGTTTACCATGGGATCCGCGAAATCGTCCTCAGGCTTCAGACTCGACACCAGGCGATCGACAAGGTCGAGATTGGGCTTGGTATTACTGATGACCAACGTTTGCGAATCGCGATCATAGCGGACCATGGAGCCCTGAGGGAATGCGATGCCCTGAGCTTTCAGAATGTCCATGTCAGACGCCGTGACTTCGCGCCCGGTGGCAAAAGGGTCCGCAGTGCCCGGCACCGCACCCCCACTGGGCGTTCGTTCTTTCAGTGCCAGCATCTGGGCCAGCGGAAGCTTGAACTGCTGGACATGCAGGTCAGTCGTTGCATCCGCCATGGGCACAATAACAATGGCCCCAGGCATACCCGGACCAGGGGAGGGATTGATTTGATACTTCGTGCCAGACAGTTCCGTGACGTAACGCAGGGCTTCAAGAAACGGAACATCCTTGAGGTCCAAGGAGATGGTCGCAGATGTGGGTGACGTCCCGGGTTTGACGATCATGTTCACGCCTCCTGACGCGCCCGCTTGTCCTGCCTTGATGCGCAAGTACTCCAGAGCGTCTTCCAAGCCTGCCCCCTGAAATTTAACCTCCCGCAGGACGATCCGGTTCAACCGCTCAACGATGGAACGGATGTCTTCTTGTTGCTGGACAGTCGCCGCCGCCGGTACTCCGCCGGGAAGAAAGTCCATCTGCGATTTCCATTCCCTTTCATTGGCGAAGGAGAAACCACCAAACAGGCTCTTCCAGAGCCCACGGGGCCTCGCTGAGTCGACCTTTTCGTCCTCTTCCAGTCCACTGCCATCATGCGCCAGGGTGAACCCATCGGGACTATAGACCTTCCACTGGGTTTCCATCACCGGCACTTCATCGCCGAGGGTCGGCGGAGTGAGCGCCACCTTGCCACTGCCTCCCCACGCACCGGAAGGTGTATCATAAATCACTTTCACCTCGATGGGTGCGGAGTCGCCGATGCGAGAACTCAGCGGCAGTCGCACCTCATTCGCGCCTGCTTTCACGGGCTTCACGACCTTGCCATCCACCATGGTACTGAGCAGATCCACACCGTCCGGAAGGCGGATGGTGGCGAATTGCCGCCCGTTGTGGCGGAGTGTAAAGATGGCCTCGTGACGAGCGGAGCCATCCTGCCCGAGCACACTGGTCATGCGCAGGTGAATCAATACCATGCCCGCGAGGGATGCCGCGTCATGCCGTGTGGCGGTGAGGCGAATCTCATGCTCCCCTCCCCCATGGCTGTACGCGGCGATGATGCGATGCTGCGGCGCATAGCCCTCCACCACAGGCGGACGCCGTGAATCCAGCGGCTGCACCCCACGCGTGGTGAAGGCCAGCTCCGTGTCCGTATTCGCCTCCACCACCCAACGTCCCGCCGTGCGTCGCGCTCCAGGGAGGGTAATATCTGGCAGCGCTGCAGTGAGGGTGCCTTCGCGCGAACCTTCCGCAGCACTGTCCGCAGGCAAGCTCATGCGGAACCGAACGTTGGCCGTGCCGATAAGTTCACGCCCCAAGGAAAGCGTCCAGACTCCCGCGGCAGTATCCAGTGACTGCTCGCCCACGAGTGGAGAGGTCACTCGCAGCAGCGGAGCGATGGCCACTGGCAGCTTCACCTGGAACTTGCGTAGTGGCGCACCGGAAACACTGAGCGCAATCTGCCCCTCAATCTCCACCTGCTTCGCACGAGGCAGGGCATACGCAGTGACGGTGGCATCATGCACCGGAGCCCGGCGGCTCAAATCAAAGCCGAGCTTCCATTCCTTCAACCCAAACCACGCCATGCGACCGCGCACGGGAGTGGCCCTCGCGTCACGAGTCTCAAGACCGGTGACATCCGTGACATTGACCTTCCACGACTCGTCAAACTTCAACGCGGCGTAGCCAGACACACGACTGGCGCCTGAAACAGGAATGCTGGCGATGACCATCTTTTCCGCAGCAGTTCCATCTGCGGCCTGCGGTGGAATGTCACGCCGCGTGCGCACTGTCATGGAGGTCTGCCCTCCTTTGGCCAGGCCCTTGGGCCACGTCACTTCGATATCTCGGCCCACCTGCTTCCACAGCACCTGCTCACCGGAGGTCACGGGCACTTCGAGAAACACTTCCGTGTCCGGCAGTGTGATCACCGCGCGCGAGGTGCTGCCTGCCTCCCCGTGAAACACCAGGGTACGCAATACCCCGACTTCATGCGAGGTCACCTCCACGAGTGCATCTGCGTCCACGCTGAAGCGATCCGGCACGGCCTGCACCTCCACCACGGCCTGGTCGGGTGGCGTATCGAAACTGAACGCGCCAAGGAAACGTGGGTGAGCAAAAAGATCCCGCTGCGACTCAGCCTGAAGCTGGGCACCTACGCCGACGCCCTTCGTCGCTCCCTGGGCCAGCGAGCGAAGCGTCTGTTTGTCGAGCTCCGTCACGGGCCTCGCAGTCGGCAGGAGCTTCGCGAGACGCACTCCGATATCCGGCTCCGCCAGAATGGCGAGGTCCCACCGGGTGGTCACCGCGCCTTCCACGCGCGCTACTGGCAACTCCAGCGGCTGCACGGCACCGGAGGCAACACCCCATGGCGCCTCAAATTCAACCAACACCTTTCCGCTGCTCTTCGCCACTACAGGTGATTGGAATTCCACACCTCCATCCACGGGTTTCCACGCCGTGGCATCCATCGCAGGGCCGAGCGTGCTGGCTCGCAGGACCTGTGCATTCTTCGGCAGGGCAACCCGAAGCGTCTCGGTCGCGCGCGGCTGTGTTCCCGACCATCCCAGCATGGCAATGACGGCCACACGATCACCTGAGACGCTGTAGAGCGTGGAGCCCTGTGATTGGATGACGGAATCATCACCCTTGGCAACACCGGCCACCGCTTCCCACTCAACTTTCACCATGGGAAACGGTTGTGCGGCATTCCTGGCAGGCGCGCTCCAAAACTGTGTGCCGGATGAAACAAGCCAGGCACCATCGTCCAGTTGAGTGGCAGGATTCGTGGACGAGGGTCTCCATCCTTCAGGCAACTCCAGACGCACTGGGACTGATGGCACAGGGCCGGCGGGTTGTTTGCCCTTCGTTCCCTCTTTCCAGATCACTTCAGTCAACCCGGGGCCATAGATGCCGAGCGTTCCGTCCTTCGCTGATACAGGAGCGGCAAACACCAAACGCAGCACGTGCCTGCCACTTCCCTGGGAGAGCACCGTGGTCTTCCACGCATTCTCATCCGCGGTTACCATGATTGGTTTTTCCGCCGACATGTCGGTAAGCATGACATCGCGCAACGTGGATGACGCTGGCGACGACGGCAAAGCCGTGCCGCCCGCAATCCCGCCAAGGGCGAATGGCACGGTGATGGCGCTCCATCCCTCCCTCAAATTCCGAATGCGGAACTCGTAGGTGATCGTGGCCATCGTCATCCCTGCAGGCACCCGGGCCGTGACCTTCACCTCTTCGATGACCGCACTGATGGGTGCCTCTTGATCCTTGAGAGGCCCCACCCTCCCGGCATCACGAATAAGCGCCTCATACTGCATGCGATCCAGCACCACGGCATTCGGGTGCTTCTTCAGCACCTCCTTGAGGTGCTTGGTGGGAACCCAGACCTCGTGGCGTGTGGGTGCAGGCGCTGGTGGAGTCTGGTTCGCAGTATCCTCAGCGCACAAGGGCGCGGCAAGGAGCACGCTGCATGCGAGCGTAGCACGCGCGAGCGTGCCTCCGGTGAAGGTGAAGTGTCGTCCCATGGCAGGCCTGGTGGGTTTCAACTCACTTCACCTCGTAGCCACTGCCACCTTTCGGGGCATCAGGTGTCTCCACGTTGGGGAATTCGATGCCGGAAGCGGAAGCAGGCGGTGCCTCGGACGGTGGCTGTGACGGGCCGGGCACAGCGGTGGCATCTGGCGCAGGGGGCACCGGGACCTTTGCTTGAGCAAGGTCAGGCCGTTCAGGCTGCGGTGGCGGACCGGAACGCGGCGCTCCGCCACTGCCGCCGTAAGGCGGAGGACGATGCTTGGGACGCTGCATCCAGTTCTTTACTCCACGGAAGAATCCACAAACCGTCCATGCCAGCGCCATGATGCCGGCGGCGAATACGGATCCCTTGACCACCTGGCCATTCGCCGGACTGAGGATGCCTGTGAGCAAAATGCCGCCGAGACCAAAGATGAGCAGGTAACGGAACTTCGTGCGCAGCGGCGCCTTCCATCTGGCGACACCGAGGGCAAGCACCACAAAGAACACCACACCCTCCAGGAAATAGGAGAAGCCACGTGAACGGAACGAGACGTCAATGGCCGCTGGCTCGCCCAGACGATGCAGCACCACGTTGCGTCCTTGCGCAGGCACCTGGAAGTCGAAGGCTGCCTTTTGATCCGCAGGTATGGAGGGCACCGTATTCCAATCTCCCTGACTCTGCGTGAAGGTGGGACCGAACGCAGGGACCAGCGCATTCACCATGCCGCGGAAGCGCGCCCAGCCGCGATCGCGCACGCTCAAGGTCATCGCTCCCTTGAACGCCGTGTAGTCATGACTCTCCGGCAGATAGAGGGCGTGATGAGCCTCCAGCACTTTCGTCACGTCCAACAGGGTCGGAGGCTCGATGTGAATACCGCCCCACCAGCCCATCTTTTTCCCGGCCTCCTCGCTGGGCACTTCATAAACGAAACGCACGGGGAAGGCCGCACGCCGTGAAGCGGCATCCGAGGGCAGACGAATCAGCAGATCATCCGCACCTTCACGCTTCATGGGCTGCTGCGTCTGGCCATTCACGAAGACATCACTCACCAAGCGCGCGGTCTTCGGCAGCTTCACGGTAAGGAACTGCTGGGCATTGTTCTTCACCCAGTAGATCGCCTCCGTAGTCTGCGCACGATCCGTGGCTACGGCGGAGGTGAGCACTGCATGCGTGATGACCGCTTGTGGCACACTGATGTAGGCATTGCGTGCAATTTCCAGCTTCAAGCCCAGCGGTTGCGCCTTGTACTTGTAGGCGAGGAACACTCCCGAACGCTGCAAGCTCCCGCTCAATTCACGAGGATCGATCTCCTCCATGCTGTCTGCGGTGGCCTTCACGATTTCAAGATTGTCATCCTTGAGCACGGCGACCTGTCCTGTCTCCTGAAAGGCTCCCGGCACATGCACCTGCAAGAGTTCCACCGTGGCTGTCTGAGCCCCCGTGCCCGGCTGCTCGTGACTGAGGGACAGGGCAAACTGTCCCATGTGTTCATTGCGCAACACCACTTCCCACAGCGCATAATTTTCCGCATTCGGCAACGGGGGTTGGGCGGGATTCGCGGGCGGCTGGTAGTCCTTGCGGATCTCCTTCACCTGGGGATCCACCAGGCGGATGTCTCCTGCGACGGCCTTCGGCACGGCAAGGATGAACTTGTCGATGGCTGCATAGCCCACATCGAAGACCAACTCCCACTGGTGCAGCGTGGACTGCTCCTTCACCTGTGTCAGGGTCAGGACCTGCACATTCACCTGGGGCGGGCGGGGCTTGAAGGAAAGCGTCGCGGGCGTGTGCACCGCATCGCGATGGCGGAAGGCCAGCATCACTTCGATGGGTGCGACCAGAGTCTGCTGTTGAGAGATTTGCTGGCCAGGTCGAAACGGATCAGGCGGCGCATTCGGGACAATCACCGCCCTCAACGCATTCACATCTTCCAGGCTGAGTGAGCCACGATCCTTGGTGTTCACTTCCAGGCTGGAGTGCACGGAGACGCCAATTTTCGCATCATGGCGCGCCACGTTCTGCGGAGTGAAGACCGGTACCGTCACGTCGTCGGTGGGATTCGCGCGGAGTTGCTGTCCACGCAAGGTGAGGCTCGCCGCGCCGAGTGTCTGCTTGGGGAACTTCATCGCCAGCACCTCGACGTTTCCGTTCTTCTCCACGGCCCAGGCATCTGCATTTATTCCCACCACTTCCCAACCGGTCCATCCCGCGGGAAGCTGGATTCTCGCATCAAAGATGCCCACGCGGCGCACCTGGTATTGGAAGTTTGTCTCCAACCGGCTGCGGTCGCGCTCCACGGTGAAGGTGGTGAGGCTCTCCACGTCCACCTGCGCCTTGGCTTCGCTCACGTTCAGCGAGAGCTGCGCGGGATGCTTCAGGTAACGGTAGGCAGACACATTCACCAGACCTGCCGCAGCATCTCCTGCAGCCGTCTGCTGGATGAGCCCCTCGCCCGCCTTCGGAATCACATCGAGTTGCGGCTCAGCCACCACGGTGAGATCGCCGCGATCCTGCGCGGCACCGGTGATTTGAATGAGCGGCACGGGAGCATCTGCTGGAAGCTTGGGCAGCGGGACCTCCAGGGACACCGTTCCTGACCACTTCTCCTTGGCAGCTTCATTGAGCACAATCGTCAGCTTCTGTGCCGCACCGCCAGCAGGTGTGTCCGCACCATCGAGCTTCCACTCCTTCACATCATCCCCCGTCACGGAGAGTACGGACTGCCCTGCGGGCACGCTGATGACAAACTCACTCACCGGCGCACGCAGGATGCGCAGGTCGATGGCAGCGGTTGTCGCGAGGGACCCACCACGCACTTCACTGGTCACCTTGTTGGAAGCGAGGATCAGCGGCTTCAAGGCCACAGCGGCCTCCGGCTTGCTCCAGGCGATCTCAAAGCGGGATCCGCTGCCGAAGAAGAAGGACAACTCCGTCTTCTCCCCCGCGGGACGCGACGTGAATGCGGCGGAAGGATTGACTTCGAACTCCCATCCACTGCCCGGCACGGTCGCCGTGAATCGTGACACCGCCGCAGAAGGCAGCGTGAGGTTCAGCCGCGACTTGCCTCCACTGCGGCCAATGCTCGCGTGCAGCTTCATCTTGAGTTCATACACGCCCTTGTCAGGGACAATCAAATCGTAGCCATCAGGTTTATTCGACAGCGTAGCATTTCCTGCATCGACATCCGTCACGCCCGGGAGAATTCCACCTCGAGACAGCGGGATGGTAAGCCATCCTTCCTTAAAGGACTCCACCGTGATCTTCGCATCAATGGTAAGCACCTCACCTTCCACGATACCGGTATATTCGGCACGGGACACCACACCTTCTTGAGGCGGCTTGGTCTCATCCTTGGCACGTTTGAGATTCAGTTCCTGCCAGAGTTCCAGGAACTCTTTATAGGGAAGGAAAACCCCCTTGCCGTCATCGGTGAAAACCTTTTCCAGCTCCTCATAGGGCACATAGATGGTACGCTCGCGTTCACGCACCACGGGCATGGGAGAGGTGGGAGCACTTGCGGGCGGTGTTGACAAAGGTGGCGCGGTATTCAGCCGACGCCCCGGAGGGGAACTGGATGGCCTCACAGGCACCGGAACTGGTACCGGTGGCGTGTCCACGGGAGGAGGACTGATACGAGGACGTTCAGGCACCGTCACCGGCGGCACGGAAGGAGGCGGCGCATCTGGAGCGACTACCGTCGGTACCGGAGGGGAGGCTGGCACGGCTGGGACAGGCACCGGTGCCGGCGTGGCGGGAGCAGCAGTCTGCGATTGAACCGCAAGAGCAAAACTCAACAGGGATGCTACAATGACGAAAAGGCGACGGCGAATCATAGCGTGGGGGAAGCGTAGCGGAAACACCCGGCCCGTTGTGTAAACCGACCGTAAATTCTGGGAAGGCTATCAGGATCACGCGGTTTTTGGCAAGTACTGGAAAACCGCGCTCATGGGCACTACGGGGACATATGATCCTTCTTGGATGATTTCTGCGTGACGAAATGATGACGACACGCAACCGCGCCCTTTCGGTCCTGGGAGCGCCGGCCCCTGGCCGGCTGCTTCGCTGCACAACACACGCCGGCCAGAGGCCAGGGCTCACATGTGCCTAACATACGAAAGGGCGATCTCCTTCCGAAGACCGCCCTTTATTTGTCGAAAAAGTTTCGCGTCGATTACTTCCTCTTCAATTGCGGGAACAACACCACGTCACGAATGCTCTCCGCTCCGGTGAGCATCATCACGAGACGGTCAATACCAATCCCGATGCCGCCAGCGGAGGGCATGCCGTATTCCAAGGCGAGGAGGAACTCTTCATCCAGCTTCTGTGTTTCTTCACCAGCCTGATGCTCCAAGCGATCGCGCTGCACGATGGGATCATTCAGCTCGCTATAGCCGGGTGAGATTTCCACACCGTTGATCACGAGTTCATACACATCCACCACGCTGTCGTCGGAGGTGTTCTGCTTCGCGAGAGGCACGAGTTCCTTCGGCACATGCGTGACGAAGAGCGGATCGAAGCTCTTCTCTTCAATCAGCTTTTCAAACACCTGCTGGCTGACCTCGTAGTCCTCCATGTGCGGGCTCACTTCCACACCGAGTTCGGCACAGCGGGCCTTCTTCTCATCCGTGGTGAGGTCGAACCAGTTGTCACCTGCCACACCGCGGATCAAATCGCGGAAAGGCGTGCGCTTCCACGGACGGGCGAGATTGATGGTGCGGGTCACATTGCCCTCATCATCCTTGTGCTCGATGAGAAGCGTGCCGCAGAACTTCTCCGCAAGGTGGCATACGAGGCTCTCCACGAGGTCCGCCATCTGCTCGAAGTCGGAGAATGCCCAGTAGGCCTCCAGCATGGTGAACTCCGGGTTGTGCCGGCGGCTCAGACCTTCATTGCGGAAGTTCCGGTTCATTTCGAAAATCTTTGTAAAGCCGCCCACGAGCAGGCGCTTCAGGAAGAGTTCCGGTGCAATACGCAGATACATGGGCTGGTTCAGCGCATGGAAGAAGGTCTCAAACGGCTTCGCAGCCGCGCCGCCCGGCACGTCCTGCATCATGGGCGTCTCCACTTCCAGGAAACCACGATCCTGCATCCAGCGGCGCATTTCCGCAATGATGAGGCTGCGGGTCACAAACGTGTCACGGCTGCGGGGATTTGAAATGAGATCGAGGTAGCGCTGGCGGTACTTGATCTCACGATCTTGCACACCGTGGTACTTGTCCGGCAGCGGGCGCAGTGACTTGCCCTGCACGCTCATGGTTTCCACCTGCACACTGGGCTCTCCCGTCTTCGTCACGAAGGTCTTGCCCGTCACGCCCAGCCAGTCGCCAATGTCGAGCAGCTCGGTGATGAGCACGAAGACATCGTCGCCCACTTCCTTCTTGTTGATGTAGCACTGGATGCGTCCCGTGAAGTCGGAAAGGTCAAAGAACACCGCCTTGCCCATGGTACGGCGGGCCGTGATGCGGCCTGCAATCTGCACGGGAAGGTCCGGCACGAACTCTTTTCGAAGCGCTCCGGGCTGGTGGGTCGTTTCAAACCGGGCGCCAAAGGGATCAATGCCCTTGGCGCGAAGAGCTTCGAGCTTTTCGCGGCGGTTTTGGAGCAGTTCGCTTTCGGATTGTTCTTGTCCTTGCATGGGTATTATTCAAATATGCCCGCGTGAGCGGGATCGCATCTGTAGCCAGTACTACCTCATTTGCCACTGTAAAGGTGGCTTCGGAGGTCTGGCTCGACAGTCGGCTCGCCCTCTGGCACGAGTCCCAGCGGTGGCTGGCCGTCTCCGACCTGCATTTTGGCTACGAGCTGAACCGCAACCGTCACGGCGGCCTCTACCCCCTCTGGGGCATGGATACCGTGGAGCACCGCATGCGCGAGCTCATCACCCACTACCAGCCCGCCCGGGTCATTTTAGTAGGGGACGTCATGGACGGCAGCGGCTCTGTGGACGAGACGCTCACCCTTGTGGAGCGCCTCTCCCAGATGTGCGAACTCATCTGCATCATGGGCAACCATGACGCCCCCGTCCTGCGCCGGAAGTCCGGCTTCGTGGAGAGCCACATGGAGGAGGGGTTCTACTTCCACCACGGCCACCGTATGGCCGAGATGTACGGCTGGCTGGCCCCGGAAGAGCGGCACTGCATCCACATCACGGGACATCTGCATCCCGCCCATATTTTCTCAGACGGCGCCGGCCTGCGCCTGAAGATGCCCGCCTTCATGCAGGCACGCTTTGATTTCCCCGGTGATGGGGCTGAGACCTCACCGGAATGCTGGGTACTCCCCGCCTTCTCTCCCTGGGCCAGCGGTGCGCGCATTCCCAAGACGAATGACGGCACACAGCTCTACGCGGTGCATCGCACGCGCATCATGCGGGTGACGGACGCGCCGGTACGCAGCGACTAGCAAACCATCCTTCATGGGCTGGATTTACCCGGCAGGATCTCGAGCGTGAGACTGTAGTCCGTGTAGCCGACCGACCTCCAAAAGGCGACTGCTGGTGCATTCGCCACGAGCACTTCAACGGTGAGCCGCTTGGTTTCCGACCACACCTGCGAACGCAATATCTCCACGGCATGTCGCCCAATGCCCCGCCGGCGCTGGTCGCGAGCGACGAAGAGCTGCCTCAGATAGATGCTCTCCGATTGCTCACGGAAAAGTACGTAGGCCACCAGCTCATTTCCCTCTTCAAAAATTACTGCCCGATACTCCCCCGAAAGCCAGCCTTTCATTCTCTCTTCGAGCTCGAGCAGGGTCATCGAATTCCGGTGCCCTTCGTCCTGGATGAGTTGGTGGTTCATCCCGGCAAGCAACGAACCATCATCAGGGGTGGCGAGACGAAAGGTGATGTTCATGGACGGGCAAGGCTGAGCCCCTGAGATAAGATGCTTCTTTGCACTCAATTTACAATCTCATGGCGCAGCGTCCCCTATGCTTGCTTCATGAACCCGCTCTCACGCTCCCTCCGGTACGCGGCGCTGCTCCATTTCTCCGCCGTCTCCATCTTCGCCGACACCTCGCTCACCATCTACAACCAGAACTTCGGTGTCGTGCGCGACACCGTTCCGCTCGACCTTCAGCAAGGCGAGAATCGTCTGCGCTTCACGGACACCACCGCGCACGCAGAACCTGACTCCGTGATTCTGCGTGACCCCAGTGGAAAGACCAAGCTTACCATCCTGGAGCAAAATTACCGCGCCGACCCCATCAGCGAAGCCCGGTTGCTGTCCCTCCATGAGGGCAAGGAAATCGAGTTCTTCGTGCGTGAGCAGAACAAGCCGGATCGCATCGTGAAGGGGAAGATCATCCGCAGTGGCTACGTGCCGCACAATGCGCAGGCCATGCAACGCTACGGGCAGATCTACTATCAAAACCAGATGGCCATGGCCTATGGCGGTGGCGGCGCCAACCAGCCCATCATCGAAGTGGACGGCCAGCTTCAGTTCAGCCTGCCCGGACTGCCCCGCTTCCCTGCCCTGGCCGATGATACCATTTTGAAACCCACACTCGACTGGCGCTTGCATTCAGACCAGGCAGGCAAACTCGATGCCGAACTCTCCTACGTGACTGGCGGCATGAGCTGGGATGCGAGCTACAACGTGATCTCCCCGGAAAAAAGCGATGAACTGGATCTCACCGGCTGGGTCACCATGGACAATCAGAGCGGCAAGGAGTTTCGCGACGCAAAGATCCAGCTAGTCGCAGGAGACGTGGCGAAGATCGTCGACCCCAGGATGGATGGAAATATGCATGTTGCGAACAAATCCATGCTGGGTGCCATGAAGGCCAACGCACCCATGCCTCCTCAGGTCACGGAAAAGTCCTTCGACGAATATCACCTCTATACACTCCCCCTCGCCACCACGCTCCATGATCGCGAAACGAAGCAGGTGGAGTTCGTCCGCGCCTCCGAGGTGAAGTCCAAGCGCATCTATGTGTACGACGGCCTGTACATCGATCCCAACCAATGGCGCGGCCAGAGCCTGACCTACCTGCGCACGCGAGAGGACTTCGGCAACGAGAGCAACACCAAGGTCTGGGTGATGCGCGAGTTCAAGAACTCCGAGCAAAACAAGCTGGGCATGGCCCTCCCCCGTGGCAGGGTGCGCTTCTACCGTCGCGACGATGACAATGGTCGTCTCCAGTTTGTCGGTGAAGACCTCATCGACCACACACCCAAGGATGAATTCATCCGCGTGAACACAGGCAATGCCTTCGACCTCGTGGGAGAGCGCCGCCGCACCGACTTCAAGGTCGACAGTTCGAACCACTGGCTGGACGAAACCTTTGAGATCAAGGTGCGTAACCACAAGAAGGAGCCTGTGGAGATCCGCGTAGTGGAGCACCTCTTCCGCTGGGTGAATTGGGAAATCCGCCAGCCCTCGATTCCCTTCACCAAGAAGGACGCCCAGACCATCGAGTACCGCGTCCCCTTGAAGCCGGACGAGGAAAAGACCCTCACCTACACGGTGCACTACACTTGGTAGAGCAGCGTGGACAGGGCAGACTCAGCCGCGCCCCATCACATCATCAAAGCGGGTGGCCAGGTCCATGAACTGCCGGCTCCACCCGCTGCTCATGCTCACCTCCTGAATGCTGCCCGTGGGGGCAAAAAGGAGGTTCAGCCGGAATTTTTCCAGTGGCTGCCCCTGATCCACAATGGCGATGTGTCGATCCATCTCACCCAAGGCTTCCTCCATCGATTTCCACTTGGACCAGGCAAATTCATTTCCTGGGCGGGCCAGGAGTTCTCTGGCCTCGAGAAGGACGGACAACAATGGCGAAGCAACCTGCGGCATGGCGTGCAAATGCTTGAGGTTGAGCGGGCCCTGAGGAGGAACGCACGCTTCACGGCCAGCGGTTGAAGCGGCGACGGACGCTTGGTTTGAACACCAAGGGATTGAGCGCGTTGCAAAAAAATATTTAGGGCAGCGCTTTTTTTGGCAACGGGATGCAGGTTCCTCGCTGGGAGCCAATTCCGAGTCCATCCCTGGAGTTGCGGAGCTGCATCGCCTGTCGTTAATTTCCATAATAATGCGGCTCCTGATCCTCGTCCTTCTTCTCGCCTTGCTGGGACTGGGGTGGCGCGCAAATCTGGCGGGCAGCGTAGGCACCTGGTGGCAGCAGCGGGGCGCAGACGCCCGGAAAACTGCGGAGCTGGAGCAGGACCTCGTCACACGCCTTCAGCAGACACGGCAGCAGATGCGGGTGGGCGACATTCAGCCTGACGCCAGGCTCCAACAATGGCTCGGGCAGCGGATGGAACATGAAACCCAGGACATGAATGCGCTCATCCACGACGCGCAGAATGTTTTCCCCGAGTATCAGCAAATGGCCGCACTTCAGACCTGGCGCGCCACCGAGAAGGAACTCGCCACGAATCTGCAGACGTGGCCCGAGATCGGCGGGGAGAGCTACAGCCACCTCGCACTGACAGTCCGCCCCTCGTGGGGAGGCTTGGGATGGCACGGCTGCCTGGTGGTCGGCCAGCGGCTTCCAGCTTTCACCCCGGAAGCACTGAATGCTTCCAGGCAGTCCCTCTTCTACAGCGAGTGCACCCTCTGCGGCAGGAAGCAAGCCTGCCAAATCCCCCGCCACACCCGCAGTCTCTCCCTGGAGTGTGGTGGATGCCGGCGGATGTACGCGATGGTGGCCTCCGGCTCAAACGGGCAATACCGCTACGTGAATGAGTTCCTCGAAGGCTACGAACCTCCCGCGATGTACCCGGAAAATCAGCCGCGCCTGGCGGAACTCATGACCATCTGGCGTGCGGTCTCGGCAGGCTGTCAGTACACCCAGGACACAGGCACGGACGACAACGATGCCTGGCAAACCGCCCGCGAAACCCAGGCGCTGGGCCGCGGTGACTGTGAGGACTCCGCCATCCTGCTGGCGGATTGGCTGCTGGCCCGTGGCTTCGAGGCTCGTGTGGCATTGGGGCGCTACGCCGAGCGCGGCGGCCACGCCTGGGTGATCGTGCGACTGGAAGGCGAGGAGTATCTCCTGGAATCCACCGAAGGCACCACCGGCGCTAGAAAGGCCCCCCTGCTCTCCGAAGTCGGTTCCCGGTACGTGCCAGAGATCCTCTTTGACCGGGACGCCTTCTACACGCGAATCCAGCCACTGGCTTTGTGGAATGGCGACTTCTGGACCGACAAGACCTGGCTACGCGTGGTACCGGGAGCAGCGCGGCAGTGAGCGGTGTGACGAGGCGGCGCTGTCAACTGCCTCCCGAGGTGAGGCCCTGCCTCGGACCCTGCTCCTCATGCACCACGATCACTCTCCCATCTTCGGAATCATGATGTGATCCCCCGTCTTCAGGCGAGCATTCGACGGCAGTCGATTGTATTCCAAAAGCTGCTGCCGCGTGATGCCGAACGCATCGCAGATGGTGCCAATGTCCTCTCCGGCACTGACAATGTAGCCGGGAACGGAGCCCTTGTTTGCCCTGCTGCCTGAGGGAGGCTCAGACTCCTGTTGCTGTGATGGCTGCTGGCGCGGAGGCGTGGGAGTGCTGCCGGGTTTTTCACCAGGCTGCACCACGGACTTGCTCCCGGAGGTTGAGCGCGGAGTTGTGTTCTGGCCACCCGCGGGGATCTTCAGGACATCGTCGACGTAGAATGGATCACTCGCGGAGAGTTTGTTCTCCTTGAGCAGGGCCTCCTGAGACACCCCGTGCTTCTTCGCGATGGCTTCCATCGTATCCCCAGGTCGAATTTTGTACGTGCGCCCGGTGCCACCAGCCACGGTGGCGCCACTGGGCGCTGCCGGCTTGGGACTTTCCTGCGGAGGAGATGGGCGCGTGGTCTTCATGGGCACCTGCACCGTCATGCCGGGGCGCAAGCGCTCGGGCTTCACCTGGGGATTGGCCGCCACCATCGCCTCCATGGTCACGCCATACTGCTTGGCGATGGAGTAGTAGGTCTGGTTGTCTTCTACCTTGTGCGCCAGCATGCCCGGTTGCGTGGGTGCGGCAGGAGTGCTGGAAGCACCGCTGCCTGCACTGGCAGCAGGTACTTCAGGACGCTCTTCGGCAGGAATCACCAGCTCCATGTCTTCGTGAATCTTGTTGGGATTCACGTTGGGATTCGCCTGGGCAAGTGACCTGGGAGAAATGCCAAAGTCTTCCGCGATGCTCCAGAACGTTTCGCCGCTCTTCACCATGTGGATATTCTGGCGGGGTGCCGCTTTGGCATCCTGGGGCTGGGGCGTGGGAATGCGCAGCGTCATGCCCTCGCGCACCGTCTGGTCAGACATGCGGTTGTAGTCCATGATGGCACCCACGCTGGTCTTGTGCTTCTGCGCGACTCGCCAGAGCGTCTCGCCACGGGTGACCTTGTGCTCGACGTAGGCAGGCGACGGCTTCTGGGGTTTCCCCTTCGAGGTGGGAGTCGCAGCCGCAGCGAACAAGGGCGTGGCGCTGCACGCCGCAAGCAACAAACCACCCAGCAGGACTCTCATGAGGGCAATGCCGCCCCCGCTCTTCTCGAAAAGCGTGCGCATGCCCGCAATTTACAAATATTTATCATTAAATCTACTGGAAATTTCACAATGCCTGAGCATTGCTTGGTTTCTCCTCACAGAGTAGAGACATGAGCCCCGTCACGGCCATCCGCTATGCAGTCTCCTATGCCGCCAGTGCAGGCGCGCTGCTGTGCCTGACCCAAGTGCCGGGCATCTGGGCAAAGCAAGCCGCCTCACTTGCCTACCAGCCTTCCGATGTGACGCTGGTGATGCAGGAATTCACCGTAGTGTTGGACGCAGGCCACGGCGGAATCGATGGAGGCACCCAGGGGGAAGGCATCCTGGAGAAGAACCTCTCCCTCGCCATCACCCGCCGCGTGGAAAAGCATCTCGCCGCCGCGGGCATACGCACGCTGATGACCCGCCGGGATGACACCTACGTGGCGCTGGAGAAGCGGGCGGATTTTTCGAACCGCCACCAGCCGGATGCCTTTGTGAGCATCCACTTGAACGCGGACGCCACCACCGGAAACACTTCGGGACTGGAGACCTACTACTGCTCCCGCAAGCGTCTGGGCGACATGATGCGCCTGCGTGAACGGCTGGACCTGCCCAAGGATGAAGCCATTCGCGACCGGCGTAGCGAATGGCTGGCGGACATCTTGCACAAGGGAATCCAAGCGACCACCGGTGCGGAAAACCGCGGCACGCGTGACAGCAACTACCTCGTGGTCATGAATACCGAGTGCCCTGCGGTGCTCATTGAGTGCGGTTACCTCACGAACACCGCCGAAGCCCGCCGCCTGGAGGATGAGGCGTATCAGGAAAAGATAGCCGCCGCGATCACCGACGGCCTGCGCAGATTCCTGCTGGCCTCGCGCATGAATCCACGGCGCGGCATCGAGCGCAACGCCCTGGCCGTTGCCATGCCCGGACCCGCGCTGGAGGATGGCAATCCCTGATTGACCTCAGCACGCGGTCGGGCAATACACCACGCATGAATCCAGCCACCGCCAATCGCCCGCTCCTGCGCGAGGTGGCGTGGGCGCTGATGCTGAGCGCGGCCTGCATCTTGGTGGTGTATGGTGTATTTGCCATCATCCAGTACCGCTGGCAGTGGGATGCCATCTGGCTGAGGCGTGTCCTCATCTTGAAGGGTTGGGGCACGACCGTGCTCATCTCGATCATTGGGATGGTGGCCAGCATTCTCATTGGCATGGCATTGATGCTGGGACAGCGCAGTCCGTTCATCCCCGTGAGGCAATTCTCCCGTGCTGTGGTGGAACTGATACGCGGCATGCCTCTTCTGGTGCTCCTGCTGCTGGGCTACTACGGTGTGGCCAACGCCTTCCGCATTCATCAGGCGCTTCCCGTGGCCGTGGTGCTGCTGGCCCTGTTTCAGGGCGCGTACCTCGCGGAGATCTTCCGTGGGGCCTGGGAATCCATCGGCGCCTCCCAGATCGAGGCAGCGCGTGCTGTGGGATTTGATCGTTACCAGACCTGGCGCTTCGTCATCTTCCCGCAGGCACTGCGCCGTGCGCTGCCGGGCACCGCGGGTCAGCTCGTGTCACTGGTGAAGGATTCATCCCTGCTTTCTGTCATCGGCGTGCAGGAACTCACGCAGGCGGTCCGCTCCGCCAATGCCCAGGCCTACACCGCACTGGAAGGTTATGTGCCGCTCGCCCTCCTCTATCTTGTCCTCACACTGCCCATTTCCTGGTGGGCACGGAGATTGGAGGAACGGTACAAGTATGAGACTTGAGGGCAAAAGTGCCCAGTATTCAGTAACCAGTGGTCAGTAAGTAATGAGTCAGTAGACACCAGCACATCCCATTCGTGCCAGAGCCCCATCACCACTTACCATTTACGGACTACTACCTGCTGACCACTGGTTACTGAACACCGATTGCTCTTTTCCCACCCATGAAACTCGAAGCCCGCTCCCTCGTGAAACGCTACGGCGTGCACTCGGCGCTGGATGGCGCGAGCTTCACGGTGCCGGCCGACACACGATGTCTGGTGATGATCGGCGCCTCCGGCAGTGGAAAGAGCACCCTGCTGCGCGTGCTGGGCTCACTGTTGACTCCAGACTCTGGACAGGTGCTGGTGCAGGATCGCGCACTGGAATGGACGGAGCAAGCCACACTTCGCCAGCGTCGCACGAACGGATTCGTATTCCAGGGGTACAACCTTTTCCCGCACCTCACCGCGCTGGAAAATGTCGCGCTCCCATTGCGTGAAGTGCATGACAAGTCACCCGATGCCGCCCGTGCGACCGCCCTCGAAGTGCTGAAACGCTTCGGGCTCGCCACGCACGTGGACAAGCGTCCTGCCGAACTCAGCGGCGGCCAGCAGCAGCGCGTGGCCCTGGCACGCGCCATCGCCCCCGGCCCGAAACTTCTGCTGCTGGATGAGCCCACTTCCGCGCTCGATCCGGTGATGACGCAGGACGTGTTGGATCTCATCCGCGAACTCGCCGAGGGTGGACAGCGCATTGTGCTCTCGACCCACGAGATTTCCTTCGCGAAACAGGTGGCGGACTGGGTGCTGTTCCTGGAGCAGGGAAAGGTCGTGGAATCCGCGCCTGCCGGCGGCTTCTTCGCCTCGCCCGCCCATGCCACAGCGAAGGAGTTCCTGGAGGCGCTCACGCGCTACCGGTAAATGCGGGTGCTCCCTGTGCTGCCATTGTGCTTTACAGCACTGGTGCAAAGCCTCATGATGGTTCCGTTCTCAATTTCCTCTGGAGGTTCCGGAATGCCTGATCCGCGACACACCATTGCAGCCCTGATATTCTCTCTGGGTGCCCCCTTCTCTGTCTTGGGCGAAACACCTGCGGCTCCCGCTCCCGCTCCCACAACTGCCACGCCCACTGTCGCAAAAGCAGACCCGGATCTGCCCCAACCCCTGGACGCGCAGGAAGTTCAGTCCCTCGTGACGAATCCGCCATTCACCCGCGCGCTGAATCTTTCGGACTCGCTCGCTCTCACTGGCATGGCTTATGTGGAAGGCAAGCCCGTGGCCACTATCTTGAATCGCGAGACCAAGCAGAGCTTCGTCGTCTCTGAGGAGCCCAACGCCCAAGGCTGGAAGCTTGCAGAAACCAACGCCAGCAAGAATCTGCAACGCGCTGAGGTGAAGATCATGGCCGGCGCCGAGATCGTGACCGTGCGCTACGGCGAGGCTCAACTCACGCCCGGCGCGAAGAAACCCGGCCCCCCACAAGGAGTCGGTCCCGGAGGACCAGGCGGGCCTCCTCCCGGAGGTTTTGATCCCCGCTTCCGCACGTCCTCCCTGTTGGGCGATGACGGCCGCGAGAAGTACTACTCACTCCCTGACGGCGCGCGGGATAAGTTCCGCGACACGGTACGCCAGTACCGCGAGCAGAATCCGAATGTGTCCGAGGATCAACTCAAGTCCTTTGCCCGCAGGGAATTCGAAAAAGTGCAGGCCGAGAGCCGCCGATGAGCGAGAGCGGCGATCGCATTCACCTGTACCTGTGCCGTCCCCATTGGGTCACCGATGCCGATCATCTGGCGCGCTGTCATGACCTGCTGGATGACGAAGAGAAAACCCGCCACGCGCGCTTCAGGTTCGAGCGGGACGCCCGGCTGTTTCTGATCTCACACGCCCTGGTGCGGACAGCTCTGTCTGATTTCACATCTGCAGAGGTCCCTCCCGTAGCATGGGTCTTCAGATCCAATGCCTATGGACGTCCCGAAGTGGTGCCGGAAAATGGCATCCACGATCTGCGCTTCAGCCTTTCCCACACACACGGGCTCGCGGTCTGCGCCATCACGTCATCCGCAGACATTGGGGTCGATACGGAGGCAGAAAGTCGAAAGCTCGACACGGCCATCCTGGCGCCACGCATCATGTCCCCAGCGGAGCTGGCACGCTTTCAATCGACATCATCGGCAATGCAACGGAAGCAATTCCTCTCGCTCTGGACGCTGAAGGAGGCATTCACCAAAGCACGTGGACTGGGGCTCAACTTGCCCGTGGAAAAGCTGAATTTCTTCGTCAATGGCTCCTCGATTCACTTCGGATGCCCTGCGGAGGTGGAAGACAAGCCACGCGATTGGGAATTTCATCTCATGCAAGCGCAGCCAGAGCATCATGTGGCGCTGGTCACACGCAAAAGTGGCGGCACACCAGCCTCTGTCACGCCACGATGGTTCGTGCCACTCGCAGGCGATCGCAATGCGGAACCACCTCTGCAGATGATAGCAAGGGCCTAGACATCCCCCTTGTCGAAATGTTCCCACCTGCGGCCTTGTGCCGCGCGAAGACATTCGATACGCTCACGTCCAATGCCCCTCGTGGAGTTCACTCCGAATCTCGCACGTCAGACCTCGGCGGAAGCATGCCGGGTGGAGGGCTCTACCGTGGGAGAATCTCTGCAAGCCGTTTTCGCAAAGCAACCGGGGTTGCGCAGTTATGTGCTGGATGATCAAGGCGCCGTACGGCATCACGTGGTGGTATTCGTGGATGGCACGGCCGTGAAGGATCGCCGGACACTCTCCGATGCCGTGAGGGCAGACTCGGAAATTTTCATCATGCAAGCTCTCTCGGGCGGTTGAATTCCCCCAGCCAATATCATGAGCACAACGCTTCACCTCGGCACACGCAAAGGACACTTCGCCATCGAGAAGAATGGGAGTGGCTGGCGCGTGGCCCGCAGTTCCTTCCTCGGCGTGCAAGTTCCCATGCTGCTGCCGGATGCCCGTGACAATAAGCTGTACGCCGCGGTGGAGCACGGCCACTTCGGCACCAAAATGCATGTGTCCTCCGATGGCGGCGCCACGTGGGAAGAACGCGCCTGCCCCGCCTATCCATCCAAGCCTGAAGGAACACCGGACATTCTCTGTCCCATGCGCCAGACGCCCATCCCGTGGAATCTGGAAAAGATCTGGTCGCTGGAAGCGGGCGGCGCGGATGAACCGGGTGTATTATGGTGTGGGACCATTCCCGGCGGCCTCTTCAAGTCCACCGACGGTGGCGCCACCTGGAATCTCGTGGAGAGCTTGTGGAACCGGCCCGAGCGCGCGAAGTGGTTTGGCGGTGGCTACGACTGGCCGGGCATTCATTCCATCTGCGTGGACCCACGCAACAGCAAGCGAGTGGTGCTCGCCATCTCCTGCGGCGGCGTGTGGGAGACGCTCGATGGTGGCGAAACCTGGGACCGCTATGGCAAGGGTCTCTTCGCGGACTTCATGCCTCCGGGCGAGGAGGAGGATCTGGATGGGCAGGATCCTCACCGCATCGATGCCTGCGTGTCTGATCCGGACACCGTGTGGATGCAGCATCACTGCGGCATCTTCCGCTCCAAGGATGGTGGACGCACCTGGCAGCGTTTTGAAAATGGGAACCCCGCTGTCTTCGGCTTCGCCGTGGCTGTGCATCCGCAGAAGCCGGAGACGGCATGGTTCGTTCCCGGTGTGAAGGATGACATGCGTGTGCCCGTAAATGGCGCCCTGTGCGTGATGCGCACGCAAGATGATGGCAAGACCTTCGAACCGCTGCGCAAGGGACTGCCACAGGAGCATGCCTATCACCTCATCTACCGCCATTGCCTTGATGTGACTCCGGATGGACGCACACTCGCCATGGGCTCCACCACTGGTTCGGTATGGCTCAGCGAGGACGGCGGCGAGTCCTGGACGCGCCTCAGCGCGGAACTGCCTCCAGTCTTCTCCGTACGGTTCGAGAAGGCAGGTCCGTGATTTTTTCGCGAGTGCCGCGGCGTTGAATGAGCCGCTATGAACAGGTTCGCAGCTTCGGCATTTCACTTTCAGGCCAGCATCATGGGCATCGCGTGCTCAGGACTTCTGCTGGGAAACGCTTTCGCACAGTCTCCCACCCCGGCCACGAAGGAGGAGAAGAAGCCGCAGGAGAAAAAAGAAAAGCGCATGACCCCGGATGGCAAGTGGGAGGTGCACAGCATGACGCGGCCAAAGCCGCCAGTGGTAGAGCCCAAGTACGACGGTCAACCGGTGCCTGCACCCGCAGGGGCCCTGGTGCTTTTTGGCGGCAAGGACCTTTCCAAATGGAGCAGTTCGCCGCGAAAAGATTCTCCGGACCAAAGCGCGGAACCCAAGTGGAAGCTTCAGGATGGCTACATGGAAATCGTGGGACGCTCCGGTTCACTGAAATCGAAGGACACCATCAAGGGAGACGTTCACTTGCACATCGAGTGGGCCACCCCAGCGGAAGTGGTCGGCAACGGGCAGGGCCGTGGGAACAGCGGCGTGTACCTCGGTGGCTACCCGGAAGTTCAGGTGCTGGATTCCTATCAAAACGAAACGTACGCGGACGGTCAGGCGGCTTCTCTGTACGGTCACTATCCTCCCACCGTGAATGCCTCCAGGAAACCCGGCGAGTGGCAGAGCTATGACATCATCGCCGAGCGCGCCAAGGTAGAAAATGGCAAGGTCGTGCGCAAAGCCCGCATCACGGTGAAGCACAATGGCGTGGTCGTGCATGACAAGGTGGAGCTCGACACCCGCACCATGGAAGGACAAATCAGCCTGCAGGACCACCTGAACCCCGTGCGCTATCGGAACATCTGGGTCTTGCCACTGAGGAATGAGGAGCCAAAATCCTGAGCATGATGACGCGCCGCTTTCTGCTTGTCCTGCTGTGTCTGGTCTCCAGCTTCACCACCGCTGGAGCAGCGAAGCCCAACATCGTCGTCTTCCTCGCAGATGACCTGAGCTGGGGTGACTGCTCCATCTACAATGCGAAGAGCGGCATCCGCACGTCAAACATGGAGCGACTCGCGAAGGATGGCATGACCTTCGACCTCGCGTTTGTCGCGTCTCCTTCTTGCGCACCGAGCCGTGCCGCGCTGCTCACAGGTCTGTATCCGGCGCGGAATGGCTCCATGTTCAATCACCAGCGTCCCGACCCGGAGCACAAGAAGTGGCCCGTATGGTTCAAGGAAGCCGGTTACGAAACTGCCGCCATCGGAAAAACCGCACACTATGCGCAGGTGAAGGAGTACGGCTTTGACCACGCCAGCCACTTCAAGTACCACGAAGACAACTGCATCACGGCTGCCGTCTCCTGGCTGGAGAATCGGCAGAAGGAAAAGAGCACCTCTGAAAAACCGCTGTGTCTCATAGTCGGCACGAACTGGCCGCACGTGCCCTGGCCCGAGAAGACCAGCTATCAGCCGGGAGAAGCGGCCCTTCCCGCATCGCAAGTCGACACTCCCGAGACCCGCCAGGCCCGTGCGAGATACGCGGAAGCCGTGAGCAATGCCGATCGTGATCTCGGCCTGGTGTATGACGCTGCGCGTAAGCTGCTGGGGGAAAATACCCTCTTCATCTTCACCGCGGATCACGGTTCCCAATTTCCCTTCGGCAAATGGAACTGCTATGACGCCGGCATCCGCACGCCCTTCGTCGCCGTCTGGCCGGGAAAAGTGGCGCCAGGCTCCAAGTCGGACGCCATGGTGAGTTGGGTGGACATTCTGCCCACCTGCCTGGATGCCGCGGGAGCCACCTTGCCCCCCGACGGCACCTTCAGCGGGCAGTCCATCGTGCCCATCCTCCAGGGAAATCATGTCCGGCTGCGCGAGCACATTTTCACCACCCACAGTGGCGATGGGAAGATGAATGAGTACCCCATGCGCTCCGTGCGCACGCGTTTCTGGAAGTACATTCGCAATCTCAATCCGAACGCCGAGTTTCACTCGCATGTGGACAAGGCCCAGGGAGGCGACGGCCGCAGCTACTGGGACTCATGGGCAGCCGCCGCCAAACAGGAACCCAAGGCAGCCGCCACGGTGAAACGTTACCACACCCGCCCCATGGAGGAGCTCTACGATCTGGTGGAAGATCCAGATGAGCTGAACAATCTCGCCAAGGATCCCAAGGCCAAAGATGCCCTCCTCGAACTCCGCGCCGAGCTGGACCAGTGGATGGAAGAACAGGGTGACAAGGGCGGGGATACGGAGGAAGCGCGGAAGCCGAAGGAGAAGCCGTAAATCCTTGCCCCACGGGCGCGACTGAGGAGCGATTGCCAGTTGACCGCAGCGCGGTCTCCGGCAACCCTGCTCCCCCCGTGAAACCGTACTACCTCACCACCGCCATTGATTACACGAATGCGCCCCCGCATATCGGCCATGCCTACGAGAAGATCCTGGCGGATGTGATGGTGCGCTTCCAGCGCCTGGCGGGACGTGAGGCCTACTTCCTCACCGGTGCCGACCAGCACGGTCAGAAGGTGCAGAAGAGCGCGGAAAAGGCCGGCGTGAGCCCGGCTCAGTTCGTGGATGACATCACGGCGAAATTCATCGCGTTGTGGGACAAGTTGAACGTTCGCTACGACCACTACGCCCAGACGATCGATCCGAAGCACAAGAAGGTCGTGCAAGCGATGCTTCAGAAGCTGCATGACTGCGGCCAGCTCTACAAGCAGAGTTACAAGGGCTTCTACAGCGTGCGCCAAGAACAGTTCCTTACGGACAAGGACCGCGGTCCCGATGGCAATTTTGGCACTGAGTGGTGGGGTGAAGTGGTGGAAACCGAGGAGGAGAACTGGTACTTCCGACTCAGCGAGCACGTCGAGTGGCTTAGCAGCTACATCAAGAGTCATCCCGATTTCATCTTTCCTGCGTTCCGCGCCAATGATGTGCTGAACGCCCTTGAAAGCGGCCAGGACCTCTGCATCTCGCGCCCCATTGAGCGTCTGAGTTGGGGCATCCCCCTGCCCTTCGATGAGCGTTTCGTGAACTACGTCTGGTTCGACGCCCTCACGAACTACATCAGCTTCGCCGGCTACCTCGCGGATGAGGTGGGCAACGAAGGCATGCCCGACTTCGCCAAGCTCTGGCCCGCCGACGCGCATGTGATCGGCAAGGACATCCTGGTGCCCGCTCATGCCATCTACTGGCCCATCATGCTTCACGCCCTCGGCTTCAGCGATGAACAGATCCCCCGCCTGATTGTGCACGGCTGGTGGAACATCAAGGGCGAGAAGATGAGCAAGAGCCTCGGCAATGTGGTGGATCCCGCCGCGCTGGCCGGCATCTTCTCCGTGGATGGGTTGCGCTACTACCTCATGAAGGACATGGCTACTGGCTATGATGCCGACCTGAGCGAGGAGCGCATGGAGATCGCGTACAACAAGGAGCTCGCAGGCGGCCTGGGCAATCTGCTCAATCGCACGCTCAAGATGCTTCAGAACGCCTCCAAAGGAGTGATCACCGCCAGCTCGTATGACGATGAGGTGAACCAGACCTTCCGCAGGGTGGTGGCTGATGCTCCTGCCCGCTACGCTGAAAAGATGAACGCTTGGGCGATCCACGAAGGCATTGCTGAGGCGTGGAAGATCGTCGACCACGCCAACTTCTTCATCGACCATACGCAGCCCTTCAAGATGAAGGACCCTGCGCTGGCGGAACGTCGAGACAGCGTGCTCCATCATCTGGCCGAGTCGCTCGTTCATGTGAGTGTGCTTCTCAGCCCGGTGATGCCTGAAGCGTGCGCCAAGATTCGCGAGCAACTCGGATGGCACCTGCCTGAGGGCTTCACCGTGGGTGACTTGAAATGGGGCCTGCTGCCGGTGGGTCACCAGCTCAATCCTCCAGTACCCGTGTTCCCTCGCGTGGAACTGGGTGCTGAAAAGAAGTAGCTCCTCCCTCCCCAGCTTCGAGCCCCAAGCGGCCAACAAGGAAGTCGGACCTCCCGGTCGGACCGTGGATGGCGGGTTTCCCAACCCGCCTTTCATTTGCCACCGCGCTCTCCTTCCTTCTCCCTTGTGTTCTTCCACGCGTTCCACTAAAAGGACGACGGGCTGCCCCGCCGCTCCATGTCCCCGCCCACAGCCAAATCTGACACACCTCAGGAGGCACTCACCTTTCTGGACATCGTCACCTTCTGGCTGTCGGTGTATGTGATGATCGCCCTGCTGGCGGAGTACCTCCTGAAACTCTCTGAGGACACCCGTACCATCCTCGCCTACGCAGACTGGATCGTGTGCGGCGTGTTCTTCCTCGACTTCAGCCGCCGCTTCATCCGTGCATCCTCGAAGCTGGAGTTCATGAAGTGGGGCTGGCTGGATCTGCTGGCCTGCATTCCCGTCATCGAAGCCTTCCGTGCAGGCCGCCTCTACCGCCTCATTCGTGTGCTGCGCCTTCTGCGTGTCGTCCGATCATCGCGCAACATCGCCCGGATACTGTATCGCCGCCGGGCACAGAATGCCTTTGCGGTCGTCGCGACCACCACGTTCGTCGGCACCGTTCTCGCCGCCATCATTGTGATGGAGTTTGAGCGGGATTCCTCTTCCAGAATCAGTCACCCTTCCGATGCCATCTGGTGGGCGTTCTGCACTGTCACCACGGTGGGCTATGGAGACTACTACCCCGTCACCACCGAAGGGCGAGTCACTGCCGTGGCGCTCATGACGCTTGGTGTGGGAATGTTTGGCACGATGGCAGGCTACGTCGCCAGCATGTTCACGGGACCATCCACCAGGTACGAAGCCTACAAACTGCACTCCGTGGAAAACAGGCTCGAAGCCCTGCAAAAGTCCGTGGAGCGCCTTGAGAAGCTGCTGCAGGATCAGAGGAAGCAGTGATCCCTGTCGCATCAAAAAGAGCCTTCAAGACTCCGCAACTCCAAGCCCCGGCCCTTCCGGCAGGACCACCTCTCCGGCACTGCCGAATTTCACACCGCAGTAGTCATCATCGGCCACATAGAGATGGCCATCGAGATCCACCAGGTCCGCCAAAGGAGCGAGATGCGCCGCGGCAGTGACACCGATGCTGCTCTCGATCATGCAGCCCAGCAGCACACGCATCTTCAGCACGCGTGCCGTGTGGATCATCTCTCTCGCTTCTTTGAGGCTGCCGCTCTTCAGCAGTTTCACATTCACGCCATCGACCAAACCGGAGAGCGCGTGCGCGTCATTCGAGCTCTGCGCGCTCTCATCCGCATAGATAGGCAATGGTGAGTGTGGCATCACCTGTCGCAGCTCACGCCACGCCGCCACACCGCCGGAGTGATGCAACGGCTGCTCCACAAAGGCAAGCCCATACCGCGCCAGCTTCGGAATGATCGCAGCCGCCACCTCCACACTCCAGCCTCCATTCGCATCCGCAAAGATGGTCGCCTGTGGCGCCGCTTCGCGCGCCTTGGCAGCAATGGCTTCATCGAACTCCGCATTCCCACTGCCAAGCTTCAGCTTGAGAACACGAAATTGACGATGTGTCTCCCGCACCTTCTCGGCAAACGCTTCCAAGTCCGTGGGAATACTGAAGGAGCGACACGCGGGCGGCAGCTTCGTCGCATCCAACTCCCACAGCTTCCAGAGGGGAAGCCCCCGTTGCTTCCCTACCGCATCATGCCACAGCACATCCAGCGCAAGTCGCCCGGCACGCGGCCCCGCTTCCGGCACGGGACTTCCACTCCATGCCAGTCCTTGCACCCAGCGTAGCGTCTCCTGCGGATTCTCCCCATAGTAGGGAACAAAAGGGGCCTCGCCCACCGCATCCCCCCAATGCAAACGCAACACCTGCCGCTCCGTGGAGACTCCGTGTGCGATGCGGAAGGGCTCCGTAAGGTGCAGAGTCTTCAATTCCACGCGCAGGGGCTGGTCACTCGTCATGCATCAAGGTAATCGCACCTGCGTCATCCCCAAAGCCCAGCATCATTTTCTTTGGCTTCGTGAAGAAGACACGCCATGCATGCGTTCCCTTCGACTCCCACTTCTCCGGCATCAGCACCATGTCCCATCGACTTCCCCTCCTCGCAGCCAGCCTGGCCCTGACCTCCCTTGCAGCTCACGCAGCAGCGCCATCGGCAGCACCAGCCACACCCGCGCCGAAGCCGGCAGCCGTCACCCCTGCTGCGGTAGCGCCCGCGAAACCTCTCAACCCCTTCGTAGTGCGCGCAGACAAGGAGAACGCCACCTACAAGACGGGCGAACCAGTGAACTTCACCATCGCGCTCGCGAAGGACTCCCCCGCTCCGCGCGAGGCCGAGATCACCTGGAGCATTTCCAAAGATGGCGTGCCCCCAATCATCAATGGCAAGGGGAAGCTCGTGGATGGCAAGGCCGTGGCGACGGCATCTCTGAACGAACCCGGCTTCTTGCTCTGCCGCGTTAGTTGGAATCAGGATGGCAAGGTTCACAGCTCACTCGGTGGCGCGGCCGTGGATCCACTACTCATCAAACCCAGCCTGCCCGTGCCGGATGACTTCGATGCCTTCTGGGACGCCCAGAAGAAGAAACTCGCCGCAGTTCCGGTGAAGGCCACCATGACGCCGGTGCCGCCCCCCGCCACCATCAAGAAAGCAGAGACCTTCGATGTGAAGGTGGATGCTCTCGGCGCTCCCGTGTCCGGTTATCTCGCCCGTCCGCTCAATGCAAAGCCGAAGAGCCTGCCCATCGTGCTCATGGTGCATGGCGCGGGCGTTTCTTCCTCCAGCCTCGCCGCCGCAGCATCATGGGCGGAGAACGGCATGCTCGCCTTCAACATGAATGCACACGGCATTCCCAATGGCAAAGCTCCGGAGTACTACACGGGACTCGCGCAGTCAGAACTGAAGGACTACCGCAATGTGGGCCGCGACTCGCGTGAGACCTGCTACTTCCTCGGCATGTTCCTGCGCGAAGTGCGTGCCCTCGACTTCCTCTGCTCACAACCCGAATGGGATGGCAAGACCGTCGTGGTGTATGGCAGCAGCCAGGGTGGCTTCCAGGGCTTTGCCATCTCGGCAATCGATCCGCGCGTGACCTTCCTCGCCGCCGGCGTGCCCGCAGGCTGCGACCACACCGGCGTGATCGTGAATCGCGTGAACGGCTGGCCCAAGATCGTGCCGAATCTTCCCGACGGCAAACCCGATCCCAAGGTGCTCGAAGCCTCGCGCTACTTCGACAACGTGAACTTCGCCGCGAAGACCAAGGCGAAAGGCGCCTACCTCACCGTGGGATTCATCGATACCACCTGCCCTCCCACGGGCGTGTACGCCGCCTACAATGCCTTGCCCATCTCGAAGGCGATCTACGACGACATCCCCAGCGGGCATGCCAACTCACCGCAAGCCTCAGCTGCCATGGTGGAGGCGGTAAGAAAGCATGTGAAGGAGAATAAGTAGAACAGAGCGGCAGCTCTGAATGTAGAAGGCTTCTCCAGAAGCCTTTCACGCCCGCCGGTGCCCACAATCCATTTTTCATCCACAGAGCAACAGACGGCGCGGCAGTAGGAACATCCAAGAATCACCAAGGTGGGAAAGCAGGAGTTGCGCGTCTGAATGAAAGGCTTCTGGAGAAGCCTTCTACATTCATTCTCCAACTCACACCTCCGGCCGCATCCGCGAGACCAGCACGCTCTTCACCAGGCGGATCAATTCCACCGGCTCATACGGCTTGGGCAGCACCGCAGTGAAGCCATACGCGGCGGGCTGGGCCATCACCGGATCATCGGAGTAGCCGCTGCTCACGATCGCGAGGACGTTCGGATCCAGTGCACGAAGTTTTTCCATGGTCCGCAGACCGCCCATGCCATTCGGAATGCTGAGGTCCAGCACCACGAGGTCAAAGGGACGTCCATCCTGCATGGCCTGCTGGTAGAGGCGCACCGTGTCATTGCCATCCACCGTCTCCACCACCTCGTAGCTCTGCGTCTGCAGACCGCGCACGATGAGCGCGCGCACGAGATGATCATCTTCCAGCACGAGGATGCGGGAGTTCATGGAGGGTGAGGTGAAGGTGGCGCCCAGTGCCAGTGCATCCGCCTCCTCCGCATCTCCATCCACGGGGATGAAGAAGCGCACCCGGGTGCCCTGGCCCTTGTGGGAATTGACCGAAATGGTACCTCCGTGCGACTTCGCAATCGACTCACACACCGTGAGGCCGAGGCCGGTCGCGTTCTCCGCTTTACGCGTGGAGAAGTAGGGTTCGAAGATCCGGGAGAGATGCTCCGGAACGATGCCTTCGCCGCCGTCGCGCACTTCCAAGGTCACTCCGGCAAACTCGCCAGGTGACTCGGAAAGTGTCTCATGGGGGAACATCTCCTCCTCCGTCGCCACTTCGCAGCGCACATGGATGTCGCCCCCGCGCACGGTGGCCTGTTCCGCATTGCGGATCAGGTTGCCCAGCAGGCGGCGGATCTGATTCGGGTCCACCGCCACTTCAGGGAGATCTTCCTGCACCTCCACAAAGTAGTGCACATGCGGCACACGGGCGTGATGCTCGAAGAAGGTCTTCACCAGTTCCGAGAGCGAAATCTGCCGTTTGATGGGAGCACCACCGCGCGCAAATGTCAGGAGCTGCTGCACGAGATTCTGCGCCTGCAGCGTGGCCTGCTTGGCCGTGGTGAGTTCGGGCGGCTTGTCGGCAGCATTGGCATAGCGCATCTCGGCGAGAGCGAGATTGCCCAGCAGCACGGTGAGCAGGTTGTTGAAATCGTGGGCGAATCCACGTGCGAGCAGACCGAGTGACTCCAGACGATCCAGACGATTGTTGCGCTCCGCCTCCAGCTTCCGCGTGGTGATGTCCTTGATGAGAAGGAGCAACCCATTCGCGAAGGGATAGGTGCGGGCCTCGTGCCACGCGGCCGCTTCCTCCAGATAGATCTCGCGTGTCACCGGTTCGCGATGCAGCAGGGCGCGGGCGAGCGCTTCATAGTGGCTCAAACGAACGCTCGGCGGCAGCACATCCCACAGGGACTGGCCAAGAAGCGCACGCTTGTCGCGCCGGAACAGTTTGGTCGCGCTCGCATTCGCATACGTGAATCGCCACTGACCATCGAGCGCCACGAGCGGATCGGAGATGCTCTCCACGATATCCACCAGGGGCGCCGTGTTGGAGCCATTCGCCTGCGGCGGTGGAGGTGGTGTGGCAGCAGGCTGCTTCTCCACGGGAGAGAGCGGACGGAAAAGAATCACGAGCCCAACCACGCTGCCGTGTTCATCATGCACGGACGTCACCCGATCCTCGATGAGTACGCGCTCGCCTGCCTTCGTGGTGAGCAGAAGCTGGCGCGGCGTAGTGTCCTCCTTGTCGTCGGCGGGAAGGACGAGCATCATCTCGCCTTCGACATTGTGAATGGCATATACCTCCGCCAGCATGCGACCGGAGGCCTCTGTGGCCTTCCACCCGAGCACGCGTTCCGCGGCAGGATTCACAAAGAGGATGCGTCCCGCCACATCGGCGCCAATGACACCATCGGCGAGACTTTGGAACGCATGGAAAAAGCTTTCCTCGTAGCGCTTGCGCCGCTGCTCCTCGCGATTGCGAGCCGCTGCCATTTCCAACGAGGCACTGAGCTCGGTCTCGTTGTAGGGCTTGAGCAGATACCCGGAGGGATGCGTCTCCCTCGCACGCGCCACCGTCTCAGCATCGGCACACGCGGTTAAATAAATCACCGCAACAGGGAAACGCTTGTTCAGAACCCGGGCTGTTTCGATGCCGTCAATCTTCCCGCCGAGCTGCACATCCATGAGCACCACATCAGGGCGAAGGTCTTCCACGGTGTTCAGAACCTCTTCACCCGTGCGGCAGAGACCAGCGACCATGTAGCCGAGCCTCTCGAGAGTGGCGGCTAGATCGCACCCAACGAGACCTTCATTCTCAACGATTAGCACTCGTATGCGGTCGAGGTCAGCCATGAAATTCCAGTACTTCTGACTATCGCTGGAAATTGAGGCGGTTGGCAAGCAGAAAGTAAATGCACAGCTAAACTATAATAATGAGTGTGCTTAGGTACCCAAATGCACGCCTGGGCTCCACTTCAGCAGCCAGAATCTCGGCTGTGATCAGCAGGATCGACGCGATATCATCCCCACCGGAACAGCGGTGATCGCGGTTCCGGTGGCTTCTTTGAATGGAGGGACCACTCAGCCCAATCCCTCGACCTTCCAGCCGTCGCGATACTCGCGCTTCAGCAGCTTGTTGGCCTCGGCGATATTGGTGATGCGCATGGCATCACGATCCCACTCGAGCCACTGGTTCGGATAGTTCTCCGCCAGTGTGCCCATCAAAACGGTTTCCGTGAGAGGTCCGCCATGTGAAAAATCCGCGCAGCTCTTCTTGCCGTTCAGGATGGCATCCACCCAATCGTGGTAGTGGTCCTGCTTGCCATAGTCGCGAGGATACTTCTCTGCCGGGAACGAATCTTCCGGCAGCACCCAAGGACGCTGGCCGTAGGGTTTGAAGATCATGCCGGTCTCACCCACCCAGAGATGACCGCTCTTGGGGAAGTTCTTGAGCGCGGCAGGCATCGGGATTTCGCGGCTGGGACGGGCGGAGTCTCCGTCGCACCACGTGAGTTTGAAGGTGTCTCCCGCGATGAGTTCGTTTCCAGGAAACTCAAACTCCACCGTACGGCTCTTCGCCCACAACCCGGTGCCAATCGCGCCCGTCTCAGTCTGCTTCACACGCTTGGGCGCGCGCAGCTTCAGCGCATCAAAGACACCGTCGAAGAAGTGCACCCCCATATCGCCCAGTTCACCCACGCCGAAGTCACGCCATGCGCGCCAGGTTTGTGGATGGTAGGTGTCCAGAAGATAGGGCCGCGGCTCGCGCACGCCGATCCACGCATCCCAATCGAGTTCCGCGGGAACGTTGTCGCCTTGCGTGCGGAGTTCTTCATTCTTCGGCCACCAGCTCAGCGGCTTGCCTTCCCAGAACCATGCCTCCTTAATCTTGCCGATGGCACCATTGCGAAGCAGGTCCACCGTCATGCGCGCCTCGATGCCACTACGGCCCTGATTGCCGAGCTGGGTGACCACGCCCGCTTTCACCGCCTCCTGCTGGATGACGCGGCACTCGTGAATGGTCGGCGCCATGGGCTTCTGAAGATACACATGCTTCTTCAGGCGCATGGACTGCACCGCCATGGGAGCATGCATGTGGTCTGGAGTACCCACCGTGACGGCATCAAACTTATCGCTGTGATCACGCAGCATCTGCCGCCAGTCCGTGTGCTGCGAGGCATCGGGGAAACCCACCCCGCCGGCGCGTGCCGAGCCTTTGCCCGTGGCAGCTTCCTTAAGATGGTTCGCATCGACGTCGCAGATGGAAACAATCTTCACCTTCGGATGCGTGGCCACACTGCGCATGGTGTTTCCACCCATGCGGGCCACCCCGATGCAGGCCACCTGCAGCATCGAGTTCGGTGAGGCACTGCGCAGGATGGCAGGAAATCCGAGAGCGGATGCAGAGGCAGTGGCAGCTGCGGACTGCTGGAGAAAGCGACGGCGGTTCATGATGGAGTGCATGAACGCCAAAGGGGTGGAGGGGCTTTCTGGAAAGTGGCGCTGCCTTGGATGGAGCGCTCAAAGGAGGAAGAGTTCGCCGCAAAAAGACGCAAAAGGCACAAGGGGTTTGCCTCAGGGAGGAAGTTGGGTCTCCAGACCGGACAGCGCCCGGCGGGTTTTCCTACCCGCCATGCACAGGCTCAATACCCACCACGTGCACCCCCGCGACGCGAGGTCTTGCGGGCGGGGCGGTTACGGCCGCGGGCTGGAGCAGCCTTTCCGGCAGCTTCGGCCGCCTTGGTTTTGCGCTCGATCTCCTTTTCTTTTTCCACACGCTCGGTCATCGCCTTGCGTGCAGAGGCCGTGCGCGACTTGCTGAGCGTGGGACGTTCCTTGGCCTTGGGATGCACCAGCAGGCGATCCACCTCGTCCGGCTTGAGCTCGCGAAAGCCGCCTTCTGGAATGCCGGTAAGGGGAAGATTGCCGATACGCACGCGCACGAGACGTTTCACTTCATAGCCCACACGGTAGAGCATGTGGCGGATCTGGCGCTTGAGGCCCTGCTTCAGCACGAGGCCCAGCTTGTAGTGACCGATGATCCATGCGCGCTCTGCCTTGGCGAAACCTTCTTCGATATGCAACCCGTGGGTCAGCTTCTCCAGCAGCGCCGGATCGAAGGGCTTCTCCAACTGCACCTCGTATTCCTTTTCGAGGCCGTGCGTAGGATGCGCAAGTTGGTGGGACAGATCACCCTGGTTTGTCAGGAGGAGGAGCCCCTCACTATCCATGTCCAGGCGACCCACGTGCGCCAGGGAACGCAGCTTGCCGGGAAGCAGGTCATAGATCGTGTGACGTGCGTGCTCGTCATCGCGAGTGCACACGTAGCCCTTGGGCTTGTGCAGGGCGATGACGACCGGTTTGTTCGGTCGCACCTTCTTGGTGTCCACCACCACCTCATCGGTGGATTCCACCTGGGTGCCGAGTTCGGTGCAGACCTGGCCGTTGATGCGGACGCGGCCTTCGAGGATGAGGGCCTCCACACCTCGCCGCGATCCCAAGCCGCAACTGCTGAGGAATTTGTTCAGGCGCATGAGCGTGGTCAGGTCAGGGTGATGGTGAAGAAAAAGCCGCGATGGGAAACACCGCGGCTGCTGAAATCAGAAGTGGTGATGAGGTTGGGCGGCAAGGCCCGGCACCATCAGGCCTCAGGCTTGGTCTTGGGCAGGTTGTAGGGGCTGCGACCTTCCTTCCACTGACCGCGAGCCTTCATAAGCTTCACGCGCTCACCACGCTTGAGGACGCTGCGCTTGGTTCCGACGGAACCGCCTTTGGACTTGAGACTGCGATGCTGGGACATGGTATGACCTTCGGAGGGTTGGAGATAGGGGCGCAGAGAGTAGCGGAGCGGGAATAATTCGCAAGGTCTTTTTCACCGTGGTGTCCTCATGTTTCGGCTGAAGGCAAAAAGAAACCCGGAAGCCCCTCCTTCCATGTCGGTGGGAAGGGCGTTCCGGGTGGGTGAAAAGCTGTCTGCTGAATTCGGGACTACTTCTTCTTTTCCCATTTCGTCCAGGTGCCAAAGTCAGCACCCTGATCGATCCACTTCTTCAGCAGTTCCTTTTCCGCGTCGGTAAGCGGGTCGGCTTTGCCTTCGGGAGGCATCACCATTTCGTCCGTGATAGGCAGAGTGGTCATGGTGTAGAGGGCGCTGTCTGCCGCCTTGCCAGCCACAAGGGTCTTTTCCTTGTGCTCCTTGCCACCCTTCTTGAGGCCTTCGGCGGTGTCCATCACCAGCCCGCTCTTGGGCTTCTTGATGCGGCCCGTATCGTCGGTGTGTTCCGTTTCGTGGCACTTCATGCATTTGGCCTCGAAAATGGGCAGGATCTGCTTGGCAAAGTCCACCTTGTCGTCAGCGGACGCAGAGGTCGGGGAAAAAAGGGCGAACCCGCCGAGCGAAGCGGCGGCCATCGTGAGCATGAATGGCTTTTTCATGGGCGTTCGGGTTGAATTTTCAGTGAGGATCAGAACGTGGCGAAAATCGCAACCGGGGTCAAGCGAAAGCAATGTGAGGCTAGTGAATCTCGCACCGCGACCTCCTCACATCCAAGCGCATTGCCGCACCCGATGAAGGCGTCGAATCGACAGATTGTTGAGTTTTTCAAAAAAATCAGGTAAAGTCGAACGTTTGCCAGTCTCAACTATTCCCTCAACCCCGGAAAAGAGCAGCCGAAAGACTCCCATGTCCTCCCGCTCAGCCGCGCTCACGCGCAAGCAGCACCCCCGGACCACGGAGCCGGTGGCGGACAATCGTGCCATGCACGCCGCCTTGGGATTGGCCTTCTTGGGAGGCGCACTCTTCTACCTGCTGGCACTGATTTCCCATGAGCCGGCGGATCTTCCTGCCTGGACCCACCTCGCCATTTCGGACACGGCTCCCGCCACCACGCATAACCTCATCGGCCAGCTCGGTGCGGTGCTCGCGGGCTATACCTTCTGGATGTTCGGCGCAGCGAACTATGTCATCCCGGTGTGCCTCACCTGGTTCGGCGTGTGCAAGTTTGCCTCACCAGCAGCCATCACCCTGCGCTCGTGGATTGGCTTTGCCCTGATGGTCATCAGCGCCTCGGCCATCTTCTATCTGCAGGCCTTCTGGCAGTGGGATGACAAGAATGTGACCCCCTACGGAGCGGGCGGCGGCCTGGGCTATGTGGTGGGCGGCATGCTGATGCTGGACATCTTTGGCGAGGTCGGCTCGCTGCTGCTGCTGGGCACCACCTACCTCGTGGGCATGATCTTCGCCACGGGGATGCATCCCATCCAGGTCATCATCCAGGGCAAGGACATGATGGTGCAGTCCGCGGTCAATTGGTGGGAAGGCCGCGCCGAGCGCCGCCGCCTTGCCGAAGAGCGGGCCACGCTGCCCTTCACTGTACCGCCACCGGATGCTGGCAAGCCCTCCAGGAAAAAGAAGTCGCCCCTGCCTGAGGTCTCGGATGAGATCAACGCGAACACCCAGCTTGAGCTGCCTTCCGTTCAGAATCTGCCAAAGATCATCGATGCCTCCGCGCCGAAGCCCCCCAAACCCAAGCCACAACTGGCCGAAGTGTGGAAGAAGCGTCAGGAGCAGAAGGAAGAGCGCATTGCCTTTGCCAAGCCCACAAGCCTCACCGCGCGGTACAAGGACTACACCGTGCCCCCCATGGACCTGCTCCACTACCCGGATGCAGCCAGCCGCATGCCCACGGATGAAGCCCCCCTGCGCGACATGCAGGAGATCATCATCGAGACACTGGCCACCTTCGACATCCAGGTGACTGCCGGAGACATCACGAAGGGACCTGCCATCACGCGCTACGAGGTATATCCCAGCAAAGGTCTGCGTGTGAATCGCATTGCCAACCTGGAGCCTGACATTGCCCGCGCGACCAAGGCAGAGCGCATCAACATTCTCGCTCCCATCCCCGGCCGCGATACCGTAGGCATCGAGCTGCCGAACCGCGACAAGATCGTGGTGCCCATTCGCGAGCTGCTGGAGGACGACACTTTCCAGAACGGCAAGGCCAAGCTGCCCCTCGCCCTCGGCAAGGACGTGTATGGGAAGGCGGTCATCGCTGACCTGGCCACCATGCCGCACCTGCTGGTGGCCGGCACCACGGGCTCAGGGAAATCTGTCTGCATCAACAGCATCATCACCAGCCTGCTCTGCCGCTTCGCGCCGGACGAGCTGCGCTTCATCATGATCGACCCGAAGGTGGTGGAAATGCAGGGCTACAAGGACCTGCCCCACCTCGCCCTGCCGGTCGTGACGGATCCCAAACAATCCATCCTGGCCCTCCGCTGGGTGGTGAATGAGATGGAGAAGCGCTACCAGATCTTCGCCAAGGTGGGCGTGCGTAACTTCGACGGTTTCAACGGCCGCGGACCCGGCAAGAGCTTTGGCAAGGTCACCTCGCGCGTGGGTGGTGGCGCCACCATGGAAGAGGCCCTGCAGGCCAGTGCCCCCTCTGCCCCGCGCTCTGCACCTTCGCCCAAGAAGAGTCTGCGTGACCCTCACCCGGATTCCATCGAGGACAAGGATGGCCTGGACGCGCTCGACGAGGAAGACGGCTACTACGTGCCGAAGGGTTCGCTCTGGGATGGCAACAGCGAGCCGCCTCCCCACAAGGAACCCGAGCTGGAGATCCCGGATTCTCTCCCCTACATCGTTGTGATCGTAGACGAGCTGGCGGACCTCATGCAGACAGCCCCGGCGGATATCGAATCCGCCATCGCCCGCATCGCCCAGAAGGCCCGTGCCGCTGGCATCCACCTCATTCTGGCCACGCAGACGCCACGCGCCGAAGTCGTGACCGGTATCATCAAGGCGAACGTGCCCTGCCGCATCGCCTTCCAGGTGAACAGTGCCCTCGACAGCCGCGTGATCCTCGACCGCAAGGGCGCGGATAAGCTCGTGGGCAAGGGTGACATGCTCTATCTCCCACCGGGTACCAGCCAGCTCATGCGAGCCCAGGGCACCATGGTGACGGACGACGAACTGCAGAACCTCGTGGACCATGCCTGCAATCAAGGCACACCGTCCTTCGAAGCGGTTCTGGCTGACCCGGATGAAATGGGTGATGAAGGCGAAAGCGAAGCCATCACGCCCGAAGATGAAGCAATTTTGGAGAAGGTGCTCGAGGTGCTGCGCTCGGAGAAGAAGGCCAGTACCAGTCATATCCAGCGACGACTGCGTTTGGGGTACACCCGCGCGGCCCGCATGATGGATATCCTTGAGCAGCGCGGCATCATCGGCCCGGCGGACGGAGCCAAACCGCGGGAAATTTTGGTTGAGTTGTAATATTTGAGCTTTTGAACACTTGGACTTGGGTGTAGGGTGCGCCCAAGGCGGGATTTCGAGTCCCGTTCGGAAGCTTAATCGTATACCCCCTACCGCCTTAAGGGTCCCCGCATTCGATACCAACTTGCGACGCTCCTTCCAGAAAGTTATCGTCAACGCCAACCCCTCAACCCACCATGTCTCCCTCCCTCGGCCAACGCCTCCAGCAGATGCGTGAACAGCGAGGTCTCTCCCTTCCGGACGTAGCCCACCGGACACGCATCCCGGTGCAGCGGCTGCGCGAACTGGAGGAGGACAACTACAACGCCCTCGGCAGCGTCACCTACGCAAAAGGCCACCTCAAGGCTTATGCGGATCTGCTTGGCGTAGAGGCGGATGAGGTGCTGGAGCAATTGAAGACACCCCCTCTCGGTGGCGTGAGGAACTACCGCTATCTGGTGGAGAGTTATGGCTCTCTGAAGGCCGTGAGTCAGTCTGAGCACCCGGTGCAGGACCGCACTACGGTAGCGTCCAACAAATCCCCCATGATCACCGCCACCGTCAGCGCCTTTTGTGTGCTGCTCGTGGGCGGAGTCCTGCTGGGAAACGCCTTCCTCGCACAGCAGGAGCCCCAGCCGACCCCGGCTGCCGGAGCCATCGTGACCAATCCCACCGTAATCGAAGAACCGACTGGCAAGGAAGAGCCTGAGTTCTCCCTGTACGGAGCGAATCTGGAAGTGGAAGCCGCAGAAGAAGTTCGCGCCGCCAGCCCCTCCAGTGTGACTCCCCCGAAGGCCCTGCCCGTCACGGACGAAGTCACTTCCTCACGCCGCAAAGTTTCCGAGGTACCCAAAGCACAGCTTGTAGAGTAAGCTGTGTTTGATATGCCCCCCGAGACAGCTCTCTCCGAACCATCCGCGCCCAAGGCTTCCCACCAGCATCTCTGGGTGATTGCGGCTGGCATAGGAGTCGGTGCGCTGGCAGCGGTCCTCGTTTTCAGCGAAGCCGCCCGTGAGGTCGCCTTCACCACGATGCGGAGCTTGTTTGGCATCGTCACCACGCCCTTCCTGCTGGAGTCCACGGTAGCGCTACTGGCTTTGTTCATCGTTCTGGCCATCAACAAGCACCGTCTGGACAAGGAAGGCGATGGCTGGGTCTACATGATGGTGCCGGATCCAGAGGAAAAAGGCGGCACGCCCTTGCCCAAAGCCATCACCCAACGCCTCCAGGGCACAGTGCTCAAGGATAAGCCCGAGCCGCTGGATGAGGCCCTGGCTGAACGCTCCATGGTGGAGGGATATCTGGAACTCGGCATGGCCGTGGAGGCTCGCCGGGAGTTTCAGGCCCAGCAAGACTTGCCGGACGACGTGGCCACCTCCGCTCTACGGGTGCGTGTGCTGGCCTCCAATCTGGACACCGTGCAAGCACGTGAGCTGCTGGCGGCAACCGCCGCGCGGTTTGCCAATCAGACAGCCCTTCTTTCAGCCACAGCCCGCGAACAGGCGGACTGGCTTCGTAAACACCTTCCCGCCCACGAGGATCTGGCCCGGCTGTGGCACGCAGAGGCAGAAGCCCTGGCGGCAAAAGTGCAGCCCGGCTGACCTGTGTGCTGTCGACTGACCGCTCACGGAGTGTGCGGACCACCAGGGGGCATTCCTGATTGACCTGCGGGTGGGGTGTGCTTCTTTGCGCGCCCTCATCATCTCATGGCTACTCCACACGACAAACACCAGCACGAAAGCAGCGGCTTCTGGGGCTGCGCGAACATCTTCATCGGCGGCGGTTTTGCCTTTTGCGCCTTGCTCGCAGGCGGTGCGCTTTTCTTCGGCGGACTGGGTCAAGGCTGGAAGGGCAAGGCGGATCCTGAGGCCGCTGCGGCATCCTCAGCTGCGCCCGCACCGGCAGCAGCGCCTGCGTCTGCCGCTCCCGCAGTTGCCACATCCGGTGACGTTCTCGTGGTCACCCTGCGCCCCGGCTCGCTCAATCCCATGAGCTGGGAAACCACTACGATCACCGCCAAGGCCGGGCAGAAAGTGAAGCTGACCTTCGAAAATCAACATGCCACCGCCCCGCTGCAGCACAATTTCATCCTCGGCAAGATCGGCTCCAAGCAGCGCCTCATCGACGCTTCCAACGGCATGATGAGCGACATGGCAAAGTGGATGGCGGCTGGATTCATCCCCGAGTCGACTGATGTGCTTGCGCATACCAAGCTGCTGAACCCCGGCCAGTCTGAGACCATCGAGTTCACTCTTCCCGCGGAAGCAGGTGAGTATCCTTACATCTGTACCTTCCCCGGCCATGCCCTCATCATGCAGGGCACGCTGAAGGCGGAGTAAGGCTCTCCAATTTCAAATCCAGCTTTTTCAAGGAAGCCGCCACGGCATGTGGCGGCTTTTTTTGTTGCTTGGAGAAAGGAATCCGGCAGCGGCAGCGGCAGCGACCATCAAGCCTTCAAAACCTTGAGGTAGCTGCGGTACTGATGCCAGGCCAGCAGCGACAATCCGAGAGGAGAAAACGCCAGTATGAGAAATCCCGTGGTGATCCTTCGAGAGTCACCCAATTGCTCAAGCAAGGGGCCCATGGACGCGAACACGGAAAAGGCGTAGACCATGGCAGAAGCCTGGAAAACTGCGGACGCTGCGAGCATCATCGGCCGCTTTCCCGTCTTCCACCACAGACCTGCCGCCACCAGGCTGGCAATGCTTCCAGCGAAGACCAGCCAAGTCAGCGCCCGGAAGTCCGAATCGTGCTCATACAAATCGATCCCGATCTGAACTGCCATGGCCAGAAGGGCGCCGCCAGCGAGCGTCAGCGCGGACTGGTTCTTCAAACGATCGAGACTGGCCTGGGTGGCGGCACGATAGTTCTCGAGTTGCTGCTGGCTGATGAGGGGTCCCTTGCATACAGGACATGAGCGTCGCCCCTGCACTTCAGAGGCAGAGTACGTTTTTCGACAAGGGCGGCACTGGAAGGAATCCACCATGGGGAAGACGGGTGTCCGTCAGCAAACGTCCCGCCACAAGTGAAAATATAGCCGGGACAACAACGGCAACTACCCCCGTTGATAGAGGGCGCTGACATCCGCCGCAGCGAGTTCCACGAAGTAGGTGGCGAGCTTGGTGGTGATGGCTTCGAAATACGCCTTCCCCTTCTCCGCCGTAGCATGCTGGGGATCGCCACTGCCGGTGTCATTCGTAGCCTGCGTCCACGCACGCTGTGCCCAGGCCCACTTCTCACGCATGGCCTTCAGTTTCCATGGGTTGGCTTCGCCACTCCCCCACTCCGACTTCGGCAACACCAGGTCGGGATGCAGGTGCATCATGAGTGCCGTCTCCCGCTCATCCGCATGATCGCCAAGGATGTCGATGATGCCCGTGCCATCATGCACATTCGGCCAGAAGACGGTGCTCAGGAAAATCTGCGGCCACTTCGCCTGCAACTCGCGGAGCATCTGCTTGAAGTCATTGCCTCCATGGCCGTTGAGCACCACCAGCTTCGGAATGCCCACGCCCACCAGTGACGCAATGACGTCATTGATGACCATCAGTTGCGTGCTGGGATTCATGTTGATGCAAAACGGGATGTCGAGCTGACCCGTCTGCACGCCGAAAGGGATGTTTGGCAGGATGCCCACCTTCGCTCCCTGCTCCCACGCGATACGCCCGGCCTCCGCGCACATGGCATCATTTTGATAACTATCCGTGCCATACGGAAGGTGCCAGTTATGCGCCTCCGTTGCACCCATGGGCAGCACCGCCACCTCATACCGGGTGGCTTTCACCTGCTTCCAGTTCGTTTCAGCGATGACCCAGGGACGTGGCGAGGAGGACATGACCGGAGTGTACGATGCAGCCGGACCGGATCTCAATGCAATCGCATCCAAGTTCTCACTCAATAGATTGGCCACACGCCCGGTGTCAGCAGTTCCAGCAGATGACCATCCGGATCGCGGAAGTAGATGCTGGTGCCACCGAGGGGCCAGGTAACGGTGCTTTCGATGGGGATGCCCCTTTCTTCCAGCCTCGCGCGCCACTCATCAAGGCTTTCAGCGGGAATGCGGAAGCCGATGTGCGATTCACCTTGGGACCCATGGGAAGGGATGGTGCCAAAGGGGAGATGCACCGGCTGGGTCACCTCTTCCCTGCTGAAAAGAATCAGCACCTGGGCGCCACCGACATTGAAGGCACAAAGGCGCTCATCGGCCACCATGGCAGCATAGCCAAAGACATCCTCGAAGAACGCACGGGATTGCGTGAGATCCGAGACACTGAGACAGGTTTCCAGGATGGCGCTGGGCGGCGCGGGATGTCTGGCGGAGTCGGTGCTCATGGTTCGTGCGGTTGGAGGTGCTGGAGCGATGTACTCCAGCAACATCCAATACGCGAGCCATCATCCGCGTGGCGGCACGCACCCACGCATGACTATCGCGATGCCGTGGCACTGCCTTCGGTGGCGAGTGCGGAACGCTTCAACTCCCAGTACCGGCTCATGAGGCGGGAACTCTCCAAAGTTTGCACTCGTGTGAGAGCACCATTGCCGAAGCGGCCCAATTGCAGTTTGGCGAAGGTCGAGACTTCCTTGGCATCAGGCTTCACGGTGAGATCCCGGTTCAGTAACGTCAGCAGTGCTTCCTCTTTCGCGGGAGCCAGGGTTTCAAAACGTGCCACGAAGACTCTCTCCAATTTTTGAGGTTTGGGGGTGATCTTCAGGGGCAGCACCCCGTCCACATACTTCCGCGGAAGGATGGCCAGCACGCGCGCGCCCGGTTCCTGGAACCAATGCCCCTGCCAGGTGGCCACCATGGCCTTTGCCTCCTCAGGGGTAAGTCCGGCACGATCCATTTCCTCCACCATGGCGGTGCGGAGTTCGGCCTCGGCTTTGTCCAGTGCCACCGCAGGTTTTTCCAAAGCTACGTAACTTAACGCGGAAAAGGAGGTCATGTCTTCGCGGTTCGTGGCTGGCAGCTTGGGAAGGCGGGCCCAGCGTGCCTGGTTGCCCTCCACGGACAACGCAAAGGCGACCTCGATGGCATCTCCATCCGTCGTGTGTCTCATTTCAAACACGCCCTTGTCATCCACACGCACCGAGTAGGGCGGCAGGGCATCGCCTGTACCGCGATAGAAGATGAACTTGTCGGAATCCTTGTCCATATCCACGTCCGGGAGATTCTCGTACATAGAGGCACGCCCCTTGAAGATCCAGGCAGCGGGCACTTCGCGCGCATGGCGGTAGTGTTCTCCACGGCTTTTTACTTCCGGGATGCGCTTGAGAGCGTTCGCATCGTCGGGCGGAAAGAGCTCGCCCTTCCACACGTGTGAGGCTCCTGTGGGCACATTGGGAGCAGGGAACCAATCCGTGATCCTGCCGCCGGCGAAGGAGACTTCCGCGGTGACCGACATCTTCTTTTCCGGATAGAAATAGAGAACCGGAGTCTCCATGCGCACGAAGGATGTGATGTGCGCACCTTTCGAAAACGGACCAATTCCGCCACCGACAAACTCCGGAAGCACATCCAGGTCCTGGCCTGGCTGGTACCATTGCAGGGCGGTGCCGTCAGAGCCGCTCAACACGGTGAAGGTGCCCCACTCGTGCACTTCGAGCTTGGGGTCCTCCGCGCACAGGGCACCCGCGGAAGCGGCAAGAGCGCCTAGAATCATCGACCAGAGCTTCGCTTTCATAGGGCCAGTCTACCGGAATGCACGCGCGCGCGTCGTAAAGAGCATGTAAAATGAAACAAGACTTCCCGTTTGCCCCGGATGTGCTAAAGGGACCGCCCCAATTTCCTTTTCTCTACGAATCTCCCATGTTCCAGACCGGCCAGAAGGTGGTGTGCATCAACGACGACTTCGCTCCGTGGGTCTATGACCTGTACCGGGCACTCCCGAAGAAGGGCAAGATCTATACCGTGCGCGCCGTGGGCGTGGGACGTTCCAACCCGAAGTTTGAGGTGAATGAGGATGCGGAAATCAAGCTGACCGGCGCCGAGTTTGATTTGATGCTCCTGCTCAAGGAACTCATCAATCCCGACGATCCCCACTCCAGCGTGAAGCAGGAGCTGGGCTTCCGCTCGGAACGTTTTGCTCCGCTCGAGGAAATCGAGGAGGAGGAAGAGGCTGGTGAACTGGTGGGTGCCGGCGCTGGCAAGAAAGATTGGGAGCCGCAGCCTTGGGCGGGGTGATGCCGCTACTGGGATTGCAGGCGAAGAAACGCGACCTCCGAAACTCCGGTGGCAGGGTCATCCAGGCGACCTACCATCGCCGTGTCGCCCATGGAGAGAATGGTGAGCGGCAAGGTCAGCTTTTGAGTGCCAGCCGTGACGGTGCCAGCCATGCTCACCCGCACGCCATCCGGGCCTATCACGGGATCCACCGACAAGGTGACCTGGGCTGACCTGCCCGACGCGCGGTTACCGCTGCGCGTTGACACAGACGTCATGGAAGTGAGGGTCGCCTTCTTTGAGGAAACAAGAGCCCTCATCTTGCCATGCGACTCGGATACGTCACTGCCTGATTGCTGGCCGCCCAGCACTTGGTCTGCCGTCTGCTTGTCCATTTTGTACATCAGCAGCGTGAGGGTTAGCGAGGCGCGAGGCCGCACGGCCGGCTGCTGACTCAGCGAGACCGTGGGCAGAAGGGCAACCAGGGTGAGCCCAGTCCACAAGAGCAAAGGACATGATTTCATGAGATGAAAAACGGAAATCTATGAGGAGCGGACAAAGAACATGACTACTTTTCCAGAATCACCCTGATCAAGGGCTCCCATAAAAGCAAACCCCTTGCCGGGCATCATCAGGGCGGCCGCAAGCTTCAAATCAACAGCGGTAGCTGATACGATAAGTTCCAAGATCTGACCGTCTGCTGACAACGTGGCGGATGCCTCGAAGCTGCCATCCGGCCCCGAGCCTTTCGAGCGACCTCCAGATGGGCCAGAGACAGAGCCCAGTTTGAGAATCTTGGAGGCCTGCTTCGCACTCATGGCGGAGAGGGTTTGCACCATGGTCGCCGGATCGAGCTTCTCGGGCTGCGCGATTAGCAATGCCGCCGCATCGTCCCGCGCGACTTCGTATGCCTGGAGGGTCACCGTCACCTGTTGCTGCGCTCCTGCGGAGGTGGTCAGCAGTGAAAAGGCAGCCAGAAAGCAGACCATGCCAATGGCGAATTTATTCCATGCGAGCATGCTCACTCATGCAGGCAAGTTTTTCTCCTTGCAAGCAAAGATCAGCCCGGCAGTTCGAACAAATGCAGGGGCGAGGTGTTTGTGGCGTATTCGCCATCTTTGCCAAGCTTGCGACCGTTGCCATTGCTGTCGCGATTCGTCGACGTCACAATGAAGCGTTTGCCGTCCGGATGCAGGGCCAGGGAATGGCAGTTGGGCATCTTGGTGTTCACATGGAAGGGTTCCTTCTCCCCGGCGCGGAAGAGAAAAAGCATGCCGCTGCCGGGTGAACCGGAGGTGACCGCCATGAGATATCCTTGCGGATGAGGCACGAGGTCATGGACATAGCCTTCCTTGTTCGTGCCATGGATGAAGGTCTGCTTCAGCTCTCCGCTTTCGTAATCGAAGAAGAGCACGAGAGGGAAACTCTGGGGCGTCGCACCATTTTGCGGTTTGGTGCCACTGGCAACGAGGGTCTTGCCACCATCGAGGAACATCAGATTGCGCAGGCCGGGAATGTCCTGGATGCGATCAAGCCGATAAAGCACCGGAGCCTCGAAGGTGCGCACGGTCTTCTTTGCGGCAAAGTCCCACATTTCAAATCGCCCGCGCATGTCACCGAACACAATCGCCGTGCCATCCGGCTGGAATGCCACGGCGAAGAGGTCCCCGGGTGCCTTGTACTCCGCGACGAGCTTGCCAGTCGCCGCCTCCCACACACGAGCAAAGCAATCGCGTCCACAAGTCGCGAGGCGGGTGCCATCCGGTGAAATGGCGATCTGCCGGACCCATCCATCATGCCCCTTGTCATTCTTCCACAGGAGCTTGGGCGTATCTTCGTGCGAGTCATGCGCCTGCAGGCTGCCCCATGAATCCACGGTGAAGAGTTGTGGCTGCGTGGGATGAAATGCCAGCGCGGTGGCCCAGCCTTGATGGCCGGTGAGTGAGGGCATGGGAGCCAGTTCGCTGCCGTTCATCCGCCAGCGCCAGACGGCGGAGTCAAAGCCCACCGCAGCGAGCACGGTGCCATCCGCGCTGAAGCGCGACGCGGTGATCTGGCGCGTGGTTCTCACCTCGGCGATCTGCTTCGGCTCGATGCCCGCAGCTTTGGGTTTGTCCGTCGCGTCACTCATAGCAGAGCCTCCTTGATGGCGACCATTTCGCCATGCGCGATGGGCAGAGGCTGGCCGGCGTTGTCGAACTCCACCCGTTGCGAGTCGATGCCCAGCGCACGATACCAGGTGTGCACAAGCGCGCCGATGTCCTGTCCCTGCGACTTCACGAAGGTGCCTTTGTCATTGGTTTCGCCAATCACAGCTCCTTTCTGGATGCCACAGCCACTCATGGCGAGGCTCCACGCCTCAGGCCAGTGATCGCGCCCCACATGCCCATTGATGCGCGGAGTGCGGCCAAACTCGCTCAGGCAAATCACCAGCACGTGATCCAACAAGCCTGTGGCAGCGAGGTCCTCCAGCATGGCACCGAAGGCCTGGTCAAACTTCGGCACCATGCCAGCATGGGCATTGAAGTTGTCTCCGTGCGTATCCCAACCGTAGCTGGTGACCTTCACAAAGCGAACACCCGACTCCAACATGCGGCGAGCAACGAGCATGTGCTGGCCAAAGTCGTGCCTGCCATACCGCTCCACATCACGCGCAGGCAGCTTGGAGGTATCGAAGATATCCGCGCGCTTCATGAGCTCCGTCGCCATGTCAAAGACGCTGGCATTCGCCTCCACACTGCGGGGCGCACGTCGCGCGGCGTATTTCCGATCCAGCTGGTTACGCAGTTCGTTGCGAGCGATGTCCTGATCTTCCGAGATGGCCGCATGACGCAGGAGATTCTCGGGAGGCTTGCCATCGCCGAAGGCGAGCGCCCCATACTTCGGGCCGAGGAAGCCGGCGTCTTCTGGCTTGAAGCCACCACTCCCCGGCTTGATCCACACGTAGGGAGGCAGCTTCGTAGACGTGGGTCCCATGAGCTTCGCCACACCACTGCCAAAGTAGGGATAGGCCACGCCGCGATTCGCCGGGTCGCCGCGTTGGATGCGCTCCACGCCGGAGGAGTGGGCATTGTCCTTCGTGCACATGCTGCGCACCACACACAGGCGGTGCATCTGTTTCGCGGTGCGGGGCATGAGCTCGCTGAAGTGAATGCCCGGCACGGAAGTGGGAATCGTGCGGAAGGGACCGCCGAACTCTGTACAGGGCTTCGGGTCCCAGCTCTCCAACTGACTGATGCCGCCATCCAGCCACACAAAAAGCACCTGCTTCTCCTTCTGCCGCATGGCCGCAGCAAAGATGGGTGAAGCCAGGCCACCCAGCGCTCCCATCGCCGTGCCCAGGAAGGCGCGCCGCGAGAACGCGTGGTCACGAGGTGTGCAAAGTGGGTGTGAGGACATGATGGTGGAGCGGGCTTCTTATCCGTTTTTCAAGCGAACCAATGTTTGCTTCGAATCGACAATCTTTCCGGAAGCCGGGGAGACGGTGATTTCGTATTCGAACCACTTTGTCCTCTCCTCCTGCGGTCCTGAGTTGATGACACAGTCACCGGAAACATGCAGTACCAGATCGCCATTCTCCAGCCAGCGCAGCGGGCGCTCAAAAGCACAGCGCCACACCTCGGTAACACCGAAGTCCTTGAGGATGCCCGCAAAGAAATCCGGCATCTGAACTTTGGTGACTTTCGATCCGGCGATGGTGAACAATTTCACGTCCGTCGAGCGCTTCGTCGTCCTGGTCATCACGGCGACGGCGCGGCTGTCAGGACGCCACAGTGCGGCCGTGGACGCTTTGTCCTTGGCAGCCTCAAAAGAAGCGTACCCACCGGCATCGAATTCGAAGAGAGGCTCCTTTTTGTCCGCTGCCCGAATTTCGCCAGCCGGCAAATCGCCGGTGGCACGGATCATCACCTTCATTGTTTGGTCAGGTGACAGCCCACCGACCACCAAAGCCTCACTGCCCCGCGCGAGTGGACTTATCATCAACCACAGAACCAGAAGTGTGAGGGAAGCATTCATCGCTCAGTGGTTTACAAACCATTCGGTGGAACTCAACAAAGCCCAGACGAAGTCTCCCACTGCGAGTGACTTTTCCACGCCAGGCCTCTCCATCCATTCGGCGAAGAGGGCCTTCTCGTCCGTATCCGGCATGCGTGTGAGGATGCTGAGGTAAAGCTCCTCTGCCATGGCCTCGGGCGTGGGCAGCTTCAGCACGCGGTCCACGAGGTTGCCTGCACGCGGCTTCACCGCCCACAGCACGTGATCGCCATTCCGCAGGAAAAGCGAGGAGCGCAGGGTGGGATTCACCTGCAGCTCGGGTTCCTTGGGAGCATTGGCGAGGGCGGCTACAAAGGCTTTCTCAAAATCTGCCAGCGTGTACTTCTTCTCATCCTTCTCCGGCTCGGCTTTGGTAACGGTGCTGACACGCTCCAGCTCCCCTGTAGCCAGCAAAAAGGTGCGCGTCATCTGTGCAGCTGTGAGATGCCGCTCTCGTGCCGTGGTGTAAGTGCGCTCGGCACCGGCCTTGGGCGCAGCCTCCCTCGGGAGGGCACTGGAGCGGGCATACACCTCCGTGAGGGCCAGCTCCCGGATGAGCCAGCGAAGGTCAAAACGGTGGGCGGCAAACTCTTTCGCGAGCAGGTCAAGCAACTCCGGATGGCTGGCGGGATTCTCGCTGTGGATGAAGTCGAGCGGCTCCACCAGTCCGCTTCCCATCATGAGAAACCACACCCGGTTCACGGCATTGCGGGCAAAGAAGGCATTCTCCGGAGCGGGCAGACGCTGGGCGATTTCCTGCAGCGGACTGAACTTTGGCTTCCCCAGCTCCTTGGTCTTCCGGTCCGGTTTCACCAGCCAGGCCTCGTCCCCCGTGTAAGCCGGGATGGCAACCTCCGTGGTAAAGGGCACGCGGGGTCCGGTCTGCCCTTTGGCACCGGTCAGCACCGAGGCGAACTCATAGCGCGCGGCCACGACACCCTCGCTCACCCAAGGCACTTTGATTTTCGCATCCGCAGGCTGGAGCTTCAGGTTCTGGTAGACGGTGAAGAGGCCATTGAAGTCCGCCTGCTTGTAATCATCCACGGTCAGATGGCGGTGGCACTGGCAGCACTGGAGATCCACACCCATGAACATGCGCCCCACATCCCGCGTGAGTCCGGGGTAGTCCGTGTCCTGCTGGCCCACCTTCTCCAAGCGGCGGGTGATGAACCACCCTGCCCCGCGAAGTTTCTCGTCTTGGAAGTCCGGGGCCAGGATCTCGCGGACCATCGCGTCCCACGGCTTGTTCGCCTGGAAGCTGGCGGTCAACCACTCACGCCAGGCGGCATTCTCCCCGCGCCGCTCCATGAGCATCACGTCAAAGGCATCTGCCATGCGCGTGGCAAAGCGTGGAGATGACAGGAGCTTCTCCACCAAGGCGGCGCGCTTGCCGGGGGAAGTATCTGCCAGGAATGCCCGGGTCTGCTCTGCCGAAGGAATGCCACCATCGAAATCCAGCCAGAGGCGGCGGAGGAGTTCGGCATCGTCCGCCTGTGGAGAGGGCCTCGCCTCGCCCCATGTCGCCGCGACCAAGGCGTCAATGCGCTGGTGCAGCGGGAGTTCCTCCGCTCCAACGCCTGTGGCAAGGGCGAATCCTGCCAGCACCGTCCAGAGGCGGCGGGTCGAGGAAGCCGGGCGGGCAGGCATGACCTATTTTCCGATTACGCAAAAATCGTAGTTTCATTTCAGCAACTCCACTTGGCGCGAAGTCTGCAATTTCGCTTGAGCCCGTCAGACCTAGACGTTAACAAGCCCAGCAAGCGGCGGCAGATGGGACTGCGCGAGCGGCTCGGGCGCGACGTCGTGTACTTCTTTTTTCAATTAATTACCTAATCTCGACATGGCACTGGTCAGCAAAGGTCTCGAAGGCGTGGTGGCAGCGGAAACGCGCCTCGGTGAAGTGAAAGGCGCGGAGGGCATCCTGTTCTACTGCGGCTATGACATCAACGAACTGGCTGGCCATGTGAGCTATGAGGAAGTGGTCTACCTGCTTTTCCACCAGCATCTGCCGAATCGCGCCGAACTGGACGCCCTGACCACCGCCTTGCGTGCCGAGCGCGAACTGCCGCAGGGTGTGATTGACTTCCTCACCAGCGCCCCAAAGAGCGCCAAACCCATCGACGTCATGCGTACGGCGGTGTCGATGCTCGGCTGTTACGACACCCTGCGTCATGACCTGAACATGGGTGAGCACCGGGCCACGGCCATCAAGCTCGTCTCGCAGATCGGTATCATTGCCGCTTATTTCCATCGCGCCCGCCAGGGTCTCAGCCTGCCGCCCATCCGCAAGGACCTGAGCGAAGCCGCCCACTTCCTCTACCTCATGAGCGGAGAGGTCCCGAGCAAAGAGGCTGAACAGACACTGGACGTGGCCTACGTGCTGCATGCCGAGCACGGCTTCAATGCGAGCACCTTCACCGCCCGCGTGGTCGCCAGCACCCTGAGCGACATGTATTCCTCCATCAGCGCCGCCATCGGCGCACTCAAAGGACCGCTGCACGGTGGCGCCAACGAAGGCGTCATCCACATGCTTGAGGAAATCGGCAGCCCCGACAAGGTGGACTCCTGGGTCGCGGACGCGCTCGCGCAGAAGAAGAAGATCATGGGCATCGGCCACCGCGTGTACAAGGTGCTCGACCCCCGCGCGCCGCACCTCCAAAAGATGGCCATCAAGCTCACCGAGCAGCTGGGCGAGCCCAAGTGGATCCAGATGTCCGAGCGCATTGCCACCATCATGCGCGAGCAGAAGGGCCTGAACGCGAACGTGGACTTCTACAGCGCCACGGTTTACCACAGCCTCAACATCCCGACGGATCTCTTCACCCCGATCTTCGCCATCTCCCGCATGAGCGGCTGGACCGCCCACGTGCTGGAGCAGTGGAGCGACAACCGCCTCTTCCGCCCGCTTTCCGAATACGTCGGAAAGGCGTATGGCCAGAAGGTGGTGCCGGTGGATGAGCGCTAACAGCGGATGGCCGGGTGCGTGAGCATGGTCAATCCCGTGCTCAGGCATTGCAAACCAGCACAAGGCAAACCGGCTTCTGCTTTTCCATGACTCCCATCCCGCCCAACCAGCTCGTCGAGGCGCTTGAGTGGCGCTATGCCACGCAGGTCTTTGATCCTACGAAGAAGATCCCTGCGGAAACCTGGGCGGCGTTGGAGGCATCCCTGATCCTCACGCCTTCGTCGTATGGGTTGCAGCCGTGGAAATTTGTAGTCGTGACGGACCCGGAACTGCGGGAGAGATTGGTCCCCTTCACCTACCGGCAACGTCAGGTGGCGGACGCCTCCCATCTGGTCGTGATGTGTGTGAAGAAGACCATGGATGAGGCCCATGTGGATCGATTTCTTGAGCGCATCATCCAGCTTCGCGGTGGCACGGCGGATTCCCTGGCGAAAATGCGCAAAGGGATTCTCGGGGACATTGTGACGGGATCACGGAGCCAAATGGTGACGGAGTGGGCCATCCGCCAGGCCTACATCGCGCTTGGCCAGTTCATCGCCTCGTGTGCGGTGCTGGGAGTGGACTCCTGCCCCATGGAGGGCTTCATGCCTCACAAGTATGACGAAGAACTCGGGCTCGCCGCGGAGGGATACACCGCCGCCGTGCTGTGTCCCGCGGGCTACCGCTCTGAAAGCGACCGCTACGCCACCCTGCCCAAGGTGCGCTTCGCCGCAGAGCACATGATTCATCGTCACGAATAGACGTGGTGAACCTGGACTTCGTCCAGCCTGCCCCAGCTCGGACGCCGTATCCCTGATCCGGCGAACTCTGCGCAAGATTGCCGACCCCTTCTGTGAGCGAGCACTCCCCTTCCCCATCCGGTCCGGCTTGGCACGTCCTGCGCCATGCCCCCTTCCGCCGGTACATGACCGGCGAGACGATCTCCATGCTGGGCACATGGATGCAGCAGACGGCCCAAGGGTGGGTAGTGGCTGGGCTGACGTCGAGCGCGTTCACGCTGGGCTTGATACATTTCTGCTCCGGCATCCCCATGCTGCTGCTGACCATGCACGGTGGCCTTGCAGCGGACCGGTATGACAAGCGTCGCATCCTCATCATCACGCAGGTCGTCCAGATCGTGCTGGCCATTTCGATTGGCTGGTTGGTCGGCAGCGGTCAGATCGCCGTCTGGCATGTGGTGGTCGCCGGTGTGCTGCTCGGCATCAGCACTGCTTTTGAGATGCCCGCAGCGGCGGCGCTCGTGCCGGAACTCGTGGAGCGTTCCCAGCTCAAGGCGGCCATCGCGGTGGATCGCTCCACTTTCCACGCCACGCGTCTCGCGGGACCAGCCCTTGGCGGCTGGCTGATTGCACAGCTGGGCACAGCCTCCGCGTTTTATGCAAATGCACTGAGCTTCGTGGCACTCATCGTGGCCATGATTTCGCTGCACCCGCGCCCGCGCGGGACGGATGAAGAGGAAGCCATGCGCAAGACGGGAATGAAGGAGGGCTTCCACTATGTGCGGAGGGACAAGCCCACGCTGGCCATGATCTGGCTGCTGGCCACGCTCACCACGTGCATCTCCCCCTTCTTCATGATCACCATGCCGCTTTACTCGCGGCACGTGCTGCAGATTGATGCGCAGTCGCACGGCTTCCTCATGGCCTCTTCTGGCATCGGCGCCTTCCTCGGTTCGCTCTGGCTGATGACGATCAAATCGGACCGCCGTGCCATGTACCTGCGCTTGGGAGCAGCCGTCGTCTGCGTGTGCATGCTGAGCCTCGCCCTTGCACAACACCTGTGGCAGGCAATCACCGCGATGAGCATCCTGACGCTCGGCACTTCCACCATGTTCGGCCTGGCCAATACGATTGTGCAAGAGCGCGCCCCGGATGCCATCCGGGGGAGGGTGTCCGCCATCCTGGGACTCAGCTTCTTTGGTGTGCTGCCCTTTTCCGGGCTGGCGGTATCGGAGATTGCCGACCTTGTCGGTCTGCGCGTAGCCATGGCCGGGGGCAGCCTTCTATTTGGGCTCAGCGCCGGCTTGCTCCTCTACAGCCACCGCAGGCTGTGCATGAAGCAGCCGGTGGCCGTTGCGGTGGGTAGCGAAGCCTAGCAAACACAAGGGCTGGCTCGGGTCCTCTGCAAAGCCTTGCCAGCAAGCCGCAGGTTTTGTTATGGTATCGCCATTATGCATTCGCATGCCTGCTCGTTGGTGGTGCTTGCTGTACTTGGCTGGAGCTTCCCCGCCCCTGCGGCGGACTGGCCCCAGTTTCATGGACCTGAGGGAAAAGGTGCCGCAGAGGCTGACCTACCCCTGAGTTGGAGTGACACGGAAAACATCGTGTGGAAGACACCGCTGCCCGGCGAAGGCGCCTCCAGTCCCATTGTGGTGGGGAACAAGATCTTCCTCACCGCCGGCGTTGGGACGGCGTCGGATTTGGTGCGGCACGTGATGTGCCTGGACGCGACCACTGGGAAAGTCTTGTGGGACAAGACGGTGGAGTCCGAACTGCCGGAGCAGCCGACCATCCGCGAGAATCATGGCTACACCTCCGCCACCCCGGTGGCGAATGGCACACATGTGTTCGTCTTCTTTGGGAAGTCCGGAGTGTTCTGCTTCGACCACGCCGGAAAGCAGATGTGGAATACGAAGGTAGGATCCCGCCTGAACAACTGGGGTTCGGCCGCGTCCCCGACGCTCTACAAGAATCTCGTGCTGGTGAATGCGAGTGTGGAAAGCGAATCGCTGGTCGCCCTGGATCAAGCCACCGGAGCGAAGGTATGGGAAGCGCGAGGCATCAAGGAATGCTGGCATGCTCCGGTCCTCGCACCCGCAAGCTCAGGCGGAAGCACCGAGGTGGTTACCGCGCAGGCACGTGAGATCCATTCCTTTGACGCAGACTCCGGCAAGCCACTCTGGCAATGTAGCACCGGCATCCTCTGGTACATGTGCCCCCAGCCCCTTCTTCACGAAGCAGTGCTCTATGCCGTCGGGGGCCGCAGTGGTGTCGGCGGCGTGGCCGTGCGCACCGGAGGCAGTGGCAATGTGACGGATACGCACAAGATCTGGACTCTGGACAAGGGCACCAATGTCCCCTCCCCCGTCATGCACCAGGGGCATCTGCACTTTGCGCATGAGAACAACGGCACAGCCTGCTGTGTGGACATGAAGACGGGCGAGTTCGTGTACTCCGAACCGCTCACGCCCAACCCCGGTCAGATCTACGCGTCTCCTGTGCTGGCGGGAGGAAAGGTGTACTACCTTGGGCGAGGCGGTCAGGCCGTGATCATCGCAGCGGGGCCGAAGTTCGAAGTGCTCGGCAGCGCAAAGCTGGAAGGCGGCCGCGGTGTTTTCAACGCGAGTCCCGCCATCCACAACAACCGTCTCCTCGTGCGGTCGAACAAATTCCTCTACTGCATCGGGAACAAGTAAGGCAGACGAACTGGGTGCTCTCCATCCTCCTTTGGTATCACTTGCCGTGAGCAGCCTTGACACGGTGCATGGTGAGTCGGAGAAGAGATGCAGGATCCAGTTCTGCACCCTATGAGTAGTAGCGACGACGAAAGTGATGAGCAGTTCTACCGGGACACGGAAAGCGTGGCCCACCCGATGCTGCAGGATCATCACCTCGCGATGCTGGAACCGCTGGGCACACGCCGGAAAGTGAAGCGCGGTGAGATGCTGGTGAAAGCGGGTCAAAGGGACGTGCCCCTGACCATCGTGCTCAAAGGCGAAGTAGAAGCGTTTGAACCACGCGATGGCGAAGAACTCGTCCTCGGTGTGGCAGAGGCCCGCGAATTCATGGGCGAGGTAGGCATGCTCACCGGCACGGCCTCGCTTGCCAGCATTCGCGGCAAGTCTGAAGAAGCCGAGGTGCTGCAAGTCCCCGCCACCGCCCTGCGGCAGGCGCTGGCCGAACTGCCCGGCGTGAGTGAGATGATCGTGCGCGCGTTCATCATGCGCCGGCGGCGGCTTGAGCGGGACAAGGAATTCGCCGGGCTGCGCATTCTCTCGCACGAAAGCTCTCGGGAAGGGCGGCAGCTGGATGACTTCCTGGACAAGAACCACATCCCCCACCGGATGATCACGTTTGAGTCCGAGCAGGGGAAACAACTGTGCGCCAAGCTTCACCTGGCGACCCACGACCTGCCCGCACTCATCACGGCCGCAGGCATGCCGCTGCGCCGCCCCTCGTTGCGAGAAGTCGCTCGTGTGGCCGGATTGCTCCGCGCTCCGGTAGGCGAAGATGAAACGGAAGTCTTCTGCGACCTGGTCATCGTGGGTGCTGGACCTGCGGGCTTGGGCGCGGCCGTGTATGCCGCCTCTGAGGGACTGAAGACGGTGGTGCTGGAGAGCTACGCGCCTGGTGGACAGGCAGGGTCCTCCTCCTTGATTGAGAATTTCTTCGGCTTTCCCACGGGTATCGGCGGCGGTGAGCTGACCTACAGTGCGCAGCTCCAGGCCCACCGGTTTGGCGCCAGTTTTTCCATGCCATCCCGCGCGCTGACTATGGCGTTTCATGAAGGAGAATATCGCGCCAGCCTGCAATCGGATGGCTGCCACGCCATCCTTCGAGCCAAGTGCGTCATCATCGCCACCGGCGCGGACTACCATCGGCTCGATGCCGAGGGGCGGGAGGATTTCGAAGGCAATGGTGTCTTCTACGCCGCCACTGCTCGCGAGGCTCGCCTCTGCCAGGGAGCCACCGTCGTGGTTGCTGGTGCCGGGAATTCCGCCGGGCAGGCCGCCATGTTTCTCTCCGGCTGTGTGGAAAAGGTGGTGCTCGTGATTCGCGGAGCAGGACTCTCCAGCAGCATGTCGAGCTACCTCTCCCGACGTGTGGAGGCCAAGGAGAACATCGAAATGCTGCGCCATACCGTGATTCGGAAGATGACAGGAGGCAAGGTGCTCGAAGCCGTGGAGGTGGAGAATACCACCAGCAGCGAGCGCCGTACCATCCCGGCACGCGCGGTCTTCTCCATGATTGGCGCCAAACCCTGCACGGACTGGCTGCCTCCCGAAATCGAGCGCGACGAGCGCGGCTTCATCAAGACCGGTCCTGCGGTGGCCAATGCGCCTGCATGGAAGGATGCCGGGCGCTCACCCGGTGCTCTCGAGACGAGCATCCCCGGCATCTTCGCCGCAGGAGATGTGCGTTCCGGTTCCGTAAAGCGTTGCGCTGCCGCCGTGGGAGAAGGCGGCATGGCAGTGGAAGGAGTGCACGACGTGCTCCGGACGTATGCCTGAAACGGCTGGGAAGAAAACAGTATAGCCCAAAGTGCGGCTTGCTTTGCAGGCGCGTTTCACTACACTCACATGGAAAAACAAAGGACTGTTTCCCGCCACCCGCCGCTTTTCGGTCATGAAGAAGTCCATCCATATCCTGTCACCTGTACTCGCGACTGCAGCCGCCTTCCTTCTGTCGGCCAATATTCAAGGAGCGTCGGATGAAGATCTGGGCCGGGCCCTGCTCAAGGACAAATACTTGGGCATCCATCTCGGATACCGGGCTTCTTACCATCCTCCGGCACAGACCCAGGGGACTGATGGACAGGCCAATTCTCGCGAAGGTGACAGCCGACCGGGTTATCACCCCGGTATCGCCTACAAGGTTTCTGCAGAGACGCCCGTTTATTCTCCCGTCGCGGGAACCGTGGCATCCATGGACCGCTCCGGCAATCAAGTGGGTCGACTGACCATCAAGATTGAAGGCGCCACCGATGAGTTTTTCATTGTTCGCCATCTCCTCGGATGCTCACTCCAGCAGGGAAATCGGGTCGACGTAGGGACCATTTTGGGCAGGACCGGGGGCGCTGATGCCACTCATCTTCAAGTCCAAGCCCGCAAAGGAGAAGAGCTGGCCGCCTTTGCCTTCGAGAGGCCCGATGTCACAGGTGCGAATTTCGATCCCAGCCTGGTGCTCCTTCAGCAGTTGCATTCATCCGCCGGTCCGGTACTCGACACACGCGCAGCAACGTTTGCTGGCATCAAATTCAAGGAAGACGGAGCAAAGGTCATTGAGGCCCTTTCCTTTCCTGATGCAAACCTGAGGAATACTGCACTGCGCACCTTTGGTGAGTTCATGAAACCGCCGCGCAAGAAGGAGAGTCTGGCCGTCCCCGTCCCTGGGGTACCGGGCGCCGTCATCCGTTTCAATCCGTACACCGGCGCATTTGCGCAGCTGGAAGTGAGCTCGGGAACCGTCCGGACCACGGAAGGTCTCGGAGTGGGAAGCCGGTTCGAGGATTTCGTGGCGCGTTATGGCGAGCCAACGATTCAAGAATATTCCAACGATGTGATCACCTATCGCTTCGCGACACCGCATCACGCCTTGGGCATTGTGCTTCGCAGCAGCGCGAGTCCGGTGACCTATTTCATGGTGGCCTACGACCTCAAGAGGGGGTGATGTCTTTTTCGAAGGGGGCGTGTTGCGGAATGTGGAGCAGGGCATTTCGCAAGGGGCCAGCTCTGGTGTACTGCCGCACTCCTCGCGGTTTTTCACCCCTAATTGACTCTCTACGCGCCTTTTACAGGGTGCAGTGGTACCTTTTGCTCCGACCCACGCTCCTGGCCCTCTGCGTTCCAAGGGTCCCGGGGCCACTCGTGGGCATGGACAAGTGCCTCCGCAGAGGTTACTTTATGTGCTTTTATTTACCTGAACTCTATGCCCAGACTCCCTCTTCTCGTCCTCGGCTGGCTCCTTTGCAGCCTCGCACTGGCTCCGGCCCAGTCCGGCAGTGTCGGCGGTGATGTCTTCTTTGATGGCTACCAGCTCTGGAAGCAGGGCGAAAAGCTCGAGCAGGAAGGCAAGAAGGATTCGGCGATCCGCGCCTACCTGGATGCCTATCGCATCATCAGCTCGGTCTCGCAGAACTATCCCGAATGGCAGCCGGACGTGGTGGGATACCGCCTCCGCATTGTGGTCGCCGGCCTGCAGCGCCTGGGATACAACGTCGCTGGCCTGACGGCGACAGCTCCGGCTCCGGTGCAGCAAATGCCTCCCATGCAGGCTACCGCGCCCCCCCTTCCCGTGCCTCCCGCGGTCCAGCCCGGAGCCTATGCAGTTGCGCCGCAGGTTCCTGCGCCCGCCACCGCGTACGGTCCCGGCGCCACCCCGGTGGACGTGCTGAATACGCAATTCCAGCAACAACAACTGCGCATTCAGGAACTGGAGCGAGGCAATGCCAAACTCCTGCAGGATCTGGACGCCTATTCGCGCGGTTACATGGGCGCTTCCGGCGAACGCGACCAACTCAAGATCCGGCTGGCTGACCTGGAAAAGCGCATGGAAGGCATGAACAAGGCCGCCACCAACAACGACGTGGCCACCCAGCAGGAACTTCAGCGCCTGCGCAGCGAGGCGAAGATCGTGAATGACCTGCTTTCGACGAAGAATCAGGAGTTCGAATCCCTCAAGAAGGAGAAGGATACCCTGGTCGAAAACCAGAAGAAGCTCACCGAGGAAATCGAAAAGGCGAAGAAGGACAATGCCAAGCCCGAGGAGATGACCAAGCTCATTGCGGAGAATACCCGGATCAAGAAGGAGCTGGAGACCGCCAAGGCCCAGGTGGAAAAGCTGAGGTCCGAGGGTGAGAAGAAAGATCAGGAAATTGGGGCCCTCAAGACCCAGATCACCGGCATCCAGTCCGAGCTGGCCAAGCTCCGTCAGGAAAACACCGCCTACCAGACCCAGGTGGCTGAGCTGACGATGAAGTACAAGGAGATGAGCAAGGAGCTCGCCAGTGCCAGCAAGCCCGGGAAGAACGCCACCCCGGAAGACACCAAGGCTGCGGAAGAAAACAAGGCCCTGCGAGCCATCATCATGCGTCAACTCCGCCAGCAGGAGCGCGCCCGCCAGGCCAAGGAACTGGTGATCGCCGACATGAAGAAGCTGGAAAACACCTCCCAGACACTCATGGAGAATCTGGAGGACCTCACTTCGGGCAAGATCTACATCTCCGTGGCTGAAGAGTCGCTCTTCACTGAGCCTGAGCTCAAGGAAATCCTCGCCGCCAGCGGCGTGACCGCGACCCTCGAAGCCCGCTCTGGCATGGCCACTCCTCCCGGAGCCCCGACACCTGAGGCAAGCAGCGAAAGCGCCAAGCCCATGTCGCCACCCGCTCCGGCCAGCGCCAGCGCCAGCACCAATGACAATGGCTCCTCCGAAGAAACCCTGATGGCCGCCGCCGACTCCGCGATTTTGCGCAGTGACTATGTGGCCGCTGAGCAGAGTCTTCAGGACGCGCTGCGCATCAATCCGAAGAACTCCTTCGCCCTGACCAGCCTCGCCGGAATCAAGCTGCGTCAAAAGAAGTATGAAGAGGCAGAGGTACTCTTCCAGAAGTGTCTGGTGTACTCCCCTGAGAACGGCGTGGCCCACTACAGCCTGGGCGTCTGCTACTTCCGCCAGAACAAGCTCAGCGATGCGCTCAACTCCTTCGAAAAGGCCGTGACCAATGACCGGAACAATTCGAAGGCGCACCACTACCTGGGCATCATCGCCAGCAACATGAGCAACCGCAGCCGTGCGGAAGCCGAGTTCAAGAGCGCCCTGGCCATCGACCCGAACTACGGGGACGCCCACTTCAATCTCGCGGTGCTCTATGTGACCAGCAATCCCCCCAACTATGAAAAGGCCCGCCAGCACTACCAAAATGCGCTGGATCGCGGCATCAAGCCGGATACGGCCCTGGAGCGCCTCCTGAACGCTCCCGGCAGCCCCAACGTCCAGACCAAGAGCGCCACAGCCTCGGCCCAATAGTCCGGCCCCGAGGAACCTGCAAAAAACGATTGACCCCCGGCGTCGGGCGGCATTTCTTCGCCGCCCTCGTTTCCTCCTTTCCACGACCATGCTCGAATTTCTCCGCCGCCAGTCCAAGCCCATCATGATCGCGGTCGCCGCGATCATCATCATCGCCTTCACCTTCTGGAGCGGAATGACGCAGCCGGGGAGGGGCGGGTACAGCGCTGAAGCCACCTCCCTCTCCGTGAATGGCCGGGATTATTCCTTCCTTGAAGTAGGCCGCCTCCAGCATGCCTTCGTCTTCGCCCAGCAGGCTGGCCTCCCCGGCGTGGGCCCCTCGTATGCCTCGGACATGGTGGGCATCCACTTCCAGCACGCCAGCCAGAAGACCGGCCGCCCCCTCGTCTATGAAAGCGCTCCCTTCGACTACGGCATCAACGTGCTGGTGCTGAGAGACGCGCTGAAGCGCTTCGGCATTCGCGCCTCGGACAAGGAAGTGCAGGATGCGTATCGCAAGCTTCCGACCTTCTTCACGAACGGCCAGTACAATCCTGAACTCGCCCGTGGTTTTGAGCAGTGGATCCGGGAGAGAGGTGTCTCGCAAGAGCAGATGTACGACACGATTCGCGACTCCCTCGGCCTCCAGCGCCTGCAGCAGATCGTGGCTGGCAATATGGTCTCCGCACCTGGCATCACGGATCGTTTCTACGCCGCCAGCTTCAGCACCATCAAGGCAGCCACCATCCCCTTCCCCCTGGACGACTTCAAAAAGAAGGTCGAGGTGAAGGACGAGGAGATCAGCAAGTACTTCGAGGAGAACAAGGAAGGCTACAAGACGGAAGAGAAACGCGCGGTGACCCTGGTGGTGCTGCCGAAGCCTGATACCGCCACCCTGAACGCCGAGAACACGGTGAAGGCACAGCGCGAGTACGAGGAGAAGGTGCAGAAGTTCGCCGAGAAGGTGCTCGATTCGAAGATCAACCTGGCTGCCGAAGCCACCGAAGCCAAGGCTGAGGTGCGCCAGATCGCCGCCTTCGCTGACACTGCCCCGCCCGAGGAACTCAAGAATGAACTCGCGCTGGTGAATGCCATCTTCACGAACGATCAGAAGCTCGCTCCCATCAGCGACCCGGTGAAGGTAGCGAAGGGTTATGCCTTCTTCCAGGTGACTGCGGTGGAAGCACCCAAAACCCAGGAGCTAAAGGATGTGAAGGAAAAGATTCGTGAGGCACTGGTGAGCCAGAAGGCCACTGAGGCGATGACCAAGGCGGCCAACGAAGCGCGCACCAAGCTGGAAGCCGCCATCAAGGGTGGCAAGTCCTTTGCCGATGCAGCGAAAGAAGCCGGACTCACGCCGCAAGTGCTGGCTGAATTCTCCACTGCCAATCCGCCCATGAATCTGAGCATCGGCTATCGCATCGCCCAGGAAGCGCAATCCACCGCGCCAGGCAGCTTTGCGAAGGAAATCCTGAACTCCGAAAACGGCGTGCTGCTGCTCTTTGTCCTTTCCAAGGAACTGCGCAAGAGCCCCGAAAGCGCCGCCTCGAAGAACATGATCTCCACTTCGCTCGACCGCATGGCGCAGCAGGACATCTTCCGCGCCTGGTTTGAAGAACAGTACAAGAATGCCAAGGTGAACGCCAGCATACTGCTGAACGTGGCCCTGAGCAACGAACGGTAACACACGTTGCCACCTGGCCGTTGCGAAACCTCTCCGTCTCGCAACGGCTGCTCCAGTTCTCTCCACCTTGCCGTATGAGTGACTCGGTACAGCGCGATGCTCTCTACGATGAAGCCAGTGGTCTGGTGGCCATCGGCGAACTCGAGGAGGCGGTGAAGCTCTACCGCCAGACTGTGGAAATCGACCCGGGCTTTTTCGATGGCTGGCATGCGCTCGGCATGGCGCTGATGAAGTCCGGCAGCATCAAGGAGGCCATCGGCGCCGGACTGATGGCCACAACCATCAATCCCAATGACCTGCTGGCGTGGACCGCGCTCTCGCAGATGTACGTGAAGAACGGCCAGATCGCAGAAGCGGAAGATGCCAAGGGCAAGGCCCGCATTCTCTCCCTGGGCGGCCGGGTGGGGTAGCTCAGAGCTGGGCGACAATCGCGTTTGTTGCCATGTGGCGGAAATGCCGCTTCCATGGGAGGAAGTTTCTTCCGCATGTCCGTAGAACTCATCCCACAGTGGTGGCGACGCGTTTTTGCCTGGTTCGCCAACCGGCAACTGCGCAAATTCAAAACGGAGTTCCACTGTCCGGCATGCCAGGCCACCCTTCCCTCCCGCGTGGGTGCGGACCTGCTCTGGGAGGAAGCCGTGCCATGCCCAGCGTGCGGAGACCGCGCGCCCCTCACCTCCCGCTTCATGCGGACCGAGGAGACGGAGGAGATGAAGTTTGCGGACACCGAGGAGTTTGTCGAAAGGCCAGACAGCACACGGATCGTTGAGGAGAACACAGGGAGTGGCCGCCGCTGGGAGGTGCCTGCGAAGGGCGGATGGAACTTCATGCTGACCTTTGCCCTGGTGTGGCTCGTCTTCACTACGGTGGTGTTTGGCGGCACGTTCCTGAAGGCCAACAACTGGCTCTCGACTCTCGCTCCTCTGGTGTTCCCTGTGCTGGGGTTGGGATTCCTGTACATAGGCCTGCGGATGTCGCTCGCACGCCACACTCTGGAGGTGGATCCCGTGCATCTGGTGTACACCCGCCGCTTCCTGGGCATGACCAAACGGAGGACCGTGAGGCGCGAGTCCATCGAGAGCGTCCAGTTGGCCTGTATCTACGCCCAGGATGGCGAGCCAGTGTACGGCCTTGAGGTGAAATCTCCGGCTGGTAGGATCCGGTTTGGCAGTACGCTGGCCCCCCAGGAAAAGGCCTGGCTGTGCCAGCAAGTGCGCGAGGCGTTGGGATTTGCTCTCGGTTCTGAGGCTCCGCCTTCATCGAAGTCACTCAGCAATTGGCGCGGTGGCAGTCTGGAAATGGAACGGGGCCCGGATCACGGACTCGTGCGCTCGCACTCGCGCTCGGCGGGGACGTTCGTGCTGGCTGGTGGACTTTTCTTTGTGAGCGTGGGTCTCTACCTGTTGCTCGGTGCAAAACTCGAGTGGGCGCCTTGGGATTTGGATTTCTTTTTTTACTTCCTCTTCAATGGCCTCCTTGTCTTGAAGTGGTTTGGCATGGTAGCCGCCATTCTGGTGGGCTTCTGGCTGCTGACGTTTGGCTGGATATCACGGCGTACCATCAAGATGTTGCAGGCGGATGAACGCTCACTCTCCATGATCGCCACCAGCGGCGGCCGGATGGTCCAGCACACCTGGAATGTGGAGGATGTGGGACGCATGTCCGTGGTCATCTTCATGCGGATGAATGGCACCCAGGTGTATCAAGCCGTGGTGACGCTGCCTGACCGTGTGGTCACGTTTGGACTTGGCGCACCGAGGGCAGAGTTGCAGCGCGCAGTTTCTCTGTTGAGTGCAGCGATGGGTCAGGAGCACGCCGCCTTGCCCAACGACCACAGGGCGGGCTAGCACAATCGGCAGGACGTGTGAGGTGGAAGTTGCCAACGGATGGGAAACTCGCTTCCATGGCGGAAGTTTTCCCCGCATGTCCGTAGAACTGATACCGCGCTGGCAACGCCGGTTATTCGCCTGGTTCATCAATAGGCAGGTCCGCAGGGCCTCAGCGCGGACCCACTGCCCCGTATGCCGTGCGGCAGCGCCGACCATCCAGTTGCATCCGGATCTGCTGTGGGAAGCGGTGGTGGAGTGCCCGCAGTGTGGTCACGTCGCGTCGCTCCCGTCGTTCCTCAGCCCGCTGCCCAAGAGCGAGGAGGAGCAGTTCGCGGAGCTGGAAGAAGTGGTGCCGCAACCGCCCGGCACTCAGATCCGCGCGGAGGACACCGGGTCCGGAAGGCGCTGGCAAATTCCGGCCAAGGGTGGGTGGAATGTCCTCATCGGATTCTCACTCGTGTGGCTGGCCTTCCTGGTTTTCATGTGCTTCGGCTTCGTGTCGCAATCTGAACCGGGAAACGCGATCTTTTTTGGCTGTGCGTTTGGTGCAGCGGGACTTGGCATGCTGTACTTCGGATTGATGGCGTCCAGGGCTTATCACGTGATTGAGGTGACCCCATCGGAGCTGGTCCACACGCGGCACTTCCTGGGGCACGCGAAGCGCAAGTCCCTGGTCCGTGACTCCATCCAGACGGTGAAGCTCGTGGTCTTCTACGAGCAGAACTACAAACCGATTCATGGCATCGAAATCGTGGCGGGCCGCCGGAAAATACGGTTCGGCAGCCTGCTCACCCCGAAGGAGAAGGCCTGGCTCTGCCAGGATCTGCGACGTGTGTTAGGACTGAAGCAGCCACTGGCAGATACCCTGGCAGTTCCTTCCCGTGACGCGGATGAAACTGGCGGAGGCAAGCTGGTGATGGAGCACGGTCCGGGGCACGCCGTGGTGCAGGCGCAGTCCCGTGCCCTGAGCAACACATTGCTGGGCGTTGGTACTGCGTTCGTCTGTATCTCCAGCATCATGCTGTGGGGAGGAGGCAGCATGTGGATGCCATGGGAAGAGGGTGCCCTGGTTTTCTTTTTGCTCTTCAATGGCTTTATCCTCTTCTGGTGTACCGGGGTATCGACGTTCCTCCTGATCGGGCTGGCGACGCTGACCTTTGGCTGGCGTCTCAGGCGCACGACCAAGATGCTGCACGCAGACCGCACCTCCCTGACATTGATTTCCACCTGCGACCGCCGCGTCATCAAGCATGTCTGGAACGTGGCAGACGTGGCCCGGATGGCCGTGGAAGCCGGGGCCAAGGTGAATGGCGTGCCGGTGTATCATGGAGTGATTGTCCTGAGGGAGCGTGCGGTCACCTTTGGTGCTGGCTCAGACCACCCGATGCTGCGACAGGCAATCCGTCTGCTGGCTGAAACCATGGGCCGGCAGGAGGCAGTCCGGCAGTAAACGCCGTCACTGGCGGACAAGCGCATGGCATGCGCGCCCTCGCTCGTTCATTTGCACGCAGCGAGCCAAGCTGCTGCCGTCTGCAACTTGCGCCGCACAGGTTCCGCTTTGGCTGCCAGTTCTTGCTGACAGCTCCGGTACTCCGCCCTTCCCTCCTCCGCCTCAATGCGAATGGGAGGGAATCCAAGCGCTTCCAAATCATAGGGGCTCGCACGCATGTCCATGGCACGGCCGAAGAGAGCGACCTCAAAGGCATCTGCCACCAGATCGCTGCCGATCCAAGGCCAGAGTTTGTAGGCCCATTTGTAGAGATCCATGTTCGCATGGAGGCAGCCGCCTTGTTCCATGTCCAGACGGGTCTCGAAACGCGGGTTGAAGGTATTCATCGGCCGCGCCTCAGGTGTGTAGAAGCGGAAGGCATCATAGTGCGTACAGCAGATGTTCTGGCTCTCCACGAAGGTGGCGAGTTCGTCCGGGGACATGCGCAGCTCATAGCCGCCATGACGCACCTGTTCGGCGGATTGCTTGTACACCATGGCCCACTCATGGAGGCCATGGCAGGCGAAGCGCGGGGGCCGGCCCACGATGTTTCCACAGAGCTGGGCAATCCATGCTGCTTCGCGACGGATGCGTTCGGAAAGTGCGGGCCACTCCCAGGTGGTCGTCTCAAAGGACGGATCCGCATCTCGCTGTACGCTGTGTTGACTCTCCTCCATGGCGGGACACCACGTCATCAGCTTGCCCGGGGAGAAGCTGTAGTACGTGAAGAGGAAGTCCCAGACCGGGTGCTTTTCACCCGAAGCACGGCGGCGTACGAACCCCTCCGCCTGCTCCGCCACGCGAGCGCGGTGGGCAGCCTCACATCGCTGCCACTCCGCGGCAGGCCACGAAATGCAAAGCGAGGCTAGAGTTTCTGTGATTTCCGCTGGCATTCTGCATGAGACGTTCTAGTTTAGAATCATTCTAACTCTAATTCCAAACTACTATGCCCATTCCCAATTCCGTCCAAACTGCCATCAATGCCCAGATCAAGAATGAGCTGCAGGCACACTACAACTACCTCGGCATGGCTGTCCACTTTGACTCCACGCCGTACCGAGGCTTTGCCAAGTGGATGCGCCTCCAGGCCACCGAGGAATACGGCCACGCGATGAAACTGTACGACTTCCTCTCCGACCGCAATGGCCGGGTGGAACTCACCACACTCGACGCGCCCAAGACCACCTACGACGCGCACCCGCTGGATGCCTTCAGGACCTCCTTCGCCAACGAGCAGCTCGTCACGGCCCAAATCAATGACCTTTATGAGCTGGCCCAGAAGGAAAAGGACTTCGCCACACTACAGTTCCTCGCCTGGTTCCTTCAGGAGCAGGTGGAGGAAGAAAGCACGGTGCTGCTCATGATCGAGCGCCTGGAACTGGTGGGCAATGACCCCGCCGGACTCCTGCGCCTCGACGATGAAGCCGGTCGCCGTGTGGCTGAGGCTCCTGCTCCTGCTTCAGGTGGCGGCAAATGATCCATCCGCTTGAGAGCATTCCCCATGTAGAAGCCCTTCGCGGCTGCGTATGATGGGGAATGCATTCGATGCTGGCAAAGCGCCTCACGCTCACGGGGTTCACCCTCGTGGGCTTGGTTTGTGTTGCGCCTGCGGCAGGGAAGCTGGACTTCAACCGCGACATCCAGCCCATCCTCAGCGAGAACTGCTACCACTGCCACGGGCCTGACAAGGCGGAGCGCAAAGGGGGACTGCGGCTGGACGAGGAAAAGGCCGCCAAGGAAACCAAGGACGGCGTGACCGCCATCCTCGCCGGAAAGAGCGCGGACAGCGAAATCATCAAGCGCATCCTCAGCCATGATCCGGATGAGGTCATGCCGACTCCGAAGAGCAATCGCAAGCTCACCGCCGCGCAGAAGGAAACGCTCCAGCGCTGGATTGATGAAGGTGCCGTGTGGGGCAGGCACTGGGCCTTTGAGCGGGTGGAGAAGCCCGCTGTGCCTTCGTCACAGGATTTGAGATTTGAGATTTCAAATCTCAAATCCGTGAATCCGATCGATGCCTTCATCCATGCGAAGCTGGCGCAGGAGAAGCTGCAGCCGGGCGTAGAGGCCTCGAAGCAGACACTCATTCGACGAGTAACGCTGGATCTCACCGGCGTGCCGCCCACTCCGGAGGAAGTGGATGCCTTTCTCAAGGACGGCTCACCGCAGGCTTATGAAAAGGTGGTGGATCGCCTGCTGCAGTCACCACGCTACGGCGAGCGCTGGAGCTGGGACTGGCTGGATGCAGCCCGGTATGCCGACACGAACGGCTACCAAGGCGACCCTACGCGGACCATGTGGCCGTGGCGCGATTGGGTGGTGAAGGTCATCAACAACAACATGCCTTATGACCAGTTCACGGTCTGGCAGATTGCAGGTGACTTGCTGCCCAATGCCACGATGGAGCAACGCCTGGCAACGGGTTTCAATCGCAACCACATGTTCAACGGCGAGGGAGGGCGCATCGCAGAAGAGACACGGGTGGAGAATGTCTTCGACCGCGTGGAGACGACCGGCACGGTGTGGCTGGGTCTTACCATGGCATGCACCAAGTGCCATGATCACAAGTTCGACCAGCTGACTCAGAAAGACTACTACGGCCTCTACGACATCTTCAACCAGACCACGGAAGAAGGTCGTGGAGGAGGTGGCCGCACGGGCGGTGTGCCGCCGGTGCTCGATGTGGCCGGGGCCGACGAGCTGGATGAACTCGCGAAACGGGAGAAGCTGGTGAAGGAAGCAGCCGCTGCCGTGGAGAAGTATGAGGAGACTCGCTTTCCTCGCGCCAAGGGCAGACCGGCCTCAGAATCGCCGGCGGCAAAGTCGCTCTCCAGCAATGTGACGAGTTCGATCGCGGAAGCCCCGGCACGGAGGGCCATCGGCCTCATCGATCGCATCACGACGGAACTGAAGGATGAAACGGAATACGTGGCGGTCTTGAAGCCACTGCGTGGCGCGGTGAAGCGGCGTGATGAAATCAACAACAAGATCGTGCGTGTGATGGTGATGGATACCATCGCGAAGCCACGCGAGACCTTCATTCTCTCCAAAGGACTCTACGACAAGCCCACTCCAGAGAAAGTCACCGCGAACACTCCTGCAACCCTACCGCCACTGCCAGCAGACGCGCCACGCAACCGCCTCGGTCTCGCGCAATGGCTGGTGGACCGGAATAATCCGCTCACCGCTCGTGTGACCGTGAACCGCTTCTGGCAGGCGCTCTTCGGCATTGGCCTGGTGAAGACCGCAGAAGACTTCGGAGTGCAGGGTGAGAAGCCGGTGCACCAGCCGCTGCTGGACTGGCTCTCGGTAACTTTCATGGAAAGCGGTTGGGACGTGAAAGCACTGCACAAGCTCATGGTGATGAGCACCACCTACCGCCAGGCTTCAAACGTCTCCCCTGCCCTGCTCGAGAAGGATCCCGAGAACCGCCTGCTCGCACGCGCTCCACGCTATCGCCTTCCCTCGTGGATGATTCGCGATGCCGCACTCTTCTCCTCCGGCCTGCTCAAGGAAACTCTCGGCGGCCCGCCAGTGAAGACCTATCAACCCGAAGGCATCTGGGAGGAAGCCACCTTTGGAAAGATCACCTACAAGCCGGATACCGGCGACGCCCTGCATCGCCGCACGCTCTACACCTTCTGGCGTCGCATCGTGGGGCCCACGATGTTGTTCGACAATCCCGCACGACAGTACTGCTCCGTGAATGTGAGCCGCACGAACACACCGCTGCATGCACTCATCACGATGAATGACATCACGTATGTGGAAGCGGCGCGTACCCTGGCCCAGCGGGTGTTGCTTGCAGAAAAGGAGGATACCCAGCGTCTGGATCTCGCCTTCCGTTTGGTGCTCTCGCGTGCTGCGAGCCCGGATGAGCGGGGCATTCTCCTCCAGCGTGTGAACTATCTGAAGACACAGTTCGGCGAGAACAAAGCCGAGGCGGACAAGCTTTTGAAGGTGGGTGAGTCTCCTCGTGACGTCTCACTGGAGGCAAGCACACACGCGGCGTGGACTTCGGTGTGCCTGTTGGTGCTGAACTTGGATGAGGCGCTGACGAAAGAATAGAGCCATGGACCCTTTTGCTTCACATCGACAGATCCTGACCCGCCGTGCGCTCTTCGGCAGGGCGGCGCAGGGACTCGGGGCAGCAGCCTTGGGTGCGCTGCTCACTCGGGATGGGTTTGCGACTCTGCCAGACAAGCTCGCGCCAGTGCTGCCCCATTTCGCACCAAAGGCGAAACGGGTGATCTACCTCCTGCAGAATGGCGCGCCAGCTCATGTGGAGCTCTTCGACTACAAGCCGAAGCTCAAGGAATGGCACGGCAGGCAAATCCCGGATGAAGTGGTGGGTGGGAGACGGTTCAGCACCATGACCGGAAGCCAGACGGAGCGTCCGGTACTGGGCAACATCACGAACTTCGCGCAGCACGGGCAAAGCGGCGCGTGGGTGAGCGACTTCATGCCCCACACGGCGGCGATTGCGGATGACCTGTGCTTCATCAAGTCGATGCACACGGAGGCGGTAAACCACGCACCCGCCATCACCTTCTTCCTCACCGGGGGCGAGCAGGCAGGACGCCCCAGCATGGGCTCGTGGTTGAGCTACGGACTCGGCAGTGACTCCAGTGACCTGCCTTCCTTCGTGGTGATGACTTCACGCGACAAGGAGGCGTCTTGCGGGCAGATTTTCTATGACTTCTACTGGGGCAGCGGCTTCCTGCCTTCCAAGTACCAAGGGGTGAAGTTCCGAGGCAGCGGGGATCCGGTACTGTACCTGAGCAACCCCGAAGGGATGAGCCGCTCGATGCGGCGGGGGCTGCTGGATGACCTGGCGCAACTCAATGAGATGAAGCTTGCGCAATCCGGCGATCCGGAAATCGCCACTCGCATTTCGCAATATGAGATGGCCTACCGCATGCAGGCGAGCGTGCCGGAGCTCACAGACTTCTCCAAGGAGCCAAAGCACATCCTGGACATGTATGGGCCTGATGTGATGAAGCAGGGCAGCTATGCGTACAACTGCCTCATGGCGCGGCGTCTTGCGGAACGTGGAGTGCGCTTCACCCAGCTCATGCATGCGGGTTGGGACCAACATCGCAATCTAAACACCCAGCTCAAAATCCAGTGCCAGGATACCGATGCCCCGAGTGCGGCTCTGGTGAAAGACCTGAAGCAGCGGGGACTGCTGGATGATACGCTGGTGATCTGGGGTGGAGAATTTGGGCGTACGCCCTTCCTGCAGGGCAAGATTTCCGAGACGGCTCAATGGGGTCGCGACCACCACCCCTATGGTTTCACGCTCTGGATGGCGGGCGGCGGTGTGAAGCCCGGGATGAGCCATGGCGCCACGGACGAATTCGGCTTCAATGCCGTCACGGACAAGGTTCACGTGCACGATTTCCAGGCGACGGTGATGCATCTGCTGGGCATCGACCACGAGCGCTTCACCTTCCGCTTCCAAGGGCGGCAGTTCCGGCTCACGGATGTGCACGGGCATGTGGTGAAGCAGGTGCTGGCCTGACGGAGCTGAATCGCACAAAAGAGCGTTGCATCCACTGCCCACTGCGGTGAGCGTTTCTTTGTCGTGCTGAGACATCTCTCCATTGCCGTAGTGACCGCCGCCTGCATCCTCATGGCACCGGTGTTGTCCGCGCACTCGGGCATCCTGAACACGGCGAGGATTACCTTCACAGAAGACGCCATGCTGGTGAATACCGAGGTGGCTCTGCGGGAGATTCTGCTGGTGCATGGGCTGCGAGACGAGGCCCAGGGCGGGCTCGATGCCGACGCGATCACCGCAGCAGTGGAACGTCATGGGGACTACGTCACCAGGCACCTTGAGGTCATGGCAGGCGGGGAGCGGCTCACCGGCCGCGTCCTGCAGCACACACCTCCCGCCGCCTTCAGCACCCCCAGCCAGACCAAATACCGCTTCCAGCTCCGCTACGTGTATGGTGACCTGAAACCTGCAGAGGTGACTCTGCGGCAGAACATGCTGCGGGAGTTCTCCGTCACCGGAGGTCATCCATGGCACGTCACTTATCTTTTCGGCGTCACGCAGGCGAATGGGAAGGTCCAGCATGTGTCGCTGTCCCCCTCCCAGGACCTGAAAATCGAAACCGGCTTCGGGACAAAATTGAGCGATGGCAGTGCAGGGGATGACACCGCGCCATCCGGGCAAGTCGTTGCTGATTCCATCGCGATGGAGAAAGGCAAGGCCCTGCCTCCCGGCATCCTTCTGGCCCTGGCAGTGGCCGCAGCGGTCGCTTCCGTGGTGATGGCGCTGCGCCAGAGGCGCCGCACGTCCTGAGCACGCAAATCGTGCTCGCCGCCTGTGAGGCGCCACGGTAAGCTCCGAGCCAGGTCCCCTCATGCGTCGTCACTGCACGTTCTCACTCCTGCTCGCTACGGTCTGCTGGCTGGCAGGAGACCTCGCTTCTCAGGCGCAGACTGGAAAAAAGATCTACCTCGCACCGGATGACCACACCGACTTCATCTGGAGCGCCTCCGAAGCGGACTACTACGGCTATTTCCAGAAGATGCTCAGCTATCATCTGGACCAAATCAAAATCACCGCGAAGGAACCGGCGGGACGCCAGAGCAAGTTCACCACGGACGGCTCGCTATGGCTCAAGGTGTTTCGTGATGGCAGCCTGAAGCCCGACTTCGACCTCGCAGGGAAGGGCGACCGCTTTGCTGAACTCATGCAGCGGCACAAGGAGGGCAACCTCACCACACCACTCACCCCGTTGGTCTGCTCCTGGGGCGGAGCGCCAGCGGAAGCGGTACTGCGTTCCATGTATTTCCCCGGGAGACTGGAGAGGCAGTACGACATGCGCTTCCGTTTTGCGCAGGCATTGGAAAATCAGACCATCCCCTTCGGCCTGGGATCCTTGTGGAGCGGATCCGGCGCGAAGTACGCGTGGCACGGTGTGTGTGCCTGCGCGACGGTGGTGAAGGAAGATGAGCTGCGGAATCGCGAACGCGAGGTCTACCGCTGGCGCGGGCAGGATGGCAGCTCCATGCTCATGAAGTGGTACACCTACTTCACGAATGAAAGCATTGGTGGTTATGCCGAAGCGCGCAAGCCGGACAAGGCCACCGAACTGCTTCTCAACGAACCTCGCTACCAGGGCTATCAGGTGCTGGGCGCCTTTGGCCAGGGATGGGATGACAAGCTGACACTGAATAGCGACATCCGTGACTATGTGTGGAGGCGCGAGCCGGATGAGCACGAGGTGCGCGTGTCCAACACGATCGATTTCTTTGAGCAATTTGAAACACAACAGGCGCCGCTGCTTCAGGATTTCAGCGCGGCATTCGGCAATGATTGGGACATCCAACCGGCGTCGCTTGCAGAGGTCTCCGCCCGGGTGAAGCGCTCCCTGATCAAACTTCGTGCCGCCGAAGCCATGGCAGCGTTCGTGGCGCTGGAGAATCCGAAATTCAAAGAGGATGCAACCACGAAGCGCGCGCGTGAGCTCGCCTTTCTAAACCTGGGGCTGTACTTCGAGCACGACCTCACAGTCACCGGTTTCGCGCAGGAACGACTCGACTGGCAGAAGCGGCTGGTGGAAGAAATCGACCGCTATGTGCAGGCGCTCTATGTGGATGCGACTTCAGCGCTCGGCTCGCTCATCAAAAAGTCCGGCAACGGCACACGCTTCTTCATCTTCAATCCGCTGGGCTGGGAACGCACGGATGTGGCGAACATTCCATGGACGGACAACGAGCCGGTGCATGTGGTGGATCTCACCACGGGTGAAGAAATACCTTCGCAATTCGTACCAACTTCGGTGAAGCCCACCGCGCTGCGCATCCTGGCAGGCGACGTACCCAGTGCAGGCTACAAGGTGTACGAGGTTCGCCCAGGAAAGGGGAAGGACCCCACAACCACGCTCACGCACGAGGACACCACGATTGCGAATGAGTTCTACCGCATCGCGCTTTCAGGGCGTGGCGCCATCACCAGCATGCAGCCGGCCTCGGGCGGTGGTCTTGAGTTTGTGAAGGCGGCAAGCCCTCTAAAGTTCAACGATCTCACCACGAATCCGGACAGTAAAACGGCACCCGATGGTGGCACCGTGAGTTTGGAGGGCGGTGTGGGGCCAGTATCCGTCACGCTGCGGGCGGTGCGTCGTGAGATTCCTGCGCATACCGTGAAGGTCACGCTGTATCGCGGCATTCCCAGAGTGGAGATCGAGAACACGGTCACGGAGAACTTCGGCAACACGCCGCACTACTGGGCATACCACACCGCCTTTGCCGAGAGCCCGGATACGCATCACGAAGAAGTGGGCGCCATCCTCCTCGCAAAGCTCACCTCGGATGCGGGCCATTACTCACCTGTAGCCGCGAGATACGATCTGCTGACCATGAATTCCTTCGTCACGATGACGGGAAAGATCGGCAGCACAGCCGCTGGGCTGACGCTTTCCAACGCAGACGGTCTTTTCTTCCGCCTGGGGAACAGCACGTCGCACAGCCTCGATACGGTGACGCCTTCCTTCCACCCACTCCTGGGGGGCAAGTTTACCGGGCTCGATAGCCAGGGGCATGAGACGCGTTTCCTGCAGCGCTACGCCCTCCGTGCGCACACCGCCTACTCCCCCGTGAGTGCGATGAAGTTCGCCCAGGAACACCAGAATCCCCTTGTCGTGGGGGCCGTAACCGGAGGCAAGGTGTATCCTGAGGATCGCGCTTCACTTCTCCAAGTGGACAATCCCAACGTACTCCTCTGGGCTCTCAAGGTCCATGACGATGGCATTGGCAAGGGGCTCGTGGCACGCGCGTGGAATCTGGCCACACGTCCACAGAGCTATACCCTCTCCACCCTGCGTCCCATGGGCGAAGCACGTCGCATCACCCACATCGAAACGGACGACGCCACGCTCACCGCTCCCATCCTCAAGGAGGGCAGGATGACGGCGACCGCGCACGGGTACGAGATGCAGACGCATCGGATGGTGATTGGCAGGTAGTCCGTCAAAACCAGCAGGAACCAGTACCACTAGCCCGAACTTGCTATTGAGACTGAATTGCAGAGAGGTTATGAAGGACGCCCCCCTGCATGAAGCGCCGTCTTTTCTTCCTCCACTCCTGGCTCGGTCTGGTTGCCGGTTTCGGCTTGATCATTATTGGCCTAACCGGCAGCGTGCTGGTATTCAAGGACGAGCTGGATGGTGTGCTCTTCCCCCAGATGCTGAAGGTGGACCCGGCAGGACGTGAGCGACAGTCCTTCGACGCCCTGCTGTCCTCCGCGAGAAAGGCCGTGCCAGGCTACGAGGTCATGGGCTGGGACAAGGCAAGCGCGCCCGACCGTGCCGATCTGGCCTACGTCGTGAAGCACGGTACGGACACGTGGCAGGGAATCACGGTCAACCCCTACACGGGGGAGGTGCTGGCCAAGCCAATGGATCGTGAAGACACCATCACGGGGTGGCTGCTTTCGTTTCACTACAGCTTCCTCGCAGACCACACTGGGGAGCTGATCGCCGGGCTCTGCGCGGCATTGTTGTGCCTCCTCGGCATCACCGGTGTATGGCTCTACCGTGGGTTCTGGAAGACACTTTTCACCCTGCGCTGGGGTCGGAGTGCACGCATCTTCTTCTCCGACTTTCACAAGATGGTGGGCATCACTTCCGTGGCCTTCAATCTCATCCTGGGCTTCACCGGAGCCTGGTGGAACCTTGGTCACCTCATCGGTCACCTTCTGGAGGAAGAACATGCCGGGGAGGAGGAAGCCCAAAAGATCACCCAGACTTACTACTCGAGCACGATCACCATGGACGCCCTGGTGAAGAAGGCGCAGGAGAAAATTCCCGGCTTCAGCACCGGCTTCATCTCACTCCCCTCCGCCCCCGGGCTCGGCATCACGCTCTATGGCCAGGCGGGTGAAGGACTGCTGACCAGTCCGTATGGCAGCACGGTGATGTTCGACCAGCAGACTGGAGAAGTGAAGGAAGTCAAAGACCTGCGTCAAGCTGGTGCTTGGGCAAAGATTGAAGACACCTTCCGCCCGCTGCACTTCGGCAACTTCGGCGGCATCCCGGTGAAAATCCTGTGGTGCATCGGTGGCCTCACGCCAGGCACCCTCGCAGTGACCGGCTTCTTCATGTGGTGGAAACGCCGCAATCCCCCGCGGAAGAAGAAGGCTTCCGGCAATGCCCCGGAGAAGTCAGCCACCCTTGAGGAGGAAGTCGCGGAGCTGGCAGCGCGCCGGGTGCAGGGCATGTGAGTCACTGGCGGCGACGTTCGCTCCTTTGTGAGGTGCGACACTTCGCCGGACTTGTGGCCCGGAAGGTCCGCGCTCCTTAGCCACTTATTTCTGCCGCAAGTCAAAGCACACCACCTTGTCCTTGCGACGGACAATGAGACGGCCGTCGTAGGGAGCGGGTGTAGGACACCACATGGCCTCCACCTTGGCGCGACCAAGGAGTTGGTAGCTGGCGGGGTCGGCTTTGATGAGGCGCAGGAAGATGCCGTTCTGCTCGATGCTGAGAATCTTGCCATCCACCAGCAGGGGTGAAGTGATGGTGCTCTCCACTTCCTCCTGCCACTTCACTTTGCCATCGGCGAGGCTCACGCACTGGTGCTTGCCGCCGCACATGAGATAGACGTGACCTTCATGGATGATGGGGGAGCCGGTGTAGCGACGGGACATCCACCAGTGGGACCACAGGGTCTTGGGTGCGGCATCTTTCTGCGCGAGGTAGCAGCGCAGGCCCACATCCTGGGCACCGCTGAAGATGACAAGGTGATCGCCTTCAATCACCGGCGATGACTGGCCACCGCCTTCCACCTCCCAACGTTTCTCACCTGTGGCGGGATCGAGGCCGATGAGTCCTTTGTTGGCATTACACACCAGGGTGGTCTTGCCGTCGCTTGTCTTCCAGAGGACAGGGCTGGCGGTGTCTCCCTTCACTTCCTTGCTGGTCCAGAGGGTCTTGCCAGTGGCGGTCTCCACGCACATGAGGCCGCCCGCCATGACGTAGACCTTGTCATCGTTCACGAGTGGCGAGCTGCCAGCACCGGCGGGCTTGAGCTCAGTCTTCCAGACAAGTGTGCCTTTTTCCGCATCCACTGCGTAGAGGTTGGTGCTGCCCACGGCATACACCTTGCCATCCACGACGGCGGGGGTTCCGGAGGTGCGGCGCCCCGTGGGCTGGCCCTCGTGCTCAAACTTCCACAGTTCCTTTCCGGTCTGCCCGTCGAGGCACACGATGGTGTCGCGGCCGACCTTCAAGGTGTCGGGGATCGCCTTGAGGATACGCTCGCGCACAGTCGTGTCTGGGAATTCAGTCTCTGCCCACGTGAGCAACTCCGCCGCAGTGGCGAATGGTTTGTTCTGTCGTTTTGCCACTTTATCCAGCAGCTCGACATCGATGGCGTTCTTCCCCTGCTTGAAGCGCTGCTCGGCCCAAGTACCCAGCACAAGCTTCTGCTCTTCGCTGAAGTTCTCCTCCACCCACTTCTTCGCGGCCTCATCAAGGGCCGTGCCACGCATGCTGCCAGGGCGGCTCTTGCGCGCGTCCTCCATCTTCTTCGTGAGTTCCGCGCCGAGCACGTTGGTACCGCGATGCCCCACGGCGCTGATCACTTCTTCATCAATGAGACGCGTCTCCGAGGGCACACGCGTGTGCCACACGACACTCAAATACACGCGTCCGCCACTGACCACGGGACTGCTGTGTCCACCGTCATGGTCGCTGGGAATGGTGCCGCTTTCCCAGATGGGGGTCAGGCTTCCCTGAGGCAGCGAACCGGCAATCGGCGTGGAGTCATCGCTGATGCCGTTGCGCTGCGAGCCGCGCCATTGATTCCACTCCGCGTGGAGTGTGGCAGCAGAAAAACACGAAAGCAAAGCAATGGGGGCAAGACGACGCAGCATGGTGGGACCGGGTAGTTCCATGCCAACGGATCGCCATTGTCCCGTCTTGCACGGGAGAATGCACCGCAGAATGATGCATTCTCCCAAATTGCAAAAAGAGCGAGCGAGCCGGCCTAGCTGGCGAACTCAGCGATCACTTCGATCTCGACCAGCGAGCCGAGGGGAAGCTTCGCCACCTGGATGGTGGAACGAGCTGGCTTGTGGCCTTCGTAGCCCGCTTCATAGATGGGGTTCACCTTGGGGAAGTCGGCCATGTCCTGGAGGAACATCGTGGACTTCACCACGTTCTGGATGGTGAGACCGGCGCCGGCGAGCACGGCCTTGATGTTCGCGATGACCTGCTTGGCCTGGCCTTCCACATCGGTGGCTTCGATTTTGCCGGTGGTCGGATCAATCGGGATCTGACCGGAGCAGAAGAGGAGATTCCCCGTGCGCACGGCCTGGGAATACGGACCGACAGCGGCGGGGGCGTTGGGTGCGGAGATGATTTGCATGGGGAGCGCAACTGAGCGGGCGCGGGGCGGGAGTCAACGGGGAACGGACAATTTCCAGCCCCCAAAGCTCCGCGAACTTCACACCCCCTTCTTCTCATACAGCATCATGATGAAAATCATCATGCCCAGCAGATAGACCCCGGTCGCTACTGCCCAACTAATGACTGTAAACAGCACAGACATCCCGATGGTGCCGCCCAAACGAAAGGCCCGCTTCCGCGCGATGCCAATCCCGAGGATGATCGAAGCCACAAGCTGACACACAACGGCCAACCCGGTCGTGACCATGAAGAGCGTCGCGTCATCCTTTTCCACGATGGGTGTCAGCCACGGAACCACCGGCAGAGCCACCGTGGAAAATACCCAGAAGAGCCAGCGCGGCGCCATGGACACGGGCGCTGGTATCGGGGGCGGCGTAGCAGGCAAGGCCTCGAGAGTCATATCACGAACCCATCACTTCCGTGGCAATCGACTGCCACTCGGCATCAATCTCTCCCCTGCCTCGCGCGGGCTTGCGGGCCTTGGCGTACCAGTAGCCGGCATTGCCGATGTCCCCCTCAATCAGATGCAGCAGGGCATGGATCCACGATCCCATAGCGGTGTGGATGTCCTGGGCAATGTCATGCGCCTCTTCCCAGTTCCCCTTCTTCGCGTGCCACAGGGCTTCCGCTTCCGGTGACAACCCGGCAGGGGGTGCGGCGTCGGACTTGGCAGATTGGGCGAGTTCGGCAGCGGTCATGAGGGACTCATGGCAGGGCCAAAGGACTGCCGCAAGGCATTCCCTTTCCGGACACAGGCACCCCGACCGTGCCAGTTAGTCCTTCGCCAGCGGCAGGCCGTTCTTGTCCCGGAAATTCCCCATGGCGATCATGATGATGTCGATCAGCGCCCAGACGCCAATGCCGCCGCAGGTAAGAAGCTGCAGCACGCCGGTACCCACTTTGCCCACATAGAAGCGGTGTACTCCAAGTCCGCCAAGGAAGATGGCCAGCAGCAGCGTGGGAAGGAATTTCTTGTCGCTCATGGATTTAGGTGTGTTGATTGCCGAACAGACTGACGCACGGAGTCTGCCAAAGTCCCGAGAACTGTCACGTTTTTTGTGCGTATGGCAAAAAGCCGCTCTTGTGAAATAGCCCGGCCTTGCTAAGATTTCCTTTACAGGTCCATGAAGAGTGAGACCGAAAGCATTTTCCCAGGCACGCGATGGACCCTGATCGCACGACTGCGGGAGCCGCACACGGAAGAATCACTCCGCGCGTGGGACGATGTATGCCGCGCCTACTGGAAACCCGTCCACGCCTACATCAGAAGGCACCTGGATGGCAGGAACGATGCGGATGATCTGGCGCAGGAGTTTTTTTGCATGCTCATCCGCGAAAAATTGCTGGATGATGCGGATGCCGTGCGCGGAAAACTGCGTGCGTGGGTGCTGATGCTGCTCAAGCGCTTCCTGTGCGACGCGTGGACGCACGCCCGGGCGAAGAAGCGGGGCGGCCATCTCACACGTGTGAGCCTGGAGGATCATGATGCTCCGCAAGCACCGCCCCAAGATGGGCCTGATGACAATGCACTCTTCGATCGTCAATGGGCGTTCACCTTGATCGAACGTGTGTTTTCGCGTCTGCGTGAGGAACAGCAAAATCCCGTGCGACAGCGCACCTTGGAAGCCCTGCTGCCCCTGCTGCTGAACACACCTCCCGGCGCCGTGCACGCCACGGCCGTACAACAGGGCATGGAGGAGGGCACGGTGAAAGTGGCCCTCCACCGGCTGAGGCATCGTTTTGGCACCTTCCTTCGCGAAGAGGTGGCGCAAACCGTGGACGCCGAGGACCAGATTGATGATGAGCTGCGGCACCTTCTCAGAGTGATTTCCACCGCTTAGTGAAACAATCCGCGCATTCCGTGTAACCCTTCGCCCCTGATTCAAGATGCACCCTGTGAAAGGAGGTCCGGATCCAACCACCGGACCACTGTGCCATGAATCAGGTCAACATTGCGACCGGCGCCATCCTGCGTCCCATCTGCATCACACTCGCGGCAACCTCGCTGGTAGCTTGCGCGACGGACAAGCCCCGCTACTCCACGCCGCCTCCCACGGCAGCAGTGCTCTATCAGGCAACACCCAATGTGAAGCACGTCGATCCACCGGGACCTCATACCCCGCTGATTCCCGAGCCTCCTCCGACCTTCGCCGAAACAGCGCTGCATCCTGTGGCGAGGGGACTGGCCATCACAGGAAGGACGGCACTCGTTCCCTTTGCCATCGGGGGCGGATTCATTGCAGGCAGACCCGATGCGTCGCTGGCGATGATCGAGGCAGTGCTCACGGAGCCGCTTCCGTGAGAGACTCCTCGCGGCTCCAGCTACATCACTGGGAGTTGCCGACTCTTCACATCTGACACCTGTCCCTCAGACATGGCCACTCCCGCACCCGCCAATGCCACCACTGTCTGCCCGGTGTGCGGGAGTCCCGTACCCGAGCAGGCTCCGGAGGCACTCTGCCCCGCGTGCCTGCTGAAGCTGGCAACACAGAGCGGCCAAGACGGTGACGGCCCATTCGCAGGCGTGGGGCCTCCGGCAGAGGAGCCACAGCGCATGACCTCCACGTCATTCACGGCAGGGTCTCGCGTGGGAGCGTATGAAATCCTCCGCGAGATCGGACGCGGCGGCATGGGCAAGGTCTACGAAGCCCGGCACACGGGACTCAACCGGAAGGTGGCAATCAAAATCCTGCCATGGGCGGACTTTGCATCACCGGAGCAGTTGGAGAGGTTCCGACGGGAAGCGGAGGCCGCGGCACGACTCCAGCATCCGAACATCGTCACTGTGCATGAGTGGGGCCATCATGAGAGCTGCCCCTTCATGGCCATGCAACTGGTGGAGAATGCGCGAAGTCTTGCGGACGAAATCGCCAGGGGAGCCATCCCGTTGCGTCGCTCCGCTCAATTGCTGGCCACCGTGGCACGTGCGGTGCATTTCTCTCACCAGCATGGCATCCTCCATCGCGACATCAAGCCGAGCAACATCCTGCTCGATGATAGCGGGAATCCACTGCTGGTGGACTTCGGGCTGGCCAGGCTCGATGACGCTGCCTTTTCCCTGACGCGTTCAGATCTGGTCTTCGGCACACCCGCATACATGTCTCCCGAGCAGGCTGCGGGCGAAGACCTCACGACCGCCTCGGATGTGTACAGCCTCGGTGCCGTGCTCTATGAAGCCCTGAGTGGCAGACCGCTTTTCCGTGGCAGGACGGTGGCAGAGACCATACGCCAGGTGGTGGAAAGGGAACCACAACCGCTGCGGGTTGCCTGCGGCTCCATGGATCGTGATTTGGAAATCATCTGCCTCAAATGCCTGGAGAAAAAGAGCGAGCGTCGTTATGAGTCCGCGCTGGCCCTGGCGGAAGATCTGGAGCGCTGGCTGAAGGACATGCCCATCCGTGCGAGAGCGAGCACTGTCACCTCGCGCGCCATCAAGTGGGCCCGACGCCGGCCCGGTGTGGCAAGCCTGAGCGTGGCACTGTTCTTCACGGCGCTCATCGGACTCGTGGGCGTGTTCATCGGCTGGAGCGAGGCCGTCCATGCCAAGAAAGAGCAGAGCAAGACCCTGTGGACCTCGCTTCTCTCGGAAGCGAGGGCACGGCGCTGGAGCCACCAACCAGGTGCGCGGTATCTCGCCATCGAATCCCTGCAACGGGCCGCCGCGATCCGCCCCTCGATGGAATTGCAAAATGAAGCGGTGGCGGCGCTTGCGATCTCAGACCTGCGTCCCGCTGAGGTGTGGGAAGGCAATCCTGATCGTCAGCCCGTTGTAGCGCTGAACCCTGACTTCACGCTCGCCGCTCACGCTTTGAAGGATGGCACGGTGGTGATCACCGAGCGTGCTTCGTCCAGACAACTCGCCACGCTGCCTGGAGAAGGACTGGCGGCATCACATCTTATCCGTTTCAGCCCAGATGCCCGCTGGCTGGCCGTGGGATACCTGAGGCCGGCAGATCGGAAGATGGATGTGAAAGTATGGGACTGGCAGAGCTCTACCATCGCTCATCAGTGGCATGGTGTTCACGAGGGCGTCTTGGGATTCTGGTCGGATGGTTCTCGTGCCTGCGTCTGCAAGGAAAGGGAACTTCACATCTACCGCCTCAAGGATGGAGTCCTGGATCGCGCACCGATCGCCATCCCCGCAGAGCCCACGATGGTCGCAGTGTCGCCCAGTGGCGAATACATGGCGACCAGCTTCGCCCGTGGCACGGACCCAACGTCAGGAAAGTCATCGATGCCAGAAGGCCGCATGATGCTCCTCGATCTGCGTCCTGCCGAAGCCAAAATCACGTGGCTGGACAACGCCGCATCCGTGGGGCGATTCTCCTGGCATCCGCGAAAGAACTGGCTCGCCGTGCCATCACCCCGGGAACGCACCATTCGCATCTGGGATGCTGACACTGCCGCAGTTCGCCAGACGATCGCTGGCCCACTGGACAATGTGTATGAGTCGGTCTGGAACCCTGGTGGAGAACTTATCGCCACAGGTTCGAGGGACGGCAGCCTGAAGCTTTGGGATGCGACCACGGGGGAAATGTATGTCTCCCAGGAGTCGACCACAGAGCATCTGCAATTCTCCGCAGATGGGTCACGCCTGGGCGTGGGTCAGGACGGTACTCGGGTGCGGCTCTTTGAAGTGACGTCACTGGGTGCATGCAGGCGACTGCGTAGTCCTTCGGACGGCACGGTCTATCGTGCATCATGGAATCATGACGGCTCCCTGATCGGCGCGACGACTGAGAAAGTACGTTTCTGGAATGCGGAGGGTTATGAACTCGGCTCCTTGCAATTCCAGTCGCCGCGCAGTCTGTTCTTCTGCAAAGAGTCCCTCATCGTCACCGGAGGTGGTGGCGTATGGCGCTGGCCCATGCGAACCGAATCCGCTGGGAAGAAACTGCAAGTGGTGCTGGGCGAGCCGGTGGCACTCACGCGTGAGCCCTCCCACGCTTATGCAGCACTCTCAGCGGACGAGCAGAGACTGGCCGTCGTGTTTGACGATGGGGTGCGCGTATTCAACCTGGTCGACGCCGGTTCTACACCTCTCGTGCTGGCCGGCCATGCTCGCGCTCACACCATTTCCATGAGCCCGGATGGGAATCTCCTGGCCACAGGAACCTACGCTTTGGGCAATGATGTCTGGGTGTGGAATGCGCAAACCGGAGAAGTCGTGCGAAAGCTGCCCATCCCGGGAAGTGCGGCAGTTGCCTTCGCCGTGAATGGGAAATGGCTCATCACCGGCAGCTCAGAGGAATTCCGATGCTGGGACACCACCACATGGAAACCGGGGGCCGTTCATCCCAAGCATGACCAGATTGGTGACCTGATTGCGATGAGTCCGCGCGGCACGGTAGCTGCCATTCCCTACGCGAGGAACAAGGTGAAGATGGTGAATGCCGAAACGCTGGAAGACGTGGGCGAACCAGATTGTGGGCCGCATGCGCCACTCTGCTTTGGCCCGGATGGCTCGCAATTCCTCTCTGCGAATCCACAGGGGTTCCTCTTCCAGTGGGACATGGCATGGATACGCCAGGAGGTTGCACGACTTAAGCTGGACTGGAAGTTCCCTCCTCTCGTGCATCATCCCCCGCCGTTGGTTGACGAAGTCATCCTGCCAGAATCCTCCATCCCGAGATGACCGGGTAAGGTAATCCTCACGGCACTTCCCGAGCCTTGTGGATGATTTCATCCGGCGAGGGCAGAGCGACCACCATCTCGCTCCAGGGCGGGTCATTGATGAAATCGATAGGCGCTGCAGAAATATCGATTTTTCGAAGCGCTACTGGCCGTGAAAAGTTCAACCTCGCGCAACGCGAATTCATCGGCAAAAAACCGCCGTGGCAGCGCTTGAAGCACGATCGATCCCGGACCCTCCGCGTCATTCCCACACCGCCACCTTATGAAACAAACAACCGGAAGGTTCCATCCTTGGCGCTTCATTCATGTGATGACTGCTGCGACTCTCCTGGCTTCCTGCTCCGCGACAGATAAAGGCGCTTTGCCAAAGCAAACGCACGCTCCAAAGAAAGATCCTTTCAAACAAGATTTCGCCACAACCGCTCTGGAGCCTGTAGTCTTCGGTGCTCAGACCGGAGCCAATGTGGTGATGGCAGCGGGAACAATTCCAGTGCTGACCCTGATAAATGTGATGCTCGTCACGCATGGAACACCACCCTACATTCCGAACCATTTCCTCGAGGAGCTTTTCAAGGATCCCCGCCCCTGATCACTCCTCGGGCTCTCATGCATTGGGCGCCAGCGCCGCTGCGGCCTTGGCCTGCGCCTCCGTGGCCTTGCGCATGATCTCATCTGGAGACGGCAGCGCAGCAAGCACCTCAGCGGGAATGAATCCATCCTGCGCCATTTTCGTGAGGCACTTCTTGCGTTCATCCAGTGCCTTGTCCGCACTGCGCTCCTTGCTGAAGCGGCTCTTGGCAGCCTCGCTGCGGTCGCGCAGGCGCGAGTAAATATCGCCGCCGAGGAGACTGGTGATGTCCACCTTCATCTTTTCACGGCGAAGGTCATCATCGTTCACCACATCACCATTGATGGGGCCCGCGGAGTACTTCGGGAACATGATGGCCACCTCTGGACAGACGCGGGAGCAAGCAGGGCAGTTCGTCTTGCAATTGTCATTGTTCTCCACCTGGATCTTCCCGGCGTTGCTGACGCTATACACATCGAAGAGGCAGAAGCTCAGGCACTGCATGCAGTTTGTGCAGCGGCTGTAATCAATCACCGGGAACCAGGGCTTCCACGTGCCAGGTTGGTTCATCGGCTCAGCGCCGCGGACCTTTTCCACGAGCTCGAGCACGGACTCGGCATCGAGCCCCGTGATATCGCGCGATTGGATGCTGACCTGACCCGTGACGTCTTCGAGATTCGGCGCCTGCTTTTCTGGGAACAAACCGAGCACCAGCAGGCTGCGATCGTCATGCGGCATGGCCCCACCGCCTTGAGCCGTGGCACGCGTGACCACATAGCCCTTGTCCAGCAATGCGATCATCACCTGGGTCCGGGCCTCAGCGGACAGCGGGATGGCGCCATTGCCTTCGTAAAGGACAACGCGGAGGGGACGGGCGGTGTGGGTGATCATGGGATGGCGTAGGCAGCCTCCTGCTCGCGCAGCATGGCTGTGTAAAGAGGGTCTTCGGGAGGAAACTCGACGTTTTCGTAGAGATCGGCGAGAGGGATTTCAATGCCCAGAGCGGGGAGCTTTGCGATGGCCTCCACACGGGCATACGCGGTGTAGAGCCATTGAGGGCCGCCGCCTTCTGGACGTTCGTAGACTTCAACAAGGGGGTGGCTTTGCGAGATCAACACATAGAGCCTCATTGAGGACACCTGCTGATAAGCCTCAAACTTCTCGCCACGATCATAGGCCTCGGTGGTACTGGAGAGGACTTCGAAGATGGCTGAGGGATTGGTGGGAGCGTTTTTCTCCTCTTCGGTGACTTCCAACGGTTCGCAGAATACGCTGGCGTCTGGATAAGTCCCCTTGTTCGCGTGTGCCAGCAACACCATCAGATCAGAGTCGTATGGCTGGCACTTTTTCCCACGAAGCTTGGTCGAGAGGAGGGTAACAAGGTTGACCTTGATCTTGCTGTGCGGAATCGTCCCGCCGGACATCGCCAGCATTTCCCCCACCGGGATCATGTATCCATCCCGGTACTCGTGCTTGAACTCAGACTCGCGCTCCCGGCGCAGGTACTCCTGCATGGTCATCGGACCGATGCGCGTCACCTGTTTCGGAGCCTGGGGCGCAGGCTGTCTGGCGGGAGTGGACATGACCCAGAGTATACGCGGGAAAAACAAAAAAGATCACTCCCCTTTCAGCATGCCCGCCGCCACTTCATCCGCGCTCTGGGCGCGCATGTTCAGCACTTCGGCACCCTCTTCGGGCAGCGGGGAGCCACACTGACGGAAAAGGCCGCGCACCACGCGAGGATAGCAGGCGGCGATGCGAAGAGGGGTGCTTTCCGCGAAGGCCTTGAGCCGGGGGTCACGATGGGCGGCCATTTCGCAGAGATCGGACACGGATTCAAAGCTCGCGCCGGATTCGCACAGCTTCTCCAGCACGCCATTCTTCACGCCCTGGGGCACCACCTGGGCATAGGCGCAGCGGCAGTAGAGGAGTTTGGGGGCTTGGGAAGAGGGCTCGGACATGGTCACAATCAAATATTGCTATGCCTGCCAGCCCCGTACAAGGAACATTCACAGGCAGGACGCCAGGAGGTTACGCCTTCAGATCCTTGTACACGCCAAAGTCCGTGTAGAAGAACCGCTTCGCCACCCAGTACATCCAGTGTTTCTCGGGGATGTTCTCCTCCTTCACCCACTGGCTCGGGCGCGGGCTCATGCGGTCCAATTCCGCAATGGCGGTCTGGCGCACGGTGGTGTCTTTGGCGCCGTGCTTGAGCACGAGTTGCTTCACCACGTCGGGACGCTCCAGGACGACGCAACCGCGGGTATGCTCGGCAGAAGTCTTGCGGAAGTCAGCGAGGAAGGCGCTGTTCGTGAAGGTCTCGAAAAGGCCGCGCTTGTCGGTGATGTCCTCTGTGGCGAATTGAATGATGGGGCACGGCTCGATGCTGCCCTTCGGACTCACATGGTGGCTGATACCCGTGGCCATCGGGCACAAGGCCTGGCCAGCGTGATCGTAGTAGGCATCCACGATGGCGATGGGCTTGCGCGCACGCATGTTCACAATGAAGCGGCGCGCGCGATTGATCTGCTCAGGATTCAGCGCGAGCTGTTCATTGATCTTCGGACCCACGGGACGGTAGGTGTGGTACCAGGTGTAGTGCACGCCCATGTCGATGAGCTTGTCCAGCCAGGCCTCGCTCAGGAGGTCATCGAGATTCGTCTGGCAGAGGCTGGTGGCCACGCCGGTGAGGAGTTTCTGCTCCAGGCAGTGTTGCAGACCGCGCAGAGTGCGATTGAGCACGTCCTTGTTGCCGCGGCGCTCGTCGCTCACGGTCTTGGTGCCCTCGATGCTGATGAGCGGGGTGACATTGCCAATCTGCCTCAGGGCACGGGCGGCCTTCTCCGTGATGAGCTGGCCATTGGTGAAAACCTGGAAGTAGCAATCCGGATGCTGCGCAAGGAAGTCGAGCAGCTCGGGATGCATAAAAGGCTCACCTCCGAGAATGCCAAAGAAGCTGTTCCCGTGCTCGCGGGCGTCATTGACCGTGCGATTCAGCGTGTCGAGGTCGATGGCATTGCGCGGGGCCTCCACGTCCACCCAGCACCCCTGACAGCGCAGATTGCACGAGTTCAGGATGCTGAGGTATAGGAAGGGCGGGAAGTGAATGCCCTGTTTCATCCGCTTCTTGAACAGCATCACGGAGCGAGCCCCCTTGAAGCCGAAGTTCCACGCCATCTTGGCGAGGCACTTGGGGTCCACGGTGCTGAGGATGCGGTTGGAGAGGGAGAAAATCATGAGCCGGCAGAGATTACGCCAGTCGATTGCCCAAAGTCACATGAAAAGGTCGTCGCAGAAGGTCTGCGGTCAACCGCGTTCGGGCCAGGAATCCCAGGCCCGAAGGCTAATATTCCTTTTCCCCGTCCTCATCGTGCCCGTACCCGGCGTCAGCCATCCGCTGAATGGTCTCCTGCAGGAGCGCCACGTAACCGTGCACGTCCAGGGAATCCTCCTCGGGCTGCCCCTTTGCCGCGTACAGCCAGCCGACTTCGTAGGGGTCGCTCTTCACGATGCAGGCGTCGACGTTGAGAGCGTCATTCATGCCGGCGAAGGAGCCCTCCATGACACAGAGGACATCGCTGGCCGCTTTGAACCCTTCCACGCTGCCGATGGAATCGCCGGGGAAAATGGGGTCGCCCACGTTCACTTTGAAGTTCGCCTCGACCAGTTCCCCCAGCATGCGGGTGGCGAACTTCGTGAACCCCACACGCCACAATCCCTCCTCCCCTTCTACCGGCGCCATCCAGTAGTGGCTGCGGGAGTAGCGGTAGGACTCAGGAAAGCGTGCCGTGAAGCGCGCGTGTTTGAAGCGGACGAAGTTGAGGGGCATGGGACGCGGAGAGGCGGGAGTCAACAAGCAAAGGTCACCGGGTCAAGGCAAACGACGTTGTTGAGCATCGCGATCGGTGCCTCTTGACCTTTACGCCCTGCCCGTTGAAAACAGCCCATGGTCTCACGCCTCTGCCTTCTCGCTCTGCTGGCCTTCACCCTGCCCTCTTGTGTGTACTTCGGCGTCAACGCGCCTCCCAAGCCGGCGGTCGGCACGCAGGTGAAAAGCTGGCCCCATGCCCCCTTCACCGAAGTTCGCGGCTATTGCTATGACTACACGGCGGAAGAACACAGTTCCTTCTTCCTCAATGGCCGCATGCACAAGGGCGTGCTGGATCCCAAGGGGGTGAAGCTCTCCCAAGAGCAGGTCGTTCGCCTGATGAATGCCCTCACCGTCTCGCATGACAAGCAAGCCCGCACCCCCTGCTACAAGCCGCACCACGCCTTTGTCTTCTATGATGCCTCCGGCCGCGCCGTCGGAGTGTTTGAGATGTGCTTTGGCTGCAACAAGTTCAAGGAGACACCGGATGGGCTTCCTGAGTACGTAGACACCCCGGCGCTGTATGCATTGTGTCAGGAGCTGGGACTGCCGCTCGGGCAGGGCAATGCGTTCTACACCGAGGTGTGCTCGCGTGGGAAGACGATCACCTACTGACGGACGGCGAACCGCTCATAAGCGCCCTCGGCATCGAGCAGGTCGATGGATGCTGCCGGAGTATCAATTTCACAGTTCGACCGATTGGTCATACATGCTGTCCGGCTTTCTGAAGCCGCTACCAGCATGAAAAAGGAACCATTCACAAACTGGCTGCGCGCCTGGATTCTCGCGCTACTCCTCGGACCAGCAGCTTGCTGTTTGATGGCGGTGATGAAGGATGCCTTTCCGGACACCTTCATCCTTCCATGGGATACCGTCCTCCCTGGCATCCCCGCCTGCGCACTGGTGGTTCTTTTTGCCAGTATCAGGCTGGCACAGCACAGTCCCCATTTCGAATCTGGAAACCGGTGGGCCATCGGCATTCTCCTGGCTATTCCATCAGTGGCAGTATCAACTTTTTTCACTTGGATCACCGCTAGCAAGCTCTTCGGCAACCTTCCCATTCCCTGATTCCAAGATTTACGCATCGTACTCTACACAGAGAGAAATTTTTGTGTAACATCCCGCTGAGCACGCCTCAGTACTTGGCAGAACCATGAGCACCGACTCTGACCTCTGCCCCAAATGCGGCCAACCGCTGCCTCAGGATGCACCTCGCGGACTGTGCCCGGCGTGCCTGATGGCGGCGGGGATGGAGACAGAGCCACTGCCCGCCTCCGCCATGCCAGCGCCTGAACCGGAGCTGTTGGCAAAGGCGTTCCCACACCTGGAGATCCTCGAACCGTTGGGCGCCGGCGGCATGGGCCGGGTCTACAAGGTTCGCCAGCCGCATCTCGACCGCATCGCGGCGCTGAAGGTCCTGCCTCCCGCACTCGCTTCGGATCCCGGCTGGGTGGAGCGTTTTCACCGGGAGGCGCGGGCGCTGGCACGCCTGAATCATCCGCACATCGTGCAGGTGTATGACTTCGGTGAGGCCACCTCAGTAGAGGAACGACCTTCCCTGCCCTACCTGCTGATGGAGTTCGTGGACGGAGTGAATCTCCGCCAGGCGATGCAAGCAGGCACGCTCACGGCTCGTGAAGCGCTTGCCATCGTGCCCAAGCTCTGCGATGCCCTCCAATACGCTCACGAGCGCGGCGTGCTGCACCGCGATCTGAAACCGGAAAACATCCTCATGGATGACGAGGGCCGGGTGAAGATTGCAGACTTCGGTCTCGCCAAGTTCGTGCACAGCAAAGGGGATGCGCCGCCCTCCGTGATGCTCACACAGACAGGCATGCACATGGGTACGGCGGCCTACATGGCGCCCGAGCAAATCGAGCACCCGCAGGATGTGGATCATCGCGCGGATATCTACAGCCTCGGCGTGGTGTTTTATGAGATGCTCACCGGCGGACTTCCCCTGGGAAGATTCCCCGCACCGAGCGAGACCAGTGGCGTGGACCCACGCCTGGATGGCGTGGTGTTTCGCACGTTGGAGAAGCACCGTGAAAAACGCTACCAGTCCGCTGGTGAGGTGAAGACGGGGCTGGAGCATGTGTGCACCAGTCCTGTATCCCAAGAGCGCAAGAAAGCAGGTGCCTCAGGGCTCAACCGGGGGTGCGGCGTCCTGGCTTGGATTCTTGTAGGTGTCTTCGTATTTTGTGCCGTGGGCCTGGCTCTGCCAGCACTCTGGTACTTCGCGGGGCACAAGGCTGCCCGCTACCCGGTAGTCGCATTTCAGATGTGCGATACGCTTTCGCACGTGGGCACCGCCGTGTCCGTGGATCCCGTAGTGCGAAGTTCCCCAGAAGCGGGTGGCTCGATCCGCATTGAGTCAACCAAGGGGGCAGTCATCACGGTGGCAGAACTCAATGGAGCCCAGGTCACCTCTGGAGGTCTTATCCAGTGCGGTGCCATGCTGAAGTGCAAGGACACTCCCGAGGGCGCCTATCTGGAAATGCACATCGAAACCACCAACGGATCCCTGCTCACCTCCAAACTGCCGGCTCAAATGGTGGGTGGCACTGCGGAGTGGCAGCCGATTTGGACGAATGTCGACTTGCCACCCGGGGCTCAAATAGCACGCCTCTGGGTGAATGCCGTGGTGAACGGCTCCGGCACGCTGTGGGTGGATGAGATTCTGATCTCTCATGAACCCAATCCCTAATGATCAAAGACACACTCCTTGAGTCATCATGAAGCCATTGAACTTCTCCTCCACACTGTGCCGTTGCATCCTCGTCAGCGCCATGGCTGTGGCACCGCTCCACGCAGGCGACATTCTCGGCAGATTTTCCTGCCATGATATCGCACAAGTAAAGACCTCCATCAGCATCGACAAGGAGACCACCGCTGACGGCAACGGCTCCATCAAAGTGGAAGCAGCCCACAACGCGGTCGTGACCGTGGCGGATCAGAAGAACCTCTCCGTGTCCAAGGACAACACGCTCTGGTGCACCGTGAAAGTGAAGTGCTCCGGTGTGAAGCAGCGGGCCTATCTCGAAATGTGGTGTGAGGTAGCGGACGGAAAACGCGCCTTCTCCAAGGGCTTGGAGCAGCTTCTCCTCGGAGACTCAGACTGGAAGGAAATCCGCCTGCCCATGATGATCAATGGTGACTTCACCGTGAACCGCGCCCTGGTGAACGTGGTCATCGAAGGCCCCGGCACGGTGTGGGTTGATCAGATTTCTTTTGCCAAGGCGAAGGGACTCTCGGCCGTGTATGTGCCTGAGTCTTGATCATTCGCAGTGGGTTCTGCCATGCTTCTCGCGATGACGCATCACTTCGCCGAGACCCGCTGGACCCTGGTGCAGCGCGCCCAGGGGCATACAGCGGAGGCGACGGCGGCCTTGAGCGAGCTGTGTGAGGCATACTACACCCCAGTACACCGCTTCGTGTGCGGCTGGTGCAACAACGCGGATGAGGCTCGCGATCTCACGCAGGAGTTCTTTGCGAGGTTGCTGGCCAAACCGCAGATTGGCGGGGCCGCGCCTGAGCATGGAAAGTTTCGCTCCTTCCTCCTTGGCGCAGTGAAGCATTTCCTCTGTGACATGCGCGATCACGGCAAGCGCCTGAAACGCGGTGGCGGCGTGGAGCATGTGACCCTGGATGCACCGCAAGGAAGCAATTCAGATGCTCTACACCCCGCAGGCATCGAAGACGCCTCAACACCACCACCTGATGTGGAGTTCGATCGTCAATGGGCTCTTCATGTCTTGGAGCGAGCTTTGGAGTCTCTGGAAAAGGCATTCGCTGAAGATGGAAAAGCACCCCACTTCCAGGCACTGAAGCCGTGGCTGATAAGCTCGAAAGTCAGCGATGAAGAAGCCGCTGCCGCCTCAACGTTTGGCCTGCAGGACGGCGCCCTCCGCGTAGCCGTGCATCGCCTGCGACAGCGCTTTCGCGAACAACTGCGGCGCGAGATTGCACAGACCCTGGCGGCAGGCGCGGATGTGGACTTGGAGATGCAGCACCTGCTCGCTGCATTGCGGCAGCAGGGAGGGTGAGAAATCTTTTGGGTTAACGACAGCCATTCAGCGAGGAGGCACCTGCGGATCAAGGAGCGGCACTAGCCTTAGTGCCGGTGGTCGGCCGTGAGGATGCGGAGCCTCACCATGGCATTTTGTCGGCTGCAAGGTGATGACGGGACTTCAGCGAGTCCAGCTCCCTACCAGGGCCGCTAGGGTGTGGCTGTCATTGAGTGTGCTGAAGCACCCGCCGAAGCACTTCACCCGTATAACTCACGCTGCTTCCTGCACGCTACAAACCGCTTGTCCCCGCCCCTTTTGGAGCACAGGGTACGGCGCAGCAGCGATGCTAGCTAGTGCATGACACCACGCCCGCCTTCCCCGGTGGTCGGGGTGCATTGTCGTCTACACATGTCGGAACCACACTCAGAGCCAACCACCGAAACCGCACACCTGGCGCCCAGCCTGGTGGAGGCGGCATTCGGCTCAAAGGCTTTCAAAGGGCTGTGGAAGCAATACCAGAAGACCGGCTCGACCACCCTCGGCCATGTCTGCCGCGAGGCCTCCGGCTTCGCCACTGCCTTGGCGCTCAAGGCCACCCATCCGCGCCGCACCTGGGTCCTGTGCCGTGAGGCGCGCACGCAGGAGCAAATCCACGCGGATCTCCAGGCGTGGGGCGCTCCTGCCATGTTTTACCCGCGCGCTCCGCAAGGCGACGGCCCCAATGGCCTGAGCGATCCGGACACGCAGGCGGAGCGCATCTCTGTCATCACCCGATTTTCCGGCGCAGTTGGCAGCGCTGATGAGCCAGCCTCGCGCATCCTGGTCCTGTGCACCGACAGCCTTGACGAGCAGGTGCCCTCACCCAAGGACTTGGACTCTTTCAAGAAGAGTCTTGAGCTTGGCATGAAGATTGGAGTGGAGACCCTGCTGCAAGAACTCGAATCCTCCGGCTACGAGCGCGTGCCCACGGTCGCGGAACGCGGGCAGTTCGCACGCCGCGGAGGCATCGTGGACGTGTTCTCATGGCAGGGAGAGGAACCACTGCGCATCGAATTCTACGATGACGAAATCGAATCTCTGCGCGCCTTCGACATTCACACGCAGGCATCGGTACAGCGGTTCAGGCGAGCCCAGCTTCTCATGCAGCAGGTGGATGCCTCAAGCGCCACCACGGAACTCTCCAGTCTCTTCTCCAAGGATGACGCCGTGCTTTTCATCGAGCCCGGTGAAGACGACGCGGAGAAGGTGCCGGACATCATTTCGAAACGCATCACCATCACCGCAGGTGCACCGCCTGACGATGCCAACTCCACGGAGGACTACTCCGCGGCCATCTTCGAAAATCCGCTGGGCATCTTTCATGCCGGCGACTTCGTAGTGCAGGAGGCGCGGCGCATCCAGTTCACAAAACAGGTGGAGGAGTGGCACCGCGAGAAGTGGCGTGTGGTGATGTTCTTCCACAACCCTGGCGAGCGTGAACGCTTCGAGGAACTCGTGGGGCCACAATGGCTCGCCGCCCAGCGCATGGAGCTGGCGCTGGGGATGCTGCATCGCGGCTTCACAGCTCCTGCAGCTTCGCTCGCGGTACTGACCGGCGCAGAAATCTTCGGCCGCCATCTGCACACCCGCCGCGTGCGTGGATCAAAACTGGATGAAGCCCAGGTCCTCCGCCAGGCGCGCGACCAGATGCGGGACATGAAGGAGGGCGACCTCGTCGTGCACCTCGACTACGGCATCGGCAAGTTCGCCGGCATCGAAGTGCGCGAGGGCGTAAAGCGCGAAGAAGTCATGGTCATCCGCTATGCGGATCAGGCGAAGGTCTTCGTGCCACTGAGCCAGGCACACCTCGTCTCACGCTACGTGGGCGTAGGAGGCAAAGCTCCCACTCTCAACAAACTCGGCGACGCCCGCTGGGGGAAGACACGAGCCAATGCGGAGCGCAGCGTGGAAGAATTCGCCGCGCGCATGCTCTCCACCGCGGCACAGCGGCAATCGCTCAAGGGCTTCGCGCACCCGCCCGACACGAAGTGGCAGGTGGAGTTTGAGCAGTCCTTCCTCTATCGCGAAACACCGGACCAGCTTCGCAGCATCGCGGAAATCAAACGCGACATGGAATTGGAGAAACCCATGGATCGCCTGCTATGCGGCGACGTGGGATTCGGCAAGACGGAGGTGGCCATTCGTGCAGCGTTCAAGGCGGTGATGGGGGGCAAGCAGGTGGCCGTGCTTGTACCTACGACCGTGCTTGCTCAGCAGCACTGGCAGACCTTCCGCGAGCGCATGAGCGACTACCCGGTCACGGTAGAGATGCTCAGCCGCCTCACCCCGAAGAAGCGCGAGAAGGAAATCCTCGCCGGTATCAAGGAAGGCACGGTGGACATCGTGGTCGGCACGCATCGCGTGATCTCCAAGGATGTGCGCTTCAAGGAACTCGGCCTCGCGGTCATCGATGAAGAGCAACGCTTCGGCGTGAAGCACAAGGAGAAGTTCAAGGACCTCTTCAAGCTCGTCGACGTGCTGACCCTCAGCGCGACTCCCATCCCGCGCACGCTCTACCTCGGCCTCATGGGCATGCGCGACATGTCCACGCTCGATACGGCACCGCCCAATCGCATCCCGGTGCAGACGACGGTGGCCGGCTATGACGAACGCGTGATCCGCGATGCCATCAATGCGGAAATCCAGCGCGGCGGCCAGGTCTTCTTCCTGCACAACCGTGTCATGGACATGGAGAAGATGAAAGCCAAGCTCGAGGCACTGTGCACCGAGGCGCGAGTCATCGTGGGCCACGGCCAGATGGACTCCGAGTTGCTGGAGGATGTGATGCAGACCTTTGTGAATGGCGACGCGGATGTGCTGCTCTGCACCACCATCATCGAAAGCGGGGTGGATATCCCCAATGCGAATACCATTATCATCGACCGGGCGGATCGCTTCGGGCTTGCGGACCTGTACCAGCTTCGTGGGCGGGTGGGTCGTGGCGGCGAGCGAGCCCATGCCTACCTCATGCTGCCTCGGGACCTCATGACCGGGGGCGACGCCCGGAAGCGGGTCAATGCCATCAAGCAGTACACGGCGCTCGGCAGTGGCTTCAAGATTGCCATGCGCGACCTGGAAATCCGCGGCGCGGGGAACCTCCTCGGCACCGAACAAAGCGGCCATATCGTGGCGGTCGGGTTTGATTTGTACTGCCAGATGCTGAAGGCGGCGACGGCCAAGATGCAAGGCCGCCGCACCCCGCCCCCCATGGAGGTGACCCTGCATGTGGACTTCCTGTGCATGAGCGAGGCCGAGTGGCTGGAGTCCACTGATCCCGAAGCTGCACCCCGCAAGCGCGTGACCGCCGCCACAGCCCACCGCCCCGCAGACCGCCAAAAGCTGGTCCCGGACCGGGAGCGGCGCATCCCCGCCTTCATCCCCCAGACTTACATGGAAGACGCCCGCAGCCGCATCACCGCCTACCGCATGCTCGGCGAAGTACTCACCCGCAAGGAGTTGGACACGCTGGAGGAATCCTGGCGGGACCAGTACGGTCGCCCTCCCGACGCCGTGGAGAACCTACTCGTCTGCGCCGCCATGAAGCTCTCGGCTGCCGCCAAAGGTATCAGTGCCATCGAGATAAAAGAGGGAAAACTGATGCTCACGCGCAAGGGCGGCTACGTGTTGGTTGGAGGCAAGTTTCCCCGTTTGACAGCCCCAGACCCGCCCCTACTATTGCGCGAATCTCTCCACCTCCTGAGAAGTTTTTAACACATGAAGATCAGCCGCTCCATATTGATTGCCGCAACCGCGTTGCTTGTGCACGCCAGCACAAGCTCCAGTTTCGGCGCGACCTATGGGATCGCGGCCACGGTGAACGGCAAAGTCATCACGACCTCCGAGGTCCGCGAAGCCGTGCAGATGCAGGAGCAGCTCATCCAGATGACCATCAAGGACCCCCGCGTGGCAGCCGCCCGCCTGGGAGAGCTGCGGGAGAGTGCCCTGTACGCCCTGATCGAACGCCAGCTCGTGCTGAGCGAGTTCGAGAAGCTGGGTGGCAGCATCAAGGCCCAGTACGTGGATGACGACATCAACAACATCATCCGCGAAAGCTACAACGGCGACCGCGAAAAGTTCCTGCATGACCTGGCCAAGACCGGCATGACCATCAAGAAATTCCGCGAACAGCGCGAGAAGATGATGGTGGTCTCCGTGCTCCGCTCCCGCCAGACCGCGAACCTGCCGCCTCCCACTCCCGCACAGGTGCAGAGCTTCTACACCAAGAACGCCGAGAAATTCCGCGACAAGGATTACATCAAATTCAGCACCATCACGATCCCGAAGTACCCCGTGGGTGATGCCTCAGCGAGCACCGAATCCCAAAAGAAGCTGGCCCAGGAAATCCGCACGAAGATCTCCGGCGGCGCGGACTTCGCCACCATGGCCCGCACCTACTCCCAGGATAGCCGCCAGGAAATGGGCGGCGACTGGGGCCTGCAGGAGCGCGCTGGCCTGAGCAGGGAAATCGCGGACGCGGCATTCGCCCTCAAGACGGGCGCCATCAGCCCGGTGACCGAAGTCGGCCCGAACTACATGATCATCTACTGCGAAGCGAAGCAGCCCGGCAATCAGGAGCCGCTGGAAAAGGTGCGCCCGCAGATTGAAAAGGTCATCTCCGCCGAGATGGGCCGCGAAGCGGTGAACCGCTGGCTCTCCGGCCTCGCCTCCAAGGCCATCATCCAGCCCGAAACCGTGCGGAAGAATTTCTACCAGTGGCTGAACAAGGAGAGCAAGGCTGCGGAACAGCAGCAGCCCTGAGCGAGACTTCATTAGTCACTCCAAAAATCACAAAAAAAGCGCCACATCCGTGGCGCTTTTTTGTTGGATGCCCGAGAACCGGGGCGCGGCCTTTCCAAGTCGTTTCGTGACAACATTCCTGACGCACCCAATACCACGACCTCCGCAGCTTCCTACTCCCTCAGCCAATCCAGCGACACTCGGCGCATGCGTAGACGGTTCAGACCACCCACCTTCGAATCCCCAGCGCAATACGCCAGCAGCACCGCGTTGTCCTTGGTGAAGTGGATGGCCGTGTAGCAGTACCAGCCATCGGGATCCTCTTCCAGCAGCTTCCTTACCGGCCAGGTCTTGCCGCCGTCCTTGGAGATGCAGGCATTCAGCGGGGTGCGCTTTTTTGCGGGAAATGCGAACTTGCCCGAGTGGTCGTTGTAGATGGCGAGCAGATCGGTGGTACCGGGCAGCACCCGGATGCTTGAGGGCGACGTGGGCGACTTCATCTCCGTAGGCACGGGTGGGGACCATGTGCGGCCACCATCGGTAGAAGTGAACCCATACTGCGCACCCTGGTCGGTCCGGCTCCAGCCCATGATCGAGCCATCCGGAAGCTCCACCACCCCCGGCTCCTGCAGACCGGAGCCGCTCGCCACGGGGATGGCCCACCAGTTCGCCGCCTCCTGCCAGGTCTGCCCTGCATCGTCTGAATAGATCCACATCGTGATCGCCCGGGCGTCGAAGGACTTGCTGCTGTGCGGATCACTCAGCCGCGAACGGTGATATCCCAGCGGCAGGATGATGCGGCCCTTCGACGTCTGAATCACGCGGTCGTTGTTCAGCACAAAATATCCCGGTGCCTGAAGCAGCAATTTCGGCTCTGACCACGTCGCTGCATCATCGGTCGAGACACGCATGTGCGGGCGGCAATCCAGCCAGCTGTTCTTGATGCAGTAAAACATGGCCAGTCGGCCATCCTGCAGACGCAGCAGGGAGACACTCATCACATTGTTCCCTGCCGTATTCTCCACCACCACCTTCGGCTCACTCCAGGTGCGCCCGTGATCATCGGAGTGGATCTGCACAATACGTGCCGGGCTCTCGTCCGCAGCACCGCCATAGAACTGGGTGTAGCAGAAGATGATGCGCCCTGATGCCAGCGTGGCGAAGGAACCTTCCGAGTTGCGCGGATGCTCCTTGCTGGGTTCGATGTTCCGTACCACCACATTCTCCGCCTGCACCTGGCAGGCGGCCACCAAAAGAAGCGCAAGGAAGGCAGCTTTCATCAGACCACTACTGGCGCCATCGCGTGGATTTTTCATCGCGCAGCCAGCCCCTGAGAAAAAGATTGCCCGCCCAGCCCGTTCCTCCTCAACATACACCTCCACATGAATCGCCGCCGCTTCCTTCAGTCCACCAGTGCAGCCCTCGCAGCTTCTGCTGCCACCTCCACCACCTTCGCCCAGGCGGCCCCCGCAAAGGTGCGCATCGGGCTCGACCATTTCGCAGTGCGTGCCACCGGATGGAAGGCACCGCAGTTCATCGAGTATGCCGGCAGTCAGAAAGTGGACACGCTCTTCCTCTCCGAGCTGTTGCCCTTTGAGAGTTTTGAAGACGCCTATCTCAAGGGCCTGAAGGAACAGGCGGACAAGGCAGGCATTGCCCTCTACGTGGGCACCAGCAGCGTATGCCCCACTTCGGCACGGTTCAAGAGCACCTTCGGCACGGCAGAGGAGCATCTCTCCCTCTGCATTCGTGTCGCCAAGGCGCTCGGCTCACCGGTGGCCCGCTGCTATCTGGGCGGCAATGATGATCGCAAAGGCGACGGAGGCATCCAGCGCCACATCGAGTCGCTGCTCAAGGTCTTCGCCGCCTGCAAAAGCCAGGCGACGGACGCCGGCATCAAGATTTCCATCGAGAATCACGCAGGCGACATGCAGTCCCATGAATTGAAGGCGCTCATCGAAGCCTCTGGCAAAGACTGGGTCGGAGCCAACATCGACCCCGGCAACGCCACCTGGGTCATGGAAGATCCACTGCGGCATCTGGAAGTGCTCGGGCCTTACGTGAACTGCTCCAGTGTGCGCGACTCCATGATCTGGCTCAATGAAAAGGAAGAGGCCGTGGTGCAATGGACCGCCATTGGTGAGGGCATTGTGGATTTCAAGGCCTACACCAAGCGCTTCACGGAGCTGTGCCCCGGAGTGCCTCTGAACATTGAAACCATCTCCGGCTTCGCCAAACCCATCCCCTATCAAAAATCCGAATTCATCAAGGAACTCGGATACGACAAGATGCCTGCGGATGATCTGGCGGCCTTCCTCGCGCTGGCCAAGAAGGGCAAGCCCATCCCACCATTCAAGGCTCCGGACAAGGAAGCGGACATCAAGTACCAGAAGGGTGAATTCGAGCGCAGTGTGGCGGCACTGCGCAGCTATGGCGCAGGCGTGCGCTCATAGTCGATGGCTGTGCGCGGGGACAGAAGCGGAAATAAGTTGTCTGTCCCTGCGAAATTGGTTTGATGGATGGAGGTGGTGTCGCCGTATTACACCGCCGCGTGCCTGCTCCCCCCCAACTTGCCACGTTCTTTCCCATGAAATCCCACATTTCGAAGCTTCTGCACCGCGCTGCGCTGATAGCGACCGCCCTTCTCGCGGCCGCCCCCTTATGCGACGCTGCGACCATTCCAAGCAAAGGCGGCATCGTAGTCTTCACCAGTAACGAGGGCGACAGCGACAAGTTCGCCGTGGCCAATGAATTCGTCTCTGTGGAGACCTTCGGCATGACGAGCACATTCAAGTTCGCCAATGGCCAGAGCCGGCAGATGCAGCCGCCAAACTTGCGGGCCGTGGTCCCCTACCCGGACTATGCCGCGCTCACCCTGGTGACAGAGGCCGACTGGGACGCGCTGGAAAAGATTGCACAGGATGCCGATGCCGCCGCGCAGAAGTATCCCAAGAGCGCCACTCTCATGCAGGGGCTCAAGGCGACGCTCACCACCGCGCTGCAAAAGCATCAACAGGGTTATGTAGTCATCAACGGTGGATGGCTCAGCAAAGAGGACTACGCAAAGAAGGTTACAGATACCAAGGCGGACTACGTCGCGCAGATGGTCCTCTCCGGGAAGATGTACAAGAACGTGCGGCTCTCCGCCGTGAATGGCGATCTGGTGAAGCTCATGCACGACGGTGGATTCGCCAACGTACCGCTCGCGGATCTGCAGAAACTTCCCGACGAGACACGCAAGCCCCTGGCCAAGACCAATCCCCGTCTGGCTTCCATTCTGGGATACAAGGCCGCGGACCTCGGGTCTTCCGCAGGTTCCGTCGCCGCGGCAAACGTAGCGAGCGCCGGCACCTACAGCACCTTTTCCTATACCATCGCAGGAGAGCAGGTGACGATCACCCGCGTGGGCACGACGGAAACCTATGCCATCGACAAGGTGCCTGCCGGCTACCTCTCCAACAACCCGGAGCTGGCGCAGGCAGTGAAAGACCATCTGGCCAAGAAGAACGCGAAGTAACGGGGCAAGATGCAGCAGGACTTCACATCGCGTCGGAGTTCCAGCCATCAAGTGCAGTGCGCGCGGAGGGATGCGCTTCGCAGATTGCTGGGAGCATCTCTTGGGGCTTGGTGGTTGCCACACGTGTCCCACGGACAGAGTGCCCCGGCTTTGTTCCGTATTCCCACACGTGAGCAGCAACTCGCAGCGGTGGGCCCGCTGGACAAGCTCCCCCTGGTGGAGCAGCGAGCATTCGAGATCACGGATGATTTCCAGACTATCCGAGCCCCCAAGCCGGCAGACTGGCTGGCCCAACACAAGGAGCGCCGCCAGACCTTCGAGAGCTTTCAGCGTACGCCACGCAACATCCCGTCCTCGATTGCCAATACGATCTACGTGCTCCCGCTCGGCGCGTTCATCGAGGGCAAAGGGCCAGCATTGACGGACCTGCAGGAGTTCGCCGGTGCCTACTTCGGCCTGCCGGTCAAAATGCTTCCGGGCATTCCTCTGGAGTCCAACAAAGCCATCACCCGCCGCACGCGAGACGGTACACGAGATGAAGAGTTGGTGCAGTATCTCTCCACCGACATCTTGAAGGCCATGCTCGGTCATGTGCCCAAGGATGCCTTCTGCGTCATCGGCATCACCATGGAGGATCTCTATCCCGAGGAGTCGTGGAATTTCGTCTTCGGCCAGGCGACCTATGCCGATCGTGTGGGAGTGTTCAGCTTCAAGCGCTACTCACCCGAGTTCAACGGAGAAGAGTGGAATGACGAAACACGACGCCGCATGCTGCGCCGCAGTTGCCACGTCCTCGTGCATGAGACCGGACACATGTTTGGCATCACGCACTGCACCTGGTTTGAGTGCATCATGTGCGGATCCAATCATCTGGGCGAGTCCGACTCCCGTCCCATGCACGCCTGCCCCGTCTGCCTTCGCAAACTCCACTCCAGCGCGAAGTTCGACCTCGTCGCCCGCTATCGGAAGCTGCTGACCTTCCACGAAAAACACGGTTTCACCGATGAGGCAGCGTGGGTGCAAAAGCGACTGCAGCGGCTGGGCACATCTCATTGAGTCTTGTGAAATGGACTGCCGCGCAATGGTAGTGACATGATGCGTCCCACGAAGCGTCTCGTGAAGCAGGCGGATAGAGCAGCAAATCATTGAGCCAGCATCACCATCCCATCATTCCCAATCTCCACAGGTATCATCCTCGCGCGCACCATGCGCATGGTGTCGGCATCCCAGGTGACTTCCAATAAGGCGCCACGATGCCACTCCCGCGAAGGGCCTGGGCCATCGAACACAAGATTCCCCAGCGACCATGCCACACTGCCGCCAAGGAGATGCTCAAGAGGCTGCACCACATGAGGGCCAGAACCCACCACGAGATTCGCGCCCGCCTGCATCCATGACGCCGCGAGGGCACGCTGCTCCGCAGAAGGTCCCGGCGCATGCTCACGGCCCCAATGAGGAAGAACAATGACCACGTCCGCCTGAGTGCGAGCCTCCGCAATGGCATCGATGATGCGCTCAGGTTCAGCGGTGGTGAAGATCTGCGGTTGCCCTCTCGGTGCCCTTGACGGTTGAGGGTCATCAAAAACGGAAATGAAAGCGAAACGCCTCCCTTTCACTTCCACAATGGCGGCCTTGCCAGCATCAACAGGGTCTTTGCCTGCACCTGATTGCTTCAATCTGGAGGTCTCGAGTGCGCGCAGAGTATCGTCCAGTCCCGCGCTCCCGCGATCCATGCTGTGGTTGTTTGCCAGGCTCACGAGGTCCACACCAGAGTCTCGCAGGAGTGTGACCGCCTTCGCGGGAGCGGCGAGTGGAGCCCTTGGATCTTTTGCTGCTGCTTCCGACAATACGGCACATTCCAGATTCACCACGGCAAGATCTGCGGCAGAGATTTGCTCAGTAATGGCACTCATGGGGTTCCGCCCCTGGCCAATGGCCTCCCCCACCTTCCTGCCCAGCATCACGTCGCCACCGAGCAAGAGTCGCACTTCGCGCTTGGGTCGTTTCATGCGCAGGATCTCGGGAGCGCGCCTTCCCTTCTTGATCTCTGCGAAACTCACCACGGATGGGACGCCCTCCAGTTGATGCACGACAAGGTCGGAATCGTCGAACCTGCCCAAGGGCTCGCGATCTTCCCACAGCGCGGCCACGTGGGAGCCAAAGTGGATGAGGCACCCATCATCCGCACGCACCGGCCCCTGCCATGGCTCCAGCCAGTCGCGCATGTCCCTGGGACTTCCCCACGGCACGCGCCAGCCTTCGGCGCGATATCCCGCGGAAGTGAAGTTTGCACAGTCCGCACCCCAACCTGTCTCCGGACCGGATCGCCTTCCTTCCGCAATCCAGGTGGACCCAAAGATGTAGGGCAAACTGAACTGCTCGCTCCACGCTGCACGCAATCCGGTGCTGCCAGATGCACGAACCCGAAGAGTGAGGACATTGGAGTAGCGCGACTCACCATCACGTATCACTTCCGCAAAGATCTGGGCTGTACCGCAGTGGTATGCTGCATCGAGCACGGGAGCGAGGTGTTTCACATCCAGCGCCTTCATCACGGGACCTTCTGCAAGCAGCACCCGTCGTTGCTGAATCCATCGCGGAGCATCGCTCGCGAATCCAAAGTCCACATCCGTGACTCGATACACATCCGAACTCGCTCGAAGCGCCCACCAGCGCACGCGCGCTCCCGTGGGCGGTGGCTCCATGACGATGCTGGCGGATTGTGATGCTTCGAGGCGATAGCTGCCATCCGGCTCGCGAGCACGGTCACTCATGGATATTGCGGGAAGAAAGCTGTCACCACGCCAGCCGTTCATCATCCTCTCCAGTCGCTCACGCTCCACTCGCGTTTGCTCAGGTTTCCAACGTTGCAGGATCAAGGTCCGCAGTTTCAACGATGCCTCATCGAGTTTGAACTCCGGAATCTGCTCGCCCCGCCGCTGCCGCAACTTCGCCATCATGGAGCGATCTGGTCCCGCCTTCACAAACGGCTCCCATTGCACCGCGGCATTGGTGATGGACCAGCTCTGCTCCAGCGCCGCACACATCAAGGCATCCGTCTGTGCCTGCGACTTCAGCCAGGGTGTGGAGAGAGCCCAGCATAGCGCCTCGAGTCCGCGCAGCCGCGCCACCGCTGCAGCGACTTCCGCCACCTCACTCGCAAGGTTCTCATCTGTGCTCGCGGCAAAGTAATCCAGATCAATGCTCGCTACGATCCGCTTGTCACTTGGCCACGCGGCGGATTCCTTCTGCCACGTCTCAAAGTCCATGACACGCAACCGCTGGGCGAAGGCTCCCGCATCACGTGGCAATGCCTCCTCGTGACCATCCAGGAACTCACGCGCCTCCTGCTCAAGCTTCGCCCGCTGCGCCTCGTCCAGCTTGCGCATGGGCACCCACACCACTTCTGCGATGGGAGAAGGCATCAACGGCTCCATCCAGTTGTAAGCCTGGATCACGCCCGTCTCCCGCCACTTCTCCAACCTTGCCGCCCTCTCCTCTACGGACGCCACCTTCCGGATCGCTTCGCGAATACCATCCGACTTCGGAATCGCCGACGCATCACTGTGTGCATCAAACAGCACCAGCGTGTGCGGCTCATTCAGCGGCAATGTCTGTGCGAGGAAATAGAAGCTGCCCGCGTGGGATTCTTCGAGATAGACTGGCAACGAAGGCGCAGCAGCCCACATACCACTCCCGGCTCCTGACAGCTTCAGTAGAAGAGCCGTCAGCATACAGCGCCAAAACCATCGCCCTGATGACCTCACCGAATCGGATGCAGCTTGGGCTTCTTCGAAAGCGGCACCACCAGCACCACATCAGAGATGCAGGTGTCCTCAAACTTCGTGCCCGGGTACACCTCTGCAATGGTGAGCTTCACGGACTTCACCGCCTCTCCTTTGGTGTCTGGCAGATCAAAATAGAAACGCTCACTGGAAAGCATCTCATCCGGCAGCTCAACCCGCACCGGCTTGCCACCATTCACACTGACATCCAGCTTCGCTACCCGGCTGTTGGCAAAGTATAATTCCCCGCTGTCCGCAAGGCCGTTCACGATGCCTGCTCTGCGGACCTTGGCCGGGGTCGGCAAGGTCAGTGTGATGGACTCCCCGATGCCTTGGCCCGGCACGCCTTCCACCCAGGCGGTTTCCTTGCTCCAGTCCGCGACATTCTCCACACCGTATTTCCGGGAGCCATCTGGTGGCAGCGTCGACGAAGCCGTGGCTGCATAGTCACTGCGGTGTAGTTCCCATCCTCGGTCTTCACTCTCCCCCAGATACCATTGCACATAGGAGATGCGCTCCTCATTCACTTCTCCGTCTTTAAGCTGATGAATCACGTTTTCCGGACTGTATTTGCCGGGTCTCGGAGAAATCACCATGTCATCTTCCAGCGTCGGCTCGAAATCGGTGAAGAGCCAGGTCCATGTGTTGCCCTCTCGCTGGAATCTCTTGGGGTGGCTGAGTTGCACACGCTCAGGATCCACGGACTTGGCACGTACCATCACCGTGCCCTGGCGGATGGGCCCCTGCCACGCAGCGGCACTGGAGAAAATGTACGCGAGAGATGGTCCGTTGGACCTGGCGTTGCTGCTGACGTAGGTGAGCGAGTCCGCATAGGGGTGGCGGTACCGCACGGTCACCTTCCTTGTCTGTCCCTTGCCGAAATCGATGGCGAATACATGCCAGGCCTTGATCGTCATGGCAGGGATCTCTGCTGCGAAGGAGAGGGGCTTGCTGCTTTTCAGGTACAAGTCGTCAGGCTCAACTCTCAAGCTCACCGGCTCACCATCCACGGTCATCGCCAGATCTTCGATCCGGTGTTTTTCATCCACCCTTTCAGGAAGTCCCATGAGCCCGGATTTTCTCTCAACAGCAGAAGGAAAGCCTGCCTCAGCCTTGACCTTCGGCCCAGGGTTGTGCAACACGTACTCAATGCGCACCTCTGCGTACTCGATGTGCAGGTCGATTTCGAGGCGCTCAGACAACATTTCGACCTGCTCGATCCCAAAGGGCTTGAAAGCGCCGGTCGAAGCCAGCCCTTTGGTGTAGCCACCACCGTTGGCGAACAAGGGACTGCTACCAGCGAACGTGAGCAGACTCACGAGCAGTGCAATGGGCAGGACACGCATAAGCAGGCAAGCTGGATCGCAAGACGGACAGGCGCAGTGGCAACCGCCACGGAAAATGAAAACTACCTCGCCGGCTGAATCTTCGGCTCCTTCTCCAATGGCACCACCAGCACCACGTCAGATAGAGCGGTATCTTGGTACTTCGAGCCCTTGTACACGCCTGCGATGGTAAGCTTCACGGTAGACACGTCACCAGCAGATGCCGGCAGGTCGAAGTAAAACATCTCCGAACCCAGCCTCTCATCCGGCACATCGACAGGGAAGGCTGCGCCGCCATTCACACTGACATCGAACCTCGAAACGCGGTTATTCTTCCGGTAGATGTCTTCATTCTTCGCATAGCCATTCACCAGCCCGATGCGGCGGACCTTCGCAGGCTTGTCGAGGGTGAGAGTCACGGACTCACCGAGGCCATCGCCTTTTACCCCTTCTACCCATGCCGAGCTGCCAGTATCGGGATCGTCCTCAGCGAGCAGTTGTGCATCGTAGCGGAACTCCTTGCCAGGAGTGAGCGTGGAGGATGCCGTAGCCTTGAAGTCCTGACGGCGCAGCTCCCACTGACCGCCCATCTTTGAGTCCTCCTCGAAACTCATCTTCGCTCCCCAGCCCATGTAGGAGGTGTGGTTCCACTCGGTCTCACCGGTGGTCGTGTTCTCCGTGATCACTGCCTGTCCAAATCCGCCCGGGCGCAGGGTGATGACCAGATCGTCCTCCAGTGTGGGCTCGAAGTCCGTGAATTGCCAGCGCCACACATCTCCATCCTTCATGAAGCGTTTGGGATGGCTGAACTCCAGCTTGCTCATGTCAGCAGTCACGGAGCGAACGGTCACCGTGCCGTGCTTGATGGGACCCGCCCACGCAGCAGCGCTGGAGAACAGATAGGTCAGTGTCATCGGACCGAGGCGCATATCATCAGACACATAGTCATAGGTGGAAAAATACGGATTGCGGTACCTCACAGTCACACGCCGCGTCTGGCCCTTCTCAAAGTCCAGCTTGAAGACATGCCAGGCTTTCACGGTGATGCCGCCGCCTTCACCGTCCGTGGAAATTCGGGGGAACTGCTCCACGGACTCCAGCTTGAGGTCGTCCGACTGAATCGTGACCTTCACCGGCCTGCCATCCGCTTTGAGCTCAAAGTTCTCCAGTGGCAGCTTCGCGGCCACCTGCTTCATGGTCATCATGGGCTCGTCTACCTCCCCATACGGATAGACCGCCACTGCCGAGGGAAATCCCGCCTCGACGGTCACTTTCGGTCCCGGATTGTGCAGCACGTACTCGATGCTGACGTCGGCGTACTCAATGTGCAGATCGATGTCCAACTTCTCCGTCAACATTTCCACCTGTTCGATACCGAGGGGCTTGAAGGCGCCGCTGGATACCAATCCCTTCACATAGCCGCCACCATTCGCCCACAAGGGACACACGCCTGCCATCACGAGCAGGACGATCACAACTAAAGAACCCGTCACACGCAAACGCTTCCAGTGCATGCGGCACACCTAACGGCACCGGCCCGTTGTCGCCAAGGGAAATCCGGTGGCAAAAACTCGCGGCGACGACTCCAGCTTACGCCGCCACCGCACCGGCTTCCTTGGCCTGGGCGGTCGCGTTCTTCACCTCGAACTCGCGGCACCAGCCTTTGATCTCAAGATCGTTGAAGATCTTCCCGATCACGCGGCGCAGCAGGCCCTTGAGATTGGCGTTGTCCACGGCCTGGAGGGAGCGGATGGCCTGCTCCTTGTAGCTCTCCAGCAGGAGCATGGCCTTCTCATGCGCGGTGCTGGACTGGGCCCAGTCGCGGATGGTGGCCTTGTCCGGCATGGTGGGCAGCTCGCCGTTCCAGAGCTTCTCCATCGTCTCCTTGATCTCGCCCTTGCCGCGTTCGCGGAGGAGGGCGAGCACAATGCTCGGACGCATGGCGGCGATATTGTCCGCCACGGAGTCGTCACCCAGGTCATCAAGGTCGTCGTGGATCTGATAGGCGATGCCGAGGGCCTCGCTGTAGTCGTGCAGCGCATCGGCCGTGTCGTCCAGCTTGCCAGCCAGAGCGGCGCCAATCTTGAGCGCCACCTCGAAGGCAGGAGCGGTCTTGCTGCGGAAAATTTCCAGCACTTGGGCGCTGGTAAGGGCCACGGGATTGTTGTTCCAGAGCAGCTCAGCACCCTGGCCACGGCAGAGTTCACGCTGGCCTTCAGCGGCCACCTTGATCATGGCGCTGCGGAGAGAGCCGGAAACGTTGTTGTCCACCAGCAGGCGATAGCCCTCGCCGATGAGCAGGTCGCCTACGTTCAGCGCAACGGGCATGCCGTGCTCCGCGTGGAGGGTGGCCTCGCCATAGCGCTCAGCGTCGTTGTCCTCGATGTCGTCATGCACGAGCGAGGCCTTGTGGAAGCACTCCACGGCGATGGCTGCCTTCTTGAGCGCATCGCTGAGCGGGCCTTCGGGGTCGTCACGCAGGGCCTGATGGGCCGCCACGGTGAGGAAGGGGCGCCAGCGGTTGCCAGCGCGGGCGAGCCAGTCGCGCGCGATTTCTTCAGTCTTGTCGGTGGGCTTGCCAAGGAGGGCGTCCAGGGATTCACGGGTGAACCAGCCGCGCACTTCTTCATGCAGCGCATTGAGGTTCAGGCGGCGGGTCTTGTCATCGCTGGTGAGGTGGATGTAGTCCCACACCCAATCGATATCCACGGTGGTGTCGATGCAGTCGTCCTGCAGGAGCGGCACTGCCACGGCAGGAATGGCGGCAGCCTCCACATACGGGAAGGTGCGCTCCAGCACCGGCAGGCAAGAAATGCCGACAATGGCCTCGATCTTGCCGGTCTGAATCAGGCTCATCACGATAGCGGAGCCTTCCGCCACCAGCACCGCATAGCCGAGCTTTTCCGCTTCGTTCTGGAAGTCCTGGATGGTGCACAGGCCGCACTGCTTGCAGAGCAAACCGAACTCATCGAAGGGTGCCGGGCACTTGCTCTCCACCCGCAGGCACTTCGGCATCAGCAGAAGGCGGCGCTCGTATGGGATGGTGGCCAGCGTTTCACGCCAGGCTTCATTCCCCAGCAGCACGCCGATGTAGTCAATCCACACCGGGTTGAAATTGTTCTCCGCAATGACGGTCTCCGCATGTACACGGAGTTCCTCCAGCGGCATGGGCGGTACCAGGGTGTGCGCCTCGACGTAGGCACGGACCTTGGCAAGCACGTTGTCGCGCTCGATCTTCGTCTGCGGCAGTGTTTTTTTCGGCTGGCGAAACCTCCGCACCGTCAGGGGAATGGACGGCGGAAGCTGGGCAGAACGAACGGCGACGGTGGACATGCTAGGGGATCTACGAACCTCAGATTCAATCCGCAATCAGGAAAATCGCGGAATGTGAGCAAACTCAAACGCTGGGCAATGCTCAAAGTCTTGCAGAAAAGCAGCCAGCCCGACAACAGATTATGCAAAGCGGGATCAATCACCCCGATTCCTGAAGCCACGATGCCCCACTTGCATTTTCCCGCTAAGTCATGTCTAGGGCCATGCGTTCCACTGTATCTCACCCGCATCCATGAACAAACTTCTGCTCACCGCCCTGGCCCTCGCTCCGGCCAGCTTCTCCTTCGCTGCTGACTTCGCCTCGCAGGTCGTTCCCGTTCTGAAGCAGCACTGCTACAAGTGCCACTCCGAGGCGGAGAAGAAGGAAAAAGGCGATCTGGTGCTCGACAACCTGAAGCGCCTCGGGGAAGGCGTCGGCGCTGGGAAGATGATCATCCCGGGCAATCCCGATGGCAGCAGCTTCTTCACCTGCCTCACTTCCCCGGCAGATGACAGCGACCACATGCCTCCGGAAAAGATGATGCCGGACAAGGACATCGCCATCATCAAGAGCTGGATCGCCGCAGGCGCCAGCTTCACCAAAGGTGGGACCGCTCCCGTTGCTGCGCCGACTGCTCCCGCAGCCCCGGCCGCACCCGCCGCAGCGATGACCACCTGGACCAGCGCCGACGGCCGCACCATCCAAGCCAAGAAGCTCCGCCTCGAAGGGGAGAACGTCATCCTCGAGCGCGCCGATGGCCAGGTCTTTACCCTGCCCATTTCCAAGCTCTCCCCAGAAAGCCAGGCCGCCGCAAAGGCTCCCTGAGCCAATCACGCTGACGAATAAAAAAAAGAACGGGCCTGACACTACCGGTGTCAGGCCCGTCTTTTATCTAGCAACTACAACTCAGCACATCGCACACATCACATCACTCTTATCCGGCACAAAAACTGGAAGCAGGTCAGAGACCGGGCAGGTGGCGGATCTCAAAACCCGGGAACTTTCTCGCGGTGGGCCGCCACTTCGGACCGTCCCCCCGGTTCGAGCCGTAATCACTGGTGTCAAAACGCAGCCCGCAGATGGAGACAAACACATGGTCTCCACTGACATAAAGGTTCAGCCAGCGGCCTGGGCCGGGTCTGCCGATGCTGCGGAATTCCCTTGAGGTCATGGGACCACGAATCAACCCCGCCTTGAACAGGACATACGACACGGACCCGGAACAGTCATACCCACGATCGTAGAGCACCCGATGCCCCCCACCCCATTTGTAAGGTTTCCCCTGGAGTTCATTCGCCGCAGCCACAGCCCTGTAGATGGCAGGGGGAAGACCGGCCGGGGCAGCGGCGTGTCTTCCATTGTAATGCAGATACTGAGGCACCCCGGCCATCGCGGGCCGATAGGCTCCCGAAACCGCAGAGGCACTTAGCATTTGGCGGCTCTGGGCGGAAAGTTCCGAACCGCCCAACACCCACAATACCAGTCCGATGGCCGCCAAGGTATTCGCGGCTTTTTTAAAACTTTGGCTGATATTCGACCTTTGGCGCATTACTGGCTCTGATTATTATAAAATTTATCCGATCATTAGGGCGCGAATAGGTAAAATTCTATTCATTCCGCGGCCACACAGGCTCCGCCGAGTCCCACCCACAACAAGAGCTCCACGTACCATTTCAAAATGCCCGATGGCGTCCGCGAGGCATCGTCTCTCCTGTCCTCGCACGGTTCCCTTCGTCGTGCTTGCGCCTTAGCCAAACCGTGCCATTCTTCGCGCCCCTTTCGCTCCTCCTCGCGCATGGCACTCATTGTCCAGAAATACGGCGGCACTTCGGTCGGCACGCCAGAACGCATCAAGAACGTCGCACGCCGTGTCCTCGAGACGCAGCAGGCAGGCAACCAGGTCGTCGCCGTGGTCTCGGCCATGTCTGGTGTCACCGACAATCTTCTGAAACTCGCGCACGAGGTCTCCTCGCCTGAGCATCCGCCCACCGAGCGCGAAATCGACGTGCTCCTGGCCACCGGCGAGCAGCAGACGATTGCGCTCACGGCGATGGCGATCAACGCCCTCGGCGGCAAGGCCGTTTCCCTGACCGGTGCTCAGGCTGGTATCCAGACGGATGGGGTGCATACAAAGGCGCGCATCGCGGACATCACTCCCACGGAGGTGCATGAGATGCTGGATGCAGGTCACATCGTGATCCTCGCCGGCTTCCAGGGCCAGACCCGCGATGGCCTCATCACCACCCTCGGTCGCGGTGGTTCGGACCTCACGGCCATCGCCATGGCAGGGGCAATCAAGGCAGACCTATGCCAGATCTTCACGGATGTGGACGGCGTCTACACCTGCGACCCACGTGTGGTTCCCGTCGCGCAGAAGATCGATGTCATCAGCTACGACGAGATGCTGGAGATGGCCAGCAGCGGCAGCAAGGTCATGCAGAGCCGCTCGGTCGAGTTTGCGAAAAAGTTTGGAGTCCGTTTTGAAGTCCGCAATAGTATGAACAACAACCCAGGCACCCTGGTGAAAGAAGAAGAACCCGGCATGGAGTCCGTCGTCGTTCGCGGCGTCAGCATCGAACGCAACCAGGCGAAGATCACCATTGATGACGTGCCTGACCGCCCCGGCATTGCCTCACGTATCTTCGGCGCCATCAATAAGGCGAACATCGTGGTGGACATGATTGTGCAGAACGTGAGCTGGGAAGCCGAGACAGACATCAGCTTCACCTGCAGCGCTGCGGATCTTCCCAAAGCCGAGGCCGAACTTCGCAAGGTGCTCGCAGAGCTCGGACCGCACGCCAGCTTCCGCAGCCAGGCCGGCATCGCCAAGCTCAGCATCGTGGGCATCGGCATGCGCAGTCACAGTGGTGTGGCCGCCCGCATGTTCGGCGCGCTCTCCAATGCAGGCATCAACATCCAGATGATCTCCACCAGCGAGATCAAGACGGCGGTCACGGTGAATGAATCCGAGATCGAGCAGGCCGCCAAGGTGGTGCACACGGCGTTTGGGCTGGACAAGGCGTAGGCCTGCCAGACAGCAGCCATCCATTTCCTTTTACGCAAGAGGGCGGGGTCTAACGACTCCGCCCTCTTCATTTTGACACGACGTGTCGCCAGGCCCAGAAGGCCGTGTTCATCGCTTCCCTGCCTTTAGTAAGATCTCGGCGAAGGCCTGGCCCATCAAGGCGAATGTCTTGGCGCACCCGAGGTAGTGGTATCCGGCATTTGAGGCACCACAGTTCCAGAGGGCCACCTCAGCAGGCGAGATCACCTTGGCTTCGTATTCCTTCACAAATTCACGCTTCTGCTCTTCGGTCATGTGGCCATCAGCATTGGCGTGATCCTTGTGCTTTGAATCCAGATAGTAGCGCATCTGACGCCCCTGATCCTTCTTGTCCGCAATGGCACCGAGTTCCATGGACCAGAAGGGCGCCGTAGATACCGCGAAGACATTCCCCTGAAACTCCGGGAGCGCGGCGGGAGCGGCCATGGCTTCGCGAAAGGCAGCAACGTGCTCGTTGGGCTTGGAGCCTTCGACTCCCATCACTCCGATGACGAACGGAAGACGCGGGGCCTTGAAATCCTTGCGCACATCCCGAATGAAATTCGACAGCCAGCGGCTGTAGTCGGCGTAGCGGGGTGTCTTGTCTTCCTTTTTGGGGATCGGGTAGACATCGCGATTCACCATGTCGTTCCAGCCCTGCAGCCACACAAAGCCGGCCAGTTCAAAACCCTGCGCTTCGTCATAAACGGGGCAGACGCGCTTGATGTCAGAGAGCACCCGCCGCACGTGATCCACCATGAGCCGGTAATAGTGCCCGCACTGTGCCTCGGGATTCTGTCCCTTCTCGATGTCCTTCGCCGTGCGCTGATAGACGCCTGCGCTCGGTGGCCTGAAGTCATAGTAGAGCGACTTGCCTCCCCAAGCTGTCTTGATGAGGAGGATGGGCTGGTCGAGTTCTGCGTCCAGGGTGAGGCCGAAGGTGAACTCCGGTCCAATCTTGCCCCCATCTTGATCCGGCTTCTGCCGTGAGCCATAGCCCGCCGTGAGCTTGCCGAATCCCTCGCCATTCGCCTCGCCCGTACCGGTGAAGTATGAGATCCACACGTGTTCACAGACAGTCGGCTTGCCATCTGCACCACGCATTTGCTTGAGCAAGGGTGCCGTGGCGGGGTCATCGCCGATGTAGTCGAAGGTCTCGACCTTGGCGTGGCCTTCCATGTTGGACTGCCCCGCGAGGATGTAGATTTTGAGCGGCTTGGGGGCGGGAGCCGCGGCAGCTGGGGAAACCAACATTGCCAGCGAGATCAGGGCGAGGCTCAAGGGGAGTGCAGCGAATGAGGGGAATGATTGCATGGTGGATCGAGCCTGAAAACGGCACCGCCTGCATCAAAGGCCCCAGCAGCCCACATCTTACGTCTCACATCTCACAAAGAAGAAGTGCGGAGTTTTGCGACTCCGCCCTTCTCTCAGAATTTCGTGCTACTTGACGGTGTCTTCGGGCATCGGCCTTCCCTTCGTTTCCGGCATGAACGCCAGGGCTACAAGGCCCAGCAGGAAGATGACGCTCATGTAGGTGCAAGCATCACGGAAAGCCGCAATCTTCGCTTCCGACGTGGTGGCGCCTTCACGAAGAGCCTTCTGTAGATATCCCAAGGTGAAGGGACCGCTTGCCGCCACAAAGCGACCCACGTTGTAGCAGAAGCTGGTGCCGGTACTGCGCAGACTGGTGGGGAACAACTCGGGGAGGTAAATGGCAAAGCCCGCGAACAGGGCAAGCTGGCAGCCACCCATGATGGCACTCATCCAGATATCACCCTTGCCGTCGAAGAGCCTGAAGAAGGCCACGGTGGCGACGAGAGCGGCCAGGAAGGCGATGGTGAAAGCCTTCTTGCGACCCAAGCCCTGTGCCAGCTGCGTGAAAATCAGCATCCCAAAGAAGGCGCCGATGTTCTGCACAATGGAATTGATGCCAATCCACTTGGTCTTCTGGCCGGCGATTTCCGCAGCCGGAATCCCCTGCTCCACGAGTGACTTTTCAATCACACCACCCACGAGTTCGGGAGCAAAGAAACCGATGCCCCAGAGACCAATCACACCGGAAACGCAAAGCACCATGCCCAGCAGCGCATTCTTTCTCCAGCGAGAGTCACCAAGGAGGGAAGAATAGGAGCCAAACTTCACCCCGGCAACTTTGCCAGCCTCGCGCGCCTTGACCCATTTCTCAGGTTCTTTCAGACGCACCTGGATGAACACACAAAGGAAGGCTGGCACAGCACCCACCAAGAACATGTATTTCCACGCAGAGCCGGGGGTGATGGCTTGGGTGGACTCAAGGTGACCCATGTACATGCTGACCAGACCTGCGGTGACGTTCCCCACAGCAGACAGGGCCTGCAGAGTGCCAAGTGCGCCGGTGCGTGCCGTATCCGGAAGCGTGTCCGCCACCAGCGCGACGGCGAGACCAAACACACCACCGACACCGAGGCCGGTAAGGAATCGATAGATGGCAAAGTCGATCCAACCCTGAGAGAAGGCGGAGAGACCGGTGCACAAGGAATAAATAAGGACCGTGAGCGTCAGTGTCTTCGCACGACCGATGCGGTCACCCACCGCCCCGAAAATCAGACCCCCGGTGGCCCAACCTGCCACGAAAATCGAAGTCGCGTAACCGCCATACTCATTTGGGTCCCAGCCCGGCGGCAGCAGCGCCTTCATGGCGGATTGCCGTGCGAGAAGGAACAACTGTTGATCCAAGCAGTCGAAGAGCCACGCCAGCGATGCCATGGCAAAGACGAACCAATGGTAGGACGTAAGCTGCTTCCACCAGGGGAGCGTCGGGTCTATGGGAGTCGAGGTCTGGCTCATGGGCGCGGAGTGTGGCAAGAGCCTTACGGGCTGACAAGGCAGAAGTTGCCCCCCGACCACGCATTTCTTTAATGCCCGAAGATTTCTTAGGTCGGGCTAATTTGTAAACCACCTCGGGCCTTGAACGTGATAGGCGCATTCTCAACAACGGAGGTTAGGGCTTCTGCCCTGACAGTGGGCGTTGGGCCTTCCGGCCCGACAGCTACAGAACAAGATCTACCATGAGCTTACCGTCAGGGCAGAAGCCCTAACGCTCACTGTCGGACTGGAAAGTCCAACCTCCTCAGAATGATCCGCGATTGCGGTGACATCCATTTCACTGCCGTCACACTGCTGATCTGCATACAAAAGAGTGCCCCACGTCGCCCTCCCACCCTGCGAGATGGGGACAACGTGGGGCACAGGTACCGCCCACCAAGACGGATTGTTCAACCGGGGCGCGTCAGCGCATCAGGACTAAAACTTCACGCCGACGCGGACGCCGAACTCACGCGGGGCTCCCGGAGCTCCCGTGCGCACATCGGTGTTCATGTTGGTGTAGTACTCCTCCTCGGTCAGATTCGTGGCATACAGGGCGATGCTCCAGTTCCTGGCGCGCCAGCCCACCGCGACGTTGGACGCAACATGGTCGGTCACTCGATGCTGCGCTCCACCTGGTAATCTTCGATGTCATTGTAGAATGCAGCGAACTTGGTCATGGCCTTGCCACCGAACCACACGACCTTCACGCCAATTTCGGAAGCCCAGATCTCCTCTTCATTGAACTCCACGTAGCGGGTTCGTCCACATAGGCGCTGAAGCCACCGGGCTTGAAGGCGTACGTCGTGCGGCCATACACCAGCACGTCCTCATTCAACTTCACATCGATGGGCGTGACGTGCACCCATTCCTCTTCGTGGTGCTGCTTGCCGGAGTTTTCCTTGATCCGTACGGGGGGGATGAGCGGGGCCAGAGCGAGACCTTGAGGCTGACAGTGGGAAAAGCCGGGAAGGAGAGCCGCAATGCCATTTCCAACTGGTAGAAGCGCTTGGGAAAGGGGGATCTCAGATCAAGTCCAACGCCCTGCCGCCGCTCACCAGCAGCGACGACAGGGCTCTGCACCAATACCACGTCCATGACGGAAGTGGATTCCATACACCCTTTCGGAATTGAGCCCGGATGGTTACAGGCTTGGGCAAGAGCGGTGCCGCCTCAAGTCACCATTCTCCGGCACCCGCCCCGCGAAATAGATGGATGACACGGGAAGGGGCGCATTGGAGCTCCTCACAAGGTGTTTCGCCGGATTTCCCCCCCAAGAATCCGTGTCGATTCCGTCACCCCTTTGCACGGAAGTTGCGATTTTCAGAATCTCCTCTAGGTTGCCTGCCCCCTTTCCCACCCCATGACGCCCGACAAGATCCGCAATCTCGCCATCATCGCCCACGTTGACCACGGCAAAACGACCCTGGTCGACCAGCTTCTGCGTGCCAGCGGAAACTTCCGTGAAAACCAGCAAATCGCTGAGCGCGCCATGGATTCCATGGACCTGGAACGTGAAAAGGGCATCACCATCAAGGCCAAGAACACCTCGGTGCACTACAATGACCACATCATCAACATTGTAGATACCCCAGGCCACGCGGACTTCGGTGGGGAAGTGGAGCGCGTGATGAAGATGGTGGACGGGGTGATGCTGGTGGTAGACGCCTATGAAGGCCCCCAGGCCCAGACCCGATTCGTACTAAAGAAGGCACTCCAGCAGGGTCTGAAGCCCATCGTGCTCATCAACAAGATGGATCGCCCGAACGTGGAACCCGGAAAGGTGCACGACAAGGTGCTCGAGCTTTTCCTCGAACTGGACGCCACGGAAGAGCAGTTCAACGCCCCCTTCGTCTACGGCAGCGCCCGCGCCGGCTGGGTGAGCGACTCCCCCGAAGGTGAGCACAAGGACATGAGCTTCCTGCTCGACAAGATTCAGGAGCACATCCCCGCTCCGAAGGCAGAACTCGAAGGCACCTTCGAAATGCTGGTGAGCAACATCGACTGGGACAACTTCGTCGGTCGTGTGGCCATCGGCAAGGTGACCCGTGGCAAGGTGAAGATGGGCGATCGCGTCTTCCTGCTCGGCAAGAACCCCGGCGACCCCGCCAAGGCCATCAAGGTGACCAAGGTGTTCCAGTACACCACCCTGGCCGTGAGCGATACGGTGGAAGGCACCGCCGGTGACATCGTGGGTATTTCCGGATTTGAAGATGTGGACATCGGCCAGACCGTCGGCGGCAGCCCAGATGTGGAGGCTCTTCCCTTCGTGGCGATTGACCCGCCCACGATTGTGATGCAGTTCGCAGTGAACGACGGCCCTCTGGCCGGACGCGAAGGCGACCACGTCACCTCCCGCAAGATTCGTGAGCGTCTGGACCGCGAGCAGAAGATGAACGTGACCATCGGTGTCGCAGACACCGACCTTGCCGGTATCTTCAATGTGAGCGCGCGTGGTGCGATGCAGATCGCCGTGCTTGTGGAGCAGATGCGCCGCGAAGGCTTCGAAGTGCTCGTATCGCGCCCCATGGTCATCACGAAGCGCATCAATGATGAGCTTTGCGAACCTTTCGAAACCCTCTACGTGGACGTGCCGGATGACTACCTCGGTGGCGTGATGAAGAGCATTTCTGAGCGCAAGGGCCAGATTGAAGACATGTCCGCGCACAATGGACGCACGAGCATCACTGCCTGCGCCCCGACGCGTGGTCTCATCGGATTCGAATTCGAGCTCATGAACCTCTCCAGCGGTCACGGCATCCACTCGCACCTCTTCCGCGAATACGCCCCGCACGCCGGCCCCATGCAGACGCGCAGCACCGGCACGCTGGTGAGCACCGAGTCCGGTGAAGCCACCTCCTACGCACTGGATACCATCCAGGTGCGTGGCAAGCTCTTCATCGGCGCAGGCGAGCCTGTGTACGATGGCATGCTGGTCGGCGAGAATCCCCGCACGGATGACCTGCCGGTGAACCCCACCCGCTCCAAGCAGCTCACGAACTTCCGTGCGGCCGGCTCGGACAAGGGCATCCAACTCACGCCTCCGGTCCGCTTCAGCCTGGAGCGCGCCATTGAGTACATCGCCCCCGATGAACTCGTGGAAGCCACGCCGAAGAGCATCCGCCTGCGCAAGCGCACGCTGGACTCCAACCAGCGCAACAAGGAGAGGAAGCGCCTGGAAGCCGAGCTGGAAGCGGTCTAAGCCGAGAGCACATCAAGATTCATTTTACGAACTGGCGGTTTCCGAAAGGGGCCGCCAGTTTTTTGTGTGAGCCGTGCCCCAGCGACATCCGTATGGCTCTGCATGGCACACGTTCCTGGTCTCCGCAGTCCCCATGATATGGTTGGTGGCATCGTCCATTTTGGCCGCATGCTGGATAAGATTCGCCTTCATGCGGAGGGAAAACTTCCTCCTGACTACACGGAACAGCTGGGTGACCAACGCGGCACTTTCGACGGTCGCTGCGTGCGCTTTTTGAAAGTCAATTATGATGCCCTTCGGGAGCGGACACTCGCGGGCGGCAGCGACGATGAGCTTCTTGATTGGTCCTTTGCCAATGGACGGAAACCCAATGAGGAAGAAATCCTGATCTGGAATGCCTTCATGACGAAGCGCGGTTGGCGGGATGAAGCAAAGGACCGGCTGGTATTCCGGCTCAATGAGGCTGGCTTCGGCACAGATTGCGGTGTGGAAACCATGTTTGACTTTATCGACAAGGACGAAGGGCATCCGCCGAGACAGATGGCGTAGTTGTTCCGCTCATTTCAAAGCGTTGTCGGCTGGTCCCAAGATGGGGGCAGGAGTGCCCCCATCTTGGCGCGTCTCCTGACTCTGCCTTCAGCTTTCTTTCATAGCACCCTCATCCTCATGCATCCCGCACGATTCGGGACCAGCCACACTGCCGCCAAGTTTTCCCACAAAAACTTCCGCACCCATGTCCTGTAGTCGCGGGCCTGTTCGTCATCCCATTGAAATCGCGCTTCTCCCTGAAGCCAATGAGGACCACGCAGGCCATGAACACCCCTTCCAACACACTGTCTTCACCGCAGCAAGATCCCCTGCTCGCGGAACATCAAGTCGTCTCCCGCGAGGCATGGACGGAAGCCCGCAAGGAACTGCTCCAGAAGGAAAAGGAGCATACACGCCGCTATGACGCGCTCTGCGCCCAGCGCCGTGCCCTGCCCTGGGTACGCATGGACAAGGCGTACACCTTCGAAGGTCCCAATGGCCCGGAGTCCTTGAGTGACCTTTTCGAGGGGCGCAGCCAGCTCATCATCCAGCACTTCATGATGGGTCCCGGCTGGAAGGAAGGATGCACGGGATGCTCCTTCCTCGCGGACCACATCGACTGCGCCCGCCTGCACCTGGAACCGCATGACGTCACCGTGGTGGCAGTATCGCGCGCCACCTATCCGGAAATAGCCGCTTTCAAGAAGCGCATGCGCTGGCAGTTCAAATGGGTTTCGTCCCATGGCAGCGACTTCAACTACGACTTCAATGTTTCCTTCCCGCCCAAGCAAATCGCCGAGGGCCGCGCCTTCTATAACTATGCGTGGTCGGATACGGAAGAGGAGGAGTCTCCCGGTGTCAGCGTCTTCTACAGGGACCCGGCAAATACAGTGTATCACACCTACTCCACCTTCAGCCGCGGGCAGGAGCAGCTGGTTGGTGCGTACAACTTCCTGGATCTCACCCCCAAGGGGCGCAATGAGAACGGGCCCAATCTCAATCTCATGGATTGGGTGAAACACCACGACAGGTACCAGCCCACAGGAGCGAGTTCGTCCGGCTGCTGCTGCCACCAAAACCAGAGCTCAACCAAGGAGGAATCCGTGTCATGAATGCCAGCGCCTCCACCTCCTGCTGCTGCCGTGCGGCTTCCACCAAGAGCTCAAGCAATCGAATGAGCATTCCGGCGCGCCGTCGTGTGAATCTCACCGGCTGGCTCCTCCCCAGCGCCCTGCTCGTGTTGATGCCGAAGTGCCCGGCGTGCATGGCGGCCTATATTGCCATGGCCACCGGGCTGGGGATTTCACTGCCCACGGCCGCGAACGTGCGGCTCATGCTCATCACGCTGTGCATTACCTCGCTGTCGTGGCTCACGATTCGTACGCTGCACCGTCTGTGCCTCAATCGTACCAGACCACGCTCCTGAGCGAAGGGCATGCACCAAATGCAAGAACCCCGCTCGATTCAGGAACTGGATAAACAGGCCCAATTCTAACCCTAACCGAAACGTCCCATGATTGCGGAACCACCATCTTCCATCGACAGCGAAGCGGAGCTGAAGGAACTCACCCACTGCTGGGCAGAGGCGGTGCATACGAAGAACCTTGCCACGCTGCAGAAATTCTACGCACCCGATGTGGTGATGTATGACGCGGCTCCTCCGCTAGTGACCGAGGGCGTCATGACCTTCGCACGGAACACGGCAGAATGGTTCGCCACCTGGCCCGGCCCCATCGGGCTGGAACTGAAAGAGCTCCAGGTGCACGTGTCAGGGGACATCGCCTTCTCCCACAGTCTGAATCACCTCCAGGGCAAGCGCACGGGAGAGCCTGACACGGACGTCTGGATGCGCATGACCCTTGGCTGGCGAAAGATGGATGGCGTGTGGCGCATTGTCCATGAACATAGCTCCGTCCCCTTTTACATGGAGCCTCCCTACAAGGCCGCACTCGATTTGAAACCCTAGCCTTGCTGCCCAGCGCAAATCTCTCGCATCAAAGTGTTTGTCCCCGGACGACTGCTCCGGCTATCATTCGCACTCGCCCCACCGCTCCGGGTGTTTGTATCCCGGTCCAGGTAACCATCCCCAGTCCTTCACCTTCACTGCCCCCATGAGCGTCAACGCGACTCCATCCGCCCTGCCTGAGTACCTTCTGCTTCTCCGCGGCACGCAGCTTGATCAGCGCTTGCCCCTTCATGAAATGCAGGAGGCCATGGGCAAATTCACCGAGTGGGTATCCAGCCTCGCTCTTGCTGGCAAGCTCAAGCTCGCCCAGCCCCTGAGCCACGATGGCAAGATCGTAGGTAACAAGGAGCGCACTGTCTCGGATGGGCCCTTTGCAGAATCGAAAGAGGCAGTGGGTGGGTACCTGCTGCTCACGGTGGAGACCATCGAGGAAGCCATCGGCATCGCCAAGGAATGCCCGCTGATTGATTGGGGTTCGTCCGTGGAGGTGCGTCCCGTGATTCAGCAGTGTCCCACCATGCAAATCGTGGGCAAGCGCCTAGCCGATGCGGCTGCGCTGTCCCAGGTGTCGTAACACGCGCCCTACGTGAGCGATCCCACGGCCATGCCCAATCCGACGGCGAAGCACGATGTGCCCCGCCTCACCGAGCACCTCTTCCGCCATGAAGCAGGACGGCTCGTGGCCATGCTCACAGGTATTTTTGGCATCAATCGCCTGCAGCTCGCGGAGGATGTGGTCCAGGAGGCCATGGCCCGGGCCCTGCAGGTGTGGCCCTACTACGGCGTCCCGCAAAATCCCACGGCGTGGCTGATGCAGACCGCGCGCAATCTCGCGCTGGATGTGGTGCGCCGGGAAAAGTCATTCGGAGACAAGGAGGAGAAAATCGTGCTCCACATGGAGCAGTCCACCTCCACGCCGGATGATGCTGAAGGCCCCATGTTCGAAGATGAGATCAAGGTGCACCGCCTGCGCCTGATGTTTGCCTGCTGTCACCCGGACATCCCGCAGGAGTCGCAGATTGCTCTCGCCCTAAAAACACTGTGCGGTTTCACTCCGATTGAAATCGCGAAGGCCTTTCTCACCACGGAAGCAGCCACAGCAAAACGCCTCACACGTGCCCGCCAGCGCATTCAGGAAATGGGGATCCCGTTCGAGATTCCCAGTGGACCGGACCTTCCTCCACGTCTGGATGGCGTGTTGCACATCCTCTACCTGCTCTTCAACGAAGGCTACAAGGCCTCCAGTGGCGACAACCTGGTTCGCGAGGAGCTATGCCACGAGGCCATCCAGCTTGCCACGCAACTTGCGGAACACTCGGTGGCAGACCAACCGCGCACGCATGCCTTGATCGCGCTCATGCTGCTGAATGCGGCGCGCTTCTCCACACGCGTGGATGGGGATGGCAACATGCTGCGCCTGCGCGACCAGAATCGCGCCGAATGGAACCGTGAGCACATCGCGCGCGGCATGCTGCACCTCTCCAAGGCCAGTATGGGCGAAGCACTGAGCGAATACCATCTGCAGGCCGGCATCGCCGCATGCCACACCATGGCGCCCAGCTACGATGCCACGGACTGGCGCAGTATCCTTTCGCTGTATGATCGCTGGATGGAACTCACCCCCTCACCCGTGGTCGCACTGAACCGCGCCGTGGCCGTGGCTCAGGTGGAAGGCGCGAAGGCCGGCATCGCAGCGGTGGAATCCATGCGGCATCGCGATCATCTGGAGTCCTACCATCTTGTCTATGCGGTGCTGGGCGATTTCGAATCCCAGCTTGGCAACAAACGCGCCGCAGCCATCCATTTCCGAAAGGCATTGCGCCTCACAGATGTGACGTCTGAGCAGTCTTTCCTGGAAGGACGCCTTCGCGAATGTGGTGACACCGGAGGCTCAGCGCACGCGCCGCGGTCGCGGGGGTAGCACCAGGTGCCGCACTTATTGGTAAGCTCTTTGTAAAGTGCACGCCCATCATTGAGCACGAGCGAGCGGCCCGCTGTCGTATCGTCGCACCTACCTCCCATGACTCGTCGCGCCAGGCGCATCACGATTGCGCTTTTCCTCATCCTCCTTGCCATCCCGCTCACTTACCTCGTGCTATCATGGCGGCCGGAAGATTCGCTGGAGTTTCAGGCTTCCGCGTTCTGGCCAAACCCAACCTCCGGAGAAGGAGAGCCCTCCACCGGAACCACGAATCCGCAGGGCACCATCGATGTGCTGGTCGCAAACAAGGGATACTTCCCCATCCGTTTCTACTATGGCTATCTTGAGTTGGTTGGCGATGCCGATCCAGCATCGGTGGTGCTGCAGCACTCGGCGCCCATTGAGGATCCCTACATCGTCATTCCGCCTGGCAAGTTCATTCGTGCGAGGTCAGGCACCTGGGATTCTCGCGGCCATGCTGATGGAGGCATCCGCTCCCCAGGTATCAACGTGCGCTATTTTTGGCTCTCCGCACTGAGAGCCCAGGTCGATGACTGGCTCGGCTGGTGGTACTACAAGCGCAACCCCAACTCCCTGCGCTTTCCCAAATTTCACACAGGGCACGCGCATCTCATTCCGCCACCCGATAGCGCGACCGTGGAGCCCTGAGTCCTATTTCTCCAACCAGCCACGCCAGCATGCATGGTCTCCGCTGGTGGCACCGGAACTCAATCCCAGCCCGCCGCAGAAACGGCGCTGTCCGTTGTAGAATTCAAGGCACACCACCTCATCAGTGCCCCTGGCATTCATGTGGCGCACGGCCCATGCTTCCCACGTCCTGCCGCAGCAGCGTCGCAGGGTGAACTGCGTGCACTCGCCGAAGAAGGTCTGCCCGCAGCCGCACTGGTTCCAGTGCTTGGGACGGAAGGCCATGGGCAGGTAGCTCAGTCCATTGCGCACCGCGCCACCAAGAGCGACGCCACGTGTGACCATGTCCTCCATGGCGCGCAGCACAGTATCCTTTGATACCTGCCACGCGTGTCGATTGCCTGCGAGAGCCAGGGCATCACGTCGCAGCAGACCGGGCACGCCTGGAAATTGTGAGTCCGGCAGCGTGCGGGACAGTCCGGACCAGATGGGAAGCACCATCTCAGGAGTGAAGCCGGAGAATACGGCGGCGTCTTCCTCGTCGCGTTCTTCGAAGGGCAGGGTATTGCGATTCGGCACACCGGGCTCTTTGCCCCCCAGGAGTCCTTGCTTGGAGTTGTCCTCCTCACGCGGACGCCCATGAATGCTGACAAGTGCTTCAAAGTAGTCGAGGTCCGACCAGTTCGTGAGCATGAGCTTCAAACCACCATCGCCTGAGGCATCAAAAAACTGGAGGCTCGCCACCTGTTGGTCTTCGACCTCCTGCACCACGGCTATCACGGATTTCAGCGAAGCAAGCCGCACCTCGGCACCACTGCTGGGTTCCACGAACTCACCTGTGTGCGAGACCCACTGAAACGATGGACGCTCCCAGGTATCCGCCGTGGAGAGCGGTCCGGACTGCGCACTGGCCAGCACCACACCCAGATGCTCGATGCGGCGGAACAAGGACGGCAGATGCCCACCCAAGCGCACTGCGGTGGACCAGCCATCATCTGCCTCAAACCAGAGATGCGGTGCGAGGCGCTTCAAGTCGAAGGTGCCCTGCTTGAAACTATAAGCGATGCGGGGCAGCGGCCCTTCGAGACGGGAATCCATGTGTCAGGTGCGAGTGATGGAAGTGAAGTGGTCCTGCCTTATGCAGTGACCGCGCGGCGCTCCGCAATGGCGGCGAAGACACCCTTCTTCCACTCATCAAACGGGGCATCGTAGTCGGTGTCGGCAAGCACGATGGGATGGATGCGTTGCGCGCCCTGGGTCTCCAGAGCTGCGTCAAAGTCGATGCCGCATTTGCAGAACTGGTCGTAACCCGTGTCCCCCAGTGCCAGCACGGAGAACTGCGCGTGGCTCAGGTCGAGACCGCCCTTCTTCACCACGGCATTGTAGAAGTCTTCCGCGCCATCCGGCGGCTCACCGTCACCATACGTGCTGGTAATGATGAGCACGGTCTCATGCTCCTTGAGCATCATCGGATCGGCATCGGCCATGTTTTCTGAGACGACTTCATGTCCCTTCTCACGCAGTTCCTTGGCGGTCTTGTCCGCACAGTATTCCGAGTTGCCGGTGACGCTGCCAAAGATGACGAGAATGGAGGATTTCATGGGAGTGAAAGTGGTGGGGCCGAAATCAAGTGGGCGCATGTCTAGCGACGCGGACCTTAGTTGCAACTGATTCTCAATATCGAACAGCAACGGCAAGCATGGGTTCAACGGAACCGCAAAAACATGTAACTCGTTCACTTTGTGCACATTTTACCAACCGAATCGCCTATGCCGTTCTACATCCCCACAATCTCAGGCTATCAACCATCAACTAGAGACCATCAACCGGCCTCCCTCATTGACACTTTCTTGACACCCTTGGACCGGCCTTTGATTCGCTGGAAATCCCCTTGAGGCACACGGTGGGCTCATGACAACCCACCCTAAAAACACCCGGGAGGTGCCCCATGAGTGACCTCCTCTACATCGGCATCGCCGTGGCCTTCTTCGTCGTCAGCGGCCTCTACCTCCGCTTCTGCGAAAAGCTCTAACCCCTGCCCTGACCGCCATGGAAACCATCCTCGTCGGGCTCATCGCCCTCCTCCTCTTTCTCTATCTCTTCGTGGCCATGATTCGCCCGGAGAAGTTCTGACCTTCGCTTTTCCCTCCCATGAATGCCTCTGACTGGCTGCAGTTCGCCCTTTTCATCGCACTGCTGGCCCTTATCACCAAACCCCTCGGTATCTATCTCACCCGTGTGCTCGACCCCAACGGCCGTACGTGGCTGGATCCAGTTCTTCGTCCGTTGGAACGCGTCACCTACGGCCTCATGGGTGTGAAGCCCGACGCCGAACAGGACTGGAAACGCTACACCGTCTCCATGCTGCTCTTCAGCCTCGTGGGCTTGGTGTTCACGTATGCCATCCTGCGCCTGCAGGATGTGCTGCCACTCAATCCGCAGGGACTCTCCGCGGTGGGACATGCACTGGCCTTCAACACAGCCGTGAGCTTCACCACGAACACCAACTGGCAGAGTTACGGCGGTGAAGGGACCATGTCCTACCTCTCGCAGATGGTGGGCCTGACGTTCCACAACTTCGTCTCCGCCGCCACCGGCATCGCGATCGCTGCGGCGCTCGTGCGTGGTATTTCACGCCAGTCTGCCAAAACGCTGGGCAACTTCTGGGTCGACCTGGTGCGCATCACCTACTACCTGCTGCTGCCCATCTGCACCTTGTTTGCCATCTTCCTGGTGTCGCAGGGCATGATCCAGAACTTCAAGCCGTATGACAAGGCGAAGCTCGTGGAGCCTGTGAGCATCACGGTGGAGAAGAAGGATGACGCGGGCAACACCATCACCGGAGCGGACGGCCAGCCAGTCACCGAAAAGCAGGTGATTGAAGAGCAGACCATCGTGCATGGCCCCATGGCCTCACAGGTCGCCATCAAGATGCTGGGTACGAACGGTGGTGGATACACCAATGCAAACGCGGCACAGCCCTTTGAGAATCCCACGCCGCTGTCGAACCTCATTCAGATGCTGTCCATCTTCGCGATTGGCAGCGCACTCACCTACTACCTCGGTCGCATGACCGGGAACCAGGCACATGGCTGGTCCGTGTGGGCAGCCATGATGGCACTCTTCGTCGCCGGTGTGCTGGTCTGCTCGTGGGCGGAAGCAAAAGGTAACCCCATTCACCAGGGACTCGGCATCGTCGCCGCGGATGGCAACATGGAAGGCAAGGAAGTTCGCTTCGGCATCTTCAACTCCTCCCTGTTCGCCACGGTTACGACTGCGGCGTCCTGCGGTGCGGTGAATGCCATGCATGACTCCTTCACGGCAATCGGCGGTCTCATTCCCTTGTTCATGATGGAACTGGGTGAAGTGGTCATCGGCGGTGTTGGCGCCGGTCTGTACGGCATGCTGGTCTTCGTGGTGCTCGCAGTCTTCATCGCAGGTCTCATGGTGGGCCGCACGCCGGAGTACCTGGGCAAGAAGATCCAGGCCTATGAGGTGAAGATGGCCATGCTCACGCTGCTGGTGCTCACGCTCTCCATCCTGTGCTTCACCGCATGGGCCTCGGTGAGCGAATGGGGACTGGCCGGCCTGAACAATGCTGGCCCCCATGGATTCAGCGAAATCCTCTACGCCTACAGCTCCGCGACTGCGAACAACGGCAGCGCTTTCGCCGGCCTGACTGCGACACCCGCGAGCGGGAACCCGCACTACAACATCACGCTGGGTCTCGCAATGCTCATTGGCCGCTTCTTCATGATCGTGCCCATCATGGCCATCGCCGGCTCACTCGTGCAGAAGAAGATCTCACCTCCCAGCGCGGGTACCTTCCCTGTGTCCGGCGGCATGTTCGTGGTCCTGCTCATTGGCACGGTCCTTCTCATCGGCGCGCTGAACTTCCTGCCCGCGCTCGCCCTCGGCCCCATCGTCGAGCACTTCCTCAACGCCCAGGGTGCCCTCTTCTAAACGCACTGCATTGCGAACTGAAAATCTTTTCATTCCATGTCCCACAAAGCTCCATCCCTGTTCGACGCCAGCATCCTGCGTCCCGCCATTGGCGAGTCGTTCAAGAAGCTCGACCCGCGTCTCATGATCAAAAACCCGGTGATGTTCGTGACCCTCGTCGGTGCGGTCCTCACTACCGTCAGTGTCTTCACCTCGCCCACAGATCGCGGCTTCATCCTGCAGCTCGCGGTGTGGTTGTGGTTCACTGTACTCTTTGCGAACTTCGCGGAGGCTATGGCAGAAGGCCGTGGCAAGGCCCAGGCCGATAGTTTGCGCAAAGCGCGTAAGGACACCATTGCCCGCCGCCTGCGCAATGGTCGTGAAGAACAGGTGACCGCACCTTCGCTGGAAAAGGGTGACATCGTCGTGTGTGAAACCGGCGACGTCATTCCTGCCGACGGTGAAGTCATCGAAGGCATTGCCAGTGTCGATGAAGCAGCCATCACCGGTGAATCCGCTCCGGTAATCCGCGAAAGCGGTGGTGACCGCAGCGCCGTAACGGGTGGCACGCGTGTCATCAGCGACCGCATTGTGATCCGCATTACCTCGGAAAAGGGAAACACCTTCCTCGACCGGATGATCTCCATGGTGGAAGGCGCCAAGCGCCAGAAGACGCCCAACGAAATCGCCCTCACCATCTTGCTCTCCGCTCTCACGCTGGTGTTCCTCATGGTGTGCGTCACGCTGAAGCCCTTCGGCACGTATGCGGCTACGGCCTTCTCCATCCCTGTGCTCATCGCGCTGCTGGTGTGCCTCATCCCGACTACCATTGGTGGTCTGCTGAGCGCCATCGGCATCAGCGGCATTGACCGACTCATCCGCCGCAATGTCATGGCTACCAGTGGCCGCGCGGTGGAAGCCGCGGGCGACATCGATGTGCTGCTGCTCGACAAGACCGGTACCATCACCATCGGCAATCGCATGGCCTCGGACTTCCGCCCTGCCCCTGGCGTGACGGAACAACAGCTCGCTGACGCCGCCCAGCTCGCGTCCTTGGCGGATGAAACGCCGGAAGGTCGCAGCATCGTGGTGCTCGCCAAGGAGAAATTCAATATCCGCGGACGTGAGCTCCAGGAACCGCACGCCACGTTCATCCCCTTCACAGCTCAAACCCGCATGAGCGGTGTGGACATGGATGGCCGGAGCGTCCGCAAGGGTGCGGCGGACTCCATCAAGCAGTACGTGCTTTCGAAAGGCGGTGCCTATCCCATCGAAATTGAAAAGGCGGTGGAGTCAGCCTCCCGTGCGGGCCGCACCCCGCTGGTGGTCGCCGATGGCAGCCAGGTGCTCGGCGTGGTGGAACTCAAAGACGTGGTGAAAGGCGGCATCAAGGAACGCTTCGCCCAGCTTCGCAAGATGGGCATCCGTACCGTGATGATCACCGGGGACAACCCCATGACCGCCGCCGCCATTGCCGCGGAAGCAGGCGTGGATGACTTCATGGCCCAGGCCACTCCCGAGGACAAGCTCAAGCGCATCCGCAGCGAACAGTCGAACGGACACCTCGTCGCCATGACCGGTGATGGCACCAATGATGCCCCGGCTCTTGCCCAGGCAGACGTGGGTGTCGCCATGAATACCGGCACCCAAGCCGCTCGTGAAGCGGGCAACATGGTCGACCTGGACAGCAATCCCACCAAACTCATCGAGATCGTGGAGATCGGGAAGCAGCTCCTGATGACGCGCGGCTCACTGACTACCTTCAGCATTGCCAACGACGTGGCGAAGTACTTCGCCATCATCCCCGCGATGCTCATGGTCACCTTCCCCGCCATCTCGGCGCTGAACATCATGGGCCTGGCCTCGCCGCAGAGCGCCATCCTCAGCGCGGTGATCTTCAATGCGCTCATCATCGTGGCGCTCATCCCGCTCGCTTTGCGTGGCGTGGCCTACCGCCCCGTGGGTGCGGTGGCAGTGCTGCGGCGCAATCTGCTCATCTACGGCCTCGGCGGCCTGGTCGTGCCCTTCATCGGCATCAAGGCCATCGACGTCCTCATCACCACCCTCCATCTCGCCTAACTTTCACATCACTTTGTATCATACCATGAAAGCAATCTTCTCTGAACTGCGAGGGGCCTTCGTCTCCACCCTCGTGCTCGCAGCCGTTTGCTGCGGTGTCTATCCCCTGATCGTCACTGGCGCTGCCCAGACGCTGTTTGCCGACAAGGCGAACGGCAGCCTGATCAAGGACAAGGACGGCACCATCCGCGGGTCAGCCCTGCTGGCTCAGGGATTCACTGGGGAGCAGTACTTCCACCCACGCCCCTCCGCTGCTGGCGCGAACGGCTACGATGCCGCCAGTTCCAGCGGTTCCAACCTGGGGCCCACGTCCCAGAAATTGCATGATGCCGTCAAAGATCGCATCGCAGCCTATCGCGTGACCAACGGCCTCGCTATCGACGCACCAGTCCCTGCCGATGCTGTGACAGCCTCTGGCAGTGGTCTGGATCCGCATATCAGCATCGCGAATGCGCAACTGCAGGCGCCTCGCGTGGCCCGCATCCGCCAGATGGATGTGGAAGCCGTACGTTCCCTCATCCGCGAGCACACCACCTCACCTGATCTCGGCATCCTGGGTGAAGCCGGCGTGAATGTCCTCCAGCTCAACACGGCCCTGGATGCACTTCCTCCAGTCTCAGTTCCATCCCCCTAATTTTATGAAAACCTCAAGCCATCCATCGTCGTCATCGCAGGTGCCATTGCGCCTCCTGGGCATCTATGGAGGTGCCTTCGTCGCCTTGTTCCTCTTCTTTGCCCTCACAGCGCAGTTCCTTCGCATGAGCAGCGCCACCGAGGTGCCCATTCCAGATGAAAAGGCGGCCGCTCAAGAGTTGCTCGAAGCAAAGCTCAGCGGCCCCGGGTACTTCCAACTGGGTGAACCCTCGGCTGAACTGCCCAGCCCCTACATCACTCCTGCGCAGGCTCGCATCCAGTTGGACCGTGTTGTCGGCGAGCGCCATCTCGATGCAGCAAAGCGTGAACAATTGGAAAACCTCATCAAGGAACTTACCGAGCCCAGCCCTTCCCGCATGGTGGGCACCGAACGTCTGAACGCGCTGAAGCTCAACCTTGCCCTCGATGAACTGAAGTGATTGAGCCCTGGGAGCGCTGGCCTCTGGCCGGCGTGGAACCAACGGTGCATATGAATTCGCCGGCCAGAGGCCAGCGCTCCCAGGGCCTGCACGAAGTAGTCCCTCGCCAGACGTGGTAACATATCCATCAATATCCTCAATGTCCCAAGACGACATACGCCCCGATCCCGATGCCCTGCTCGCTCAGGTGCAGCGGGAGGAGCATGCCGAGCGCACGGGGAGACTCTACCTCTTCCTCGGCATGTGCCCCGGCGTGGGCAAGACCTACGCCATGCTGGAGGCGGCGCGCCAGCGGCAGAAGGAGGGCCTGAATGTGCTGGTCGGCATTGTGGAAACCCACGGTCGCCATGAGACCGCAGCCCTGCTTCAGGGGTTGCCCATCCTGCCAAAACAAAAACTGGAGCATCGAGGCCACACTCTTGAAGAGTTCGATCTGGATGCGGCGCTGCAACAGCGCCCCGACCTGCTCCTCGTAGATGAACTGGCGCACACCAATGCGCCCGGTTCACGCCACGCGAAGCGCTACCAGGACGTCTTTGAGCTACTCGACGCCGGCATCGATGTCTGCACCACGTTGAATGTGCAGCACATCGAGAGCCAGGTGGACACCGTGCGCCAGATCAGCGGGGTGAACATCCAGGAAACCGTGCCTGACTCCATCCTTGATCGCGCGCAGGAGATTCAGCTCATTGACCTGAGTGTGGAGAAGCTCCTGCAGCGCATGGCCGAGGGCAAGGTGTACATGGGCGAGCGGGCCGAGTGGGCCTCCACCAACTTCTTCCAGAAAGGCAATCTTACTGCCCTGCGCGAACTCGCCCTGCGTTTCACCGCGGAGCAGGTGGATCGCAGCCTGGAGGACATCCGCCGCCAGCGCCGTGTTACCAGTCCTTGGAAAACCCATGCACGCCTCATGGTCGGCATTGGACCCAGCCCCTATGCGGAAAGTCTCATTCGCTGGACCCGCCGTGCGGCCAATCGCCTTGGCTGCCCTTGGGTGGTGAGTTGGGTCGAGACATCCAGGAAACTCAGCGCCGCGGAACAAGACCGCCTCACACGCGCCCTCGGACTCGCACGACGACTCGGAGCGGAAATCATTTCCACCACGGGGGAAAATGTTTCGGAGTCACTGCTGCGCATCGCGCGCGAGCGGAACGTGACCCAGATCGTCGTGGGGAAACCAGAACGCGTCAGCATTCTGCGACAGTCGCTTGCGGACAAGCTCATCGCCGACAGTGGAGACATTGATGTGTGTGTGGTGCGGCCCTTTGCTCCGGGACCATCCGTCACCGCAGAGTCCGCGCTTTCCGATGACAATCGCCGCATCCCCGTGGCGGAATATGCATGGGCAGGTGCGCTCACCGCGGCGGCTGGCCTGCTCAGTTGGATGGCATTGCCGCTCACCGGCTACGTCTTCTCTGCGCTGTTGTTCCTGCTGGCGATTGTCATTGCATCGCTGCGGCTCAGTCGTGGACCTGTACTGGTCATGGCTGGTTTGTGCGCCCTGTCGTGGGATTATTTCTTCATCCCACCGCACTTCACGCTGCACATTGAGCAACCGCATGACCTGCTCATGTTTGTCATGTTCTTCATTGTGGCGATCAGCATGGGTCACCTCACCTCGCGACTGCGCCAGCGCGAGGAAGCGGAGAGACGCCGACTGCGCCAGACTTCTGCGCTACTACGCGTGACTCAAAGCGCCGCGCTCACCGTGGAAACACAAGCAGGACTCAAGGCGGCATTGACGACCATCGACGAACTGCTCGGCGCGCAAACCGCCCTCATCGTGCGCGAGCTGGATCATTCGCTGCCGAAAGCCGCGCATAAGGCAAGCTCCTTCACTCCCACCGACAAGGAGTGGGGCGTGATTGCCTGGAGCTATGAGAATCGCCAGCCCGCTGGCCGCTTCACCACCACGCTTCCACAGTCAGGCGCCACATGGTTCCCACTTCAAACCGCCACGTCCATGATGGGTGTCCTGGGGCTTGCGCTCCCGGAGCAGGCATCACTGGACTTCACCACACGCCAGACCGTGGAGGCTTTTGCCCTCCAGCTTGCCCTCGTGCTGGAGAAAGAACACTTCATCCAGGCAGCCAGTCACGCGGAGGTGCTGGAGCGTTCCGAAAAGCTGCGCCGCACGCTGCTCGACAGCGTCTCGCATGAGCTCAAAACACCGCTCGCCGTCATGCACGCGGCGCTGGAAGGTCTCAACCAGCCGAGCAATCCCTACGTGCGCGAAATGAACACCGCAGCGGCCCGCCTGCAGCGTGTGGTGGACCATTTGCTGCACATCACGCGGATCGAATCCTCCGTGGTGGAGCCACGCCGCGACTGGTGCGAAGTCTCCGAGATTCTCGATGAAGCAAAGTCGTCCGTGTCCGATGTGCTCACCGGACATCCTGTAAAAATCTCCGCACCTGAGGAGCTGACGCTCATTCACGCGGATAGCGTTCTGCTATCGCAGGTCTTGTCGAACATCCTGCACAACGCCGCCATCTACACGCCGACACGAACCGTCATCGAAATCGATGCACGCATCCGCGAAAACGTGCTGCGCATCACTGTGCGGGATCATGGCCCGGGCCTGCCAGAGGGTGCCGAGTCGAAGGTTTTTGAGAAGTTCTATCGTGCACCCGGCTCACCCGCAGGTGGCACCGGGCTCGGCCTGGCCATCGCTCGCGGACTCATGCGTGCACAGGGCGGCGATCTTACGGCGCACAATCATCCGGAAGGCGGCGCTGTCTTTGTCATGGAGCTTGCTGTTTCCACACAAGCGCACTCTCAGATGCTGGAGCCCTCGCTTCCTGCTTGAGTCCTCTCGCCGTTAGTGACTCATTCTCACCATCACACATGCTCGCCCTCATCATCGACGATGAAATCCAAATCCGGAGGCTGCTACGCCTGGCTTTGGAATCGCGTGGATACGAAGTGCGCGAAGCGGAGGCAGGTCAACTCGGCCTGCAAGAAGCCGCGTTTCATCGACCCGATGTCGTCCTCCTCGACCTCGGCCTGCCGGACATGGATGGCACGCAAGTTTTACAGAGGCTGCGCGAGTGGAGCGAAGTGCCTGTCCTGATCCTTTCCGTGCGCGATCAGGAGCAGGTGAAGGTGCGGGCCTTCGAACTCGGCGCCGACGACTACGTGACCAAACCTTTCAGCACTGCGGAACTGCTCGCGCGGCTGCAAGCCATCCAGCGACGCTCCAGCAGCGTGCAGGAATCTCCTGTGCTCGATTGTGGCAGCTTGCGCATCGATTTGTCTTCACATCAGGTGACACTCGCTGGCCACGAACTCAAGCTGACACCCACCGAGTACGCGCTCGCCACCCAACTTGCCACCCACTCCGGTCGCATCGTCACACAAAAGCAGCTTCTGAAAGCAGTGTGGGGGCCAAGCGCGGACACCCACGCACACTCCCTGCGTGTGTATGTGAATCTGCTTCGAAAAAAACTTCAACCAGATCCGGCAGCGCCCCAGATCCAAAACGAGCCGGGCATCGGATACAGGATGTCCGCCCCGAGTGCCTGAGTGGCGTGAGGGAGGTCGCGCTCCCACCCCACCCCGTTGTCCCGGCCTTGCTTCCTGCATACCGCAATGCATGACCGAGGGCCTTTTGCACGGAAGAAAAACTGGGATCGCAAAACGCCTTGCGACGCAGCTTGCTGAAAAAGAGAACTTTACACAGATCTTCGCCACTTGGCATTCATCCAGCACCCTATGTCGCAAGGCTGCTTCGGCAGCCTTCCAAAAAACCAACCGCCAAACCCCCCGCTCTCCATCCGACGCCTTCCTCGTGAGGCGTCGGATGGCGGGTAACAAAAGAGGCCCGTCATGATGTCCCCCAAACACGAGGTACCCAGCATCGGGATTTCCCATCTTCTCTCTTTCGTGCGGCTGTCGCTCATCATGGCGTGGGTCGCGAATGTCGTGCTGGTCTCCGCTGCCTGGCTTAATGCCTACCATGGAGGGCACACGCCGAAGCTCCTTGGTCCCTCAGCACTCCTCGGCTGGATTTTTCTCCTGGGGTGGCTGGGGTGGCGCACGCAATTCCAGCGGCGCACGAACTGACCACCCATCTCCACTTCCAACTGCCTTCCTCCTCATGCACTCCTCTACCTTCATCTGGCTGGCACTCGCCCTCATGGTGCTGTGGCTCGTGTTAAAGGTCGCCCTCGCCATCACGAGTGTGCTCCTTCACTTGCTTTGGATTGCAGCCATCATCTTTGTCGTGCTTTGGATTTTCGGCCAGCTCACCGGAAAACGGGCCACCTGACCCGCCAGCCCCCGGCGGCCTATTGCGCGCGTCCGTCCGTCCGCGAATCCTTGGGTAAATTCGCGGACGGACGAACGGATTTCCGACGAGCTCGGTCGGCAGCCCCTATTTTTTGCGCAGCAGATTTTTCTCCTTCACAAGCAGCCAGCGAGGCGTCAGCATGGAAAAAGCTCGCTGGCCCCGCCCCCGGGTCGGTCTACTCCCAGACCTGCCATGTCATCCACCCAGTCTTCGCAGCGCGTTTCTTCTTCGCGCCTGGTCTTCCCCGTTTTCGGGGCGGCACTCCTTGGCTTTTCCTTCTGCCTGCCTTGTGCGAACTCGAAGCCGGGAGTGGCGCAGATTGTCCTGTCGACAAAGCTTTCCGATGAAGAGCATGCGCGGTTAAAGAAGCTCTACGAAGATCTTCACGCAGCGCCCGAGCTCTCCTTCCACGAAGAGAAGACCAGCCAGCGTCTCGCAAAGGAGCTCCGAGAAGCAGGCTTCACGGTGACGGAAAAAGTCGGCGGATGGGGCGTCGTGGGCGTCTTGAAAAATGGTGAAGGTCGCACGGTGCTGGTGCGCACAGACATGGATGCCCTGCCGGTTCGCGAAATGACCGGCCTGCCTTTTGCGAGTAAAGTTCGTGTGAAGGACACGGACGGCACAGATGTGCCGGTCATGCACGCCTGTGGCCATGACATGCATATGGCCTGCTGGACAGGCACGGCACGCTGGTTCGCCGAAAATAAAAAGGAATGGAATGGCACCCTGGTTTTCATCGGCCAACCCGCAGAAGAAAAAGGCGGCGGCTCCGCTCCCATGCTGGAAGACGGCCTCTACACACGCTTCCCCAAGCCTGATGCCTGCGTGGCGCTCCACTGCAACAGCGACATGGCGGTCGGCACCTTCGGCCTCACAGAGGGCCCTGCCACTGCAAACGTGGACAGCGTGGACATCACCGTGCGCGGTGTGGGTGGCCACGGCAGCGCGCCTCACACCACGAAGGATCCCGTGGTACTCGCCGCGCAGATCATCGTGGCTCTTCAAATGATCGACAGCCGCGAGATCGATCCACGCGAAGCCGTGGTAATCACCGTCGGGAGCATCCATGGCGGCACGAAGCACAACATCATTCCGGATGAAGTGAAGCTGCAACTAACGATTCGCACCTTCAACACCGAGGTCCGTGGTAAAACCCTCGCTGCCATTCGCCGCATCGCGGAAGGCATGGCCCGCACCGCCGGCCTGCCGGACACCCATCTTCCCATCATCAAAGAAGCGGAGCGCTTCACGCCCGTGGTGCAGAATGACCCCGCACTCACCAAACGCATCGGAGCGGCACTGAAAGAACGCTATGGCGAGCCCTCGGTAAAAAGCCGGCGCGCCACCATGGGAGGCGAAGATTTCAGCCGCTACGGCATGACGGAGGACAAGATTCCCATCTGCATGTTCTGGCTTGGCACCATTGCCCCACCCCGCGCTTCTGAGGCGGAGCACGGGGGTCCGCCTCTGCCCAGCCTGCATTCACCCTTCTACAAGCCGGAATCGGACGGTAGTCTCCAATATGGCGTGGGCGCACTCACCACCGCAGTGCAGGCGGCGCTGGCGAAGTAGACACCGTCTGCGGAAGGCGATTTGTCACAAAGCAGCGAAAGCAGCAGAGCAGCTAAGACTAGGAATTCGTGCGCTGTCACCGCGACCAGCGGTCGCAGCCACAGCTTGAGTTGAGCTCAGGCTGTCACGTGTCAGTAGTAGCTTTGGCGCTACTGTGGCTGCGACCGCTGGTCGCGGCGAGGCAGCCTTGCACGCCCCCCCTTCGGCCCTACTCCGACTCCTGCATACCCTCTTCACTGCGCATCTTCGCAATGTGCGCATCGAGCTCTTCGACGAAGCGCCAGGGCAGGCGACGACGCTGATACTTATTGAAAAGGATTTCGCGCAGTTCCTCGTAGTGGTGCAGCAATGGCTCCGTGAGATCGTGCCACTCAGGATCCTTCTTTGTGGTGTAGATGAAGTTCCACTTCAGCGAATCCCACTCAGCGCGGATGATCACCACCTGGTTCTCCTCGTCGCGGGATCGCCACTCATGCTGCTGGGAGTGGAGGCGGACTTTCATGTGAAGCGTGGAGTGATGGGTGAAAAGGGTGTGTGGTGCAGAGAGACCGCAAAAGAGGAGATGCACCAGTTCTGTCGTCTTGGCAAGGCTGGCACAGTCACTCAGGGCTCGTCCCCGAATTGTTTCTCAGCGCGCTCAATGTCCTCGCTCACAGTGGCCCATTGGCTGAAGGCCCGCTCCAGAGCGGCCTCGACATCGGCGAATTTTGAAGTGGTCTCCACCACCACGCCAGCATCCTCGCCGAAGCCCTCACTGCTCATCTTCGCGGTGAGGGCCGCCTTTTCCGCTTCAAGATTGGAGATGGTGGTCTCAACGACTTCGAGCTGGTCCTGAAGAGGTTTCAGGATGCGGGTCTTCTCCTGGCGGCGCTGGGCTTCCAGGCGTCGACGCTCCTTCGCATTCGTCACCTCGCCGTCTCCGGCTCGCAGCGTGGCGGCCGCAGAGGTGTTCATCACTGCGGCAGCCTGCTGCAGGCGGGCCTTTTCCTCGGCTTTCTTTTCGAGGTAGTAGCTCAGGTTCCCAAGGTACAGCCGTGGCGGCTCACCCACGCGGAATTCCAGCGTCTTGTTCACAATCGGATCCAGGAAGGCGCGATTGTGGGAAACGATCATGTATGTGCCGGTGTACTCCGTCAGCGCCTGTTGCAGCACGCTTTGCGAGCGCATGTCCAGGTGATTGGTCGGTTCATCCAGCACCAGGAAATTCGCCGGAGTCAGCAGCATGTTGGCGAGCGAAAGCCGGCCACGCTCACCACCACTGAGCACCTTCACGGATTTGAAGGCATCATCCCCGCGGAAGAGGAAGCACCCCAGCAGTGTGCGGAGCTGTGCCTCGGAAAGTCCGGTGGCATTCTTCTCGATGGTCTCCAGCACGGTCTTCGTGCCATCCAGCGAGTCCGCGTGATCCTGCGAATAGTAGCCGATGCGCACGTGATGCCCCAGTTCACGGGTGCCACCCGTGGCCTGCTCCACGCCGGCTGCGATCTTGCTGAAAGTGGTCTTGCCCGCGCCATTCACGCCCACGATGGCAATGCGATCTCCCTTCGTGATTTCAAAGTCGAAGGGCTTCAGGATCAGCTTCACGCCATCGTAGCTTTTCGAAATGCCCTCCATACGCACCACCGTGTGCCCGCTGGGCGGCGGCTGGGGAAAGCTGAAGCCAATCTCGTCCTCTGTATCTTCGAGCTCGATGCGCTCGATCTTGTCGAGCATCTTGATGCGGCTCTGCGCCTGGGAGGCCTTCGTAGCCTGTGCGCGGAAGCGGTCAATGAAGGCCTGCGTCTTCGCGATCTCACGGTCCTGATTCTTCTTGGCACGCTCCAGTTGCTCACGCCGTGCCGCGCTCTCCCTCACGAAGAAGGAGTAGTTCCCCGAGTAGAGATTCACCTTCGCATTCTCAAAGGCGAGCGTGCGGTTCGTCAGGTTGTCCAGAAACTGGCGGTCGTGGCTGATGAGCAGCACGGCGCCGTGGTAGGACTTCATGTAGTCCTCCAGCCAGACCACGCTCTCAATGTCCAGATGGTTGGTCGGTTCGTCCAGGAGCAGCACACTGGGCTCGGCGAGCAGGAGCTTCGCCAGGGCAATGCGCATCTGCCAGCCGCCGCTGAACTCATCCGTGAGACGGCCCATATCCTCATGGGAGAAGCCCAAGCCGGTCAGCACGCGCTCGATGCGTGGCTTCATGGTGGAGACGTCGTGATGCTCCAGGCGGAGCTGCAGATCCCCAAAGACCTCCAGCGCATCCGCGTACTCAGGGGTGTCGTGGGCGAGTTGGCCCAGCAGTTCACCGGTCTCTTCCAGTTCACGCTGAAGTTTCAGGGCTCCTTCGAAGGCAGTCTCCGCCTCGGCCATCAGCGTGCGGCCATGGACTTCCACGCCCTCCTGTGGCAGGTAGCCCACCTCCACCGCCTTTGCCTTGATGAGACGTCCTTCGTCGTTCTGCTCGACACCGGCAATGATCTTCAGCAGGGTGGACTTGCCGGCGCCGTTCGGACCAGCCAGAGCCACGCGCTCTCCCGCACGCAGGGTGAAGTTCAGCCCGCCAAAGAGGCGGCGCGGGCCAAAGGAGATACCGAGATTTTCAGCAGCGAGCATGGGAGTGGGGGGCGGGGAGCATGCGCGCAAAGCCCGCAAGTGCAAGGCGAAGACTCCACCGAACCTCACAGAGGGTTTTGCGCATCCTTGTTGCCACCAGCGCGGCAGTCCCTACAGTGGCCACTTCTCATGCACATTTGTGACATCTTCAACGAGCGCAAGCCGACCTTCTCCTTTGAATTCTTCCCGCCGAAGACCCCCGAGGGTGCCGAGACCCTGTTTGAAGCCATCCGCGAGCTGGAGGTGTACAAACCCGCCTTCGTCAGCGTGACCTATGGCGCAGGTGGCACCACCCGGGACCTGACTCATGACCTTGTCGTGCGCATCAAGCAGACCACCTCACTGGACCCGGTACCGCACCTGACCTGCGTGTGCCACAATGAGGAGGACATCGCGAGCATCCTGGAGCGCTATGCGCAAGCCGGGGTAAGCAACATCCTCGCACTGGGTGGCGACCCGCCGCGCAACCTGCCCAACTACGAAAAGGCGAAGGACGCCTTCCAACACGCCTCGGACCTTGTACGCTTCATCCGCCGCTTTGGCAGCAATGGCGCGCATCCGGATGGCCGTGGCTTTGGTATCGGTGTGGCCGGCTTCCCCGAAGGCCACCCCTCCACGCCGAATCGCCTCATGGAGATGGATTACCTGAAGGCGAAGGTGGATGCCGGTGCGGACTACATCTGCACGCAGCTCTTTTTCGACAATCGTGACTTCTTTGACTTCCGCGATCGCTGCCGCCTGGCCGGCATCCACGTGCCCATCCTGGCAGGGATCATGCCCATCACCAGCGCCGGTGGGATGAAGCGCATGGCCGAATTGGCCGGTGGAGCTCGCTTCCCTGCAAAGCTGCTCCGCGCCATCGCCCGCTGTGGCAACGACGAGGACGCCGTGCAGCGCGTTGGCGTGCACTATGCCACCGAGCAGTGCGCCGATTTGCTCGATCATCAGGTGGACGGAATCCACTTCTATACGCTAAACAAGAGCAAGGCTACGAGGGAAATCTATGCGGAACTCGGGCTGAAGGACTCCCATTCATTCCAGTCACACCCCCGCCCCTCATGAAGTCGGATCTGTTCGCAGCCATCGAAGCTGGAGGCACCAAGTTCAACTGCGCCGTGGGCACCGGTCCGGATGACATCCGCGCCTCCGTCCGCATCGCCACCACCACCCCCACAGATACGCTTCATGACGTGATGGAGTTTCTCCAGAACGCCTCCAAGCTTGGCCGTATCGCAGGGATTGGGGTGGGCTCCTTCGGTCCCATCGACCTAAACCGCCAGAGTGACACCTACGGCTACATCACCACGACTCCGAAGGAAGGCTGGAAATATACGGACCTGCTGAGCTCCATGGGAGAGCTCTTCCACGCGCCGGTGGGCTTCGACACGGATGTGAATGCTGCCGCTCTGGGCGAATACACCTGGGGCAATGGCGAAGGCTGCGACCCGCTTATCTACATTACCGTGGGCACTGGCATCGGTGGTGGCGTGCTGGTGAATGGCAGGCCGCTGCACGGCTCGCTGCACCCGGAGATTGGCCACTTGTTCATTCCCGCCATCCAGTCAGATGCGCCGAACCCGGATGGCATCTGCCCTTTCCACGGCGATTGCCTGGAGGGACTCATCAGCGGCCCCGCCATCGCCGCTCGCTGGGGGGCCCCTGCGGAGACGTTCCCCGCAGATCACGAGTGCTGGGGAGAATTCTCCACGCTCATGGCGCTGGCTCTTTCCAATCTCATCCTCACGCTGTCCCCGCAACGCATCATCCTCGGGGGTGGTGTGATGCACCAGGCCCAGCTCTTCCCGATGATTCGCGAGGAGGTGCAGCGCATGCTCAATGGCTACGTGCAGACCAATGAGGTGCTGCAGGACATTGATAACTACATCGTGCCACCGGGCTTGGGCGACCAAGCCGGGATGCTCGGTGCCATGGTGCTGGCGAAGCAGGCGAAGGGGAGATAAGTCCGCACAATTTGAAAAGGCTCCGCTCACGGAGCTTTTGCTGTTGCCGGAGCTGCTGCGCCCTTCTTCTCGCGAATCATCTTCGTGAGATACTTCGCCGTCTCATCGGCAATCACGTTGTAGCCCGCTGCATTGGGATGTCGGTCGGCATACCAGGCGGGAATGTGGCCGAGGATGGCGTCGAGCTGGTTGTCCAGGACTTCCACGCGAGGCGGATTTTCAAAGGTGAACGGCTTCACGATATCGAGGTACTGCGGCGGGATCTTGTCCAGAGAGATGCGGCGGTAGTTCAGCATGTTCTCGCCCTTCTTCAGCTCTGCCAGGTAACGAGGAAAGATGTCGAAGAGAGGGAGTCCTGCGTCCTTGGCGACCTTTTCATTGAGGGCATTCACCTGCTGGTTCTTCTCCAGATTGCCATAGGGAATGATCGTCATGATGATGATCTGCGCCTTGGGGTGATCCTTCTTCAGGAGCGCGAGGAGCTCCTGATAGTCCTTGGTGAAATTCTCGGTGAAGTTCTCGCGCTTGTTCTGGTCGTTGATGCCGTAGCGGATGAAGATGTAGTCCAGGCCGGGAAGCTTCTGGACGTCACGCTCATAACGTTTTGAATCCAGCAACCGGCGGATGAACTCACCGCTCACCCCTGAGTTGATGACGTTGCAGGGCGGCATGTCCTTCTCCCCAGCCATCAGGATGCGGATGATGTCCTCGAAGTGAGGTCCCTTGGGCTGGTGTTGCTTTGGAATGCGCGCTTCCGTGGTGCTATCCCCCAGGAGCAGGACCTGAAGCTTGCCGTTATGCTCGGCGTGGAGGGGGGTGAGCAGGGCTGAAACCGTGAGGGCAGCGAGAAGAGGAAGCAACTTCATAAGAAAGAGGTCAAAGAACGGAATTCGTGTTGGAGATGGAGAGTCAGACGGAGAATCAGGTGCGCGACTTGGGCTCGCGGAAGAAAATCAAAAAGACAACAAGCACCGCGCACGCGCCCAGAGCCGGAGTCAGCCAGATGGCCTGCCAGTCGTGAGCAATGGTCCCTTGCGCAGTGGCGAGTTTGTTTGCCGCCATCACCTTGCCTGCGAGCAACGTGCCTACAAAAGCGCCCACACCCCAAAGGATGAAAGCGATGAACCCCTGGGCCGCACCACGAATACGTTCCCCGGCCTCGTCGTCGACATAGAGTTGCCCTGCGATGAAAAGGAAATCATAACAAACTCCGTGCAGAAGGATCGCCGCAAAGATAAGCGCCACCTGGGCGCCAGCACCACCCACGCTGCCAGAAAGGGCAAGATAACGGAGTGCCCACGCGAGGATGCCGATGAAGATGGTCTTCTTGTATCCAAACTTTTTCAGGAATACCGGGAGCAGGAACAGGAAAATGACATCCGACACCTGGGCGAGCGTCATCTTCGCCGCCATGCTTTCCCACTTCAGTTCCGTGAGATAGATGCCCAGCATGACAAAGTAGAAATAGAGCGGGATGCAGATGAGAAACATGCACACGACGAAGATGGCGAAGGCTGGCTTCTTCAGCAGGGCCAGCGCATCCAGCCCAAGGATTTCAGCCATGCTCACATTTGCCCCTGTCTTCGTTGGGGGAGTATGCGGCAGGAAGAGGGAGAAGATGCCAAATGCCATCGAGACCGAGCCGGCGAGGTAAAACTGCAACGGCGACTGTTCCCCCTTCAGCAAGCTGAGAGTCACACCACCTGCGATCCAACCAACGGCAGAAAGTGTTTTTACCCTCGGAAAGTCGGTACGCGCATCGGCAAGATGTGTGAGTGAAAGTGAATTGCCCAGAGCGAGGGTGGGCACAAAAAGCGCGCAATACAGAATCAGCGCGGGATAGAAGCTGCCAAATGTAGTGAGACTGGGAAGCCAGCACAGGACCACCCCGCCAAGAATGCCCAAGATGCCGAGCAATTTCTCAGAGGCAAAGTAACGGTCAGCGATGAGTCCCACAAAGAAGGGCGAGATCATCGCTCCGATGGCAAAAGCTCCATACGCCGCACCGATTTGCTCACCACCGAACTTGAGGGTATTCGCCAGGTAGGTTCCCATGCTCGCATACCATGAACCCCAGATGAAGTACTGGAGGAACATGAAAGAGGACAGCTTTGCCTTGAGAGCGGTTTGCATGGAGCACGAATACGCCGCCGCGCCCGTGTCCATTCACTCGCAGGGTCCGTACGCCCCAGGTCAGCACCAAACCGTCGGGATGCGGCACAGAACTACCATGACGGCTCATGCGCCGGATGCAGCCCTGGGAGCGCTGACGTCCCGTCGGCGTATTTTCGCTGCCGCCTGCTTGCGGCGTATAAGCTTCAAAGACGCCGGCCAGAGGCCAGCGCTCCCAGGGCTGCAACGATTTGAATTGACGCCAACGCTCTCAATTCAGCCCAAACAACTCCGCACCCGGCACACGCTTGCAAGCGCTGGCCCCGTGGCAGCCTTCGGCAAGGGCCAGGAGTTGCTGGAGCTCCTTCGGCAGATTGGAGAATAGCAAGGTGACCTTGAAAGTCCCCCGCTGCTCCTCCGCGGGCACGCACTCCACCACCCAGCCGTGGACGGTCCACTCCTGCTCATTGCCAAGAATGTTCGTCTGGACGCTGAGGGTGATCTCAGAAGAGACATCGAGTGCCCTGGCATTCAGAAACACCACACCGGTGGAGCTGATGGAGCACATGCGAGTAGCTGTGCACTTGCGAGCCTGGAGCTTGGTCCGTCGGGATTTTGCTTTCGAAGCCATAGGATCTGCGACGGACGTCAACGTGGAGTGGCCAGTGCATTGTGTCAATGCACAGAATGCGGATCCGGGCTAATCGTTGCTTTTCGGGTCAAAGGCGTCCCGCAATCCGTCCCCGAGGAAATTGAGCGCAAGCAGGCAGGCGGACATCAGACCGGCCGGGAAGGCCAGCAGCCACCACTTGCTGTCGAGCGGGTTGATGACCTGTGCGCCGTCCTTCAGTAGGGAACCCCAGCTCGCCGCTGGGTCATCGATGCCCAACCCGAGGAAGCTGAGAAAACTCTCGTCACGAATCACCGCCGGGATGGTGAGTGTGAGGTAGGTGAGGACGATGGTGCTGAGGTTTGGCCAGAGATGCTTCCAGAGGATGGCCCAGCCACTCTGCCCCATGGTGCGCGCCGCCGTGACGAAGGCCAGTTCCTTGAGCACCAGCACCTGCCCACGCACGATGCGCGCCATGGTGAGCCACTGGATGAAGCTTAGCGCGATGACCAGGATCATGATGCGCGAGTAGGGAATGAGATTGGCGCCGAACTTTTCCAGCCACTGCCAGTGCTTCTCCTGACCATAGAGGCGCATGCCATCCAGTGCGTCCTTGAAGTGACCGTCGAATGCGGAGATGAAAATCATCACGAACAAGAGGCTGGGCACTGAGTTCAGGATGTCCACCAGGCGCATCATGCCGCCGTCCACGCGGCCTCCGGCGTAGCCGCTGACCATGCCGTACACACCGCCAATGAGCAGGCTCACCAGTGCCGCGACCAGTCCCACCCCCATGCTGACCTGCGCCCCCATCAGCAGGCGGTAGAACAGGTCCTGCCCATTTACATCCGTGCCGAGGTAGTGGACATGTTGCTTGTCGGCGCTCTCGCTCATGGGCGGAGAGAATGAGGCATCGCTCGTGGTCTTGAGTGCATCGGGCAGAAAGAACGGGATGACAATCGCTGAGAGCGCCACGAACACGAGGAACCACAGCGACACCATGGCCACGCGATTGCGCTTCAGCACGTCCCATCCATTCGGTGGGGCGCCGGTCCAGCGATTGGCAGTGGAGGTCCCGTCAGCCATGAAGTTTGATGCGCTTGTCCAGGAATGTGTAGGTCACATCCACCGCGAAATTGAAGAACACCAGCAGCGCGGAATACACGATGACCGCGCCGCAGAGGAGGAAGGGATCTTGGTTCTGGATGCCATTCACGAACACCATGCCCACTCCTGAAATGTTGAACACGCTCTCCACTACGAACGACCCGGTGAGCACATATGCGGCCATGGGGCCGAGGTAGGTGACCACCGGCAGAATGGCCACCTTCAACGCGTGACGCAGCAGCGCTGTGCTGTCATCCAGCCCCTTCGCCTTCGCTGTGCGCATGTAGTTCTGCGACATCACGTCCAGGAGACTGTTCCGGGTGAGCCGTGCCACATACGCCAGGAACGGCAGGCCGAGGCAGATGGAGGGTAGCATCAACTGCTGCCACGTCCCAAAGCCCCCGATGGGCAACCATCCAAGCCACAACCCGAGCACGGCAATCATCAACGGCCCCGTGATGAACGTGGGAATACTGATGGCCCCCAGGGCGAAGAACATCGCGGACACGTCCACCCACGAATCCCGCCTCAGCGCCGCGATGAAGCCAAACGCCACACCGCCAATGGCAGCAATGAGGAAGGCGCACGCCCCGAGCGTGAGTGAATTCGGCAGCTTCTGCGCGAGGATTTCAGCGACCGTCAGATCCCCATACCGGATCGAGACATTCATGTCCCTTTCCAGCAACAACCGCTTTTGGTAACGCGCCAGCTGCCACCATTTGGGACCATCCAGCTCGTATTTCCTCTCCTTCTCCGCCTTGGCCGTAGCCGTCATCTTTTCCTTTTCGAACGGCCCACCCTTTTGCGCCGTGGTCAGCAGAAATGTCAGCGACACGACGAAATACAGCACCACCAGGCTGCTGAAGAATCGGCGCAGAATGAACGCGAGCATCGCGCGCTGATTGTGGCGGGGGTGTTACAGAAATCAACTGGGGATGGTGGGAGGTAGTGGGTGGCAGGGACGATTCTGGTTAACCGCAAAGGGGCAAAGAGGCAAAGGACGCAGAGGATTGAAAGGATTGGTGCAGGGTATGCAGCAGGGTCCAGCGAGGGTAGCGCCTCGATGCAGAGGAGGCAGAGACGCGCAGGGATCGCCCGTCGCAAGATGGGAGTCAATCGGTGACCTCGCCGTTCACCACCCTATGAATGTCGTTCTTAACGAGCTCTGAATTGAAATTGATGAGCAGTCCCAGGCGGCGATTGGCCAGTTTGAGATAGGTCCGCAACTGCGCTTTGTGGATGGGCTGAATTTTCTCAACCGCTTTAACCTCGATGAGAACGATGTCGTTGACTACGAGGTCCAGTCTGAGCGCGTCCTCCAGCACAATACCTTCATAAACGATTCGTTGCGGTTTTTGACGATGAACTTCGAAACCAACTTTCGCCAATTCATGCGTAAAGCACGTCTCATAGATGCTCTCCAGCAGCCCAGGCCCCAAAGTCCGATGCACTCTGATGGCGCACCCGATTGCCTTGGCAGCAATCTCATTCTCGTGTGGCGTTGGCTCTGACCTCATTCAGCAATCTGGCGATTTTAACCGTCGGTTCACCCAATTTCTTCGCTTCGTCCTTGTATCCCCAGCCTTGTTCTCGCTATGAACCACGGCACACCTCATGGCAACACTCGCTGTTGACGATCCCTACGCGTCTCTGCCTCCTCTGCATCGAGGCGCTACCCTCGCTGGACCCTGCTGCATACCCTGCACCAATCCTTTCAATCCTCTGCGTCCTTTGCCCCTCTGCCCCTTTGCGGTTAACCAGGATCTTCCCTGCGGTGCACCACCCGCACACCGCCTCTGCTGCTTCGCTCCTTTGCGTCCAACCTTTTGACCTACTCCACCTGCACCTCGGCCCAGTAGCCGAATTCCCAGGCCCAGCCGGTGGCGGCGCCTTCGAGTTGGAGGGTGACTTCCTGGCCGGCGAATTCGCTCAGGTCCGCGGTCACGGTCTTCCAGCGTTCGCCGTCGTGGTCGATGACCTGCTTCTTCACCTCTTTGCCGTTCACCTTCACGCGCAGTTCCCAATCGCCCTGGTCGTGAGCGGCGACGATGGCCGTCAACTTATGCGGCTTGCCGGTATCCAGCTTCATGGTGCTCTCCAGCACGGTGGGCTTGTTCTTGTCGAAGGGATGCATGAGCAGGACGTTCTTGCGTCCGTGGAAATCGGAGAGCTTCACGGGCGTGCGTTCGAACTCAGGAGCGCTCACCTTCCACTTGGGATTCCACAGAGAGACACTTTCCCAATCAGGCTTGTGCCAGTTGGTTCCGGTGGATTTCTTGGCCGCTTCGCCACCTTCCACACCCTTGCTGAGCAGTTCCTTTTTCTCCTTGGTCAGCGGACCTTCTTCCGGCGGAGCGAGCACATACCACATGAGATTACGGAATTGCTCATCCGGCAGCTGGCCGAAACCTGCAGGCATGAGACTCTGGTGGGTGTTCTCCAGCTTCGCGAGCTGATCACGCGGCACAATCTGCTCAGCACCACCCGCGGCAAGAAGCTTGATGTGCGACGGGGTGTCTTCCACCAGGCGACCAGCAAGCGTGCGACCATCCTTCGTGGAGGCGATCATGTTCTCATAGCCGTTGCCGATGATCTGATTCGGATCGATCACATTGGCGAGCAGCGCATCCAGATTGCTGCGGCCACTGCCGATGAGATCCGGGCCAACCTTCTGTCCACCACCATGGAAGGGATGGCAAATGGCGCAGGTGGCCTGGAACATGAGCTTGCCCTGTTCCAGATCCGGCGTGCCCGCGAGTGCCGCTTTCTTTTTCGCATCAATCAAGGTCTTCACATCCGCGGAGGATTCCTTCCACGCACCGAGCGCGCGGAAGGCATGGTCACGCACGGCCTTTTCACCATTGGTGGCGAGAGCACGACGCACCGGCACGGGGAACTCAGCGCCGCTGATCTTCTTCTCCTCGATCGCGGTGAGCATCAGCTTGGCCCAGTCCACACGTCCAGAGAGGGTTTCCAGCGCGGCAAGGCGGATGGAGAAGTCCTTGGATGCAGCCAATGTGATGAGCACGGGTGGGAAAGCATCACCACCGAGATCGCCGGCAGCGCGAATGCCCTCCACGCTGACCGTAGCGGGGAGTTTTTCGGTCAGGAGCTTTGCCAGTCCGGAGCGCACCGCATCCGTCTTCACGCGGCGCAGAGTCTTGATGGCCTGCAAACGCTCCGGCGTCGGCGTCGCTTCATTCACTGCCACGGCGATGAGGGCATTGGTCGCTTCCGAGTCGCCCCACAGAACCGCGAGTTGCTCCGCCGACTTGCGCACGTCGGCATTGTCGTTCTTACGCCAGGCGGCAAGTTGCTTGGTGGTGTCCTTCTTGGGTTTGATGACGCCCGATTCCTGCCCTTTCACAAGTCCATCAAGTGCATGCGCCAGCAGGCTGTCATGGGAGTGGATCTTTTCGCAGAAGGTAATGGCATGATTGAGATTCTCAGCATTCCGCGTGTCGCAAAGACGACGCATCGCTTTGAAGGTGATTGTACGGGACACAGGTTCAGAGTGGGGCGCGATCTCAGCAAACCACTGCATCCAGAAAGAAGGGTCCTTTGCCAGCACGGGCTCGAATGCCTGCCAGAGACCGAAGGCACTCACGGGATCATGACCCGCAGCGCCCACCGGAAACCGAAATAGCTCGGAATAGTCATCCGGCATCGTCTTCACGGACACATCGCTCTTTGCACCTACTGTCAGGTAAGTGCTCGCCATCTGTCTGAGGGCAATGGCTACCGAATGTCGCACCGTTGGATCCTCATCGACAGCCAGCCCTTCAAGTGCTGGCAAGTCTACCTTCTTGCCGGACTGGGAGACTCGCACAGCCATCTCTCCGACAGCCCGTGCCGCCCAGGCGCGCCGCGCAGGGTCCTTGGAAACGGCGAGAGCCTCCCACGCTTCCGCGCTCATAGCCTCCGCGGAAATAAGTGTCCATGCGGCCATCATGGCGCGGGACGAATCCTTGTCCTGGATCAAGGGGAGCAAAACCTTGTCTATGGGAGCTTTGGTCGTGACGCTCCACTCGCCTCGCCAGGCTTCCACCAGCATCCGCTTCGCAGTCCGGCTCATCCAATTGTTGGAATGACCCATCAGCTTCACCAAGTCTGCCGCCTCAAGCTTCTTCAAGTCCATTCCCTTCTCCTCACGACTGCCCGGCTCCGCCCCCTTCGTCACCACGCGCCACACACGCCCACGCGCGCGGTCCACGCCTTCGGGATTCGCCTTGGCATTCTGGTAGCAGGGATACTTGTCACACCAGTCCATGATCCAGAGGTTGCCGTCCGGGCCCGTCTGTGTGCTCACGGGACGGAACCAGCCGTCATTGGCGCGCAGGAAGTCGCGCACGGGCTCCGCTTTGAAGGTGGCACCCACCGGCGTGACCTTCTCCTCGTGGATGGCATTGTCATGGATGTTCCCGATGAACAAATGTCCATGCGTATCCTTCGGGTATACCCCACCCTGATAGATCTGGATACCCGCATAGGCCGCGCGGAAGTGCTTGTGCTTCACGATGCTGGGCAGCAGTTCATACGCATACGGATTCTCCGGCGCACCACCCTGCCGCACATAGATGCCCCCCGGCGCCATGTGGAAGAGGTGATCAATCACGCAGGCACTCACGAAGAAATTGCCATTCGCGTCGAAGTCACAGCCCCACGGATTGCTCGTGCCATCCGCGAAGACTTCGAACTCACCCGTGAGCGGTTTGCAGCGGCCGATACCAGCATCGAACTTGAAGCCCTTCTCCACGGGTTCGCCGGGGCGGCGCACCTTCGAATTGGTGAAGACGCCATGTGTCATGTAGAGCCAGCCATCCGGCCCCCAGGAGAAGCTGTTGATGAGCTCATGCGTATCCTCACGCCCAAAACCCGTGAGCACCACTCGCCACTCATCCGGCTTGTCATCGCCATCGTTGTCCTTGAAGTGGAGTAAATGCGGCTGCTGGCCGATGTACACGCCACCGTCGCCACAGATGATGCCACACGCCATGTCCAGTCCCTGGAGGAAGACGGTGCGCTTGTCCGCCACGCCGTCGTTGTCCGTGTCTTCGAGGATGAGCACGCGGTCACGCGGGATCTTGCCCTCTGCATCCTTTTGCTCCCCCTTGCAAAGATCGGGCACCGGACGGTAGTTGCTGTCGGTCGCAGCCTGGCCAAAAGGGCGCTTGTCCACCGGGAGCGGCGTGCCTTCCGGATATTCATAGAGCTCCACCACCCAAAGGCGGCCACGATGATCCCACGTCATGGCGACGGGATTCTGCACCATGGGTTCGTGCGCAAAGCAACGCACCTCGTAACCCTCGGGCACAGTCATCTTTTTGCGAGCCTCTTCCGGGCTGGGGCACTCACTTTGGGAGGGAGCACGGGCACCCTCAAGCTCCTTGGGCGCGGCGGAAAGCGAAAGGGGTGAGACAAAACTCAGCGCCAGAGCGACGGCTGAACACAGGTTAAGTGCGGAATTTGAAGACGGCCAACAAAAGGGGGACATGGCGTGCGAGGGGTGAATACCGGGTGGAAGCGGAAAAAGGCTACGGGAAACAGCCTTGCAACTGGCGGACAATCTTTGTAAGAAATCGGACATCGCCCCGGCACAATGTCATGCCGATGGCGAAATCCTTGCACATTGGTTCGCTTTCCTCCATGCTCTGCCCCCCATGCAGAAGAAGCAAGCCGTGAAAATCAACAAGCCGCCGATCCTCTTTGCGCAGACGCAAAAGATCATCACCAAGATCGAGAAGAAGCTCGACGGCGCGTTCATTGCCTACTGGAGCAGTGGCAACGGCAGCGTGTGCCATAATGACGTGGCGGCCTTCTTCGAAGTCCTCAAGGAAATCGGCCCGCAGAAGCGCCTCTATCTTTTCATCAAGTCCAACGGCGGCAACGGCCAGGCGGCCCTGCGCATTGTGAACCTCCTGCGCCAGCACAACGATCGCATCACGGCGCTCGTGCCTCTGGAGTGTGCCAGCGCCGCCACCATGATGGCCCTCGGTGCAGATGAGATCCACATGGGACCGCTGGCCTACCTGACCGCGGTGGATACCTCACTCACGCATGCCCTGTCTCCGGTCGACCGAAATAACTACGCGGTCTCGGTAAGCCAGGATGAGCTGAATCGTGTGCTCCGTCTCTGGCGCGAATCCGCCCAGGCAAATGACAGCAATCCGTACAAAAATCTGTACGAGCATGTGCATCCTCTCGTCTTCGGCGCGATCGACCGTGCCAGCTCCCTTTCCATCAAGATCTGCGAGGAAATCCTCAGCTACCACCTCAAGGATCCGAAGGAGCGCGAGCGCATCAGCAAGCACCTGAACTCCGCCTATCCCAGCCACGGCTATCCCATCATGCTGAAGGAGGCCCAGCGCGTCGGCTTGAAGGTGAAGGAGCTCGATACCGATCTCAACGACCTGCTCATCGACCTGAATGAACTGTACTCAGAGATGGGCCAGCAGGCGATCACAGACTACGACGAGCTCAACTACCACGACCACGAGATCCTGAACATCATTGAAGGTCGCGGCGCGGCGTTCAACTACCAGAACGACAAGGACTGGCACTACCGCAAGGAAGAGCGCCGCTGGGTGCCGCTCAATGATCAGAGCGCGTGGAACCGCATCAAGCTGCTCGCGGGCAAGATGGTCACGAAGCGCTTCCACATCCGCTAGCGCATGGCAAAGGAGGTACGGCTTGGGAACGGCGCATCCGGGCCTGAGGCGCGGCCCCATTTTCGCGCATCTGCTGCTCGCCTCCTGTGCGCCCTCTCCATGGCGGGCGTGTTGCTGGCTGGTTGCAAACCTGCCTCGCCACAGCCTGAGGCGACACTCACCGTCAACAGCGTCTCCATCACCCGCGAGGAAGTGGCTCGCGAGTTGCGCGGCCTCCTCTGGAGACGCAGCATGGTTTGGGAAAGTCTGGATGTCGCCGCTGAGGAAAAGCTGCGGCGCGAGGCCGTCGATGCGTTGGTGGAAAGGCGCCTCATAGCCGACTTCGCCGCCAGGGCTCCACACGCCACGGCCATCACACCGGCCGAGGCAGAAGCCGCTTTTCAGCAGTTCATCCGGCAATTCGAGCCTCCAGATCACTGGAAGCAGCGCATGGAACTGCAAGGCCTCACCGAGTTGCAACTTCGCGAGCGGCTCACGGCAGAGCTGGCCCAGACGCGGGCCATCGAGTCATGGCTGAAAAGCCAGCGCACCTCCTCCGTTTCGCAACTCGACGAGGCGGCCGCGCAGAAATGGTTCGCGGCCCATCGTGAATCCATGCGCTTGCCTGAGCGTGTGCGTGCCTCCCACATTTTCCTGACGGCGCACGATGTCGGGAAGCCGGATCGCACCGCCGAGATGGCAGCCATCCAGCAGCAGCTCACCGCGGGCGCAGCCACCCTCGCGCAACTCGCCGCCGCATTCTCCGACGATGAAAGGAGCAAGAAGGTGGGCGGTGATCTGGGATGGCTCTCCCGGGAGCGTGTCCCGGAGGACTTTGCCAAGGCGCTCTTTGCCCTGCCCGTCGGAAAGCCCAGTCCGGTCTTCCGTACGCAGCTGGGCTGGCACATCGCCCTGGTGCATGAGAAGAAGCCCGCACGCCCCCCCGAGTTCTCCGAGGTGAAGGCCGAGATCATGACCATGCTGGGAAACGAATGGCGCGTGAGCGCATTAGGCCGGCTTCGCGCAGAACTCCGCGCCGCAGCCACCATCCAAGAAGCCCCCGGCTTTGCGAAGGATCTGGCCCCTGCGCCTTGGGATGGCGTGGCGAAATGAGCGGCATCTCCCTTTGCGTGGAGCGCGGGCGCGCGTAGTTTGTCCGCATGTCTGGCAGCAAGAGTCTGACCGTGGGCGTGATTGGCCTGGGTATCATTGGCAGCCGCGTGGCGGAGTGTCTTCGCCGGGCGCGGCATGATGTGTTTGTGTGGAACCGCACGTCCCGGGCCGAGCCCAACTTCCTCTCCTCCCCGGCCGAGCTCGCAGAGGTGGCGCAGTACATCCAGATTTTTGTGCGGGATGGGGATGCGCTGGTGGAGGTGATGAAGGACATGCAGCCCGCGCTGAAGAAGACGCACGTCATCTGCGCACACGCCACCGTGAGCCCACTCGCCATGAATCAGGCGTACGCCATCGCGGATGAAGTTGGCGCGGGATTTCTTGATGCCCCATTCACCGGTAGCAAGGCAGCCGCGGAGAAGGGCGAGCTGGTCTACTACCTCTCCGGAAACGAGCGCGAGCAGGAGAAGGCCAAACCCTTCCTCGAAGCCAGCTCGAAAAAGATCCTGAACTTCGGGCTCAAGGTGGGCGACGCCACCGTGCTGAAGATCGCCACCAACCTGGTGAGCGCAAACATCGTGCAGGCCGTCGCCGAAGCCCTGGCCATCACGCAGGCCCAGGGCATCGCTGGAGCTCAACTGCTGGAGGCCTTCCAGAACAACGCGAACTGCTCGCCCCTGGTGACTATGAAGCTGCCCGCCATGATGAATGGCGCGTATGAGCCCCACTTCTCATTGAAGAACATGCTCAAGGACGGCCGCTACGCCCAGGAGCTCGCCAAGGAGAAGAACATCATCACCCCTGCACTCGCCGCCACCGTGGCCGCCATGGAACAGGCGGAGCGCGCGGGCAAAGGAGAGCAGGACTACTCTGTGGTCTTTGAGAACCTCCAGACCCCCACGGTGGCCGTGGGTGCCGTCTCCCGTCCCGAGTCGAAGCCCATTATCCTGAAGAAGCAGACGCGCATCACCCTCAAGGCCTCGACCTTCGAGATGGAAGGTGACAACGCAGAGGACGACGTGGAAGTAGAGGAACCCAAGCAGTCCGGGGCCAATGGAAGCTAGCCCAGAAAGCCCTGCTTCATGACACCGGAACTATACCAGCGCCTGGAATCCCAAGGCGGGGCCGCCGACCTCTCCGCCCGAGCGAAGTTCGCCCTCGCCGGTGCGGACCGCGTGCGTTACCTGAATGGCCAGGTCACGAATGAGGTCCGCGGTGCCTCGCCTGCCGCCGCCATCTATGCCTGCGTCACGAATGCGAAAGGCCGCATCGAAGGCGATGTCTTCATCCACGCCTCCGCAGATCCCGGCAGCCTGCTCCTGCTCGATGCGGAGGAAGGGCTAAGGGAACATCTGGGCGCACGGCTTGAGCGCTATATTGTGGCCGACGATGTCGAGCTTCGCGATGTGACGGAAGACTGGCGCCTCTGGCATTTCTTTGGTCCGGCGGCAGAAGCCGCCCGGCAATTGCCCCTTCCGACAGGCTCGGCCCGGCTGGATGTTACGCGCTTGGGTGCCGTGGGAGTGGATGTCTGGGTTCCCGCCTCCGGGGTAGGACTGGCACTTCCCCCGGATGTGCAGACCGTCGCTCCCGAAACATGGGAGGCCCTCCGCATCCTGAAGGGCGTTCCCCGCTGGCCGCAGGAAATCAACAATGACGCCTTTCCCCAAGAGGCCGGACTGGAGGGTCGCGCCATGAGCTTTACCAAGGGCTGCTACATCGGGCAGGAAATCCTCTCCCGCATCAAGCTCACGGGCAAAATGCCTCGCCGCCTCGTGCGTGTCGACTTCGGGGCTCTCCCCGCCGACACCCCCGCTCACGGAACCAATGCGGTTCCGTGGACCCTTTTTGACAGCTCTCAAGAGCCCCCAAAGGCGGTGGGTCAAATGACCAGCATCACCCACCATCCCGTGCTTGACCGTCCCGTGGGCCTTGCGTATGTGCGTCACGGATTGGAGGCAGGGGATTCGCTATTGATTGGCAGCGAAGAACCGCCTAGAATCTTTGCGAAGGTTGACATTTCCCCTACATGAACTGGAAAAACATCATGCTTGCTGCTCTCGGCCTTACCGCCGTCGGCTTGCTTTCTTCGTGCACTGGATTTGAAACGGCGAGCAGCGGAGAAGTCATCCGCAATCCTTCCGTGGATGACATGGACCGCCTGCATGACCAGTGGGGCATGCCCAGGCGCCAGGTGAAGCCGCGGTACCGTGCCGCAATGCCCGGCGACTACATGAACGAGTCTCCCAAGACGTCCGAGCCCGAGCCCGTACCGGTCAATCCCATTGCACCGACCCTTCAGGAGCCTGCTGCTGATCCGGTGCCCTCGCCGACTCCTGAAGTCCCCGCTCCGCCACCCACTCCCGCTCCTCCCATTCCGGACAACCTGCGCTAGTTTTTGGCACACCTCCCGCCTGAATACGCGAACCCACACGCCATCATCATGAAGTTCTCCCGTAGCTGCCTGACCCTTGCCGCCCTGTTTGCGGCGGTGTCGCTCCAAGTCCAAGCACAAACCCAGTCCGTCCCTGCTCCGAAAACTGACACGGGCTCTCCGAGAAGCACCGTTTCAGGTGCCAGCGATGTCGGCTCCAAGCCTGTTAGCGCTACCAAGAAAGACGCGGCTGCTGCCGCCAAGCCCACCAAGGAGCAACTCAATGAAGTGCACACCGTGGCCGTGATGGTCATCGAGTTCGGGGGTGAAGAGCATCAGGTCATGTTTGAGCTTCTGGGCAATGCCGCTCCCAAGACAGTACAGAACTTCGTCAGCAACGCGGAGAAGGGCATCTACACCGGCATGGCCTTCCATCGCTCTGTGGATGACTATCTCGTCCAGACCGGTGACCCGGTGAGCAAGGACGATGCTTCGCGTGACAACTGGGGACTCAGCCAGGAGTACACCATCCCGGGCGAGTTCAAGCTGCCCCACGTCACCGGTGCTGTGGCCATGGCGCGCCGTGGCGACAAGATGAATCCCAAGCGCCAGAGTGACGGCACCCAGTTCTACTTCGTGCTCGGAAACATGTCCGCTCTCAACGGCCAGTACACCGTCTTCGGCCAGGTCTATTCCGGCCTTGATGCCCTGAAGAAGCTCTCCCGCGTGGCGACCGATTCCAACGACTGCCCGCTGGAGCGCGTGGAAATCAAGAGCCTGAAGGTCATCGAGCAGAAGGGACCGCTCGTGAGCGTGAACAGCAAGGGCAAGAAGAGCATCATCAAGAGCGAAGCCGGCATGAATGGCTTTGAGAAATTCCTGTACCGCGTCTGGTAATCACCACCGCCATCTGACAATTCTTTTGCAAAGCGGGGCGCCCCACAAGGCGTCCCGTTGGTTTTTCAGGCACACATTCAAAAGTGTTTTTCCAGAGAGATTGAAACGTCCTGGTAGGTACATAGTGAACGCCTGCGTGGCCTGTGCGCTTTTTTTTGATTGCCTGATCCTTCCGCCCTCCACATCATGAGTGTCATGCATTCCGCGGAACGCGAGGCCATCTTGAAATCCCCGCTTCAGTGTCTCCTTCGCGGCGTGCCGTCCACCGGAGCCTCTCCCATGCTCCTCCTGCCGGCCATCTGATTTTTTTCTCAACACACCGCATGAGCCAAAATCGTTACGAAGTCCTTGGAAAAATCGCCGAAGGTGGCCTCGGCAGCGTCTACAAGGCGTATGACAGAAACCTTCGTCGCGAGGTCGCCCTGAAACGGGTGCGCGCAGATTCCCAGGAGGAGGCGGATCGCCAGGCGGATCAGTTGTTTGAGGAGGCCCGCACCATCTCAACACTGCAGCATCCACACATTGTCACCGTGTTCGACGTGGGCAAGGATGTGGAAGGCGCCTACATTGTGATGGAACTGCTCAAGGGGGAAACTCTTGAGGACATCATCCAGCGTGGCGCGCTCAATGATGGAGACTTCCGCGAGCTGGTCTCGCAATCCCTCGAAGGGATGATCGCCGCTCATGCGACCGGATTGATTCACCTCGACATCAAGCCGCAGAACTTCATGGTCATCTGGCTGCCGAGCGGCAAGTTCCAGATCAAGATCCTCGACTTCGGTCTCGCGAAGATTGCCCACCAACCGCACATCCAGGAAGTGGATGCGGATGGCTCCATCCTGGGAAGTATTTTCTTCATGGCTCCGGAGCAGTTCGAGCGCTCCCCGGTGGATGTACGCACGGACCTCTATTCACTGGGTTGCGTGTATTACTTCGCACTCACCCAGCAGTATCCTTTCCAGGGTGAGACCGCTCCGGAAGTGATGGCGAGCCACCTCTACCACAGCCGGGTGCCGCTGGAACAAATCCGTCCCGACCTGCCAAGGGCGCTGACTGCTTGGGTCGAGTGGCTCATGATGCGCGATCCGGATGCCCGCCCGGTCACAGCAAGCCAGGCCTTCGAGTGGTTCCAGGCCGGTCAGGTTCCAAATATGGAACCGGAGCAGCCCTTCACCGATGACGGCACCGTGGCCATGGCCACGCCCGAAGAGGAGGAATACATTGCCGAAGCGCTGCCGGAAGATCAGGGCGGCTATCCTCCGACCACACCGTCTCAAGGAGTCCCTCGCTATGTCCGGCCAGGCTCTTCCTCTGGCCCCCTCCGGCCTACGGCACCACGGCCCACACGGCCGGTGGCTCGCACTCCTTCCGGAGTGGTGGGCGCACGTCCGGCTCCCAGGCCGATGATACGTCCGGTAAATATCGCCGCCGCCATGGCTCCGGAGCACCTGCGTCACAAGGCTCCCCTGCCAAAGTGGCTCACACTCTGGACACCGGTGGGAATCGCGGCGCTGGTCGTCGCGTTCTTTGCCTTCCAGTTCGTCTCACGCGCCCGTGCCGAAAGCCGGTTCGAAGCACTGGCAAACATGGAGAAGCCTCAGGGCAACGTCAAAGACGTGAATCTTCTCCTCCAATTCCTGGAAGAGCCCGGCAACAGCCAAGTGGCGGGCGAAACGCTCAAAAAACTGGAAGGCAGCGACACCGTCAATACTCTCATCTCCCGCTACGTGCTGTCGGCGAAGTCCGACATCGCCCGGAAGAACCTCGCCGGAGCCATTGCGGCCCGCGGAATCAATGACGCTGCGGACCCGCTGCTGCGCCAGTTCCCCAAGGTGCAGGACCGCGAAACTCGCATCGCCATCTGGCAGGCCTTGGGCCGTGTCGCCAGCCCGGCGCATGTACCGGAGATGCTGACCAATCTGATCGCGGGTGATACCAATGAACTGAAAGCTGCCGAAAACGCGCTCGTGAACGCAGCCTCCCAAGATACCAATGCTGACAGCGCCAGCTCGCCCTTCCTCCAGGCGTACCGAAGCAACTCCGGCGCGGACGATGTGCGTGCCACCTACATCCGGGTGCTCTCGCGCCTCGGTGGCAAGGACTCTCTCAAGGACGTGACGGATGCATTGGAAAACAACAATCCCCAGATCCGCAATGCCGCCGCCATCGCCCTTGCAGATTGGCCGAATGCAGAGCCCATTCCTGCCCTGGAGGCTTTCATCCCCAAGGCGAAGGATCCCTACATCCGCAAGAATGCCGTCAACAGCCTCGGCAACCTCGCAGGCTTGTCCGGTGAAACTCCGCAGGAAGAAATTGCCAAGTCACTCATCGAGGCCCGCAACAACACCAAGGACGCAGGCGAAATGGCCTCCATCCTCAGTGCTTTGGAGCGCGTGGCCGCTCCGGAAGCGAGAGACTACCTCCTGCAACTACCCACTACCGAACCCCGCAGCAAGCCCCAGGCAGAGGCAGGGGTGAAGCGCATCAATGCGCTGCTGCTCAACACCGTGCCTGTAACCGGTGACACCACGACACTGCCCGTAGAGAAGGCCGTGCTCACTCCCGGCCCTCTGCTGGCCAAAGATGGCGTCATCTCCAACTGGTTCGGCATTGCCGATCAGGTGAGCTGGCTGGTGCAGGTCGAGCAACCGGGTGAGTATGAGGTCCAGCTCAGCCAGACGTACCCCGGGACGAAACCCGGCCACTACACCGTGACCTTCGGCAGCAAGCTTTTCCCCCGTCAGGTGGATATCTCGCCGACACCGAAGACGGTGACTTTGGGCAAGGCTCGCATTCCAAGTCCCGGACACTACCGCCTCTGGATCCGTCCCAAGCAGATTGCGCTGGGCGACCAGCTCATGCGCCTCGACAAGGTGGTGCTCACGAAGACGGGGAGCTAGGGCAACCAACTCCAGTTGGAAGCGGCGTTAAGAGGCGAAGCAATCGGAATGGAGCGCGGGGCGTTTTCGCCCGCTGCGCTCCAATCGGGTGCTCTACGCAATCGCCGCGTACACACGATGCACGTCCGCGTGGCCGTCGAGCGATTGCAGGAAGTTTGTCACTTCCTCACGCTGGGCGTCTGTGAGCGGCGGGCACTCCTTGGGATGGTAGTGCAGCTCTGAGGTGGTGACGATCCAGCCAGCACTTTTCAGCGCCTTCGTCACGGCATCCAGCTTCGTAGTCGGGCAGAAGAAACGTGCGCCGATATGATGGGCCAGCTCCTCGTCATCCAGCTCCAGCGGCTCCACATTGTCCGCATCCGCCTCCAGTGCGGCAGTTTCGATATCCGTTGAGGTGTCGGGATGATGCGCCTCCACCAGGCCGCAGTGCTCGAACATCCAGCCGACCGAGCCCGGGGTGCCCAAGTTACCGGCCTTGAAGAGCATCTTAATTTCTGTCGAGGTACGGTTGTTGTTGTCCGTGAGGCACTCGACAATCACCGGCACGCGGTGCGGGGTGAAGCCTTCGTAAACGACCGTGTGGTACTGCACCGCGTCCGCCCCGGTGCCGGACCCCTTGGCGATGGCGCGCTCAATGGTGTCGCGCGTGACGCTCTGCTTCTTGGCCACGGCAATGGCGGCGGCGAGGCGCGCGTTGAATTCCGGGTTGGGGCCACCCAGCTTGGTGGCCACCTGGATTTCACGCGTCAGCTTGCCGACAATCTTGCCCTTCTGGTCTGCCGCCAGTTCACGCCATTTCTGTTTCCATTGTGCACCCATGGAGAGTCGTCTGTCTTTGGTTCCGGATTCGCAGCTAGAGAAGAAGCCTCACGCTTTCGCGGTCGGCTGCTGCTGGGAGATACAATGGATCGCCCCGCCTTCGAACACAAGATCACTCGCCAGAATGCCAATCACCTCGCGACCGGGGAAGCAGTCACGGATGATACCCAGGGCCTTGTTGTCATTGCGCTTCTGGCCAAAGATGGGCACCAGCACGGCTCCGTTGATGATGAGGAAGTTCGCGTAGCTCGCCGGCAGGCGGTCCAGGCGCCAGCCCTTCTTCGGGCGCAGCGGCTCGGGCATTTCGATGGTGAGCACTTCCACGCGGCTACCGTCCTCCGTACGAAGGTCCTGCAGACGCTCGCGATTCTCCTCCAGAATCTTGTAGTTCGGATCTGAGTCGCGCTTCTCCACCACGGTCAGCACGGCATCTTCGCGGATGAAGCGCGTGATGTCGTCGATGTGGCCGTCCGTATCATCTCCCTCGATGCCGCTGCCCAGCCAGAAGATGGAGGACACGCCGAGGTTCTTTTTGATCTCGTCTTCGATCTGCTTCTTCGACCAGTCCGGATTGCGGTTTTTGTTCAGCAGGACCGCCTCGGTGGTGATGAGCACACCGGCGCCATTCACTTCAATGGAGCCGCCTTCAAGAATCATGTCCGATGCAACACGGGGCAACTTGAAGGCCTCGGCGACGCGCGCAGGCACCTGGTTGTCCAGGTCGAACGGAGGGAACTTGCCACCCCACGCGTTGAATCCCCAGTCGGTGACGGTCAGCGCGCCCGTTGCACGATCCTTCACAAAGATGGGACCATGGTCACGGCACCACACATCATTTGTGGGATGGTCGAACAGTTCCACCATGCTCAAGTCCCCCTCGTGATCCGCGATGTGCAGGCGGATGCTGTGGTGCGCGATGGCGGGTGCATTGATGCGCACCTTTTCAAAGCGCGAGATGTCTGCGGCGATTTCACCGAACTTGTCCTGCAGCACTTCGTGCGTGCGTGGAGCGCTATCGGGATTACACGGCCAGGAAAGCCACACGGCCTCTTGAGGAGACCATTCGGCAGGCATGTAGTGAGGACTGGGGGAGGCTTTGCTCATGAAGAATTACTGAGGAGACGAGGGGACGTTTTGAGTGCGAAAAGACGCACCCATTTCAATCCGCAGAATCCAGATGGACTCAATCAGATTCTCGTTTCAAAATCGCGCCATGCAGTGCACGCGATCATTGACATTGGGAATGGGCGTGATCGTCGGGATGTCAACTCACGGGTGTGCCGGGGCGTGACAACATCAAAGCCCGTAACAACCACAACACGGTTGGAGCGCACGCCCAAGGAACGGGAACGCCTCGTTCCCGCACGACTGAGGTGGCCATTACCGACGGCCATCGCATGCGCCGCCAGGTTGCTCCACGGATTAGAGTAGATGCGCGCGCGGGAATCATGATGTTGCCTGCATCGGGCAGTGTGATTGTCACATCAGGGGTTCGGGAACGAGGCGTTCCCGCTCCTTGAGAAGGCGCATGCGCCTTCAAATCGGCGATGTCACGATGGCTATGGCTCGGTTGACCATCACTTAGCCATCATCCCGCCACCGCTTCGTGAGGTCGTTGTAGGAATCAATGCGGCGATCGCGGAAGAAGGGCCAGATGCGGCGGAAATCTTCCATGGCCTTGATATCGCAGGGCACCATGAGAATCTCCTCATCGCTCGGCGACGCCTTGGCGACGATCTCACCGTACGGGTTCGCCACAAAGGACTGTCCCCAGAACTCCGTTTCCTCCTCCACACCCACGCGATTCACGGCGGCGACGTAGCAACCGTTCGCCACGGCATGACCGCGCTGCACGGTTTCCCAGGCGGTGTGCTGGGCCTTGCCGAGCTCGGCCTTCTCGCTCTTCAGCCAACCGATGGCGGTGGGATAGAAGAGAATCTGCGCGCCGCTCATGGCGGTGAGACGCGCGGCCTCGGGATACCACTGGTCCCAGCACACGAGCACGCCAAGGCGGCCGCGTTTCGTGTCCCACACCTTGTAGCCGAGGTCGCCAGGCGTGAAGTAGAACTTCTCATTGAAGCCCGGGTCCTCGGGGATGTGCATCTTGCGGAACTTGCCCATGTACTCGCCATCCGCATCGATGATGGCGGCGGTGTTGTGGTACAGGCCGATGGCGCGCTTCTCAAACATCGAGGCGATGATGACAACGCCGAGTTCGCGGGCGAGATCGCCAAGCTGCTTCGTGGTGTCTCCGGGAATCGGATCCGCCAGGTCAAAGAGTGCGGTGTCTTCACGCTTGCAGAAATAGGGCGTGAGGAAGAGCTCCTGCAGGCACACCACGTGCGCGCCGCGCTTCGCGGCCTCGCGGATCAAGGCGATGTGCCGGCGGAGGTTGTCCGCCTTGTCCTCGGTGGCGTGCGTCTGGATGAGGCCAAGATTGATGATGCTGCTCATGAATTATGGATGGACCCAATGCGATACGATGCAAATGGAAGGCTGGAGAACTTCTGTTTCATTGGCATAATGCCCGCGATGAAATTCCCCCGCCGCCCGCTTGCATTTCTCACCGGCCTCGTTGCCGCACTTCTCCTCACCCAGTGCGCGGACACGAAGCATCGCATGATTGTGAGCGTGGCACAGCAGCGCATTGCCTGCTTCCGCGAAGGCCAGCCCATCGCCGTGTTCCCCGTAAGCACCTCCAAATTCGGGCTCGGCGACTATCCGGGGTCCAACTTCACCCCGCTGGGCCGCTTCAAGATTGCCAAGAAATTCGGCGATGGCCTGCCCGTGGGCGCAAAGCTGAAGGACCGCCGCTTCACCGGTGAAATCGTGCCTGTGAATGCTCCTGGCCGCGACCCGATTGTGAGCCGCATCCTGTGGCTGAAGGGCCTGGAACCCCAGAATGCCCGTGCCTACGACCGCTACATCTACATCCACGGCACCGCAGAAGAGCGCACGCTCGGCACCCCTTCCAGCTACGGCTGCGTGCGCATGGCCTCGCGGGACATCATCTGGCTGTATGACGTGGTGGGCAAAGGCGCCCGTGTGGACATCTTGCCTGGCCCGCTACCGCCCGTGAACATGCTGCCGCGGTGAACTGGGAAGCTTGAAGGCCCAGGACTGCCGCACTATCGGCGGGTATGGATCAGTCCATTTCCAAGTTCTTCTACCTGCTGCCCGCTGCCTTCGTCTTGATGGGAGCAGGACTCACCCTTTGGGCATTGCATGGCCAATGGCTTGCCCTGCGTGCCCAGAAGTGGCCCATCACCACCGGCACTATTTCCAAGGTGGACGAAAAGGTCTCGCAAGGCCGCAGGGGAAATAGCTCCGTGAAGATCAAGACTACCTATTCGTACGAGGTGAACGGCACTCAGTACGAGGGCACCAAGATTCATCCCACCTATGGCGGAAATTCCCGGCTCAAGGCGCACGACGCACTGAAGGAGGCACTGCAACCGGGCCGGAGGGTGCAGGTCATGTATTGCCCCGAGAATCCTGCACAAGCCTTTCTGGCCACTGGATTTCGCTCGGGGAGTCTTGCTCCGCTGGTGGTCGGTGTGTTGTGGATGACCGCAGGTCTGGCCTTTGGCTGCCTCCTGTGGATTACCAAAAGCGGGAACTGCGATTTCGCCTCGCTGATTCGTCCCGCGTAGTCATTTGGTCAGGGGTCGCGAGCCAGTTCCCATTCACTCACCCGCAGCTTGGTGACTTGCGCACCAGAATGCCCGGCATCAAAGGACAAGCTCAGCTTTCCTGCCTGCGCGGGCACTCTCGCAGCGAGTGAGTAGACTTCGTGGACGAAGCACTCCACCATGTCCTGCTCCACGAAGAGCTTCACTTGCACAGGCTTCGCTGCGGGTAGTTTCACAGGCAGGTCACTCCAGCATTCACCAGCGGAATCCAGAATGCGGATCTGATCGCGTTTCAAAATCACCCTGCCGAGTGGAGCGATGTTCACCTGGACCTCATCGACGCCTTCCGGCAGAGCGAGCGTGAACTCCACGGCGAGCCGTTGCCAGCTTCCTTCGAGGGTGTGTGGTTTCTTTTCCACAGTGAAGTCCGGCTTCTCCACCCACGGCAACTTCTTGAAAGTATCCACTACCCTGGAAGGAAGCCTCGTGCCCAATCGACCACTGGGCAGCACGTGTACCTCACGCGGCAGGGCGAGATGACCTCCCCAATGCTGCCCGCCGGGTGTGGACGGCTTCAGGGGAATCCAGCCGAACAACACTGGCACCTCTCTCTCGAAGTCGATCTGCGCGGCGCAGAGGTCCTTGCCATCGAGTTGGCCTTCGGGCTCCATTTTCCAAGGCCCCGTGGGTGACTCGCTGCCCCAGTACACCGGCGGTCCCACGGCACGGTCATAGATGCTGGCCAGCAGGATCCAACGCCCACCGAGGCGGAACATCTGCGGGACCTCGGGCTCGCCGATGTTGCCCGGGTCCAGAATGGGTCCGTGATCCTTCCACACCTTGAGGTCGGGCGAGGTGGCCAGGCTCACCGCCCCGGCGGTTTCCTTGGGCCGGTCCTTCATCCAGGTGGTCATCACGCATCCCCACTGCTTCCTCTCCGGAATCCAAAAGACGTAAGGATCACGCCGGCGTTGGTAGTAGCCCGCTGGAGGAACGTGGAACTCTCGGGGCGCGCATTCCCAATGCCGCAAGTCGCCGCTGGTGGAGCTGACCATCCGTCCCTCCAAGTGACCGTAGAAACTGCGGAACACCTTGGCCTTCGAGTCGCGGAACACGCCCAGCACAAAGTAGGGCTTCATCCAGTCCTCCGGCTTCACTGGTCCGTGCGTCAAGGGAGCCTCGGACCACTGCAGCCAATCGTCCGAGGTGGAGATGGTGAGAGCGGCCTCGTATTTCCCCGGCTTCAGGTAGTAGAGGTAACAGCGCCCCTCGTGGAAAAAGGGGTGCACATCTCCGAGAGCGTGGTCCTTCGGCTTGAAATGCCACCGGGCGGGGCCTTCCTGCGCCTGCACGGGGAGCGAAAGCGCGAACAGGCCCGCCAGGAGAAGTCGCAAACGCATCATCGTGCGTTCACTACGTCCCGGCCGACCCTTTGCTGGCGGCGAATGTGAAACCTTTTCGGCCAGCCCGGGCCCGGCCGCCGTATCCCCTCTTTCTGCTTGCGCAGGGGGGCCGGAAGGCCTTGGTTGCCTGCCCTCTTTACCCCACCCCTGCCATGCCCGAAGACAAGAAAGATACTGCCTCCATGGAAAAGCTCGTGAGCCTCTGCAAGCGCCGCGGCTTCATCTACCAGTCGAGCGAGATCTACGGCGGTATCGCGGGCTTCTGGGACTACGGCCCCCTGGGCGCGGAACTCAAGCGCAACCTGCGCGACACCTGGTGGCGCGCCATGACCCGTGAGCGTGAAGATGTGGTCGGCCTCGACGCCACCATCATCATGCACCCCAACATCTGGAAGGCGAGCGGTCACGTGGATACCTTCAGCGACCCGATGAGTGACTGCCTTCTGACCAAGAAGCGCTTCCGCTCGGACCACGTCGATCTGCAGAGTGGCATGGTCTATCGCTTCACCGGAGCAACCGGTGCTGAGGACACGAAGAGTGACGTCCCCTTTGCCGTACTCGCCCCGCAGGGCAAGCCTCGTGAGTCCGCGCTGAAGATTGCCAAGCTCTTCTACGAACAGCGCGGGGTGAAGTCCCCGGAACCCACCGGTGGTGAGACCGGCGAGAAGGTGGAGAATACACGTGCCTTCAACCCCGAGAACGGTGCTCAGCTCACCGAGCCGCGTCCCTTCAACCTGATGTTCCGCACCTTCGTGGGCCCGACGGCCACGGATGCGGATGTCGCGTACCTTCGCCCGGAGACGGCGCAGGCCATCTTCGCGCAGTTCAAGAACGTGGTGGACAGCTCTCGCGTGAAGGTGCCATTCGGCATCTGCCAGATTGGAAAAGCCTTCCGCAACGAGGTGACCCCGAAGAATTTCACCTTCCGCTCGCGTGAGTTCGAGCAGATGGAACTCGAGTTCTTTATCAAGCCGGACGAGGCCATCGAAATCCTCACCGGCGCTCCTGCGCAGGCTTGGAGCGAAAGTGCAGACCTCTCCACACCGCAGCCCACTTGGGGCTGGGACCTGTGGCACCGCTACTGGGTGGCTCAGCGCACCGAGTACTACAATTCCATCGGTCTCGGAACCGATGTGCTCGACTACTACACGCAGTCGGCTGACGACCTCGCGCACTACGCGCGAGCCTGCACGGACATCCTCTTCAAGTTCCCCTTCGGAACGGATGAGCTGGAAGGTGTGGCGGCTCGTGGTGAATTCGACCTCAGCCAGCACCAGAAGCACAGCGGCAAGCCGCAGGAGTACTTTGATGATGAACTGAAGGCCGCCGCTGCCAAGCTGACCGAGGAGCAGAAGGAAGCGATGATCCAGAAGCGCATCGCCGCTGAGCAGGCCAAGACCAAGGGCACCCCGCTCACGGAAGCGGAAGTGCGTGCCTGGTTTGACCGCCTCTTCAAAGGTTTCTATGTACCGCACGTGATCGAGCCCTCCGCCGGACTTGACCGCCTCGCGCTCGCCGTGCTGGCGAGTGCCTTCTGTGAAGAAGAAAAGGCCGATATGAATGGCAAGGTGGAAGTCCGCACCCTGATGCGCCTGCATCCGCGCATCGCCCCCATCAAGGTGGGTGTGTTCCCGCTGCTGAAGAACAAGCCCGAGCTCGTGTCCAAGGCGCGTGAAGTCTACGACCTGCTCAAGAAGCACATGAACTGCTTCTACGACGAAACGGCTGCCATCGGCCGCCGCTACGCGAGACAGGACGAGGCGGGCACTCCCTTCGGCGTGACCATCGACTTCGAAACCCTCGGCGAAAAAGGCGAAGAATTGAAGGACACCGTCACCGTCCGCGAGCGCGACAGCAATGCCCAGCACCGCATCAAGATCAGCGAGCTGCTTGGCTGGCTGGTGGAGCGCGTGCAGTAGTCAGCCCGCCCACATCCGCAGTTCACGTCTCGTGAACCCTCTGAAAGCGCCGGAACCTCACTGGGTACCGGCGCTTTCCTTTGATGCGCATGACACCTCATCAGTTGACGAGTCCACACATGCTTAGGATGGTCATTTACCCCCGCGATGGAGCCCCCCTTCCCTGAGCTCGACTGGCATAAGCCACTGCCCTTGCACGGCTGGTTCCTCGTCGCGCCTTCGAGCCAGCTGAAGCGCGGCACCGTACTCACCTTTGACCTGCCCGGTCTGCCGCTTGTAGTATTTCGGGGAGAAGACGGCGCCGTACGCGCCGTGCAGGCCTACTGCCCGCACATGGGCACGCATCTGGCCCACAGCTCTGTGCATGGCTCCTCGCTGCAGTGCCCCCTGCACCATTGGCGGTTCGAGTGCGGGGGCAGCCATGGAAGTCCCCCCGGATGTGCTGGCCCTGGAGCTCCTGCCAAGCTCCAGCCTCGTCCTGCGTTGCGTTCCTATGCAGTCCGCGAAGCCTGCGACGCCATCTGGGTGACGCCACGACAAGAAGCCGACGCGAAGCCCTTCCCGCTCTTTGATGGAGTCTCACCCGAGTCACTCCTGTACAAGCAGGGCACGCCCGTCTTCCTCCGCTGTCCGTGGCAGGCCGTGGTGGCAAACGCCTTTGACCTAAATCATTTCCAGACGGTCCACGCCCGGGCCCTGCATGGCACGCCGAGCATCGATGACCAGGGACATCGACTGGAATTTAAGTACATGTCGAAAGTGACTGGCAACGAGCTGGCCGACCGCATCATGCGGAAGGTCTCTGGCAATGCCATCGACGTGACCATCCACTGCTGGGAGGGCTCTGTGCTCACGGTGAAGACGCGCACTCAACGCCGGGAGACCTTCCTGTGGCTCAGCTTTCTTCCGGCGGAAGGCGGCACGATCGTGAAACCCCTGTACGCAGTTCCGCGTGGGTCCGCCCCACTGCTCTCCCGGCTTCGGGTGCAGGTGGCGGGCTGGCTTTTCCACGCCTTCCTGAAGAAGGACATCCGCATTCTGGAAGGCATGCGTTTTTCTCCGAAGGTGACTCCGGAGGAAGATCCGTATCTTTGCAAGTATTTGAGCTTTGCCGCACGCCAAGGCTCCGGTAGCATCCCCCAACCTCACTCCCCGCAGCCGCTATGACCCGCCTCGAGCTTCTCCTTCCACTGCTTGTGCTGGCTTGCATCACGAGCGCCTCTGCCCAGCAACCCGCCGCCCCGGCGCCAGCGCCCACACCCGCGCCATCCGTTGCTCAACCCGTGCCGGACACCCCGGCGCCCGCGCCCGCGACACCACCTGCCGCTGCTCCTGCGCCAGCTCCGGCACCCGGCACCGCTGCCGCACCTCTCGAAGTACGCGCCGCGGAGAATCCCAATCACGAGCAGCTCCGCGTGCTGCGCGATGGCATCACGGATGCCATGAACAAGAAGGATGTGAATGCCCTCGTCGCCTTTCTGCATCCCAACATCGTCTTCACCACGATGAACGGCGACGTGGCCAAAGGTCACCAGGGCATCCGCGACTACTATGTGAAAATGATGTCCGGCCCGAACCGCGTGGTGGACAACCTGACGGTGAAGTTCGACGCGGACGACCTCACCAGCCTCTATCTCAATGACAGCATGGGCGTGTGCTACGGCTCCACCCAGGATGTCTATACACTCAAGGGAGGCCAGCGCCTGGACATCAATGCCCGCTGGACGGCCACGATGATCAAGGAAGATGGCAAGTGGCTCGTGACCGCCATCCACTATTCCACGAACATGTTCGACAACCCTGTGCTCACCGCCCTGCAGAAGACCATGATGATGGTCGGCATGGGCTGCGCCGTGGTCGGCATCCTGCTGGGCATGATGATTGGCCGCAAGACGAGCGGCCGCCGCTGAGTGAGGCTTGAGCATGGCCGCGTGTGACCTTACCTTCCTGCGGCCATGTCCTTTCCTGAGCTCCGCGCCATTCCCGACCGGCTGAACCTGCTGCTGCTCGCAGGCGCAGCCGTGGTGGCCGGCTCCTTGTTGCACGCCGCGTCCCACGCCTCCGCCTGGTGGCAGGTGCTGCTCGCCATGGTGGCGTTTTCCTTCGTGGGAAACACCCTCTTCTCCCTGCTGCACGAGTCCGTGCACGGGATCTTCCATTCGAATCGCGCGATGAATGAATGGGGCGGGCGCATTGCCGCAGCCTTCTTCCCCACCGCACTCACGTTTCAGCGCATCTTCCATCTGCGGCATCACAGGAACAATCGCACCGAGGTCGAGCAGTTCGACTATTTGCGCCCGCATGACAACAAGCTCCTGAAATACCTCCAGTGGTACTGCATCCTCACCGGACTCTACTGGACCGCCTCACCGCTGGGCATGATGATGTACCTCGTGTGGCCGGGTGCATTTCAGATGAAGGCGCTTCGTTCCGATGATTCTCGTTTCGCCCAGCAGACCGCAGCGGACGCGATGCTGGAGGGTTTTGACAACGCACCGAGTGGGAGGATTCGATTGGAGATCCTGTTCACGCTCGCCGTGCAGGCGGCGCTTTTCATCCTCTCGGATGCCACCTGGCAAGGCTGGCTGCTCTGCTATGCGGCTTTCGCAGTGAACTGGAGTTCCTTGCAATACGCAGACCACGCCTGGTCGGAACTCGATGTGAAGGAAGGTGCCTGGAACCTGAAGGTGAACAAGGTGGTGCAGTGGCTCTTTCTGAACTACCACCACCACAAGGCGCATCACCAGCATCCGGATGTGCCGTGGGTGCACCTGCACAAGCATGTGGATTTCACCGAGCCGCGCCCCTCCTTCCTGCGTATCTATCTGAACATGTGGCGCGGTCCCCGCCCCATGCCGGAGAAACCAGAGACATGAAGCGTGGCGTTGAATGGTTGTGCTTCACCGAGTGCCTGCGCTTTGCGAGACGTCACCGGCGCTACTTCGGTATCTTTCTCGTCCTCTACGGACGCTCGCTGCTGCGCTGGAGGAAGATGCGCGCCGCCCGCGTGGGCTATGCTTTCCTGCAGTTGTTTGACGACTACATGGACGGCGATCGCACCTGGGACGGTTCTCTCGATGCGCTGGCTGCGCGCATGCAGGCGGAGTGGGACTCGGGTGTTTTTGCTGGGGACATTCCCCTCTCCCAGCTCGGCGAAGTCTTTTGGAAAGAACTCGAAGCTACTCCCGAAGGCCGCACGGATGTGTATGCCCTGCTGCAAGCGATGCACTTCGATTCCCAGCGCCGCGTGCAGCGACTATTGCTGGATGAGAAGACGCTGCACGCGCATCTGCATCGCACGTTTTACCACTCGGTGGATATTTTGCTGGTGGTGTCTGGATTGCAGACACGTGCGAGAGAAGTGCCCGGCCTGGTGAAAGCCCTCGCATGGTGCTCTGTGGTGAGGGATTTCGAGGATGATGTGAAGGCGGGTATTGTGAACGTGCCGCAAAAGGTGGTGGAGGCAGTGCGCGCACATGCGGGTGCGGGAGAGGAAGCATCCATCACGATGCAAACTCCGGATGTCGCCGCGTGGCTGAAGGAAGAGCACGAGAGGGTAAAAGAGCACCTCACGCAGTCACGTGCCGAGCTCGCGGAAGTCTCGGTACGGGAGCCTGAGGCTGCGAAGCTGCTGGGTGTGTTTCAGCGTTCCGTCGAAAGCTACGCCTCACGATAACACCTACAAGTCATCCACGACGGAAGCACAGGCCCAAGGAGAGGGAACGCCTCGTTCCCTTCAGGGGTGAAACGTCCCACGATCCACCATCACCATGGCATATCACCGACCTTGATTCTGCATTCATATCGCGCAACCATCCAGCGATGGACCGCGAGTCGCTACACTTTTATAACCCCTTCGACCACGTCGCGAAGACCGCCAACCGCCTCCCTCACTGGCAGCAACCCGATCGCACCTACTTCCTCACAATCCGCCTCGCCGACGCTGTACCCGCCAAGCTGCGCGCTCAATGGAAACAAGAACGCGAAATCTGGCTTTCCCATCATCCTGAGCCGTGGACCGCGGAAGTGCAGAAAGAATACCACAAACGCTTTTCAGCCAAGATGGATGCGTGGCTGGATGCCGGACATGGTTCTTGTTTGCTTCGAGACCCCGGCTGCCGCGCTCTTGTGGAAGCCACGCTGCGGCATTCTGATGAGGTGCTCTACTGGCATCACGCATGGGTGATCATGCCCAATCACGCGCACACCTTGACGTCCCTGCACATCGAGTCGGATCTCAAGGAAATCATGAAATCGTGGAAGGGCTCTTCAACACATCCCATCAACAGGTTGGCCGGAAGGCGGGGAACGCTTTGGCAAGTGGATTACTTTGACCGACTCATTCGGGATGGGAACCATTTCGCGAATTGTGTGAGGTATATCAGGAGGAATCCTTCCAAGGCGAAACTGCGAGAGGGTGAATACACGCTCTATGAGACGGAGCTAGCGAGGAAATTCGCTCCGGTTGAGGACTGAGACGTTAGCTGGGATGGATTCGTCATGGGACGTTTCACCCTGAAGGGAACGAGGCGTTCCCTCTCCTTGGGCCTGCGCTCACCTGCCTGAGACGCTTGTAGTCTGCTGGTGTTTGCAGGCCTTGTCGCCCCCGCCGACGAAGCTCGGCGGACTACTTTCCTTCGAGCAAATCCGGCCGATTCGCCTTTGTGCGCTCGAGCGCCTGCTCCTTGCGCCACTTGGCAATCTTCCCGTGGTCACCGGAAAGCAGGATATCCGGTACCTTGATGCCACGCCACTCCGCCGGACGGGTGTAGTGCGGATGGTCCAGCAAACCAGACTCGCCAAAGGATTCCTGCACCGCGCTCTCATCATCACCGAGCACTCCGGGCAAGAGACGCACGATGGCATCGATCATCACCGCGGCGGCGATCGCGCCATTCGTGAGCACGTAGTCGCCGAGGCTCAGCTCTTCGTCCACGCAACTCTCCACGATGCGCTGGTCCACACCTTCGTAGTGACCACACAAGAAGATAAGGTGCTCCTCCTTGCTGAGCCGCACGGCATCCTCCTGCTTGAAGGGCTTCCCTTGCGGCGTCATCAGCAACACGCGGCTCTGCGGCGTGCGCAACGGCTCCAAAGTCGCAAAGATGGGCTCTGGCCGGAGCACCATGCCCGGGCCGCCGCCATACGGCTCATCATCCACCTGGCGATACTTCCCCATGCCCTGCTCCCGCAGGTCATGCACACGAAATTGAAACAGCCCCTTGTCCCGTGCCCGCCCCATGATGCTGGAGCCCAGCGGGACGTTTACGACTTCGGGAAAGAGGGTGATGATGTCAGCAAGCACGATGCGGCACAAGTAGCAGGAGGCGCAGAGTGAGCAAGCGTGCTTCTGCACCGGTCCATGCCAGAGCAGAAGCACGAACTGCCGCGACTCCCTTATCCCTTCTCCTTACACCTCCTCATCCCCATCGCTCTCACCCGCCTTGCGGCCGCGGAGCTTGGCTTCGATGAAGGCGTCGATGTCGCCATCCATCACGGCCTGGATGTTGCCGGTCTTTTCCCCGGTGCGGTGGTCCTTGGCCATTTGATACGGCTGGAAGACGTAGCTGCGAATCTGGTTGCCCCAGGCCACATCACCCTTCTCACCGTACTGGCGTTCCATCTCGGACTTCTTCTTGTCCTGCTCAAGCTGGTACAGCTTGGCCTTGAGCATGTGCATCGCCATTTCGCGATTCTTGCCCTGAGAGCGCTGCACCTGGCAGTTCACGATGATGCCCGTGGGAGCGTGGATGAGGCGCACGGCCGTTTCCACCTTATTCACGTTCTGGCCGCCCTTGCCGCCGGCTCGGTAGGTTTCAAACTTGATGTCGGCCTCATTCAGCTCGATGCCGCCGTCGTCTTCGATGTCGGGCGTCACATCCACACTGGCGAAGCTGGTGTGGCGCTTCTTCGCCGCGTCGAAGGGTGAGATGCGCACCAGGCGATGCACGCCTCGTTCGCAGTTCAGCTTCCCGAAGGCGTAGTCACCCGTGACCTTGAAGGTGGCGTTGCGCACGCCCACTTCTTCACCGGGCTGGAAGTCCACCATTTCCACCTTGAAGCCGGAGCGCTCAGACCAGCGGGTGTACATGCGCAGGAGCATGTCTGCCCAATCGCAGGACTCGGTGCCGCCCGCACCGCAGTGGATGGTCATGAAGGCACCGTTCTTGTCATACTCGCCGCTGAGCATCACGGTGAGTTCGAACTCGCCGAGCGCCTTGTCGAGAGCCGCAAATTCCTTCTCCACCTCTTTCCAGGAGGCGAGGTCATTCTCATGCTCGGCGATTTCACCCAGGACGAGAAAATCCTCCAGCCGCGTTTCCAACGCAGCCAGCGGCTCGAGCTGGCCCTTGATCGCGTTGACGCGCCCGATGACCTTGCGCGCCGTGTCCTGATCGTTCCAGAACTCAGGCGTAGCGGTCTGTTCCTCGAGCGTCTCCAGTTCGGATTTCAGCTTCGCGACGTCAAAGATACCTCCGGAGCGCGCCGAGGCGGCCCTTCAGGCTCTCGGTGTCGAAGGCTTGCATATCAGTGATGACGGTCTTGGCTTGGTCCATAGGTCAGGTAGCCACACCATGGCGGCTGCGCAAGAAAAGATACGTATCTCTCCCTCGCAGCGGCCGCGCCTCTTTCCAGCCCTACTCCTTGACCGTGAACCCCTCTGGAGTCGCGCCGACAAAGTAGACATCATGGTCCGGTCGCGAGCCCGGCGTGTGGAAATCCAGCATCACCAGCTCCTCCTCCTGAGTGACGAAGCCATGCGTCGTGCCCGGAGGCAGGCGCAGGAAATCACCCGCCGCCAGCTTGAAGGGTTCGCCATTCAGGATGGCCGTGCCACTGCCGGACAGCACATAGTAGAACTCCTCCGCCACCTTGTGGTAGCTCACGCCGGTGGTCTGGTGCGGCTCAATGCACACGCGGTACGCCGTGGCAGCACGCTCATCCTCCGGAGCCACCAGAGACTCGATTTTATAGGGACCGAGCCGTTGAACAAATGAAGGGGAAGTGGCCCGGTAGTGGACGATGCGAAGAGGGCTGGACATGGGGGAGGGGGATGAAATTCACGAGCCGTGAGTGATCAGGCACAAAGATAAGCGGGCGTAAGGATATTCTCATAGGCATTCATTTATTTTTGGTAGAACCTTCACATTGAGCTTCCGAGAGAAGTTGCATCGACGACCCGTTTTTCTTCCGCCTCCAGCTCTCCCATGTCTTCATCCGTTCCTGCCTCACCACCCCATCCGCATGCGATGCGCCGCGTGGTGACCGCCAGCTTCGTCGGCACGGCCATCGAATGGTACGACTTCTTCCTCTACGGGACGGCGGCTGCGCTGGTCTTCAACAAACTCTTCTTTCCCACCTTCGACCCGCTTATGGGGACCATGGCGTCCTTCGCGACGTATGCAGTGGGCTTTTTCGCCCGTCCTTTGGGCGGCGTGATCTGCGGACACTACGGTGACCGCATCGGACGCAAGTCGATGCTGGTGACTACCCTCATGATGATGGGGCTGGCCACCTGTGCCATCGGCCTGCTACCCACATATGAAGCGGCTGGCATCTGGGCACCCATCTCATTGGTGTTTCTGCGATTCATTCAGGGACTCGGCGTGGGTGGAGAGTGGGCCGGCGCCGTTCTGATGGTGGTGGAGCATGCGAAACAGGAGAAGCGCGGGCTCTATGCCAGTTGGGTGCAGGCGGGTGTGCCGGCGGGCATGCTTCTGGCCACGGGGGTCATGAGTCTTTTCAACTTGATGCCGCAGGAGACTTTCCTTGACTGGGGTTGGCGTGTGCCCTTCCTGCTTGGCATTTTTCTCACGGGCATTGGCTTCTTCATCCGCCTGCGGGTGCTGGAGAGTCCCGCCTTTGAGCAGGCAAAGAAGGAGAAGCCGCCTGCCAGGATGCCCGTGCTGGAAGTACTGAAGACACATCCCGGCAATGTGTTGCTCGCCATGGGTGCACGTCTCGCGGAGAACGCCTTCTTCTACATCTTCACTGTGTGGGTGCTGACCTATGCCACCGAGAAGCTTGGTCTCCCGAAGAGTACTCCTCTGAATGGCGTGTTGCTGGGCAGCGCCATCCAGTTGGTCACCATTCCGTGGTTTGGCGCCATCTCAGACCGCGTCGGTCGCCGCCCGGTTTATCTGGGAGGTGCCTTCTTCCTGGTGCTGCTGGCATTTCCTTTCTTCTGGCTGGTGGACACGCAGAACACCCTGCTGGTATGGACGGCCATCGTCCTCGGAATGATCGGCCACTCTGCCATGTATGGGCCGCAGGCCGCGTTTTTCTCGGAACTCTTTGGCACGCGCACGCGCTACACCGGCACCTCCCTGGGCTATCAGCTTGCCTCTCCGTTGGCCGGTGGGCTGGCGCCCCTCATTGCGACCGGCCTTCTCAAGTGGAGCGACAACGAGCCCTGGCCCATCGCGGTGTATCTGATCGTGATGGGTGCCATCACGATTGCGTGTGTGTTCATTGCGGCAGAGACGAGCAGAAGGTCGCTGGAGCATGAGGACGCGGGCAGCAGGGATGAGTAGGCACCCTCTCCTCCATGTCAGCCGAATCGCGAGGCTCTACTCCACCCGCTCCATCGCCATCGCAATGCCCATGCCGCCACCGGCGCACAGAGTCGCCACACCGCGCTTCAGTTCCTCGTCTTCGAGGATGTGCAACAAGGTCACCAGCACACGAGCACCGCTGCAGCCCACAGGATGCCCCAGGGCAATCGCGCCACCACGGCGATTCAGCTTCGCGCGATCCACGCCAAGTTGCTCGGCGCATGCGAGGGTCTGCGCAGCAAAGGCCTCGTTGATCTCCATGGCATCGACTTGATCCATGGACCAGCCCGTTTCCTTCAGCAGCTTCTGCACGGCGGATACAGGCCCCAATCCCATCGTCGCCGGTTCACAACCGGTAGAAACACCCGCAATCAGGCGCGCGCGAGGCTGCAGTTCGTACTTCTGCACCGCCTCCTCTGAAGCCAGAAGCAACAGCGCGGCACCATCATTGACGCCTGAAGCATTCCCTGCGGTCACCGTGCCATCCTTGCGGAAGGCGGGCTTCAGCTTCGCCAGCTTCTCCGGGGTGGTGTCTGCACGCGGATGCTCGTCATGGGTGATCATGCCGGCCTTTGTTTCCACCGGCACGATTTCCCGCTGAAAGGCCTCCACTGCTGCGGCCGCGCGCTCCTGGCTGGTCATCGCAAAGACATCCTGCGCCTCACGGGTGATGCCGCAGGCATCCACAATGCGCTCCGCCGTCTCACCCATGCCCACTTTGAGAATTGGATCCGTCAGGCCATCCACAAAGATGGAGTCCTCCAGGGTGGCATGGCCCAGCTTCGTCCCTTCCCGCACGTTGCGCGCATAGTGCGGCGCACGGCTCATGGACTCCACGCCACCCGCGAGCACCACGGAGGATTGTCCAGACGCGATGGCATCTGCCCCGAGCGCCACGGCCTTCATGCCGGAGGCGCAGACCATATTCACCGTGAAACCCGTCACACTCTGTGCGAGGCCCAGTTGCAGCACGAGCTGCCGCGCCACATTCATGCCCGAGCCAGCCTGCAGCACCTGGCCGAGGATTACTTCATCCACCTGCCCGCCCAGTTCATCCGGCATCACAGTCTGCGCTACCGCCAGTGCCAGCTCCACCGGTGACATTTCCTTCAACCCACCGCAAAAGCGGCCAATGGGCGTGCGCTTCGCTTCGACAACATAGATGGGGGTCGGCCATTTCATATCAGGACAGGCGCTGCGGGAAACATTCGGAGGGCATCGTGCGTGTCGATTGTACCACAGGCGCAAACTCCATACGATCCAGCACATCGCGTTGGAGATCGATTCCCGGAGCCAGCTCGACGAGTACCGGCCCCTGTGGGGTCAGCTCAAAAACTGCCCGCTCCGTGACATAAATGACCTTTCGTCCCTCACGCATGGCGGTGGGGCCGTGAAAGCAGACCTGCTGCACCCGCTTCACAAACTTGGAGTGCTTCCCCTCCCGCATGATGCGGAGGCCCCCCTCCTGCATCTCCACCGCGAGATCCCCTGCCGTAAAAGTGCAGCAGAAGACGAGACGTTTTGCACTCTGCGCGATGTTCACAAAGCCACCCACTCCGGCAAAGCGGCCGGACATCATGCTCACATTCACGCTGCCTTCGGCATCGATCTCCGCCGCGCCGAGGATCGCGATGTCCATGCCCCCCCCATCGTAGAAGTCGAACTGCGATGGCTGGTCGATCACCGCCTCCGGGCGATGACTGCAGCCAAAGCTCAAACCTGAGGCCGGCACGCCGCCCACAGGCCCGCTTTCCACGGTGAGTGTAAAGTCCCGCAACCTGCCTGTCTCCGCTGCCACGGACGCCACTGCCTCGGGCAGGCCAATGCCCAGGTTCACCATTTCACCGGGTCGTATCTCCTGCAGCGCACGAGCCCCGATGATTTTGCGCTCAGAGAAGGAGAGCCGTGGCGGCTCCAGCTTCTCGCCCAACGCGGTGACGTACGCCTCATTATACTGCTCGCCAAAGGTCTGCGCGTGCTGCTCCGCATCGGACACCACGACATAATCCACCAGCGCACCGGGCACGCGCACCGCCTTGGGATCCACGCTGCCTTCCGTGAGGCGTTCCACCTGTGCGATGACGATGCCGCCGTGATTGCGTGCCGCCTGGGCGATGGGCAGGACTTCCCCCACGAGACCCTCGCGCTCCATCGTGAGATTCCCCCGCGCATCCGCACTGGTGGCGCGGATGAGCCCCACATGGATTGGCACGGTGCGGTAGCGCAGCCAGTCCTCGCCATCCATCGCGAGCCGCTCCACCAGAGGCTCCGTCGTACGTGCATTCATGCGGCCTCCCGTATGCACAGGATCGATGAAGGTATTCAGCCCGACCTTGGTAAAGATGCCCGGACGCTTCGCAGCAATCTCTCGAAACAGGACACACACCACCCCCTGGGGAATGTTATACGCCTCGATCTTGTTTTCCAGCGCCAGCTTTCCCAGCTTCGGAGCAAGGTTCCAGTGTCCACCAATGACCCGTTTCAAGAGGCCTTCGTGAGCGAGATGATTCAGTCCACGCGACGCACGGTCGCCCTGCCCTGCCGCATACATCAGGGTGAGATCACGGGGTCCGTCTCCCGCGAGAAAGCGGCGCTCCAGCGCCGCCGTGAGCATCTCCGGATGCCCGGCCCCTACAAAGCCCCCCACGGCCACGGTCGCGCCATCCGGGATCGCGGCCACGGCTTCCTCCACAGAGACGACTCGCGCAGCGGCCCTCATCCGCGCCAGCCTCCGTTCACCTCAATGGTCTGCCCGGTGACATAGGACGCGAGTGGCGAGCAAAGAAAAAGCGCCACATGCGCAATCTCCTCCACCGTGCCGAAGCGGGCCAGTGGCACATTCTTCAGCATCTCCGCGCGCACATGCTCCGGAATAGTCGCCGCCATGGAGGTATCCACCACCCCTGGCGCGATGGCATTGGCGCGGATGCCACGCTTCGCCGCCTCGCGACTGATCACCCGCATCATCGCCTGCACGCCTGCCTTCGCTGCAGCGTAGTTTGCCTGGCCGTAGAACCCCTGGATCGCAGCGATGCTGCCCATGCTCACGATGGCGCCGTGATCACGCATGATCTCCAGCGCATGCTTGCAGCAGTGGAAGACCCCGGAGAGATTTACATCCATCACGGACTGCCATTCCTCCAGCGACATCTTCGCGACGGTGCGGTCACGGATGATGGCGGCATTATTGATGAGGTAATCGAGTCCACCGCAGGCTTCGCGTACTTTCTGCATCATGGCCTGCACTGCCTCCGCGCTTGCGACATTCGCCTCCACCACGAGGGTACTTCCTGCGCGTTCCTGCTCAAGCTCCGCGGCGAGGGACGCCGCATCCGCAGCGGTGCTGCCCATGCCAGGGTGATTGATCACCACGGTGGCGCCCGCTTGGTGAAACGTGCGTGCCATGCAGGCGCCAATGCCTTGCGATGCCCCGGTGATGAGGGCGGTTTTTCCAGTCAGATCGATGGCGATGCTCATGCCGGGCGTCATAAAATCGGAACGCCACGAGCTCTGCAAGCCTTTACATTCCGTGGAAAAGAAGGTTTCATATTTCTTCCCCACCCCATCCGGAGGCATTTCTATTTGGAAACTTCCAGTGCCATCCTCATCAACCGCACCCGGCTCACCGAAACCAGTCTGATCGTGCACTGGTGCTCGGCGGAGGACGGGCTCTTCAAGACGGTGGCCAAGGGTGCTCTCCAGCCCAAGTCCCCTTTTGCAGGACGGCTGGATCTCTTCGTCACCTGCGAGGTGGTGTGGGCCCGCAACCCAAAGACCGATTTACACACCCTGCGTGAAGTGCATCTCACGAACCCGCGACTGCAGCTCCGAGCCAGTTACCTGCGGGTGCTGGCCGCCACTTACTTCAGCAAGCTTATTGATCTGGTGGCCGAAAAGGAAACACCGCTGGGTGGTATTCACGAGTTGCTGACACTGAGCCTGGACTACCTCGTGGAGCACGAACCCTCGGAAAGACTGGTCCAGCGATACGAGACCCGCCTTTGCTCGGAACTGGGCCTGGGGGATGGGCAGAAGGGCGCGGCTGCCCTCCTGCACGATGTTTATCACCGTCCGCTGCCACCTCAGCGCAAGCAACTGCTTGAAGAACTTGCCAAAATCCCTAAACAAGAATCCCGCAGCGATCGCGATTTTGCTTGATGGAAACGCGGTCCATGCTTGTTGTGATCCTTTCGGCTTCAAACTGAACCCATGTCCTCAGAAAACCTCAACACGCTGCTCGAAGGACATCTGTCCAGTTTGCTGGATGCCGGGAAGATCGACGACGCGCTGAGGGTGGCCAGCACCGCCCTGCGCAATGCGCGACAGGCAGCCGAGGAGGATGAAGCCAACCTTCCCCTGCTGGTCAACGCCTTGGAAACCCTCGGGGAATTGCATCGCCAGGCCGGCGACTTCGAGAAGTCCGAGTCCCTGTATCAGGAAGGCATCGAAACCGGCGAGCGCGGTGGCGCAGACACCTTCCAGATGGCCCGCCTCCGCTCAGGACTGGCCACCCTGTATGATTTCAACCAGCGAGAGGACCAGGCCATCCCGCTGTATGAGCAGGCCATCGAAGGCTACGACCGCATGGTGCCGCCGCGCACCCATGACAGCGCCCAGATGCGCAACAATCTGGCGATGATCTACAAAAGCCTGGGCCGCTACCCTCTTGCGGAGCAGCACTACCTGATGGCGCTGGAGACTCTGGAGAAGGACTACGGCCGTGACAATGAACGCGTGGCCGCCGTCTTCAACAACCTGGGTGGTCTCTACTACACCGCCGGCTTCCCCGAGCAGGCGAAGGAGATGCACATGGAGGCACTCGACATCCGCACGAAGGTCTTCGGCCCCGAGCATCCAGAAGTGGCCCAGAGCTATAGCAACCTCGCCACCGCCTGCTATGAACTGCAGGACGACGCGGCTGCCCAGCAGAACTACGAAAAGGCCCTGCGCATTCTCGAACAGAACATCGATACCTGCGCAGACAGCTACGAGGAAATCGGCATGGACTACGCCAACGTGCTGGACTCCATGGGCGAAGACCGCAAGGCCGAGGCCCTCAGGAAGCGCATCGCCAAGGTGCTGCGGCGGTAATTCGCCCCGTCCTCTAAATAGAGGTGCAGCAGATTCCGCGATGAAGGCGGGGGCACACGGGTTTCTCCACGCCACCCTCAACACGTATGCATAACGTACTTACGTTGAACGTGTGAACTGCACGTTCACATCTTCCAAGTTGCCAAATCTCCGGCGCAATGCATAGATGGCAGTCCCTCGACCCGGACCTTAGGAACACGGGGAAGGCATCCGATGTCAGACAAGAAATCCTCGAGCTGGACTCTCGCGCTACTGGCGCTCGGGGTGGTGTATGGAGACATTGGGACGAGCCCACTGTACGCCCTGAAGGAGACCGTGTCCCACGGCAGGTTCGAGGCGGACAAGGTGCTCACCGTCTACGGGCCCGTGTCCCTGATGTTCTGGTCGCTGACCATCATCGTCACCATCAAGTACCTGTTGCTCCTTTCGCGTGCGGACAATCAGGGTGAGGGCGGGGTCTTTGCCCTTTATGCGCTCCTGCGCCAGCAAGCCGCGGGTCTTTCCAAGCGAGCCATTGGAGTACTGAGCATCATCGCCCTCGTGGGAGCCTCCCTGCTTTATGGGGACGGCATCATCACGCCCGCCATCTCGGTGCTCGCGGCGGTGGAAGGTCTCTACGTCATCAATCCGGACCTGCCGCATTTCATTGTGCCCCTGTGTGCGGCCATCCTGCTGCTGGGACTCTTCCTTGTACAAAGGCACGGCACGGTACGCATTGGCGCCAGTTTCGGACCGGTGATGCTGGTCTGGTTCTTTGTGCTGGCCCTTCTCGGGCTGATGAATCTCGTGAAGGCGCCCGGCATCCTTACCGCGCTGCTGCCTCACCACGGCTGGATCTACCTCATCTATGAGCGCTCCGAGGCCCTGCACATCATGGGAACCGTGCTGCTCTGCGTGACAGGTTGCGAGGCCCTGTATGCCGACATCGGCCACTTCGGCCGCACGGCCATGAACCGCTCCTGGATCTTCGCCGCCTACCCAGCCCTGATCCTGAACTACCTTGGCCAGGGCGCCCTGATCCTGAACAACCCCGGCATGGTGGACCAGCCGAAGTTCAATCCCTTCTTCCAGATGGCGCCGGCGTGGTCCCACTGGCCGCTCGTTTTCCTCGCCACCGCCGCTACCATCATCGCCTCACAGGCCATGATCACTGGCGTCTTCAGCCTCACCCAGCAGGCGGTGCAGCTCGGCTTCCTTCCCCGGTTGAAGATCGTGCACACCTCTCCGGACATGCGCGGCCAGATCTTCATGCCGCAGGTGAACATGCTCCTGTGCGTGGCATGCCTCACTCTTGTGGTCGTGTTCCAGGAGTCCGGTTCGCTGGCCGGCGCCTACGGTCTGAGCGTGTCCTCGGACATGCTGCTGAGCAGCATCCTGCTCTTCATGGTGATGACCCGCGTGTGGAAGACGCCGTCCTGGATGGCCGCCATCCCCATCGGCATCTTCCTTTCCATGGAAATCGGCTACTGGCTGGGCAGCCTCACCAAGCTCCTGCATGGCGCCTGGATCCCCCTGGTCATCACCGCCATCCTCTGGACGCTGATGAAGACCTGGCGCGACGGCCGTGCCATCCTGGTGAAGCGCGTCACCCGCCAGCTCATCCCGGTGACTCACCTCGTGGAGGAGGTGAAGAAAAACAAAATCCTCCGTGTGCCGGGCATCGGCGTTTTCCTTTCGTCCTCCTCGGATGGCCTCCCCCTCGTGCTGCTGCATCATTTGAAGCACAACAAGGTGCTGCATCAGAATGCCGTCATCCTCACTGTGCGATTCGAGGAGGAGCCGTACATCAAGAATGCGGACCGCATTCAGATTGTGGAACTGCACGAATCCTTCTGCCGCATCATTCTGCGCTATGGATTTGCGGAACAGCCGGAAGTGATGCGCGACCTCACCACCGCGCTGAAGAGGCAGGGCATCACCAAGCTCGGGGACATCAGCTACTACCAGAGCCGTGAACTCCTGCTCACCGACGGCAAGGGCCGCATGGCCACCTGGCGGAAAAAACTTTTTGTCTTTCTTTCCCGCATCGCCCGGCCCGCTACCGGCTACTTCCAGCTTCCCTCACGACAGGTCATCGAACTGGGCATCCAGCTCGAACTGTAGTGGAGTGGCGCAGTTGGACGCAGTCCGGAACTCATGAACAATCCACATCATGCCAGAAGCTGGGCGGTCGCCGTGGCAGCGCTTGGTGTGGTGTATGGAGACATCGGCACCAGCCCGCTGTATGCGCTACGCGAGTGTCTGGCCGAAGGTCGCTTCCATGCGAACGACCCGGTGACCATCCTGGGACCCGTGTCCCTCATGCTCTGGTCGCTCATCCTGATCGTGAGCATCAAGTACCTGCTCATCCTCGTACGAGCGACCAATCAAGGTGAGGGCGGCGTCTTTGCCCTGCTCTCCATCCTCCGGCATCCGGAAGCAGGACTGAAGAAGGAACACCTCAAGTGGCTGGGCCTGTTCGCCATCGTCGGCGCGGCGCTGCTCTACGGAGACGGCGTCATCACTCCAGCCATCTCGGTGCTCTCTGCTGTCGAGGGATTGGAAGAAATTAACCACGAGTTCGAGAAGTACGTGGTGCCGGTGGCGGTGGCCATCCTGCTGGCCATCTTCCTCGTGCAGCGGCATGGCACCCACCGCATCGGTGCGGGCTTCGGGCCCATCATGCTCATCTGGTTTGGCGTGCTGGGTTTTTTGGGCATCTACAATCTGATACAGCATCCCGGCGCGGTGGCTGCGCTTTCTCCACACTATGGGGTGCGGTACCTTCTGGAGCATGGCCACCATGGACTCGGCATCATGGGCAGTGTGCTGCTGTGCGTCACGGGGTGCGAAGCACTGTATGCGGACATCGGCCACTTCGGACGCACAGCGATGCAGCGCTCCTGGTTCCTCGTGGCCTATCCCGGTCTGACGCTGAACTATCTTGGTCAAGCGGCACTGGTGCTGCGTGATCCTTCTGCGCATGAGAGCCCCTTCTTCCGTCTCGTGCCGCAAAGCTGGCTGTTGCCCCTGGTCATCCTGAGCACCCTGGCCACCATCATCGCCTCGCAGGCCATGATTACCGGTGTCTTCAGCCTCACCCAGCAGGCCGTACAACTCGGCTTCCTGCCCCGCCTGAAGATCAAGCACACGAACCCTCATGTGCGTGGGCAGATCTACCTGCCGCAGATCAATCTCCTGCTCTGCGTGTGCTGCCTCGCCCTGGTGCTGGCCTTTGGGAGTTCCAGCAAGCTGGCGGCTGCCTACGGGTTGACGGTTTCCGCGAACATGATGCTCTCCGGCGCCCTGCTGCTCATCGTGGTCACCCGTCTGTGGAAGTGGCCCTGGTGGAAGGGGATGGTCCCAGTGATTCTCTTCCTCATGTGGGAGTCCACCTATGTGGCGGGCAGCCTCGCGAAACTCTTCCACGGCGCGTGGATGCCGCTGCTGCTGACCCTGCTGCTCTGGATTCTCATGAAGACCTGGCAGGATGGCCGCGCGCTGCTGTGGCGCATCATGACACGGGGGCAGATTCCCATTGTGCACCTGCTGGGCGAACTGGAGAACAAACGGATTCCCCGGGTGCGTGGCACCGGCGTCTTCATGAGCGGCTCCTCGGATGGCATGCCCCTTGTGCTGCTGCACCATCTGAAGCACAACAAATCCCTGCACGAGCGCGTGGTGCTGCTCACGGTGCAATTCCTCGAGGAACCCCACGCAACCAAGGAGGAGCGTTTCACCGTCACAGAGCTGATGCCTGATTTCTACCGCGTGGTGCTCAGGTACGGCTTCGTGGAATCCCCTGATGTGATGCGCGACCTCTGCCGTGCCCTCGCCGTGAAACGCGGCGGCGACATGAGCAACATCAGCTTCTACCAGGCAAGAGAACTGCTCCTCCCCACCGGCAAGAGCGGCATGATGCCCTGGCGGAAAAAGCTTTTCATCTTCCTCTCCCGCATCGCCCGCCCCGCCACCGGCTACTTCGACCTGCCTTCACGACAGGTCATTGAACTGGGGATTCAGATGGAGCTGTGAGCCGGCGATTTGAAATTTGAGATCTCAAATTTCAAATCCGCTTCCCCTCACTCCCCCCAGGGCGAGCTCGGATAGCTCCCGAGAATCTTGATGGCGTCGCCGTCATTGATCACCACATCGAGCGACTTCTTCAAAGCCTCGTCGTGGCAATGACCCGTGACTTCAAGGAAGAACCGCACATGCGTTTGCGAAGCAGATTCTTCCACAGGCACCGGGCGATTTTCAATCTGCCGCACGTTGATGCCATGGTCGGCAAATGCCTTGAGTATCTCCAGCAGCGCGCCCACACGGTCGCGGGCAGTCACCATGAGCATGGTATGGTCATTTCCCGTAGCCGGGGCGGGTCGACGACCCAGCACGATGAAACGGGCCTGGGACGCACTGTCGTCGATTGAGGCCGCGATGATTTTCAGGCCCTGCAGTTCCGCACCAAGGGCCGTGCCCAGCGCAGCGGAGTTTGGGTGCTCGCAGGCGAAGGCAGCCGCCTGGCTGGTGCTGGGAGCTTCACGCAGCTCCACATCGGGAAAGTTATGCGTCAGCCATTTGCGGCACTGGGCAATCACCTGCGGGTGGCCATAGATGTAGTCCACCGTATCCTTGGGACCGTTGGACATGAGGACAGTTTCCGTTCGCCAAAGGAACTGCGAATAGATCTGCATAGGCGAGTCCACCAAGTGATCCAGCGTGTGATGCACTGCGCCCTCCGTGCTGTGCTCGATGGGCAGGACGCCGTAGTCCGCCTCCTGGGTGGTCACGCGCTCGAAAACATCTTCCGTGCTCGCCTCAGGGAGATACAGCACGCTGTTGCCAAAGCGGCTGATGGCCGCCTGGTGAGTCCAGGACCCCGCCGGACCCATGTAGGAAATGCGCATGTCCTGCTCCAGGGCCAGGGCGGCAGAGATGATCTCCCGGTAGATGGCGCGGATGGACTTCTCGGGAAGGCGGCCCTTGTTCTGCTTGTTCAGCTCGATGAGTTTCTTCAGCAGCCGCTCCTCGCGGTCCGGGGCGTAGATCTCCAGTCCCTCCTTGCGTTTGATTTCCCCAACGTGATGCACCAGATCGGCGCGCTCGTTCAGGAGGCGAAGGAGGTCCTGATCCACGCGGTCAATCTCAATACGAACGTCTTCCAGTGTCATGATGATGTGAGGAAATCCCGAGGATTTAGAGCGAGCGCTGCCGGGGTGGAAAGTAGAAAATGCACTCGAAGGCAAATCGGGTGATCCGGAGCGGGTCTGGCCCAAGGGGAAATTCAGGGGGCGGCGCGCGTTTGGGTGCAATAGATGCCACCAAATAGACTCACTCCTGCCCACTCGGTTTGTGGCTGGGAGCTTCCCCTTTCACGCGCCATTCATGCCCAAGGAGTGGGAACGCCTCGTTCCCATCAGTACGTAACTACCCCTTGTGATTCGGCACCCACGCGACCTCTCTTGTGTCGGAGAAGCGCTTCGGGCGGGGTAAATCATGCACCCTTTCACCATGGGAACGAGGCGTTCCCACTCCTTGGGTCGCAGCATCCTCTTGGGGTCAAATCCTCCACAGGAGTTCGTGCAAAGGCCTTGAGACTTTTCGCCTGCTCTCTCTTGGAGGTCATCGCCCCCTACTTCAAATACTTGTCAAACCAGTCCCCTGCCGCCTTGGCAGTCTCATCCAGCCAGGGCTGGCTCATCCAGAACGGATGCGGGGCGCCTTTCAGAGTGATCACTTCCGTGGGTACGCCCAGCGCACGCAGCTTCACCTGCATCTCGGGGCGACCAATCTTTTCCGTGTCATGTTCCCCTTCGAGGAACAAGGTGGGCGGGCAACCCTGCTTCACGTGGGTGATGGGCGAGGCCTGGGCGTACAGCGCCTTGTTCTCGTCGAATTTACCAAGGTATTGAATCACCGCCTCGTTGTTCTGCATCCGGTTCGACTCCACAAAGTCCATGGTCGCAGCCATCACGATGCAGGCTTTGATAGCAGTGGACTGCTCAGGCTCACCACCGGTGCCCTCCAACTCCTTCACGCCCCCGGTCATTCCCATCAATCCGCTGAGCTGGCCGCCGGCGGAACCGCCCGCGACGCCAATCCGCTCAGGGTCGAGGTGATACTCTCCCGCATGTGCCCGGAGGAAACGCAAGGCCGCTTTGCAATCATGCAGCGCTGCCGGGAACTTGCCATCGGTGGAGAGGCGGTAGGCCACTTGGGCGACCACATATCCGCGCTGGGCCAGACGCTCCGCCAGAGGCTTGTCTGCCTCCACCTGACGAGCCCTCCAGCCTCCGCCGTGAATGAGCAGGATGGCAGGATACTTGCCCGGAGCCTTGGGAACATAGATGTCCAGGAGCACGGAGAAGTCACCCACACGAGAGCACTCAATCTTCTCATGCAGAGCCAGTGTGTCGGGCAAGGCGGGCAGCACCTTGGTGAACTTTGGTTTCGCAGGCGCTGGAGTCTTGGGCTTTTCAGGAGCCTGGGCAAAAGCAGCCGATGCAAATGCCACGGCAATGGTGGCAGCGAGGATGGCGGAAAGTGTTTTCATGGCAGAAAAGGCAGCTGGGGTAGCCGGGTAGAGAAACAGGCGCTCACCAAACCATAGAACGCATTCGGCTGAACGACGCCGTATGACCGTCTCTTCCACAAGACTGCCCACTTACCACGCAGCTTCGTAGAGCGCGATGAAATCAGCCTCCGTCAGCGGGCGTGGATTGAAGTTGGCAGTCCACTGCTTTGCGGCTCCTTGGGCCAGCACCGGGATGCGTTCGCGATCCACGTTCAGCTCGCGAAGCTGCGTGCAGAGGCCAGCGGCGCGAAGGAGTTCCGTGACACGTCCCGGCAGATCATTGGCGTGGTAGCTGGCATAGATCTCGGCGATTTCGGGAAGTCCGGAATTGAAGCGGATGATGTGTGGCAGCATCAAACCCACCGCCTGACCGTGCACGATATCGAACTCCGCCGTGAGCGGGTTCGCGCAGGAGTGGGCGGCGCCGAGCATCGAATTCTCGATGGCCGTGCCCGCGAAAGCAGCACCCAGCTGCATGGAGCTTCGCGCTTCCAGGTCCGCTGGGTTTTTCAGCACGCGCTCGAAGCCGCGCATGAGAAAGCGGAACGACTGGCGGGAATAGGTGGTGGAAAGCGGATTGCGCTTGTTCGTTACCGCCGTCTCCAGTGCATGTGCCACGGCATCAATGCCCGTCACGGCGGTGACGCGTGCCGGTTGGGAGACCGTGAGCTCCGGATCCAACAGGGCAATTTTTGCCGCGGCCTTGGGGTCGCCGCAGGCCATCTTCACATGCGTCACGGCATCCGAGATGAGGGCAAAACTCTGGCACTCACTGCCCGTGCCTGCCGTGGTGGGCACGGCGATGAGGGGCAGCATAGCCTTCGTGGCCTTTCCCACGCCCCAGTAGTCCTTCATCGTGCCACCATTGGTGAGGATGAAGTTGCAGCCCTTGGCAGTGTCCATGCTGCTGCCGCCACCGAGGCCGATGATGAGGTCTGTCTTGAACTCCCTGGCGAATTCCACACAGGCATCCACATCCAGGTTCGTGGGATTCTCATGCACCTGGTCGAACACCGCCGACTCCAAGCCCGCCTTGCGCAAAGCCTCCACGGCATGCCCGGTGTGCCCGGCTTTTACAATGCCGGCATCCGAGACCACCAGCACCCGCTTGCCGCCGAGTTCCTGCGCCAGCTCACCAATGCGTTGCACGGTTCCGTTTCCGAAGACCAGGCGGGTGCGGGGGATGTGATCGAACGGCGCAAGAAGGGTTGTCACGCGGGTGAAGCGGGGGGCTTGAACTAAGGATGGAAGGAGGACGGCAGAACCTGGCTAGTTCTGCGCTACTTCGATGGAGCGGCGCTTGTAGAGGAACTCGAACATGTTCCCTTCATGCGGCTGGTTCCAGGAGATGCGCATCGTCGAGATGGGCCCGATGTTCAGACGCTCGATGAGCGGTGACTCGAGAAGCTGCTCGATGAAACGCGGGTCCTTCGTGATCGCGGTGACCACAAGCGAAGGCCCAATCTGCGCGAGCATGTCGGCCTGCGGCACTTCCACCACACTGGCGTAGGGGCAGAGGTATTCCTTGTTACTCAGCGTGTGCTTGAAGGAGTCGCACAGCACGATCGTGGGGCGCATGTACACACCACCGTCACGTTCAGCCTTGCGGGGACCACCGCGATATTTCGCCGTGATGTCTTCCGCGCCGGGCTCCTTGAGACCGTTCTCAATCGCGCCGTCGATGAACTCAGCCATCTTCGGATTGGCAAAGCCGCTGAGCTTCGCTTCGGGATCATCAGGCGAAGTCGGGGCCACGGGGCCAAGCGTCTTCGCGAGGGCGTCGGCGATTTCCTTGCCGTACTTCGGCACCACCACCGCAGAGGCATTGATACAGGAGCGGCCGCCGTTGTCTGAGATGGAACCGGCAATCAAGTCGATGAACTCGGGCCAGCGCTCGATTTCGTCCGCACCAATCAGAATTTTGCTGAAGCCAGGACCGTGGCACTCATATTTCGGATTGTCCTTGTACTGGGCCACAGTGTTTGCGTCGCCAAAGATGAGCGCGCGGCCGCAGATCTTCATCACTTCACCCGAACCTTCGTGGTCGGTGGGATAGAAGCCAAATGCCTCGGCAGGAGCGCCGGCAGCGATGAAGGCTTGAATGAGGCGGAACGGCGTCCACGGCTCTTCACGACCCGGCTTGATGATCACCGGAGTCTTCAGCGCAATCGCGGGAAGCCAGAGGGAATTCACCGCAGGAGAGTTGCTCGGCATCACCAGCCCCAGCGCATTCGTCGTGGGGTAGTAGCTCACCGGGCAACCAGCCTGCTCGCCGAAGCCGATGTCGATCACGCTTGTGTCCAGACCACGTGTCAGGCCATTGAGCACGGTGCGCATGTTGAAGAGCGCATCCGCCACCTTGGCGATGTTGCGCTTCACCATCGCGTGCGGCAGACCGCTCGTGCGGGAAAGCGTTTCTGTGTACTGCTGGACGGTCTGCGTGTGGCCCTTGTCGCCGAGAGGCAGCGTCCCTTCGGAAAACAGCTCACCCGCCTTCGCGGAGATGGCGATGAGCTGGTCCACGGTGAACTTGCGCAATGCCTGACGCGCCTCTCCGATGCGGTTGAGGTCACGCCGAAGGATGCCGGCATTCACCTGGCTCACGGTCGCCATGACCTCGCCGGTGCGGTGATCCTTCACCTCGACCTTGTCGAGGCTTTCATAGGGCTGCCCTTTGCGCAGGGCGGGTAGGTGCGGGATGCTGCTCATGATGACGACTGACTGCTGACTGATTAATACACGCCTTCCACGATCTTGTTCTCCATGGCACCGAAGGGACGCACCTCGGCCACACCGTCCCACTCATAGGGAGCACGGGGCTTGCGACGCAGGGCTTCGTCACGCTCAAGGAAGCGCGGCATGAAGAACTCCTTCGTCAGTGTGGTGAGTTCCACACGGCCCCAGGTGTCATAGTCCACGGTCACCTTGGTATCATCCGGCTTCACGACGCGAAGCACGGCGCGAGGCTGCGGCGCGTAGTAGGTGATGGAATAGTTGTCCTCCTTCTGGAGCGGCACGCTGGCGGCGAGGCCCATGAGCGTGTTGCCATAGGTGGGATAGAATCCGATGCGGCCTTCCAGCACTTCTTCCACAATGAAACGTACGTACTGGGGAGCCATGGTGGTGCCACCGCAGAACACGCCACGGATGCCGGCCTCATACACGTCCACCTTCTCGGCGAGTGCTTCGAGCAGCTTCGGCGTGGTGAAGAGCCCGCTGACCTTGCGATGTTTCAGGATGATCGCCGCCTGGTCCACCACGTGGTCCATGTACTGGCGCGCCACATCGAACTGCTTGTTCGAGATGAGCTTCTTCACAAAGCGCGGGTCGAGGTCGATGAAGTAGCAGGAAGAGCCACGCACATTGGCAAGGTGCTCAATGGCGAGCCGCAGGCGACGCGGACCGGTCGGTCCCATCATGAGCCATGCACCGCCGGGCGGGAAATGCTCATCCGAAATCTTGGTGGAGAATTCGCTGTAGTCCGTCTTGTAGTCCTCCCATCCGATGCGCTGCTTTGGCATGCCGGTGGTGCCACCGGTTTCGAAGATGTTGAAGGGCTTGCCCTTGTACGCGGCAGGCACCCACACTTCGGGCTGCAGGTCGCGCAGCCACTCATCCTGGAAGTGGGGGAACTTCTTCATGTCCTCCATCGACTTGATCTCCTGGCGGGGATCGAAGTTCTTCTTCGCCCAGTCCAGCCAGAACTGGCAGCCGGTTTCAGGGGAGAAGTGCCACTGGATGATTTCCTTGAGATGGGCTTCGAGGCGGTCTTGAGCGGTCATGGTCTTGAGAGATGCGTGGGAGTGGTGGTGGGCGGTGGGTGAACTGGGGCGGAAACGTTAGCGGGTTTTCACCCGCCTGCCACTGTCCCTGCAATTCGGGAGAGAAAGTGCCCCCGGCGCGCACTTTGGACAGAGCAATCGCCGGGGGCGGGACAGGTTCACAACAAAGGCAGATCCACCGAAACAGGTGACTCAGTTTTGGGCAACGCCCTGGGCTCCCTGCTTGAAGGCGTACAGGTGGGTGTGGCTGGCCACGTAGAGCACGCCATTGGCCGCGCTCACGCCACCGAGAATCGGAGCGGGGAACTCAATCACCGCGAGTTCCTTCATCTCCTTGCCCTCGGCGAGCACGAAGAGTTCGCCTTCTTCATTGCCGATGTACACCTTGCCATCTGCCACGAGCGGGCTCGCCCAGATGTGTCCCTTGGTGTCATACTTCCAGTATTCCTTGCCCGTCTTGGCATCCAGGCAGAAGAGGCGGCCGGTATAGTCGGCCACGTACACCAGTCCATCCTTGAGAGCAGGGGTGCTGATGGAGCGTTCGATGCCCTTGAAGGTCCACACGGCCTGGCCGGTGAAGTCGCCGGTCTTCTTCGGGTCGATGGCGCTGATCATGCCGAGGCCTTCACCGTGCTCGGGGTCCTGACCGATGGGCACGTACACAAGACCTTCATAGAACACAGGGGTCGCGATGATTTCGCTGGGGCCGTCGAACTCGGCATACTTGCGGGGCTTGCCACTGTCGTCCTTCCGGTACTCGGGAGGATTGGCATCATAGCGCCAGTACTCCTTCAGGATGTCGAGGTCTTCGTCGTTCTTCTTGGTCTCGGGGGCCATGCCATAGACCCAGCCATCGCCGGCAGCGAAGATGATCTGCTGCACGCCATTCACCATCGCCTCAATGGGTGAGGACCAGGAGCAGTGCAGTACGCGCTCGCTCACCACGTGATCCATTTCACCGAGCAGTTCACCGGTTTCCGCGCTCAGCATGATGAAGCTGGGAGCGTTCGGCGCGGGAATGTTCGAGTGGGTCCAGTCCACGCCATTGCAGGTGGGGACGAAGACCTTGTCACCAACCACGAGCGGGTAGCCGGAGGTGGCGTTGTGCTGGAACACACCGAGCTCCTTGTACATGTCATACACCCAGAGGATGTCGCAATCCGTGGGTCCGGGCTCCACCGGCACCGGCTTGCCATCGGGTCCGGGAGCGGCCATGAACTGGGCCTCATCCTGCATGCCCTGGTTGCCATTCGCCATGCCATCCACGTCGAAGCAGATGATCTGGCAACGGTTCCCGGGAACGTAACCCTTCTTGCCGACGATGGTGGGAGAACCGCAAATGCCGAGGTATTCCCAGTCATTCACCTTGCCGGTGCCCATCTTCGGGCTCACGAGCTGCCAGAGGAACTTGCCCGTCTTCTCCTCAAAGCACATCACAATACCGCGGTCACCAATGTGCTTGGGATTCCGCGGGCTTTCGTTGTTCGTGCCGACATACACCTTGCCATCGGCAATGATGGGCGAGCCGTAGGTCTGCGAGCCAAGCTTGGCCACCCAGAGACAGTTCTTGGTGGTGGACATGTCGATGTCCTCTGCACCAGGAGCCGCATTCGCTTCCTGGGCATCTGGGCGGAGACGACCCGCCGCCTTCGGCGCTGCTTTCGGACCCAGCTTCTTGCCGGGTTCCATTTCCGACGGAAGGCCCTTTTCATCGGACACCATGTTGCGCGCATTCACGCCGCCCCACTGGGTGTGGTCAGCAGCATGCAGGCAGCCCCAGGCGAGGCCCGCCGCGAGCATGAGGACAGTTTTCTTGTTCATCGCAGGGTAACTTAGATGTTGGTGGGGTTGGTGGTGGCGGCGGTTACTTGTTCGGGGTCACGGAGATGTTGTCCAGATAGGCGCGCTTCTGGTTCAGCGGGGTGAAGCTGAAAATGCCCGGTGAGCCATTCTTATGGATACGTGCCAGCGGCACTTCAAGGGTCCAGGCTTCAGGCTCCGCCTGGCCCTTTTCCCAGGCCTTGGCGCGGACGGTGCCACCGCCATCGCCGTTCGCATCCACACGGGTCTTCAGAGTGTACCAGACATTGGCCTTCATCTTGAAGGGAGCGGTCGCCTTGAGACGCTCCATGTTGGAGCTGACTTCGAGCTGGCCGGCGTTGCCACGCAGCGCGATCATGTAGCGCTGGTTGATGAGGCCGATGTCCGACTTCACGCGGGCGCTGCCGTCCGTGAGCACGTCTGCCTGCATGGTGTAGTTGGACAGGTCGGACTTCGCAATGAATGCCGTCGCACGCTGGAAGAGGATGCGGTCAAACGTCTTCGCAAAGACCTTCTCACCGTTCAACTCACGCACGTCGAATTTCAGACGAGCACCGATCCATGGCAGGGGCGGGAAGGCGAACTTCACGTGCTCCGAAGGCTGCTCTTCGTTGAGTTCCACGGCACTGAAATCCTGATTGATGGGAAGGTTCTGAAGCAAGCGTCCACGGATGGTGCCGAAGATGCCACCTTCACCCGTGGCCTTGAAAGCACCTGCGGAGAGGTGGGCTTCGGGTCCGGCAACCAGTTCACCCTTGTCGTTGAACTTGGCGTCCATGGTGCTCTTCACGCGAGCGGTCGGAGGGATGAAGGACTCCCACTTCACATTCTTCGCTTCGCCAACCACGAAGCCATTGGCATCGATTTCACGCACGCGGAACTTCTGGGTAGCGCCGGGGGTCAGCACCACTTCTGCGGGAATAGCCTGCAGCGCAGCGGGCTTGCCGGCTTTGGGCATTTCCGGGGCAGCAATCGTGTCTGTGGTGATACCCTTGTTCTCAATGGTGAAGCAATAGAACTTCACCGTGGTATGCACGAAGAGCTGGCCATTGCACACCACCGGAGCGCCGAGGCACTGGCCGTCGAGTTTCACTTCCTGGAGGATTTCACCATCCTTGTCACCGGGCTTCATCACGACCAGGCGGCCATCAAGAAGGGTCAGATAGAGGAGGCCATCCACATACAGCGGCGTGGCATGCACGTTGCCAGTCGCCATCTTCTTGGTCCACAGAGTTTCTCCCGTGTCGGCGCTCACGACATTGAGAACGCCAGTGTCATCGAGCTGGAAAATGCGATTGCCGACCAGCACAGGGGAACCGTTGCTCGAACCCACAGGGGAACGCCAGGCTTCCGCGTCTGCCGTGGCCAGCGGGATGATCTCACCTTCGGGGCTCAGATTCGGAGTGAGCTTCGCAGGAATCTTGATGGAAGCGAGGCGGCCCTTCTCGGAGGAGTCCACGTTTTCATCGCCGTGCACCGCAATGATGTTGTTCTTATAAAGCAGCACGGAAGCATTCACGCCATTCTTTGCTGCCTGGAAACGGAAGAGCGGCTTGCCAGTGCGGGCGTTCACGCACACCACATTGCCGCAGCCGGTGCCGGAGTAGAATACGCGCTTGCCGTCTCGGGTTTCGAAGACCGGCGTGGAGAAGGAACTGTCCACCGGCGGGACAATGCCTGGGCGGGACCACCACACGAGCTCGCCCGTCATTTTGTCATACGCATAGAAGCGGTCGGCGGCAGGACCGTCTGCGCCCCAGTTGGAGGTGATGCCGTGGATGATGACCAGGTCGCCTTCAATCACCGGCGTACCCACGCGGGCGTTCGGGAAGCTCATGCGGCCGTAGTCTTCCATCGTCGAGATGGTCCACTGGAGTTTCCCGTCGAAGTCATAACAGGAGAACATGCCGTAGTGGGTGATCAAATAGACCCGCTTCGTCTCGGGGTCGACCGCCGGGGCTCCAATCGAATAGCGGTCATAAATGGTATCGCTCAGGAAATCCTGGAACTCGTGCTCCCAGATTTTCTTGCCAGTGGCAGCGTCGAGGCAGCTGAGGATTTCCACCAAGTTGCCGTCCTTGCCCCGGTAGCCCCAGGAGAAGACCTTGCCATCGCACACCACCGGTGTGCCACGGCCATTGCTGTCATACACCCAGGCAGGGGAAGGGTTCAGCTTGCCGTTCTTATAATGTTCAGCGGAGACCCCGTTCTGATAAGGGCCACGCCAGGTGGTCCAGTTGTTCTTTCCATTACCAGCGTCAGCCGCAGAAGCGGGGATGACGGCCGGGGCGAAAACGGAGAGTCCGACGGCAAGGAGAGCCAGGTGGCGGTGATGCAGGGTCATGACGGATTGGTGGGAAAACGGCAGGGACAAAACTCAACACGGGGCGTCTAAAGACTTCAACCAAAAGCGCAAACCCGGCCGAGCACCGCAACGCGGAGCGAAGGAACGGGGGCGATGGGAGAAATCTATCAGAAGCAGCATGTCTGACGCAGGGTGGGAAGAAACCCGCGAGGGTCACGGGTTGAGGGACATGTCTTGAACCGCCGTAGAGGTGTTTTTTGGACTCCTCGTGACGCACTTTTTCTGGATTTCAGCTCGAACATTCACGTCACGCTTCGGGCGGCGGGGGACATGCCTTTAGAGAGAACCAGTCCCCTCCATGAGAATCTCTATCATACGTCGCCACCACATCCGCAGGTCGGTTTCATTGCTCAGCCTGCTCGCCGCCTCGGTGCTAAGCCTTACCGCAGGCACCTCCCCAGCCCAGCATTTTGGCTCCGCCTTCCGTGCGGGAGACATCGGCAATGACGAAATCACCGACATCGTCCGCGACAAAGAAGGCAACCTCTACGTGACCGGCTTCTTCATGGAGACCGTGGACTTCGACCCGGGTCCGGGCCTCGCCAAACTCTCCAGCGCGGGCGGGTATGATGCCTTTGTGGCGAAGTACGACCACGACAACCAACTCATCTGGGCCAGGCGGGTCGGGGGAACCGGAACGGAATTCTCCCAAGCCCTGGCACTGGATCCCTCCGGCAATGTGGTGTGCACCGGCAGCTTCGAAGGCACGAGCGATTTCAATCCGGGCCCGGCCACGTTCAACCTCATCAGCGCCGGACAGGACGACAGCTTCGTGTGCAAGCTGGACACGGACGGCAACTTCGTCTGGGCAAAACGTCTTGGAGGCACAAGCCGAGAGACGGCCAACGACATTGCCATCGATGCCAGTGGAAACGTCATCACCGTGGGACGCTTCAGTGGCACCGCCGACTTCGACCCCGGCCTCCTGACCACCAACCTCACCGCCGTAGCATTCCAGGACATCTATATCAGCAAGCTCAGTGCGAATGGTCTCTTCATCTGGGCCAAGACCTTGGGTGGCTCAGGAGATGACGACAATGCCTCTGCCGTTGCCGTGGACGCCGCCGGCCATGTGTACACCACGGGCTGGTTTTCCGGCACGAATGACTTCGACCCCGGTCCCGGCATCACTGCCGTAACCGCCACCACGGCAGATCAGACGGACCTCTTCATCCACAAGTTGAGCAGTGCCGGCATCTTTCAGTGGGTGAAACGTGTCGGTAGCACTGCGGAGGAACGTGCCCATGATCTCGCTCTGGACGCTGCGGGGAACATCCATCTCATCGGCAGCTTCTTCGGCACTGTGGACTTCGACCCGAATGGTGGTGTGTTCCAACTCAGCAGCGCCCATGGCACGAGCTTCGTGAGCGTGCTGAACAGCAATGGCGCTCTCCTCTGGGCGAAGAATACCGCAGGATCGAGCGACGCCCTGGCGGTGGACTCTCTGGGAAACATCCTGCTCACCGGAAAATTCAGCGGCACGGTGGACTTCGATACCGGTCCAGCTGCGCTCCTTCTGACCTCAACCACTTCCGCGAACCCGGATGTGTTCGTCAGCAAACTCAACGTACTGGGTAATCTGGAGTGGGCCATCCGCATGGGCGGCGCCGAGAGTGAGTTCGGCAATGCCATCACGACAGATGCGGTCTCGGCCAATGTCTGGTGCTGCGGTCACCACGACGGCACAGGAGACTACGACCCCGGAGATGGAGTGCTCAACCTTACCAACGCAGGACCTGACGGCGTTTTCGACGCGTTCGTTGTGCGCCTCACCACCCACTCGAAAGTTCTCTGGAGCGACGAGTCAGGCAATGCCACCCTGCTCACGGTGGATGGCTGCGGCGACAAGGTGGACTCGAAATCCTACTCAGTTCCCGGCTTCATCGCCACCAGCTATGACCGTACCGGCGAAGGTGCCGTGGGCAGAATGTTGTGGTCTGATCCCAACAGCGGCAAAGCGCTGGTCTGGACGCTCAACACTTCGGACGAGATCAAAATCGAGACGCAGATCGAAAACAAGCCAGGATGGAAAGCGGTCAGCTACCGCATTGGCACGGACGGTACTGGTAAGATTTTGTGGGAACACACAGACGGCGCAAAGCAGTTCTGGACGGTGGACTTCGTCGGCAAGCTGGTGTGCGCTACGGAGTTCCAAAGTGCCGAAGGATGGACGGTAAAAACCTTCTGCCGCTGAGCGAATAACCTACGGATTTTCCACGCCGGGTTTGCCGCCTCCACGGAGGTGGCAAGCCCTTTCTTTTGAGAAATGTGAAATTTCTCGGTAAATAAAATTGCAGCCGGAGCGGCTTCACCCCCTGTCAAACGGAATAATCCTAAAATTTTCGTAAAAGGGGCCCGAAACACCCTCTCAAAAGTGAGAATGAGGGTCTGTTTTTGAAAAAGTGCCCCCCCGCAATTGACGCCTCCCCAAAAGATTTTAAGATTCGACTGTCTGTGCGGACTCACGTTTGGCAGGCCGATTGGTACCAACCCGTTTGTTGTTCCCTTTCGTTCCGATCCTCGTATTGGTTGCTGGATCGCTAGCTCTCCGGTCGAAAGACCGGAGAGCTTTTTTTATGTGATGACGCGTCGATGCTCCCGCGTGAGGCCCCGCGATCATGGCATGAGAATCAAACTTGTGCTGCGCACCATGCACAACGCGCGATGGCAGCGTGTGATGAATGGTTTGAATCAGTGAACCGGATACAGCTTCTTCAGCGTTTCATCACCGAGCTCGCGCATCATCAGCTCCACCTCCTCATTCACACTCGCCACGCCCACATTCGAGCGTGAGGAATGTTTCCAGATGGCATCGACGCGCGCTTTGGCGTTGTCGACGAGCTGGCTGACTTCCATCTGCCAGTGTGCGGGGCGTGGATCGCGCTTCCAGGCACCTCGGCCGCGGCCGAAGTGCGCCACTGCCAGATAGCTGAGCAGCGCGAGCTTCACCTGCTCACGGAAGTGTTCACGGCTCCAGTGCAGCTTGTTGTCCTCACCGCGATCGAGATTGAAGGCCTTGATGAGCCGATAGCTGCCGAACACGCCAATCACCGCACCAACCAGCGCACCACCACCAAAGGTGAGCCCACCGGCCTTGAGGTCGGCAATCAATCCGGCAAGACCACCACTCACCGCGCCGCTCACCAGACTTGTGGCCGCGACATCCATCTTCTGCGGCTCGGAGAAATCGGTCTGCGCCGCTTCCAGCAGTTCCTTGCCAGCATCACCTTCCAAGCCATGCAAAGCAAGCAGCTCATTCACCGTCTGCTCCATGCGAGCAGAGAGGGACTCGCACAACTTCTGCCGCGCTGCCGCGCGCTCGGCATCCGCCTCGGGCATGGGCACGTGCAGGGCGTCCGCCACGCTGCGCAGGGACTTCTCCAGGAAACCCACGGGCTTCACCGGCACACCATCCAGTGCATTGGCCGTGAGCTGATGGGAGAGTGCACGCATGGACTTGCGGAACACTTCCTCATTCCGTGCGTTCCAGGCCTTCTCCACGATGATGAAGTCATCCTTCTTCTCCGCGGGAAGCACCTCCTCGATGGCGCGCATGAGTTCGCCCTCCTGCACCCAGCAGCGGGAGAAGGCATCCATGTTCAGCACGGCTTTCACGATGGGAAACTTCGTGAGGTGGTTGCGCCACAGACGTTCTTCCGCGGCTTCCTCTTCCACCGGCCGTGGTACGCCGGTTTGATTCAGCAGCACCAGCACGGGTTTGCCAAGCCAGCCGAGGATTTCCATCTCCGCTTCCACGAACGTGCCACCCGCGAGGGACTCACTGGCGTTCACCAGGTAGAGAACCACATCGGCCTCTTCGCGCACATTCCCCAACGCCTGCTGGCTGCACCAAAAAGGTTTGTCCGTGATGCGGTCCCACATCTGGCTGAAGAACCAGACGAGCGGACGATCCATCCGCTTCAGTCGCTTCAGCAAGCGGGCGGAGTCACCGAACCCCGGCGTGTCCCACAACACCAGAGACGCCTCATCCGCCTCCATGAGGGTGTAGGAGGTATTGAAGAGCGTGACGTGAGCCGCATCCCGCACCTCGCCCACATCGCGGCGCAACAATGTGCGCGCGAGCGTGGTCTTGCCCGCGTTGGTATGGGAGATGAGGCTGAGAGTGATGGCGGCCACGTGAGGGCGGAATCGGTCAAATGGTTGAACCCCATGCATTGCCACAGGGCGCGGCTTCGTCAATGCGCCATGAGATGCCCAAAGGTTGTATGGGAACACGCAAAGGCATCGCGGCTGGTAGGTTGCGGTGGCGGTACGTCATCGCGATCCCATCCCCGCCTCCATCTTCAGCCATTCCACTGGCAAACCATTCAGGGTTTCGCGCCACGAGGCGAGCCGCTCTGCCAGTCGCTTTTCACCATCCGCAAATCCAGCCCAGCGCTGGCGCAGTTCTCGATCCTCCAGCGCCACCACCAGCGGCGCGGAAGAAAGGCTGGCGTGCAGCTTCGCCGCAATCCCTTCCGCCAGTTCGCGCTGGATTTCTGACTCCGGCACGTTGGACATATTAAATACCAGCAACACACGAGGCGCGGCGGGCTGCCAGCTTTCGAGGTACTCCGTCTCTTCCGCGACGGGCACGCTCTGGAAATCCACATGCCCCACATCACGCCAGTGCTGGTGCGCCCATTGCCGCCAACGATCCTGCGAAGCGGCATCCGTCGGCAGGCCATGGGTCAACACATGCGCCGGTGCACCCGCTCCCTCCACCAGGGAAAGCACGCGCCGTGCGTACGCCTGCCACTCCGCGCCCTGCAATGCACGCCGCGAAATCTTTCGCGCATGCGCCAGCTCCATCAACAGGAGCAGGAACCGCGGGAGCACGACCAGCAGTCCGAGGGTCGCGCCATACAGGCAGATCCAGTCGCGTGCAGAAACGGGCGCCAGGGCATCCTTCCCATCCACGCGCTGCATGCCGGGAATCTTCTCCAGCGGCACCGGGATGCCGGTCACCTTGGACGCGGGTGCAAACAACCCCCCGAGAAATCGCGAGGCGCCATTCGACTCCAGCAGTGTGCTCTCCCAAACGGCGTGGTAATCCCGCGACCAGCCCCGCGCAAACATCCCCGCAATGCTGCCGATGGCAATGAGCGCAGCGCCGAGATGCAGCCACGCACGGAAACGCGAAGCGAGGCGTGCCCGCCATGTCCCACTCGTGAGTTCCTGGAATTTCGCCGGCGCCTTCTGCGGAAGGCGTGCCACGGCATCCTGCGTCGAGGGAGACTTCCACGCGGAGATGCGACGGAAGAACTGCTCCACGCGCTCACCCCTGGCGCTTTCATTCGAAGGACGCAGCAATGCCACGAGACTGAGGACCACGACGACGGCATTCCACGCGAGGATGCCCATGAGCGGCAGCGCGAGAAGATTGATCTCCCTCTCCTGCCCCACGGCGGAAAGAACCCATCCGATGCCAAACGCCGCGATCCATCCTGTGCTGACCAACCAGCCAGGAATCGCAGGCACGCCAAGCACTGACTCCACGGGCTCCTTCGTGCGCCCGATCAATGCAGCGGAGCGTCGGATGAGAAAGGCCAGTACATTCGAGCCGGCAACGCGTTTCGCTTCTTCGGTGGCCGCCCGCCGGGCGCCACCATCCCAGATGCGAGCCTCCGCATCTGTCTCCTCGACAGCGCGGGCGCGTGCGACCTGCTGAAAGTCATCCCAGTTCACTGGCGGGAACTTGCGCTGGAATGAGCTGCAAGCCAAGCGCTAAGAAATACGCCCTAGGTACCACCGCAGTTGAAGGCTGGGGCGAACGCTCCCTCCCCGCGGCGGCCGCGACACCTACTCTCCGTAAAACACGAGCGCGACGATCTTCCAGCCGTTCCCCTCGCGCTTCAGTGTGAAAAGGTCCGTGCCACGCACTTCGGAACTGCCCTTCGTCAGCACCCAGGTGACTTCCGCCTGCACGCCCCGCATATCTCCCTGAAAGCGCATTTCCAGAGGCTTCTCCACCATGGGTTCCTTGGAGAGCTGATGCGCCATCTTCTGCCCATGCAGGAAATCCGTGAGCCCCTGGCTGCTCACCTTGTCATCCGCATCCAGCATGAGGATGCGCGCCTGGGGATGGAAGCAGGCACCGTAGCCATCCATGTCCTTGGCGGACCAGGTGGAGAAATAGGTATTCAGAAACGCGCGAATGTTCGCTTCATCAGGATGCGGGCCGGAGGGCGTCTTGCCTCCGGCATTGGTGCCTCCACACGAGGCAAGGACGAGGCAGGCCACCACCATGCACACGAAGGGCGAGGTCCACTTCCCCACCCGGTCTGCTGTCGTCTTCAATTTCGTATTCATCACGCTCTGGAAAGGCTCGCGGAGTCGTCGCCCTTTCCGGGCGGAATGCAAGCGACGCGTCCATCGCCCAATCTGGATTGGCGTGTGGCAATGGATGGCAGCAGTCCAAATGTGCGCATCTCCATGCAGCACCCACAGGTGCAGTCATCTTCGCTACGACACCTCATCCGGCAAGCCCATCGCCGAAAGCAGGCGATTGAGATCATCCACGCTGTAGTATTCGATCTCGACCTTGCCCTTCTTCTCGCCGTGATGAATGGCGATGCCAGTGGAGAGATGGCGCGTGAGGCGTGTCTGGATGGAATCGAGAGCCACCTTCAGCTCGGCATCCGGTGCGGATGGCTTCGGCTTCGGCGCGGGAGGATTGAGGATGCCCTCCACGAGCTTCTCCGTGGCACGCACGGTGAGCGACTTGCGAATGACTTCCTCCGCGGCAACCTCAATGTCCTCGGCCTTCTTCAGCGAGAGCAGCACCTTTGCATGACCGGTGCTCAGCTTGCCATCACGGAGGTAGTTCTGCACACCACCCGGCAATTCCAGAAGGCGGATGGCATTCGCCACGGTGGCGCGATTCTTGCCGACGCGCTGGGCAATGTCTTCCTGCTTGAGGCCGAACTCCTTCGCGAGACGCACATAGGCCTGTGCTTCTTCGAGGGGATTGAGGTTCTCACGCTGGAGGTTCTCAATGAGCGCCATCTCCAGCACATCCTTGTCCGACGCAGTGCGCACGATGACGGGCACTTCGCTCAGACCCAGCTCCCGACTCGCACGGAAACGGCGCTCACCGGCGATGAGTTCATGCTTGCCATGGACGAGGCGCACGATGAGCGGCTGGATGATGCCGTGCTCGCGGATGGAATCCATCAGCTCCGTGAGATGCTCGGGCGCGAACTCCTTGCGCGGCTGCAGCGGACTGGGCACCACCTCGCTGAGGGGAACTTTGCGAACGATCTCGCCCGGCGCGGGCTGCGGAGTGAAGGAGGCGGGCGCAGACGCAGGCGGTTGAGCGGCAGCCTTGCCGATCAATGCTCCGAGTCCTTTGCCGAGTGCTGGTTTAGCCATGGGAGGCGGAGAGTAGTACCCTTTGGGGAAATCTCAAGCTCGGTGGCGAGGGGGCTAGGAGCCTGTCTCGTCAGGGGTCCTTGCCTTTGCCGCTGTCCTCCTTGAAAGTGGCCCCAACCAGGCCGCGATGTCCCAAGCTCCAGACAAGCCAGATTCCCTTGATTCAGTGCCGGATTCCCATCTCGGGTTCGAATCTGCCCGCGATCTGGAAGCAATCAGTGCTCACATCAAACGCTATTGGGGATCCATCGAATTCGTTCTTCATGAGAAGAAGTCGTCCTTCGTGCACATTGATATCCACGTGGTGGCTCCAACTCCTGAGCGTCCCTATCGTGTGCTCATCACCTCCGGCATGAGTGACCGCCCTATGAAAGTGCGGGAAGGCGGCGAGGACTTCGGGTACGTCGAATTAATACTCGCGGTGCCGGACACTTGGCCGATTAACCACGCGAGCTTCTCCGATGAACGGAACTACTGGCCCATCCGGCAGCTAACGCGCGCCGCCCGAGCTCCGCATGCACACCAATACGACCTTTGGTACGCACACACCATTGCGGACGGAGAAGAACCTGAAGCGTTTGCGCCTGACGTTGGCTTCTGCGCAAACATCGTCTCGGTGCCCTTGTTGTGTGATGAAGAAGGGTGTTCTCTCAAAATTAGCCCGGAAAAACGAATTCATTTCCTCACCATCCTACCCATCTACCGGGAGGAATGGCAATTTGCCATGAAGTCAGGTTCCATGGCACTCCTTGAGAAGCTGGATGAGGCAGGTGTTGTCGAGGTGATAGTAAAAGATCGCGAGAATGTCTGTGCGTAAGACTCAAGAAACCGCCACATAATCAATCTCCATGAACTCCGCCACCTCCGGAATCCACCGCTCCTGCACAAAGCGGTCGTGGTCGGGGTGGCTGCTGTAGAAGTTGTAGGCTTCCTGCGAGGCGAACTCCATGGAGAAGCCGAAGGTGTAGGGATTCTTCACGCTGACCTGCCTCAGCGCCTCAAACTTCTCCACACCGGGAATGGCTGCGAGCTTCAGTCCGGCCTCAAGGAAGTCGCGCTCCTCGGCGGAGCCTGTGGCGTGTTTCAAACGGAAGACGACGGTGTGGCGGATCATGAGATGATGAAGAGGGGCATTGATGGAAGATGCGTGGTGGCTACTTCACTTCGGCAACCGCAGATACGCAATCAAATCCGCCAGCGACTGCGGGGTGAGCAACGCCTCCAAGCCATCGGGCATGAGGGACAGGTTGGAGCTTTGCAGTTTGTTGATTTCCGAGCGCAGCACGGGTTTGAGGCTGCCGTCCGCGAGGCGCAGGGTAACGCTGCTGCCGGTCTCGCTGGCGATGGCACCATACACCTGGCTGCCGCTCTTGAGGTCGCAGAAATAAGCGGTGAAGCCGGGCTCGATGATAGCGCTGGGATCCAGGATGGAAGTGAAGAGCTTGTCCGGTGGATGCTGCACCACGGAGCGCAGGTCCGGTCCCACGGCGAGGCCCACGCCTTCGAGCTGATGACAGGCGATGCAGGCTTGAGAGAATGTCTGCTTTCCTTTTGCCGGGTCACCGGTAAGCGAGAGCGCCGGGCGGAACTTGTCCAGCACCTGCTGGCGTGAATCGCGTGCCTTGATGACTTCACCTGCGAGCTTGCTCACCGCTTTCGCGGGATGCTTGAAAAGGCGCGTCTGCCGCTGCGCATCGAGGCTGCTGCTGGTGATGCGGCCTTCTTGGATCTCCTTTAACAACGTCAGCGCCCAGCCTTCCCTGCCAAGCAACGCATCCAGTACGGCTTCGCGCTGGCGCGGTGTGCGTTCGTTCCATTGCGCAAGCAACAGCGTTGGGATGCGCGGGTCTGATGATGAGGCCAGCAACGCGACGCACTCGCCGAAGGTTTCTGCTGATGCAGGCATCTGCATCCAACGCCCCACCAACTCAATGGCTCCACTACCTTCGCCGGCATCCGCCAACAGGATGGAAGCCGCGATGAGACGAGCAGCCGAAGGACTTGCGTCTCCACTGGCCGCAAACTCGCGCACCTTCTGCAATAGCGCACCCTTCGACTCCTTCAGCCTTTGCCATGCAGCGTCTTCAGGATGCTTTGCAGCCAGTGTGTCCAGGGAACTACCCGCATCACGCAAGGCTCGCAAAAGGGTGCTCACATTGCGAAGGGAGGGCTCGTCGCTGGTTTTTGCCTTCGCGAGTACGGGAGCCGCAAGGTCGCGCACGATGCCTGCATCTCCCGCTCCGAGCGCCGTGCGCACCACCGTCTCCATGAGGGTGGGATTCGACGATGCCGCATCTGCCAGCGCAGGCAGATGCGCGGTGGCGGAGCCCGCCAGTGCGGCGCGCTCCAGTGTGGCATCGGACTTCGCCAGAGCCAGTTTCACCAAGGCAGCGCTGGCCGCAGGATGTTTCCACTCGCCGAGGGAGCTGAGCAGTTGCAGGCGCACCTTCGCGTCGGAATCACCCGCGAGGGCTGCGGCCTTTTGAATCACCGCGGCGTCTTGAGTCTTCTCTGCGAGCCTCAAGGCACTCTCACGAATCCCTGGCACTGGGTCGGACAGGGCAGCGATGAGCTGAGCGCTTTGCAAGGCACCGAATCCGTGCAGCAGCCAGAGCGCATGAAGACGGGCGGAGGGGCTGGGATGATTTTGCAGGAAACCAATGAGCTGCGGCACCACGGATTTGTCCGCACGCCACAGCAACATCATGTGGGCCTTGTCGCGCAGCCAGCTGTTCGAACTGGCTAGCAAGGAGATGAGACCTGCACCATCCAGCCTGCTCAGGTCCGCATTGGCTGACGGCGCCTTCGTTCCCGCGAACACCCGATACATGCGCCCGCGATCATCGCCTTCGCGGTAATGCGCCAACAGTTCCTCCTTGCCCTGCGTGGGCAGCCACTGCGGATGCTCAATCATGTAGCGATACATGTCCGCCACCCACAGCGAACCATCCGGACCTGTGCGCACCATCACGGGACGACACCAGCGATCCTCACTGGCGAAGAAGTCGAGCTTCTCGGAAGCATCGCGCGATGCCTTGAAGGTCGCGCCGTCGTCCTCCAGCACGAGATGCTGCACTACATTGTGGAAGGGCTCGCAGACAAACGCATCCGTCACCCCACGCCGGCCAAACAAGGCATCGTCTCCATAGATGGTGGGGCCGCACGCAGAAGTGAAGCGACCTGCCTGGTCAAAGCTGTGGAAGCGCTTCTCCTGCGCACTGGCGGGAAACACACGAGCATTGGGCTCCGTGAGCATCACCTTCGGCGAAGGCGGTGCCACGTGAGGGTTGCGCCGCAGGTAACGGTCCTCCAACGCATAGTGCCAGAGGGGATAACTGTTCTGCACACCAAACCAGTGCCCCCAGGCATCCCGCGTGCGACCAAACTGCGCGGGGCCACTCAGCGGATCGATTTCACCTGTGTCCGGCTTGAAGCGGAAGTCGCGGCTGCCCAGTGCCACCTTCTCACCCGTGAGCGTGGAGGTGACATTCACGTCCTTGCCATAGTTCGCCGTGTGTCCACCATTCGCGCAGTACACCCAGCCATCGAGTCCCCAGCGGAGACCATTCACGCGAAGTTGCTGATTGCCTTCCATGAATCCAGTGAGCAGCGCCTTGCTCTCATCCATCTTGCCGTCGTCATCCTTGTCGCGCAGCAGCAGCACTTCCGGTGCGGCCGTGATGAGGCAGCCATCGCGCCACGTGAGGATGCCGGTGGGGAAACGCAGTCCTTCCGCGAAGAGTGTGCGCTTGTCGTATTTGCCGTCCTGGTTGGTGTCTTCGAGGATGGAAACACGACCGCCCGGCTTGCCATTGCCATCCATGCCGAGGGGATAGTCCGCCATCTCCACTACCCAGAGGCGGCCACGGTCATCCCAATCGAAGGCCACAGGGTCCAATACGAGTGGTTCCGCAGCGACGAGCTCGACAGCGAATCCCTTCGGCACATGGATGCGCTTGAGGGATTCCTCTGGAGAAAGCGCTGAGGTCTCCGTGCGAGCACGAGGCGGTGTGAGTCCAGAGGCACGGTAGTGCGCTGCCGCCTCATCGGCGGTGAGCACCCTGCTATAGAGAGCGACTTCATCCATCTTGCCCTCCAACCCCGCGAAGCCATCGCTGCGTCCGCCGAGGAAGACATCCTTCACGCCCTGCGGCAGCGTGTATTCCAGCTCACCTTCAATCTCGGGCTTGGTCTTCCCATCGAGATACACACGCACCTGATTCTTCGAGCGCGTGAGCACTACATGATGCCAGGTCTTCTGGGAAAGAAGCGTGGAACCCGCAAGGAGTTTGCGCTTGCCATCGCCGTTGTAGAACATGAGCCTTCCCGGAGACCCGTCCGCATGCGTGCCGCCGATGCCGAGGTGATCACCGGGACAGGAGCGGTCTTTATTCGGCCCGCGCGAGAAGAGGTAGCCTGTCACTGGACGGGCATCTTCCGGTAGTCCATTCCAGAACCAGAACTCCACGCTGTAGGTATCTCCCAGTTCCTTCACTGCACCATGCACACGGCCGCCAGCGAAGTGCATGGCGCGATTGATGTCTTTTCCTGAGAAGGCCTCACCTTCGGGACCTTCGAGATAGAGCGCCACGCCATCTTCGATATCGGCGGCATGTTCCTTCGAGCCTGTGGCATCACTGGCCTTCGGGATCACCGCTTCATCCAGCCTCCAATATGCCAGTGGGTTCGCTGCAAGGACCGCTTCCGCATACGCTCCCCTGCCCTGCGTCATGACGCGCCGGTTCAAGCCGGACACTTCCTCCGCAGCCTTCAGCAGTGTCTCCACAATCACCGGCTCCGCCTGCACCTCCAGGCCCGCCGTACGCGCAGGCCACGTGGTGTAGCCACCGAGCTTGTGCTGCTCCGGCGGTGGGATGTATCCCTCCGCGCCATTGGCCAGCTCAATATTGAAATGCGACGTGAAAGGAGACTGCGCCTTCAGCTTCAATCCGGTGAGGGCGAAGACTTCATTCGGCAGCGTGGTGATGCCGAGATCACCGATGCGCAGCGCCTGCAGCACGAGTTCTGTCTTCTGCTTCTCGTGCAGCAGGATGGCCTCGTTCGCATAGATCTCCGGCTTGCTCGTGGGGAGCCGGTCCTTCACTACTGCCATGGTTTCACGCGCCCACTTCAGGCGGGCCTCATCCGGCACACGATACGTGAGCGGAATCTTCTTCTCCACGATGCCGAGCGGCACGCTGTCGCGGAACTCCACCTTCCCCCACGCCTCCAGTGCCCGCTTCGCCACCGCTTCTGCATAGGCATCCATGGAGATGTTCTGCTTGGGCTTGCCGTAGTCCATCCACATGAGGTCGCCGCTGGTGCCCTGCGACATCATGGCAACGAAGGGGCCTTCGCTGGACGACTGACCCAGCAGCTTCGCCACATGCTTGCAGAAGGCGCCGTAGTAATCCGCCGACACCGCCGAGGCGCCGAAGTAGTGCTGCGAATAGTTCGCGAAGAGCGCGAGGGGTTTGCCGTCCTTCGTTTGCAAGGCCAGCACGCTGAGTCCTGGATCCACTGGTCCGGAGGGGCCCACATGATTGGGGCTTTCATACCCCGGATGCATCATGGCACGCACCGTGGGATTTCCGAAGGGGTCGCTCTGGATGCGGTCCGGTCGGTAGATCCAGCGGCGGTTGTGCGTGTGCTCCCAGTCGTCCACCGAGGCCCAGCCGACCTTCGCGGGTTGCAAGTTCTTGAGCGCCGTCATCATCGCCTCCGCGACCTTACCCGGCAGCCACTTTGTGTACTCGGGGTCCGCACGGCTGCCGAGGCAGCCCATGGCCGCAGGTGCACTGTGCGTGTGCGTGGCAGACACAGTCATGTGGGACATGGCCAACCCGGTCTCCTTCGCCACGATAGCTTTCGCCTGATCGATGACCTCGCGCGGCATCATGCATGTGTCCACCACGCAGAGCACTAGCCTGGTGCGGCCATCATCCATCGCGATGGCGCGTGCATGCAGCTTGTCATTGGCCTGCTGCGCGAGTCGTTCGGTGAAGTTTCCATTCACGATGACGGGGAACTTCTGCGGGGTGATGTCGATCGCGGCAACGCCAGCGCGGAAGGCGGGTGCCGCTTCCTGCGCAGATGAAGGGCGAGCTCCGACAACCAGAAGCGCGAGGGTGCAAAGGAGAAAGGCAGCGCGTGTCATGCGGGCAACATCTACCCGCGACGTCCCACGCATATTTCAACGCGCTCGTTCAACCTCGGCACCTTGGAAGAAGAATACGGCAGGCGGGCACTTAAGTACCATGGGATACGTGTATGAATCGCCGCGAAACGAACACGCACCCAAGCCCCCGAAGCACCATCCACTCTGCACCTGAGCGCCCCTCCACAATTGCCTTCCGCTCCCAGTTGCCACCAATCACAATCAGGAGTAGAAATTCCCATGGGCCGGAGACCTGTGACTTTCTTCACCACCATCTTGGGACTGGCAGTCGCGCTGTCCACAGCCGCATTCGCGGAAACGCCACCTCACTCCCCGGACATCCCAGTCCGCGACGGCGACATCATTTTCCACCGTTCGCTGACGAGCCAGGCGGCCGCCATTGCAGCGGCGACGCACTCGGAGTTCACCCACATGGGCGTCATCTTCATCGAGGATGGGAAGCCGGTCGTGTACGAGGCGGTGCAACCCGTGGGCAAGGCACCGCTCGACGAGTGGATCAAGCGCGGGGACAAAGAGCACTATGTTATCAAGCGGCTGAAGGACCCGTCCAAGCTGGACACGGTGGCGCTCAAGAAGGAAGTCACCACCATGCTGGGCAAGAACTATGACTGGCTCTTTGAGTGGTCGGACGAAAGCATCTACTGCTCGGAACTCGTCTGGAAAGGTTACGACCGCGCCTCCGGTATCAAGCTGGGAGAGCTCCGCACCTTGAAGGAACTCGACCTCTCCCACGCCGCCGTGCAGAAGATTCTGAAGGAGCGCTACGGGGACAAGGTGCCCTATGCGATGGAGGTCATCTGCCCGTGCGACGTCTTCAGCTCGCCACTGCTGGAGACGGTGGAGACTAAATAGGTTGCCTCGCTTGTTCGCCCTCATGCCTTTTGGCCGCCTCTCCCCCATCGCGCAGGTCACAAATCGGATTGAGCGTGAGATTGAGAAGATTGCCAGTGAGGCGTCCAAGGAGAAAGTCTGGGTTACTCACTATGGTGCAAACGACATTCATCCGAGGCATCTCGTGTATTGGATCTGCGTCCGTTCGGACCATGAAAAGGACCGGCTGCAGCGGGACGTCCTGCTGAATACGCGACTAAGGGAGCTTCTCACCATTCACAACTACCCTGTCGAAGGGCGCGAGGAAGTTCATATTGGCTTCGAATCCCACGAGACCGTCGACCGCGAATCTGGAGGCAATTGGTGGGTACACTGGAAGTAGAACGCGTAGCGAACATCCACAGAGAGGCCCTTGCTCCCGGAGGGAGCGTGGAACGGCAGCCGGTGGTGGAGACCTGTAATCAGGTCGGGAACCACCGGATCACGTAGACCAAAGATGTTCCGTCCCGGAGGTGACGGCGGAAGGATGTGGCGCGGTTGTTTAAGGGTACTGTCACCATGTCAGCCTCTTCCGGCGTGCCCTCCGGGACGCTGGGAAACTCCATCCCTAGATCCGGTGGTTGTGGTCGCTGAGGCTCCCGGCACCACGGGCTACCATTCCGCGCTCCCTCCGGGAGCAATACAGGATGGCCCAACATTTCGACTCTACCCCATCAGTGCCCGCCCCACCCCTCCCCCTTTCCCGCTTGCAGTCCCTCCCCCAGCCCGCTATCTCCCCCGGTGGAACCCACGGACAATGATTACAAGGTGAAGCTGGAGGTCTTTGAAGGCCCCCTCGACCTGCTGCTGTACCTCATCAAGAAGGATGAGATCGACATCTATGACGTCTCCATCGAGCGCATCACCAGCCAGTACCTGAATTACATCGATACCTTCAAGGCCCTGAACATCGAGCTGGCCAGTGAGTTCATCGTGATGGCGGCCAACCTCATGTACCTGAAGAGCCGCGAGCTCCTGCCCAAGGACCTGCAGCCGCCGGATGAACAGGCGGAGGAAGACGACCCGCGCTGGGAGCTCATCCGCCAGCTGGTGGAGTACAAGAAGTTCAAGGACGCCGCCCAATTCCTTGGCCAGCGCGAGAGCAAGGGTGCCGAACTCTTCACCGCCACGCCAGAAATCCCCGACCTCACCACGCCCGAGGAAAGCATCGCCGAGGTGGGCATCTTCGACCTCATCCGGGCCTTCCAGAAGGTGCTGCGGAAGTTTGAGGATACGCACACGCTGCGAGAGATCGTGGATGACCGGTGGACCGTCAGCGACAAGATTGATCACCTCCTGGAAATCGTGCCCGTGGGTGGGCGCGTGCGTTTTGATGAACTCTTCAGCGCCGCCACGAGCCGCAGCGAGGTGATTGTGACCTTCCTCGCCATGCTGGAGCTCATGAAGCTGCACTTCCTGGAAGTGGAGCAGGAGCGCGTGCTCGGTGAGATCGTGGTGGTGCGTCCCTCGGACAAGATTGATGAGCTCGCCGCGACGATTCCCCCGCACATGCAGCTCGCCGCGGGGATGAAGCAGAAGTCAGATGATGCGGAGGAGGAGGGCGACGAGACACCCAAGGACCTCGCGCTGGAGTCGTGATTGGTTGATGGTTTTGGGTTGATAGTTGATAGCCTGAGAAGAGCCGACAAACACAGGAGGGGTAGTAGCCCTTTTGTGCGTGCGACCGCAGGCCCAAGGAGGGGGAACGCCTCGTTCCCCCCCTTGGGCCTATGGCGATGTCATGGAGCGTTCACGCACCTCCGCCGACCAGAGTCCAGCGCTCCCAGGGCTTGCAGACCTCAGCGTCCCTCTTTGCGTTTTTTGCGTTCTTTTGCGGCCATTCCTCAAGTGTGACCATTCACGATGTGACGTCGCACTTGTTGCGGCATGGGGTTGCTCGCGCTAAACTCGCGCCATGTCTTCCTACGCTGATTTGGGAAACACCACGTCCATGCGCTGGCTGCCGGACCCGCGAGTCGCGCCGCATGCGCAGGCCATCGAGGAGCGGGTGGGGAACTTTGCTGCACACATCCGTCCTGCGACGTTCTCGGAATTCCTGGACCCACTCATGGTGCGGCTCTTCGCCGATTGCCTCCGCGATGCCGGGGCGCATGAAGGCGTGGTCTGGCTCGCCGACAAGGAGCAGAAGTTCCTCCTCTGCGCCTACAACCAGGGCCCGCACTCAGATCGGCTGAACAATCTCAAGGTGCCCGTGGATACCGGACTCTCCGGCATGATTCTCGCCACGCAGCAGCCGTTTTGTGAGAACAACCTCTCGCAGAATCGCGCCGGGGCCAGCACGCTGGAGGAGCGGCTGGGTGTCATCATGTGCAGCCGCGTGCTTGTGCCCTTCTTCATCGCGGGGAAGATGCGCGGCGTGCTCGCGGCCTATCAGTTCAAGGACACCCTCGGCTGCCCTGAGCCCGGTGGTTTCACCCCCGAGGCGGTGGAGGAGCTGAACCTGCTTTCACGTCTCATGGGGCGCCTGCTCGACCACAAACTGCTCTGTGCCGCCATCGGCCTGGAAGAGGATTGATTGACCGAGCATGTCCGGCCCCTCTTCCAGATGGATCACGCCTGAGCAAGCTGCCGCCGCCATGCGCAACGGACGCGGGCGAGGCATCCGCGTGGCTGTGCTGGACTCGGGTGTGGAGTGGGACCATCCCGACCTGAAGGATGTAAAAATCGCCGATGACCTGTGCATGGAGGAGAGCATGGGCATCCTCGAAGCACAGCCGGGAAATCGCACGGACCTCTTCGGCCACGGCACGGCGGTCGCCAGCATCATTCATGAGATGGCTCCGGAGGCGGAGATTGGCAGCTTCCGCGTGCTGGATGCGAAGAACCAGTCGCAGAGCGAAATGATCTGCTTCGGCGCACGGCTCGCCCTGGAGCGTGGCTATCACATCCTGAACTGCAGCTTCGGCGCACGGCTGAAGTCGCAAATCCTCATGTTCAAGGACTGGGTGGACGATGCCTATCTGGCGGGCATCCACGTGGTGGCCGCGTGCAATAACGATGACTTCCGCAAGCCCGAGTGGCCCGGGGATTTCACCAGCGTGATCACGGTGAACATGCTGGATACCCCGCAGCGGGACATGATTTTCCGGAATCCTCCCGGCACCCTGGTGGAATTCGCCGCGCTGGGGGTGCAGGTGAATGTGCCGTGGAAGGGGGGCATCCGCCGTGAGGCCACCGGGAGCAGCTTCGCCGCGCCGCGTGCCGCCGGACTTCTGGCGAGGATTCTCTCCGTTTTTCCGCACACTTCCCCCTTGCAGGCCAAGTCCCTGCTGCAACAGATAGCCAGCGGCCTCCCGGACCGGAAACGCCTGCGCCTGCCCACGCTCGCGTCACAACCGGCTCCGGCCTGACATGCACTCTCCAAGCATATCAAATCTCATTTTCTCCGCCGCAACCCCAACCCTTCCCCGTTTCCGTTTCAGCCTGACTATCATCAGCATTTCTTAAAAATTCCACTCCCGCCATCGCCATGCATGCCGTCGCCACTCCTACCGCATCTCTTTCCATCCTGGTGCCCCGCACCCTTCTGCCTACGGAGGGTGACGAGCTGGTCCTCGCCAGCCAAGAACAGCGCGTCGGCAATACCACGGAGCTCTTCAATGTCTTCCAGGAGCTCGCCGCCACCCGTGCCGCGACCTTCGTGATGCACAACAACGACGTCTCCTATGACGGCGACCTGGACGACGACAGCACCCTGCAGCTCCTGAGCATCTCCCCTGAGCCGGAGAGCCACCTGCCCCTCATCGAGGCCCGTCCGGCCATGAGCTACTTCGACTGGGCTGGGGTGATTCGTGAAGTCGGCCACGCCATGCTCCATGAGCACTTCCTCGGCACGCCGGAGGAACTGGCCCGCATCTTCTCGGAGGCTGTGCGCGAGGTCAGCACCATCGCTGCCGCTGGGTTCAAGGGTGAGGCCGTGCCTCTCCTGACCGTGAAGCTGGAAGAGGGCGTCGCGAAGATTTCCTTCCTGGGCATCTGGCTGGCCGATGGTCCCAGCATTGAAGAAGTGCGCCGCACCATCCCCGGAGCCTCCTGGCAGGAAAGCACCGGCCTTGGCCAGAGCAGTTGCATCCTGCTGGACGCCGCCGAAGTCGAGGGCCGCGGACTGAAGGAAGCCGTGCTCAGCGCCGCCATGCTCGCCATGGTCTTCGGCACCGCCACCTCCGCCCAAGCCGCCGACCCCATCACCCGCCCCACGAATTCCCGCCTTGCCTCCTTCTTCGGTGGCGACACCCGGCCCGGTGATGCCCTGCCGGTGAAGTCCCAGAAACTGGTGCAGGACGCCCCCCGTGTGTACAAGGAAGTGATGGCCCGCCAGCACAGCGACCTGCGCATCGTGATCGTCATCGGCCAGCAGCGCGCTTACATGCTGAAGGACGGTGCCATCGCCTTCGAAACTCCCATTTCCAGCGGTCGCGGCCCTCGCATGACGAAGCGCGGCACCTTCACCATCACGGAGAAGATTCGCAGCGGGAAGATTTCCACCATCTACAAGTGCCCCCTGCCCGGCTGGATGCGCATCGGCGACCTGCCCATCGGCATGCACGAGGGTGAGCTCCCCGGCTACCCCGCCTCCCACGGCTGCGTGCGCATGCCGATTGAGAGCGCCCACTTCATCTTCGACAACGCGCCGAGAGGTACCACCGTCCAGATTGTGGATAACTGGACTCCCCCGACTGCGAACGCCGGTACGGTCATCGCCTCGAACTAAGGACGACTGGCCCAACGTAGAAGGCTTCTCCAGAAGCCTTTCAGCCTCAGCCCCATCTCTCCAAAGCGGCAGGACTCACCTCCTGCCGCTTTTTCGTGCCACGCTCCGCGATTCTCAAGAACCATCGCTCAACAACTGCTCAGCCACCGCTCAGCAATCGCAAACGCGCTACTCCCCTTTTTCCTTGCCCCTTCTGGCTTTTCCCTCAAAGTGCCCATCCGCATCGCATCGCCATGGAACTCAGCCGCATCGTTGAAGCTCTCCTTTTCGCCAGTCAGGAGCCCCTGACGGTGACGGACATCGTACGCGCCATCCAGAGCACCGTGCGCGAGGCCAAGGAAGAGATCAAAGAGGCGAAGGATGCCGGCAAGGAAAATGTCCCCGAGCTCGACGAGGAAAAGGCCGCTCTGGAATCCGTGAAGGACGAAGACGTCCGCGCCGCGCTGGATGCCCTGGCGGACCACTACGAGAAGGACGAGCGCAGCTTCACCATCGTGGAACGCAGCGCTGGCTGGAGATTGTGCGCCTTGGGCAGCTTCGGCGAATGGTGCCGCGCGCTGTATCCCGGCAAGAAACCCCAGCGTCTCAGCGGTCCCGCCCTGGAGACCCTGGCCATCGTGGCCTACCGCCAACCGATTACGAAGTCCGCGATTGAAGCCGTGCGCGGTGTCTCTGTGGACGCCATGGTGCAGCAGCTCCTTGACCGCAACCTTCTGAAAATCGAAGGCCGCGCCGACCTCCCCGGTCGCCCGCTGCTGTATTGCACCACCGACCTCTTCCTCGACCACTTCGGCATCCGCACCCTGGATGACCTTCCGAATGCCGCCGAATTGCGCCGCGTGAAACTTCCGACGCCGGAAGACGTCGCCGTGGCTAATGAGAATGCTGGCACCGAAGCGGGTGCGGTGGGTGAAGAAGAGACGAAAGTCGCGAAGGGGAAAGCAGCGGGAGATGACACGCCGGAGCTGTTGCTGGCGGGGGAGTGAAAGAGTTCTCACAAACGCTTCGAAGCGTTCTGTACTTCCGAGGCTCCGCCTCGGAGCTTCCTTATGGACAATTCACCTCTCTTCCCACCTACCCCATCCGTCCGCTCAAATACCGCTCCGTCTCTTCCTTCTCAGGGGCGGTGAAGAGTTTCATGGTGTCGTTGAACTCAATCAGCTTGCCGAGGTAGAAGAAGGCGGTGCGGTCGCTGACGCGGACGGCCTGCTCCATGTTGTGCGTCACGATGACAATCGTGTACTGCTCCTTGAGCTGGGTGATGAGTTCCTCAATCTTCGCGGTGGCGATGGGATCCAGAGCGGCGCAGGGCTCGTCCATGAGGACGACTTGCGGCTTCACGGAAAGGGTGCGGGCGATGCAGAGGCGCTGCTGCTGACCACCGGAGAGGCCGAGGGCGCTTTCATGCAGGCGGTCCTTCACTTCATCCCAGAGCGTGGCAGAGCGGAGGCTGCGCTCGACGGTTTCGGCGATGACCTTCTTGTCCTTCTCACCAGCCACCTGGAGTCCATAGGCGACGTTCTCGTAGATGCTGCGGGGGAAGGGATTGTACTTCTGGAAGACCATGCCCACCTTGCGGCGCAGGGCGATGACATCGAGATGCGGGTGATTGATGTCCAGGCCACCGAGGGTGATGTTTCCCTTCGTGATGCGAGCGCCATCAATCAGGTCGTTGATGCGGTTGATGCAACGCAGCAGGGTGGACTTGCCGCAACCGGAAGGCCCGATGAAGGCGGTCACCTCCTTGTTGGCAATATCCAGGGAGATATCGAAGAGAGTCTGCTTCGAGCCGTAGCAGAAGTCGACTCCGTTGATCTTCACCTGCGGTCCTCCCGTGGTGGACGCTTGCGTGCCTTTGGCGAGATTGAGGGCTGGGGCAGTAGCGGTGGACATGGGGAAGGGATAAGGACAGGGGAAATGGGACAAGGGCCGTGACCCGGAGGTGTTCGCTGATGAGCGCGATTGTGGGAGGCTTCGAGCTTCAGTTCTCAGGCTATCGACTATCAACTCTCAACCATCGACCCTTCCTCAGCTGAACTGGCCGCGGATGTAGTCCTCGGTCTTCTTCTGCTGCGGGTTGCTGAAGATGGTGGTGGTGTCGGCGAACTCGATGAGCTGGCCGAGGTACATGAAGGCGGTGAGGTCAGCCACGCGGCGGGCCTGCTGCATGTTGTGCGTGACGATGACCACGGTGTATTCCTTGCGCAGGGCGACGATGAGTTCCTCCACCTTCAGGGTGGCGATGGGGTCGAGCGCGGAGCAGGGCTCATCCATGAGGAGGATGTCCGGCTTCACGGCCACGGCGCGGGCGATGCAGAGGCGCTGCATCTGGCCACCGGACATGCCGAAGGCATTGGTCTTCAGACGGTCCTTGGTTTCGTCCCAGAGGGCAGCTTCACGCAGGGCGCGTTCGCAGGCCTCATCGAGCACCTTCTTCCGCTTTTCCCCGGCGATGCGGAGTCCGTAGACCACGTTCTCGTAGATGCTCTTGGGGAAGGGATTGTACTTCTGGAAGACCATGCCCACCTGGCGGCGGAGTTGGGTGGTATCCACATCCGCATCATAGATGTTCTTGCCCTTGATGATGACCTTGCCCTTGCCGATGTGGGCGCCGGGGATGCGGTCATTGATGCGATTGAAGCAACGCAGGAGGGTGGACTTGCCGCAACCGGAAGGTCCGATGAAGGCGGTCACCTGGTTCGCAGGAATCTCCATGTTGACGCCGAAGAGCGCTTGCTTGGCGCCATACATGAAGTCCATGCCACGCACGGAGATGATGCCTTCCTGCTGTGTGGTCGACACAGCTTCGGCGTGTTCCTGGGGCTCGCTGGGCGCGGGGGGCAGATCCACAGAGGAGGTACGGGGTTGTGGGGGGGCGGCTACCATTTGTATTTGGCGCGGAGTTTGCGACGGAGCAACACGCTCGCAGTGGCAAATGCGAGCACGATCACCAGAAAGACGAACACCGACCCATATTGGGCGCGCTCTGAGTACTCACTCTGCGGGATGCGCGCGGCGATGGTGTAGATGTGATAGGGCAAGGCCTGCACGGACTCCGTGAGGGAGGCAACGCCCTGACTCGAGCCATTGACGACTTCCCCCATCCAGCCCGGATTCTCGACCAGGGGCCAGGCGCCGTCATTCTGCCAGGGCAGCTTGTCCTTGAAGGCCAGAGCGGCGGTGAACATGATGGGCGCGGTCTCGCCAGCGGCACGGGCGATGCCGAGGATGCTGGAAGTGAGGATGCCCGGCATGGCAAAGGGCAGCACGCTCTTCCAAATGGTCTGCCAGCGTGTGGCGCCCAGCGCGAGGGAGGTCTCACGGAAACCTTGCGGCACCGCGCGGAGGCACTCCTCGCTGGCGGTGATAATCACCGGGAGAATGACAAAGGCTAGCGTGAAGGCGCCGCTCATCACACAGGCATCCCAGCCCTGGAAGCTGAGCTTCGTGAAGCCGAGCGGTATGACCAGCAGCGAGCGATCCAGGGGCACATCCGTAAAGACAGGCGCACTCAAGACAAAGATGCCGAGGCCGAAGAGACCGAACACCACGGAAGGCACGCCGGAAAGATTCAGGATGGCCAAACGAACTATCTCGATGAACCGGCCATGCTTGGCATACTCACTCAGGTACACCGCTGAGGAGATGCCGAGGAACAGGGCCACCACGATGCAGACCGCGACCAGCAGCACAGTGCCGACAATCGGACCGAGAATACCACCGCCGGAGTAGGAGATGGTCTTCTCCGAGCGCAGGTTGTCACCGAGCTTGGCCTTGATGACGTCAGAGCCCTTGGGGTCCGTCTCGTACTTGTTGCCTTGCTTGTCTTCGAGGACGTGAAGCGTCTCGGGCAGCTTGGTCAGGAAGTCATTTGCCACATAAGGGAAGCTCGATGTGGTGCGGAACTGTCCAAACACCACCGGCGCACCCTTGATCAGGATGTGCCCGAAGATGAAGAACACCGCCACGAGGATGGCATACGTGGCCGCGCGCAGGACCTGCTTCCACAGGAACTCATAGAGCTCCTTGTTGGTCTTGGGCCTGGCGAACGGATTTGGAATGACGCCGGAGGTCGATGGATTCGCGGGGGCGTGCATGAGACTAGATCTTGGGGAGCTGGAATTTCTTCACGACGAGGCGGGAAGCCCAGTTGATGAAAAGGGAGATGATGAAGAGCAGGATGCCCACCATGAAGAGGGCCTGCCAGTGGGAGCTGCCGCGGGAGACTTCACCCAGTTCCTGCGCAATGATGCCCGTGAGCGTGTGTGCAGGTTGGAAGACGGTGCCGATGCCATCTGAGAAGTCGGGAATCGCGATGCGGTTACCCGCGACCAGCAGCACCACCATGGTCTCGCCGACGATACGGCCAAGGCCCAACAGCATCGCTGCGAGAATGCCGGAGATGGAAGCCGGTACGATGACCCGGAAGACGGTCTGCAGCTTCGTGGCGCCGAGCGCTTCACTGGCTTCACTGAAGGCACGTGGCACGTTGTTTATGGCGTCCTCGGCGAGGGAGAACATTGTGGGAATGGCCATGAGCGCGAGCAGCACACCGGCATTGAACATGTTCAGGCGTTCCTGCACGGGGAAGCCGGGAATCCAGGAAAGCCAGGGAATGCCGCTGGTGGATTTGATCAAGTCACCCAGCACCGAGATACCGATGAAACCCAGCACCACGGATGGGATGGCCTGGATGAACTCGATGAGCGGCTTCACAATCTCCTGCTCACGCAGCGAGGCGAACTGATTCACATAGATGGCCGCACCCACGCTGAAGGGCAGGGCGATGACCAATGCGGTGAGAGCAATCACCAGCGAACCCGTGAGGAGGGGCAGCACGCCGTAGAAGTCCTGCCAGGAGCTGTTCGTAATCCAGTCACCTCCGAAGAGGAAGGACGTGAGCGCCTGCGTCATGGGCACGGGCTTTTCCCAGCTCCACTCCTTCATGCGCGGCACGGAGGCCTCCACGGTCTTGAGGTGCTTGGGGAAGTCCTTGCGGAAGTGCTCCATCAGGTCGTGGGCCTCTTTCGTTTCCGGCTTGGCGGGAAGTGCGGCGGAAGCTTTCTTGATGGCCTCGATGTATGGCTGCACCAGCTTCTCATAGTCAGGCAGTTTGGCCACAATCGGCTCGATGGCGGACTTGTAATCGATTTCCGTGGTGTCCGTTTCCGCGGCATCCTTCTCGAAGGCAGCCTTCTGCTCGGGAGTCTTCGCGGTGGCGGCGGCCTCCAGGAGCTGGGTCCTTGCATCTTCCGCCATGTGCTGCTGCACGGCCTTTTCCTTGGTGGCCAGTGCAAGCTCCTTCATGGAGTCATGCACTTCCACGACGGGTTCGGAAGCAGCTTCGAATTCATCCACCGCGCTCACAAAGGCGGCGAACTTCTCCTTCGCCTCGGCGTCCTTCTTGGCGGATTCGGCGAGCAGGGACTGGATGAAGGGAGGGAAATCCTCCTGGTCAGGCTGGAGGGAGTTCAGCTCGGCGATGAGCTTTTCCTTCTCCTCCTTGTTGAAGATATCGGAGATGGTCTCCGTGGCCACGGCGATGTGCGTGGCATCCGTCACGCTCTTGCGCAGCTCAGCGATTTTCTCCGGCGGCGTGGCGGGCTCGGTTTTTTCCAGCGCTTCTTCGAGGGCCTCGCGCTGGAGGGCGGCCTTCTCTTCCACGTGGGTCTTCGCGAGCAGAGCGGCATCGCGGCGGTCGCGGGAAGGTTTGGAAACGGTGTTGAGGTCGGCGCCAAGTGCGCGCTTCAAACGGCTGAGGAGTTCCTCGTGTTCCGTGAGTGGCTTCTGGACATGGTCGCAGAACTCAAGACCCGCCTTGCGATACACTGAGAGCTCGTGGCGGTAGGTATCAAGGAAGCCGCCCTTGAGCGTGGGATAGGGCAGGAAGCCGAATGCCTTGCCCACTTTGATGGGCCCCTCCGAAATGAGGGACCACATGATGAGCACCAGGGTGATGATGGTGACCGTCGCGCAGGTGCTGAAGAAGGCCCGGATGACCTTCTGGCGATCCATGCGCAGCCCCAGGAAACCGGGCGGCTTGATGAGGTCGGATTCAATCTCGCGGCTGACGCTTTTTTCGGTGCTCATGCAGGGGAGTTGCTGCGGCGTTTAGGCGGGACAGAAAACCCGACGGAAGAAGTGTTGTCCACTGTCTCCCGTCGGGTTGCGGGTGAAACGTTTGTCAGATAACCCAGTGAATTACTTCACCTGGGAGACCGGGATGAATCCGACCACCTCGGAGATCTTGTCACCGGCGGGGCTCTGCACGAAGTCGATGAAGGCCTTGATGTTGCCGTCCGGCTTGCCGTTCACGTAGAGGAACGTGGGGCGGCTGTAGGGATACTTCTTCACGGACTCCACGGAGGGAGCGTGGCCGTCCACTTCAGCCACCTTGATGCCCTTGGCCTTGATGTAGGCGTAGCCCACGTAGCCGATGCCGTTCTTGTTGCTGGCCACTTCCTGGGCGATCTGCTCGTTGCCGGCCATCTTCTGGCTGCTGGAAGCGTAGTCCTTGCCACCCATGGCGAGGGTCTGCCAGTCCTTGTAGGTGCCGGAGGAGGTGTTGCGGGTGTACACGGAGATGGGGCCGGGGGTGCCGCCGACTTCGCTCCAGTCCTTGATGGCGCCGGTGAAGATGCCAGCGACCTGCTTCTTGGTCAGGGTCTGTACAGGATTGCTCTTGTTCACCACGACCGCGATCATGTCCCAAGCCACATTGTACTCCTGGAGGAACACGCCCTTGGTCTTGGCGAAGGTGCGCTCGTCGTCCTTCACCTTGCGGGAGGACATGCCGATTTCGGCGGTGCCAGCCGAGAGGTTGGTGAAAGCAGTCGTGGAACCTTCCGCCGCGATGTCGAAGCTGACACTGCCGCCCTGCTTCTTGAAGCCTTCCGCCCACTGCGGAACAAGCTTGGCGCCCAAGGTGTCCGAGCCGCGAATGCGCAGGACGCTCTGGGCCTGGAGACCCGCCGTCATGGCGATGGCGAGCAGCGAAGTGATGATAGTGGATTTCATGCTTTGGTATCTGGTGTTGTGTTGGCAAACTGGCCACAGGCCAGCATGCAATCACCAATGCGGGAAGGCTTCGCAGGGGCAACCCACCGAGGGTGAACAAAATGTCACATTGCCTTTTGAAGCAACGCTTCAGGTCTCTTTTTGGTACCCTCTCCCGGATTTCAGGATAAATTATTCCTTAGCACCATGGAGAATCACCGGGGCACTCTCAAATATGAGACATTTAACCAGAAAACGTTTCATATTTGCACTAATTTAACGGGTGATAATCTAATTTTCACAATTTGGATTTGCACTTGTGAGAATTTGAATGAATATTTACTCTCAACCGCAAGAGAGTATGAGCACGTCCACCGCCAAGCATTCTCAAGACTCTGGAAAATCCGGCTGGGGTTTCCCCCTCGTGATTGGGTTCGTGGTTTCCAGTGTGTGGATCCTCTCCCAGGCTAGCTTTGCCAGCCTGGGCAATGCCCCCGGCTACGACCAGAGCAGCGCCCTGCTGATAGGCACTGCCGGTCTCATGTACATGACGCGCCGCCGCCGCCGGGTGCGGAATTGAGGCCGGGGTGCCTGGTGGGACTTTCGTCCGATTTGACCCTGAAGGCCCATCCAGCGACGGTGTGAGAGACGTGCCACTTCTTGACGAAGCGGTTCTTTCACCGCAAGCTATCCCTCTGCCCTTGTCCAGTCCATGCGTGGCCCCCGTCTCAAATTTCCCCTTGCCCTGCTGGCCCTGATTTCGGGTCCAGTTTCCCAAGTGGTCGCCCAGCAGCAGCTCACGCTAAAGGCACTGCCCGCCGAACCACCCCCTGCGGAATCCAGCGCCAAGAAGGAGCTGAAGGCGACCTGGCGCACCGATAAGGAGGCCCGCACGCTCATGCTGAACGTGCCCGCACCGCGCGGCCAGATTGTGGACCGCAACGGCGTGCCCCTCGCCCAGACGCGGGTGGTGCAGTACCTGGCGCTGAGCTTCCCCTTCCTTGGAGAGAAGGCAGCGGACCGCGAGATTCTTGAGTTTGCCCACACCCGCCTGCGCAAGGTGAATGCCGCGCTCGGCAAGGCATGGACGATGCCGGATGACCGGCTGCTCAGCCACTACAAGAACCGCCGCTGGCTGCCTCTGGTCTTCACCTACCAGGACAACATCCTGGAGGAGGTCAATGGGGACCAGCAGCTCCGCCTCTTCGACCTGCTGCGCCCCGGCAGCGGCGTGGTGCTCCAGGCAGCGTACATGCGCTACTACCCGAAGGGTGCCTGTGCTCCTCACATCATTGGATACACCGGCCGTGTGCGGCAGCTTCCCACCGGCCCCATTCAGGATGGTGACCCGCTCTTTGAAGAAATCGAAGGTCGCAGCGGCCTGGAGAAGACGTTCGACAAGGACTTGCAGGGCCGCCCGGGCGTGACCTCGGTGCTCTTCAATCCGGATGGCTCGAAGGATGCGGAGGAAGTGCAGCGCCGCCCCATGCCGGGTAACAACGTGGTGACCTCCCTCGACTTCAACTTCCAGAAGTACGTGGAGAATGCGCTGGCCAAGCACACCCGCAGCGGCGCGATGGTCATCATGGACGTGAAGACCGGCGACGTGCTCGCCATGGGTTCCTTCCCCATGTATGACCCGAATCTCTTCTGCCCGGGCATCACGGATGTGAACTACGCCCGCCTGAAGATGGACAAGCGCGAACCGCTGTTCGCCCGCGCCTACCAGTCGACCCTTCCTCCAGCGTCGACCTTCAAAATCATCGTGTCCCAGGCAGCGCTGGAAACTGGGGAAATCACGCCTCGTACCGCCTATTATTCGGGAACCAGCCTCTGGATTGGCAATCAGGAGTTTCGCAACTGGAGCAAGGAGCCCGAAGGTTCCATCAATGTGGTGACCGCCATCAAGCGCTCGACCAACACGTGGTTCTACCAGGCAGCACTTCAAATCGGCGCCCAGCCCATCACGGACATGGCCCAGCGGTTCGGCTTTGGAGAAAAGACCGGCATCCCTCTGGAAGGTGAGCCTACGGGCTTTGTCCCCACGGATGCGTGGATGATGCAGAAGTACGGCCACCGCATGCAGGGCGGCGACATTGCCAACCTGTCCATCGGCCAGGGACGCACGCTGGTGACCCCGCTGCAGGTGGCGCAGTCCATGTGCGGCATCGCGGACGGCAATGTGATGCCCCAGGCGCGTCTGGTGAAGCAGGTGCAGGACCCGCAGGACCGCGTGCTTCAGCCCTTCCCCGTCACGGTGAGGCGCCGCATCGCGCTCGACCCTGCGGCTCGTGAAACGGTGGTGAAGGGCATGATTGCGGTGGTCAACGCGTCGGGTGGCACGGGTCGGAATGCCCAGCTCGACAGCAAAATCAACATCCAGGTGGCGGGCAAGACCGGAACTGCCCAGTGGGTGGCGGACAATCCCAGAACCGATGAGAACGATGAGCGGCAACTGGCTTGGTTCACCGGATTCCTCCCGGCGAACGATCCGATGTACGCCTTCGCGGTGGTGTACGAGGGTGCTCCCGGAGAAACGGTGGGCGGTGGGCGCATCGCAGCTCCCATCGTGAGCGAAGTATTTGAGAACGTTTACAACAACGCTCCGCCTGACGATCCGCTGGTGCTGCTGGCTCATTCGAAGGATGCTCCCAAGGCCATTGCCATCTCTGACGAAGACGAGCAGACGGATGGCGAAGCTTCCAGGCCGGATGGAGTGGACGTGCCGAGGCAGGAGTTCCAACCACCGCCGCCTCCCCAGCAAGAAAGGCGCACGGTCGGCGGGTTTTTCCGCAAGCTCTTCGGAAGAGAGTAGAGATTTGCTTCGCGCCCAGCGGCCCACCAGCGTATCGGTTGCCAGATTCATGCAACTCCTTCTCGCGACCCTTTGCGACTCAGCCGCTGACTACCAGGGCAAGTTGTGCGTGCTGGGAGCATTCGACACGCTGTGCGCGCAGGAGTTTCCCGTGGAGCATCCCCAGTGTTCCCTGGCCGTGCGCCTCATGTTCTACCCGGATGATGTGGGCCGCCACAACCTGAGCATCCAGCTCGAGGATGAAGTGGGCCAGGCGGTGATGCCTCCTTTCTCCGCGACCATGGATGTGGTGCTGCCACCCAACTCGGTGCCCTTTGTCACCCGCAATCTGGTGCTCAACCTGCAGCGCCTGCGTTTTGAGGAACCCGGGGTGTACCGCTTTGAAATCAAGCGGAACGGCAAACCCATGATCTCCCTGCCGCTGCGTGTCGCCCGCATGGAAGAGATGCGTCCCACCATGGGACCCGCGGGTTGACCCTTTCTCCCGGACACACGGTCACAATAAATTTACCAAGCATGGAACGCGTCGGCTGCTTCCCATACGATATCCCGGCGCTCACTCCTGCGGATGGAGCTTCTTCACCGGCACGTCACCTCCGCGACCAGACCACCTCACCTCAACACCATCCTCCGGCTCTATGAGTTCCTCCCTAGACGTGCCTCCTTTTTCCGCCGAGACGACCCATGCGAAGTCGCCGGTGCGGCAGCTCTCCGTCTTCCTCCACAACCGCGTGGGCGCACTGCTCTCCCTGGTGAAGCTGCTCAACGAACATCAGATCGAAGTGCTCGGACTCAGTGTGCAGGACAGTGTGGACCTCACGCTGGTGCGCGTGATCGTAACGGACCCGGCGCGTGCAGAGGAGGTATTCACCGCTGCGGGGCACTCCTGTGCCAGCAAGCCCATTGTGGTGGTGGAGCTCAAGCAGGGCGTGCATGACCTGGGCCACGCGCTCAGCGGACTTCTGGCGGCGGAAATCAACATCCACCACTCCTACCCACTGATGGTCCGGCCCAATAGCGGCAAGCCACTCCTGGCGCTGCATGTGGATGACCCGGAAGTGGGCAGCGAGTCACTGAGCAAGTGCGGCTTCAAGGTGCTGTCGCAGGACGAGCTGGCGAGGTAATACCAAAAGAAGGTGAAACCGAGTCTCTATATAAAGGCGTCGGACTACCTGGAAAGGTTCATCCGGCAAGGGTGTCTATGGAACGCGGACATGGCACAGGCTCAAGGAGCGGGAACGCTTCGTTCCCGTAGGTGAAAGGGGTGTGCACCTTGGTGTGATGCTGCACGGACAGCATCACACCGCTCCTGATTCGCCTGAAGCCGAAGCCACTTTCTGCGCTCACTTCACCCCATACGTCGCCGTGAGATAATCCACGAGCACGGTCATGTCCTCTGGCAGGGGAGCGGCGTACTTGTCCTTCATCTTTTTCACCGTAGCCTCCCAGAACTTGCGGGGCATGGGTGGCTGGGTGGAGACGTACTCGGTGGAGTGGCAGTTCATGCACAGGGCCTGCGCCAGCTCCGCACCCTGGCCTGGCTTGTAGACATTCGTTTCTGCAGGCCACTCCGAATCGGGGATGTTGCCGGAGTCCTGGGACATCGCTGGCGATGCCATCAACGCAGCTACCGCGAGCAGGGGTAGAAGTTGCTTCATAGAGAAAAATAGAAAAAGGTGTGCAAGGGAACAGAGCGATGGACTCAGCCCACGCTCACGCGGGTGGTCTCCACGACATTGCGCATGTAGCCCGCAGGATTCCAGAGTGGCTCCAGCGGTTGTGTTTCGCCGAGGCGATTCGTCGCGCGGCACTTCAGTTCCACCTCGCCGTTTTGCGAGGGCGCCCAGTCGAAGGTCCAGGGGCGGAAGGAATAGCGTCCATGATCCTTGCCCAGGACCGCGGTGCGCCACGTCTTGCCGCCATCATCAGACACGGTGACATCCGTGATGCCACGGCCCGCATCAAACGCGATGCCACTGAGCTGTATGGCCCTCCCCTTCTCCACCTTCGCGCCTGTTTCATGGCTGGTGATGAAGGAGCGGATGGTGAACTGCGTGATGGGCACTGTGCTCGCAGGTGTGGTGCCCGGCTCAATACAACCACCCGGTGTGGCGGGGATGCGATACCCTGCCGCCATGAAGAAGCCATCGAAGGCATCCTTCACCACGGTGAGTTCATTGAGGTGCTTGATCCAATAGGTGCCGAAGTATCCCGGCACCACGAGACGCAAGGGATAGCCATTCAGCAGCGGCAGCGGTTCGCCATTCATCTCCCACGCCAGCAGGATTTCGCCATCGAGTGCGTGATCCACCTCGAGCGCCTTGATGAAGTCAGGCGTCTGCGGGAGTGGTGCGGTATCGAGTCCGTTGCACACCACCTGCTTCGCACCTTCCTGCAGGCCTGCCTTGTTCAGCACGTCCTTGAGCCGGACGCCGCGCCAGCGCGCATTTCCCATGGCGCCATGGGCGAGCTGGCCACCGCCGACGCGTGGCTTGAAGAAGCCGCGGCTGTTGCCGGAGCACTGGTTCACCGCGACGACTTCCGTGTTCTCGAACTGCGTCTTGAGTTCATCCAATGAAAGTGCCAGTGGAGATTTCACCAGGCCCTTCACCTCCAGGCGGAAGGTCTTCACATCAATCTTCCGCGGGATGTTCTGCAGGTGGTACCGGACGAAGAAGGCGTCATTCGGCGTGAGCACCCCTTCGCGAAACACCGAGAAAGGTGTCTCAAGCTGGGGCGGACGTTGCGTGAGCAGGATGAGCGGGCGCTTCTGGGGAAACTTCACCAGGCGGCGTTCGCCGTTTTCAAACGGAAGGGTGATGGTTTCCTCCGCAGGAAGGTGTGATACACCAGCGAGTGTGCCGACAGCCAGTGCAGTCTGCCGCATAAACTCCCGCCGTGAGGGTCGCAATGCATGTTCCATAGTTACAGAATCGTCACAATCTTACGGATTGGACAGGGCAAGGGCAAGCTTTTGAAACGCGGCCTCACCAGACAACACACCCCTCTCACCGTTGGGGATGTGTCGGAATCGTTACACACCCCGGCTCGACCAAGCTAAGCCAATACGCAACATGGGCGCGTGCCAATCAGCGGATGCGCAGTCTGGCACAGACAAACTCAACGACTCCACACACACACATGAAATTGAATATCGCAACGATCCTGTGCTCAGCGGGTCTCTGCGCCAGCGTTCAGGCCGGCGAAGTGGTCGCCAGCTCAGGTAAGAACCTGGAAGCCGCTGTGCAGAAGGAAGACACCCGCTCCATCTATGACAAGATTTGGGGCCTCGCCACCCTCTACAAGAACGAGGACAATCCCTATATCCAGGAGTTCGCGTTGCAGGGTCGTATCCAGCTCCAGTACGCCTGGGGTGATTCCGACCAGGGCGACTTCGACAGCGGCGACCGTCCGGAAGAATTGCGCTGGGGTGACATCGAAGTGCGCCGCTGGCGCCTTGGCTTCAAGTCGAAGATCCTTCGTCAGTTCAAGCTCGAAGGTCAGATCGACGTGAACCCGAACTTCGAACTGGAAGAAGGCGCGAACCCTGAGCTGGGTGACGGCTTCTACCGCGACATCTACGACCTCTTCCTCACCTGGGCTCCGAACGACAAGTTCAACCTCAGCGTCGGTAAGACGAAGGCCAAGTTCTTCACGCACGAATACTTCACCTCCTCCAAGGAAATCCTCGTATTCGAGCGCGGTCTGCTGGTGAACCAAATCCGCCCTGCGGAACTCACCGGTATCTGGGCGAACGGCAAGATCGACAACTTCGTGTATGCCATCGCCGGCTTCGCGGGTGAATACGATCCTGAGTTCGGCGGCTTCGACGGTGGTGCTGTGATCCAGGCCAGCGTGGGCTATGACCTCGCATCCGCCATCGGCACCGAGAAGGCGCTGGTGAAATTCGACTACATGTACAGCTCCTCCGAAGAGAACACCGAAGGCCCTGCCTCCTATGAGCACGCCTTCTCCCTCAACTCGAACATCGAGCAGGGCCGCTGGAGCGTCTACACCGACCTTCTTGGCGCGACCGGTCGCGGCAGCGTGGGTGATGTGTGGGGTTTCATGGTGACCCCTGCGGTCTTCATCGCAGACAGCCTGCAGCTCGTGCTGCGCTACCAGTACGCCCATGGCGACAACGACGGCCTCCGCCTTCAGAGCCGCTATGAGCGCCTTGCCTCCGACCTCACGGACGGTGGACGCGGCGAAGAGTACAACGCCGTGTACCTCGGCCTGAACTACTACCTCTACGGCCACAAGCTCAAGCTTATGACGGGCGTCGAGTACAACAACATGGACGGCGGCGGCGACGGTGGCGATTACGACGGTTGGACCGGCCTGGTCGGTCTCCGCATGTTCTTCTAAGGAACAAAACAACAATTACTGCGCTGGTTTTTGGTTGGACCAGTCGGTGGAATAACAAATACAAGGGCGTGGTGGCAACACCACGCCCTTCTTTGTTGTTGGGAGATGCTGGAGGTTAGGCGTCCCGCCTGACAGTGGTCGTCAGGCCTCCGGCCCTGACGGATGGAGTGCTGCATGAGAGAAACGCCGCGCTCCTTTGCGTGACGTCGTGCCATCCGCAGCAGAGGCAGCAGGGGCAAAGAAGCCTCCCTACGAATGACACCCCGCTCAGCCATGATTCGAGCCCACCACAGGCATGGGCGACGGTTGTTGTTCGTGGTGTATCAGGAAACATGTCACTCCTTTCGGGCACGAGGCATACCTGTTCCCTGCGGGCTGACGCATGGGTTGATCCTGCCATGCGAGGTAGCGCCACAGATGGTCAGGCGGGACGCCTAACGCCCACTGTCAGGCGAGGACGCCTAACCTCCTGGAGTTTCCACGCACGCAGTCCTCAGTCTCCGAAGTTCCTCTGCGTCTCCGTGGCTCTGTGGCTCTGTGTTGAACTCACTGCACGGAACCACACCCACTCCCTCCGTTCCCAACCCCTGCACCCACCACCCGCAGCTCCCACCGTCGCACTGCTCAACGCTCACCGTCGCACCGGCAGCTCCTACCCCTCCCGCTCCTTCAAGAACCGCACTATCTCCTCCGCGAGACCCTTCCCAATGCCGGGGACCTTGGCGACTTCTTCCACGGTGGCGCGGCGGAGTCTGGCGACGGAGCCGAACACGCGCAGGATATTCGCCTTCCTGGTCTGGCTGACGCCGGGGCAGTCATCGAGAATACTTTCCTCCACACGTCTGCGGAGCAGGAGCTGGTGGTAGCCGTTGGCCCAGCGGTGAGCTTCGTCGCGGATGCGTTGCAGGAGTTTCAACGCACCGCGGTCGTGGGGGATGCGCAGGGGTTGGTCGACGCCGGGGCGGTAGATTTCTTCTTCTTCCTTCGCGAGGCCCACGACGGGCAGCTCATGCAGGCCGAGGCGCTGGAGTTCCTCCATGGCGCTGGAGAGCTGGCCTTTCCCGCCGTCGATGATGACGAGGTCGGGCAGGCGCACGAACTTGGTCTTGGCGCTGGCGTTGCCCTTGGCGTTGGTGCTGCGGCGACTCCGCTTGCTCGCGCTCTCGGGCGCGTCCGTGGACTGAGTCGACGCAGTGGACTCGGTGGACACGTCTGAAGCCTCGTCCCCTTCGTTGTCCGTCAATGCATCTGCGTCCTCGGAAGCATCTTCCTCTTCCTGCGCGGCCACATCTTCCTCCAACCTGCGCATCGCTTCCAGCGGGTCTTCCTGACTCAAGTCCGCCTCTTCCGCGCCCATGCGCTCACGTCCTTCCAACAGAATCCGTGAATACCGCCTGCGCACCACTTCGCTCATCGCGGCGAAGTCGTTCTGCCCGCTCACGATGCGGATGCGGTAGCGGCGGTAGTTCGCATTGTCCGGCACGCCGTTCTTGAAGCGGACCATGCTGGCCACGCAGTGGGCGGTGCCGATGTTCGCAATGTCGAAGCACTCCATCACGAGCGGGGGTCGGTCGAGGCGCAGGTACTCCTGCAGCTCGGACACATCCGCCATGGGGTCGAGGGTGCTCACCACCTTGGCGCGTGCGCCGCGCTCGAAGCTGCGAGTGGGCTTGAGTGTCTTCTTGAAGTCCTCAATCATGTCGCGCAACTCCGCGGCACGCTCGAAGTCGAGTCGCTCCGCGGCCTTCTTCATTTCCTCCTCCAGCGCAGAAACGAGGTCGCGGGACTTCCCCCCGAGGAAGTCACAGGCCTGCTCCACGCGGGCGCGGTACTCCTCCGGACTCACGCGGCCAATGCACGGGGCGGCGCAGTTCTTGATGATGTCATTGCTGCAGTGCCGGTAGTCATTCTCATCCGGCGACATGGGGCGGCACACGCGCAGGCCGAACTGCTTGTTCATCCAGTTCAGCGTGGTGCGCAGCGCGCCGCTGTGGGCGAAGGGGCCAAAGTACCGCGCGCCATCGTCCTTCTTCAGCCGGGTGAGGGTGAAGCGGGGGAAGGGGTCCGCCATCTGCACCTTCACCAGCAGGAAGCGCTTGTCGTCGCGGAAGCTGATGTTGTAGCGCGGGCGGAAGTCCTTGATGAGGCGGCCTTCCAGCAGGAGCGACTCCGCCTCGTTGCGCACCAGGTGGATTTCGAAGTCCCAGATGCTGTCGATGAGCGCCTTCGTCTTCAGGTCGGCCCGGCGCACATTGGAGGGGACGAAGTAGCTACTGAGCCGCTTCCGCAGGTCGCGGGCCTTCCCCACGTAGATGGGGCGGTTCAGCCGGTCGCGCATCACGTACACGCCGGGCTGGTGCGGCACGTCGTGCAGCTTCTTCTGGAGGTCGGGCTTTTCCCGGGAGAGAGACATGGAGCGGGTGAGCGGGGGAGGGCAGCGAGCGTTCTGCGGCACGCAGAATACACTCAGAATGTACGCGTAGACAGCCCATTTCGGCACGGGTGCTGCGTGTTGAGGAAGACACGGAGATAGGGAGAGGGGGAGACTCGGAGATTGACTGCGCTGCGCCAGACGGCGCGCGGGCCCAGCTCTCCGCATCGCCCTATCTCCGTGCCTCCGTGTCTCCCCATCTTCCCCCCAAGCCCCCGGCTTTTTACATTCCTCCGAAAGGTTTGCAAAACCCCCACGAACCCCTACTTTCCCGCCCGATGCGCTCATTTCTTCTCATTGTTACCGCGGCATGGCTTGTCTTCGGCGCTGCGGCCATGATTCCGGCCCAGACTGCCCCTGCGGGCGGAGGCACCGCCGCTGCCCCCACCATCAGCGCGGCACCTCCGGGGAGCGCTCCCCAGGCTCATGCCCATGGGGATGCGAACGGCATCAGCGAGGTGAAGCGCAAGATGGGCCTGCTCTTCTGGCCCATGGTGGTGCTGTCCCTGGTGACCCTGATGCTCATCTTCTTCAACCTCTTCACCATCAGGCAGAATGCAGTGGTGAGCGATGCCTTCATGAACTCGGCGGACGCGCTCATCCGCAAGCAGGACTACCTCGGCCTGCTGGCAGTCTGCAATCGTCGCAACGAGTGCGTGGCCAAGGTGACGGCAAAGGCGCTCGACTTCGCCACGAAGAATCCCACCGCCAGCTTCGATGAAGTGCGGGAGGTGACCGAGGCCGAGGGCAGCCGCCAGGCGAGCCTCATCCTCCAGCGCATCTCCTATCTCGGGGACGTGGGCTCCATCTCTCCCATGATGGGACTGCTGGGGACGGTGTTTGGCCTCATCACTTCCTTCAACCAGATCTCCAGTACGCAATTTGCAGGGGGTCAGGCAGCCGGGGTGGCCACGGGTGTGTATGAGGCGCTGTACTGCACGGCGGCAGGCCTCATCATCGGCATTCCGGCGCTCATCATCTACGCCTTCATGCGTGGCAAAGCGCAACGTCTGGTCTCCGAGCTGGAATCCGCCAGCACGCATCTCATGGCCCTGCTCGCCGCCCAGTACAAGCGTGCCGCCCGTGCCGTGGCATCCCGCATGCCGGCCGCCTCTCACGGAGAAGCCATGTAGGAAAAAGTGAAGCAACAGCCGGCTTCACAGCTCCGCCTTTTTCCGCTATCCTTTCCTCTCCCCCATGAAGTTTCGTAATGTCAGCAAAATCGAGCCCATTCCGCTGCAGCTCGCGCCGCTGATTGACGTGCTCCTGCTCCTGCTGCTGTTCTTCATCATCACGATGAACCTCTCCCAGCGGGAGACGGAGATGGACATCAAGGTGCCCGCTGCTGAAGAAGGCAAAATCAACAACGACAAGCAGGTGGGCGAAATCGTGGTGAATGTGAAGAAGGACGGCAGCATCGTGGTGGAAGGCGCGACGATGACGGAGGAGCAACTGCTGGCCAAGCTGAAGCTCATTGCCAGCGTGCACAAGGACCAGGCGGTCATCTACCGCGGGGACAAGGGCAGCACCTACGAGCACACCATCAAAGTCATGGATGTCTGCCGAAAAGCCGGCATCTGGAACGTATCCTTTGCTACCCGACCACCTGAAGACGAGAGTGCCCCCGCGGCTCCCGCATCGGTGCCCGTACCTGCGGCACCAACGAACTGATTCGAACGCTTCATGGAATTTTCAACAAGGCTGGTGATGAACCCCAACCTCCGCCAATGGACCCTTTGCCTGGTGGCCGCACTCGGCCTTCCGGCGACCATGGCGCTGGCACAACAGCGGGCACCCCGCGCCATCCCTGTAGAGGAACCTCCGGCTCCCAGAGCCGTCCCGGTGGACGAAAATGGTGCGTCACCGGCCCCCGCACCCGTACGCGCCCAGCCGGTCGTGGACCCGAACCGGCCCGCTGGCCCGGATGAAGACCTCTTCGACTACGCCACGCTTGCCTTCACCCAGCAGGACTTCAAGATCGCGCTGAAGCCCTACGCGGACTATGTGAAGCAGTATCCCAATGGCCGCCACGTGGCCGAGGCACGGTTCCGCCTGGCGGAGTGCCTGCGCAAGACCAACCAGCGCAACGAGGCCATCGCCGCCTACAACGAGGTGATGGTGAACCATCCCAGGACGGAGAGCGGCTCCTCTGCTGCTTATCGTCTCGGTATGTATGCGTATGAAGCCCGCGAGTTTCTGAAGGCAGCGAGCTGGTTCGAAATCACCGAGCGCCTCTCCACGAATGCGGAAGTGCGCACGGCGGCCTCTTTTAACAAAGGTCTGAGCCTGAAATACTCCGGTCAGGCGGACAAGGCGCTCGCGAGCTTCAAGATTGTCGCGGCATCCAAGAATCCCAATCTGCAGAAGGAGATTGATATCTCGCTTCAAGAGGTGGCCGCCCTCGCCGTGCAGGCCGGGCGCAAGGAAGAAGCCGCCGCGGCCTACAAGCAAATCCTCGATAGCAGCAAGGACGAGAAGGCGCAGGCCGAGACCATGGTGCGCTACGGACTTCTCCTCAATGACATGAAGAAGGGCGATGAGGCGCTCAAGCAATTTGAGAAGGCACTGGCCAGCAAGGACCTCCCCTCGGAACTGAAGGCGATGGCGGTCTTTGGCACGATGCAGGCGAACTACGTCAGCGGAAATCTGGATGCGGTCATTGAGACCTACACCAAGCACTCCACCCTGCTCCTCCCGGATGAACTCCGGCCCAAGCAATTGCTCATTGTGGGCACCACCTACAAGAAGAAGCAGATGTACCGCCAGGCGGTGGAGGTCTTCCTCCTGCTGGAGAAGGATCACCCGGACACGCCGGAGTCCCTCGAAGCCGGATACCAGAAGCTGCTCTGCTTCTTCCAGCTCGATGACAAGGACCTGCCCCTCTTCACCGAACGCTTCGAGGAGCGCTATGCGCCCAAGTACGCCAAGCATGACTACCTGATGATGGCGCGCCTGATTCGCGCCGACTGGTGGTTCTCCCGCCAGGATTACCAGAAGGCGGCAGACGCCTTCGTGGGCGTGGATGTGAAGCGCGTGCCCAAGGAGGTGCGCAGCAGCGTGATCTACAAGAAGGGCTTCGCCGAGGCGGAGTCCAAGAAGAGCAATGACGCCATCAATACGCTGGGCCTTTTCCTCAACGACTACCCGAACGACCCGAATGTGCCGGTGGCTCTCGCGCAACGCGGCGTGGCCTACCAGGCGGTGGGATCGAATGAGCGGGCGCTGGCTGATTTCAATACCATCATCAAGCAGCACCCCAACAGCCCGGCGGTGGAGATGGCCCTCTTCCAGAGCGCCCGCATCAAGATGCAGACCCGCGACATCAAGGGCATGATTGCGGACTACGAAGCGCTCGTGGCCAAGTTCCCCAAATCCGGCGCGGCAGCCGAGGCCTACTACTTCATCGGACGCGGGTACTTCGACCTGAAGGAGGGCAACCTCTACGAGAAGGGCCTGGAACCACTGCGCAAGGCGATTGCCGCCAACCGGGATGAATACCTGGACAAGGCCAGCCAGCTCCTCATTGCCATCCAGGCAGCGCGTGAGGACCTCGATGGTCTGGCGAAGGAAGTGGATACCTACCTTGAATCCCGCAAGGATGCCTCCGTTTCCCCGACCATCCTGCGCACCCTCGGCCAGCGTTACTTCGAACGCGGCAACTACCGCGCCAGCGCCCGCTACCTGTACAAGGCCAGTACGCCGGATGAACCCAAGAACACGGATGCCCCCGTGTGGAACTACCTCGGCAGGGCAGAACTCAACAACGGCAAGTACGAGGACGCCGTGAAATACTTCGACAACTACCTCGCACAAACAGCGGCCGACAACGCGGGCTGGGCAGAGGCGCTGCTGTACAAGGCCTCTGCACTGCTGCAGCTCGGTCAGTTCGACCTGGCCATGCAGCACGTGGGGGAGGCTCTGCAGAAGGTGAAGGAAGGCAGGCTCAATGCCCGCCTGCAAATCCTGCGCGGCGACATCGCAGATGCCCAGGGCGATGCCTACTCCAAGAATGGCGAAGAGGAGAAGGCCAAGGCCAGCTGGAAGGACTCCGCCGGAAACTACATCGTCATCAGCCAGTTCTTCGTGGACCCCGAGATCACCCCGGAAGCCGCCTACAAAGCCGCGCGCGTGCTGGAGAAAATCGGTGAGACCGAGAAGGCCCAGGCCCTGCGCGACCAGCTCAAGGCGAAGTACCCCGACTACAAGCCGAAAGAAAACGTGGCGAAGTAGCCGGAGTGGGTGGGCAGGAATTGAACGTGGAAGAGTGAAACACGAGGGCGACCGCAGCCCACAGGTTGCAGGTTACCGCTTCGCGCAAAGGCGTCTTGCCAGGCAAGAGCGAGCATCACTGCCCCCGATGCTCTGACCTGCGCTCGGGTCGTGGAGTGATCCCACGATGAGTTGGAAACAGGTCTTTGAACGCGAACTTACCCAACGCGTTGCGGTCTCGTTGAATGGGCCGCTCCTCAGCAGGTCCCCTTCACGGAGGAGATGGCACCGCACCCCCGGCTGCCGCGCTCGTGGCTCCAATGCCAATCACGACGACCACGAACAACGTGACGGCTACGCCAAGCGCGATCGCGAGGTAGTTCATGATCAGGCCGGCGATGCCCATGCCCCGGCCCTGCATGTTGTTGCCTGAGCGACGAATCTCAGCCAGACCCATGTGTCCGCATATGACACCGGGGACGCCGAGGATGACCGCCACCGGACATCCGAGAAAAGAAATCAGGGAGATGATGCCCAGCACCATGCTGGCAACGCACATGCCGGACATGGGCATGATGCCGACGCCGACATTCTGGTAGTTGGGCGGTTGAGGATAGCCACCCGTCACCGGCACCCCTGCTGGATGAGATGACACCATCGGAGCACTGAGCGCCGCAGCTGCTGCAAAGCCAAAGACTTCAATCAAGGGCTTCCACTGCGGCATGCCATCACGCCATACCAGGTCCGAAGGCAGGAAACGACCGCCCTCCAGTCCCTGGCGAATCTCTTCTTCCGTGAACTGGCCGAACTGCTGGCCATCTCTGCCGACGTGGTACTGCATGGAAAACGCGCGCGGGTGACTTACTCGTCTCGTTTCTCCAGCATGACACTGCCGTCATGGCGACCCACGATTCTTTCCCCTCGCCGGGACTCTGCGCGGCTCACCAGGATTTCCGTTTCCGCCAGTGCCGTGTCGTTCTTCCCTTCACCAAGGTATTCAAACCCAGGCTCACCGACCCAGCCGGGCGGCTTGAGGGAGTCCAGCTCTTTCATGATTTCCGGAGTCAGAATGCCCTGCCCGACCAGCTCCTCCAAAGTCGCAGGATACTTCCCGCCATTATCCGCAGCGTAGATCTGACAGGCCACCTGCGCCTGTCTGGCAAGGCTGATCTGCTTCGTGATGATTCCCTTCTCCTGAATCTTCGCGAACACAGGAATAGCCATGGAAGCGGTAATCGCGATGCCAAAGATGGCGGTGACAATGGACACATAACCCAGAATCAGTCCGGTCACGGCCATGCCCTTGCGGGGGGAAATGCCCCCGGCCTTGTTGATCCGCGAAAGGGCCATGTGCCCGGTGATGATGGCGGTCAGTGTGGCAATGCCACCAAGGCCGCAGAGCACAATCGACGTGATGCCGGATATCAACGAGGTCAGAGCCAGCCCCGAGGCGGGCGCAGCACCCGCCGGCAGCGTATTGTTGCCGGTAGCAGAAGCAGCGCGGATCGCGGGCGCTCCTGAACTCGAGCCCGACTTCACCAGGGACGGCCCCGTTGCGGGAGTCTTCAACACTTCGCCCAGCGGTGTCCACTGCGCCATGCCATCGCGCCACACCAAATCGGTGGCGAGGAAATGTCCCTCAGCGAAGCCAGCCCTCAGATCCGCCTCTGATACTTTCCCCAGCTGATGGCCATTTCGCGAGACGTGGTACTGCATCGCGCGAGGCTAGGTTTTTACGACATGGAGGTCAAGTAAAGAACGGACTGCTTCGTACGGCGAAAGACTACACGCATGCACCGCGGCGACTCCTGCTGAGCACCAGCGTCATGGCCGGGCTCCTCTCCATTACCTGTCCCTCCTTGTTCCCATCTCCTCACTCTCCGTTCCTCTTGTGCCAACGCTCAGCGAGGATTCAAGGGAGCCTGCTGACCTGCGCTCATCTTGGGAAATCAGTTGAGCGCAAGACTCCCGATGAAAGGACCGTTGTGGATTTCCAATTTTTTTCATCTCCATTCATGCACCTCATCCGCGTCGCCTCACTGGCCCTTTGTCTCACCTCCTCCCACTTGTTCGCTGCTCCGCAGGATGACCAGTATGTGCTGACGCCGGATTCCCTTCCCAAGGAAGGCGTGCCCCACGGCAAGGTGGTGGCCATGGAACCGTGGCAGTCAAAAATCTACGAGGGCACGGTGCGCGACTGGTGGATCTATGTGCCCGCCCAGTATGATGGCAGCAATCCCGCTGCGGTGATGGTGTTTCAAGATGGTGGCAAGGCGAAGCCGGAGGACCCCAAGTTTGCCGGCCCGCACAATGCCATCTGGGCATTCGACAATCTCATCCATTCGAAACAGATGCCGGTGACTATCGGCATCTTCATCAGCCCCGGAAGCTTTCCCACGCAGCTGGACAATGGGAAGCCGCGCAGCAATCGCAGCTTTGAGTATGATACACCCGATGGCACCTACGCCAGATTCCTGCTTGAGGAGATCCTTCCCGAGGTCGCGAAGAAGTACAAGCTGACGGACAAGGCGGAAGAGCGTGCCATCTGCGGGAACAGCAGCGGCGGCATCTGCGCCTTCACGGTGGCATGGGAAAGGCCCGAGGCCTTCAGCAAGGTGGTGAGCCACATCGGCAGCTTCACCAACATCCGCGGCGGATACATCTACCCGGCTCTCATTCGCAAAACCGCACTCAAGGTTTCCGGTGGCACCTACACGACCCCTGAGCAGAAGGCCCTGCTGGAAAAGCGCCGCGCCATCCGTGTGTTCCTGCAGGATGGGAAGAACGACCTCGACAACCAGTTTGGCAACTGGCCGCTGGCAAACCAGGACATGGCTGCGGCATTGAAGTTCGCAGGCTGGGACTACATGTTCGAACTCGGCGAAGGCACGCACAATGGCAAGCATGGTGCGATGCTCCTGCCGGAAACGCTGCGCTGGATCTGGCGCGATGCGGCGAAGTAGTCTCTGCTCTTCCTGGCGCTACGCGGCTCTCTGCCGCTGATCCTCACGAGCTCCACGACGTGGCACCGTGCGCTTCAGCGGCTCTGCATCAATCAAGCCGGGAGGTCCGAGGCAGACGAAGCGCCGGCGGAAATGCTCCACCCGGCAGACACTGAGGCCAGTTGCCTGCGCCACCTGCTTCCAGGTGAGTCCATGGGAAATCAACAGCATCGCACGCGCCTGCGGCACGACCTTTTGCATTCCCTGCGCGCCGGTGGCCAGGCGTTCCAGTTGTGGTCGGTAGCGATCGATGAGTAGATTGAAGGTGGGGGTCTTACGAGACATGAATTCGGGGGGATTTTTGCAAACAAGGAGCCTGCACGATCCGCGCCAGCGCACGGATCATTCCTTATCGTCGCGTGTCGGATTGTATGCTGCATGCGCACGTTTGTGTCATTTGCGTCAGCAAGGACGTGCGGTGCCCCATGCCGGGAAGCCGTGGCGCAGGCGCAGGCTCCCCAAGGAAGCGCGCCGCCATCCGGGTAGCTGGTCATTTCCCAAACAGGCGATTCCGTCCCCCACTACGAAACATTCCCATCGCACGACTCGTTGCCCTGTCCCATCACTCCACCATGCGTCCGTCATTGCTCACTTCGTTTTTCGCACTCGTCCTTTGCGTCAGCGCGTCCGCCATGGACGACTACAAGCTGGGTCCCCTCTCCCAGGAAAATCCCTCTGTGCCCAAGGGCAAGGTGATTGCCATGACACCCATCGCAGACTCGAAGGTTTTCCCGGGCACCACGCGCGACTGGTGGATCTATGTTCCCGCGCAATACACGCCCGAGAAACCTGCAAACCTCATGGTGTTTCAGGACGGACATGACTACGTGAAGACCACCGGGAACTGGCGCGTGCCGGTTGTGTTCGACAACCTCATCGCCAGCGGAGACATGCCGGTGACGATTGGTGTCTTCATCAATCCAGGACACAACGGAAGCTACAAACCTGAGAATGCCTGGCGCGTGAGTAATCGCGGCAAGGAGTACAACACGCTGGGGAATGCCTACACGCGCTTCCTGCTGGAGGAAGTGCTGCCCCAGGTGCAGAAGGATTACAAGCTCACGGAGAATCCGGAAGGCTGGGCCATCGGCGGCGCGAGCAGCGGCGCCATCTGTGCCTTCACGGTGGCGTGGGAACGGCCGGACAAGTTCCGCAAAGTCTTCTCCACCATCGGCAGCTACGTGGATCTCGCAGGTGGCCACGCGTATCCCTACCTCATTCGCGTGCATGAGCGGAAGCCCATCCGCATCTACCTGCAGGACGGTGAGAACGATCTCGACAATCCCTACGGCAACTGGCCACTGGCAAACAAGATGATGTATGCCGCGCTCACGTACATGAAGTACGACGTGAAGTTTGAGCTCGGCGATGGCCAGCACAATTCAAAGCACGGCGGCGCCATCTTTCCCGAGGCCATGAAGTGGCTGTGGGGAGATGCGAGGAAGTAGACATCCAGCAAGTCTCCATGCTCTCAAGGATCGCCTTCCCACCGTTTGCATTGCAGGCAGTGCTGCTTGTGTTGGGGGTGGTCTTCTCTGTGCGAGACGCCTGGTTCGCATCTCCAGATCATGTGCCCATGAATGACGAAGGCTGGGAAGCCCTGGGCTGTTTCGTGCTGGGTTTGGTCGGGTTCATCCTCTTCATTCCTCTGCACTGGGTAGTTCTGGCACTTGCCAGCAAGCTTCGCTTTCCCGCTTCAGGTCTGCATTTCGTTTTCGCCGGCATCGGAGCGATGCTCTATCTCGTTCCAAGCAATTTGGCATACGTGCTTTCTCTCCTCATGATGCCAACCTTTTCCTTTCTGGCATTGATGACCTGGGGAGCGGAAGCATGGATTCGCCGACAGGAGACCAGAGAACAACAGGCCACAGATGCCTTTGTGCTCGCCAGAAAAGAGATGTTAAAGCAACCCACGAAATCATGAGATCGATCATCGCCCTCCTCGCCCTCGCCATTGTCGGGAACGTCACCGCTCAAGACACCTCCACGCATGCCATCCTCATCGAGGGTGAAGATTGGAAAGAAGCCGTGACCGGCCAAACCTTCACCGATGGTCTCTGTGCCACGGAAGACGGCAGTCTTCTCTTCACGGATGTGCGTGTGGGCAAGGGCATCTACAAGCTGGGACTCGACGGCAAGGTGACGCTCATGATCGATGAGCAACCCGGCATCAGCGGCCTCGCACTCGGCCCAGATGGACGCATCTACGCCTGCCAGAACAAGGCCTCGCGCGTGGTCGTCTTTGAGAAAGACGGCACGGTGAAGGAACTCATGAAGGACGTGAAGCCGAATGACCTCATCGTCACCAAGAAGGGCTTTGTGTACTTCACCGAGACTGGCACGAAGCGCATTCACGGCATCGCACCGGATGGGAAGACCTTTGTGGCAGATGAAGGCCATGTGCTGCGGCCGAATGGCATCACCTTGTCAGCAGACCAGACCACACTCGCCGTCTCCGAGCACGGCGGCAAGAACGTGTGGAGCTGGCAGATTCAGCCTGATGGGAAACTCGTGGGTGGCGCACCCAACATGACGATGCAGGTCTCCCCCAACAACGCCAAAGGTGAAGCACTGGGCGATGGCAGCACCACGGACGCAGCTGGCCGCTACTATGTGACCTCGGAACTGGGCATCCAGGTGTTCGACGCCACGGGGCGCCACTCGGGAACTGTCGCCCTCCCCTTCCAGGGCGCCAAGATAGTGAGCGTGGAATTCGCTGGCCCCAATCATGAGTGGCTCTTCGTCTGCGCCGGAGATCGCATCTTCAAGCGCAAGACGCAGACCCAGGGCGCGTGGCAGAAGCCGGTGCAGCAGTAAGCAGTTCGACGGTGGGACGGTAGGACAGTGCGGCGCTCTGGCGTGCTCAAGAGCTCAATGAAATTCATAGGGCCTTCGTGAGGTAGGACGCTCAGTGGCACCTCTCCCTGCGCGACTTTTTCACCGTGGCACAGTCGCACCGTCCTACCATCGCACCGCTCACCGTCGCACTGGAATTCCCTGCTTCGATTGCGAAAATCCCTGCTTGCGTATTGGGGGGGATGTGGTGTTATCCGTTCCATGAAGCTCCCCCTGCTTCGCTCTCCACTCCCTCTCCGCCACGCCATCCCGCTCATCGTTCTGGCGTTTGGTCTTCTATGGACGGGCATCAGTACATGGCTGCACCTTCAAAGTGAGCTGGCAGAGGCCGAGGAGCGCGTCATGCACGACGCCTCCGCCGTGGCCTCCGTACTGGCGGACGCCTCTGTTCTGAAACTTCCTGATCATCAGGAGATGAACCGCCGAATCGCGAACAGCTTCAAAGCCGTTCGCTGGGCGGTGTTCGTTGACGAGAATGGCTCCCTGGTCTGCAGCACCAATCCTGAATGGACAAACAAGCCCTATCGCCAGGTGCTTCCAGATGGCGCGATTGCCTTGATGGAGAAAGCCCTGCAAGATGGGAATCCCCACCACTCCAACGGGGATGGCTCCCATGTGTGGGCGGTGCAGCCCGTGCCTGCCGGGAACGAAGAGGGCCACCATCGCGCCGCTATCGTGCAGCACGATCTGACTGCGTCCCTCAAGCATGAACGGGACCTGGTGTTCGAGCACGCCCTGCTTACCGGCGCGGTGCAGGTGGTGGGCTGTGGCATCCTGTGGTGGCTCTTGAGTCGATTCCTGCGGAGCCGCATGAACCACCTGTTTCAGACTGATGACACCACCCTGCTCCAGGCGGTCGGAGCAAAACCTGCCTTCAACAGCAAGACAGACGAGTTCTCGGAAATCTTCCGTGTGCTCAAGGAAAGCGGCAATCGCCTCGACCAGATTGCAGACAACATCGAGGACGTGTTTTTCCTCACGACGCCGGACAAGAAGGTGGTCTACGTGAGTCCGGCTTACGCCCGGCTCTTTGGCAGGGACCCGGCGGAACTCATGCGGGACTCGTATGAGGCATGGAAGCGCTCCGTACTTGAAGAGTACCACGATACCCTGTGGCATGTCTCCGATCCCCTGCTGGAGGGTGCGCCGGAGGTGCAGTGCGAGTTCCGCATCCGGCGGGCCGATGGCAAAATCCGCTGGGTAGAGCTTCGTATGTTTCCCGTTCGAGATGAACGCGGTGGGCTCACCAAAATGGCTGGCCTTTCACGGGATGTGACGGAGCGCAAAGAGCTGGAGCAGGAGATTCTGAACATCAGCGAACGCGAGCGCCGCCGCATCGGGAACGACATTCACGATGACCTCTGTCAGCGGCTCGCCGCCATCAAGTTCAAGTCTGAGTTCATTGCCAACCACTTGAAGAACAATGAGTCGCCGCTGGCCGCGCAAGCCTCGGAAATCTGTTTTTTGATGAGTGAATCCACCAAGCTCTGTCGGGGAATTGCCCGAGGCCTTTCCCCCGTGGACCTGATTGGGGAAGGATTTATGGTGGGCATGAACAAGCTGGTCAAAGCCACAGAATCGCTTTATGATATTCCGTGCTTCTTTTATTGTCCGAATTCAGTGATGGTGGAAAGCCCGAGTGCAGCCGTGCATCTTTATCGTATCAGCCAGGAGTTTTTGAACAATGCCGTGCGACACGGAAATCCGACCAGCATTGAGGTCCGGCTTGAGATGAACGCAGAATTCGTCCGCATCGAAGTGACCAACGATGGGAAATCTTTTCAGGGGCCAGGCCCTAATAATCAGGGGATGGGCCTTAAAATTCAGAAGTACAGGGCGGCAGCGATCGGCGCCATGATCCAGATCCAGCCCCGCAGCGATGGTGTTGACGGCACTGTGGCCACCTGCATCGCTCCCCACTCCAGTTGCAACCCTGACACTCCCTCCACGCCATGAGCACCACAGACGCCAACCAGACAACCCAGAAACGCCGAATCGCCATGGTGGATGACCACACCATGCTGCGCGAAGGCCTGCAGCAACTCGTTGACAGCCAGCCTGACCTCGTGTGTTGCAGCACCGCTTCCAATACCCAGGACGCCCTCCGTGCGCTGGAGAAGGACAAGCCGGATCTGCTGGCCGTGGATATCTCGATGCCCGGCCGCAACGGTTTAGAACTCATCAAGGACGCGCTCACGCTCTACCCTGACCTGGCCATCCTCGTGATCTCCATGCATGACGAGGGCTTCTACGCCCAGCGCGTGCTCAAGGCCGGTGCCCGTGGCTATGTGATGAAGGATGCGGACGGCGCCACCCTGCTGCACGCCATGCGCACCGTGCTCAATGGCGGCCGCTACCTGAGCCCCGCGATGAGTGAGTACGTGATGGACGCCTTCTCCGGCAAATCCTCCGGGCGCTCCGCCGATGGCGTGCAAGGCCTGAGCGACCGCGAATTCGAAGTCTTCCAACTCCTCGGTGAAGGCAAGAGCACCGAAGGCATCGCCGAAGCACTGAACATCAGCCCGAAGACCGTGGAAGTGCACCGCGCCCACATCCGCGACCGCCTGAAGCTGGAAAACGGTGCCGCCGTGGTCCGCTACGCCGTGCGCTGGGTGGAGAATCAGAAGCTCGGCGTGCCGATGTGAGGCCGCCCAACTCCTGCATCCGGCACGTAGCAGGAAGTAAGTAGTAGTTAGTAAGTAGAAGGTCTGCCCGTGCGGACGACAGTCAGAACTACTCACTGCCTACTACTTACCAAATACTAGTGTCCTGTCAGACTATTGACTTACAGAAGTTGGCCGTGTTTTCGAGGATTCTGTCTGCCCCTGCCGTCCAAACAAAGGGCTTAGGCTGGGCATTGTGTTCATCCAGGTAGCTTTGGATGGCGGCAACGAGCTTTTGCACACTGAGGAAGTTGCCGCGTCGAATCGCTTCGTTGGTAATCAGGGCGAAGAAGCGTTCGACTTGGTTGAGCCAGGACGCGTGCGTAGGCGTGAAGTGAAGATGCCAATGCGGTCGTTTGATGAGCCACTTCATGACACTGGCCGATTTGTGGGTTGCGTAGTTATCCAAAATCAGGTGCACCTCCTTGCCTGCGCAGACCTCTGCGGCGACATGATTTTCGATGTTGATAAGGAAGGCCATAAACTCTTTGGCCCGGTGTCTTGGGTAGCATTTTGCAATCACCTTGCCGCTCTTTACATCCAGTGCAGCGAATAGCGACGTGGTACCATGGCGGTAATACTCCGGGGTGTGCCCTTCGGGTTTGCCTGGGCGCATGGGCAACACAGGCTGGGAACGTTCAAGAGCTTGAATCTGGCTCTTCTCATCAACACAGAGCACCAGAGCGTTTTCCGGAGGGCTCATGTAGAGCCCGACCACATCCCGGACTTTGTCAACGTAGTGGGGATCGGTGGAAATCTGGAAGGAATCGGCCCGGTGGGGTTTGAGTCCAAAAGCTCTCCAGATGCGTGAGACACTGTCATGGGAAATGCCCATCTTGCCTGCCATCTTACGAGTGCTCCAATGCGTGGCCCCCTTGGGTTTGGTGTGGAGCGTTTTTGCAATCAACGCCTCGACTTTATCATCCCCAATCTTGCGCGGAGGTCCACTGCGCGGCAGATCACTGATACCTTCCAAGCGCACCTGGTCAAAGCGTGAGCGCAAGGTGCCCACAGTCGCAGGACAAAACCCAACACGCCGTGCGATGGCCTTGTTGGCAAGCCCTTCGGCCATCAGCAAAATGGACTTGGCACGTTTGACCTCGGTGATAGGGGCACTCCGCTTGCGGCAAAGAAGCTCAAGAAAATCTCTCTCGCTGTCCGAAAGTACGATGTGGATGACAGGACGTCCCGTTCTAGCCATGCCAGAACATACGCCCATCGCCACTTATTCAAAACACTAATCTGACAGGACACTAGAGCGGTTTAAGTTACAGTGTAGCCATTTTCGTCTTGGGGCGCGCCACCCCAACCGCGACCAGCGCTCGCAGCCACAACCACGGCCTGAACCATCCGCCACGGCAGTAAGTCTTGGTACTGCTGCGGCTGCGACTGCTGGTCGCGGTGCGGCAAGTCACCCCTGATCGAAGGCCACGATTTTGTTTAAACCGCCCTAAGGTCTCGCGCTCCCCGCCCGGCTCTCCACCCACTCTGTCGCGTCCTTCAGCACCTGTTGGCGCTGTGTGTCGTGCAGGAGCAGATGGTAGGACTCTAGATACCAGTGGATGGTCTTGTCATGGCTGCCAAGAATCTCGAAGAAGGCGCGAATCTGCTCTTCACTCGCGATCACGTCATTCGGACTGGCAAGCATGAGCACGGGCACCTGCACCTGGGGTGCGGCAGCGGGCACGGTGCGCATCATGAGATCGACTTCCCCCAGAAGCCGCAGGCTGAAGTGGGACACGTAGTGCGAGGTGATGGCCATCTGCGCGCCATGCGTGGTGTCGTGCGTCACGCGAATGTCCTTGTCATTGACACCGCCGAGTCTCTCCAGATTCACGCGGATGAACGGCATGGTGGCAATGGCGGTATTCAGCATGGTGGCTCGCAGCCCCTTGGGCCGCAGCCGCAGACCAGCAGCAGGCGAGGACATCACAATGCCAGCGGGCCACTGGCTTGAATCCGGCATCTGGCTGGTGATGGCGTGCAGGGCGATGAGCGTGCCCAGACTTTCCGAGTACCAGAACACGGGCACTCCGGGATACCGCTCCCTCACCAGTTGGTGGAAGGTCACGAGGTCCTTTTGCCACACCTTCGCGCTGGAGACATTTCCCCGGTCGCGCTTCACCGGGTCATTCCCCTGGCCGCGCAATTGCATGCCACACACAGCCACGTTGCGACGCGGCCACTCGTCCTCCAGCATCCAGAAGTCCATGGCGGCCCCGCTGAGACCATGCACGGTAATGACCACGGCCTTGGGCTTCTTCTGCCCCTGGACGGGTTTGTCACTCCACGGCATGACCTTGCCGTCGTAGCTCTGCCAGGTGTCCTTTCCGAGAGAGGGTTTCACAGTTTTTTTCGAAGTGGCCATGGCACAACTGCACAGGGCCATGCACGCGGCGAGGGTCAGCGCCGCAAGGAGACGCGGGAAGCAGTGGGCGACATCGGCTGTCCTACGTGAGACCAAGCGCATGCTTCAGGGAGGATTCGATGAACCGCTTCTGCACCGCGATGCGCTCCACGATGCAGAACTCGGAGGGGGACTCAAACGTGAGGGTGATTGGGGCACCGTGTAAGTGCAACACAATCGCCTCAGGCTGGCCAGTCATTTCCGGTATCACCTTTCGCCGGATGAGCCCGGCCTTGGCCGCCCGACCATCAATACGCTTCCGGCAGTCTTTGGGGATCAACACGGAGGTGTCCGCGAGGATGCGCTCTCCCAGAATGTGTTTGCTGCCGTTGAGTTCGTAGAGATAGCATCCCTGTCCATCGTAGTCCTCATGCAGGCAGAGTCCGATGGCAAGCTTCCGGCCCTTGATGACCTTGCGCCAGGAGGCGACGACTGGCTCGGAGGGGTGGTTGAAGTTCCGGTTGAGGTCCATGCCCGCATAGTCCGCCCGCGTGTTCAGGATGAGTCCGGTGGGGTTCAGCACCGGAAAGATGAGGAAGGGATGCCTGCGCAGCAGGTCCACATGTGCCTCTGCCCACTCCAGCAGTCCCCACGGTGGCGCTGACTCATCGCCATGCACCCCGGCGGAGATGTAAATCCACGGCTCACCCTGCGCCGCGAGCTCACGCGCGGTTTCGATGAAGTAGATGTGCTCCTCCGCCGAGCACGCAAAGGGCTGCAGCTTCAGCTTCGCGTCTTTGCAGAAAGCCTTCCATCGCTTCACCAGAAGGCGGTAGTCGTGAGAGCGATGGTCGTAGGGATTGGAGGAGGCCATGGAGGATACGGAAGGCGCGTGCTTTTAGTTCGTCTGCCAGCGTTCCATGGACTCTCAATACGCGGGTTACAGTCTGTCCAGCAGCTTCTGGTGAATGCCATCGAAGCCACCATTGGAGAAGACGATGACCACATCTCCCTCTTGGGCGAGCGGCTTCAGGCGCGCGATGATGGCGTCCACGTTTGGCTCGTGGTAGGCCTGCCGGCCTGCGGCACAGACGGCGGCGACCACGGCGTCCACATCCAGAAGCTGACCCGGGGGAACTTTCTCAGGCTGGTTCACCGCAGCGACGATGCTGCCGTCCGCTTCCTTGAGCGCCTCGATAAGGTCAGGTTGCAGGGCATTGCGACGGCTGGTATTCGACCGTGGCTCAAAAAGCGCCCAGAGACGCGCGCCGGTGTAACGCTGGCGCAGGCCACGCAGCGTCTCGCGAATGGCCGTGGGATGGTGCCCGAAGTCATCGATGATGGTGATGCCACGCACCTTGCCACGCTCCGTCTGGCGTCTCTTGATGCCGCCGAACGTCAGGAGTGCCGAGCGAATCTCTTCATCCGTGAGTCCTGCAAAACTCGCCACGCACACGGCCATGGCAGCATTGCGTGCATTAAATTCACCCACCATCGGCAGGCGGAAGGGCACACCATTCAATTCAAAGTCGGTGTACTCAGGAGTGCCGGCAGTCACGCGCAGCTTGATGTCATTTCCCTCTCCCGTGCCCACGGTGGCAATCGGCGCGGGGCAATCCTTGATGAGACTGCGGCAGGTCGCTTCGTCGCCGTTCACAAACACCTTCCCGTTGCGCGGCACGATGCGCAGCAGACGGGAGAAGGAGAGCAGGATGTCATCCAGCGTATTGAAGATGTCCGCGTGATCGAACTCGATGTTGTTCACAATCACCGCCTCCGGAAGGTAGTGCAGGAACTTGGAACGCTTGTCGAAGAAGGCGGTGTCGTATTCGTCCCCTTCGATGACGAAGTACTCGGAATCCGTGAATCGCGCGCCCACTTCGAAATTCGCAGGCACGCCACCGATGAGGTAGCCGGGATTTTTTCCATTCGCCTCCAGAAGCCACGCGAGGATGGAGGTGGTGGTGGTCTTCCCGTGCGTGCCGGTGACTACAAAGTTGCGCTTGCCCTGCATCACCTCACGGCGGAGCAGCTCGGCCATGGAGGTGTAGGGAAGCTTGCGCTCCAGCAGCGCCTCCACCTCCGGATTGCCCCGGGAAATGGCATTGCCCACCACATACTCATCCGCGGCGGCAGGAAGATTCTCAGGCTTGTACCCACTCATCAGCTCGATGCCACACTGCTCAAGCATGGTGGACATGGGAGGATACACCGCATTGTCGGAGCCGGTGATCTTGTGGCCTTGTTTGCGTAGCGCGGCAGCCGTGGAGCCCATGGCGGTGCCACAGATGCCGAGGAAATGAAAATGCTTGGCTTGGAACATCAAAGAGCGACTGGAAAAAACAGAATCAGGGGAATGCACGCCGCACAGGCAGGCGGGCGCGCGACTCCCTAAGTGCACCTGCCAGCCAGTGCAAGTGCCCGCTTACATGGATTCTTGGGGGTCGGGGCCTCAGGCCAGTCGGCCGGGCCGACGGCGGCGCATCAGCAGACCAGCGACACCCAGCAGCAGCAGGAGCGCACGCCCGGGTTCCGGCACAATGCTGACCGTCCCATTGTTGCCGAAGTTGCTGACATCCCAGAACAGGCCTGCACTCAAGGTCGGCAAGTCCAGGTCCCCCTCATTCACGCCATCCGCGCCTGTGCGCAGGTTGGTACCCACGTTGAAGCCGGCGAGGTTGATCGTCGTCCAGTCCATGAGAAGCTGCCAGGTATCCCCTGCTCCTCCCGTGTAGCCGCCAAAGAAGCTGTCGTTCAGTTCTGCGGCACTGATGGTGCCGTCCACGATGATCGTGTCATTGGCGCTCAGGCCGGTGATACGGTCGTAGGTAGTGCCCGGGGTCGTTGGGCTGCCGAGCTGGAAGAAGGAGGTCGCCGTGCTTTCCAACGTGAGGTTGCCTTCGAACTTCAGATTGCCGATGCCAGCCCCGCTCAAGTCACCCGGACGCAGCGTACCCTGAATCACATGCGTTGCCGCCGAACCAGTGACTGTGCCGGTGCCCGCCAGAGTGCCCGTGGTGGTGACGGTCGTGGTCCCGGTGCCCGTGGTGCCCACACCTGCGAGGCCCACCTGCAGGACCCCCGCGCTCACGGTGGTGGTGCCCTGGTAGTTGTTGGTTCCGTTCGAGAGCACCAAGGTACCGGTGCCTTGCTTGTTGATGGAGCCGCTGTTGGTGATGCGACCGGCCATCGTAAGGTCTGCGTTGGCTCCCGTGCTGTTTCCAACATTGATGTCACGGCTCACGGTACCCAAATCGACATCCCCGTTGATGATACCGCCAGCGCCGTTTCCATTGGCTTCATAGAGAATGCCCCCCAGGCCTGCGGTGGCATTGGTGAGGAAGACATCCACATCCAGCGTCACATCTCGCAGGATCAACGCGTCCTCATGGCTGCCCACGTCCGTGGCGGTAGTCACACGCACACCATCGAGAGTGACAGATGCCCCATCGACAATCGAGCCCGCGCGGAAGATCAGCTGGCTGCCAGTGAAGGTGCCCGCTGTGGTGTCTCCATGAGCCTGGTTCTGCAAGTCGAGTGTGCCTCCATTCACAATGATGACGGCAGAACTGCGGGCGGCGCCGGCCTTGAAAATGTTCCCACCCACAGTGAAGACTCCACCCGTGATATTCAGCGTGCCGCGGGCAGCGCCATTGGCCGCATCGTCATGCGAACCAAGGAGGATGTTGCCCAGGATGATGGTCGAGCCGCCACCCTGGTTATACGTTGCTTGAGCCAAAGCCCCCGAGGCAGCCTGCGTGATGCGGGCCATGGTAAGCGAATTGGCGACCACGTTATGAGCGCTGTTGCCCAAGGTGACTGTACCTGTGGCACCACCCGCCCCACCACTGCCGGCCACACTGGTGGGGCCGGATTTGTCGGCGATGACGAACTCGTCAATGCTGGCGATTAAAGTGCCCTGGGAGAAGTCCAGCGTGCCGCTGTTCGTGACGCCGGTCTGTGTGGCGAGTTGACGCGCGATAAAGAGATCCAGCATGCGCTCTCCAAAGCCACCCAGGTTCAAGGTGCCACCTGCAGCGATGGAGATCGTCGCATTCCCCTTGCGCGCACCGACGGTGATGGTCCGTGAAGTCAGGCTGCTCGTACCGTTGCCGAAGGTCATGGTACTGGGCGTTCCCTGAAGCCCGTCATTCTGGCTGTCGCTCATGATCACTTCAGTACCCGCCGTGATATGCGCGTTGGTACCAAATGTCACCACACCCCGGGTACCGGCGTCTGGAAAGATATCCACTGTCAGCACACCAATGCGCACACGATCCACATTGGCGATGAAGGTATCGGACCCTGCAAGGTTCAGGATGCCAGTGCTTGTGTTAAGCGTGCCGGAGGTGCGGGTGCCCACTTCAAGCACCGACGTGTTCGGGCTGTTCGCTCCCACGATCAGAGTACCTCCCGCCACTCCATAGTTGAACGTGGTTGTGCCCTGCGCCTGACCTACGATAAGGCTGCCGCCAATCGAATTGGTCGTGCCGCCCAGAGAAATGACCGAACCGCCGTCCTGAATGGTGAAACTGCCACCAATCGTGGTGTTGCCACCGATGGCCATGTCAATGTCGCCCTGAAGTGTGAGGCTGGCGTCACCATTGCTGGTGATGCCCATGGTGTTGTACACCAGGTTTGAACCCGCAGCAGTACTGATGATGTTCGTGGTGCCTCCAAGCTCCAGCCCACGGTTTCCGTCGATCGTGATGGTTCCTGTGTCGGCCGTTTGCGCCAGCGTCACTCCGTACAACCTCAGGTGACCGGCGGTGGCGGAAGTGGGAGCCGTTCCGAATGCGCTGTCCGCGGTGAAGCTCACTGTGCCGCCGGAAAGGGTGGTACGTCCAGTATAGGTATTCGCCCCGGAGAGCACCAGATTATCCGGACCCGTCTTTGTAAGGGACACAGAGCCGCTTCCATTGTCCGCAATGACCGATGAAATCGTGAGAGTGGTGGTGTTCAGGTTGTCCTCGGTACGGATGAAAAGTTCGCCATCGGCAGAGCCACCCGCCGTGAGTGTGCCTCCGGAGATCGAGCTGTCAGTGCCATTGTGGATCAGGCCACCGGTCGTGAGGTTGAGCACCTGTCCTGCGCTCATGGTGATATCAATGCCACCGCCGAGACGAATGGCCTCGATGGTCCGGCTTGCCGTGAGCGTCACATCCGCAGTTGGGTTGGCCACCGTGGTGCTGGTCCACGTGTTTTCCTCGCCTGTATTATAGGCGGCAAAGGCATACACGCCTGTCTCCACATCGGCGGTGCCGGTGCCGTCCGTGTCGATGTCGTAGCCGGCAAAGTTCACCACGTCCTGCGTGGTACCGGTGTTGAAGTTCTTCGTGTGGTAGACGTTACCACCCATAATCCCGCCCAGTGTGACCGCCGGGTCCGCAGTGAAGATCACACGGTTGTCGTCCGCCTCACCAATGCCGATGTCACCAGCCAGGGCAGCGTTGGTAAAGTTCACAACGGCCCCCGAGGAAACATTGAGCGAAGCAAACGTCAGCGTCGAAGTTTGTGCCGCTACAGAGGCTTCCACCTGGATGGTGTTATCCCCGTTGAGGATGTTCAGCGCCCCCAAGGTCTCTGCCAGGTTGAATGCGCTTTGATTCTGGTCCACCAGGAAGCTGCCTTGGTGCATGTTCACCGCAGCGCCATCGTTGACGCGATCCACGTTCTGGTCGCTTTGCTTATAAGTATAGAAGCTACCGCCGCCACGGATGTTGAGCGAAGTGGTGCCACTGAGTCGCCCTCCAGAGCCCGTCACGCGAAGCTCGCCCGAGAATATCTCGGTACTGCCGGTGTAGGAATTGTTCGACTCCAGTTGCACGCGGAAGGCGCCACGCTTCGCCACGTTCAGCACCCCGCCACCGCTTCCATTTTCGAGCACCCCGTCATTGCCATCGCTGTTGCCCACATTGGCCAGGATGGTGATGGTACCGGCGGTCGCAGCTCCGTTCTGGATACGGGTGCTTCCCTGAAGACGATCGTTGCCCCCAAAGATGACGGAGATGTTGTTGCCGAACACCTGAAGGGTTGTCGAAAGCGCTCCACCCGTGGTGCTGTTGCCGGCACGCAGAACCAGGTCGTTGAAGTAGTTGTCATTCAGCGCTCCTGCGCTGCCTGCCCGGAGGGTACCACCGTTCAGGACAATGCCGCCAATGATCTTGTTGTCTCCACCCAGCACGATGGTGTGGCCCGTGCTCCCAGCGTCTCCCACGATCAAACCACCCGCAGTACCAACGTTGGCATTGATGGTGAGGAGAATGGGTGTCGCATTTGCAGAGGCGAAAATCACCCCCTGACGTCCCTGTCCTGTGCCATTCACCAGAGACTCACCCAGGGTCAGGGTGCCAGGTCCGCTGATGGTCGTGGTCGTCGTCGACAAGAGCGCGCCACTACGAAGCACCACATCGGCTCCAGCATTCATGGCAATCGAGCCTCCAGCCGTCAACCGCAGGGCGTTGATGGACGCATCTCCGGTGATGGTTTCTGCAAGGGCGCCCACGCTGACGTTCTGGCCATGGCTGCCCGTCACCGTGGCACTGTAGTCCGAGTCCGCCAGGGGCTTGACTCCATTCACAGCGTCGTAGGTCAGGAAGGTGTCCGGAGCATCAGTCGTGCTGTCACCGCCAATCAAGTACGGGATGATGCTCGTGTTGGCTCCCGTACCTCCCAAGCCGAGCATGGTCGGAGCGACCGCGAAGATCACACGCGTACTGTTCGCTCCTGTCTGGCCGAGTCCCGTGCCACGAATCACGCCCATCGCGTTGTTGTTGGACCGGGTGAGCGAGGCGGTCGCATTGTTGACATTCAGCTGAATTTCACCACCCACGGCAGGGTTGAGTGTGAGGATGCCCACGCCGGCGGCGAAATCGAGTACGTCGATGACTTCCGTGATGGAATTCCCCGGACCATTGAACGTGGCAGAAGTGCTGCCATTGAAGCGGAGGGTGGTGCCATCCGACAGACGATCCACCGTGCCGCTCAGCGAGTCTCCGGCATCACCAATGGTGAGGCTTTCATCATTGCCGTTATTGTCACCCACGGTGACAACTCCCGTACCAGTGGACAGCTTGCCCGTGGAACCACGCACCGTGATGTTGCCCGTACCAATCGAGACGTTACCCGTGATGGTATTGCTCGCAAGGAACACGGCCGTGCCAGAGCCGGATTTGCTCATGCCCGTGCCATTGACCACCGCGCTGAGGAAGGTGGTGGTGACCGAGTCCACGTTGATGGTGCGCGTGCCTGTCCCAAAGTCCACCGTGCCACCAACCTTTCCAATCGTCAGGTTGCCGGTGCTTGCTGCGCCGAAGATCGCATTGGCATTGAGAACCAGGTTGTTCGTCAGGATGCGTGCCGTGCCATCATTGGACCGAAGACGTCCGTCACTCACCGCCCAAGTGATGATGCCTGAACCAAGCACATCATCGCCACCGAGGTAGACAGACGAGTTGTTGCTGAAAGTCAGGCCGTTGAAACTGTTTTGGTTGTTATTGAACTGCAGGAAGTCATCACCCGCCTTCACGATGCTGCCATTGGACACGATGCCGGTGAAAACCACGTCCTCGTCGGTGGTCAGGGTGCGGGCCGCTCCACCCAAGTCCACCGCCGTGCCGCTGAAGATCTGAGACCCCGTGAATCCTGAGGCCGTGATCCCGAACTGGACATTCCCGCCGATGTTCAAGGTCCCTACCGTGTAGGTATTGATACCACTGTCATCCGCACCAATCGTGCCGCCGTTGATGTTGACCGTGGTGGAGGCATCACCCAGCGATCCACTGCTTTCGAGAAGGAGGTTCCCACCGGCACTGGTAATGACGCTCAGGGTGTTCGCCGCATTGCCCAGTACGAGGGTCCCGGAAGTATTCTTCGAAAGAGTGCCCCCTCCGCTGACCACCCCATCAATGCGGAAGACAACGCCCGTGGTGATATTCATCGTGCCCACAATGCCGGCGTCGATGAACATGGCACGACCGGCAGTCACTGCGGCAGTGACATCAAGGGTGCCACTTCCCGTGAAATTGATGCCGTTGCTGGCGGCCCCAAGGTTGTTGTTGTTTGAAATGGAGAGAGTACCGGCATTGATATTCACCGTACCGGTGAAGGTATTCGCACCCCCAAGCACGAGGATCCCATTTCCATCCTTGGCAAGCCCCACGGAACCCTGCAGTACGGAACTGATGGTCCCAGTGAAAGTGGGATCCACGCTGATATTTCCTGTGGTGAGCGTGAGGTTCCCGCCCGTGAGCGTGTAAGAATTCAGAAACGAAAGGCTGTTCGCCAGCTCTCCCGCAGCAAGCGTGATCGTTCCTCCACTTGCAGGAACAACGCCTGGAAGCACCACATCATGCGCTGCCGTTGGCTCGCCCAAGCTCCAATTGGTACCCACACTCCAAGCGCTTGTAGCGCCGGTATAGGTATTTGTCTGCGCCGTCAGCGTGGAAACGCTGGTTATGGAAAACAACAAAGATCCTGCGAGCGACATGAAGCCGCCCAGCTTGCGAAGGCTTGGCATTGGGGGTTGTAAGGAAGGGGGATTAAGCGTGCGGCTTACGCCAGCTACGCCCAGCCTTCAGGATGATATGAAGGGGGGATTCTCGCAAGTTGATTGTCACTGCAAGAGGAACTCATGAGGCATGCTTTAGCTTCAGAATGACCGCATTTTGCAACAAAGCCGGCGCTGCGTTGCTGAATGCACGGGTCGCATGCTCTCAGGGCTCTAAAACCCCGGCGCACTCACCATGGAGCTGTCTACCTCCGCACGTTTCCGGCGCACGATGCCATCGGCGATTTCGGAGATCATTTCCTCCAGCATGAGGCGCAGATGGCTCCCGGCGCGGTAATCAGCAGGCGCGATGTGTTTCACGCGATCCGCGTGCGCGCTGAGCTGCCAGCATTTGCGGAAGCTCTTCCGGGTATTGTCTCCCGGGCTGTAGACAGCGATGGCATTGCCACCGTACCGGCGCATGAGGGTGAAGCACGGCACATCCGTGGGGCCATCTCCCAGATAGATCATGTGCTGGAAGGGGATGGGGCGCATGTCTGAGGGCATGTGATCATTCACATCCTCATGCGGCTCCAGCATGCCCTTGTTGATGCGGAAGAGGAATTGCGTCTTCGTGGTATGGCCGATGACGCGCTTCGGGAAGCTGATGCGGCCCTCGCGATCCTGCGCGAACTCACAACCGAACACGGCCTTCACATGCGGACGGAGCACACTGCCCTCCAGTAATTCGCGAAGTCCTGAGCTGATGATGTAATGCTCCAGGCGCACGCCCAGAGCCCGATGGTCGGGACCAAGCAGGGCCTCCAGCTCGGTGAACATCTCAGGGAGACCGGGGTAGAGGCGCAGCTTCGGACCCAGTGCACGCAGCTCAGCATTGGTAGGCCGGTCCGGCGTGAGCAGGTCCAGCATGGTCTTCAGGTAGGCGAGCTCATTGTCGTAGCCCTCTTTGTCCACGAGTGCCTGGCTACGCTTCCAGAACTGCTCGACGCTGATGCCGTAATTCGGGAAAACGACGTCATCCGTCATGTAGCCGGGGCTGAGCGTCTGATCGAAATCATAGACGAGGCCAATGGTGGTCTGGGCGGCGGACATGCGGGAGAAAGGAAGCTGACGGGTGGGTCAGGCGGATGACGGCTCCATCGAACACGAAAATGTGCATGCGGGCAACCTGAAGAAAGTAGTCCGCCGAGCCTCGGCGGTGGGTGAGTGCTGGTATCGCATTCGCAATACCCAGAATACGACAGCACCTGGATGGTCCGTTTTATCAACGCCTCTGCCTTCTCCCGGCAGTATGCTCACGAGACGCGCGGCCGCCGAGGCTCTGCGGACTACTTCCTCAGACGCACATGGCGAGAGCGTGCTCGAGGTCGGTGTACTTGAACTCGTAGCCATTCTTCAAGGCTACCTCAGGCTTCGCCCGGGCACTCTCCAGCGCCACGCTGCCGAACTCTCCCATCACCAGCTTCAAGGCGAATCCGGGCACGGGGATGAAGGTGGAGGTATTCAGCAGGTTCGCGATGGTACGGGTCATCTCCGCATTCGTCACCGGATTGGGCGCTGCGAGGTTCACCGGGCCGCTGTAGCCAAGGTTTTCGATGGCCTCGAGGATGAGGCCCACCTCATCATCAAGGTGAATCCAGGGCACCCACTGCCGGCCATCACCCAGCCGGGAACCCAAGCGCAGGCTGAAGACACGGCGCAGGACTGGCCATGCACCTCCACCCTGCCCCAGCACCATGCCAGTGCGCAGATACACGACACGCGTGCCAAAGGTGGCCGCACGGGCAGCTTCACGTTCCCATTCCGCACAGACATCCGCGAGAAATCCCCAGCCGCGCTTGGAAGACTCGGTGAGGATTTCATCGCCCCGGTCACCATAGGCTCCGGTGCCACTGGCGCAGAGGAAGACCTTGGGGCCGTCCTCTTTGCAAGCCTGGAGCGCATCCACCACGCGGCGGGTGAGGTCCACACGGCTGTCACGGATGCGCTGCTTTTTCGCGGTAGTCCAGTAGCCGTACACGCTCTCGCCGGCGAGGTGCACAAGGGCATCGAGACCGGAGGGGTCGAGCGCGGGTTTATCCCCCGTGGGTACAATCACGCGGGTCTCATCGAAATTGGGCAGGCCACCGTTCTTCTTTCTGGTGAAGGCCACGACCTTGTGCCCGCGCTCCTTCGCCGCGAGGGCCAGCGCCTTGCCAATGAATCCCGATGCTCCCGTGATGCCGATGACCATGCCTGATTCAAGATTCTGACCGGGAAGACACAAGCCAAAACCGATTCATGACAAGATTCATCCCGATTTAGGGAGGGACTGGGGAGCCGTGTCTAATTTGTCATTTTTCCTTCGCACTCTTCTGCGGCACGGCTATTTCCCTTACTCACGGTGATACTTCTACTCACGGCAGGCTTCGGCGACGGACACAACACGGCGGCGCGCAATGTGCGCAACGCGCTGGAACGTCTCGCTCCCCAGGAAGAACACCTGGTGGTGGATGTCTTTGATGAGGCGCATCCAGTCTTCGCGCCCCTGATGAAGCAGAACTACCAGATGCTGATCACACGTGCTCCAAAGGCATGGGCGTGGTTCTACCGGAACAGTGGCGGGATGAAATTTGACAGCAAACCGGACATCACCGCCGGACTGCGCAATGCCATCGGGGAACTGCTGAAGAAGCACCAGCCGCGTGCCATCGTCTGCACCTACCCCATTTACTCGAAGCTGCTGGGGCAGATCAAGACCATGGGGCACCGTGTGCCGCCGGTGTACACGGTGGTCACGGACTCCATCAGCATCCATCCCCTGTGGCTGATCGCCCCCAGTGATGGCTACTGCGTGGCTGATGAGGCCTCCAAGGACAGTGCAGTGAAACTGGGCGCGGAACCGGAGAAGGTTCACATCACCGGTTTTCCAGTCAGCCTGGATTTCCTGACACCACCGAAGCCGGAAGAGTGCATTTCCGCCCACGGGCGCATGCTGTACCTGCCCTCCACCGGAGTAGCTCACGTCGCCAGAACGCTCGAATCCCTGCGACCGCTCGTCGCTGCCGGAGTGAGGCTGACGCTGCCGGTGGGCAAGCATGCCTCGCGCCTGCACCACGTGGTACGCAGCTTCACTGATTCCCTGCCAAAGGCGGACATCGAAGTCATGGGATGGACGAACCAGATTCCCAAGCTGCTGCAGACGCATGACTTCGTGATTTGCAAGGCAGGGGGTGCCATCCTGCATGAATCACTCGCGGCCACCTGCCCGGCCATCATCGACTATGTAGTACCTGGTCAGGAGGAGGGAAATGCGGAACTGCTCACCAGCCACGGCTGCGGGGTGACCACGCGCACTCCCGAGGAGACAGGCCGTGAAGCGGCGAAGATGCTGGAGCACAACCGCGCCGAAGCCCGCCGCATGAAAGCGAACATGCTCGCCCACAGCATGCCGGACGCGGCCATGCGCATCGCGCATGTGGTGCTGGACCATTCCCGACCCGCTTGAATTTTAGCAACGACATGCCGCAGGCCCTGCTCTTCGACATCGGTAACGTGCTGGTACGTTTCGACTTCACGCACGCCGCCCAGAAATTCGCCGCGCAGAGTGACGCAACCAGTCAGGAGGTGCTGGCTCTGCTCGCTCCCTTCAAGGATGCCCTGGAGAGCGGACGCATTGCGGATGACGACTTCATCGCACAAAGCGTGAAGCGCATTGGATTCCGCGGGACGCGTGCGGAGTTCGTGGAAATCTGGGGCGACATCTTCACGGCGAATGAGCCGATGATCGCGCGGGTGAAGCAGCTCACAGGACAGGTACCGCTCTACCTGCTCTCCAACACCAGCGGCCTGCACAAGACATGGCTGTTTGAGAAATTCGACGTGTTCGGGCTTTTTGCAGGGGGCATCTATTCCCATGAGGCCCGGTGCATGAAGCCTCACGAACCCATCTTTCAGGAGGCCATCAAGACCTTCGGCCTGGAGCCAGAGCGCACGCTCTACATCGATGACCTGCCGGACAACATCCAGACGGGCAGGAAATTGGGCTTTCAGTGCCACCAGTACCACCCGGACCGGCACGAGGAGTTTGAGCCCGTCCTGACGGCCTTCAGCCAGAGGGTTTGAGCGACGCAATTTTCAGTTTCCCACCCTCCCTCAGGGTGTAGAGTCCGCCCCGCCTATGGAAATGATCAAGGACTTCCTCCACTTCGTCATGCATCTCGATGAGAGCCTGCCGGACTTCATCCGTCAGCATGGCGTGTGGATCTATGGTCTGCTGTTCCTCATCATTTTCTGCGAGACCGGCCTGGTCGTGACTCCTTTCCTGCCCGGTGACTCCCTCCTTTTCGCCGTGGGCGCCGTAGCTGCGAATGAAGCCATCGGCAATGAACTGAACCTCTGGTATGTGATTCCCCTCATGTGCGTGGCGGGCATCCTGGGCGATGCGGTGAACTACGCCATTGGCCGGCGCATGGGCCCGGCGGTGTTCACCAAGGACAACGGCCTCTTCCTTCGTAAGGACTACCTGCTGAAGGCACAGGCTTTCTATGAAAAGCATGGTGGCAAGGCCATCGTGCTCGCGCGCTTCGTGCCCATCGTGCGTACGTTCGCTCCCTTCGTGGCTGGCATCGGCCGCATGCGGTATGCCTCCTTTGCCTATTTCAACATCATGGGTGCGATTGTGTGGGTGGTGAGCCTCACGCTCGCGGGCTTCTTTTTGGGGAACATTCCCATCATCAAAAAGAACTTCGAAGCGACGATCATCCTCATCATCGTGGTGTCCATCCTGCCGATTGTGTTTGAATGGTGGAAGGCACGCAAAGAGTCTGCTCATGCCGCCAAGAAGCCTGCCACGGACAAGGGCGCCGGCCTTCCCTCCGTGACGGATGTGAAGGTGGAGCCGACGTCGAACTGAGGGCGCAGAAGAGCACGGGCGGTTGAGAACGTAGAAGGCTTCTCCAGAAGCCTGTCACATCGCAATCGACCTCCCCAGGGAGCAGTAATCATCCACATCGGCTCAGCTCTGCGCTTTACGTCTTGGAGTGTGACGTGCTTCAAAAGCAAGGCAGGCGAAGTTACGCTTGTCATCGCTATGAGAAGCCAAGCTCAACGAAGGAAGGCAGTGTCAGGCCG